>JACPIS010000030.1 GCA_016187925.1 Opitutia bacterium | reverse complement strand
GAAAGAGTGGAGCCACTATGCGTATCCTGCACACCATGCTGCGCGTGACCAATCTGGAAAAATCGCTCGACTTCTATACCGGCGTGCTCGGCATGAAATTGCTGCGCCGCACCGATTACCCCGAAGGCAAGTTCACCCTGGCCTTCGTCGGCTACGGCGACGAGGCGCATGGCGCGGTGATCGAGCTCACCCACAACTGGGGCGTGGAAAAATACGAGCCCGGCAACGCCTTCGGCCACATCGCCATCGAGGTGCCCGACGCCTACGCCGCCTGCGACGCGATCCGGCAGCGCGGCGGCAGGGTGGTGCGCGAGGCCGGGCCGATGAAGCATGGCAGCACCGTGATCGCGTTCGTCGAAGACCCGGACGGCTACCGGATCGAGCTGATCCAGAAGAAATAGAAAACCTGCTTCACCACGAAGGGCACGAAGATCACGAAGATTTTCAAGACAACTCCAAGTCTGCCGGATAGCACATCGTTTTTCTTCGTGCCCTTCGTGTCCTTCGTGGTTCAATGAATTAAAAAACCGGCATTCCGCCGGCTCCCGGAGGCCGCTTGGCTACACAACGCAAAACCATCTTTGTCGGGCCAGCCGGCCAGCTCGAGGGCATGCTGCACCTGCCCGGCGAAGCGCCGCGCGCGGTCGCCGTGGTCGCGCACCCACTGCCCACCATGGGCGGCACGATGGACAACAAGGTGGTAACGACCCTCGCGAAAACCTTTGCCGAACTCGGCTTCGCCGCACTGCGCTTCAACTTCCGCGGCGTCGGCGAAAGCGCCGGCAGCTTCGACCACGGCGACGGCGAAACACGGGACGCGATCGCGGCCGCCGAGCACCTGCGCGGCGAATACCCCGGCCTGCCGCTGATTCTCTCCGGCTTTTCCTTCGGCGGCTACGTGCAGGCGCGCGCGGCCGAAGCCTTGCAGCCGCAACACCTGGTGCTGGTCGCGCCCGCCGTGGGGCGCTTCGCCCCTTCGACAGGGCTCGGGGCAGGCATGCCGCTGGCGCCCGCCGACACGCTGCTGATCCACGGCGACCTGGACGAGGTGGTGGAGCTCGATGCGGTGCTGCACTGGGCGCGCCCGCAGCATCTGCCCGTCGTCGTGCTCGCGGGGGCGGACCACTTCTTCCACGGACGGCTGGCGCAGCTCGGGCAGATCGTGGTGCGGCACTTCGGAGGGCAGCCGTGAATACGGTGATAAGCGCGCGCAACCTGCGCAAATCCTACGGCGGACAAGTAGTGGTGAACGGGCTGAACCTGTCCATCCGGCGCGGCGAGTGCTTCGGCCTGCTCGGGCCGAACGGCGCGGGCAAGACCACCACCCTGCGCCTGCTGCTCGGCCTGATCGCGCCGGACGCGGGCGAACTGCGGCTGCTGGACCATCCCGTGCCCGGCGAAGCGCGCCCCGCGCGGCTGCGCGTCGGCGTGGTGCCGCAGATGGACAACCTCGACCCGGATTTCACGGTGGCGGAAAACCTGCTGGTGTACGGCCGCTACTTCGGCATGAGCGATGCGGCCATCGAGGCGCGCCTGCCGGAACTGCTGGAGTTCGCCAACCTGACCGGCAAGCGCGACGCCAGGGTGCCAACCCTGTCCGGCGGCATGAAGCGGCGGCTGACCCTGGCGCGCGCCCTGGTGAACGACCCCGATGTCATCTTCCTCGACGAACCGACCACCGGCCTCGACCCGCAGGCGCGCCACCTGATCTGGCAGCGGCTGCGCGAGCTGACCGCACGCGGCAAGACGCTGCTGCTCACCACGCACTTCATGGACGAGGCCGAGCGGCTCTGCCACCGCCTCGCGGTCATGGACAACGGACGCATCATCAGCGAAGGCTCGCCGCGCGAACTCATCGAGCGCAACATCGAGCCGCAGGTGGTCGAGGTGTTCGGCGAGGGGGTGGCGGAATGGGCGCAAGGCCATGCGGCGCGCCATGCGCAACGCTTCGAGGTGAGCGGCGAGACGGTGTTCTGCTATGTGCAGGATGCGCAACCGCTGTTGTTGGAACTGCAACAGCATCCATATCTGCGCTACCTGCACCGGCCCGCCAACCTGGAGGACGTGTTCCTCAAGCTGACCGGACGGGAGATGCGCGAATGACTCCAGGTAACTCGTTGGGGATGGTGCGCTGTTGTAGGAGCGCAACTTGTTGCGCGAGTCCTGAATCGCCCGGCAAGCCGGGCTCCTGCAATGCACGAGCAATCCAGTTGGCAGTGATGGAATGAAAACAAGAATCTTCGCGCCACCACGTCCGAGCTTGCGTTTCGTCCCGATCTGGCGGCGCAATTTCCTCGTGTGGAAGAAGATGGCAGGCTCGTCGATCCTCGGCCATCTCGCCGACCCGGTGATCTACATGCTGGG
>JACPIS010000031.1 GCA_016187925.1 Opitutia bacterium | reverse complement strand
GGCTCGACCATGCAGGCCGCGATGGACGCAAACTCGGCCAAGCTCGCATTCGGCGAACCGCCTCCCGACCTGAGCGTGATTGCGCGTTCGCGCAGCGCCGACTGGCTGTATACCTACATGCGCACCTTCTACGTGGATACCAATCGCGCGAGCGGCTGGAACAACACGGTTTTCCCCAACGTGGCTATGCCGTTCGTCCTGGCCGATCTGCAGGGCAGGCAGGTGCTGCGCGTCGAAAAGAAAAACGGCCATGAAATAAAAAAGCTGGTCCTGGAGGCGCCGGGTTCGATGTGCACCGCGGGGAACTCGCTGTGCAAGGCGGCCTACGATGCGGCCATCGCCGACCTGACCAACTATCTGGTCTTCATGAGCGACCCGTCGAAAATGGTGCGCTATGACCTCGGCTATATCGTCCTGGGCTTCCTGTTCGTGCTTCTGGTCCTGCTCCGCGCGCTGAAGAAGGAAATCTGGAAAGACGTTCACTGACCTGCCGCCCGGCGAAACATGCCGGGCGGTTCCTCAGGCGAGGCGGGCATCGAGCAATGCCCAGCTCTCGCCGGCCATTCCCAGCGCCCCGGCATCGCCGTCGTTGACGAAGGTCATGGCGCAGCCTTTTTCCTCCTCCCGCAACGGTTCCTGCGCGGCCTGCAAAACCTGCAGCACCCCGGCATCGGCCTCCGAGGCGTCGTCGGCGCGGCTGCGCCGTAGCGCCAGCCGCTCCTTGAGCACCGCCTCGCCGGCCTCTACGCTCGCGATGGCGAAGGGCGCATTCATCGTCTGCGCCAGCCTGTGAAAATTTTCGCGCTCGGCATGGCGCAGGAATGCGGCATCGACGATCACGGGGAATCCTGCGGCGAGCAGGCCGCGTGCGAGTTCATGCAGGCGTTCGTAGGTGCGGCGCGTGGCCTCCTCGCCGTAGATGCCACTGCCGGTTTGCGAGCGGCTGTCCGCAAGCGCGTCGAGGCCGAACAGCCGCTTGCGCTCGACATCCGAGCGGATGCGGATCGCGCCCAAACGTTCCAGCGCGAGCTGCGCGAAGGTGCTCTTGCCGCAGCCCGGCAGCCCGTGCGTGACGATCAGCGCGGGGCGGCGGCGCGCCAGGCAATCGTGGGCGAGCGCGAGATAGCTGCGGCATGCCGCCAGTTCGTGTTGCGCCTGTGCCGCATCTTTCTGATCGGCGCGGATCGCGGCGACCTTGGCGCGCACCATCGCGCGGTAGGCGAGGTAGTAGCGCAGTACGCCGATCCCCGCGTAGTCGCCGGTATGTTCCAGATAGGCGTTGAGGAAACGCCAGGCGAACTGCGGCTGACCGCGCTGCATGAGATCCATCACCGTGAAGGCGATCTCGCTGACCGTATCGATCCAGCGTAGCGTTGCGCTGAACTCGATGCCGTCGAAAGGCACGGGCGTGTCGTCGAGCAGCACGATGTTGCCGAGATGCAGGTCACCGTGGCATTCGCGCACGCAGCCGTCCGCCTTGCGCTGCCGGAACTGTTGCTCGCACGCGGCGAATTCGAGTGCGCTGGTCTGGCGCACTTGCTCCAGCAGCGCGAGGTCGTCGGGCGCTGCCAGCGACGGCGCGAGCTGCGCGAAATTTTCCAGCACCGCCGCCTGGATCGCCGCAGGTGAGCCGAACGGCGCATCCGCCGCGGCGGGCGGCAGCGCGGCATGGAAGCGCGCGATGGTCGCGGCCAGCCGGTCGATGTGCAAAGGGGTGATCTGGCCGTCGGCCAGCAGGGCATCCATCATCGCGGCGCGCGGGAAGCGGCGCATGTGCACCGCGTACTCGATGGCGGGCTCGCCGCCGATCACCGGCCGCTCCGGGCTGCCGCCGATCGCGACGACATCGAGGTAGATATCGGGGGCGAGGCGGCGGTTGAGGCGCAGCTCCTCGGTGCAATAGAAATGGCGCGCCTCCAGCGTGGAAAAATCGAGGAAGCCGAGATCGACCGATTTCTTGATCTTGTAGGCATCGTTCCCGGCCAGCAGCACCCAGGAGATATGCGTTTCTTCCACCCTGGAGCGCGGCGGAAAACAGCCGAGCAGCGCCTCCACCAGTTGCCGCTGGCGCAGCAGCTCGGGCGAGGATGGTACAGGCGTCATGGGCATTCACCTTTATCTAATTTGAACCACGAAGAGCACGAAGGTTGCGAAGAAAAGCCAAGCCGACTCGGCTCGATCCACCTTGAATATCGTGCTATGAAAATTCTTCGTGACCTCTGTGTCCTTCGTGGTGAGGCGTTTTTGGTTTTACCGTTGCAGGCGGCATACTCTAGCACGTTGCCGCACGGGGAAAATGGGAGCAGAATCAAAACCGTTTTCACGGAAGGAGAGTCGACGCATGACCGCTACTGCCCGCTGGGAACACTTCCCCCATCAAGCCGACATCGGCGTGCGCGGACTCGGCGCGACGCTCGGCGAGGCTTTCGAGCAGGCGGCGCTGGCGCTGACGGCGGTGATCGCCGACCCCGCGGCGGTGGCGCAGAAGGAGATGGTCAGGCTTTCCTGCGCGGCACCCGATGCCGAATTGCTGCTGGCGGACTGGCTCAACCAACTGGTCTACGAGATGGCGACGCGCCACATGCTGTTCGGCCGTTTCGAGGTGCGCCTGGAAGGCAACCGCCTCACCGCAGAGGCCTGGGGCGAGCCGATCGACGCGGTACGCCACCATCCCGCGGTCGAGGTGAAGGGCGCGACCTACACGGCGCTGAAGGTTGCGAAGCAAGCCGATGGAAGCTGGCTCGCGCAGTGCGTGGTGGATGTGTAGGGTGGATAAAAGACGCGTAGCGTCGTATCCGCCAGCGCACGATGGATGCGGCCTGCGGCCTTTATCCACCCTACAAGATAAAGGGTAAACACATGGACCTTGCCCTGCTTGAACGCATCTCCGAATTCGAATGGCGCATTCCGCTGCGCGGCGACATGCGCGTGCCCGGCGTGATCTTCGCGAGCGAATCGCTGATGCGCGAGATGGACGCCAAGGTGTACGAGCAGGTCTTCAATGTCGCGATGCTGCCGGGCATCGTCAACGCCTCCTTCGCGATGCCGGATGCGCACTGGGGCTACGGCTTCCCGATCGGCGGCGTGGCGGCGTTCGATGCCGAGGCGGGCGGCGTGGTGTCGGCGGGTGGCGTGGGTTTCGACATCTCCTGCGGCGTGCGCACGCTGCTGACCGGCCTGCATGTCGGGGACATCGACGCGGTGAAGGAACGGCTCGCCGATGCGCTGTACTACGCCATCCCCGCAGGCATGGGCAGCACCGGCGCGAAAGCAGGCCGACGTCGAGGCGCACAAGAAGCGTCTCGCGGATGTGCTGTATGCGCGCATCCCGGCCGGCGTCGGCAGCACCGGCGCGCTGCGCCTGTCCGGCCCGGAGACGGACGCGATGCTCAAGGGCGGCGCGCGCTGGGCGGTGGAGCGCGGCTACGGCAGCGAGGCCGATCTCGCGCGCATCGAGGAGGGCGGCTGCATGAAGGGTGCCGACCCGGCGCAGGTCTCCGAGCAGGCGAAAAAGCGCCAGCGCGACGAGATGGGCACGCTCGGCTCCGGCAACCATTACCTCGAAGTCCAGCAGGTCACCGACATGTATGCGCCGCAGATCGCCGCGGCATTCGGTGTAAGTGAGGGCGACATCCTGGTCAGCATCCATTGCGGCTCGCGCGGCCTCGGCCACCCGATCGGCACCGACTTCCTCAAGCGCATGGTGATCGCCGCCCCCGGCCACGGCATAGCACTGCCCGACCGCGAGCTGGCCTGCGCGCCGATCGAATCAAAGCTCGGAAACTCATATCTCGGTGCGATGCGCGCGGCGATCAATTGCGCCTTGGCCAACCGCCAGATCCTCACGCATCTCACGCGCGAGGTATTTGCGAAAGTGCTGCCGCAGGCGCGCCTGCCGCTGCTGTACGACGTATCGCACAACACCTGCAAGGTCGAGGAGCACGAGGTGGACGGGCGCATGAAAAAACTCCACGTGCACCGCAAGGGCGCAACGCGCGCCTTCGGCCCGGGGCATCCCGACCTGCCGCGCGAGCTGAAAGACGCCGGCCAGCCGGTGCTGATCGGCGGCAGCATGGGCACCTCCTCGTATATCCTTGCCGGGACGGAAGCCGGCATGCGGCGCGCCTTCGGCTCGGCCTGCCACGGTGCGGGGCGCGCGATGAGCCGCCACCAGGCGCTGCGCAACTGGAGCGGCAGCCGCGTGGTGGACGATCTCGCCGGGCACGGGATATTGATCCGCAGCCCGTCGATGCGCGGGGTCGCCGAGGAAGCGCCGGGCGCGTACAAGGATGTGAGCGCGGTGGTCGATGCGGCAGACCATGCCGGGCTCGCGCGCAAGGTGGCGCGGGTGAGGCCGCTGATCTGCATCAAGGGTTGAGAGCTCGTTTGGCACAACGCCGTTCGTGCTGAGCACGTCGAAGCATGAATGGCCTTCGACGGGCTCAGGCCGAACGGATGTTAAATCTGAATGAGGAGGCGAACCATGGCTACACCGAATCAGGATGACATCAAGCTACAGCTTGGCGACGTGCTGCTGGTTACGGACGTGCAGAACGACTTCCTGCCCGGCGGCAGCCTCGCGGTGGCGCGCGGCGGCGAGGTGGTGCCGGTGCTCAACCGTTACATCGATATTTTCACGGCGCGCAAACTGCCGGTATTTGCGACGCGTGACTGGCATCCGGCGCATCATTGCTCCTTCCGCGAACGCGGCGGGCCGTGGCCGCCGCATTGCATGCAGGGAACGCATGGCGCGGAGTTTTCCTCGGCGCTGCGCCTTCCGCCTTCCGCGGTGGTTATCTCCAAGGCAAGCACACCGGACGAGGATGCCTACTCCTCGTTCCTCGGCACGGGCATGGATGGCCAGATGCGCGCCGCCGGCATCCGCCGGATATTCATCGGTGGCCTCACTACCGACTACTGCGTGCTCAACACTACGCGCGATGCGCTGCGGCTCGGCTACCGGGTGTTCGTCCTTGCCGATGCGATCCGCGCGGTGGACGTGCAGCCCGGCGACGGGCGGCGCGCCCTGGAGGAAATGGCGCGCCTTGGCGCGCGCTGCATTACCGCCGGAGAGATCGCCGCATGAGCGCTCCGAACAGCGTGTTATTGACTGACCTTTACCAGCTCACCATGCTGCAGGGCTATCACGACGCCGGCATGGAGGAGACCGCGGTGTTCGAGTTTTTCGTGCGCAAACTGCGCCCCGGACGCGGCTTCCTGATGGCGGCGGGGCTCGACCAGGCGCTGGGATTCCTCGAAAACTTGCACTTCTCGCAGCGGGAGCTGGACTGGCTCGCCTCCACCGGCCGCTTCAGTAAAAGTTTTCTTGCTAGCCTCGCGACGCTGCGTTTCACCGGCGACGTGCATGCGATGCCCGAGGGCACGGTGTTCTTCCCCAACGAACCGATCCTGCGCGTGACCGCGCCGATCGCGCAGGCGCAACTCGTCGAGACGCGGCTCATCAACCTGCTGCATTTCCAGACGCTGATCGCCTCCAAGGCGGCGCGCATGAAGCTGGCCGCGCCGGGCAAGCTGCTGGTGGATTTCGGCCTGCGCCGCGCGCACGGTGCGGAGGCCGGCCT
>JACPIS010000034.1 GCA_016187925.1 Opitutia bacterium | reverse complement strand
GTCGGCCCGACGAAGCCGGTGACGGTCACCGGGCTGAGCACCGCCAACACCAACTACACGATCACGCAGCAGACCGGGCTGACGGCGGCCATCACGGCGAAGGCGCTGACGGTGTCGGGCCTGACAGCGAGTGCCAAGGTTTACGACGGCACGACGGTGGCGACGCTCGGCGGCACGGCCGTGCTCCAGGCGAGCGAGACGCCGGGGAGCGGCACGACTTCGGACGGCAAGCCCTACACGGGAGACACGGTGACGCTCGACGGCACGGCCGCGGGCACGTTTGCCGACAAGGACGTCGGCCCGACGAAGCCGGTGACGGTCACCGGGCTGAGCACCGCCAACACCAACTACACGATCACGCAGCAGACCGGGCTGACGGCGGCCATCACGGCGAAGGCGCTGACGGTGTCGGGGCTGACGGCGAGCGCCAAGGTTTATGACGGCACGACGAATGCCACTCTGGGCGGCACGGCCGCGCTGAGCGGACTGGTGGCGGGCGATGCCCTGACTTTGGGCGGAACGCCCGCAGGCGTGTTTGCGGACAAGCACGTCGGCCCGTCCAAGGCAGTGACGGTGACGGGCAACACGATCAGCGGCACCGGCACCGGCAATTACACATTCACTCAGCAGAGCGGCCTCACTGCTGACATCACGGCGAAGGCCCTGACCGTAACGGCCGACAATAAGACCCGCGCCTACGGTGCCGCCGACCCGGTGTTCACCGCCGCGATCACGGGCTTTGCTCCCGGTGACAACGCCGGCATGGTCGCCGGCACACCGGCCTTCACGACCAATGCCACCGTCAGCAGCCCGGTGGGAGGCACCTACTACATCCGCCCGGCGCTTGGTTCGCTGTCGCTGGCCAACTATACGTTCTCCAGCTTCGTGGATGGCGCGCTCACCATCACCACCGCGAGCCAGACCGTGACGCTGACGGTCGGCGGCAAGGCTCTCCAGGGGGTCGCCGCGCAACTGCTCGGCAGCGCCAGCTCCGGCCAGCCCGTCTCCTTCAGCCTCCTTTCGGGCAACGCGACCCTCAGCGGCGACAGTATCATCCTGAACGACGCGAATCCCGTCGTAGTAAGCGCCTTGGCCGCGGCCACCACCAATTACGCCTCCGGCTTGGCCACGATGACCCTGACCGCCGGACAGACGGGCGCGAACATCACCCTCGGCAGCCTGCTCCAAACCTACGACGGCGCGCCCAAGACGGTGCTGGTTGTCACCGCGCCGTCCGGCATCGGCGCCGCCGTCACCTACAACGGCTCGGCCACGGCGCCGACCGCGGCCGGCAGCTATCCGGTGGTCGTGACCGTCACCGCGGCCGGCTATGTCGGCACGGCGACGGGCACCCTCGTGGTCGAGAAGGCCAACCAGACGGTGAGCTTCGGCGCCACCGGCGCGATTGCGGCCGGCACGCCCGTCACATTGAGCGCCTCGGCCAGCTCCGGCCTGCCGGTGACCTTCAGTCTCGTGAACGGCAACGCCACGCTTTCCGGCGCCAGCCTGACCGTGAACGACAACAATCCGGTGACGGTGCGCGCCATTCAGGCCGGCGACACGAATTACAATTCCGCCTACGCGGAGATCTCGTTGCAGGCCGGCAAGAGCGTGGCGAGCGTGACGCTCGCCGGTCTCGCCCAGACCTACAACGGCTCCGCCCGGTCCGTGACGGTCACCACCGTGCCCGCGAGCCTGCCGGTCAACGTGACTTACAACGGCTCCAGCACGGCGCCGACCAACGCCGGCACCTACGCGGTGGTCGCGGCCGTGAGCGACGCCAACTATCAAGGCACGGCATCCGGCAATCTCGTGATTGCGAAGGCCGCACCCACGATCAGTTGGACGGCACCCGGCACGATCGCCTACGGCACGGCGTTGAGCGCCACCCAACTGAACGCCACGGCCAACGTGCCAGGCACCTTCACCTACACACCCGCTTCCGGCACCGTGCTGCCGGCCGGTCCCAACCAGATCCTCACGGCGAATTTCACGCCGTCCGATACTGCCAACTACACCGCGGCTACAGCCTCGAACACCATCACGGTCGGCGCCCAGAGCATCACCTTCACCATCACAAACACGGCGCAGACCTTCGACGGCTCGGCCAAGCCGGTCACCGTGCAGGTCTCGCAGCCCGGCGTGGCCTACACCGTCAGCTACAGCAGCGCGTCCTATCCGGCGAATGCGGCCGCGCCGGCAGATGCCGGCGCCTACACGGTGTCCTGCGCAGTGAACGATCCAAACGGGGTCTATCAGGGCACCGGCGCTGCCACGCTGACCATCGCCAAGGCAACCCAGACCATCACCCTCGGCTCCCTGCCGTCGCTCGCGGTCGGCGTGCCGACCCAGCTCAATGCGGCGGCCAGCTCCGGTCAGACCGTCAGCTACACGCTCGTGAGCGGCAGCGCCACGCTGGTCGGAGACACCTTGACGGTGGCCGACACCTTGCCGGTGGTCGTCCGCGCCAGCCAGGCGGGCGACAGCAACTACCTCGCCGCGACCCAGGACCTGACCCTCACGGCCGGCAAGGCGGCGGCGACGATCTCGCTCGGCAATTTGAGCCAAGTCTATGACGGCACGCCCAAGCAGGCGAGCCTCGTCCTTGCCCCCGCCGGGTTGTCCTACACGCTCACCTATACGGGTATCAGCGGCACCAATTATCCGACCTCGGCCACGCCGCCGAGCGCCCCAGGCACCTACGCGGTGACAGTGACGGTGAACGACGCCAGCTACCAGGGCGCCGTTACGCAGACCCTGACCATTGCGAAGGCGTATCAGTCGATCTCGTTCGACCCGGTGTCCGCGCTCGCGGTCGGGACTCCCGCCACGCTCGGCGCAACGGCCAGCTCCGGCCTGCCGGTCACGTTCAGCCTCGCCTCGGGCAACGCGACCCTCAGCGGCAATTCCCTGACTCTGAACGACAGCAGCACCGTGGTGGTGCAGGCGACGCAGGCCGGCGACGCGAACTTCGCCGCAGTCTCGACGAACCTCACGCTCTCCGCGGGCAAGGCGGTCGCCAAGATCACGCTCGGCCAGTTGAGCCAGGCCTACGACGGCACCGTCAAGAGCATCACGGCTTCGACCACGCCCGCCGGACGCACCGTGGTGATCACCTACGCCGGTTCGTCGAGCGCGCCGACGGCCGCCGGGGCCTACCCGATCTCCGCGTCGGTCAACGACCCCAGCTACGTCGGCAGCGCCACCGGCACCCTGATCGTTGCACGCAGCGGCCAGACGGTAACCTTCAACGCAGCGCCCGCCTTCACGGTGGGCACAGCACAGGCTTTCGGCGCCACCGCCTCTTCCGGCTTGAGCGTGAGTCTCGCGGTGACCAGCGGCAATGCCACCTACGATGGCGCGACCGGCAAGCTGACGCTCAATGATTCGGCTCCAGTCACCGTCACCGCCAACCAAGCCGGCGACCTTAACTATGTCGCCGCCAGTGCCACCGTCACGCTCGCGGCGGGCAAGGCGCTCGGCACCGTTACCCTGAGCAATCTCGACCAGGCCTTCGACAACACGCCCCGCAGCGTCACCGTCGCCACCAATCCAGCCAGTCTCCCGGTCACCCTAACCTACCAGGGCTCGGCCACGCCGCCGACCGCGGCCGGTAGCTACACTGTGCTCGCTACGATCAACGACACCGCTTACGCCGGCAGCGCGACGGGCACACTGCGTATCCTGACCAACGTGCTCAACAGCGCGGATACAAGCGGAGACAAGGCACTCTCATTGACCGAAATGATGCGCGTGGTGGCATTCTACCGTGCCACCGACGGCACCAGCCGCACTGGCGCCTATCAGGCCCAGGGAGGCACGGTCGATGGTTTCGCCCCAAACGGGGCTGGCGGAACGCTCAGCAGCTACCATTCGGCCGACTACAATCGCAACGGCAAGATCGAGCTGATCGAGCTGATGCGCGTCGCCGCGCTGTATCGCTACAGCAACGGCACCAGCCGCACCGGCCAATACCACAACCAGAACGGCACGATCGACGGGTTTGCCCCCGGACCCTGACGTCGGCCCGCCTCCCACCCCTCTTCACCAAATTCAACGTAACACTCCTACTTACCGCATGAAACTGCCCACCCGCATCCTCGCCCTGCTGTTCTGGCTCGGACTCACTTCCCGCGCACTCGCCGCCGCCGCCGGTTTCACTTCAGGGAGCATCTCCCTGAGCTCAACGACTCCCGCGCTTAACTCCACCGCCGGCCAGATTGTATTCAACGTGACGTTCTCCTGGGCCGGCGCGCCGAGTTCTGTCGGTGTGCAATTCGATCTGCCAGCCGCGGCAGGCTGGAGTTTCGCCAGCTCCACCTCGCCGGCGTTCCTTGACGTCAAGCCTTCGGCCGGCGCGACCGGCTCGTTGGGCTGGGCCGCGATTTCGCAGACACCTCCGGCCGACGGAACCGCCACCTTTGCCGTGACAATCAATTATCCGGCGGGTCTGACGACCAAACAGGTGCTGGCCAACGCCATGTTCATCGTGAACGATGCCGGCGGCAATCCGGTGTCGACTCCCACCACTCCCGAGGTGATGAAAATTGCCCAGACCATCACGTTCCCGGCGCTGGGCAACATCACCTACGGTGACGCCGCGCCCTCGCTGTCGGCGACCGCCACTTCGGGCCTGACGGTGGCTTACAGCGTGGCGAGCGGTCCGGCCACCGTTTCCGGCAGCACCCTGACGATCACCGGCGCCGGCACCGTAACGGTTCAGGCCGGTCAAGCGGGCAACACGGATTACGCCGCCGCCGCCGCAACCAGCAAATCCTTCACCGTCGCGCAGAAGGCGCTCACCCTTACCGGCGTGACCGTAGCCAGCAAGACCTACGACGGCACCACCTCGGCGACATTCGCCTCAACCGGATCGCTGAGCGGTGTGCTCGCGGGCGATGCCGGCAATGTCACGCTCAACACATCGGGAGCCACGGCCGCCTTCAACAGCGCGAATCGCGGCACCAGTGTTCCTGTGACGGTCTCCGGCTTCGCCCTCGCGGGAACGGCCGCGAGCAAATACTCGCTCACGCAGCCGAGCGGAATCACCGGCACGATCAATCCAGCCGTGCTGACGACCAAGGCCGATGACAAGAGCCGCGCCTATGGTGCCGCCGACCCGGCGTTCACGGCCACGATCACCGGCTTCGTCGGCGCAGAGACTGTGGCCAGCGCGACCTCGGGTTCACTGGATTTTTCCACGACGGCCACGGCTTCCAGTCCGGTCGGTACATACCCCATCGACGTCTTGTCCGGCACATTCTCCGCACCAAATTACAACTTCAACACCCAGTCCGGCACGCTGACGATCAGCCCCGCCGGCGCGCAGACGGTCACCTTTCCGGCGATGGCGGACACCACCTACGGAGCCGCTCCGATCACGCTGAACGCCACCGCGTCCTCCGGCCTGGCTGTTTCCTACAGCGTTGTGAGCGGCCCGGCCACCGTTGCTGGCGGCACCCTCACGATCACCGGTGCCGGCAATATCACTGTCCGCGCTTCGCAGCCTGGTGACGCCAACTACCCGGCGGCGACTCCGGTGGACCGCACATTCGCGGTGGGCAAGGCTCCGTTGACCGTGAAGGCGAACAACGCCGGCCGTGCCGTCGGTCAGCCCGACCCCGCGTTCACCGCCACCTATTCCGGCTTTGTCAATGGCGACACCGCCGCGGTCGTGAGCGGCACGCCCGCGTTTAGCACCACGGCAACAGCCTCGAGTCCGACCGGCGCCTATCCGTTGAACGTCGCGCTCGGCTCGCTGAGCGCGGCGAACTACAGCTTCGCCACGTTCACTGCCGGCACCTATACCATCGTCAGCCAGGCCCAGACCATGTCGTTCAGCATCTCGGGTGCCGCGGCGGTCGGCAGCCCGGTGACGATGACCGCCGTGCCCAGCTCGGGCCTGCCTGCGGCCTACAGTCTCGTGTCGGGCAACGCCTCCATCAGCGGTAGCAGCCTGACGTTGAACGACAGCAATGCCGTGACCGTGCGGGCGACGCAGGCCGGCGATGCCAATTACGCCCCGGTGACCGCCGATCTGACCGTGAAGGCCGGCCAGTCGGGTGTCACCGTCGCTTTGGGCGGATTGGCTCCCGTATACGCCGGCACACCCCGGCTGGCGACCGTGACAACCACGCCCGCGGGCCAGACGGCGACAATCACCTACGACGGTGGTGCCACCGCACCGACCAATGCCGGCACCTACGCCGTGTTCGCCTCGGTCAACAACGCCAATTACGTCGGCGTCGGCACCGGGACGATGGTCATCGCCAAGGCCCCGTTGACGGTGCAGGCCGACAACAAGAACCGCCAGGAGGGTCAGCTGAATCCGTCATTGACGGTCAGTTACAGCGGCTTTGTGAACGGCGAGACCGCCTCGGCCCTGACCGCCGCGCCCACCGCCACCACCACCGCCACGAGCAGCAGCGCGGCCGGTGCCTATCCGATCACCGTGAGCGGCGGCTCGGCCACCAACTACAGCTTCACCTACCAGAGCGGCACGCTGACGGTGAAGGCGAACCCCGTCCCGACGATCACCAGCGCGACTGTGGTAAGTGCGACGGAAGGCGCGGCTTTCAGCTACAAGATCACCGCCACCAACTCGCCCACGAGCTACAGCGCCACAGGACTGCCCGCCGGCCTGAAGGTGGATGGTTCAACCGGTGACATCTCCGGATCTCCGGAGGCCGCAGGCACGTTCACGGTTACGCTCGGCGCAACCAATCCGTCCGGCACGGGCACCACCACGCTGACTCTCATGGTCTCCAACCGGCCGCTGCCGGTGATCACGAGCCCGTCTCTCGCCGGCGGCACAGCCGGCATGCCGTTCCGCTTCCGCATTACGGCGACCAACTCGCCCACCAGCTATGCGGCCTCCGGACTGCCCCAAGGCCTTGCCGTCGAGTCGGCCACCGGCATCATTTCCGGCACACCGGCCGGGGCGGGTGACTCCACCGTCACCGTGAGCGCGACGAACGCCAGCGGAACCGGCTCGGCCTCGCTCGGCTTGTCCGTGGAAAACCGGTATGCTGTGTCCACGCTGAGCACCATCTTGCGCAGCGACGGAAGTTCCATCCTGTCTTTCGCCTCCGCGGTCGTCCGGGACTCCTCCGGCAATCTTTACCTGGCCGACACTGGCAATCACGTCATCCGCAAGGTGGCACCCGATTGGGCCGTCAGCGTCTTCGCGGGCGCCGCCGGCCAGAAGGGCTCGACCGACGCCACCGGCGCGGATGCGCGCTTCGATTCACCCGCCGGACTGGCGATTGACAGCAACGGCGTCCTCTACGTCTCGGATTCCGGCAACCATACGATCCGAAAGATCAGTGGCCAGGGTGCCGTGACGACGTTCGCAGGTTCGGCCGGTAACTCGGGTGCAGCCGACGGCGCGGGCGCGACGGCGCGCTTCAACCAACCCGCTGGTCTTTCGATCGATGTCGGCGGCAATCTCTATGTGGCGGACACGAACAACCATGTCATCCGGAAAATCACCTCCTCCGGCACCGTCAGCACGCTGGCCGGTTTCCCCGGTGCCTCCGGTCTGTCGGACGGTGTCGGCGTGACGGCGCGCTTCTCCTCGCCGGAGGCCGTGCTGGCCATGGCAGGCTCTGGTTCCTCCGGAACTGTCCTCTATGTCGCCGACACGGGCAATCACACCCTGCGGAAGGTCGATGCGCAGGGGAGTGTTTCCACGGTGGCAGGTGCCGCGGGTGCCGCGGGCAGCGATGACGGCCTCGGCACGATGGCGCGCTTCAACCAGCCCGCCGGCGTGAGCGCGGATTCCTCGGGCGTCCTCTATGTCTCGGACTCGGGCAACCATACCCTGCGCAAGGTTGCGGCCAGCGGCGTGGTCACGACCATCGCAGGTGAGGCAGGCTCGGCCGGCAAGGCCGACGGTGCCGGCAATGTTGCCCGCTTCTCGGGTCCGACTGACCTACTGATGACTTCGGAAGGACTCCTGTATGCCATGGACACCGGCAATAGCACCGTCCGGCTCGTGTTCAGCATGATTGCCCCGAAGATCACAACGCAGCCGACCAGTCGGGCGGCGGATGTAGGCACCCGGACCGAGTTCAAGGTCGTGGCCATCGGCCAGCCCGAACCCTCCTACCAGTGGCACAAGAACGGTGTGGCCATTTCCGGCGCCACCTCGAGCACGTTCGCCCTCGCGAGCGTCGCCTTGGGCGACGCGGGCGACTACACCGTGACTGTGAAGAACAGCCTCGGCGAGGTGACCAGCAATCGGGCCACGCTCACGGTCAACTCGCCCCCGATCCCGAGTTATGAACGCCGCGACAGCGGTGGCGGATCGTTCGAGGGCGGCTTCGTCCTGCTTATGGCTTCGATGTTCCTCGTGCGGTGGCTTGCCGGACGCCGCCGCCGTTGAAAAACGGCCAGGCCAGGGCTGCCGACGCTTTTGCCGGCAGCCCTGCGCACCGCGGCCGGCCTGGGATGGCACCGCATGGTCTCCCGTTATCCTCTGACCCGTTTCCGCGATGAGAATTTTCCGTTCCCACCTTCATCTCGCGCCGCTTCGACTGGCGATGGCCATCGCCTTGGGCCTGCCCGTGGCCGTGGCGGACGAACCCGCCAGTCCGACACCGCCGGCCCAAAGCGCCCTGGTCGGCCCGATCGACATCGCAGGCGAGAACATCGGCCAGATTCTCAGCCTGATCGAGCGGTGGTCGGGTCGGACCGTGTTGCGCCCGCAGAACCTGCCCGAGGCCACCATTTCCCTGCAGATGAAGAAAAAAGTCACGCAGGCGGAGGCCGTGCAGGCCTTTGAGACGTTGCTGAACATGAACGGGGTCGCCCTTGTCCCGCTCGGCAGCCAGTTCCTGAAGGTCATGCCGCTGGCCGCGGCAAAGTCCGAGGCGCCGCAGTTGATCGAAGGGTCGACCCTCGGGATGACGCCCAGCGGGCAGATCGCCAGCAAACTGTTCCAGCTGGAGTTCCTCCGTGTCTCGGAACTGATTCCTCAGATTGCCGGGCTGCTCAATCCCGCCGGTGGGGCGCCGGTGGTGTTTGAGAAGACCAATTCGGCGCTGGTGACGGACTCCATCAGCAATCTGCAGCGGGTCGAGACACTGATTGTCAAGCTGGACCGGCCCCTGCTTGCGGGGCTCGACGCTCACTTCTATCAGTTGCGCGCGGCCCGGGCCAGCGAGGTGGTGACGCAGATGAAGGCGATGCTGGGCGGAGCGCTGCAGGCTCAGTTGGGTGCGGCCACAAGTTACAGTGCCGACGACCGGACCAACCAGGTGGCGCTCTTTGCCGATGCGAGACTGCATCCTTTTTTCGATCACCTGATGGAGCGCCTTGATGTCCGGGCGGATCCCAACACCCGTAACGAAGTCATCTTTCTCAAGCACGCCACTGCAAAGGATGTGGCCTCGATCCTCAGTCAGCTGGCGTCCGGGCAGAATGCCGCGGCCAAGTCCGGCAAGACCGGAAGCACCTCCGTAGTGTCCGAGCCGTCGGTAGCAGCGAAGACGCCAGCGGCCAAACCGGAGCAGCCCGCCGAAGCACCCGCCGGATCGCCGGCTCCGAGCGAACCGGTGCACCAGTTCAGCAGCATCCTGACGATCCTGCCTGAGGAGCGAACCAACTCGATCGTCGTGTCAGGCACGCTGGACGACATCCATTTGATCCGCGAATTGGTGGATGAGATGGACATAGTGCTCGCGCAAGTGCGCATCGAGGCCGTCATCGTGGAGGTCAATCTGGAAGACGACGCCACCTCGGGCATCAGCTCCTTGGGTCTGAATGTCACAGGCAACAAACTCACCGGATTCGGGGGGGAAGGGGCGGGCTTCAAGGTCTCCAACGGCACCATTGATGCGGAGACCAAGGATCTGGCGGCCGTCATAGCGCTGTCCACTTCTCCTCGGAAGACAAAGACCAACATCCTTTCGGTCCCGACCATCATTACGACTCACAACAAGGAGGGTAAGCTTTTCGTGGGTGAAGAGAGGCCGGTCATCACCAGCTACGTGAACTCCACCGCATCGACCAACATTTCCTCGGGCTACAACAGCACGGTCAGTTACAAGGATATCGGCATCACGCTCTCGGTCACTCCGCTCATCGGTCCGGACGGCACGGTCCAGTTGACTATCAAGCAAGAGGTGAAGGATGTGCTTGGCACCATCAGCATAGATGGCAACGAGCAACCGCGGATTGGCAGCCGCACCACCGAGTCGTTCGTCAGCGCCAAAAACGGCGAGATCATCGTGCTTGGCGGCCTGCAGCGGGCCAGCGACACCCGCTCGACCAACCGGCTGGGACCGATTCCCGTCATCGGTGACCTGCTGGGCACGCGTACACGGGGGAAGGTTCGTAGCGACCTGATTTTCTTCCTCCGGCCCACCGTGGTGGGCGCCCCGCCGTCCGCGGCGGCTAATGTGGAGAAAATGCTCGATAAGCTCTCCGTGCAGCAACGGGAAGAGCTCCGACGGCTGCTGAAATCCATTCCCTCCCGGGCGGGAGGGGGATTCGGGGCATGGTTTTCGCGAGACAGCACCTCAGCAGCGGAGGGAAAAGGACATGACAAACGCTGAATGCACGCACTGGTTTGTCCGTCTGGCCGGGGCGCTCGGTGCCGAGAAATGGCAGGCGCTGGAGGAGGGGCCGCGCAGCCGCCGTCCAGTCATGCTGGCCGAGGCGATGGCGCGGTCGGAGTCCTCCGTGGCAACCCTCCTGACCGAGATCACCGGGTTGCCGCTGGTCGCGGACCCGCGAATCGACGAGAGCGCAAGATCTCTCCTGCCCGCGAGACTGGCCGAATCGTTTCAGGTCGCACCAATCCAAATTCCGGATTGCGTGAGGGATTCCCGGGTTCATCTGGCCGTCAGTTGGCCGCCCGATGCGGTGGTCGACGACTGGATCGCGGCGGTGCTTCGCAGGCCGGTGTGCTGGCACATCGCGCCGGGGGACCGCTTGCAGAAATTGCTGCGCGAAAACTATGGTGTCGGTGCCGGCAGCCTGGACGAGGAAAGTGATCCCGGACTGCCGGTGCGGCAGGAGGAGCAGACGGAGGACGCCGATGCGGCCGTAGTGCGGTTCGTGACCGAGATCATCTCCCAGGCGGTCGGAGATGGCGCGACGGACATTCATTTCGAGCCGCTGGAGAGCGGATTGAGAATTCGCTACCGCGTCGACGGCCTGCTCGTGCCGGTGCCGCTGCCCGCGAATCTGTCCCGCTATCAGGATGCGATCATCTCGCGCCTGAAAATAATGGCCCGGCTTAACATCTCCGAGAAACGCCTGCCCCAGGACGGGCGCATCAATTTTCGGATTGATCGGAACGCGCTCGATATCCGCGTTTCGACCGTCCCCACGATCTATGCCGAGAGTGTAAGCCTGCGCCTGCTGAACCACCGCAAGGAGGCCTATACCATGGAACGCATCGGGCTTGGTGCCGCCGAGCAGCAGCAGGTCATGCGCGCACTGGGCCGGCCTCACGGGATCATCTTGGTGACGGGCCCGACCGGTTCGGGTAAATCGACTTCGCTGAACGCCTTCCTGCGCCAGATCAATTCCACGGACCTACGTATCGTGACCGTTGAGGATCCGATCGAATACGAGGTACCGGGTGCCAACCAAATCCAGGTGCGCCCGGAGATCGGATTGAGCTTCGCGAGCGTGCTACGCCATATTCTACGCCAGGATCCGGATGTCATCATGGTGGGGGAAATTCGTGATCGGGAGACGGCGGACATCGCGATCCGCGCTTCGCTGACCGGGCACTTGGTGTTTTCGACCCTGCACACCAACGAGGCCCCCGGGGCCATCACCCGGCTGATCGACATGGGCATCGAGCCGTTCCTTGTGGCTTCGGCGGTCGAAATCGTGATCGCCCAAAGACTGGTGCGGCGGTTGTGCCCCCAATGTGCCCGTCCCGTGACGGTGAGCCGGACACGGCTTCGCGACAACCTGGCGTCGCTGGGCGTCGATCCCGTCGAGGCTGAAGGAGTGGAGTCATTGCTTTTGCCGCAGGGATGTGACCACTGCCGGGGCACGGGTTTTCGTGGCCGGGTGGGGTTGTTCGAGATACTCCAGACCAACGAAGAGATACAGGATTTGATCGTCCGGCGTGAACCCACCCGGGCGTTGACGCGCTGCGCCGTCAAACACGGCATGCGCCCGCTGGCTCTCTCGGGTTGGCAGAAGGTGCGCGAAGGCGAGACAACGATGGACGAGGTGCTGCGCGTCATCACGGCTTCAGACTCCTGAGCATGGCGCGCTTCGCTTACACCGCCACGGACGAACGCGAGCGGGCGGTGTCCGGTGCCGTCGAGGCTCCATCTCGTGCGGAAGCCGCTCGAATGCTTCGCACCCGTGGCCTGCATCCCGTACGGCTCGAATCACCGGTGACGGTCCGGAAGCGACGGACGGCTGGGAGTCGGGAGACGGTGCGAGGGGGCTATTCCCGTCGCGACTTGCTGCCGTTTCTGAAGGCGATCCTCGATTTGACGTCGAGCGGGCTTTCTGCCGGCGAGGCGGTGCGCCTGTTGTCCGTGCGCCTGAAGGAACCGGCCCTTCGCGCCCTTTGTACGGAATTGTGGAGTCGCTTGCAGGAAGGGCAGACGCTGTCTGCCGCCATGACCAGTCTGCCGGAGGTCTTTGATCCGCGGGTGTGCAACTTGGTGCGCGCCTCTGAGGCCACCGGCAGCCTGCTGGAGGTGCTGCGCCGGCTGGTGCAGTATTACGAGGAGATGCGGGATTTGCGGCAGAAGCTGCGGGCGGCGCTGGCCTATCCGGCCACAGTCTGCGTCGTCGCGTTCGGAGTCATCCTCTTTTTCGTGCTGTTCCTCTTGCCGCGTCTGCAGTCGCTGCTGGCGTCGCTCGGTGGCGAATTGCCGCTGGCCACCCGGATGCTGGTGGGGGGGGCGCGGTTTTCTGTGCGCTATGGCCTGATCCTTCTTCCGCTGATCCTGCTGGCTGGCGCTGCGTTGATGCGGTGGAAACGCACCGAACGGGGCCGGGAGCGATTCGATGCGATATTGGTGCGTCTGCCTGTGCTGCGCGAGTGGGTGGTCGAGTCTTCCCTGTTGGGCTTCTCCCAAACCATGTCGGTGCTGATCGAGAATGGAATCAATACCGTGGAGGCCATGCGGCTGACTCTGGGCACGGTCGGCAATCTCGCCATCCAGCGCGCCTTGACCGAGGCCCTTGCCCGTGTGGTCGAAGGCGAGGGTTTGTCCGCCGCGCTTGGTCGCACAGCGTATTTTCCCGATCTCGTGCTCGACCGGCTGGCTGTGGGGGAGAGCACGGGCCATCTAGCCCCCTGCCTGAGAGACATTGCCCAGCACTATTCCCGACGGCGGGCGGAGCGTTTGGAACGCTTCACGGGCATGCTCTCTAGCGCGATCCTGTTGTTCGCATTCGCCTTCGTCGGTTTCATTGCTTACGCGATCGTGTCGGCCGTTCTGAAGGTTAGCGCTAGTTTTCATTTTTAACCCGGTTGTAGGGCATCTTCTCCGGAGGGAGTATGGGCAGAGCGGACCTTGCCAGGCAGTATGTCGGTGAAAACGGCGCCCACTCCGGGCGCGCTCGAATCACCCTCAGATAACTACGCATATGAAAGTGTTGATTGTCGATGATACTGAATTGGTTTTGGCTGTGACCAAGGGCATGGTACGCAGCTTGGGTTACGATGTTTCGATTGCCGCCGATGGCGACGAAGCGTGGAAAAAATTCGGCGAGGAGCACTTTGATGTGGTGATCAGCGATTGGCACATGCCGTCCTGCGATGGATTGGAACTCTGCCGGAGAATCCGCGCCAATTACGGCTATACCGTGCCGTTCATTCTCGCGAGCACCATGGTCGACGATGAAGAGGCTGAAAAGCAGATCATCAGCGCCGGAGTGGACAGATACCTCGCCAAGCCGGTCGAGTACGCGATGCTGCAGCAGCTACTGGCGCAAATTGAGCACAAGGCTCATGTTGTTCATCGGGCTTCGTGAGGCTCGCCTGTTTGACACAGAGAGGGCATGTTTAATGTTTCAATGGGGACATGCAGGCTGGACTCAATCATGGGTGATTCCGCGGAGACCCCATGTGCCTTTGGCCCGCAATGGTCGTCTGATTCGACGACATTATGGCACGCCGATGTCAGTCTCGGCTCAACTTGAACTAACCGGAAACGAATCTCGAAGCTTCAATTGACTCTGTGGCCCATGGGAAACTACAGACCTCCCCTTGTTGCGTCCTTGATGGTGTTTGCAGTGATGGCTACCCTTTTCATTCGTTCGAGTGAGCGCGCAACCTCCATTGCCTCTGTCTCTTTCGGGGTACCTCGCGCCTCCGTTGCGTCAACACATTCGAAAGAATCCCTCGCAGATCGAAAGGATGCGATGTCGACTGTCCGCGGGCTCCCGACAACCACAACCCGCGCGGCCTCCGTCGCGCAGACGCACAGAGCTGCCCCCGCGAGCCTGATGGCCGCCTATCCTGGGCAGACCGAATTGCCCGCAAGCTGGCACGACTTCGGTCGCAACGCCGGGACGATCACCATTGCACCCTATCCTGGTCTTTCCTTCACCTTCGAGCGCACGGGTGGGAGGGACGAAGGTGGGTATGTAACTTGGTCTGGCACCGCAAGCGAGCTTCCCGGAGGCTCGCTCGTTTCGGTGGCAACGCCCGGCGGCGGCTGGCACTCCGTCATGGCCTCGCCCGGCTTAGGTCAATTTGCCTTTGATACGACTCCTGCGGGGGAAACGGTGGTCACCGAGTCGCAACCGGGCGAAGAAGTGTGCGCAGTCGCCGGCTCCCGTTCCAATCACGCACCGGCTGGTGCGTTGACCGCACTTTCCCAAGTCCGCGTTACGGCGGACTCTTCATACATGGCGTACAGTTCTTATGTTGGCACCCGCGCTGATGGGAGACATCCGCATCGAAGGCGTGACGTTCAAATATCCCGGACGGTTGCCAGTGCTGCATGACCTGACGCTCATGATCCCGGCCGGCAAAATCACGGCGCTCATCGGCGAATCGGGTTGTGGCAAGAGCACGCTACTCGCGCTGCTGCGCCGGCTCTACGTGCCGGACTCGGGCAAGATTTTTATCGGCGAGACGGACATCCAATACGTGAGCCTTGCCAGCCTGCGGCGCGTGGTGACCGTCGTGCCGCAGCAGACGCATCTGCTCTCGGGCACGGTGTTGGAGAACCTGGCTCCGGGTGAGAACCGCCCCGACCTGCCGCGCCTGCTCCGGGTTTGCCGGGAGGTTGGAATCCTGGAGTTCATCGAATCGCTGCCCCACGGGTTTCAGACGCCGCTGACGGAGAACGGCAGTAACCTCTCCGGTGGACAACGGCAGCGCATTGCCATTGCCCGGGCGCTCTATGTCGAAGCGCCGATCATCCTGCTCGACGAGCCCAGTTCGGCGCTGGACCTGCGGGCCGAGCGCTCGCTTATGGAACTCCTCATCCGGTTGCGCGAATCGGGACGGACCATCATTCTCACGGCCCACGCCGAGCGCCTGCTCGAAGCCGCCGATCAGGTAGTCGAAATCGAAAATGGCGAAGCGCGTTTGGTCCCGGAGGGTGCAGATACTCAGGGAATGAGCGAAACCGCGAAGAAGGATTCGCCACCGTGAAAACACTTTTCGCACAACTGCCGAGTGGCGCTTTTGCCACTCAGCTGGAAAACCGTGCGAGAACTCAAAAAACAAAAAGGACATGAAAAACGAAATGATAGAACTGACTGAAGCAGAACTTGAAGCCGTCGCAGCCGGAGGTGACATGGCTGATCGCGCTACCATTGGCTCGGCTGCCGGAGCGACATTCGGTGGCCTAATCGGGGTGAACTTGTTGGCGCTCGGATTTGTGACTGGGGCCACGATAATCACCGGTGGTGGCTTTTTGGGGCTTCTCGCCATCGGTGCGGCAGCCGGAGGTGCCTTTGGCCTGATGCCCGCTCGCTCATAAAATATCGTCCAGACAGCGCCGGCGAGACTGCAAGCTCGCCGGCGCTAACGCATGATCATGAATCGTCCCTCCAAACCAACGTTCCCTCCTTCGCTATTTCAAGGCATCGTCTTTGTCGGCGGCGGAGTGTTTATCGCCGTGATGCTGGTCATCGCGTCAGTCAAAGGCTCGTCTGTTCCCCCGCCGGTTCTGGCGGTCCTGGGGTCCGTCGCCCTTGCCTTCTTGCTGGGCGGTGGCGTCATGATCACTGACGGACGGACGCACGATCATTCGATCAATCTTCCCCCAGGATTGACGGCTCACGTCCAAGGTTTGGCTCTGGCCGCCGTTTTGGTCGGGTTATTCATGCTCGAACGTTCACTCGACCTTCAAAAGGCGGTGGACTTACTGGCACTTCAGAAGCGGCCAATGAGCCTCGCCCTTTCCCCTCGGTTTCTCAGCTACGCCTTTGTGCACGTTTCGCCAGACCACTTGGTCGCCAATGTGCTGGCCCTTTTGGGACTGGCTCCGCTCGTTTGCAAGCGGGCCAGGCCCGGCGGGTTCTGGTTCGTTTTGGTGCTTGGCATCGTGTTGGCAGCGGCAGCGAGTTTCATATTTAACCCGCGTGCGTCCGCTGGAATATCGGGAGGAATCATGGCACTCATGGGTTACCTGGCCTTTTATTCCCTCAGAAAAGACACCCCCATGGGGGAACGGTTGCTCGTCATCGGATGGTGTAGCGCCAGCGTGATTTACGCGACCTATGCGGTTTCCGTTGATAGCATCGCGCATGTGGCTGGCATGATCGCGGGGTTCGCGTCAGCGGCATTGCTCAATGCCATTCGATGCAAAGACCGTCTGTCGTCGGTATTCTGGATAGCCCCCGCACTGATGGTCGTCTGCGCCTTGTGGTGCGGATTCAGGCTTATTTCTGCTTTCTGAACACCGCCGAGGAACCAAAATCAAAACCGACATGCATCGCTCTACACCAAGCACAATGAGCTCGATCTTCTATGGACTATCTATCGCAGGTCTCGGAATTGGGATCGGCGGGGCGATCGGTGGCGGAATTGGTGACTACTTGACAAAGAGTTGATCCAACAGGTTGCGGCGATCGGGTTACAGGTTGCAGCAACCATGCCTTCTTCCCAACCCCCTTCCCCATGATCGAATTTCAAGGAATCTCCAAGGCGTTTGGCTCGCAGGTCGTGCTTCGATCCATCAGCCTATACCCCGCCGAAATCGCCCAGGACTCGCTGGAGAGCCTGTTTGCCGCGCGTGGTCCGCAACGTCCCTGGACCTATTGGCTCGTGCTGGCGGGCGTGGTCGGTGCACTGGTCAGCCCTGTGCTTGCGGCCCAAGACACGGTCTCCGGCAAGGAGAATAGGCCGCCACTTTGGCGACAAGCGGCCGATAAAATCACGAATGACAGCCACTACTGGGCTACGGGATTGATCAACACTCTGACCGTCTATAACGTCGAAAATCAGGCGCTGGGTAGCCTTGAAACATATGTAGAGCTGGAGTTGGTCGATGGCCAGCCAGTGTGGAAACGGAAGCGCCAGAAAAAGACCGGCCAGCCAGGAATGGTAATAACCATAGACCTCGGCATACAAAAGGATCCCGGCGCGATCTTGGCGGAATACGACTCGTGGATATTGCTTCGGCAGGAGGCGTTAGATGGCACCCGCGTTCAGGTTTGGAAAGGCGTTTCATCTGAGGATCCGCGCAATACGGCCACCGCCTATCTGAACGAATCAAACGCCCTCCCGCTTCAAATCATCTTCACACTGCCATACGGCAGTATTTTTGGGACACAGTTGATTTCGCTGACGGTTAAATACAAAACGGCGCCCGTGGGGGCCTGGCTGCCGTGGCGGGCGGTAGTGGACCAAACAGGCCGCGTCTTCTTCCAGAAACGTCGAATCCATATCGAGACCGAATTCAGCAACTGGCGCCCCATCCCACACTCACTTCCAACGGACCGATAGACCGGCGGCCCTACTATTGATGCGCCGGCAGTCGTTAGGTCCGTTGCTCACTCTTTGCTTGTCCGGCTACCGGTGCATCTGCCAGTTGAGAAAAACACCGCCACCAGTGGCGCGTCCTCCTCCGCCAATTGAGCGACGAACCCGACTGCTATGCAGTTGCCGCCCTCGCCGACAGAGCCGGAAAAAATCAGATTATCTCGACCCCGACTGCATGAGTCCGGCTCAGTCCCCACCTCGACGGGATCTATGCGGCCGACGGCGCGCCGTCGATCCCGCCGGAGACGCTCCTCAAGGGCAAGGTGCTCCAAGCGCTCTACACGGTGCGCTCCGACCGCCAGCTCTGCGACCGGCTGAAGACCGACCTGCTGTTCCGCTGGTTCGTGGACCTGCCGTTGGACACCGAGGTCTTCGTTTACAGCAAGAATCAGCAGCGGCTGCTTCTATCGGCTCTGGCGCTTCCATGAGAAGGCGTGTCGAGCATTGATTCTGAAAAGGTTCACCTTTTTTGGTGGTCCGCTGTTGGCCCTCAGCTTCCCGGATGGTCGGGCTTCCATACGCACTGGGTTGGTGGGCGTCAATGCCCGGGAGGTGCAGGGAGGAGTCCGTGGAACCGGGAGAGAGGGCGGCCCTGCCTACTGGTTATCGCATTTTAGGATCATGCTGGCGCCAGATCGCAGTGGCCAAAGGACGGAACCTGGATGGGAAAAGTGTTTCACGCGGCCAAAGGGAGCGCGTGGTTGCCACAAAATTGCCAGGAACGGTGTTTCTGGCTTCACCTCGCTGCCGTTGGCTGCTTTTGTTTTCCCTGTTCCGTAAGAGTGAAAATCAACCAAGTCCACGTCAGTTAGCAACTTGGCCTCGCGAGCCGGCAGCGGTTCGAATCCCCCCCTCTCCGCCAGCTTCGCCCGTCGGGTGCTGGCTGGCTTGGTCGCCATGCAACTCCGCTTCTACCCCCATACTCTCGAACTCCGGCACGCGTTCGGCATCGCCGCGAACACCCGCACCAGCACGCCGGCGATGATGGTCGAGGTGGAGCGCGACGGGATCATCGGCTACGGCGAGGCCTCCATGCCGCCCTATCTCGGCGAGAGCCAGGAAACCGCCGCCGCCTTCCTGCGCCGGGTCGACCTCACGCGGTTCGCCGACCCTTTCCAGCTGGAAGAAATCCTGCCCGCCATCGACGCGCTCGCACCGGGCAACGCCGCCGCCAAGGCCGCGGTCGACATCGCCCTGCACGATTGGATCGGCAAAAAACTCGGCGCGCCGTGGCACCGGCTCTGGGGCCTCGATCCCGCCAAGGCGCCCATCACGTCCTTCACCATCGGCATCGATACGCCGGAGGTTGTGCGGCAGAAGACTCGCGAAGCCGCCGGCTACCGCATCCTCAAGGTGAAGCTCGGCCGCGACGCGACCACCGACCGCGAGCTGATCGAGACGATCCGCTCGGTCACCGGCACGCCGATCACGGTCGACGCCAATCAGGGTTGGAAAAACCGCGACGAGGCGCTGCGCATGAGCGAATGGCTGGCGGGGCAGGGCGTGCTCTTCATCGAGCAGCCCATGCCGAAGGAGCAGCCCGACGACACCGCCTGGCTGCGCGAGCGCAGCCCGCTGCCGCTCATCGCCGACGAGAGCATCCAGCGCCTCGCCGATGTCGTGAAGGCGCGCGGCGTCTTCGATGGCATCAATATCAAGCTCATGAAATGCACCGGCCTGCGCGAGGCGCACCGGATGATCACCGTGGCCCGCGCGCTCGGCCTGAAGGTCATGCTCGGCTGCATGACCGAGACTTCGTGCGCCATCTCCGCCGCCGCGCAGCTCTCGCCGCTCGTCGACTGGGCCGACCTCGATGGCGCGCTGCTGATCAAGAACGACCTCTTCACCGGCGCCACGATCACCGACGGCCGGGTCACCCTGTCCGACCACCCCGGCATCGGCGTGGTGAAGCACTAGCCGCCCCGCCTGATCGAACCCCGCGCGGCAGAGCGGCTGTATTGTATTTGAACCTGCAGGTGCGGCGCCTAGCCTCGCGCGCAGGTCGACCCTTGGGCCAGGGCGCAATCTACTCCCTATGCATACCCCTGCGAACTCTTCCCGCTGGACCGCTGTTGCCCAAGCAGCCCGGAAATTTCGGGCGCGGACCCTGTGGCTAGCCGCTGCGGCGCCGTTGCTCGCCGCACCCGAGACGGTCAACCAGATTCCCATCGACCTGCCGGAATACAAGGTGCAGGCCGACCGCGAGCTGCCACCGCCGGAGTCATGGTCCTACGCGCGCATTGAGGGTTTCGAAGTCCTGTCCAACGCCTCCGAGGGCGACACACAGCGCCTGCTCGCCGATTTCCAGCGCTTCACCCACGCCCTGAGCCTGGTCTGGCCCGGCATGCAGCCGGACAATGCGTCGCCGGCCGCTCTGATCGTCTGCGGACAGGGGCAGAAGTTCGAGGAATTCCTCCCGGACAGCTTGCGGGGTGCGCCGCGGGCGGCCACCGCCTTCAGCCGGCGCGAGCGTGAGCGGGCGACCTTGGTGCTCGATCAGCAGACGAAGATACTGAACCTCGTTACCGCCGACGGCGCCACTACAGCGGCCGGTGCCGACAGCGAGACCGAATCGACCGAGTCGACGCCGGATCTGGGATTCACCATCGACGCCAACCAGCAGCTTTACCGGGAATACATCCGTTTTCTCCTCTCTGAGCGTCAACCGCCGCATCCGGTTTGGTTTGCCGAGGGCCTGTCGCAGCTGTTCATGAACCTGCGCATCACCGAGACGGAGATTTCCATCGGACGGGTGGAGAACCCGAACCTCGGCACGGATCGCGCGGACGCGAAGGTCCGCGAGGACCGGGATTTCAATGTGGCTCTGGCGAACCGGGCCTTGCTGCCGTTGGACGCGATGTTCGCGCTGCAGGCGGATTCCGCCCTGGCCCAGAACCCGATCGACAACGTCTGGGCGAAGCAGTGCTACGCGTTCGTCCACTGGGGGCTCTACGGCGACTACGGCCGGCACCAAAGGGAATTTCTCACCTTCGTAAACCGCGCGGGGCGCGAGCCGCTCACCGAGGCGCTGTTCAAGGAGTGCTTCAAGCTGGGCTACGACGAGATGCTCCAGGCCTTGCGCGGCCACATCGAGTTCACGCGTTCGAAGGTCGCCGGGGTGCAGGCGGACAAGGGGCAGAAGATCCCCGCGCCGCCGCCGGTCGTGGTGCGCGAGGCGACGGAGGCGGAAATCGGCCGGCTCAAAGGCGAGGCGTTTGCCCTCGCCGGGCATCCCGCCGCGGCACTCGAAGTGTTGATCCTGTCTTACCGGCGCGGGGAGCGTGATTCCGCCCTGCTGGCATCGCTCGGACTGGCCGAGTTGGCGGGCGGCGATACCGCCCGCGCCCGGAAACTGCTCGAGAAGGCCGTTGCGGGCCAGGTTGTCCGTCCCCGGGCATATCTGGAGCTGGCGCGCCTGCGACTGGCCGAGGGGCTGGCCCAGCCGAAAGGCGGACAGGGCAAACTCAGCTCCGAGCAGACGGCCGGCGTGCTGGAGCCGCTTTTCGCGGCACGCACGCAGCCGCCCGCCTTGGCGGAAATCTACGAGCTCATGGCCGAGGCTTGGACCGCCAGCGCCTTTCCGCCGACGGCCGCGCACCTTGCGGCCGTCGAGCAGGGCGTGAAGCTTTTCCCGCGCAATACGGCGCTCGTCTATCGCGCGGCCGACCTGCGGGCGCAGAACGGGTTTCCGGCCGAGGCGCACGGCCTGGTCCGTCTCGGGCTGAAGGTGGCCCGGGATGAGCCGACGCGGGCCAAGTTCGAGCAGCTCCAGGCGCGGCTTCCGGCCCTCGCGCCGGCGCAGCCGAAATAAGCAGTCGGCGCGACCGCGAAAACCGGTTCAGTGCGGCTGTTTTCGTGCCGGACGCGCGATGTAGGGTTGTCGCCACCCCGGCGTGGGCTCTAGCGTCGGCAGTCCCGATGAGCCCCGTGTCCCCCCCTCCCACCTTGCGCGAGAAGATCGGCCAGTTGCTGCTGGTCGGCTTCCGCGGCTGCACGCCGGCGGAGTGCGGGGTGATCGCGCGCGACATCCGCGAACACCATATCGGCAGCATCATCCTGTTCGACCAGGAGATGGCGGGTGGCACCGTCGACACCGCTTCGCGCCGGCGCAACATCGAGTCGCCGGAGCAAGTGCGCGCGCTGCTCGCGCATCTGCAAAAACAGGCGGCGGTCCCGCTGCTCGTTTCCATCGATCAGGAAGGCGGGCGCGTCAACCGCCTGAAGCCCGCCTACGGTTTCCCGGAGAGCATCTCGCACGAGGAGCTCGGTCGCATCGACCAGCCCGCCGAGACCTATCGCCACGCCCAGGCCACAGCGCGCACGCTGGCCGGGCTCGGCATCAACTTCAACCTCGCCCCCGTCGTCGACCTCGACGCGCACCCCGACAATCCGATCATCAAGGGCAAGGGCCGGACGTTCTCGGGCGATCCGGAGAAGGTGGCGCGGCATGCCGCCGAGTTCATGCGCGCCCACCGCGCGCAGGGCGTGCTGACCTGCGCGAAACATTTTCCCGGCCACGGCAGCGCGACCGGCGACACGCATCTTGGTCTGGTCGACGTCACGCAGACGTGGCACGAGCGGGAGCTGATTCCGTTCCAGCGGCTCATCGCCGCGGGCCTCTGCGACGCTGTGATGAGCGCGCACGTGTTCAACCGGCGGCTCGATCCGGAGCGCCCGGCCACGCTTTCGCCGGCGGTCATCACGGGCGTGCTGCGCGAGAAACTGGGTTTCCAGGGCGTCGTCACCAGCGACGACATGGAGATGAAGGCGATCTCCAGCCATTACGGCTTGGAGAAATCCGTGCCGCTGGCGATCGAGGCGGGCATCGACCTGCTCTGCTTCGGCAACAACCTCGGCTACGACCCCGACATCGCCGGCAAGGCCGCGGCGATCCTCGTGCACGCGGTCGAGTCGGGCCGGATCCCCGCGGCGCGGATCGACGAATCGTACCAACGCGTGCTCGCGCTCAAGCGCAAAGCCGGTCTGATTACCTGAGTTTTCCTAACCACGGATTGCACGAATGAGCCCGGATGGGATTTCAGACCACGTTTCCTTCCGAGAACATCCGAGAGTATCCGTGCCATCCGTGGTCGATATCCTGCCGTGAAATACTCCAAACCCCTCGCGCTCGCCTGCCTCTTCGCCCTGCTTCTCACCGGCTGTCTGCATCGCCCCGGTTCGCTCGCCAAACGCAAGGGCGACGAGATCATTGTCGCCGGCCAGTTGTTTCACACCGGCACGAAGGTCGTCACTTGGATGGATCCGGGCGGCTACGACGCCTACCGCGTCGAGCGCCGCTTCGCGCCGTTCGAGGAGAGCGGCTGGACGAAGACGCAGGCGGCCCTGCCGGACTTCAAGGAGCCCAACCGCTACGGCCTGCGCTTCGCCGCGCTCACGCCGGAGGAGATCGAGCGCGTGCGCGGCGGCGGCTGGGATTTGCCGACGCTGCGGCGCGTGGTCGACCAGTTCGTGCTGCACTACGATGTCTGCGGCATCAGCAAGCAGTGTTTCAACGTCCTGCACGACCACCGCGGACTCAGCGTGCACTTCATGCTCGATCTCGACGGCACCCTCTACCAGACGCTCGATCTCAAGGAGCGCGCGTATCACGCCACGACCTCGAATCACCGCTCCGTCGGCATCGAGATCGCCAACATGGGCGCCTACGGGCCAAACGACACCAAGACGCTCGACGAGTGGTATGCGCGCGACGCCCGGGGTGCGGTCGTGATCACCGTGCCGCCGAAACTCGGCGACCCGCTGATCCGCACCAAGGGGTTCACCGGTCATCCGGCCCGGCCTGCGCCCGTGCGCGGCACGATTCAGGGCCAGGACCTCGTGCAATACGACCTCACGCCGGAGCAGTACAAGGCCCTCATCAAGCTCACCGCCGCGCTCAGCCGCATCTTCCCGAAGATCAAACTCGATTACCCGCGCGGCGCCGACGGCAAGGTGCTGCCGCACAAATTGCCGGACGACGAACTCGCGCGCTACCACGGTGTGCTCGGCCATTTCCACATCCAGACGAACAAGACCGACCCCGGTCCGGCGTTCGATTGGGACAAGCTCATCGATGGCGCGCGTCGGCTGGTGCCGTAAGCCGCCGCGTTCCCTGGCTGACGCCCCCGTGCCCCGCGCTCCGGGTCCGCTCAGGTGCTCTTCTTCCCGAACGCCGGGTCGACCTTGAGCAGCGAGATCGCGACGAACGACGGGATCGTGCACAGCATGACCCAGAGAAAGAATTTCACGTAACCGAGGTGATCCTGCAGCCAGCCGGCGAACATGCCCGGCACCATCATGCCCAACGCCATGAAGCCCGTGCAGATGGCGTAGTGCGCCGTCTTGTGCTCACCCTCCGCGACCATGATCATGTAGAGCATGTAGGCGGTGAAACCGAAACCGTAGCCGAATTGCTCGACCGCCAGCGCGCCGGCGATCACGAGAAGGTTGCCCGGCTGGGTCAGGGCCAGGGTGACGAAAACCAGATTCGGCACGTGCATGATGAGGATCATCGGCCAGAGCAGGCGCTTCAATCCGTAGCGCGAGATGACGTAGCCGCCGAGCAGCCCGCCGAGGGTGAGCGCGATGACGCCGACTGTGCCGTAGGCGATGCCCACCTGTTGCGTGGTCAGCCCCAGTCCGCCATCCGTCCGCGGATCGAGCAGGAAGGGCGTCACCAGCTTCAGCAATTGCGCCTCGGCGAATCGATACAGCAGCAGGAAGGCGAGCGTGACGCCGATGCCGGGTTTGCGGAAAAATTCGCCGAACACCGTGAAGAACCCGGTCAGCGCCGGTTGCCCGGTGGGCGCGGAGCGGTCGGTAGCCGGACGCGGCAGCACCGCGAGGTGATAGAGCCCGGCGCCGATGAACATCGCCGTGAGCACGCCGAACACCAGCGACCAGGCGCGTGCCACGTCGCCGGTCATGTCCTGCAACGTGCCCGCCAGGTAGACGAGACCGCCCTGACCGGCGATCATGGCCAGCCGGTAGAACGTGCTGCGCACGCCCACGAACGCCGCCTGCTGGTAAGCCGGCAAGGCGAGCATGTAGAAGCCGTCGGCCGCGATGTCGTGCGTGGCCGAGCTGAAGGCCATCAGCCAGAACACCGCCAGCGTGTAGCGGAAGAAACCCGGGCCCGGCAGGGTCAGCGCCACCAGCGCGAACGCCGCGCCGATCACCAGTTGCAGGCTAACGATCCAAAAACGTTTCGTCCGGAACAACTCCACCAGCGGCGACCAGAGCGGCTTGATGACCCACGGCAGGTAGAGCCAGCTCGTGTAGAGCGCGATGTCGGTGTTCGAGACCTTCAGGTTTTTGTACATCACCACCGCCAAGGTCATCACGACCACGTAGGGGATGCCCTGTGCGAAATAGAGCGACGGAATCCAGCGCCAGAAATTCTGCGGGGCGGGAGTGGCGGAGGTTTCCATGGCGGAGGCGATCAGGGAGTGATCTTGGCGGTGGGAGGGGCTTTACGCCCCGACTGGTTGGGAGCGTTTCGCGTCGGGGCGTAAAGCCCCTCTCACAAATTCAGCCGGGAGAGTCATGGGGTTTTCAGGAGGAGCGTGACGCGCGGGCTCTCGTTGCCAAGCCGATCCACGGCGGAAACGACGATCGCTTCGGCCGTGCCTGCCTCGACCACCGGATCGGTCGCGGGCTGCACGGAGAAATTCCACGCCCGGTCCTGCCGCCGCCACACGGCGTAGTTGGCCGCGGCCTTGCCCTTGCCGGGCATAACGGTGATTTTTCCGTCAGCCCGACGCTTGAGCTTCGGGGCCGGGGGTGGTTGGGCGTCGAGCCACGGCGTGGGTGGCACGAGCGCGGGTTGCGCGTAGGGGCCGGCGGCGAGTTTTTCCGCAATGCCGCGGCGATCCTGCATCAGTGCGGCCATGCTGAATTGGATGAGCCCGCTCGCGGCGGGGCGTGACCGCGTCACCGCGATCTGCTGGAGAATCTCCTCGGGCGTCCAGGACTGCGGCGTGTCGTTGATGGCGCTGGTGAAGAGCCCGGGCCAGAGATGGCGTTGAGCGGTGTTTTGCTTCGCCCAGTAATCGAGCAGCGGCTCGAAGGCCTGTGCTTTCTGGCTGCGCGGCCAGTAGAGCTGTGGCGCCAGATAATCGAGCCAGCCCTTTTGCAGCCAGAGCTCCACGTCGGCGTAGAGCTTGTCGTATTGGCTGAAACCCTCGATGCCGGCCGGACGGCGGTCGGGTCGGCCGAGCCCGAACGGGCTGACGCCGAACTTCACCCACGGCTTGATGGCGTGGATGGTGCGGTAAAGCTGTTCGACCAGCTGGTCGACGTTTTGCCGCCGCCAGTCGGTGCGCGCCAGCTGGCCACCGCTGGCGAGGTAGCGCTGCCACGACGGCTCGTCGGGGAAAGGTACGTCCTCGCGCGGCGCGTCTTTGGGTGCCTTGGGGGAAAGCGGCTGAGGAATCGGATACGGGTAGAAATAGTCGTCGATGTGCACGCCATCGACGTCGTAGCGGCGGACGACATCGGCCACGACGTCGAGCGTGCGCTGCGCGGCGAAGGCGTCGCCCGGATCCATCCACCACAACTCGCCGTAGCGTTTCACCACGGCGGGATGCGTCTTCGCCAAATGCGTCGGCGCGAAGTCCGACTTCGCCTGATGGTGCCGGGCGCGATACGGATTGAACCACGCATGCAGCTCCAAGCCGCGGCGGTGCGCCTCCGTGATCCACACCTGCAGCGGATCGTAGAGCGGCTCCGGCGCACGGCCCTGCGTGCCGCTCAGGTATTCGGTCCACGGCTCCAAGGCCGACAGGTAGAGCGCATCGGCCGCCGGACGAACTTGCAGGATGACGGCGTTCAGGCGGAGCGCGTGGGCGCGGTCGAGGATGGCGATCAACTCGGCGCGCTGTTGCTCGACCGGCAGGCCAGGTTTGCTGGGCCAGTCGATGTTGGCCACAGTCGCCACCCAGACGCCGCGGAACTCACGCGGGGCCGGCGGCGGGGGTTCCACGGGCGTGGGACGGGTGACGCATCCGGCCAGGAGCAGGATGAGCGTGGCGAACGCGCCCCACCCGAAAATCCGTGACAGGATGCTCATGCCTTCAGCGCGGCGCGCACATTGCCTTGCACGGCGGTGAGGGCCGCCTCGGCGGCGGCGGAATCGAGATTCCGCTTGAGCATGACGATGGCGACCTTCACGCGATAGCCACAGGCCTCCAAGGCGCGCCGCGCAGCGGCCTCATCGGCGCCGGTGGCGCGCGTGGTGAGCGCGATGGCGCGCCGGAAGAGCTTCGCGTTGGTCGGGTGCACGTCGACCATCAGGTTGCCGTAGACCTTGTGCAGCCGGACCATGATGGCGCTCGAGAGCGTGTTGAGGGCGATCTTCTGCGATGTGCCGGCTTTCAGGCGCGTGCTGCCGGAGATGACCTCGCTGCCGGTGTCGAGCGTGATGCCGATTTCGGCCTGGGTGGCGACCGGGGCGGCGGGATTGTTGGCGATGCCGATGGTCAGCGCGCCGGCGGCGCGCGCGGCCTCGATGGCGCCGAGCGCGTAAGGCGTGGCGCCGGAGGCGGCGAGCGCGATGAGGACGTCGTTTTGCGTGGGAGCAAGGGCGCGCAAATCCGCCGCGCCCTGCGCGCGGTCGTCCTCGGCGCCTTCGACCGCTGCGAACATCGCCGGCTTGCCGCCGGCGAGCAGCGCGACGGCGCGCTCCTTCGGCCAGCTGAAGGTCGGGAAGAGTTCGACGCTGTCGAGCACACCGAGGCGACCGGAAGTGCCTGCGCCGGCGTAGAGCAGACGGCCGCCGGCGGCGATGCGCGGGACCGCCGCATCGACCGCGCGCGAGAGTTGTGCGCCGGCGGCGTGGACAACGTTGGCGGCGCGCACCTGGTCTTCCGTGAAGGCGCGGACGAGGTCGGCGGTCGCGTAGAGATCGAGGTCGGGGTGCTGGTTGCTGGGAGTTTCGGTGGAGAGCATGGCGCGATCGAATGGAGCGGCACGGCGCGGAGGGCGCCTCGAGATGACGGGGAATGGGCCGATAATCCTGCGTTGCTGCGGGAGGTTCAATCGTTCATTTCACTCGGACGTGACTTCTGGGCCGAAAGACGAACTTTTTGTCGGCGTGCTGTCCGGCACGAGTGTCGACGCCGTGGATGCGGCGCTGGTGCGGTTCGGCGCGCGCGCCGAGCTCGTGGCGACGCACACGCTGCCGTATCCGCCAGAGCTGCGCGGTGAGTTGCTGCGGCTGGCGGTGCCGGGCGAGGACGAAATCGACCGGCTCGGGGGCGCGGACGTGGCGGTGGGGCGGCACTTCGCCCGCGCGGTGAACGAACTGTTGGAATTCGCGCGCGTCGAGCGCGCCGGCGTGCACGCGATCGGCAGCCACGGGCAGACGGTGCGGCACCGGCCGGGCCGCGCGGTGCCGTTCACGCTGCAAGTCGGCGATCCGAACACGATCGCCGCGCAGACGGGCCTGCCGGTCGTGGCGGATTTCCGGCGCAAGGACATGGCGCTCGGCGGCCAGGGCGCGCCGCTCGTGCCGGCGTTTCATGCGGCGATCTTCGGTCGCGCCGGCGAGGCGCGCGCGGTGGTGAACATCGGCGGCATCGCCAACGTCACGCTGCTCCCGGCCGATCCCACCGCGCCGGTGCGCGGCTTCGACACAGGACCGGGCAACACGCTGCTCGATGCATGGTGCCGGCAGCAGCTCGGCGAACCGATGGATCGCGACGGCGCCTTCGCCGCGCGCGGACGGGTGCAGGAGGAGCTGCTGCGCGCGTTGCTCGCCGACGGATACTTTGCCCGACCGGCGCCGAAAAGCACGGGCCCCGAGCATTTCTCGCCGGCCTGGTTGGCGGCGCACGTCGGCGGCTACGGGCCGGCGGACGTGCAGGCGACGCTCGTCGCGCTCACGGCGCAGAGCATCGCCGAGAGCGTGAAGGCGACGCTCGGCGCCAGCGGCGTCGGGGTCTTCATCTGCGGCGGCGGCGCGCGGAATCCGGTGCTGATGCGGGCGCTGCAGGAGCGCCTGCCGGGCTGCCAGATGCAGACGACCGCCGCGCTCGGCGTCGATCCCGGCTGGGTCGAGGCGATGGCCTTCGCGTGGCTGGCGCGGCAGCGGATGCACCACGGCGCGGGAAACTGCCCCGCGGTCACCGGCGCCATGCGCGGCGCCGTGCTCGGTGGCGTGTGGCTGCCGGAGTGACGCTCACAGAATCGCGCGCAGGCCCGGCAGCCGCCGCAGCGCGGCCGCGAGCGCCCAGCTGAGCGCTATGCCGGCGATCATGACGAACAGCGCTTTGACGAGCCCGGGCATGGTGAAGCGCAACAACGCGAACTGCAGCCAGATGACGATCGCGTAGTGCACAAGGTAGATGCCGTAGGCGTTGCGCCGCAGGCTGGCCCAGAAGGCGTTCTCGACGCTCCGCTTGCGCGCGGCCCACGCCAGCAGGCTCGTGCTCGTGACGGCGCCGCTCACCGTCATCAGCACACCGGAGGTCACGCCCCAGCCGAGGGAAAACTCGCCGCGCGAGGCCTTGATAGCGTTCACGATCACCGTCGCGACGAAACCCACGAACACGAGGCCCGCCGCGACCTGCCAACGCCCCCAGCGGCGCCCGAGCGGCCCGTCCGGTGCGACGAGCTCGCGCAGCCCCGCGCCGCGCCAGCCGAGTGCGACACCGTAGAAGAAATACGCCGCATAGAGTCCCACGCGCGACGTCTGCACGAAAAACGGCCCCCAGCTCGACCAGTGCATGTAATTCACCTTCATCACCACCGGCATGTAGGCCAGCACTGCGGCGACGATCCACACGCCGACCAACCGCGCGGGCCGCGCGCGGCACCACTCGCCGGCCAGGCCGAGCGCTTCGAGAGCGCGCGGCAGCGCGGCGTGCAGCAGCGCCGCCAGCGCGCTGAACGCCAGCAGCACCCACAGAAACCACGCCGGCCCCGCGGGCCACACGCCGAGTTTCGCCCACGCGTCGATGAAACCCGCCGCGGGCGTTGCGGCCTCGCGTTGCAGGAACGCCGGATAATAGGCCAGCGGCGCCAGCACGCCTGCGCTGACGATGAACGGCAGACCCAGCCGCACGAAACGATCGGTCGCGAAACCGCCCGCGCCTTTGCGCACGAGGCTCGGCCCCGTGAATAAACCGGCGAGCAGGAACATCAGCGCCATGAAGAACGAGTCGTTCCACAACACCAGCAGGTCCACGCCTTGCGCGCGCGCCGCGTCGATGATGGGAAATGCGCCCCAGAAGAGCGTGGCGTCGAACGCGCCGGGCGGCGGCGCGTAGACGAAGTAGGCGAGCACAGCGTGGTGCGCGACGACGAGCAGCGTCAGGAGCGCGCGCAAACTGTCGAGCGCGGCGGTGCGAGGAGCGGAGGTGGAGGATTGGGAGGTCATGGGAAAAAAACGGGCCAGGCTCGCGCCACGCGCGGCGGACGCGGCGAGGGAGGAGGCAAACGGCGCGCGGAGCGTCTAGCCGGGTGGCCGGCCGATGCGCCGGCGCACGGCGCGGGCGTAGAGCGTCGTCGGCACGAGGCTCAGGACGACGATGAGCGCGCAAAAGATCAGCCAGTCACGGCGGGCGTTCGGATCGGCCAGCATGCGCTGGGCGACAGCGTCGTTGGCGTGCGGCGCGAGGGCGAAAGGCGCCGCCGCGATGTGCTGCGAGAACGCGAGATTGGCGCTGCGCGCGGTCTCCCACGCCGTAGCCGACAGCGAGCCGGACGCGTGCCAGCCGACGGACACGGAGCCGACCGCCACGCCGCCAAAGCAAATCGCACCGAGGCTGATCAACCCAAGGTTGACTGCGCCGAGCGTGAGCGCGCCGAACGCCAGGCCGCCCACGCTGACGAGGCCGAACGCCCAGCCGCCGAAGGCGAACAGCACGCCCACCGCGCGGTCACCACCCGCGATCCAGCCGACCGCGGGACCTTGCGTAGCGTCGGGCGCGGAGAAGCGGACGTGCACGAGCGGCAGGCCAAGCAACGTCGCGCGGGTGCGATACTCGGCGAGGCGCGAGCCGACGCGGTCGGACGGATGCGCGAACCGCTTCGGCTCGCGCTGCCGCTCCGCCGAACGCAGCTCGCGCGCGATCCGGAGCGAGCGGATCAGCGCGAGCGACCACGCGCCCGAGAACAGCAAAACGGTGGCGTGATGGATGAGCGCGATCGTCGAGAGTTGATCCGGCCAGCGCATGGCGGCCAGGCGCAGCCCGAAGACGAAGAGCAGGAAACCGATGAAGCTGCCGAGTAACACCGCGGTCGTGACGACCACGGCGCGCCGCTCGCGCACGGTGCGAGACTGGTCGAGATTCATGCGCAGCGTCATCACCGTCGTGACGAAGCCGCTCACCGAAGCGAGCACGGGCGCGAGCAGGGCAAACTTGGCGAGGCCGCTCGCGCCTTTCGTCGCCGCCGCGGCGGCAGTGCCCACGACCGCGGCCTCGGCGGGCGGCGTGAACGCGGGCAGCGCGGCGAGCACGCCAACGGTGAAGACGCGGCCGGGCGTGCTGCGGGCGAGCGCGCCTTCGACGAGGGCGAGCACCTGCTCCTTGAGGAGGCTGCGCCCGCGCGCGAGGCGCTGTTTCACGGCGTCCTCGGAGAGGTCGAGTTCGGCGGCGACGTGCTCGATCGAGCGGTGTTCGCGGTAAAACAGCACGAGCGGCTCGCGGTAGGTTTCCGGCAAAGTCTGCAGCACGCGCCAGACGAGCGCCTGCTCGTCACGGTCCATCGCGGCGGTGTCGGCGGGCGTTTCCGCAGTCGGGATGTCGAGGGTGCCTTCGAGCGGGGCGGCGCCGTGCACGGGTTCGCGACCGTCGCGCCGGCGGACGTGGCTGATCTTGAAGCGGAGGATGGCGCAGAGCCAGGAGCGGAGTTTCTCGGGTTCGCGCAGCTCGCCGAGCTTGAGCCACGCGGTGACGAAGGTTTCCTGCGCGACGTCCTCGCTCGCCCCGACGTCGCCGAGCGCGGAGTAGGCCAGCGAGCAGAGCAGACGCTGATAACGCTCCACGATCTGCTCGAATGCGGAGCGGTTGCCGCCAAGGTAGGCGGCGACCAGATCGGCATCGCTGGCGGTGTGGAGGAGGGCCATGATTACGGGCGTTTGCATTGTGCGTCAGAATGAAGTGCCCGGAAAGCCCGGAGAGGTGACAGGGAATCGGTGGATTTATCCCGGATTCCGTGATGGCAGGAAATGTGGGAGGGGCTTTACGCCCCGACTCGTAGCCTCAACGTGTCGCACCCGAAAGTCGCGGCGTAAAGCCGCTCCCACACTCTCCTGCGCGTGCTCCAATTGCGGAATCCGGGGTTTATTACGCGCCGCGCGGGGTGTCGCGAGCACGCTCGCTCCCACGGGGGGTTGTGGTTGCCGGAGCAGGGCCGGTGATCTGGTGGGCTCCCGGTTGCAGGTGCCGCTGGCAGGCGATCAACCGATGCATCCGCGGCACCGCATTCGGGTCGTCTGCCCGCAGGCTCCTGCGTGGCTGACGGAGAAGCGCGGGTCACCGCGGGAACGGAATTTCGCCGGCGGCGAGGCGATGGAGAAAGAGCGCGACGTTGGCCGCGCGCGGGGCGATGGTCGCGACGCGGCAATACTCGCGGGTGCTGTGCAGGTGGTCGCCCTCGGGGCCGATGCCGTCGAAGCAGGGCAGACCGGCGGCGCCGAGGAAGTTGCCATCGGAGGCGCCGCCGCCATGCACCCAGTCGAAAGGCTTGATGCCCACATCCTGCGCGGCGCGCTGAAACGCGGGGAACAACGCCGCTTCGGTCGGATGGTTCTCCTTCGGCGGCCGGTTGAGGCCGCCCTTGAGTTCGAACTTCACCTCATAGGCAGCGCCGATCTCGGCGGCGAGGGCCTCGAGCCGGGCGAAGAGCGGCTCGCGGTCGGACATCTTGGTGACACGGAGATCGATCTCGGCCTGGGCAAAATCCGGCACGACGTTCGTGGCGGGAGTGCCGCCCTTGATGTTGCCGACGTTCACGAGCACGCCGGGCTGCTCGGCCGGAATCTTCGCGGCGGCGAGGAGGAACGCGGCGAGACCGAGGATGGCGTTGCGACCGTCGTTCGGGATTTTCGCCGCGTGGGCGGCGCGGCCGTGGCAGGTGGCGACGATGCCGCCCGTGCCCTTGCGCGAGTGAATGACATCGCCGGTCGGACGGGCGGGCTCGAAGACGAAGCCGAAGTGGTTGCGGCGCGCGGCCTCCTCGAACAGCGCGCGGGTGCCATGCGAGCCGGTTTCTTCGTCGGGGGTGAGCAGGATTTCCCAGCCGATCTGCGCGGCGTGCGGCGTTTGCTCGAAGGCTTGGAGCGCCGCGAGCAACGCGACGAGGCCACCCTTCATGTCGGTGACGCCGGGTCCGTTGAGCGTCTGGGCGTCGGTCCACCGGCAGACCTGGAAGGCGTCGTTGGCTTCGTAGACGGTATCGTAATGGCCGCAGAGAAAAACGCGGGTCGGCGCGGCGGGACGCAGGCGGAAGCGCAGCGCCTTGACGCCGGACGGGTTGAAACCCGGGGCATCGGCGGAACGTTCCTCGATGGTCGCGGTGGGAAAGGCGGCGGCGAAGTCGGCGCGCAACACGCCGCACATGCGGGCGAGGCCGGCGGCGTGGCCGGAGCCGGAGTTGATGTTGGCCCAGCGCTCGAGGAGCGCGGCGAGCTCGGCGGTGCGGGCCGGCAGGGCGGCGATGGCGGAAGGGATCATGAGACGGGGGAAATTTTTAACCACGAATGGGCACAAAGAACCACGCATAAGCCGTCGGACGTAGGACCGCACCTTGCACGCGGCCTAGGCAAAAGGCGCGACACGAGGTCGCGCCTTACGGGGCCTCTCTCCTCGGAATGGGGGTTCTCGTGGATGCTCATTCGCTGTTTGGAACCGAAGGGCGGCGATCTAGAGCCCAGCCGAAACGCCGCCGGGCAAAGTCACGCGGGGAGTGTCGGCGCCGTCGATCTGCCGGAGGTTGGCCAACGGGTCGTCCTGCAGGCGGAGGAACTTGAAACCCAGCAGGCGCGGCTTGCCGGCCGCGTCTCGCTCGGTGTTGTGGGCGGTTTCGCGGGCGATGAACGAGGCGAAGGTCTCCTCGCGCACGACGGGCTCCGACGAGTGGATGATGTGCAGTGTGCCGTCGGGGCCATGGGCGACGAGGCCCGTGTGGCCGACCCAGGCGTTGCCGCCGAAGATGTCGTTGATCGGCGCGCCCGGCTTGACGACGCCACGCACGACATTGACGAAATCGCCGTCGCGCAGGCCGGCCGCGACGCGGGCGACTTCGGCGTAGGGCAGGTAGGCGTCGTGGTGCAGCTCGACCGTGTAATCGGATTTCAGATGGTAGCGGCCGAGGAGGAATCGGGCGCGGTCGATCTTTTCGTCGAATTTCACGGCCTTGCCGTTGGCGAGTTCGGTGGTGACCTCGTGGACGAGCCAGCGGTTGGAGGGATTCCAGTCGGCCTCGGTGAAGTGGTTGCGGGTGGCGACGCCGAGGCGGCCGTCGCGGTAGCGGATGCGCTGCAGGAGGCGCACGAATCCGGTCCAGTCGCGGCTGAGCGCCATGGCGTAGGTGTGCTCGGTGAAGACGAGGCAATCGCTTTTGCCGAGGCTGTAGATCGGCTGCGGGTCGTAGTTCTCGAACGGCATTTCGCCGAGCAGGTAGAGTTCGTAGGGCTGGCCGAGATTCTTGCGCGCGAGATGGACGATGCGCCGGCGCAGGTCGGGCTCGGCGGTTTGCAGGTAGGCGAGGTAACGGCCGACCTCGGCCTCGGTGAACTGGTAGAGCGGCTTGGCGAGCAGCGGCTGCGCGTCGGCGGGGACGGCGGTCGACGCCGGAGCCGGCGGATCGGCGACAACCAAGCCCGCCGTGCCCAGCGAGAATGCGGCGGCCAGCGAAAAGCGGAGGAGACGGAGGATCATGATGGAGGTGGAGAGAGAAAAAAGGGGCGGTCCGGTTGGACCGCCCCTCGAGAGTTTCGTTGTCCAGGCCGAGGGGCCCGGCGTGCTTAGAAGAGCTTGTATTCGACCGACAGAGTGAACGCGCGGCCGCGCGGGTCGGCGACACGCGGTTCCCAGCTGCTGCCGGCACCGGTGTTGGTGTCGTAGGCGACGGAGAAGGGCGGGTCGGTGTTGAAGAGGTTCTTGATGCCGGCGATGACGGTGAGGTCCTTGTTCCAGCGGTAGGTCAGGCTGGCGTTGTAGGTGATGTATTCGTCGACCTTCGGGTTCCAGTTCACGGGACGGACGAGGCCGGCGAGGACGCCGGGCGCGACGTAGTCCATGTAGCCGGCGCGGTAGAGCTGGCTGACGCGGCCGGTCCACTTGCCCTTGCGATAAGAGACGGACGCGGTGGACTTCCACTTCAGACCGATGTCGCTCGCGCGGGTGAAGCGGCCCACCTCGCTGGCGCCCCAGGCGGCGGAGGCGACGAGGCGCGAACGCTTCTTGAGGAGCTGGGAGACGTTCACGTCGCCGATGACCTTACCGCCCCAGAGATCAAACTCGCCGCGACCTGTATATTCGATGCCCTTGGTCTCGGTCTCGCCGGCGTTGAGCCAGCGGTTGTCGATGGCCGAGATCGTGTTGGCGCTGTCGCGGATGATGGCGTCGGAGAACAGCTGGTAGTTGGCCAGGATCGTGCTCGGGCCGAGGATGAGGATGGTGCCATCGCGGTTGACCGACCACCAGTCGACACTGAACGTGATGTTCTTGATCGGCGAAACGACGACGCCGGCGGAATACATCTTGGCTTCCTCGGGCTCGAGGCTGCTCTTGCCCCCCGAGTAGATCAGGATGCTGTTGGCCGGAATTGGAGCGTGCGTGTAGGGATTAACGAGATCGAGGCCGGAATAGACGCTCTCGAACCGCGGGTCGAACTGCTGCTTGAAGGTCGGCACGCGGAAACCGGTGCTGTAGGAGGCGCGGAAGAGGATCTTGTCGGTGGGAGAGAAGCGCAGCGTGATCTTCGGATTGGTGGTGCTGCCGAAGCCGGTGTAGTCGTCGCGGCGGCCGGCGACGTTCAGATCGAAGTTCTTCCAGAGCGGAATCTGCAACTCGGCGAAGACGGCCTTGATGTCGCGGCTGAGGGTGCCGGCGGTGGCAAGTGCGTTGTCGAAGGGCGCGTTGAAGATGAAATTGGTGGTGGAACTCGGATTGCCGCGCTGATCGCCGACAAAGGAGTATTCCTCCCGGCGGAAATCAAGGCCGACCGCGCCCTGCATCTCGCCGGCGGGGAGCTGCCACACCGGACCCGAGGCGGTGAAGTCGAAGGTCGTGGTGGTGAACTTGCCGCCGTAGAGTTCGACGCCATCGGCGCGCACCTTGTCGAGCGCGGCGAGAGCCTCCGGGGTCTGGGTGTAGGAGAACGGATTGAGTACGCCGGTGTTGATGAGAGCGGCGAACGGGTAGGCGTAGAAATAGCCGCGATTCAGGCGGGACTTGCTCTTGCTTTCGGCCTGCGCGAGGCCGGAGCGGTATTCCCAGTCACGCAGGAACGGGAGAGGGCCCTCGGCGCCGAGGAGGAAACGGCTGGTGTCGCTGACGGTCCTGATCTCGCGGCTGCCGACGGGCAGGGCGCGCCAGCGGAACGGCATGGGCCGACCGCGGTTGACCTCGAGCGCGGGAAAATAGGCGACGAGGGCGTTGAAGACGCGGGTGTAGTCCGCGCCTGTGCTCGGGTAGGCGAGATTGAAGAAAGGATTGGTCGACGACGTGGAGCTGGAAATCTGATTGGCCGAGAAACTCTTGTTGGATTCGGATCGGCCGACGACGGCTTCGAGGGTGAGCAGGTGATCGCCCAGTTTGTAGGAGCCGCGACCCACGAAATTGGTGTTTTTCACCGGCTGCTGGAGCACGGCAGCGCGGCCGGTATCCCAGGCGGAGCCGTATTTGGCTGACGGGGAGTTCCAGAGCAGCTCGTCGTAGGGGCCCATGCCGTCCAGTCCGGCATAACCGGCGGTGTTGGTCGGCAGGTCGCTGATGTTGATGCCGTTCACGCGGAGCGCGGGATTGGCGGGATCGATCGGGCCGGTGCTGCGACCGGTGGCGTTGATGTTGTCGCGGCTGAGGACGTTGTAGATCGAGCTGATTGCGAAGATGGTGGCGATCGGCGCGCCGCGGGTGTCGGGCGAGATGCCGCGATCGGGCTGGAAGGTGTTGACGAAGTCGCGATCCTCGCCGCGGAGCACCTTGCTGTCGGAGATGGCGAGCGAGGCCATGATGTTCCACTTATCCTTGTTGAGGTCGCCCCAGCCGCCGACGAGCGAGTAGCGGAAGATGTTGCCACCGCCGTCCTGGGTGACGTCGGACGAGGCGTTGGCGACGAGGCCCTGGAAATCACGCTTGGTGATGAAGTTGATGACGCCACCGACGGCGTCGGTGCCGTAGATGGCGGAAGCGCCGTCCTTGAGAACCTCAATGCGCTCGATGGCGGCGAACGGGATGGAGTTGAGGTCGACCACGCCGCCGTTGAGGCCATGCGAGGCGACGCGGCGGCCGTTGAGGAGAACCAGCGTGGCATTGGAACCCTGGCCGCGGAGATTGGCGGAGGTGGCGCCGTTGTTGCCGCGCTGGGCGCCAGCGACGACGTCGGCGTTCGACGCCAGATTGTCGAGGCCGTTGCCGTTGATGTTGAGGTTCATGATGAGCTGCTCAGCGCTCGCAATGCCTTCCTGCTCGAGATCGAGCTTGGTGAAGACGGAGATGGGCAGCGCGCCTTCGTCGGCCACGCGCTTGATCGATGAGCCGGTGACGACGAACTTCTCCAGCTTGACGGGTGTATCGGGCTTTTCCTCTTTCGGAGCGGCGGCCTGCTGGGCCATCGCGGTGGGGACGATGCTCACGGCGGCAAGAACCGCGAGACAGGTCGAACGATTCCACGGGTAACGGGCGTTCATACGGGTTGGTGTGTGTGCGGGTTATGGTTCTTGCGCAGGTGACGCAAAAACAAGGGGGTGACCAGGGGGATATGCAATTATCCAGCCAATTGATGAGGCTATTCGTTTAACCAAACCAGCGCCGGCTCCAAGCAGATTTCCGTCTTTGTTTGATTCTCTTTTTGAGATTCAGAGGTTGGAGCGACTCTTAACTGGCGTTTTCGCCAAAAGGTTCATCGTTTCTGTCAATTCTTCGTTGGTTGGCTGAAGACCCGTCAACGGGTCGCTCGTTCAAAAAGGGGACGGCCATGGAGGCCGTCCCCGAAATGAATCCGGTGCTCCTTAGAACTGGCCGGTGATACCGAACTTGATCGCGGTCGGGGCCTTCAGTCTCTGGCTGGTGCGGCTCTCGATGGCGAAGTATTGTTCGGGACCTGCCTCCGTGATGTTGTCGAAGTTCAGGAACACAGTCGCCGTCGGGTGCAGGCGGTAGGTGAAGCCTACGTTGTAGCGTACTAGATCACTCTGGTAGCGACTCGCGCCGGCCGTAGAGCTGAACACCAAGAGGTGTTTGCCCTTGAAGTTGGCGTCGAAGGAGGCGCCGAACTTTCCGTAGGCGTACTGCAGGCGGGCGTTGAACAGGTGCGGCACGAAGTTCGCAACCTGGCTGGTCGTGAGGATGGTGGTGCCGCTGAACTTCCCCTCCGTTTTTTGGTAGGTGTAGTTAGCCGAAACGGTCAGACCCTTGAGTGCGCCTGGCAGGAAGGAGAGGCGCTGGCGGTAATCGATCTCAATGCCCTCAACTTTGGCGCTGCCGATGTTGGTCGGCCGGAAGATGGTGTAGCCGCCGTAGAGGCCATCGAAGCCATTGTCCGGGCCGCTTGGCACCTGCACGCCGGAGTTGAGGTTGCCGCTGATGAAGTCGGTAATGTCCTTGCGGAAGACGCCGATCGAGGCCGTGCCGTTGTTCTTGAAGTAGTATTCGAGCTTGAGATCAATGTTGTCGGCAAACTGCGGTTTGATCGACGGATTGCCGATAGTAACCGTCTGAGCGGCATCGTTGGGGACCACGCCGGGGACGAGTTGCGCCAGCGTTGGACGGCCGTAGCTGGTGGACCAGCTTGCACGGGCCTTCAGGTTAGCTGTGATGTCGTAGGAGAGGTGAATGCTCGGGAAGGAATTCGAGTAGTCGCCGCTTGTCGTCTGCCTTTGATAGTCCAACGCAGCACGCTTGTAATGGTTGGGCTCGGCTGCGATCAGGGTCGAGCGGGCGCGGAAATAGGTGAACGTGTCGGTGCTGACCCATTCCTGGCGCACGCCGCCGAGGACGGTCAGCTTGGGCAGGGGCTTGAACTGGAGCTGCACGTAGGCGGAATCGACGCCTTCCTCCATGATGCGACGGCTGGTGTAGGGCGAAGTCGCGTTGAAGTTCACATCCTCGTACCAGAGGGCGGAGTTGCCCAGGGTGCTCGATACGGCCGCCGGCTTATAGGCCGGCACCCGGTTGCCCCCGTGATTCAGTTCAAATTGGCTGATCGGCATGAGGTCGGCATCCAGCGTGGAACCTACGACGCCATACCAACGGCGGGGATTGTTCTGAAAGTTGTTCACGCGTCTGTTGATGGTATCGAGGCCGGCCTTGACCGTCAGGGGAATGGCCGTCTCGAAGTCGTAGCTGGCGTTGACGGTGGCGCTGACCTCGTTGGTGCGCGTGACGGTGTCGCGCTTGACGAAGCTGCGCGAGGTCTGTGCAACCGGGATGGTGGTCGTGTTGGCGTTGGTCAGCACGATGGGCGTGTAGCTGGCGGGATTGTAGATGTCCGGGCCGGCGGTCTGCGTGAAGACCCGCCCGTCCAGGTTCGAGTTGTCCAAGATGAAGCCAAGCGGAGCATTCAGGCGGCTGACGTACTGGCCGGCCTGGTTGTCGTTGCCGTGGCCGGACCACCACGTGGTGTGGCTCCAGCGGTAGGCGTGATCGACCTTCAGCTTGCCCCAGTCGTGCTCGAAAGTGAGGGTGCCCGTGGGGTTCTTGCTCTTGAACGAGAAACCCCAGGTTTCGACATCGAAGCGTGTGCCGGTAGTGGCGCGGACCTCGGTGCGATTGGCGGTGAAACCGGGCAGGATCGCGCCCGTGGTGCCGTTGAAGATAGTACGCGGGGCGAAGGGGTTGACGCGTACGCGGTCATAGAAGGGCTCGTCGCCGGCGTTGTAGAGGAAACGCAGGGAAACCGTCGTGCTGTCGGACCAACGGTAGTCGGCCCGCGCACTGAAACCGAAGATCTTGCGGTGGTTTAGGCCGCTGCGCTTGTCATAGTCGTGGAAGTAGGCGATGGGTTCGTTGGTGAACTGGTATTGCAGGAAGTCATATTCGATTTGATTGACGACCTCCTGGTAAGAGGCGTTCACCACGATGCCGAGGTTGCGCTGCCCGCCGAAGACGTCGAAGATCTCGGTGTAGCCGAGGCTGAAGTCGGGGTGCAGCGGATCGTCCTTGAGTGAGACGTTGCGCTCGGCATACGAGGGGAAGTAGCGCAGGTTGGCGTTGTAGTTGATGCGGCGCTTTTCCTTCATCGCGAGAGGCGACTTGGTCTTCAGGTTGAGCTGGCCGCCGAGGGAGTCGGCGCGCCGGTCGGGCGTCTGGCCGGCAATGATCTCGATCTGCTCGTAATTCGAGGCGGAAAAGGAATGCAGCGTGGCGGTGCGGCCGATGCCGCTGACACCGGTCGTCGACATGCCGTCGACGTTGAGGCGCGTATAGCTGTCGGGCTGGCCGCGGATGCTGACATTGAAGACCAGATCGTCCTCATCCGTCGTGAAGGTGACACCCGGCAGGCGTGCCGCCAGTTCGCCGACATTCTGCGTGGGAAGCACGCCCCATTCGTCGAGGGCGACGACATTCTTCACGTTGGCGGCGTTGCGCTGCTCGGTGATGGAGAGCGCCTGGCCTTCCTTGACGGCGGAGACGGTGAATTTCTCCAGGGCGATGCGGTCGGAGGCAGCCATCTCAAACTGCAGCTGAACGCTGCCGCCGCTGGTGATGGGCGTCTGCTGGGTCAGATCCTCGAAGCCCGAGTAGGAGACCGTGATCTTCACGTCGCCCGCGGGCACATCGAAGAAGATGAAGCTGCCGGTGTTGTCGGTCAATGTGGAGCGGTTGAGTGCGGGCAGCTGGACGGTGGCTCCTTGGAGGGCGTTGCCGGTGCTTTTGCTCGTCACGGTGCCGGCGAGGCGGCCGGTGTCGGCAGCAAGGAGAGTGGCATTAAGAGCGAACAGGACGGCGAACAGGCTTGTTGTGGTGCGCAACAGCCGGGCAAACGAGCCATGTGAATGGCCAATGCTGGGATGACACATCGGTAATGTAGGGTTAGGGTCACTAGGGCGGCGCGAGCCCGCCAAGGGGTTGCAGGGATGCTTGCTACATAATCCTGCGTTTCGGCCGTCCAAGTATTTTTCCTTACCCCGTCCAGCGTGATACGCCTCTCTAGAGTGAGGCGCGCCAGACAACTGGCATATTCGTCAAAAAGTTCATCATTTCCGCCAATGCCTTTACGCCCGGTTTGCGCGCTTCGCGCGGCCGGGGGCGGCGCGGCCGCTGTGGCGGTAGGTCAGCGGCGAGACGCCGTAGGCCATGCGGAATGCCCGGCTGAAACTGTAGATCGAGCTGAAGCCGCACGTTTCCGCAATCTCCGAGACGCGCTGCGGCCCGAGGCGGAGCAACCCGCACGCCTGCTCCAGCCGCAGCCGCCGCAGGTGCCGGCCGATGCTCACGCCGCACGACGCCTTGAAGCGCGCGCGCAGGTGGCTCGGGCTGATGCCGAGGGCGCGGGCGATCTCCTTGATGCCGGGGGAGACGCCGCTGCGCTGGGCGAGCTGGTTGACGCGCATCATCAATCCCGGCACTGGCGCGGGGGCTCCGGGCGCGGGGTGCGCGACGGCCTTGAGCCGGCGCAACCGTGCCAGCAGCAGCGCCAGCAACAGGACGGGCAGCTCGGCCGTGCGCTCCGTTTCATAGGAGGCAACCAGCTCGGCGGCCAGCGCGCGCAACTCGGGCGTCAGCTCGAACGGCCGGTAGCGCAGCGCCGCGAGCGCGTCCGCCTCGGCGAGCTCGAACGTCACGAACAGCCACGAGAGCTCCTCGCGGTCGGGTTGCGTGTAATGGTGGAACTGAAAGGGAAACACGAGCAGGCCCTCGCCGGCGCGCAGGCGGATGTTCTGGTCGTCCACGCACACGGTCACCGTGGTGCGCAGGGCGCACATGAGGACGAAACGATGGTGCAGGGCACGGCCGCGCCGTGGGCGGTTGAGGTCGCGCGCGGAGGTCCGCTGGAAGCACACGATGTTGTCCGGCAGCACCAGATTGGTGGCCGGGCGGCCGAGCAGCTGGTGCAGCGGTTGGGGCAGCCGGGAGACGAGTTGATGAAGTTGGCTGGAAGGAGGGGTTGGCATTTTCGTCAAAAACATCGTCGTTTCTGCTGCTTGTCCGGAAAAGCGCCAGACTTATCATTCGGGGCTCCGGTGGGGTATGACGCCGCGCCGGCTCCTTTCGCCCATGGCTTTCTCCTCCCGACTCGAACGTTCCCATTTTGAACACGTGCCGCTGTCCGTTTTTCCCGGCAGCGCCGAGGCATCGCGGGCGGTCGCGGCCGAGATCGCCGCCCTCATCCGCCTCCGCCAGAAGGAAGGCCGGCCGTGCGTCCTCGGTCTGGCGACCGGCTCCACGCCGGTCAGCGTCTACGCCGAGCTGGTGCGCCTGCACCGCGAGGAAGGCCTGAGCTTCGCGCACGTCACCACGTTCAACCTCGACGAATACTATCCGCTGGCGCCGGACCATGCGCAGAGCTACCGGCGCTTCATGCGCACCCACCTGTTCGACCATGTCGACCTCGACCCGGCGCGCACGCACCTGCCGTCCGGTACGGTGGCGAAGTCCGGCGTCGACGCGCATTGCGCGGAATACGAGGAGCGCATCCGCGCGGCCGGCGGCATCGATTTCCAGATCCTCGGCATCGGCCGCACCGGCCACATCGGCTTCAACGAGCCCGGCAGCCCCCGGCATTCGCTCACCCGTCTAGTCACGCTCGATCCGCTCACGCGCCGCGATGCCGCGGGCGATTTCGGCGGCGATGCCGCCACGCCGCGCCACGCGCTGACCATGGGCGTGCGCTCGATCCTCAACGCCCGCCGCGTCGTCCTCATGGCCTGGGGCCAGCACAAGGCCGACATCGTGCGCGCCGCGGTCGAGGGCGAGGTGGATTCGCACGTGACCGCGTCGTTCCTGCAGGAGCACCCGGACGCGCTGTTCGTGCTCGACGCCATGGCGGCCGGCTCGCTCACGCGCTACCGCACGCCGTGGCTGGTCGGTCCGTTGGCGGAGCAAGGGCTGGCGTGGGACGAGCGCATGACCCGCCGCGCCATCCTCTGGCTCTCGCAACTTCGCGCGAAACCCATCCTCAAGCTGACGGACGACGACTACAACGAGGTCGGGCTGCAGGATCTGCTGCGCGAACACGGCTCGGCCTACGAGGCCAATCTCGTCGGATTCTACCAGATGCAGCACACCATCACAGGCTGGCCCGGCGGTCGCGATCCGGCCCGCACGAAGCCCGGCGACGCGCCGGTCCGCCCGCTCCGCGCGCCCTCGGCCGGCGTCTTCCCCAAGCGTGTGCTCGTGCTCTCGCCGCATCCGGATGACGACGTCATCTCGATGGGTGGCACGCTCTGCCGTCTGGTCGACCACGGCCACGAGGTGCACATCGCCTACGAAGTATCCGGAGCCGGCGCCGTGTCGAACGAGGCCCTGTGGCGCACGCTGGCCTTTGCCCGCGGTTCCGGTCTGGCCAAAGGCGACGCCGGCCGGACTTGGTGCGCGGCCTATGAAAGCGGAGCGGAGCCGCCGGCCCTGCCGGAAGTCGTGCAATGGAAGGCGCTCATCCGCCGGCTGGAGGCCGTCTCGGGCGCGCGCGTCTGCGGCGTGCCGGAGAACCGGCTGCATTTTCTCGACCTGCCGTTCTACAACGCCGGTCCGCGCCAGCGCCAATACGGCGAAGTCGATGTGGCGATGATGCAGACCCTGCTCGCGAAGCTCCGGCCGCACCTGATCTACGCGGCGGGCGACCTCGACGACCCGCACGGCACGCACCGCCTGTGCCTGCGCGTACTGCGCGAGGCACTCGCCCGCTCGGAGCGGGAATCGTGGCTGTCCGAGACGGAGCTCTGGCTCTACCGCGGCGCGTGGGCCGAGTGGCCGATGGACGAGATCGATCTGGCCGTGCCGCTCAGCCCGCAGGAAGTGCTGCGCCGCCGCCGCGCGATTTTCCGGCACGAGACGCAGAAAGACCAGGCGTTGTTCCTCGGCGAGGACCGCCGCGAGTTCTGGCAACGCACGGAGGACCGCAGCCGCCGGCTCGCGCAATCCTACAACGCCCTCGGCCTGGCCGAATACGAGGCCATCGAGGCGTTCCGCCGCTACGCGCCCGCGGATTTCATCCGCTCCGCCGCGCTCTGACCGGGCCGCGCGGAGTCGGGCTTGTGCCGGGAGGCGCGGGGCGTAATCTGGCCGGCGCTCCAACGCCGCCGCCATGCTTCGCTTTTCCACCGCCCTCCTCCTGTTCATCGCCGGGATGGGCGGCTTCCTCTACGGCTACGACATCGGCATCATCGGCGCAGCACTGCTCTACCTCGACAAGACGATCCGCTTGAGCGTCACGCAGGAGTCGTTGGTGGTGGCGGCGGTGCTGGCGGGCGGCACGGTGTCCTCGCTCGTCGCCGGAGCGCTGGCCGACCTGCTGGGCCGGAAAAAACTCATGCTCGTGGCTGGCGGGCTGTTTCTGGCCAGTGTGGCGCTGATCGTCACGTCGCGCGGTTTCGCGCCGCTCTTCGCCGGGCGCACGCTGCAAGGACTCAGCGCGGGCATGATCGCGGTGGTGGTTCCGCTCTACTTGGCGGAGACGTTGCCCGCGCCCATCCGGGGCCGGGGCACGGCGGCGTTCCAACTGCTGCTGACCATCGGCATCCTGATTTCGCTCGCGGTCGGCGCGCATTACACGCGGCGGGTCGAGACACTGGCGCCGGCGGCGGATGCCGCGGTGCTCCTGCGCGAACAGGATGCGGCGTGGCGCGCGATGTTCTTCTCGGCGTTTTATCCGGCGGTGGTGTTTCTGGTCGGGGTGTTTTCCCTCGCGGAGTCGCCGCGCTGGCTGCACCGGCGGGGCCGCGCCGAGGAAGCCCGCGTCATCCTCGGGCGCACCCGTCCACCGGACGAGGCGGCGCGGGAATTCGCGGAGATGCAGGCGGCGCTCGCCGCCGAGCGGGCGCCGGCGGCCGCCGGCGCCGGACGGGAAGTGCTCTGGCAGCGCCGGTATGTCGTGCCGTTTCTGCTGACCTGCGCGGTGCTCGGGCTCACGCAGACCACGGGCGTCAATTCCATCCTGCAGTTCGTGGTGGTGATCCTCCAGCGGGCCGGCCTGGCCGCGGCGGACGCGGCGACTCAGGCGACATGGATCACGGCGGTCAACGTGGCCTTCACGGTGGCAGGCCTGCTGCTGGTCGACCGGCTCGGACGCACCGTGTTGCTCAAGCTCGGCACGGCGGGCATCACGCTCGCGCTGCTGGTGGCGGCGGGAGTGTTCTGGCGCATCGAATCCGGCGCGCTTGGCGGTGGACCCGCGACGGGGCTCGTGGTGACGGGCTGCCTGATGGTGTTTGTCGCCGCGTTCGCCATCGGGCCGGGGGTGTGCGTGTGGCTGGCCTTGTCGGAACTGATGCCGACGCGCATCCGCTCGCTGGGCATGGGCGTCGGCCTGCTCGTCAACCAAGGCATCTCGACGGCGATTGCGGCGCTGTTCCTCCCGGTGGTGAGCCATTACGGCTACGCGGCGATCTTCGCCGGCTGGGCGGCCTGCACGGCGGTCTACTTCCTCGTCGCGGCGCGCTGGCTGCCCGAGACGAAGGGGCGCACGCTGGAGGAAATCGAGGAGCACTTCGCGCGCAAAACCATCTGAGCCGGTGCGGCGCCCGGCTCAGAGTTTCACAAACCATTTCTTCCGCCACATCGCCCACGCGACGGCGAAGTGCGCGGCGACGAACGCCAGCGCGTAAAGCAGCGAGGCGTTGACCGGGCTCGCCAGCGGCGCGAACAGCGTGCCGTACAACCACGCCTTCAGCGTGATGCTTTTGCCGTCCATGCCGGTCCATTGGATAAGCCCGAGCAGCCGGCCGCTCAGCCCAGCGAGCACGAACATCGCGAGCGCGTTCATGCCGTAGATGACGAACGGTGTGGCCCAGCGCCGCCAGCCGCGGACGTCGAGCAGCCAGTAAAACGCCGCGAAAATCACCGTCGCCCAGCCGGCCATGAAGATCGCGTAGGAACTCGTCCACAGGTTTTTGTTGATCGGCAGCCCGCGATCCAGCAACCCGCCGAGCAGCAGCAATCCCGCGCCGCCGGCCAGCAGCCGGCCGGACTTTGCCGCCGCTGACGCGGGACCGCGCAGCGCATGGCCGGCGAGCGCGCCGAGCAGCGTCGTGGCGATGGCGGGCACGGTGGAGAGGAGACCCTCGGGATCGAAGCCCGGCGCCGGTGCGCCCGACCACGTGTGTCCGGCCAGCAGGTGCGAATCGATCCACCAGGCGAGATTGCCCGTCGGCTCGAGCACACCGGCGCCGTAGCCGGGCACCGGCACGAGTTGCAGCAGCGCCCAGTAACCCGCGAGCAGTCCCGCGATCCACGCCAGTTGTCCGCGCCAGCCGGTACGAAGGAAGATCGCCGCCGCGGCGAGGTAGCAGAGCGCGATGCGTTGCAGCACGCCGGGCAGGCGCAGGTGCGCGAGGGAGAAGTGATGCGCCGGCAGCAGCCCGAACGGGAACGCCGCCAGGAACAGGCCGATGCCGAAAATGAGCGCGGAGCGCACCAGCACGTGCCGGAAGAGTTCGCCGCGGTCGGCGCCGGTCTCCATGCGGCGGGCAAAGGAGAGTGTCATCGCCACGCCCACGATCCAGAGGAAGCCGGGGAAAATCAGATCGGTGAACGTCCAGCCGTGCCACGGGGCGTGGAGCAGGGGCGGGTAGGCGTCGCTCCACGAGCCGGGATTGTTGACGAGGAGCATCGCGGCGATCGTCGCGCCACGGAACGCGTCGAGCGAGACGAGGCGCTGACCGGGGTTTGTGGCGGAGGACATGGGAAAATTTTGCGCGGTCCGGCTATCTCGGCCGGAGCGTAACGCCGAGATGGTTGCCCACCGGCCGCCACGCGCCGCCGCTGGGATGGTTGATGACGGCCGCGCCATCAGGGCCGGTGTAGACGAAGGACGATGAACCGCCGCCGTCGAGGTTGAGGGCGTTGGCGGCGCCGAGTTCGATCATCAGTGTCGCCAGCTCCGGCAGCGTGGCGCCGATGCTGTGCTCGGGCTGGCGGCCGTCGACGACGGCGAGGATGAGCGTGCGGCCGTCGGCGGAGACGCCCACCGCGGTGCGCGGGTGGCGCGCCTCCGGAGCGACACGCGCGGTGGCGCCGGTGTTGCGTCCGTCTGTGACGAGAAACGAGCCCGGTCGTTTGCCATCGTCGCTCGGCCCCATGCCGGCGACGGCCGCGACCACCTCGGCCAAGTCCGCCTTGTCGGCGTAGGCGACGCGCGCGCGACCGTGGCGCAGGATGAGCAACGCCGGATCGCCCCGACCGGCGTGCACGCGCGGCGGCGAGACGAGCTTCCCGCCGCTGATGCTGAGACCGACGAGGTCGGCCGGGAGGGCGTCGCGATAGCCCGGCTCCGGGTTTTCCGTGCCCGGTTTTGTGCGCAGTGAAAAGAAGTTGGCGTTGATCGCCAGGGTGGCGTGGGTCTCGGCCGCCCAGTCCGGCACGGTTTCGAGGTGCGCCTCGGTGCCGCGCGGATCGGATACACTGGGCGAGACCGGGCCGGTCACGAGGACCTGGACGCCGGGCTGATCGAGATGGATTTTCGCCCACCGGCCGCGCACCGGGCCGTCGGGGCTGGTGCGCTCGATGGTGCCGATCTCGATGGGCGTGGCTGCCGGTGGCGCCTTCGTGCAACCGCCGGCAATGAGCGCGAGCAGCAGGGCGCCGAGCGATGCCGCGCGGATGACGCAGACCGATGGACGAGGGTCATTCACGGCCGCGGTAACGGGTCAGCAGCAGCGCGAGGTCGTCGAGTTCGGCACTGGCCTTGCGCCCGGACGGCGGGCGGTGCCGGTTGAGCATGAAGCTGAACGCGAGGCGTTCGCCCGCGGCCGTGGTCGCGTAACCCGAGAGGGAGGCGGCCCAGCGGAGGCCGCCGGTCTTGGCGCGGATGTTGCCCTCGGCCGGCGTGCCCTTGAAGCGTTTGTCGAGACTGCCGTCGACGCCGGCGATGGGCAGCGAGGCGAGGAAGGCGGCGGACTCGCGGTGCCGCGCCATGAAGGCCAGCAGCTCAACCGTGGCGCCGGCGGTCGTCAGGTTGTTGCGGGAAAGGCCGGAGCCTTCGTCGAAGGTCACCTGGCCGGGCGGGACGCCGATCTCGCGGATGAACTCGTTGAGGGCGTCGAGCGCGAGCTCGTCGCTGCGTGTCAGCGGGGGAGTCTGGTCGTTGCGGCGCAGCTCGCCCAGATGAGCGAACACAAGATCGGTTTCCAGATTCTGCGAAGGCTTCATGAAGCCGGTCACGAGCTCGCGCAGGGCGGGTGAGCCGATCTCGCCCACGCGCACGGTGGCGGTCGCGGCCGGCTCGGGCCAGATGGCGCTGCGGGCCTGGCCATCGACGACGATCCCGGCGCGTTCGAGCGCGGCCTTCAGGGAGACGGCGAACCATTGCGCCGGGCGCGGGACGGGCGATTCGGTGAGCTTGGGCTTCGCCCCGACCCACATCCGCCCGTTGATCTCCACTGTCCGTGTCTCCGGGATGCGGCGTGCAGACGCGACCAGACCGACAGTCGTCTCGGGCACGGTTTCAGCATGGTTGACGAAGACGAGATCCGCGAACGGCTCGACCGCTTCGACGCGCGGTGCGTCGAACGGCTTGGCGCCGGGCGTGACTCTTATCGTGACGAAGTTGTCCAGGAAACTGACGCCGGAAATTTCCGCTCCGTAGTCGTAGCTCGTGTCGTCGATGGTCCAGCTCTCGCCGTAGGGGGCGCAGCGCAACCAGGTGCCGTCGGCCACAATGTCGCCCCGGATGCGCTTCACGCCGGCGTGGCGCAGCGCGTCGATGAACGGGGCAAAGACGGACCAGAAATCCTGCGGCTTCTCCCGTGCGCCCCAGCTGGGGTCGCCGCGGCCGGCCACGACGAGGTCGCCGGGCAATACGCCGTCGGGTTGCACGGCGGCGGTGGCGAGGAGCGGCGTGCGGATGCGGTAGTCGCCGCCGAGCCGGACGAGGGCGAGCGCACCGGTGTAGAGTTTGCTATTGGAGGCCGGGCTGAGCAGGCGGTCGGCGTGATGCTCGAAAAGCACGCGGCCCGTATCGAGCGACACGACCTTCACGCCCCAGAGCGCGGGCGAGAAGCGCGGGTCGCCGACGAAATTCTCCAGCGCCGCGCGCAGTTCGGCGGCGGTGGCGATGCCGGCAGGCGGCGGCGCGTCGATGGCGCGGGCGGGCAGGTGCAGCGCGAGCACGAGGAGCGCGGCAGCCGCGCAGCGGAACAAGGAGAGGGGTTTCATCGCGTTGGCGAAGGAGGGTGCCGGATTAACGGCGGTGCAGCGACCGCTGGCAACTTTTCTCGTCGCCAGCGGATGGCTTCAGCCGACGCTGATCGTCTTCGCCTGCACGAATTCGCGCACGCCCGACAGGCCGAGCTCGCGGCCGTGGCCACTCTGCTTGGTGCCGCCGAAGGGCAGCGCGGGGTGCGAGCGGACGAACTCGTTCACGAAGGCCAGACCGGCGTCGAGCTGCTCGCGCGCGATGCGCTCGCCGCGCCGCCGGTCGCGGGTGAAGACCACGGCGCCGAGCCCGTAAGGGGTGTCGTTGGCGAGGCGGAGGGCGTCGGCTTCGTTCTTGGCGGGGATGACCGCCGCCACGGGGCCGAAAAGCTCCTCGTGGTAGGCCGGCATACCCGGGCGGACGCCGGTGAGCACGGTCGGCGGATAATAAAAGCCCGGGCCGGCCGGCACGCGCCCGCCGAGCAGCAGCTTGGCGCCGCGGCGCACGCTGGCCCGGACCTGCGCGTGCAAGGTGGCGCGCAGATCGGCGCGCGCCAGCGGGCCGAGTTCGGTGACGGTGGCGCGCGGATCGCCGCCGGTGCGCGCGGCCAGGCGGGCGACGAAGAGTTTCTCGAACCGCGCGCGCACTTTTTCGACGACGATGAAGCGTTTGCCCGCGACGCAGCTCTGGCCGTTGTTGTAGAGCCGGGCGGCGGCGCACACCTCGGCGGCGTGCGCGAGGTCGGCGTCGGCGAGCACGACGTACGGATCGCTGCCGCCGAGTTCGAAGACGCATTTTTTCAGCGCCGCGCCGGCGAGCGCGGCGACGGTCCGGCCGGCGTTGCTGCTGCCGGTGAGCGTGAGCGCCGCGATGCGCGGGTCGGCGATCAGGGCCGGGACGCGCTCGTGCGGCACGACGAGCGTCTGGAAAACGCCGCGCGGGAAACCGGCGCGCTCGAAAGACCGCTCGATGGCGAGCGCGCAGCCGGTGACGTTGGCCGCGTGCTTGAGCAGCACGGTATTGCCGGCGAGCAGCGCGGGCGCCGCCACGCGGTAGATCTGCCAGAAGGGAAAGTTCCACGGCATGATGGCGAGCACGACGCCGTAAGGCCGGTAGGTGACGTAGCGGCCGGGCGGTGCATCGGCCGGGTGTTCGTCGGCGAGGAAACGCGGACCGTGCTTCAGGTAATAATCGCAGCCGAGCGCGCATTTCTCGACCTCGGCGCGAGCCTGGGTGATCGGCTTGCCCATCTCCGCGGTGGCGAGCGCCGCGTAGTCGTCGGGGTGCCGGCGCAGCTCGCGGGCGAGGGCGCGCAGGAGGCGCGCGCGCTGGGCGAGCGGGGTCCGCCGCCAGGCGAGGAAGGCCGCGTGCGCGCGGGTGACGCGCCGCCGGACCTCGCGGGTGGAAAGCTCGCGGTAGGTGCGCAGCTTCCGGCCGGTGGCGGGATTGACGGTGGTGATCGGCATGGCCGCACTATCCCGCCGGCGGGCGAAAACGAAAGCGCGGAAGCGCGTCCGGGGCCGTACAGCGCCGCACGCGGGCGGGCCAAACAAAAGGCCCCGACGGGTGCCGGGGCCTCGCAGGCGGACGGAAGTGTTACTTGGACTTGTCCGGATAGGGCGGATGCGGGGGCAGGTCGCGGCCCTTGGTCTTCAGTTCCTCGAGGGCGACCTCGATGGCCTTGTCGAGCTGCTGATCCTCGCCCTTGAACTCGCGGGCCGGGTCGTTGTCGACGACGATGTCGGGGTCGACGCCGTGGCCCTCGATGACCCACTGCTTGCCGTCGGCGCTGTAGCCGTTGGCGAACTCGGGGCGGTTGAGCGTGCCGCCGTCGACGATGGGCAGGGTGCCGCGGATGCCGACCACGCCGCCCCAGCTGCGCTTGCCGATGAGCTTGCCGAGGCCGAGCGCGCGGAAGCGGTAGGGGAAGATGTCGCCGTCGGAGGCGGAGAATTCATTCATGAGAAGAACCTTCGGGCCGACCTGCTGGCCGCCGGGGTTGGCGGCGGGCTGGCCGTTGCGGAGGATGGTGAGGAACGCGAGCTGGCGGCTGAGGCGCTCGGCGATCTGCGGGGAGACGTTGCCGCCGCCGTTGCCGCGGTCGTCGATGATGAGCGCCTTCTTCCCGAGCTGCGGGTAGTAGTGCTTCACGAACTCGTTGAGGCCGCCCGGGCCCATGTCGGGGATGTGGATGTAGCCGACCTGGCCGTTGGTTTTCCTGGCGACGTAGTCGATGTTCTTCTGGACCCAGTTGTAATAATAGAGCTGCTGTTCGTCGCCGATGGGCACGACGGTGACATCGCGGGCGCCCTCGGGGACGGGCTGGGCGTTGACCTTGAGCACGACCTGGTGGCCGACGGTGCCGACGAGCGCGACGTAGGGGTTGGCCATGCCGCTGACCGGCTTGCCGTCGATGGCGAGGAGGTAGTCGCCTTCGCGGACGTTGACGCCGAGCTCGGTGAGGGGCGAGCGCGTGCCGTCCTGCCAGTTCTCGCCGCGGAGGATGCGGTCGATGCGGTAGGCGCGGCTGGCGGGATCGCGCGACAACTCGGCGCCGAGCAGGCCGGTCTTGATGCGCGGGGCTTCGTTGAGGCGCTCGCCGCCGCCGACGTAGGCGTGGCCCACGCTCAGCTCGCCGATGAGCTCGCCGATGACGTAGGTGAGGTCGTTGCGGTGGCGGACGGACGGGACGAGCGCGCCGTACTTGCCCTTCATGGCGGTCCAGTCGACGCCGTGCATGTTGGGCGCGTAGAAGAAGTCGCGCATCTGGCGCCAGCACTCGTTGTAGATCTGGTTCCACTCGGCGGTGCGGTCGAGGTTCATCTCGAGGCCGGAGAGGTTGAGCTTGTCCTTCAGCTCCAGCTTCGCGGTCGGCAGATCGACGATGGCATAGTCGCGCTGCTGGGCGACGAGCATCTTCTTGCCGTCGGCGGTGATCACGAAGCGGTCGAACTGACCAAGCTCGGTTTCCTTCAGGTCCTTGAGGTTGTAGACGAGCAGGGTGGGGCGGTTGTTCGGGCCGGGCTGGCCGGCGGTGCGGAGGTAGTAGACCTTGTCGCCCGCCATCTGGATCACCGGATAATTGGAGGCGGCGATGGGCAGGCTGATGATGCGGTCCTTCAGGCCGTCGACGTCGACGGTCACGGTGACGGTCTTCTTGGCGGCCTTTTTGTCGCCGCCATTGGCCGGAGCGGCATCTTTCTTGTCCGCGGGTTTGTCGGCGGCATCGGCGACCTTGGCGGGCGCGTTCTCGCCGGTTTTCACGTCGGGCGTCTTCTCGGCCGGCTTCGGTTCGTCCTTGGCGATCTCGACCTCGTCGCTCTTGGGCTTGAAGGGCGATTCGACGCCCTGGTTGAGCGCGACCAGATAGACGCGTTCCCAATCGCGGTAGATGTGATTGAACTCGGTGGCGCCAAACGTGGGCGTGAAGTCGCGGCCGGAGGAGAAGAGCAGCCACTTGCCGTCGTCGCTGAACGTGACCGCGCGGGCGGAGAACCAGCCGTCGGTGACCTCGTGGATGGTTTTTGTTTCCAGGGAATACAGCTTCACCTTGGAGTAGCTGTTCTGCTCCGGGGAGACCCAGCTCACCCACTTGCTGTCGGGCGACCAGTCGTAGTCGGTGATCTCGAAGATGGGGCTTTGCTCGATGAAGGTGACCTCCTTGGTGCCGACGTCGGCGATGCGCAGACGCTGCTCACGGTCGCCCCAGAGGAGTTTCTTGGAATCGGGCGACCAGACCGGCGTGTAGTAATAGGTCGTGGCGCCCTGCGTGACCTGCACGGGCTCGCCGAGGCCGCCCTGCGGGCGGATCCAGATCTCGTTCTCGCCGGTGACGTCGGACAGATAGGAAATCCATTTGCCGTCGGGCGACCAGTTGGCGTCGCGCTCGTGGGCGCCAGAGGTGTTGGTCAGGTTGCGGATCGCGCCGTTCTTGGCGGGGACGGTGAAGACCTCGCCGCGGGCGGTGACGACGGCGCGCTTGCCGTCGGGGGCGGGCTGCACGCCGGCCACGAGCTTCGAGACGTTGACGAGGCCGCCGCGCGCGATGGCGAGGTCCTCCTTCACGCTGATGGGCACCTGGCGGGCCTTCTCGGTCTTGAGGTCGAAGTGCCAGATGTAGCCGGCCTGCTCGAAGACGATGCCGCCCTGGCCGAGCGAGGGGAACTTCACGTCGTAGTCCTTGAACGCCGTGTGCTGGACGGTCTTCTTCGACGCAAGGTCGTAGGAGAAGAGGTTCATGTGGCCGTCGCGGTCGGAGAGGAAGTAGACCTTGTTGTTCGGCGCCCACATCGGGATGATATCCTGCGCGTCGTTGTGGGTGATGTTCTCGAGCGCACCAGTCTTGAAGTCGAAGATCCACACGTCGTCGGCCATGCCGCCGCGGTAGCGTTTCCAGGTGCGGAATTCGCGGAAGACGCGGTTGTAGGCCATCTTCGTGTCGTCGGGCGAGAAGGAGAGGAAACCGCCGCGCGGCACGGGCAGCTGCTGCGGCACCTCGGCGTCGGGCCCGACGGTGTAGAGCTGGCCGATGAAGTCGTTCGCGTCGTGCATGCGCGAGCGGAAGGCGATCTCGTTGGTCTTGTTCTTCCACGCCATGACGAGGTTGTTCGGGCCCATGCGGTCGCTCAGGTCGTCGCGGCCGAGTGTGGCCGTGTAGGTGAGGCGCCGGGGCGTGCCGCCCTCGGCGGGCATGACGTAGACCTCGGTGTTGCCGTCGTACTGCGCGGTGAAGGCGAGCTGCGCGCCGTCGGCCGAGAAGCGCGGGAACACGGCCCAACCCGGGCCGTCGGTCAGGCGGCGCGCGGTGCCGCCCTCCAGGCCGACTGCGTAGAGCTGGCCGGCGTAGCTGAAGACGATCTCCGTGCCGTTGGTGGCGGGGAAGCGGAGCAGACGGGTCTGCTCCGGCGGATTTTCGGCGAACAAACTGCCGGCGGCCAACGCCAGCACCGCGAAGAGGCGGGGTAGTTTTGTCATAAACGCCAAGAGGTAACTGGGAGACCCGGCGGCGCAATCCTTTCCCGACCAACCCCCCTTCCGCCGTCGACCAAGCCGGCAATGGCTGCGTCCGGTGGCATGCGTTGCGCCCGGCGGTCCGGCCAAAAGGGTTGCGCCGGCCGGGCCGGGGAACTTTGCTGGCCGTCCGTTCTCTTTACCCGACCCCATGAAAACACGCCCCGTCATCGCGCTCAGCGCCGCCCTCACCATGGTTTCCTCCCTCGCCGCCACGCCGGTCAAATTCGCCGATTTTCAGGCGCTCGCCGCCCAGCATCACGCCTCGCTCACGCTGGCGGTTTACCCGGTCAGCGCCGACGAGGTGCGCGCGCAGACCGCCGCCGCCATCCAGACGGCCGATGCCGCCATCGCCGGCATCCTCGCACAGGAGCCGGCCAAGCGCAGCTTCGCCACGACGTTCGCCGCGGTCGACGCCGCCACCGCGCCCGTCGGCGATCTGGGGGCCAAGCTCGGCACGGTCGCCCAATCGAGCATGGAGACCGCCGTGCGCGACGCCGCCAACGAGGCGACGGTCAAACTCCAGGAGTGGAGCGTCAGCCTCACCTACCGCGAGGATCTCTACCAGCTGCTCAAGGCCGTGGCCGACACGAAGCCCGCGCTCGACGCCGAGGCGCAGCGCCTGCTCGATTTCACGATGCGCGACTACCGCCGCGCCGGCCTGAGCCTGCCCGCCGCCGAGCGCGCCGAGGTGGAGAAGCTCCAGAAGGAACTCGCCGCGCTGAACACCGAGTTCGCCGTGAACATCAACCAGGCCCGCGCGCCGCTCGATTTCACCGCCGAGGAGCTGGCCGGTGTGCCGTCGAGCTTCCTCGAAAGTCCCGGCGTCAAGCAGCCCGACGGCAAGTATCGCGTGATGGCCAACGTCACCTGGCACGCGCAGGCCATCGGCGAGAACGCGGCCCGCGCCGAGACGCGGCGCCAGGTTTCCGTCGCCCGCAACAACCTCGCCCGCGAGAAGAACGTCGCCGTGCTCACCAAGCTCGTCGCCCTGCGCGCCGAGATCGCCCGCCGCCTCGGCTACGCGTCGTGGGCGGACTACCAGATCGAGACCCGCATGGCCAAGAACGGCGCGACGGCGGTCAAGTTTGAGGAGGAGCTCGCCGCCGGCCTGCAGCCGAAGTACGCCGCCGAGGTCGAGACACTCCGCCAGCTCAAGGCGGCCGACGCGAAGAACCCGGACGCCCGGCTCGAGGCGTGGGATGTCAGCTACTACACCAACAAGCTGCTCAAGGACCGCTACGCCGTCGATACCGAGGCGCTGCGCGTCTACTTCCCGTATCAGGCGACGCTCGAAGGCATGTTCGCCATCTACCAGAAGATTTTCGGCCTGAAGTTCACCGAGGTCGAACCGCCCTACGTCTGGGCGCCGGGCGTGCAGCTCTACGCCGTGCAGGACGCCGCCGGCGGCGAGGTGCTGGGCGCGTTCTACCTCGACATGTTCCCGCGCGAGGGGAAGTTCAACCACTTCGCCTGCTTCCCGCAGAAGATCGGCGGCGTGCTGGCCGACGGCCGCTACGACCTGCCGGTCGAGGCGCTGCTCTGCAACTTCCCGGCGCCGTCCGCCGACAAACCCTCGCTGCTGAAACAGAACGACGTCGTCACGCTCTTCCACGAGTTCGGCCACGTCATGCACGGCCTGCTCAGCCGCTCGCGCTACGTCGCGCTGACGGGCTTCGCCGTGCCGCAGGACTTCGTGGAGGCGCCGTCGCAGATGCTGGAGAACTGGGTCTGGGACAAGGCCGTGCTCGACACCTTCGCCGCCGACTACCGCGACCCCACGAAGAAGATTCCCGCCGAGACGATCGCGGCCATCGAGGCCGCTCGCCAGGCAACCGAGGGCTACGGCACGCGCCGCCAGCTGGCCTATGCGCTGATCGACCTCGCGCTCCACGCCCGCCCGGCCACCGAGGCGGCCAACGTTGACGTGGTCAAGGTCGGCAACGACACGCTCGGGCGCGTCTCCATCGCCCCGCCGGCGGACACGGCTTTCGTCGCCTACTTCGGCCACCTCGCCGGCTACGACGCCGGCTACTACGGCTACATGTGGGCCAAGGTGCTCGCGCTCGACATGGCTTCCGCCTTCAAGCACGCGCCCGGCGGCTTCCTCGACGAGAAGGTCGGCCGCCGTCTGCGCGACGAGATTTACGGCGTCGGCCACACGCGCGACGTCGGCCAGTCGGTCGAAAAATTCCTCGGCCGCCCCAGCTCGCAACAGGCTTTCCTCGAATACGTCGGCCTCCAGAAGTGAGGCTCGGCGGCGCGCCGGTGCGCGCAGCGTGCGCTGGTGCGACGGCCTGCTTGTCAGCCGTAGCTCCGGCGGAGGCTGATGGCCGCCGTTGGTTTGGATGCGATGAGAAAGCCTGGCGGCGGTCATAGACCACAGCCGTCCCACAAGAACTCGTTTCGGTCCTTTTTTGCATGTCATCCTGAGCGAAGCGAAGGATCCACGTGCTCGGGCGCGATGCAGGATTCGCACGCGTGGATTCTTCGCTGCGCTCAGAATGACAGGATACGAAGTTGGCGTCGGAAGTCGGGTGCGCTGTGAGATGTCTGTGGTTATAGACCGCCGCTACAGGGCAGAAGCTTCCCATGGGAGGGCCCAGCTTCCGCGGGGCCGCAGGAGCGAAGCGGCCTTTACGACCACACGGCCCGGCGGGGCCGCGACAAGCTCGGGGTTTTGCGCCTGTCGAATGGAGAGCCGGGCCCTCCGGCAGATCGTCTCCTGCACCGGATGGCTTCAGGCGGGGGTGCTTTGTGCCGATGCACGGTGAATGAAAAGTCGTGATTACCGGAAAGAAGTCGGTCTCCCCGGGGCCGAAGCCAAGGTGGCTTGGCCCATCGCGGCCGCGGTCTGCGCCGTGTGCGCGGGCATCGTCGTGTGGGCGATTCACGCTTCGCCGTCGACCCCCGTGACGGAAAACGAGGCCGCTCCGGCGAAGACCGTGGCGAAACGCTGAGCCCTTGCTCCCATGTAGCGGCTCCCTCTGTAGCGGCGGTCTATGACCGCCGTTGGCTTGGCACGATGCGGGCTGCACGACGGCGGTCATAGACCGCCGCTACAGAACTGACCCTGACTTTGGGAGGGCCCAGCTCCCGCTGGGCCGCGGGAGCGAAGCTGCCTATACGTCAGCACGGCCCGGCGGCCCTGCGACAAGCTCGGGGTCCTGAGTCTGCCGAATCGAGAGTCCGGCCCGCCAGCGGGCGGGCTCCCGCCCAAACAAAAAGAGCCCGCCGTCATGCGATGGCGGGCTCGGTGAATTGGCCGGGTCGTGAAGCTCACACGCTCTCAAGCAGCTTGTTCAGGCGCGCGATCATTCTGGACGGATCCTCGAGCAGGCCGGCGGCGATGAGGGCGTTGTCGAGCAGCTGCTCGGCGACAAGCTCGGCCTTGTCGGCGTCGGCGGTGCGCAGGGTGGCGAGCTTCTTGATGACGGCGTGGCGCGGGTTGATCTCGAGGTTCACCTTCACAGGCTCCTCGGCCTCGCCGGGCTTCTTCATCGCGCGCATCATGCGGCGCATCTGCGGCGAGAGGAACTTGTCGGCGTTGGTCGCGAGGGCGGGGGAGCCGACGAGGCGGTCGCTGGACTTCACCTCGGCGACCTGCGCGCCGAGCGTGTCCTGCAGCCACTTGGTCAGCTCCTTGAGCTCGGCCTCGCCGAGGGCCTCGCCCGACTGGGGCACGTCCTCGAGCTTCACGTCGGCGTGGTCGGCCGAGAGGAATTTCTTCCCGTCGAACTCGCGGACGTTGTTGAAGACGTATTCGTCGACCGCCTCGTAGCAGAAGAGCACCTCGAGGTTGCGGGCCTTGAAGCCCTCGAGATACGGGCCGGACTCGATGGCCTCGCGGTTCGGGGCGCAGAGGTAATAGATCTCCTTCTGCCCGTCCTTCAGGCGCGAGACGTAGTCGGCGAGCGTGGTGGTCTTGCCCTTCTCGGTGAGCGACGACTCGAAGCGGAGCAGCTTCACGAGCTGGTCCTTGTGGGTGAAGTCGAGCGCGGCGCCCTCCTTCAGGAAGAGGCCGAACTGGGCGTAGAACCCGTGGAAGGCGTCGGCGCGCTGCGCGGCCTCCTCCTCGAGCAGCTTGAGGAAGCGTTTGGTGATGACCTTGCTCAGCTTCTCGATGAGGGCCTTGTCCTGCATCGTCTCGCGCGAGATGTTCAGCGGCAGGTCCTCGCTGTCGACGACGCCCTTGAGGAAGCGCAGCCACTCGGGCAGCAGGTCCTTCGGCTGCGGGTCGATGAGCACCTTGCGGCAATAGAGCGCGACGGACGGTTCGAGGCGGGCGAAGCCGAGCTTTTCCGTGTTCTCCTGGGGGACGAAGAGCAGGGCGTTGATCGCCAGCGGGGCGTCGGCGGAGAAATGCAGGCGGTAGCGCGGCTCGTCGTGGGCGTGGGCCTGGAACTTGTAGAACTCGGTGTATTCCTCGTCCTTGATCTCGGCCTTGTTGCGCAGCCACAGCGCCTGGATGTTGGTGAGCTTGGTGCCGTTGAGTGTGATGGGGAAGCCGACGAACGCGCTGTAGCGGGTGAGGATCTCCTTCATGCGCCACTCCTTCGCGTAGTCGGCGCACTCGTCCTTCAGCTCGACGACAATCTTGCAGCCGCGGCGCTGGTCGGCGGCCTCCTCGATCTCGTAGCTGCCGGAGCCGTCGCTCGACCAGAGCTGGCCGGCCTCGTCCTTGCGCCAGGAATGCGTGTAGACCTTGACGGACTTGGCGACCATGAACGCCGAGTAGAAGCCGACGCCGAACTGGCCGATGAGGTTGGAATTCTTCGCGCCGGACTCTCCGAGTGCCTTGAGGAAGGCCTTGGAGCCGGAGTGGGCGATGGTGCCGAGGTTCTCGACCAGCTCGGCGCGCGTCATGCCCAGGCCGAAGTCCTGGATCGTGACGGTCTTGGCCGTCTCGTCCGTCGTGATCTCGGTCAGCTGGAGGTGGCGGAGTTTCTCGAGGGCGTCGGAGGCGTTGGACACCAGCTCACGGACGAAGATTTCCTTCTCCGTGTAGAGCGAGTGGATGACGATATCGAGCAGCTGCTTGATTTCGGCCTGGAACTCGAATTTTTGCGGAGTGGCGGTGGACATGGGAGGTGGGTTGGGTGTTGCGGAATGAGAGTCGGGGGTGGGAAAAGTGGAGCCCGTTAGTTTAGCGGGCCCCGGGAAAAATCAAGCGGGAGAATGCGTCAAGGGCCGGCTTTGCGCGCAGGCTTCGTAGGGCTCGACCTGGTGTCGAGCCAACATCAAGGCCTGACGCGGGGTCAGGCCCTGCGCATCGGCCTACGGGCCGACCTTGCGCTCGATGCCGCCGAGGCTGACGGAGTTGAGTTTCAGCCTCCGGCCGTCCTGGACGTCCCACAGTACCTCGAACTTGGCGCTCTGCCAGACAAAGTCGCGGCGCAGGTTGTCCCACGCGGCATAGGCCGCCTCGCCGCTGGCGCGGATCTGCTGCCAGCCTTGGACCTGCTCGACCTCCCGCACCTTGGCGAAGAAGCCCGAGAGCCGGCCGGTGGTCTTGATGATGTAAAGCTGCACCTCGTCCGGTGCGTCCTTCTCGGCCTGCGCGAGCAGTTTTTCCAAGCCGGCATCCGCGGCGAGCAGTGTCCCGCAGAGCAGGCAGAAGAGCACGGTCAGGCGGCGAAGCATGGGGCCAGTTAAGCGTCCCGCCCGGAAAGCGCAAGCGGGTGCTCAGGGTCCTCCCGGCTCCCCGGATTCTGTAGCGGCAGTCTATGACCACAGACATCCCACAGCGCACCCGACTTCCGGCGCCAACTTCGTATCCTGTCATTCTGAGCGCAGCGAAGAATCCACGCGTGCGAATCCTGCATCGCGCCCGAGCGCGTGGATCCTTCGCTTCACTCAGGATGACATGCAAAAGAGGACCGAAACGAGTTCTTGTGGGACGGCTGTGGTCTACGACCGTCGTCGCGAGCCAAGTGACTTTCGCCCGGCGGACATAGACCGCCGCTAATGCCCGAGGCGCTGCGAAGGGGGTATCGGGTGCTCAACCGCCGAGGTAGGCGGCCTTGAGCTGCGGGTCGGCGCGGAGCTGCTTCGAGTCGCCCTGCATGACGACGCGGCCGGTCTCGAGCACGTAGGCGGCGTGCGAGATCTCGAGCGCGAGGTTGGCGTTCTGCTCGACGAGCAGGATGGTGACGCCGTGGTCGCGGTTGATCTCCACGATCTTCTCGAAGATGGTGCTGATGAGCTTCGGCGCGATGCCGAGCGACGGCTCGTCGAGCATGAGCAGCTGCGGGTCGCCCATGAGCGCGCGGCCGATGGCCAGCATTTGCTGCTCGCCGCCCGAGAGCGTGCCGGCGGCCTGGCCGAGCCGCTCCTGCAGGCGCGGGAACACGCTGAAGACGTAGTCGCGGTTCCGTGCGATGCGCACCTTGTCCTTCAGCAGGTAGGCGCCCATGGCGAGGTTCTCGTCGACGGTGAGGTTGGCGAAAACCATGCGGCCCTCGGGCACGTGGGCCAGGCCGCGCGCGACGATCCGGTGCGGCGGCAAACGCGTGATGTCCTCGCCCTTGAAGCGAATGGAGCCCGCCTGCGCGCGCAGCAGGCCGGAGAGCGTGCGCAGCGTGGTGGTCTTGCCCGCGCCGTTGGCGCCGATGAGCGTGACGATGCGGCCGGCCTCGATCCGGAACGAAACGCCGCCCAGCGCGCGGATGGCGCCGTAGGCAACGGAGAGGTCGGTGACTTCGAGCATGAGCGGCTCAGTGGTGGGCGAGCGAGTTCTGGTGGTCCTCGCCGAGGTAGGCCTCGATGACCTTCGGGTCGGACTGGATGGCGGCGGGCGCGCCCTCGGCGATCTTCACGCCGTAATCGAGCACGCCGATGCGCGAGCAGCAGCCCATGACGACCTTCATCGAGTGTTCGACGAGCAGGACGGAGAGCTTGAATTCCTTTTGCACGCGCTGGATGAGCTGGATCAACTCGACCTTCTCGCTCGGGTTCATGCCGGCCGCAGGCTCGTCGAGCAGCAGCAGGCGCGGGCGCGTGGCGAGGCAGCGGACGATCTCGAGGCGGCGCTGCTCGCCGTAGGGGAGGCTCTTGGCCGGGGCGTCGCGGAAGCGCAGGAGCTTGAACAGGTCGAGCAGCTCCTCGGCGCGCCTAGTCAGCGCGGCCTCGTCGGCGCGGAAGCGGCCGAGACGGAGCAGCGAGTGCACGGGATGCGTGCCGCGGTGGAGGTTCATGGCCGCGCGGACGTTGTCGATGACGCTCAGCGAGCCGAACAGCCGGATGTTCTGGAACGTGCGGGCGATGCCCAGCTCGGCGCGTTCGAAGGGTTTTCGCCCGACGAGATTCTCGCCGGCGAAGCGCACGCTGCCCTCGGTCGGCGCGTAGACGCCCGTGATGAGATTGAAGACCGTGGTCTTGCCCGCGCCGTTCGGGCCGATGAGGCCGACGAGCTCGTCCTCGCCGATGGCGAAGTCCACGGCATTGACGGCGGTCAGGCCGCCGAAGCGGATGGAAACCTTGTCGAGTTGGAGGAGCGGCGCGCTCATGGGGCCCTGTTCCTCCGGTGGAAATTGAAGAGCCCCTGCGGGCGCACGAGCATGAGCACGATCAGCAGGAACGAGTAGAAGATCATCCGGTAGTCGGCGACGGAGCGCAGCACCTCCGGCAGCAGCGTGAGCAGGATGGCGGCGAGGATGACGCCCGTCGTGTTGCCCATGCCGCCGAGGATGACCATGACGACGATCTCGATGGACTTGTTGAAGTCGAAGCCGGAGGGCGAGATCGTCTGCTTGAAGTGGCCGTAGAGTCCGCCCGCGATGCCGGCGAAGAACGCGCCGACGACGAACGCCACGATCTTGTAGCGCGTCGTGTTGAGGCCGACGGCCTCGGCGGCGATCTCGTCGTCGTGCGTCGCGAGGAAGCCGCGTCCATAGGTCGAGTGCACGAGGCAGTAGACGGTGAAGATCGTCAGCGCGGCGAAACCCAGCACCCAGAACGCCGTCGTGTAGGCCGGGATGCCGTTGAGGCCGAGCGCGCCACCGAGCGGCTCGAAGTTCTGGAAGATGACGCGGATGATCTCGCCGAAGCCGAGCGTGACGATGGCGAGGTAGTCGCCCTTGAGGCGCAGCGACGGCATGCCGACGAGCAGGCCGGCGAAGGCCGCGCTCAGGCCGCCTGCGACCAGCGCGCCGAAAAAGAGCCCGCCCTGCTGCCAGGCGGGGCCGCCGGCCTCGCCGAGGATTTTTGGCCCGAGCAGCATCGTGACCGCGGCGGAAAGATACGCGCCGACCGACATGAAGCCCGCGTGGCCGAGCGAGAACTGGCCGGTGTAGCCGTTCACGAGGTTGAGGCTGACGGCGAGGACGATGTTGATGCCGATGCCCACCGCGACGTCGAGGTAGTAGGCGTCGATGCGGTCGGAGAACGCCGAGATGCCGTAGGCGGCGGCGAGCGCGAGCAGGAGACTGAGCAGCGGGCGCGGCATGTCAGACCTTCTCCTTCACGTAGCGCCCGAGCAGGCCGGCGGGCCGGAAGAGCAGGATGAGGATGAGCAGCGCGAACGCGATGGCGTCCTTGTAGGTCGACCACTCGCTGCCGTTGACGAAGGTCTCCACGATGCCGAGCAGCATGCCGCCGAGCGCGGCACCGGGGATGTTGCCGATGCCGCCCAGCACGGCCGCGACGAAGGCCTTGAGGCCCGGCAGCACGCCCATCAGCGGGTCGATCGACGGGTAATTCAGCGCGTAGAGGATGCCGCCGGCCGCCGCGAGCGCCGAGCCGAGCGCGAAGGTGAACGAGATGACGAAGTCGTTGTTGATGCCGACGAGCGACGCCGCCTGTTTGTTGAGCGAGACCGCGCGCATGGCCGTGCCGATCTTCGTCCGCATGACGATGAACCGCAGCGCAAACAGCAGCAGCAGCGTCACGCCGATCACGACAAGCTGGTTGCTGGAGACGTAGACGCCGCCGAGATTGTAGGTTGCGACAGGAAACAGCTCGGGGAAGGGACGCGGCGTCGCACCGAAGAAATATTGGCCGAGGTTCTCCAGCAGGAGCGACACGCCGATGGCGGTGATGAGCACGTTGAGCGTGGCCGCACCGCGCAACGGGCGGTAGGCCAGGCGCTCGATCACGACGCCGAGGATCGCGCAGACGACCATCGCCGCGGCCAAGGCCGCGAGCCCGCCCCAGATGGAGTGCTCCGGCACGAGCTTGCCGATATAGTAGCCGACGAACGCGCCGACCATGAACACGTCGCTGTGCGCGAAGTTGATGAACCGCAGCACGCCGTAAACCATCGTGTAGCCCAGCGCGATCAACGCAAAGATGGCGCCGAGGGAGACGCCGTTGAGCAGCTGTTGGAGGAACTCGGTCAGGCGGACAGGAAGTTGAAAGTTGAAGGAGGGAAGTTGAAAGGCGGCGGTCAGGCGCTCTCGCGCAGCAAAGACTGGCGCAATCCACTCAACATCCGGGTGATTTCAAGAGCGGAGTCCTGAAGTAGCTTGAAATCGGTCTCGTCGAGGTAGTTTTGCCTCTGTGCGATGACGGCTTGAGAGGCGACTTCGAAGGCAGAACCGGTGGCGATTTCGACGAAGCGGGCAAAGTCCTGCTTCGACGAGCGGGAGCACCCTTCCGCCAGATTCGAAGAGACTGAGACCGCGGCCCGGCGGAGCTGGTTGGTCAGGCCGAACCGCTCCTCCGACGGGAACCCTCGAGTGATCCGATAGACCAGATCGGCGAGGGCCACCGCCTTGTGCCAGGCGTCCAGTTTCTCAAAGTTGAACATCGCGCGGGACAATCCGCCTTCTTCTTTCAACTCTCAACCTTCAACTTTCAACTTCCCAGCCTACGGTCCGATGCTTTGCAGGAACTCGAAGCGGCCGTTTTTGACCGTGAAGATCACGGCGGATTTCGAGGCGTTGCGCTGGGCGTCGACGGTGATGCGGCCGGTCACGCCGGCGAAGTCCTGGGTGGCGGCGAGGGCGTCGCGGAGTTTCTTGCCGTCGGTCGTGCCGGCGCGGCGCAGGGCGTCGGCCAGCAGCATGACGGCGTCGTAGCCGAGCGAGGTGCCGGTGTCGGGCGGCTCGCCCCAGCGGGCGCGGAAGCGCTGCACGAAGTCGCGCACGGCGGGCTCGGACGAGTCCGGCGAGAAATGCGCGGAGAAGTAGCCGCCTTCGACGGACTTGCCGCCGATCTGGGTGAGCGCGGGGGTGTCCCACGTGTCGCCGCCGAAGAGTGGCACGGTCAGGCCGAGCGCACGGGCCTGCACGCAGATGAGCGCGGACTCCGTGTAGTCGCCCGAGGCGAAGATGGCGTCGGGCGCGGCGGTCTTGAGCGCGGTGAGCTGGGCGCGGAAGTCCTTGTCGCCTTCGGAGTATTTCTGTTCGGCGGCGATCTCGCCGCCGTCGGCTGTGAAGCGCTCCCGAAAATACTTCGCCAGGCCGACGCTGTAGGCCGAGCCGTTGGCGACGAGCACGGCGACGCGCCGGGCGTGCAACGTCTCGCGGGCGAACTTGGCGAGCACGGTGCCTTGGAACGGGTCGATGAAACAGGCGCGGAAAATGTAGTCGCCCGCCTCGGTGACCCGGGCGTTGGTGGCGGTGGCGGCCATGAGCGGCACGCCGGCGGTCTGGCAGACGGGTGCGGCCTCGAGCGCGGCGGAGGAGCCGGTGCCGCTCACGACGGCGGTGACCCGGTCGCGCGTGATGAGCTTCTTCACCGCGGTGGCGGCCTCGCCCTGCAGCGAGCGCGTGTCCTCGACGAGGAGCTCCAGCGGCCGGCCGAGCACGCCGCCGGCGGCGTTGATTTCCTCGACGGCGAAGAGAGCGCCGCGGCGGTTGGTCTGGCCGAACGAGGCCTGCTTGCCTGTGAGCGAGGCGAACATGCCGAGCTTGATCGGTTCCTCGGCGGCGAGGAGCGCGGTGGCGGAGAGCAGGAAGGCGAGGGCGGGGCGCAGGCGCATGCGGAGCGAGGGGATCAGGGAGCGACCGAGGTCACGAATTTATATTTGCCGTCCTTGACGGTGAGGATGACGGCGGACTTGGAGGCGTTGCGCTTGGCGTCGATGGTGATGCGGCCGGTGACGGCGGAGTAATCCTTGGTGGCGGCGAGGGCGTCGCGGATGGCCTTCGGCTCGGCGGAGCCGGCGCGCCGGATGGCGTCGGCGAGGACAAAGGCGGAGTCGTAGCCGAGGGCGGCCCAGGCGTCGGGCAGGGAGCCCCAGCGGGCGCGGTAGCGCTGGTTGAAGTTCTGTACCTCCGCGCTGGGATTGTCGGGCGAGTAGTGCGCGCAGAGGTAGGTGCCCTCCATGGCAGCGCCGCCGATCTCGAGCAGCGGCGGGGCGTCCCAGCCGTCGCCGCCGAAGATCGGGATGTTCAGGCCGAGTTGACGGGCCTGCACGCAAATGAGCGCGGCCTCGGTGTAGTAGCCGGACGCGAAGATGGCGTCGACGCCGGCGGCTTTGACGGCGGTGAGCTGGGCGCGGAAATCCTTGTCGCCTTCGGAGTATCGCTGCTCGACGGCGATCTGGCCGCCGGCGGCGGTGAAGCGCTCCTTGAAGACCTTGCTCATGCCGACGCTGTAGGCGTTGGAGACGGAAGTGAGGATGGCGACGCGCCGGGCCTTGAGGTGATCTTCGGCAAACTTGGCGAGCACGGCGCCCTCGAAGGAGTCGACGAAGCACACGCGGAAGATGTAGTCGCCGACCTCCGTGACGCGGCTGTTGACCGAGGCGGAGGAGACCATGGGGATTTTCGCGCCCTGGATCACCGGCGCGGCCTCGAGCGAGCGGATGGAGGCAACCTCGCCGAGGATAGCGACGACCTTTTCGCGCGAGATGAGCTTCTTCACCGCGGTGGCGGACTCGCCTTGCTTGGATTGGTTGTCCTCGGTGAACAGTTCGAGTTTTTTGCCGAGGACGCCGCCCTGGGCGTTGAGCTCCTCGATGGCGAGCAAGATGCCCTTGTGCGAGGTCTCGCCGTAGGCGGCCTCCTTGCCGGTGAGGGAGGCGTATTCGCCGATGCGGATGGTTTCCTGGGCAAAAAGCGAAGCGGCGCCGAGCAGAGCCGCGACCGCGAGCAGAGGGGTAAGGCGGGAGGGCATGGGGAAGGCGTGAACTAAAGCCACGCTATCCTGACCTTCAACTCTCAACTCGAATGCCCCGACGGCTCATCCGGCTTGTCCGCCACAGCCTCGGCGACGGCGGAAGGATTCGCCCTGCCGGCTCTTCAGCGATCGCTCAGATCGTAGGGCTCGACCTTGCGTCGAGCCTTCCGGGTCAGGCCTCACACAAGGTGAGGCCCTACGACTCTCAATCGGCAACTGGGCATGGATTTGCAGGGCGGGGTCGCCTGACCCCGCCGCGAATGTGATTTAGGCTGACGAGTGATGGCGGGGTCAGGCGACCCCGCCCTACAGTCTGTCTTGCTCAGGGCTGCACCGCTTCGACGAATTTGAACTTTCCGTCCTTCACCACGATGATCATGGCGGGCTTGGAGGCGTTGCGCTTCTCGTCGATGGTGATGCTGCCGGTCACGCCGGGAAAATCCTTGGTGGCGGCGAGGGCGTCGCGGAGCGCGGCACTCTCAGTCGTGCCGGCGCGGCGCATGGCGTCGAAGAGCAGGATGGCGGACTCGTAGCCGAGCGTCGTGGTGGCGTTGGGCGTTTCGCCGTTCCAGCGGGCCTGGTAGCGTTTCACGAAGGCCTGGGTCGCGGGGTTGGGCGACTCGGAGGAGGCGTGAGTCGAGTAGTAGGTGCCCTCGACGGCCGCGCCGCCGATGGCCACGAGGTCGGGGCCTTCCCAGGCGTCGCCGCCGAAGAGCGCGCCGGTGAAGCCGAGGGCGCGGGCCTGTTTGCAGATGAGGGCGCCCTCGGTGTAGTTGCCCGAGTGCAGGATCGCCTCGGCGCCGGCGGCCTTGACGGCGGTGAGCTGGGCGCGGAAATCCTTGTCGCCCTCGTTGTGCTTCTGCTCGGCGACGATGGTGCCGCCGGCGGCGGTGAAGCGCTCGCGGAACACCTTGGAGAGGCCGACGCTGTAGGCGTTGTTGACCGAGGTGAGGATGGCGACGCGCTGGAGCTTGAGCGTGTCGCGGGCGAACTTGGCCAGCGCGGCGCCCTGGAACGGGTCGATGAAGCAGACGCGGAAGATGTAGTTGCCGATCTCGGTGACGCGCGGATTGGTCGAGGTGATAGCGATCATCGGGATCTTCGCGGTCTGGTAGACCGGCGCGGCCTCGAGGGAGTGGTTGGAGATGTTGCCGCCGAGGACGGCGACGACCTTGTCGCGCGAGACGAATTTTTTCGCGATGGTGGCGGACTCGCCCTGTTTGGACTGGTTGTCCTCGATGAGCAGCTCGATTTTCTTGCCCAGCACGCCGCCGGCGGCGTTGGCCTCCTCGACGGCGAGGATCACGCCCTTGCGGGCGGCGATGCCGAAGTCGGCGTTGGCGCCGGTGAAGGCGCCGTATTCGCCGATCTTGATGGTGTCCTCGGCGGCGCCGGCGAAGGTGGCGGTCGCAAACGCCAGGCCGAGCGTGGTGAGCAGGCGGGGGGTAATTCGCATCGGGCCAGTCAATGCAGCCCCGGGCGCGGTGCAAGGCTGAGGCCGTGACATATTGGGCTTGGACACCGCGGGGCCCGCCGCTTGTCTGGGAGGGTCGTGACCGTCCTCGACCGATACATCCTGCGCGAATGGCTGAAAATCCTCGGCCTGATCCTGTGCGCGACCGTCGGCCTGCTTTTCATCCAGGCACTTTACGACAACTTTCGCGACCTGATCGACATCGGCGTGAGCACGCGCGACATGGCGCTCTACTACGCGACAGTGCTGCCCAGCTACCTGTCGGTCGTGCTGCCGATCTCGCTGCTGCTCTCGCTGCTGTTCGTGCTGAGCAAGCTTCACAAAAACAACGAAATCACCGCCATCCGCGCGGCCGGCTACAACATCTTCTCGACCACCCGCGCGCTCTGGGTGGCCAGCCTCGTGTTTTGCGGGCTCTCGCTCCTGCTCAACGCGCGCGTGGTGCCGTGGTCGGTCGAGACCTCGCGCCGCCTGCTCGAGAGTTTCGAGCTCCGCCTGGAATCGAAAAAAATGTCCACCGGCACGCTCGGCCTCGTGACCGGCGTGACGTTCGACAACGTCCGCGCCAACCGCCTGTGGTACATCAACCGCTACAGCCGCTTTGCCGAAAAGGCCTACGGCGTCACGGTCTCGGAGCTCGACGCGAAGCGCCACGAGCGCACCCGGCTCATGGCCCGCGAGGCGCATTACGACCCCCAGCGCCGCGCCTGGGTCTTCACGGACGGCCGCGAGCTGTGGTTCGATGCCGAGCTGGGCGAACTCATCCGCTCGGTCACGTTCACCGAGAGGATCATTCCGCATTTCAACGAGGATCCGGCGCTCATGCTCCTCATCGACCGCAACCCGCGCGACCTCTCGTTCTTCGAACTGCAGCGCATCGTCGACTACTTCACGGTCGAAGAGAACCCGAAGGTCACGCGCTACGCCGTGCGCTACTACGGCCTGCTGGCCGACACGCTCGGGCCGCTCATCATCCTCGCCATCGCCATCCCGTTCTCCGTCGCCGGCGTGCGCGTGAGCCCGGCCGTCGGCGTGTCGAAGTCCATCGGTCTGTTCTTCGCCTTCTACCTGCTGACGAACTTCGCGACGATCATGGGCGGCAAAGGCTACCTGGATCCGCTCTGGGCCGCATGGCTGCCCAACCTCGCGATGATCGGCACCGCCACGTATTTCTTCGGCCGGATGCGCTGAGAGCCCATTGCAAAACCTGTCATTGCGAGGAGCGTAGCGACGAAGCAATCCAGCGGAATGGCTGATGGATCGCCACGCCCGGTTTCACCGGGCTCGCGATGACAAGATGGAGCAGGGGTGCGGCTTGCCCGCCCCCGGACGCCGTCAAGCGACACTCCTGCATCTATTGCATGAGTCCCGCTAAGTCCGCAGGTACGACGCGCCGTTGATGTCGACGATGGCGCCGGTCATGGGCGCCGGGGCGTCGAACGCCATCCATGCCGCGGCGTCGGCGATCTCTTCCGGGGTGGCGACACGGCCGAGCGGGTGCTGGGCCATGACTTCGGCGCGGTTCGGGCCCGTGAGCGTGGCCGTCGCCATGTCGGTCTCCACCCAGCCGGGCGCGATGGCGTAGACGTAGATGTTGTCCGCCGCGAGCGCCTTGGCCAGCGACTGGCCGAAGATGTTGAGCCCGGCCTTCGAGGCCGCGTAGGCCGACGCGGTCAATTCACCGCGGAACGCCGCGCGCGAGGTGATGTTCACCAGCCGGCCGCCGCCCTGCTGCCGCATCTGCTGGACGGCGAGGTAGGCGAGGTTGGCCGGGCCGGTGAGGTTGGTGTCGAGCGTGCGTCGCCAGACAGTCTGCCACTCGGCGTAGGAAACCGCCTTGATGTCGTGCTCCTCGTAGATGCCGGCGTTGTTCACGAGCACGTCGAGCCGGCCGAAGTTTTTCACGACGGCCTCGACGAGTCCGGCGCAGGCGGCGGGCTCGGCCACGTCGGCCCGGAACAGCGCGTGTCCGGTGCCCGCGAGCGAGCGCAGCGTCTCCTGCGCGGCGGCCGCGTTGGCGTGATAATGCACGGCGACCCGCGCCCCGCGGGCGGCGAGCTTTTGGGCGATGGCCCGGCCGATGCCGCGCGAGGCGCCGGTGACGAGCGCTACTGGAGGAACTGCGGCGGCCATGTCAGGAACTCGAGCGTCTGGATGCGGTGCCAGTTGGAGTAGATGATGACGCCCCAGACGACGGCGCAGTTGATGTAGGCCAGGAAGACCGCGGCGCTGCCCATGTCCTTCGCGCGCTTGGCGAACGGCCGTTTCTCGAGCGAGATGTCGTCGATCGTCCACTCGACGGCGGAGTTGAGCAGCTCGGCGATGATGATGACGAAGAGGGAGGCGAGCATGACGGCGGTCGACACGGCCTTGACCGGCAGGATGACGGCGATCGGCGTCAGACAGACGACGAAGAGCAGGTCCTCGCGAAAGGACGGCTCGTGCCGCATGGCCGCCCAGAAGCCCTCGATGGCGTAGCCGACCGACTGGAAAAAATTCCTGAAGTCGCGGCGCTTGTTCTCGGGTGCGGGGGCGGGCTCGCTCACGCCCCGAGTCCAGCGGGGGCGGCGGCACGCCTCAAACCCAAAGTTGCCTCAGGCGCTCAGCAGGCGGAAGCCGTGCGACTCCGCCGGCTTGAGCCCCACGGCGCGAATGGCCTGCGTGACGGTCTCGTCGTGGCAGCCGACGAACTCGAGCAGCCGGCGCACGAAACGCGCGCGGGTGGCGTCATCGATGTTCATGACCGCCCAGAATTGCGTGCCGTCGATCTGCCGCGCGTGGTTGTGCGAGCGGACGCTGTTCGCCTCGTCGCGGCTGAGCATCAGGTAGCGGCGGGCGCTGTCCTGGTGCGAGACGAAGTCGGCGAAATCGCAGGCATAACTCCGCGCCACCCACGCCAGCAGCGCGAGGTAGCGGTCGACGGGGTCGCCGAAGGTGGTGAACTCCGCGCTCACGAGATAAAACAGCAGATGGTCGCCGGAGAGCGGGCGGCCGGCGCCGAGCAGGGAGGCCAGAACCTCGGCCGGGGGCAGGTTCTTGGCTGCCGCGAGGCGCTGGAGGGCCGCAAAGGCTTCGTCACTCAGCTCCACGTTTTTCATGCGGACAATGTGCGCCTTTTCCCCGGCGGATGCAACCGCGCTGCGGTGAACGGCGGGTGCGGCGGGACAAAGGTCAGCGCGGGCGCGGCCTGCCCGGTTTTCCCAAAAATGGACGGGCCGCTCAGCGGGCGGCCGGAGGCGGATCGTAGGCCGCGCCGATTTGGAAGTCGGTGAAGTCGTTGAGTACGTCGGCGTAGGGCCGGTCCTGTTTGAAGATCTGCAGGATGCGCGCGTGCTCCTGGTCGCTGGTCGGGAAAATGCGCGGCGGCTCCCCCGGCAGAAAGATCGCCGTGTGGGAGCGCTTGCCGTCGTCCATGCGCCGGATGACCACCATGGTTTCAGTAGCCACAAAAAGGCGCGAAGAGACACCCAAAAACGAGACATGCCTGTCATTCTGAGCGCAGCGAAGAGTCCAGGGCGATTTGCCCCGACGGTCAGGCCGATGGATTCTTCGCTGCGCTCAGAATGACACTAATGCGGCTCGCGCAATAGACAGACGCCCACGAAACGAAAGGTAGGGCGGAGCGGCCCGCTCCGCCGCGAGGGTGATATCACGTTCCAGGCGCACCGGGCCGGCGACAAGGGCGTCAGCCTTGGCGGCGACAAGTGCGCAGCCTTGGCGGTGCGCCCTGCCTGTCTGTCTGATACGCGAGGCTCACTAAGAGCGTGCCTTTTCTCCGAGCGGCACCAGCTTCCCCCTCATGGCTACAGCCCTCCTCGCCGGCGCGAGCGGACTCGTGGGCGGATTTCTGCTCCGCCAGTTGCTCGACGCGCCCGAATACGAACGCGTGGTTTCCGTCGGCCGCCGCCGGCTCGGGCTGGAGCACCCGAAACTCGTGCAAGTCGTCGCCGATTTCGGTGCGCTGGAGAAACTCCCGGAGGCGCTGCGCGGCGACGATGCGTTCTGCTGCCTCGGCACGACGATCAAGGTCGCGGGTTCGCCCGAAGCCTTCCGCGCGGTGGATCACGGCGCCGTGCTGGCGTTCGCCTGGGCGGGCAAGCGCGGCGGAGTGCGGCGGTTTTTCACCGTGTCGTCGCTCGGCGCCGATTCCGGCTCGCGCATCTTCTACAACCGGGTGAAAGGCGAGACCGAGGAGGCGCTGCGCGTGCTGGGCTTCGCCACGCTGGCGGTTTTCCGGCCGAGACGGCTGCTCGGGCCGCGCAAGGAATCCCGCCCTGGCGAGCGGATTGGTGCGTTTTTCGCGCCGCTCATCGAGCCGGTGCTGCTCGGCCGGTTGCGCCGCTACCGGGCGATCCGGGCCGAGGTGGTCGCGCGCGCGATGTTGCGCTGTTCGTTCGGCACCGGGGCGCGCGGCGCGCTCATCTTTGAGTCGGACGAGATTCAGGATCTGGGCCGGTAGTCCGGCGCGCCGCTCAGGGCCGGATGTTCTCGACGAACACGATGCGGCCGTCGCGCACGGCCATGATGGCGGCTTCCTTCACGGCGTCGCGCCGGGCGTCGATGCTCGTGCGGCCGGTGATGCCGGGAAAATCCCGCGTGGCCGCGAGCGCGGCGCGCACGGCGGCGCGGTCGGTCGAGCCGGCGCGGGCGATGGCGTCGGCCACGAGCCGCACGGAATCGTAGGTGAGGGCGGAGAGACCGTTGGGCGTGATTTGATACCGCGCCTGGTGGCGCGCGATGAAGGCGCGCACGGCCGGGTCGCTGTTCTCCGGCGAGAAGTGCGTGGAGTAGCAGGTGCCGTTCAGCGCGGGGCCGCCGATCTCGAGGAATTGCGGCGCCTCGTAGCCGTCGCCGCCGAGGAAGGGCAGCGTGATGCCGAGCTCGCGCGCCTGCTTGGCGGCGAGCCCGATGTCGACGTAGTAGCTCGGCAGGAAGATCAGGTCGGGCGCGGCGGCGCGGAGCGTGGTGAGCTGCGCGCGGAAATCCTTGTCGCCCGCGGTGTATTGCTGGCGCGCAACGACCTCGCCGCCGAGCGTCGTGAACGTGCGCGCGAAGGCCGCGGCGAGGCCGGCGGAGTAGGGTGCGGAGTTGTCGACCAGCAGCGCGGCCCGGCGCAGGCCGAGCCGGCGGTAAGCGTAGCTGGCCAGCACCTCGCCTTGGAACGGGTCGGCGAAGCACATGCGGAAGATGCAATCGCCCGCCTCCGTGACGCGCGGGTTGGTGGACGCCGGCGACACCATGGGCACACCGGCGGTCTGCGCGACCGGCGCGGCCTCGAGCGAGCGCGACGACGCGCACTCGCCGATGAGGGCGACGACCTTGTCGCGGTTGATGAGTTTCTTCGCGGCGGTGGCCGATTCGCCGGCCAGCGAGCGGTTGTCCGCCACCACCAGCTCGAGCGGCCGGCCGAGCACGCCACCGGCGGCGTTGAGCTCGTCGATGGCCATCTGCGCGCCGCGCAGCGAGGTCTCGCCGAACGAGGCGTCGCGCCCCGTCATCGACATGAAGAAGCCCAGTTTGATCGGCTCGGCCGCACGCGTGGAGGCGGAGGCGAGCAACAGGCAGCTCAGCGGAACGATGCGGAGAAAAACACGGAGGCTCATGACCAGTTGTAGTTGAAGCTCACGCTGATTCGCTCGGCCGTCGTGACATTGGCGGCGACCTCGTGGCGCAGCCAGCTCTCGAACAGGATGACGTGGCCCGCCTGCGCGGGGTAGGTGATGTGCGGGCGATTGGCCGGGCGGGCCTGGGCGGTCTTCGGCGGCGCGGCCATGAAGCGGTCGAGCCGCGGGTCCTCGAACTTCAGGCCGGCGCACCCGGGCGGCGTGACGACGTAATACGTGCCGCTGATGAACGACAGCGGGTGCAGGTGCAGGCTGTGCGCGGCGTGCTCCGGCATGAGGTTCACCCAGAAGTCCGTCATCTGCACCGTGCGGCCGCGCAGATCCATATCGAGCTGGGCGGCGTAGCGCCGGACGTGCCGGGTGATGCGCCGCTCGAGGTCGGCGAAGGTGGACGAGATTTTGTGCAGCTGGTTGAGCGAGGCGTAGGAGGTGTAGCCGCCGGGATAATTTTTCGCCGACCAGCGCCGGCCGGCGGCATCGTAGTCGCGGATGCGGTGGCATTCGTCGGCCAGCTCGGCGTTGAAGCGCGCGAGCCCGGCGCGCAGCAGGGGCTCGTGGTAGATGTAGGTCGGGAACCAGGCGCGGGTCGGCATGGGGTGAATCCACTCCGGTTTCCCGGGCGGCGCAACCCGGAAGCCGGCGCGTGACGCGCAGGGAGGGAAGTTTTCCGCAGAAAGGCTTTGGGGTTGAAACCGGGGAGGTCCCCGGCTTCAACAGCCGTTTTTTATGAAGAACACCCACTGGAAAACATTTCTCGCCGGCGCATTCGCGCTCGGGCTGGCCGGGCTGGCCGGCGCCGCGGACCGGATCGAACTGACCGACGGCTCCGTCGTGCTGGGCAAGCTGCTTTCGGCCGAGGGCGGCAAATTCAAGGTGGAGACCACCTTCGCCGGCACCATCGAGATCGCCCAGGACAAGATCAAGAGCTTCGCCACCGAGGAGGCCGTGAACGTCGGTCTCGCCGCCGGCAGCACGGTGCTGGGCAAGGTCGAGGCGGCCGATGCCGGCATCAAGGTCGTCGCCGCCGACGGCCAGATGTCCGCCGCGACGGACAAGGTCGCCGCCGTCTGGCGCGCGGGCACCGACAGCCCGGAGACGCGCAAGCTCAAGGCGGATGCCGCCAAGCTGGAGCGCCACTGGGCCTACGAGGCCACCGTCGCCATCGCCGGCCGCACCGGCGCCAGCGAGAAATTCGGCTCGAGCCTCGGCTTCAAGGCCACGCTCGAGAGCGCGCAGGACAAGCTCGTGTTCGGTCTCGCCGCCGAGCGTGCGAAGGACAACGGCGTCGACACCGCCAACCGCCAGACCGGCTTCGCCGACTACTCGGCCTTCTTCTCCGCGGCTAACGTCTGGTACGCCCGTACCGCGCTCGAGAAAGACCAGATCAAGGCGCTCGACCTCCGCTCGACCTCCGCCTTCGGTCTCGGCCACAAGTTCATCAAGACCGACAAGCAGGACCTCGAGGGCCGCCTCGGCGCCAGCTACCTCTACGAAAACTACACCAACGGCAACCGCTTCGACTCGCCCGGCCTCGATGCCGCCGTGCTGCACAGCTATCAGTTCACGCATGCCAGGCTCCAGAACACGGTCACGTACACGCCTGCGTTCAAGAACTTCTCGAACTACCGCCTGCACCACGAGTCCGCGCTCGAACTCCCGCTCGGCCTCGCGTTCTGGAAGCTGAAGTTCGGCGTCGCCAACGACTATCTCAGCAAGCCGCCCGCCGGCACCGACCGCCTCGACACGACCTACTTCACCAGCCTCCTGCTCAACTGGAAGTAAGCCGCGCGCGCAGCGCTTTTCCCGAGCGGGGCCTGCGCGGGCCCCGCTTTTTGTTTCTCTTCGGACCGATGGTCTCGTGCTTGCTCCGGCTTGCTGGAACCATCTGTAGGAGCCTGCTTGCAGGCGATGCGGTGCACGATCCGTTGGCGCGCGTTTCCCATCGCCTGCGGGCAGGCTCCTACAAAGACGAAAGCCTGGGGGTGGGCAGGTTGAGGCGGGGCTGGTTTTATGTCGGACCCCGGCGCCCTGCTCCGGAAATCCTTATTTGGCCAGCGGGAACGTCCGCTCGGCGCGGTAGACGGGTGCGCGCCCCGGCTGCAGCTCGCTCGCCATGAGATGAAACTCGCTGACGCGGAACGGCGGCGCCTCGAAGGTCGCGTGCCGCGCGAGAAGTTTCGCCAGCGCCTTCGAGTCGTAGTGCTCGTTCAGTCGGCCGAGTGTGATGTGCGGCTGGAAGCGGTGCACGTCGAGCGTCAGGTCGACCGAGAGCAGCGCCTCGTCCACCTGCTTGCGCAGCTGGAACAGCCGCGTGTGCGCGTTGCCCAGCCCGACCCACAGCACCTTGGCCGGACCGCGCGACGGGAAGACGCCCACGCCGGCCACTGGCAGGATGAACGGCTCCACGCGTACGCGCGCGAGGGCGGCGGCCATCGCCTCCTGCCGCTCGGGCGTCGTTTCGCCGATGTAGCGCATCGTCAGGTGCAGGTTGTCCGGCGGCGTCCAGCGCACGTCCTCGAGCCCGCCGGCCAGCGCCGCGATTTCGGTCCGGACGGTCTCCGGCAGGGCGAGGGCGGTGAAGAGGCGCGGCATACGCCCAACATTGCCACGCCGCACGGTTCGGCCAGAGGAATTTCTCGTCGCGGCGCCGGCGGTGGAAAAAGGGTGGAGCCGCTCCGCGCGTTCTGTTTTCGTGGCGCCATGACACGACTGATGCTCCTTCTGGGCCTGCTGGCGGCCGGCGTGGCGACGGCGGCGGAACCTTCCTTCTGGCAGCAGTTGACGCCCGAGCAGCGCAAGGCCGCGGGCGTCGAGCAGCTCACGCCGGAGCAGCAGGCCGCACTCGATGCGGCCGCGGCGCTGTTCGCGCGCGAGGGCGCGCGCCGGGAGGTCGAGGTGGTCAAGGCCCAGGCGCAGACCGAGAAGCTCGCGGCCGTGCAGCACGCGAAGGAAGAGGCCAAGGCCGAGCACAAGAAGCAGACGATCGCCAGCGCCGGTCTGGCCGTGCGCGAGGAGGACGAGACGATCCGCACGCGCATCGCCGGTGATTTTCGCGGCTGGACCGGCAAGTCGGTCTTCACGCTCGAGAACGGCCAGGTCTGGCAGCAGACCGACAAGGAGGACCGCTTTTTCCCCAAGATGGTGAATCCCGAGGTCACGCTGACGCCGCACCGGCTGTTCGGTTGGAAGATGACCCTCGTGTCCGGGGGCCTCGGCATCTACGTGAAACGCGTGAAGTGATCCCCGCCCGGCGGCGCTTGGGCTCGACAGCGCCCGGGCGCGGCGGCAGGAACCTGCTGTATGGCAACGTGGCGCGGCATTTTTCTCCTCGGGTTCCTCTTTCTGGCCGGCGCGGCGGAGGCGCAAAACCTCCTGCCGGCCGACGGGTCGTTCCAGCCGGGCGGGGACGCCGCGACGCTGAGCGCCGCCGCCGCCGGCACGCCGGCCGGGGCGGCCTTCAACACCGGACTTTCCTGGGAGCGCCAGGGTTTTCACAACGGTGAGCCGGCCTGCCTGACGGTGGATTTTCCCGCGCCGGCGGCCTGGCGGGAAACCGGACTGTGCTACGAGTTCGCCCTGCGGGCCGACCGGGTGGAGTTGTGCGTGAACGGTCGGCGCCTCGCCACCGCGACGGGCGCGGGGCAGCGCGTGACCGGCGAGCTGTCGCGCGAGCTGCTGCGCTGGGGCGGCCCGAACCGCCTGAGCCTGCGCGTGGAAGGGCACCAGTGGACGGGCGGCGACGTGCCGGACCTCGTGCGTGTGTTCCCGGCCGACGGCGCGGACGCCCCGATCACGCTCGCGGCGGAGCCGCCGCCGCTGTGGCACGAGTATGCGGCGGAGGAGGAGGTCGTGCTGCCGGTGCGGTTGCGCGCGACGGCGGAGGCCGGCCGGGTGGCCGGCACGCTGCACGTGCGCGTGGAATCGGATTTTCATGAACGGGTGCTCGCACTGGAGACCGCCTACGTGGCGACGGCGGACGGCGCCCCGCTGGCGTTGCGCCTCGGCCGGCTGGCGCCCGGGTTTTATGCCGTGAGCCTGCGCACGACCGCGGCGGATTTTTCCCTCGCCCAGGATCTCTGGATCGCCGTCGCGCCGACGCGGATCGCCGCGGCGCCGCCGGCGCCCGCCGGCCTGGCGGACTACTGGGATCGGGCGCGGGCGGAGCTCGCGCAGGTCGCGCCGGAGTTCCGGGTGACCCCCGAGCCCGCGCTGGGCACCGAGCGGCAACGGGTCTTCACCGTGGCGATGCGCTCGGTGGGCGGCGTGGAGCTGCGGGCCTGGCTCGTGACCCCGGCGCGGGCGGGCCGCTACCCCGCCATCCTGCACCTGCCCGGCTACGGAGTCGGGATGCAGCCGCAATGGTTCCTCGAAGGTCGCGCTGACGTGGTGCACCTCGCGCTCGACATCCGCGGGCACGGGCGCAGCGCCGGCCAGGTCAATCCGGGCTTCGGGCTGCCCGGCTTCGTGGGCCACCAGATCCATGATGCCGAGGCCTACGTCTACCGCGG
>JACPIS010000029.1 GCA_016187925.1 Opitutia bacterium | reverse complement strand
GCCCGCGACGGCGTGGCCACGCACGACGAAAAATCGCGCGCGGCCCTCGCCGCAGCCGTTTTCCTGTCGGACCCTTCCGCTCCGCCGCACTTTTCCCGCCGCGCCTAAAAAATCCGCGGAGGTTTTGAAAGAGCCTCACGTATTACGTGACAAGTCCGGGCCGCAGCGGGACGCACGTTGTAGTCCACCGCTAGGCGCAGGCCGGTGCGGACTGCGGATTTCAGTTCAGGACTTTTTGCGCGCGGCGATCCACGCCCGGACATTCTCCTCGAGGATGTCCAGCGGCACGGCGCCGTTCTTCAGCACGAGATCGTGGTAGGCGCGCAGGTCGAACTTCGCGCCGAGTTCCTGCTTCGCCAGCTCGCGCAGCCCGAGGATCCTGAGCTGGCCGACCTTGTAGGCCGTGGCCTGGCCGGGGTTGACGATGTAGCGGTTGGTCTCGGTGAAGATGTCGCGTTCGGAGTTGGGCGTGTTTTTGCGGAAGTAATCCATCACCTGGTCGCGCGTCCAGTGCTTGGCGTGGATGCCGGTGTCGACCACGAGGCGCACGGCGCGCAGCAGCTCGTCGTTCAGGCGGCCGAAGTCCATGTACGGATCCGTGTAGAAGCCGAATTCCTTCGGGAAATACTCGGCGTAGAGCGCCCAGCCCTCGACGTAGGCCGTGTTGCCGCCGAACTTGCGGAAGCGCGGGATGCCCTGCAGCTCCTGCGCGATGGCGATCTGCATATGGTGGCCGGGGATCGCCTCGTGGTGCGCGAGCGTCTCCATCTCGAAGATCGGCACGCCGTGCATCTCGAAGGTGTTGACGTAATACGTGCCCGGGCGGCTGCCGTCGGCCGACGGCTGGTCGTAGAAGGCGCCGGCGGAACCCTCGGCGCGGAACGGCTCGACCTCCTTCACGATGAGGCCGGCCTTCGGTTGCACGCCGAAAAACTCGGGCAGGCGCGCGCGCATCTCGTCGATGAGGACGTTGGCGCGCTTGAGGTAGGCGGCCTTCCCCTCGGCGGTGTCGGGATAGTAGAACTGCGGGTCTTCCTTGATGAACTTGAAGAACGCCGTCAGGTCGCCCTTGAAGCCGACCCGGTCTTTGATGGCCAGCATCTCGCGGTGGATGCGCTCGACCTCGCGCAGGCCGGTCTCGTGGATCTCGTCGGCCGAGAGCCCGGTCGTCGTGTTGGTGCGCAGCGCGAAGTCGTAATACTCGCGCCCGTTCGGGAATTTCCAGACGCCGTCGTCCGTCGTCGCCACCTTCTCCTGCTCGCCGAGCAGCGCGATGAGCTTCTCGTAGGCGGGCTTCACCGACTCGAGCAGCGCCGCCCGGGCGTCGGCCACGAGCCTGGCCTTGGCCGCGGCGTCGACGCCCTTCAGCGCGCCGACCTTGTTTTCAAAATCCTCGAGCAGCGCGTTCTTCTTGTCGCCCGCCTTCTCGAACGGCTCGCCGGCGATGACGCCGCGGCAGGCCTCGATGACGATCGGATAGACAAACTTCGGCGGCAGGATGCCCTTTTGCTGGCGGAGTTTCGTGCCGGCGATGAGCTCGTCCATCAGCGGCGCGATGCCGCGCAGGCGGCTGATGTAGGCCTGGGCGTCGCCGGCGTCGGCGATGAGGTGGAAATTGATCAAGAACGCCGGCAGCACCGCGTGCAGGCCGTTCATCTGGTCGAACACGTAACCGTGGTAGCGCCAGCGCCAGCCCTCGATGCTCTGCTCGGCCTGGCTCACGAACATCCGGTAGCTGATCTTCGTCTGCTCATCGAGCGCGTCGAAGTTGACCGTGCGTTTCAGCTCGGCCAGCTGCTGGACGTTGAGCAGGAAGTTCTCCAGCTGGGCCTTCTCGGAGAAATCATCCCACTTGTCGTAGTCCTGCTTGAGCCCGAGCTGGGTCATGGTCAGCGGGCTGCGCGCGATGCTTTCGTCGAATGCGCGCTCGAAAAACGCGTTGGCCTTGGCGGATTCGGCGGTGACTTGTTCGGTCGTGTAGGCGGCGGACATGGGCATGACCAGCGACGCGGCGAGCGCGCAGCCGGCGAGGAAGTGGCGGTGATTCATGTTGGCGCTGAAAGAACACAGCCATCCGCCTGCGGCAAGCCCGCGGCGGCGGACGGGCTGTTTTCCGGGTCGAGCGGGGAATCCGTTCCGGCGGCTCACCCCGCCCGATCCCCTCAGCGGTCCCACTTCTCGCGCGAGTCGTTCACGAACTGCTGCAGCAGCCCGAAACGCACCTCGCCGTAGTTGAGCGCAAAGCGGAGCTTGCCGTCGCGGAAAACCCAGGTCGTCGGCAGCCAGGTGATGGGCAGGCCGAGAAAACTGTTCACACGCTCCGCCTGCAGGCGCGAGGGGTTCGGATGCGTGAGCAGCGTGAGGTTCGGCTGCGCCCCGAGGCCGGCGGCAGCGAGCTTCGGCAACGGGTCCTGGCCCTTGTGCCAGATGTTGAGGAAGACGAACTTCACGTCGGGATTGTCCGCGATGAACTTCGCCCAGCCGTCCGGCCCCATCTCGGCCTTGCAGTTCGGGCACCACGGCGCCCAGAAATGCACGATCGTGACCTGCGGGCCGGCGATCAGCGCGGAGACTTCGGCTTCGAGCGGCGCCGGGGCGGCGGCCGGCTCGGCGCGCAACACGGCGGCGCACAGGGCGAGAAGGGCGGCGAAACGAAACATGCACGCAAGATGCGCGGGGCCGGCGATTATTCCAGCGGTTTATGCGCCGTAGTCAGTCCGGTTGAAAGAATGCCCGAAGCTGTAATTTCCTGCCCCCTGCGCCCCGGGTTATGGTCTAATCCTCCCATCCCCAATCCATCATGAACGACAAAATCATCGTCAGCGGCATCCACGTCTCGCTCACGCCGGCCCTCAAGCAGGCCATCGAACAAAAGACCGAGAAGCTGCTCCGCCACAATTCCCACATCATCCGCCTCCGCGTCGACCTCGAGCACGACCAGACCAAGGGCCCCAACGACCGCTTCGTCGCCAAGGGCCACATCGAGATCGACGGCCCCGACCTGATCGCCACCGCCGCGTCGGACGACGGCTACAAGTCCATCGACCTGCTCGTGGACAAGCTCGACCAGCTCCTGCGCCGCCGCCACGAGAAACGCGTCGACAAGCGCGACGACGAACGCCGGCAGGCGCCCGGCGTCCTGCACGGGAAACAGTAAATCCTCCCCGCAGCGCGGCCCCGGCCGCGCTTCTTGCTTTTACCCGGCCCGTCGCGATTCAACTGGGGTCAGGCAAGCGAAGGGTGGAGCGCGTTGACCCCAACGCGCTGTTGGATTCTCGCCCGCGAATAGCGCGTTGAGGTCAACGCGCTTCACCTGGCCCGAGGCGCTTTCCCCGGTGGGGAAACGTGCTCTCCCGCCTCGGTCCGCCGCGTCAGCGGTAAGGCTGGTGCAGCGCCACCGGCTCGGCCTTCTTCCGCATGCGCAGGTTGAGCATCTCCACGCCGAACGAGAACGCCATGGCGAAGTACACGTAACCCTTCGGCACGTGCACGCCCGTGCCCTCGGCCACCAGCGTGACGCCGATCAGCAGCAGGAACGACAGCGCGAGGATCTTCAGCGTCGGGTGCCGGTTGACGAACTCGCTGATCGAGCCCGCCGCCAGCATCATCACGCCCATCGCGAGGATGACCGCCGTGATCATGATCACGAGATGCTGCGCCATGCCGACCGCCGTGATCACCGAGTCGAGGGAGAACACGATGTCGAGCAGCATGATTTGCACGATGACCCGGCCGAAAGTCGCCGCGGCGCCCGCGGGACCGGCCCCGCCATCGTGACCCTCGAGCTTCTCGTGGATCTCGGTCGTGCTCTTCACGAGCAGGAACAGGCCGCCGATGATCAGGATGAGGTCGCGGCCCGAGACGCCGTGGCCGACCAGCGTGAAAAGCGGCGTGGTCAGCCGGGCCATCCACGCAATGCTTGCGAGGAGCGCGATGCGCGTGATGAGCGCCAGCCCGAGACCCGTCTGGCGCGCCTTGGCCTGCTCGGCCTGCGGCAGTTTGCCGGCGAGAATCGAGATGAAGATGATGTTGTCGATGCCGAGCACGATTTCGAGCCCGGTCAGCGTCAGCAGGCTGATCCAAGCCTGCGGGTCGGAGATCCAGTCAATCATGCGCGGCAGTCAGGCGGCTTCCGCGCCGGGCGTCAACGCGCGCCGCGGTGGAAAATCCCCGCCCGTTTCAACCCTGCGCCATCGCCTGCCCCGCCAGCCAGCCGGTCGTCCACGCCGCCTGGAAGTTGAAGCCGCCCGTCACGCCGTCGATGTCGAGCACCTCGCCCGCAAAGTGCAGCCCGGGCGCCAGCCGGCTCTCCATCGTCTTGAAATCCACCTCGGCCAGCCGCACGCCGCCGCACGTCACGAACTCGTCCTTGAACAGGCTCTTCCCGCGCACGGCGAACTCGCCCTCGCCCACCTGCGCCGCCAGCGCGCGCAACGCCGCGTTGCCGGCGCCCGCCCACGTCGTCTCCGGCGCGAGCCCCGCCGAGGCTCCCGCACTCGTCGCCGCCGCGCCCACCAGCCGCTCCCACAGGCGCAGCGGCAGGCCGACCGGGCACCACGTCGTCACCTGCTTGCGCGGATTCGCCGCGCGCGCCGCCTCGAGCGCCGCCCGCGCCTGCTCGGTGTTGAGCTGCGGCGCCCAATTGACGCGCAGGGTGAACTGGTAATTGCGGTCGTGCAGCTCCCGCGCGCCCCACGCCGACAGCTTCAGGATCGCCGGACCGCTCAGGCCCCAGTGCGTGATGAGCAGCGGCCCGCGCTCCTTCAACGCCGTGCCCGGCACCGACGTGCCGGCGTCCTCGACCGACAGGCCCGCGAGGTCTTTCAGCCGGGCATCCTCGATCTGGAAGGTGAACAGCGACGGCACCGGCGGCTCGATCGTGTGGCCGAGCACGCGGGCGATCTCGAAGCCCGCATTCGACTTGTTGCCGCCCGTCGCGAGGAGCAGCCGGTCGCAAGCCACCGTCTCGCCGGTCGTGAGCGCGAGCCTGAAGGTGGAACGCGTTGACCCCAACGCGTTCTGGGCTCCAGCCAGCGCGTTGGGCTCAACGCGCGCCACCGACTTCACACCGCATTGCAGGCGCACGCGCACGCCGGCTTTGCACACCGCCTCCTGCAGGCAGTCGATGATCGTCTGCGAATTGTCCGTGACGGGAAACATCCGGCCGTCCTCCTCGGTTTTCAGCCGCACGCCACGCGCTTCGAACCACGCCACGGTGTCGCGCGGCTGCCAGCGGCTGAAGGCGCCGCGCAGCTCGCGGCCGCCACGCGGGTAGCGCTGCACCAGGTCGCGCGGCTCGAAGCACGCATGCGTGACGTTGCAGCGGCCGCCGCCGGAAATCTTCACCTTCGCCAGCGTGTGGGCCGTGGCTTCGTAGAGCGTGACTGCGCTGGACGGATCCGCCTCCGCGCAGGCGATGGCGGCGAAAAACCCCGCCGCTCCGCCCCCGACCACCGCAATCTGCCGTTTGCTTTCGCTCATCGGGCGCAGCGTGCGCAGCGCCGCGAGGTTTGTCCAAAAAGAAAGCGCCGCGACCCGGAGGCGCGGCGCGGAAAAAGTGGGAGCGGCTTTACGCCGCGACTTCCATCGCTGAGCGGAAAAGTCGGAGCATAAAGCCCCTCTCACTCACTCAAGAGGCGTCGTCTTCGCTCTCGTTTTCGTCACCGGACGGAGGCGGCGGCATGCCATCCGGTTTGCCCGGTCCGAAATGTCCGGCGCGTCCGGGGCCGCGGCCTTCCTTCCACTCGTCGACTTTCTTCTGCTGCTCCGGTGTCAGCACGGCGCGCATCTCGTCGAAGTGCGCTTTCATCGCCTCGCGTTGCTTGGCGCGGAATTCGCGGCCGAGGTGCTCGAGTTTGTCGCGTTGTTCGGTCGTGAGCTGCAGCTTTTCCGCGATGCGGTCCTTGATCCGCTCGCTCATCGCCACGGTCCGCATCAGGTCCCGGTGGCGCTCGCGTTGGGCGTGCTGCGCCGGACGCGCCATGCGCTCGTGCATCCGCGCGCGCAGCTCGTCGGCCTTCTTCTGCTGCTCCGGCGTGAGGAACGCGTGGAACTGGCTGCGGTAGCTCTCGGCGATGGCCTTGGCCTTCGCGCGGCGGTCATCGGGGGCAAGCGCCTGGTTGGCGCGGAGCGCGTCGATCTCCCCGCGCTGCTTCTGCATGAGTTCGTCGAACTTGGCCTGCTGGTCGGCGGTGAGACCGAGCTGCTCGGTCAGGTGCGCGCGAAGCGGTCCGGCCATCGCGCCGGGCGGCGGCGGCGGATTTGCCGGGCCGGGAGTCGGAGGTCCGTCGACGGCGGCGACGAGCAGACCCGTGAATAAAGTCAGCCCGCCAAGGCTGAGCAGAATGGGTAGTTTCGCTTTCATGGAACTGGTGACGGCCCGCATGCCGGGCGGTTACCACCAAACAAAAAAGGCGCCGCGGCCCACCCCTGGGCCGCGGCGCATACTGCACACACTATGCAACCCTGCTCGGGTGTTAGGAAATCATTTGGCGTCGTCGCCCTCGTGGTGGCGCTCCTGCCACTTTTCGCGCCGTCCCTTTGCCTTGGCGCGCATCTGGTCGGCCTTCGTCTTCTGCTCGGGCGTCAGGATGGCGTCGCGCTGGCCCTTGAAACTCTGGTGGATTTCCTGCGCCTTGGCTTTCTTCTGCTCCTTGGAGAGTGATGCGTCGGCGCGGACGGCCTCCACGGCCGAATGCTCCTGCTGGTTAAACTCCTTCATCTTCGCCTTCTGGTCGGCGGAGAGGCCGAGTTCCTCGGCCGCGTGCTCGCCCCGCTCCTTCATCCGCTCGTGTCGTTTTTCGCGCCGCTCTTCGCGCGTGGGATTGTTGTCGGAGCCGGTGGTGGCATCCTGCGCGCGCAGGACAGGCGCGACACAGAGGCCGGCGCCAAGGAGGAGGAGGAGGAACTTGGATTGGGATTTCATGGGATGATTGGGAGTTGCCCCGTGTGACGCCGGTCCGGCGGGTTGGTTTCGGGTTAATCCTTAAAAAAATTTTGAACGTCGCGTAACCGCCTCCGCCCGGCGGGCGTCGCGCGGCCCGTCTGCGCCCGCCCGATCTCCGGCCATCCAAGCCCGGCTCGACTCGGCGGACGACTTTCCCCACTGTGCGGCCCCATGATCGAAGTCCGAGGCCTCACCAAGCGCTACGGCGATTTCACCGCCGTGCGCGACCTGTCGTTCACCGTCCAGCCGGGCGAAGTCATGGGGCTCGTCGGCCCCAACGGCGCGGGCAAGACCACCACGCTGCGCTGCGCCACGGGCATCATCCCGCCCACGCTCGGCACCGTGCGCATCGCGGGCACCGACCTCGCCGCCGATCCCGTGGCCGCGAAGCGCCAGCTGGCGTTCTTCCCCGACGAGCCGCGGCTCTTCGACCACCTCACCGTCGAGCAACACCTCAACTTCGTCGCCCGGCTTTATGGCGTGGCCGACTGGCGCGACCGCGCGACGCCGATCCTCACGGAGCTGGAAATGGCCGACAAGCGCCAGTTGTTGCCCGCCGAACTCTCGCGCGGCATGAAACAGAAACTCGTCATCGCCTGCGGCCTGCTGCACGCGCCGACCGTGGTGTTCTTCGACGAGCCGCTCACCGGGCTCGACCCCGGCGGCATCCGCCGCATGAAGGAGACGATGCGCCGCCTCGCGCGCGAGGGCGCCGCCGTCATCCTCAGCTCGCACCTGCTCAGCCTGCTGGAGGAGGTCTGCACGCACGTGCTCATCCTCAAGGCCGGCGAAAAGGTCGCCGACGGCTCCATCGCCGACATCCGCAGCCGCTACGCCTCGCATCCCGACGCCAGCCTCGAGGACGTGTTCTTCAAGGCCACCGAGGATGCCCCGACCGCCGCGCCGCCCGTCATCCAGCCGTGAGCGCGCTCAACGCCCTCCTCTATCTCTACGGCACGACGGTCCGGAATTCGCTCGTGCAGCGGGTCAAGCGCCTGCGCCAGCCGAAGTACCTGGCCGGCGCCATCGTCGGCGGCGCGTATTTCTATTTCTTCTTTTTCCGCAACATCGTGCGCAACGCCGGCCACGGCCCGGTGTCCGCCGTGCTGCCCGCCGCGTCCGAGACGGCGGCGCTCTACGTGCCGCTGGCGGCGCTGGCGCTGTTCATCGTGCTCGCGCTCGGCTGGCTCATCCCCAACCGGCGCGCCGCGCTGCAGTTCACCGAGGCGACGGTGGCGTTCCTGTTTCCCGCTCCGGTGGCGCGCCGGACGCTGATCCAGGCCCAGTTGCTGCGCTCGCAGGCCGGGATTTTCGTCTCGGCGTTTTTCCTGACCCTCGTGTTCCGGCGCGGCGCCGCCGCGGGCGGCAACGCGCTGACCCACGCGCTCGGCTGGTGGGTGATCCTCTCGACGCTCAACCTCCACCTGCTCGGCGCGTCGTTCGTGCGCGAGCGGCTGCTGGACCTCGGCCTGAATCTCCTCCGCCGGCGGCTGCTCATCGGCGGCGCGTTGCTCGCCCTCGGGGCGGTGTGCTGGCTCGTCGTGCGCCGGACGGTGCCCGCGCCCACCGTCGCCGACGTGGCGGATTTCTCCACGATGGCGGGCTACGCGGGCCGCGTGCTCACGCAACCGCCCATCGGCTGGGTGCTCGCGCCCTTCGCACTGGTGGTGCGGCCGTATTTCGCGCCCGATGCCGGCGCCTTCGTCGCGGTGTTCGCGCCCGCGCTGCTGTTGCTGGTCGCGCATTATTTCTGGGTGGTGCGCTCCAACGTGTCGTTCGAGGAGGCGTCGCTCGCGTTCGCGGCCAGGCGCGCCGAGCAACTCGCCGCGCGCCGCAGCGGCCGCTGGCGGTCGGGCCGCGAGCTGCCCACGAAACCGCGGGCCGAGCCTTTCGCGCTCGCCGCCCGCGGCTGGGCACCGGTGGCCTGGCTCTGGAAAAACCTCATCGCCCTCGGCCCGTGGGTGCGGCTGCGCACCTGGGGGATCGCCTGCGCCGTCGCGGTGGCGGGCATCCTGTGGCTCGGGGCGAGCCCGGAGCGGATGCCGGCCCTGAAAATCATCGGGGCGTTCGCGCTGATGATCTCCGTCTGGCTGGCGCTGTTCATGCCGATGCTGCTGCGCCGCGAAATGCAGCAGACCATTGGCCAGCTGGATCTCGTCAACGCCTACCCGCTGGCAGGCTGGCAGGTCGTGCTGGGCGACATCCTCACGCCGGTGGCCCTCATGGTTTTCATCGAGTGGTGGCTGCTGCTGGTCGCGGCGCTGTCACTCGGCCACACAACCCACAATGCCGTGACGGCCGCCGTGCTCGGCGGATCGGGTGCGGTCGGCATCGCGCTGGTGCTGCCGCCGCTCTGCGGGTTGATGCTCTGCATCCCTTATGCGGGCGTGCTCTATTTCCCGGCGTGGGCCCAGCCGGCCGGCGCACAATCCGGCGGCGGCATCGAGGTCATGGGGCAGCGGCTGATCTTCATGCTGGGCTACCTCGTCGTGCTCGTGGTCGCGGTGCTGCCCGCCGCGGGCGTGGGGGCGCTGGCGTTTTTCATTGCCCATGCCCTGATCGGCCAGGCCACCGCCATCGTCGTCACGGCCCTGCTGGTCACGACCGTGCTGGTCGCCGAGCTGTTGGGCGCCGTGCACTGGCTCGGGCTCAAGCTGGAGAATTTCGATCTGTCCACCGAGCTGCCGCGTTGAGCGTGCCGCGTCTCTTGCCGCCATGAATCTCCCCCAGCTCACCGCCCTCGCGCAACAGGTCGTCACCGCGGCCCAGCGGCGGCTGCCCACCGATGTGCGCGAGGCCGCCCTGCGCGTGCCGGTGTGCTACGAGCCCTATCCCAACGACGCCATCGTCGCCGAGGGGTGGGAGCCGGACATCCTCGGCTTGTTCGTCGGCCACGAGCACGGCGCGGAGCTGGGCGAAGCCCCGGGGTTGCCGCCGCAGATCCTCCTGTTTCTCGAAAACCTCTGGGACTACGCCGAGGGCGACGAATCCATCTACCGCGACGAGGTCCGGCTGACCTACCTGCACGAACTGGGGCACTATCTCGGTTGGGACGAGGACGAAGTCGCCCGCCGCGGCCTGGATTAGGGCGTGTATGCAAACCCGGTTTGTCTCCTGAGCGAAGCGAAGGCTCCACGGCATCGAAGGCCAGATCGCGAGCGAAAGGATGGATTCTTCACTTCGTTCAGAATGACAGGTTGAGTTGATGGGTGGGGTTTGAAGACACCCCCTGACTCCGTCCCCGACCAGGCTTGCCCAGCGCCCGTCCGGCGGGCGGGTTTTACTCTTCTCTTTCATTCCAGCCACGAATCTGCTTATACCCTGCACTCAACGGGCTCCTCCGAGCCCCCTCGTTGTCTCCATCGCCATGAAGAAGTTTCTCACCGCCATTTTCAGTGCCGTCCTCCTGGTCGCCGCGCTGCCCGCGCACGCCGCCAACGTGAAGCGTTCGACGCTCCTCGAGCGTCTCGACACGTGCGAGGCCATCCTGCAGGACCTCCAGTCCAGCACCAAGACCGCCATCCCGGCCGATGTGCTCCGCCGCGCCCGCGGCATCGTCATCGTCAACCAGGTGCAGGCCGGCCTCTTCTTCGGCGTGAAGGACGGCTACGCCATCGCGCTCGTCCGCCGCCCGAACGGCAAGTGGTCCGTCCCGGCCTTCCTCAACGCCGGCGAAGCCAGCTTCGGCCTGCAGGCCGGCGTCAAGGCCATCAACACCGTCATGGTGCTCATGGACGACAACACCGCCCGCCTCCTCCTCAACCGCCGCGTCAACTTCGGCGCCGAGGCCAAGGCCGTCGCCGGCGTCCGCACCGCCGAGGCCGAGAAGGTTTCCAAGCCCCTCCCGGGCGACGCCAACGTCCTCGTCTACTCCCTCAAGGAAGGCTATTACCTCGGCGCCGCCCTCAAGACCGGCTACATGGCCCCGAACGAGGACGCCAACCGCGTGTTCTACAACACGAACAACAAGCTGCCCGAACTGCTCTACAGCGACTGGGTCCAGCCTCCCTCCGAGGCGCACTTCATCATGGAGTACGTGACCCGGCTCACGAGCCAGTAAGCCGCGAAAGTTTTTTCCTAAAACCCGCCGCAACCCGGCGGGTTTTTTTGCGCCTTGCACCCTGCCAGCCCGACTGCCACCGCCGGAAAGTGGGAGGGGCTTTACGCCCCGACAAAAAGCCTCGCAGCCAAACCCTCCTGTCATCGCGAGCCCGGCGCAGACCGGCGCGGCCGCCAAGACTGGCGCACTGGACGCGATCCAGCTGGAAGACCCCAACCGCGGCAGAGCTGCCGCGAATTTCCATCCCGCCCTCTGTGTCCCTCCGGTTTGCCTCCGTGCACTCTGTGTCCAACTGCGTTTCCTAGGCTCCGCTCCGCGCCGCGCGCAGATACGCCACCAGCTCGCGCAACACCGTCGCGGCGACGCGCGCCTGCACTTCCGTGCGCTCCGCGTCCGGCACCTCCACGCGTCCCGACCACACCGCGGCCTGGCCGCCGCGCTGCCGTTGGCAGATCGCCCACCACGCGAACGGCACCTTCACGCCGCGCGCCTTGTTCGGCTGCGCGTAGCCGGTCGTCGCCACACCGAGGTCCGCGCCGAAAAACTCGCACGCCCCGAGCGCCATCTCCACCGCCACCCGCTGCGACACGCAATCGACGCGCGCGGCGTGCGCCCGGCTCACGCCGAGATGCTTCACCTTTTGCACCAGCGTGTAGGTCGTGAGCCCGCCGAGGAAATACTCCGACGCGCCCGCCACCGACGTGATCTGCGCCTGCAGGTGTCCGCCCGTCAGGCTCTCGGCCGCGGCAAGCGACCAACGGGGTTGGCGCAGGATGAGTTTCTTCAGCTCGGCAGCGGTGTCCATGCGCGCAGCGTGCGGCAACCGGCCCGCCTTGAAAAACAAAAACCATCCAGCCCGCGCTTGCTGCCCGGTCCGCCTATCTACCGGCCGGACGAGAACCTGCCCATAGGCGGCCCGCCCGAGGTCAGCCGGCCGGCCGCGCGAGCCCGACCCTACCCTGCGCAAGAAACCAGGTTTCTCCACAAACCACAAAGCCCGGCCCGGCACGAAACTGAGATGCGCTCGCGCGAGCAGATTCCGGTTCCCATCGACGATGACGTTATCAACGATCTTCTGAATGTAGATCGAGGTCGAGAGCGAGAGAATCGTCGCGATACCAGTGCATGTCCACCCGGTCGATTTAACGAGCGTCAAAGATACCGTTGGCGGTATCCCAGATTTTCTGGTCGGCGCAAAGAGATACGTCGTGAGTGAGTAATTCCTGTATGACTGTGACTTGGCTGCGAGCAGCCTCGCGGCTCGCGGGAGGAAGAGGACTCCCGAGCGAACTCCGCTTGAAGGAGCGCCAGTATCGCCAATGTGTCGGGGCGTTGCGAATCTGCCGTTCGAAGGCCGCGAAAACCTCGCAAGTCATCCGGTAAAGCCACTCTTCCTCAAGCGCACCGTGGATCTGCATTGGATCGATGGGTTCGTGGAATTCCAATATCGTGCGGCCGTCTGCTCGGGTGCGGGCGAATGCCGGCAGGACGTGGGCATTGGAACGCCGGGCGAAGAACGCCACGCCTTGCATGGCACCGTAAAACCGGCCGAAAAAAGGCACGAACACAATGTCGCCCTCGGGCGTAATTTGGTCCGCCACAATGCAAAGACTTTCGCCCCGGCGCAGACATCTGATGGCGCTCATGACCCCTTGGGGTGTATTGTGCAGGATGCCGCAGGATTCATTGGCAAGGCCCAAAAGGGAGTCGCTTGTGGCTGCGTAGGAATTTCGTTCCGATGGGTTATAAAAGAAATTCAACCGTCGCCCGGGAAACTCGAGTGCGGCTTTCAGGGCGGCTAGCATGAAGGATCCGTAGTGTGCGGTCACGAAGATCACCGGCCGGTCATCGGCATACACTCGATTGAGGTGTTCGGCACCGACTACGTCCATCTTGGCAATTTCGCGAAGCAGGAGTGGGCGGGCCAATAGTTGCAGGCGATACTGGCGGACTTCGTCAGCCTTGATGTCGCTAAGGCACTGGCGGGCGAACAAGACGAGAGAAGCCGTAGAAAGACTCGGATAGGCGGCGGCGAGATTGTCGAGCATCGCATCGCGTGCGGCCGACGGCAAGCGATGGCGCACAGCCGCAAAAATACCGCAACAATGCATCGCCAACCCGGGGTGTCGCACGAGCACGAACCGACCGCTGGCAAGCAGAATGCCCCAAAAGTTCACCTCAGCTCCTTGCGTTGAGAAAGGTGATGGCGCGAATAATATCGTCACAGGCGTCGCCGTCGGTGCAGTGGCCGCGCATCTTGGCGCACAGCATGAAACTCTTCAGAATGGAGCGTCCGTTGCCAATGATCCTCCGTTGATATTTCAGGCTTCTCGAAGACAGTGCTTGCCAGACCAAATATGCTTCAGGGCGGCAATTGATCTGTGCGCAGAGCGACACGAAGTAACGACGGGTGCGCTCACACAGCCGGTCTTCCTCGCACGGCAGTGCGCCCACGAAATCATCCGGTTCTGCGACGATTTCAGCGGTTGGCCCGAACTGCAGCCGATGATCGAAAGGTAACTCCGCGATCAGCGCATCCGCCTGAGAGAGATAAAACTCGCTGCCCAGACCACTCAGCAGAATTGTCCCCTTGTAGGTGCCCAGTGTCCGGTCTGGAAACGTTACAAAGAGCGCCGATGCGGCTGACCGGCACTCGATCAGTGTAGCGGCGCGGTTCGGCATCAGATTCAGGGGGCACAGCGTCAATCGGCCCGCGCGGGACATGGCTCCGCAATAGTGACGAGCAAAGGCGCAGTCCTCCACTATCACACGGTTGTGACCGATGATGGCTTGAGCGATCACTGCGAGGCTACGGAGGCAACCCGGGGCGACGAGCAAGCTGATGCTTGGTTTTGACCATGTGGGCAGGTCGATTCCGTGCATTCGCGACGTTGCCGGCAGGGTTTTTATTGCGGCTGGTGCAGACGAGCAGACCGCGAACGACTGGGCTTGCCGCAGGTTTTGAGCAATACACGGCAGATCGTATGTCGCGGGCAGAATAGCACCAATCTTAAGGAAGTTGCGAGCTTCACTGTTCTCTTTTGCGATCGTGGCAAGTGGTGTTGGCGGTCGGGCACGACGGTTCAAGAAGTGGAAAATCATGGGAAGAAAGGAGACTGCTTGCGCTCAGTGAAAATGCGGAACGCGGATATCGCCAAGCGGGCCACCCAAAGCAGCCCAAGTAGGATGGGCAGACCCACAGCGAGCACGACGAGGAGTCCCTTGGTCGCAGAGCCGAATGCATCCAGCCAAGCTCCCGCGGCGAACCGTTCAAGCGCATGGGAAAAATTCCCAGCACCGTCCACCAAACCGGGTGCAACATGCGAACTGAGCCATCCTGGTATGTATGCGCCCAAGTAGAAAAAATATGCAGCCACCAGAATCCCGTAGCCCAGTAGAATTAGATTCAGGCGAGGCTGCAGCTGATCCGCACCGAGGCGTTGGATATGGAGCAAGTGGAGGATGTAGGCAAAGGTCCGTCGGTGGAGATTAGGGATGCGCGCAAGGTCCGCCAGCAGCCAGTAGCCATCGAGTTTGAAGACCGGGCTTAAATTGTGCAGCATCGCGCCTGCATTGTAGAAAAAGAATAAATACATGGCTTCCGAAGCGAAGCCGGCGAGGAAAAGCGGCGCGGCCAAGAGCAAGAGGATCGTTTGGAAATAGAGGCCACCCAGATCCACGATCACTCGGCGCGCAGGGGCCAGGCGCCAGGCGCGGGTGACGTCGGCATAGAAAACCGGGAAAATCACATACAGCCCGAAGCCGATATGGCCGGGAGGAACCCCGAATCGGGCGCAGGCTGCGGCGTGGCCCAGTTCGTGTCCCAACGCAGATACCGCGAGTGCGAGGAGAAGAGTCGCGGAGGCCAGCGGGCTGACTCCCGTGAGCACTCGCGGCGCAGCCATTTCTTGGAAGCAAAGCGGCAGTGCGACTGCAGCGAGCAGAGCTACTGCAATGAGGAAGCGCCTATCGTATGCGTGCTGAAGTCGCGTTGCCAGCCAAGCAACCCAAGCTTGCTTCAGGATGGGCATTGGCACGAAAAGCAGACCGTTGTCCTGTGTGTGCTCGCTCTCAACAAATAATGCCCTCGGCAGTCGTGCAATCGCACCCACCAACTCCCCGTCTGACATCGCGACCCCAGTCTCCTCCAGCAGGCTGCGTCTGACACGAACTGGATCGCTTGACTCAGACAGTGCTTCGATGAGGACCCGGACGGGTTGGGTCACGACAAACGATCGTGTGCCTGCCTCGACCACATAACGCAGCTCTGCATCCGCGCCCTCAGGGAACGGACTTATATGGATGTCATAGAGGGGCCGGGGCAGCGTGGGACTAGCGGGCATGTTTCTGGGGGTATAGGCGGGGGCCGGCCATCCGGCCGGCCACCCGCTTTTAATCATGGATTACTTCGCCTCCGTGCCGCAGCTACTGGTGCACTGGCTGTTGCCGATGCTGAGCATCTCGAAACGTGATTCGAGTTCCTCGACTTGGTAGCTATTGAGTTTCTGTTCGATCTCGGTGGCCTTACGGCTGATGTCATTTTTCATGGCTGTTCTTGTTGTGGGTTGAGTTTGAGACACCCGGAAATGGGGTCCCAAAGTGAGCAACGGACCTAACGACTGCCGGAGCACCGAAGCATCAAGAGTAGAGCTGCCGGTCTATCGGTCCGTTGGAAGTGAGTGTGGGATAGGGCGCCAGTTGCTGAATTCGGTCTCGATATGGATTCGACGTTTCTGGAAGAAGATGCGGCCGGTTTGGTCCACTACAGCCCGCCACGGTAGCCAGGCCCCCACGGGTGCCGCTTTGTATTTAACCGTCAGTGAAATCGACTGTGTCCCCAAAATACTGCTGTATGGCAGTGTGAAGATGATCTGAAGCGGGAGGGCGTTAGATTCGTTCAGGTAGGCGGTGGCCGTATTGCGCGGATCCTCAGATGAAACGCCTTTCCAAACCTGAACGCGGGTGCCATCCAATGTCTCCATCCGGAGCAGTATCCACGAGTCGTATTCCGCCAAGATCGTGCCGGGATCCTTTTGTATGCCGAGGTCTATGGTTATTACCATTCCTGGCTGGCCGGTCTTTTTCTGGCGCTTCCGTTTCCACACTGGCTGGCCATCGGCCAACTCCAGCTCTGCATATGTTTCAAGGCTACCCAGCGCCTGATCTTCGACGTTATAGACGGTCAGGGTGTTGATCAATCCCGTGGCCCAGTAGTGGCTGCCATTCGTGATTTTATCGGCTGCTTGTCGCCAAAGTGGCGGCCTATTCTCCTTGCCGGAGACCGTGTCTTGGGCCGCAAGCACCGGGCTGACCAGTGCACCGACCACGCTCGCCAGCACGAGCCAATAGGTCCAAGGACGTCGCGGACCATGCGCGGCAAACAGGCCCTCCAGCGAGTCCTGGGCGATTTCAGCGGAGCATAGCGCGCCCTGGCTCATCGAAGGAGAGAGGCGACAATAGGGCCATACTGCCCTGTATCGCTGCCCGAGGATATCATCCAGAGGAGACAACAGGACGTCCTGCCTTCAAACTGGCCAGTATGTGTTTGCACGAAAGATCTACTCGTTAGTAGCGATCTGGCCCACTCGCGACAGGGCCGAACAGCATCAGCCATTTTAAAAAATGCAATGATAAATTAGCAATTTGGCGAATATGATGGTGAAGGTATCGCATGTGATGAATCTGAAGACGACACAGATGAACCATGCCAGTGGTGCTTCTCAAACACCTTGGGACGGAGCAGTCGTCAGAGGTGATGAGAATGCCAGTTGTGTCCGTCGCTGCATTTGTTTGGGCTGAGAATACAGTCGAACGTCACTGCTCGGAATGCTCCTTAGGGAGCAGGCGCCTGCTCCTCGGAAGACCCTGAAAACGGGTCAGGTAGCTATTGATATTGCCGTTGAGTGCGCCCACCCGATCGCGGCGGCGTCACTTCAGTTCCAGGCCGACCGGGCAGTGGTCGCTGCCCAGGACGTGCGGCTCGATCCACGCGCGTTTGAGCTGCGGGCCGAGCGCCTGCGAGGCCACGAAGTAATCGACGCGCCACCCGATGTTCCGCGCGCGGCAGTTCATCATCTGGCTCCACCATGAGTAGTGGCCCGGCCCTTTTTCAAATTCGCGGAACGTGTCGACGAAGCCCGTCCCGAGCAGCGTGGTGAAATTCGTCCGCTCCTCGTCGGTGAAGCCGGCGTTGCGGCGGTTGGTCTTCGGGTTGGTGAGGTCGAGCTCGGTGTGCGCGACGTTCAGGTCGCCGCAGAAGACGACGGGCTTCTTCTTCTCGAGTTTTTTGAGGTATTTCAGGAAGGCCGGGTCCCACGCCTGCGTGCGGTAGTCGAGCCGGGTGAGCCCGCGTTGCGAATTGGGCTGGTAGACGTTGAGCAGGAAAAAGTCGGCGAACTCCGCCGTGATGACGCGCCCCTCCTGGTCGTGCTCCGCGACGCCGATGCCGTCGGTCAGCTTCAGTGGCGCCTCGCCGCGCGTGAAGACGACGGTGCCGGAGTAGCCCTTCTTCGCCGCCGAGTGCCAGTGCGCCGTGTAGCCCTTCGGCCACTCGATGTGCTGCACGTCGCCGGGGTGCGCCTTGGTCTCCTGCAGGCAAATCACGTCGGCCTGCGACGCTTGCATCCAGTCCAGCAGCCCCTTCTTCAGCGCCGAGCGCACGCCATTGACGTTCCAGGAAAGCAATTTCATGTTCCACCAGTTCGCCCGGCGGGCCACCGGTCGCAATCTGATTCTCCATCCGTCCGGCACACCGCCCGCTCGTCCTGGTTGCGTGCTGTCGCGCCGGATTTCCTGCCACTTCTCCGTCCGCAACCGACTCCTACCGAACATGACCCTGCCGACCAAGCTCCTGGCCCCCGTCGCGGCGCTCGCCGCCACCCTCACTCTCTCCGCCGCCGGCGGTCCTGCGCCCGTCGATGAACGCGCCCCCGCCCCGGTCTCGGTCTCCTCCGCCAACTACGCCGCGTCCTCCCGCGAGGACATCCTGCGCGCCGTCGCCGAAAAGGATCAGGTCAATCCCTCGACGCTCGCGCTGGCCAGGCTCGCCCGGCCCCAACGCTACGTCTTCATGCCCGGCGAGACCTACGAAGCCGACATTCCCTACGGGGAGATCTGCCGCCGTCTGTCCGAGACCCTCGCCCAAAAGGGATTTTTCAACGCCACCGACCCCCAGGGCCGCGTGATCGATCCGACCAACGTCGACCTCATCCTCCGCGTCCACAGCGGCGAGCGCACCTGGCGCAACCCCACGGTGCGCGAAGACCGGCTCACCTGGCACGACGGCTTGGTGGCCCGGCCGACCGGCCGCACCCTGAGCACCCTCGGGGGCGACGTTTCCTGGGAGAATCGCGCCGGCGGCAACGACGATGCGCTCGGCGCCGCCGCGGCCAACGAGAACGCGCGCGGGTTCTGCTTCGGCAGCACGCCCGGCACGCCCGCGGGCGGCTCGCCCCTCAGCACCGGCTCCGATTTCTCCCTGTCCCAGGCCAAGAACGGCGGCTCCGAATACACCTCCACCCGCGAGTTCTACCTGATCGTCGTCGACGCCTTCAGTTACACCGAGCTCAAGGAGAAGGGCGACCGCGCGAAGCGCCTCTGGACCACCTTCGTCGCCGCGCCGCGCCAGCCGGATCAGAAATTCTCCGACGTGCTGAACACGATGCTGCGCGTCGCCACGCCCTACTTCGGCGAAACCACGCGCGGCCTGCAGATGTTCAAAGACGCCCGCGCCAACGTGCAGGTCGGCCCGACCGAGGTCATCGAGTCCGACGTGAAACTCTCCTCCGACCGGAAGGATTGAACCCCGCCCGGGCGACCAAGCGCCGGCGACCGCGGCGCAGGCTCGACACCTGCGCCAAAAACCCTGCACTGGCGGCGTGGCCACCGCCTCCTGCACCATCGAGCTGAAAACCATCCCCGGCGCACCGCGCGACGAGGTCGTCGGCCGGCTCGGTGCCGCGCTCAAGGTCAAGGTGCACGCCCCGGCCCTCGACGGCCGCGCCAACGACGCGCTGCTGGAGTTCCTCGCCGAGAAACTCGGGCTGCCGCGGCGCGCCGTCACGCTGCTGCGCGGCGACAAGTCGCGGCAGAAGGTCGTGCGCATCGACGGCCTCGACCACGCCGAAGCGGAGCGCCGCCTCGGCGTGTGAACCGCGCGGCGCCTCAGGCCACCAGCGCCGGGTAGTCGTTGTAGCCCTGCCGGCCGGATGTGTAGAGCCGCGCCTCGTCCACCGGGTTGAGCGGGGCGTTCCGCGCGAAGCGCTCCGGCAGGTCCGGGTTGGAGATGAACGCCGTGCCGTAGGCGATGGCGTCGGCCAAGCCCGCGCGGAGATCCGCCTCGCCGCTGTCGCGCGTGTAACCGCCGTTGCGGATCAGCCCGCCGCGGAAATGCCGCCGGACCAGGCGCGCCAGCTCCTCGTCGGCGGGCGCCGTGTGCCGGGTGTGGCGGATGTGCAGGTAGGCGGCGCGGCGTTGCTCCAGCCTCTTCGCCACGTGCTCGACCAGCGCGGGCGCGTTGCTGTCGTGCATGTCATTGTACGGATGCAGCGGCGAAATGCGCACGCCGATGCGGCCGGCGCCGAAGACGCCGATCGCGGCATCGATCACCTCGAAGAGCAGCCGCGCGCGGTTCTCGACCGAGCCGCCGTAGCGGTCCGTGCGGTCGTTCACGCCGTCGCGCAGGAACTGGTCGAGCAGATAGCCGTGGGCGCCGTGCACCTCGACCAGGTCGAAGCCCGCCGCCCGGGCGTTGACCGCTCCCTGACGGAACTGCTCCACGATGCCCGGGAGCTCGTCGGTCCGCAACGGGCGCGGCGCGGGGTAGGCCTGCTTGCCCTTCGGCGTGTGGATGGTGTCGCCGCGGATCGGCTTGTTCGACGAGGAAACCGGCTGAAGGCCGTCATTCATGTCCGGGTGCGTGGCGCGGCCGGCGTGCCAGAGTTGCAGCGCGATGCGCCCGCCCGCGGCGTGCACCGCCTCGGTCACTTGGCGCCAGCCCGCGACGTGCGCCGGGCCGAAGATGCCGGGCGCCTTCCCCGGGCCAGCGCCGAAGGCGTGCGCGTCGGCCGCCACCATCGTGGCCTCGGCGATGAGCAGGCCGGCCGAGGCGCGCTGGCGGTAATGCTCGGCCAGCAGCGGTCCGGGCACATGGTTCTCGTCGGCGCGCATGCGGGTGAGCGGCGCCATCAGGATGCGGTTGGGCAGTGTGACCTCCCCGAGGGACAAAGGTGAAGATAGTTGCATAGTAAACAATCTACCCTGCCCAGCTTCGCGCAAAAAACAAATCGCCTGCCACTGTTACGGTCCGCGCGATGCGGCAGTGAGCCGGTGGAACCGCCAGCCGAGCAACCCCGCCGCGCAGCCCAGCCCGACCGCGAGCCCGGTCCACACGCCCATCGGCCCGAGTGGCGAATGGAAGGCCAGCAGATAGCCGATCGGCAGCGAGACCACCCAGTAGGCGATGAAAGTGATGATCGTCGGCACGCGCACATCCGTCAGGCCGCGCAGCGCGCCGACGCTGATGACCTGCCCGCCGTCGAAGAGCTGGAACACCGCCGCCACGAGCAGCAGCCGCGCAGCCAGCGTCGCCACCTCCGTGTCCGGCGTCACCGCCCCCGTGAGCCACCGGCCCGCCACCAAAAACACCAGCGCGAACCCGACCATCAGCGTCAGGCCCGCCGCCAGCGCGCCGAAGCCGATGGGGCGCAGCGCGTCCTCCCGCCCCTCGCCGCGCGCGCGGCTGATGCGCAGGCTGACCGCAATCGACAGCCCCAGCGGACACATGAAGGTCAGCGCGGCGAAACCCAGGGCAACCTGGTGCGCCGCCAGCGGCACCGTGCCGAGCCAGCCCATCATGAGCGACGCGGCGGAAAACGCCCCGGCCTCGAACAACATCATGCCCGACGCCGGCACGCCGAGCCGCAGCAGCTCGACGAAGCGGGACCGTTCCCAGCCCGTCCACGGCGCCGCGCGCACCGCGGCCAGCTCCTGCGAGTGTTGCAACCACAGCGCGAGGGCGGCCACCGCCAGCGTCCGCGCCAGCAGCGTGGCGATGCCCGAGCCGATCAGCCCGAGCGCCGGCGCGCCCAGATGGCCGAAAACGAAAACCCAGTTGAGGAAGGCGTTCAGCACCACATCCGCCAGGATGATGCACATCGGCACCCACGGCTTCCCGAGCGATTCGGCGAACTGCCGCTGCACCTGGAAGATCAGCGCCGGCACAAAGGACGCCGCGATGAGGAAGAAAAACGGCCGCACGATGGCCACCACCTCCGGCGGCTGGCCGAACCGGTGCAACTGGGTCGACAGCCCCGCCATCACCGCGAAGGCCGCCAGCCCCACCGCCACCGCCAGCGCGCGGCCGTGCCGCAGCCACGCGGCGCAACCCGTCTCGTTGCCCGCGCCGTGGTCGCGCGCCGCATAGACGCCCGCGCCGAGCAGCAGCCCGATGCCCACGATGTAGAACACGCCGAACACGCCATGCGTGAACGCCGAGGCCGCCAATTGCACGCGGCCGACCCGCCCGATGAAGAAATTGTCGGTCAGGCCGATCAGCATCTGGCTCACCTGCCCCACGATGATGGGCAGGGCCAGCCCGAGCGTCGGGCGCAGTTCACGCGACAGTTCCGAGAGTTTTGGCACGGCCGCTACAGGGACACGCCGCAGAAAAGGCTTCAAACGAAAACCAATCCCGTCTCCGCTGTGCCTCACCGGCCCGGCCGCCGCTGCCATGACCCCGCTCGCGCTCGCCATCGTCTTCATCGCCGCGTTCACCCACGCGTCGTGGAACTACGCGGCCAAGCGCGCCGGCGGCGGCCTGCCCTTCGTCTGGCTCAGCGGCACAACGGCCCTCGTGCTCTACATCCCGGTCGTCGGCGCCTATTGGTGGTGGCAGCGGCCGGAGCTGCCGTCGGCCGCGTGGGCCGTGATCCTCGGCAGCGGCCTGCTGAAAACCGCCTACTCGCTCCTGCTCCAACGCGGCTACCGGCACGGCGACCTGTCGCTCATCTACCCGCTGGCGCGCGGCACGGGACCGCTGCTCTCGACGCTGGCCGCCATCATCGTGTTCGGCGAGCGCCCCACGCCGCTCGCGCTGGCCGGCGGCGCGAGCATCGTCGCCTGCGTCTTCTACCTGACGGGCGGCGCCTCTCTGCTGCACCAAAGCCGCGCGCACCTGCGCACGGCGGCTTTCTACGGCCTGACCTCCGGCTGCCTCATCGCCGCCTACACGGTGTGGGACCAGCGCGCCGTCTCGCACCTGCACCTGCCGCCGGTCGTCTACGACGCGGGCACGCAGACGGTGATGTTCTGCCTGCTGACGCCCTTCGCGTGGCGGCGGCGCGACGAGGTCGCCCGCGAATGGCGCGAGCACCGCTGGCATGCGCTGGCGGTCGCGGTGCTGGCCTCGACCGGCTACGTGCTCATCCTGACCGCCATGCGTTTCACGCCGGTGAGCTACATCGCCCCGGCGCGCGAGATCAGCATCGTCATCGGCGCCTTCTTCGGCGCCAAGCTGCTCAAGGAGGCCGACGCGCCCCGCCGGCTGCTCGCCGCCGCCGGCATGGCGGCCGGCATCATCGCGCTGGCGCTGGGCTAGCTCCGGAAGTGTCGTCTGGCGGCGTCACGTCCCGCCCCGCCGGCCGACCATAGGGCTCGAGCCGTGGAAACACCGCGACCGCGACGGGGTAAGTCAGCGCCATCGTCACAAAAGCCTGCCGGTCCGGCCGGTGCACCCGGTATTCAACGACCCAGACTTTTGCCTCCAGGACCACCCGCATCACCTCGACGTGATAACCGCCGGTGGGTTGTCTTCCGCTGCCAACGACCATCACGCAATGCCTTGTGAAGTCCGGAGCGGGAGGAGGCTCGCGGTTCAACTCGCGTTGCCACAATTCGCGCCACCTCGCCTCGCTGTCGATCCGCCAGGCCTCGCCTGCCTCCCCGGACATGCCGGCCAGATTGGCACTCCACTGCTGCACCGGCGCAAACGCCGGCGGCGCCTCCGGTGCAGGAATCGCCGAAGCAACAATCTCGCTGATCTCGCGCACGACGAATACGCGCACCTCGCCACGCTCGGGATAATGCCGCGTCTCGAATTTGCCCGTGACCGCCACGGCGATCCCTTCCCGGAGCCAGGCGAACGCCTCGTACGGGAGCAGCAGATCGACCCGACTGTCCTTGTCGTAGCGCAGAATCCACCCTGTGGTTTCCCCGCCGGTGGCGACCCGGCGCTCGATCAGGCCGGTGAGGGTCGTTTCGGCCGCCGGCTTGGCGGGCTCCGCCGCGCCAACCGATCCGAGCAGCAACACCAGCAGCAAACCGACAAAGGGGGATGTTTTCATGGCACGCATGGATCGGAACGCAGCCGACTGCGCGGCATCCTGCCCATGGGGTGAGCGGACGCAACGCCCGTTCCGGACAATCCACCGGCCTTTCCACTGGCACTGGTGTGAACCGGCGCTAGATTGCCCCGGTGCGCCGCTCCAAGGAAATCCTCGTGCTGTTCGCGCTGCTGGTCTGCGCCATCGTCGCGGTGTCGTGGTATGTGATCGACCGCCGCGCCCGGCTGCGTGCCGCGCCCCCGGCGCGCCCGGCCGCCGTGCAACCCGCGCCGCCGGTCGACCTGACGAAACACGATGGCAAGACCATCGATTTCTCGAGCGGCCAGCCGGTCGTGAAGGACTCGCCCGAGGACCGCGCCGCCATCGCGGCCGCGCTCAAGGACATGGAGGAAGCCACCCAGGAGACGACCTTCGGCCCGCCGAAGAAGAAGGATGAGCCGCCGGAGAAGAAGTAGCGCATGATCCACGGCAGCTTCGACCTTCCCGTCCTGTTCGATCTCGGCGCCACGTTCGCCTTCGCGCTGTCGGGCGCGCTCGCCGGCATCAAGCGCAACTACGACATCGTGGGCGTGCTCGCACTGGCCCTGGTCACCGGTCTCGGCGGCGGCCTGATCCGCGACGGACTCTTCATCGACGCCGGCACGACCCCGCTGCTGACCAACCCGCACTACATCGAGGTCATCGGCATCGCCGCGGTCTGCGGCATCGTGTTCGGCGCGCGCATCCATCGCTTCGCGCGACTCATCGCCATCGTCGACGCGCTGGGGCTCGGCGCCTACGCGGCGTTCGGCGTGCAAAAATCCCTGCTGGCGGGCCTGTCCGCCCCGGCCGCCATCCTCGTCGGCGTGATCAACGCCGTGGGCGGCGGCGTGCTGCGCGACCTGCTCTGCCGCGAGGAGCCGCTGGTGTTCAAGCCCGGCCAGTTCTACCTGCTCACGGCGCTGGCCGGCGCGGTCTCGTTCGTGTTCTGCAGCGTCACGCTGGAATTCTCCGCCAACCGCTCGGCGATCGCGGCGGTCGCGCTGACGTTCGTCTTCCGCGCGCTGACCATCGCCTTCAACTGGCGGACGGCGCCCGTCGCCTCGGGGAGCATCTTCGAGAACGACGAGCCGCCGGCCAAGCCCTGACGCCGCTCACTTCGCCATGGGCAGCGGCTCGGCGGACGCCACGGGCTGGCGGCGGCGCCGGGTGGCGAGCCAGTGCGTGAACTGGTCCATGTAGACGTAGATCGCGGGCGTGATGTAGAGCGTGAGCATTTGCGAGACGACGAGGCCGCCGACCACGGCGAGGCCGAGCGGCCGGCGCGAATCGGCGCCGGCGCCGAGGCCGAGCGCGATGGGGAAGGCGCCGGCCAGCGCGGCGAAGGTCGTCATCATGATCGGCCGGAAACGCACGAGGCAGGCCTCGAAGATCGCCTGCTCCGCCACGAAGTGCTCGCCCTGCTCGCGTTCCTTCGCGATGGCGAAGTCGATCATCATGATGGCGTTTTTCTTCACGATGCCGATGAGCAGGAGCACGCCCACGTAGCCCATGACGTTCAGCTCCTCGCGGAAGGCCCACAGCGTCACCAGCGCACCGAAGCTCGCCGCGGGCAGGCCGGAGAGGATCGTCAGCGGGTGGATGAAGTCCTCGTAGAGAATGCCGAGGACGACGTAGATCACGAGCACCGCCATGATGAGCAGCAGGCCGAGGCCCTGCAGCGACGAGGCGAAGGCCTGCGCCGAGCCCTGGAAACCGTAGCTGATGGTCGCGGGCAGTTCCTTGCGCGCCAGCGCCTCGACCACGGCCGTCGCGCCGCCGAGCGAGGAGCCCGGCCGGAGGTTGAACGAGATGGTGACGGCCGGCAGCTGGCCGAGGTGGTTGACCGTGAGCGGGCCAACCTCGCGCCGGAGCGCGGCCACGGTGTCGAGCGGGACGAGCTTGCCGCCCCGGGCGCGGATGTAGATGAGCGCGAGCCCCTCGGGGTTCTGCTGGAACTCCGGCGCCGTTTCCATGATGACGTAATACTGGTTGGTCGGCGTGTAGATGGTGGACACCTGGCGCGAGCCGTAGGCGCTGTAGAGCGCGTCCTCGATCTGTTGCGGGGTGACGCCGAGCGCGGCGGCGCGGTCGCGGTTGATGTCGACGCGCAGCTGCGGATTGGAAATCTGCAGGTCGGTGTTCACGTCCTGCAGGCCGGGGAGGTTGCGCATCTTCGCCTCCATCTTCTGCGCGGCGGCGTAGAGCTCGTTGAGGTCGCTGCCGAAGAGGGTGAACTGGTAGAGCGCCTTCGTGAACGAGCCGCCGAGGCGGATGGGCGGCAGCAACTGCGGGAAAACGCGCAGCCCGGGGATGCCCGCGAGGTCCTTGCGCAACTGCTGCACGATGACGGCGGCGGGCGGGCGCTGGTCGCGCGGCTTGAGCCGCATGAAGATTCGGCCCTGGTTGCTGTTCGACGAGTTCGGGCCGCCGCCGATCGCCGACATGAAGGAGCTGACGTGGGGATTCTTCGCCACGATGGCCGCGGCGGCCTGCTGGTGCCGCACCATCTCGGCGAACGACACGTCCTGCGCCGCCTCGGTGAAGGTGAAGATCTGGCCGTTGTCGTCCGTCGGGATGAAACCCGTGGGCAGCACCCGCGCCACGAGGACCGTGAGCACGGCCATGAGGGCGGCGACCCCGATGGTGATCAACCGGTGCCGCAGCGCCACGCGCAGCGTGCGCTCGTAGAAATTGCGCATACCGGTGAAGAATTTCTCCGAGACCGCGTAGATCTGGCCGTGCCGCTCCTGCCCGCCCGGCGCGTGCGGCCGCAGGAAGCGGCTGCACAGCATCGGCGTCAGCGTGAGCGAGACGACGCCCGAGACGAGGATCGCGGCGGTGATGGTCACGGCAAACTCGTGCAGCAACCGCCCAAGAATGCCGCCCATGAAGAGCACCGGGAGGAACACCGCCACGAGCGACAGCGTCATCGACAGGATGGTGAAGCCGATCTCGCCCGAGCCCTTGAAGGCCGCCTCGCGCACCGGCATGCCGTGCTCGATGTAGCGGACGATGTTCTCGAGCATGACGATGGCATCGTCGACCACGAAGCCGACCGAAAGCGTCAGCGCCAGCAGCGAGAGGTTGTCCAGCGTGTAGCCGCAAAAATACATCGTGATGAACGTGCCGCAGAGCGCCATGGGGATGGCCACGCCCGGGATGACGGTCGCGCGGAGGCTGCGCAGGAAGACGAAGATCACGAGCACCACGAGGCAGATGGCCAGCGTGAGGGTGAACTGCACGTCGTTGACCGATTCGCGCACGCTCTCGGAGCGGTCGGCGAGGATGTCGAACTCCACCGAGGCCGGGAGCGTGGCGCGGAACGCCGGCAGCAGGCGCTTGATGCGGTCGACCACCTCGACGGTGTTGGTGCCCGGCTGGCGCTGCACGGCGAGCACGACCGAGCGGTTGCCGGTGCCGTCGCGGTAATACCAGTTGGCGACGCGATTGTCCTGCACGCTGTCGATCACCTGCGCGAGTTCGCCGAGGCGGACGGGGGCGCCGTTGCGGTAGGTGACCACGATGTCGGCGAACGCGCCGCTGCCCGCGAGCTGGCCGGTGGCGACGACCGTCATGGCCTGGCGCGCGCCGTCGAGCACGCCGGTGGGCAGATTGACGTTGTGCTGGGCCAGCGCGTTCCGGACGTCCTCGAGCGCGATGCCCTTGGCGGCAAGGGCCCGCGGATCGAGCCGCACGCGCAGCGCGTATTTCTGCGAACCGAACACCTGCACCTGCGCCACGCCGTCGACCGTGGAGATGCGCTGCGCCAGCATGGTCTGCGCGTACTCGTCGACCACCGAGAGCTCGAGCGTGGGCGAGCTGAGCGCGAGATAGAGGATGGGCTGGTCGGCCGGGTTGGTTTTCCGGAAGGACGGCGGCGCGGGCATGTCCGTCGGCAGGCGGCGTTGCACGGCGGCGATGGAGGCCTGCACGTCCTGCGCCGCGGCGTCGATGCTGCGCTCGAGCGAGAATTGCAGCGTGATCGACGTGGAGCCGAGGCCGCTGGTGGACGTCATCGAGTCGATGCCGGCGATGGTGGAGAATTGCTGTTCGAGCGGCTTGGCCACGGCGCTGGCCATGGTCTCGGGCGTGGCGCCGGGCAGGCTGGCACTGACGACGATGGTGGGAAAATCGACGTTGGGCAGGTCCGACACCGGCAGGAGGCGGTAGGCCATGGCGCCGAAGATGCATAGCGCCGCCGTGAGCAGCGTGGTCATCACCGGCCGGCGGATGCAAAGGGCGGGCAGATTCACGGCTCAGTCCTCCTCGTCCGCGACCGGCGCGGTTTTCACCGGCGCGGCGGCGGCTCCGGTGAGGGTGGTGAACTCGACCTTCGCGCCCGGCAGCAGCCGCAGCTGGCCGTCGGTCACGACGGTCTCGCCGTCCTCGACGCCCGCGGTCAGCAGCGAACGGTCGCCGTCGGTGCGGGCGACCTGCACGTTGCGCAGCTCGACGGTCTTGTCGGCCTTGACGACGTAGAGCGTCGAGCCGCTCTGGCTGGTCTGCACGGCGGTGGTCGGCACGACCACGACGCCGCGGTCGATGTCGACCTGCGTCTTCACGTGGACGAACTGGCCGGGCCAGAGCGCGTGGTCGGCGTTTTCGAAGAAGGCCTTGAGCATAATGGTGCCCGTGGCGGGATCGACGGTGTTGTCGATGAAACCTAGGCGGCCGTCCGTGCGCACGGTGCCGGTGGCGCGCTCGGTGACGCTGACGGTGGCGCGCTCACTGGTCAGCGCCGCGCGGATGGCGCCGAGCGCGTTTTCCGGCACGGTGTAGGCGACGGCGATGGGCGAGAGCTGATTGATGGTGGCGATGGAGGTGTTGGCGTCGTTGGCCTTCACGAGCGCGCCTTCGTGCAGCAGCAGCTGGCCGGCGCGGCCGGCGAACGGCGCCCGTATCTCGGTGTAACCGAGCTGCAGCTCGGCGTTGGCCAGCGCGGCCTCCTTCGCCTGCACGTCGGCCCGCGTGGTCTGGGCCCGCGTCATGTATTGCGCGTAGGCTTCCTTGGAAATCGCGGACTGCTGGTCGAGGTGTGAGTAGCGGTCGGCGTCGACCGCGGCCTGCTCGGCCTGGGCGTGGGCGGTGGCGAGCGCGGCGCGGGCCTGCTGCACGGCGTTCGCGAACGGCCGGCGGTCGAGCGTGACGAGCAGATCGCCCGCCTGCAGGTCGTCGCCCTCCTTGAGGTGCACCTGCGCGATGATGCCGTCGACCTGCGACTTTACGGTCACACTGCGCAAGGCCTGCACATTGCCGATGGACTCGATGCGGCGCGGTACGTCGGCGCGGACGGCCTTGGCGACCTGCACCGGCACGGTCGGCGCGGCGATGGACTGGTTGGAGCCGCCGCGGCTGCAGCCGGCGGCCGGCAGCAGCGCAAGCAAGGCAAGGCAAGGGAGCACGCAGGGCGTGGATTTCATAAAATTCAATTTTTGGCCGCCCCGTCCAGGCGGACGAGGTTGGCTTTGACGAGGGAAAGGTCGCGCAGGAGCGCCTCGGCGCGCGACGGCGGAATTCCGGCAAGGTAATCCGCGCGCAGCGCCTCGGCCAGGTCGTCGAGCTTGGCCACGACCCGGGCGGCGCGCGGCGTCAGCCGGAGATGGTAGGCGCGGCGGTCCGCGCGGTGGTCCCGACGCTCGATCCACCCCGCCCGCTGGAGACGCTCGGCCTGGCGGCTGACACTGATCTTTTCCATCTGCATCAGCTCCGCCAGGTCGCTCTGCGTCGCGTCCGGCTGGCGGCCGAGGTAATAGAGGAAAAGCCACTGCGCGCGCGTCAGCCCGAGGGGCCGCACGCGCCGGTCAAATTCCTTTCGCGCCAGCCGGTTGATGTCGGCGAGCAGAAAGGCCAGGTGGCGCGCGCGTTCGCGGCGGAGGGCGGACATCGGAGAGAGGGCAACTGGTAAGCTAGCTTACTTTCTTTGGCAAGCCGGCCGATGAAAATAATTCATCCCGGCCGGCGCGGCATGAAATTCGCGGCTTGGCGCGCGAAACCGGGCGTTCTACGCATGGGGCGTACCCCATGCCTCACGTCCTCGCGCTCGACCAAGGCACCACTTCCTCCCGCGCCCTCGTCTTCGACCGCCGGGGGCGCGCGCGGGGCGCGGCGCAGCACGAGTTCGCCCAGCACTTTCCCCGTCCCGGCTGGGTCGAGCACGACCCGCGCGACCTGTGGGAGACCACGCGGCGCAGCGCCCTCGGCGCACTGGCCCAGGCCCGCGTGCCCGGCCGCGACCTCGCCGCCATCGGGATCACCAACCAGCGCGAGACCACCCTGCTGTGGGACCGCCGCACGGGCCGGCCGCTGCACCGCGCCATCGTCTGGCAGGACCGGCGCACGGCGGACGCGTGCGCGCAGCTCAAGCGCCGCGGGCTCGAACTGCTCTTCCGCCGGAAGACCGGCCTGCTGCTCGATCCGTATTTCTCCGGCACAAAGCTGGCGTGGCTGCTCGACCACGTGCCCGGCGCCCGCCGCCGCGCCGAGCGGGGCGAGCTGGCCTTCGGCACGGTCGACACCTGGCTGCTCTGGCAGCTGACGGACGGGCGCATCCACGCCACCGACGTGTCAAACGCCTCGCGCACCCTGTTGCTCAACCTGCGCACCGGCGACTGGGACGCCGAGTTGTTGAAACTCCTCCGCATCCCGCGCGAGGTGCTGCCCGAGGTGCGCGACAGCAGCGGCCACTTCGGCGAGGTGACCAGCGTGCCCGCCTTGCGCGGCGTGCCCATCACCGGCATTGCCGGCGACCAGCAGGCGGCGCTGTTCGGCCAGGCGTGCTTCCGCCCCGGCATGGCCAAGAACACTTACGGCACGGGTTGTTTCCTGCTCCTGCACACCGGGGTGAAGCCGGTTGTTTCGAAAAACAATCTGCTCACGACCATCGCCTGGCGCATCGGCGGAAAAACCGAATACGCCCTCGAAGGCTCGGTCTTCATCGGCGGCGCGGTCGTCCAATGGCTGCGCGACGGGCTCGGCCTCATCGCGCGCAGCGTCGACGTCGAAAAACTCGCCTCCCGCGTGCCCGACAACGGCGGCGTGTACCTCGTGCCCGCCTTCACCGGCCTCGGCGCACCGCACTGGGACGCGGACGCGCGCGGCCTCATCACCGGCCTCACCCGCGGCAGCAACGCCGGCCATCTCGCCCGCGCCGCGCTGGAAAGCATCGCCTACCAATCGGCCGACCTGCTCGAGGCCATGCACGCCGACGCCGGCCTGCGGCTGCGCGAGCTGCGCGTCGACGGCGGCGCCTCGACCAACGACGCGCTCATGCAATTCCAGTCCGACCTGCTACGCGTGCCGGTCGTCCGCCCGCACACGACGGAGACAACCGCGCTCGGCGCCGCGTATCTCGCCGGCCTCGCCGCCGGCGTTTGGAAAACCCGCGACGAGATCGCGCTCCTCTGGTCCGCCGACCGCACGTTCAAGCCGAAGGCTTCTTCCGCCGCCATGCACCACATGCAAACCGAGTGGCAGCGCGCCGTCGCCCGGGCGCGCTCTGGCGCCGGCAGGTAACTCACGCCGGCTGGCAGCGTCTTCTCGCGCATGGACCAGCTTTTCAATCCCGCGCGGCTCGCCCTCGGCTTCGTGGTGCTCTGCGCGATCTTCGTGCCGCTGGAGCGGCTGTTTCCGCTCGCGCGCCGGGATTTCTGGCGGCGGCCGGGCGTGGGGACGGACATCGTGCATTTCTTCATCAGCAGCGCGGTGCGCAAGCTGCTCGTGTTTTTCGCCCTCGTGGGGCTGGTCTACGGACTGGGTTTTCTCGTCTACCCGCCGTTGCAGCGGACGATGACCGCGCTGCCGTGGTGGCTGCAGTTCGCGATCGCCAACGTGGTGTTCGATGTCGGCGCCTATTGGGGCCATCGCTGGACGCACACGGTGCCGTGGCTGTGGCGGCTGCACGCGGTGCACCACTCGAGCGAACACCTGGACTGGCTGGCGGCCAGCCGCGTGCATCCGCTGGACCAGACGTTCATCCGCGTGTGCGGCATCCTGCCTGTCTACCTGCTGGGTTTCACGAAGGAGACCTTCGGCGCGCTCGTGGGCTTCGAGGCGCTGCTGGCGATCTTCATCCACGCGAACGTCCGGTGGCGCTTCGGCTGGCTGGAGTGGCTGATCGCGACGCCGGCCTTCCACCATTGGCACCACGCCAACGACGGCCCCGAGTCCGCCAACAAGAATTTCTCCGGCCTGCTGCCGTGGGTGGATTGGGTGTTCGGCACGTTTTATCTGCCCGGACGTTTCCCCGCCAAATACGGCGTCGATGACCCGATGCCCGCCGGTTACGTCGCGCAACTCGCGGCGCCGTTCCGGACGCGCAAGTCGTCCCGGGAATAAACGCCCGGCCCGCGCGCTCCAGTAAGCGCATGATCACGCGCACTCTGTCTGCCGCTCTCGTTTCCCTCGCTCTGTCTCTGGCCGCCCGCGCCGAGCTGGCGCCCTCCCCCACCGATGCCCGGCCGCTCGCCGTCGGCGCCCATGTGCCGTTTGCCACCCTGAAGACCGCCGATGGCGCCGACCTCGACCTCTCCGTCGCCCTGGCCGCCAAGCCGACGCTGGTCATCTTCTATCGCGGCAGCTGGTGCCCGTATTGCAACAAGCACCTCGCGGCGCTCGTCGACATCGAGCCCAAGCTGCTCGCGCTCGGTTACCAGATCCTCGCGATCAGTCCCGACGAGCCGGCCAACCTCCGCGTCATGTCCGAGAAGAATCATCTCAACTACCAGCTGCTGTCGGACCGCGGCATGGCCGCCTCCGAGGCCTTTGGCGTCGCCTTCCGCGTGGACAGCGCGACCGTGACGAAATACCGCGAGTACAAGATCGACCTGCCCCCGGTCCCCGGCGAGCCCACCGCCCGCTGGCTGCCGGTGCCCGCCGCCTTCCTCATCGGCCGCGACGGCGTCATCCGCTACGTCTACAGCAACGCCGACTACAAGGTCCGCGCCTCCGCCGACGCCCTGCTCGCCGCCGCGCAGCAGAACCCGGCGAACTGACGCGCCGCCGCGCAAGCTCTTTGTTAGTGTGTGTCCTGGCCGGGTGCCGCAAGGCCCCGGCCATTGCGCGTTCGGCCTATTGTATATTACCCTTTGAAGTTACAACGGTCGATCCTGCGGTAGGGCGGGTCGTCCCCGACGAGCCGCTCTGGGACGCGGCTCATCCGGAGGATTCGCCCTACCCGCCTTTTCGTCTCATCTTTGGGTAATCCTCAATAGTGGATTCGGCCCGGTTGTTTTTCGGGTAAACGGGCGGCTTGCAGCCGGGAGCGGAACCGGGCAAAAGTGCCGTTCCCCCCGCCTCGCGCCATGAAATTTTCCCGTTCGTTCCAGGCCGCCCTCGTGGGCGCCACGCTCGTCGCCACCGCCTTTGCACAATCCGAAGCCGAGCTCGGCTCCCTTCGCACCAAGGCCCAACGCGGCAACGCCATCGCCCAATACAACCTGGGCCTCGCCTATCTCGAGGGCCGCGGCATCGCCGCCGATCCCGTCGAGGCCTACGTCTGGCTGTCCCTCGCCCGCGAGAGCGGCGCCCGCGGCCGCGCGCTCGACAGCCTCATCGCCTCTCTCGACAACCCGACACTTGAAACCGCCCGGCAGCGCCTCAGCGAGCGGCGCGCCTCCCTGGGCTTGCGCGCCCCGGCGAGCAGTGCGGCGGTCAACACTCCCGCGGCTCCGGCCGCGGAGACCGAGGCCGCCGCCCCGCTCACGCCTCCGGGCGCACCCGGCAACATTCCCGGTGCGCCGGCCGCCGCTGTCACCGCCGCGGCGGACGCCTCGGCGGCCTTGCAGCGCCAACTCAACGAAGCCTTGTCCGACAAACGCGCCCTGAGCGCCGAAGTCGCTTCCGCGTGGAAGGAAGTCGATGCGCTCAAAGCCCGGGTCGCCACGCTCACCGCCGAAGCCGAGCGCATCAAGCAGGACGCCTCCGCCGCCGCGACCGACAAGCAACAGCTCGGCGCCGAGGTTGCCTCCGCCTGGAAGGAAGTCGATGCCCTCAAGGCGCGCCTCGCCGCCGCCGAGAACGCCAAGCCGGTGGTCGACACCGCTGCGCTCGACCAGAAGGCCCGCGAACTACAGGTCGCGCGCGCCGAACTGGAAAACCTTCGCCAGTCCAGTGCACAACTCACGGCCTCCCTCGCCAAGGCCGGCGAAGATCGCGCCGGGCTGGAGCAACAACTGCACAGCGCGCAGTCCGCCGCGCTCGAAACGAACCGGCTCGCCGACGGGCTCAAGGCGCAGCTCGCCTCCGCCACGGCCGCGGCCAGTCAGGCGAAGCAGGAAACCGAAGCGGCCCGGCAGGCGCTCGCCGCCAAACCCGCCGCCCCGGCTTATCCCGATCTCTCCGGCCGCGTCGCCGAACTCGAGGCCGGCCTCGCCGCCGCGCAGAAGTCCCTCGCCGCCCAACCGGCCGCTCCCGCCTACCCGGACCTGCGCGCGCAAGTCACCGCGTTGGAATCGCAACTCGCCGACGCGCGGCAGCCGAAGAACCCCGCGTATCCCGACCTGCGCGCCAAGGTCGCGGAACTCGAAGGCCTGCTCGGCAGCGCGACGCAGCAAGCCGCGGCCGCCGGCGAGCAGTTGGCCGGTCTCGCCGCGCGGGTGCGTTCGCTCGAGCAGGATAACGCCCACCTGGCCGGCCAGGTGGATGAGCGTTCGCGCAAGATGGTCGCCGAAGCCCAAGCCGAGACGTCTTTCGTCAAGAAGCAGCTGGACGAGATCACGGCCGCGCGCAGCACGTTGCAGGGTCGCATCGCCACGCTGGAAACCCAGCTCGCCGCGGCGCAGAAGCCGTCGGCGCCGGCTTACCCCGATCTTTCCGGCCGCGTCAGCGATCTGACCGCCCAGTTGGCCGAGCGGGATGCTTTGTTGAAGACCGCCCAGACCGACCTGCAGGCCATGGGGCGCAAGGTGCAGAACTCCGATGTCGCCCTCCAGCAGGCCGGCGAGTCGTTCGCCGCCGTCAATGCGGAAAACACCCGGCTGCAAGCGCTCGCCGAAAAGCCGGTCGCGCCGGCTTACCCGGATTTGCGCGCGCGCGTCGCCTCGCTCGAAACCCAGCTGGCAACCGCCACCCAAGCCAAGCCCGCCGCCCCGGCGTATCCCGATCTCTCCGGCCGCGTGCAGGAACTCGAGGCGGCCGCCACCAAGTTCGCCGCCCAGCTCCAAGCCGCCGACAAGACGCGTGCGCAGGCGCAGGCCGAGCTCGACAAGCACAGCGACGCGTTCCACGCCGCCGAGCGCGACCGCGCCACACTCGAAGCGCAGAACAAGATGCTGGAATCGGACAAGGTTTCCCTCCGCCGCCAGGTCGACACGACGTCGGCCGAGCTCGCGCAGTTGCGCACGCAGGTCGCCACGCTCAAGGGCCAGCTCGCGGAAAAACCGGCAGCGCCCGCTTTCCCGGACCTGCGCAATCGCGTCGGCGAACTTGAAACCCAACTGGCCGCCGCCATGACCGGGGCCGAGCAGGCGAAACAGGAAGCCGTGGCCGCGCGGCAGGCGCTCGACGCCAAACCCGCGGCCCCGACCTATCCCGACCTTTCCGGTCGCGTGCGCGAACTGGAAGCTTCGCTCGGAGCCGCCACGGCCCGTGTGGCGGAGCTGAATGCCGTCGCCAACGAGCACTCCCGGCTCGTTTCCGACTTGCAGGAGGAGCTGAGGAAAACCCACGACAAGCTCGTCGCACGGCCCGCCGCCCCCGCTTATCCCGACCTCCGCGAGCGCGTGGGCGAACTTGAATTGCAGCTGACGGCCGCCACCGCCGGCACCGAACAGGCGAAGCAGGAGGCTGCCGCCGCCCGTTCTGCTGCCCAGCAGAACGCCGCGCCGGCTTACCCCGATCTGCGCGGTCGCGTCGGCGATCTGGAGGCCCAGCTCGCCAGCGCGCAACAGGCGGCCCAAGCCAAACCCGCGGCGCCCGCCTATCCCGACCTCTCCGGCCGCGTGCGCGAGCTCGAGACGCAGTTGAACGACATGGCCGGCCGCGCCGGCAACATGGAGACCAAACTGGTCGCCGTCACCACGGCCAAAGCCGGCGTCGACACCGAACTTCAAACTCTGCGCCAGCAGCTCGGTCGCGCCCAGCAGGAGACCGCCGACGCAGTCACCGCGACGGACAAGCTCCAGACCGTCAACCGTGCCTTGCAGGCCAAGCTCGACGAGGCGCCCAAAACGGCCGCGCCTGCTTACCCGGACCTGAGCGGTCGCGTCAGCGAGCTCGAGGCCCAGCTCGCGTCCGCGAACCAGCGCCTCGCCGACACGCCGGCGGCCCCCACCTACCCCGACCTGCGCGCCAAAGTGGGTGAACTCGAAACCCAACTCGCCAGTGCGCAGTCTGCTCTCCAGCAAAACGCCCAGACGAAGCCGGCCGCGCCCGCCTACCCCGATCTCTCCGGCCGGGTGCAGGAATTGGAAACTACCGTGGCCGCGACCACCGCCAAGGCCTCCGCCGCGGATCAGGCGCGCAGCGAACTCGCCAAGCAATTCGATGACTACAAGAGCTCGACCCTCGCCGCCCAGCGCGAGCGCGTGAGCCTGCAGTCGCAAGTGCAGATGCTGGAATCCGACAAGGTTTCCCTCCGCCGCCAAGTCGACACGTCCGACACCGAGGCCGCCCAGCTGCGGGCGCAACTCGCCGTGTTGAAAAATCAAGCAGCCAGCACGCCCGCTGCCCCGGCCTATCCCGATTTGCGCTCGCGCGTCGGGGACCTTGAGGCCCAAGTCGCCGCCCTGCGCGATGCTCCGCCCGCTTTCCCGGATCTCCGCAGCCGCGTGAGCGAGCTGGAGCAGCAACTCGCCGCCGCCGCGAAAACTCCGACGCCGGCCGCCGCTCCGGCTTATCCCGACTTGCGCGAGCGCGTCGGCGAACTCGAGGCGCAGACCGCCGCTCTCCGCAACGCGGCCCCGGCGTACCCCGATCTCCGTGGTCGCGTGGGCGAACTCGAAATGCAGCTGGCCACCGCGCAGCAGAGCGCGACCAAGGTCGCCGATGTCAGCACCTCCGACCTGCAGCAACGCCTTGCCGAGGCCGAGGACAAACTCGCCACGTCGCTGCGCGGTTATGCGTTGTTGGAAAAAGATCGCGACGAACTCGCTGCCAAGACCGAGAAGGCGAGCGCGGACCTGGGCGCCGACCGCAATGCGCTCGCGGCCCGCCTGGCCGACACCGAGGCCAAGGCCGCCGCCGCCCAGGCCGATGTCGCCCGGCTCACCGAGCAGGTCGGCGCGTTGCAACGGGCTTCCACCCCGGTCGAGCGCGACCTCGCCTCCACCCACGCGCTGCTCGAGCAGATGCGCGGCGCCAACACCGTCCTCGCGCAGGAAAATTACCAGCTGAAGTCGCGCCTCGCCGGCGCGCCCGCCAGCGCCTCCGCGCTCCCGGCCGCGCGCACCCACACCGTCGTCGCGGGCGACTCGCTCTCGAAAATCAGCCAGCGCTACTACGGCAATGCCGGCCGCTGGCCCGACATCTACAACGCCAACCGCGATGTGATCAGCGCCGAAGGCGTGCTCCGCGTCGGCTCGACCCTGCGCATCCCGTAAGCCTGCAGGGCGCGCCTGCCGGGCGTTTCCCTCGTGAAAGCGTCATCCCGCCGATGACGCTTTCATTCCCGGGGCACGGCACAACAGCCGGCGCCGGGTACTGGAACAGCCGGCGGGCGGTGGATTTTGTTTCGCCTCATCGGTGATGACGTGATGCTTTCGCGGCATGTCTTCCGTCGCATTTATCGGTACGGGCGTGATGGGCCGCAGCATGGCTGGCCACCTGCTCAAGGCCGGCCACACGCTGCACGTCCACAACCGCACCAAGGAAAAGGCCCAAGGCCTGCTCGACGCCGGGGCGCACTGGCACGGGACGCCCGGCGCCGCCGCGGCGCAGGCGGACTTTGTGTTCACGATCGTCGGATTCCCGACGGACGTGGAAGAAACGTATTTCGGCCCGCGCGGCATCCTCGCGCACGCCAAGCGCGGCACCGTGGTCGTGGACATGACGACTTCGAGCCCGGTCCTGGCGCGGCGCATCGCCGAGGCCGCGGCGGGCAAGGGCCTGCAGGCGCTCGACGCGCCCGTCACCGGCGGTGATGTCGGCGCGCGGGAAGCGCGGCTCGTCATCATGGTCGGCGGCGACGAGGCCGCGTTCGCCCGCACCCGCCCGCTCTTCGAGGTCATGGGCAAGAACATCCTGTTGCACGGCGGCCCCGGTGCGGGCCAGCTCTGCAAGCTGGCGAACCAGATCGGCATCGCCTCGGTGATGGTTTCGTGGTGCGAGGCGCTGGCGTTCGCCCAGCGCGCCGGGCTCGACCCCGTGCGTGTGCTCGAGAGCATCAGCGGCGGCGCGGCGGGGAGCGTCGGCATGACCGTGCTGGCGCCGCGCGCGCTGCGCGGGGATTTCGCGCCCGGTTTCTACGTGAAGCATTTCCTCAAGGACCTGCGCCTCGCGCTCGCGGCCGCCGAGGAGATGAAGCTCGACCTGCCCGGCACGGCGCAGGCGAAGAAGCTCTACGACGAGGTCGCGCGGCGCGGCTGGGACGACTGCGGCACGCAGGCGCTTTTCCGGCTCTACAGCGGGCAACTCAAGCCGGGCGCGCCGTGAGCTTCTGCAGGTAGGCGAGCACGGTGGCGGCCTCGGCGCCGCCCTTCTGCGCGTGCACAACGAGCGGAATGCCGTGGGGACCGGGGCACTTGAGCGCGTCGGGGCGCACCGTGAGCACGGCCTCCACGACGTTGAGATACCCAAGCATCGTGGCCGCAAAAATGTCGAGGCGCGCACCTTGGCCGAGCAGAAACAGGGCGATGTCGCGCCGACCCATGTGCGAGGCGCCGCCCAGCGCGGTTTCAAAGTCGCCCCCGCCCCAGTCCCAGGTGGCGTTGAGAAGATGCGGCTCCTCGGCGAGCATCGCCTGGGTCTTGGCGAGGTCGCCATGCGCCGCCACGACAAAGGTCCGCACTAATTCCGGGCCGAGCGCGGGCAGACGGACTGGTGTCTTGGGATTCGCGCTCGGCGGAGTCGCGGCCGCCGCGGGGGATAATTGCGCAAAACCCGACCCGGCAAAGAGCGCTGCGCCCAGCAACGTGGAGGCTTTCAGAAACTGGCGGCGTGGATTCATCGGACAATCTCCGGGCGCAAGCGGGAGATCAGCGCTTCTCGCACATCAGTGCGAACAGGTTGTCGTCGGGATCACGGAAGAACGAGGTCCACAGTTCGTGGTCGGGCATGCGGGCCGTCAGACCGGGCGGGCGCTCCTCGCGTGCTCCGCGCGCCTTGAGCGCGGCGTGGGCTGCCTCGATATCCGCCACGCGATAGTAGAAGACCGAGGCCGGGTGATCCAACTCCGGGGACGACGGCACGCTGATCATCAGCCGCACGCCGCCGAGATCGAAGAAGGAGAGATTCGGACCGGCATCGAAGAGATGTTTCAGGCCGACCACATCGCGGTAATAGGCGGCGAGCGCGGGGACGTTCTTGGTGGTGATGGCGACCTGCATCAGGCCGCCGAGCGCGTGGTTGGGAGGGCTCATGGGGTGGATTTGACCGGCGGCGGACTCTACCAGAACCTGCCGGCCCGGCGCCTCCTAATTCTTGCGAAACGCCGTCGGGGTCATCTTCCGGCGGCGGACGAACGCCGTGGAGAAGGCCCCGTAGCTCTCATAGCCGACCGCCGCCGCGATCTCGGTGGCCGGCTGACGCGTTTGCCGCAGCAGGCGCTCGGCCTGATCGAGCCGCACCCGCCGCGCGGTGGCGTGGGGACTTTCACCAAAGCACGCCGTGTAGGCGCGCTGAAAATGATAGGGCGAGAGACAGGCATGCGCCGCCGCCTCCACCAGCGCGGGCGCGCCCAATGCCTCCGCACGCATGAAATCGCGCCCGCGGCAGAGCCGGCGGTAAAGCTCCTTGCGCGTGCCGGCCCGGGCCGCCGGCAGACGGGCGGCCCGACGCTGATGATCGCGCTGGCTGAGCAGCATCGCCGCCAGCAGGTCGCGCAGCCGTTCCTCCAGCCAGCCATTTTCCACGGATTGCCCGCGACACGCCGCGTCGAGGGCCTGCAGGCGGGGTGAAATCGTTTCGTCGTGCGGCACCGTGGCCTCAAGAAACCGGACGGGGGCCCCGGGAGCCCCGGGTTCATCCAGCAGTAATTCGGGGCGCTCACGGTAGAGTCGCGCGACCAAGTCCGCCCACCCGGCGGGGAAAAACACGACCGTGGAACGGACGGGCGCCGGCGACTGGATGTCGAGGGTGTACCGCTCGCCCTCGTTGAGGATCAGCCAGCAACCGTCGTCGACCGCATAGCGGCCTCCGGCTGTCTGATAGTGCGCCAAACCTCCGCGAAATGTCCGGATGCCCAGCGGCATCGCGCCCGAGTAATGGTACTGCCGACCGCTCCCGCAGAGAATCGTGCGCGATTGGAGTACGGCGGCCATGGTGCAAACCTTGGAACGGGGCGTGAACGCGGGAAGCTCAAACCATCCGGCGGATTCCATCCGGGATGGAGGGCGTCATTTCGGGCCGGGCCCGGCGGCCTGGCCGGACAGTGCTGCGGTCTTCAGGCCCTGCAGGTTGCGCTCGAAGCAGCGGCCGAGCGTCTTTTTCAGCATCGGGCCGAAGAGCTTCTTGAACGGGTTGCCGCCCAGGTCGACCTCATCGAGCCAGGTCACGCGCGTGGCGCCGCCGCCAGCCGACTCGAACTCGATCTCGCCATAGACCTTCGTGCCGTGGGCCGGCATCACGAGTTCGTAGTGCAGCGCCCTGCCGGCCTCGAAGTGCACGAACTTCAGCGAGCCGGCGCCCATCTTCTTCGCCGTCCAGACCATCGATCCGCCGGGGCCGGTGGTCGGACCGGGATAGGTGTAGGCCAGCGAGGGGTCTTCGGTGGCGTTCCAGACGGTCCACTGCGGCCAGAGTTTCAGGTCCGCGGCCCACGGGAAGATTTTCTCCGCCGGCCGGTCGATGGTGAGGGAGCGCTCGACGGTGACGCGTGAGGGCAGGCACAGGCCGACGATCACGAGCAACACCACAAGCCCGAGCAGGGTGAAGATAATCGCGAGCATGGAGTAAATATAATTTTCCATCGCTGTACAGCGAGACTGGAAATGCGGCAAAAAAAGCGCGCCTACTGAGTAGGCGCGCTTGAGCGAGACCGGGTGAGCTGGTTTCTCGTATTTAGAAACGCTGGGAGATGCTTACGTTATACTGCGCCCCGAGAATATTATGGCTGGACCGATCATATTTGTCTTGGAATGCGGACTCAGCCTTAGGAGGCATCTTGTTGAAAGCGTTTGTCACACCAACCCGAACGGTCGTCTTAGTCTTCGGATAAGTGTAGGAAACCTGTGCGTCAATCGTGGGCCAAGCCGGAACGGTGCTTGTGAAATCGCTGCCACCGTTGGGATCTTCTTTGAATGCGCCAGTGTAGTTGTACTTTACAGCGGTGGAGAAGTTCCGGAAGTCCCACGCCATCGTCAGATTGCCCTTCCATTTGGGCACCGTACCCGGCCCAATGCCGTCATTCGGACTGAAATAACCAGCATAGTGCGTGGTGGGTAGGGCGCCGGGAATTTTGTCGATATCGTATTTGAAAGAACGTGTGAGCAACAAGTGCCAGTTCAGGCGCCCCCACGCTCCGATATTGTAGAAATAACTGGCGTTGATATCGAGGGCAGCGAGCTTGAGCTGCGCCAAGTTCTCGTTACGCACGTCCAATACCTGAACGATATAGCCTGGTATACCGGTAGCACTGCCATCTGTATCGACGATGATACGATCAGCATATGGCGCGTTGTTGTTCTTGATGAATGTGCCATTCGAACCTGCCGTGACACCACCACCACGGGCAAAGGCATCAATGTAAAGTTGAGGATCTTGGACGATGATATCGTCCTGCTCAATCTTGTAGTAATCAAGTGCCAGCGAGAAGTTTTTCACCTGATGTGGAGCCCAGATAATGCCAAGATTGTAACTTTTGGAAGTAGTGGGCTTCAGAGCAGGATTGCCCGCGAGAAGTACGCCTTGGTTGGCCTGATCGGAAACTCCAAGCCATGGCATGAAGACGTTTGGAAAACTCTGGGCGACGGTTGGATCTAATTGGCCCGGCGTCGGAATGGTAAAGCCTTCCGAGTAAGAAATGCGCGCGGTCAATTCCTTGTTAATCTGATCGCGCACATAAAATCGCAGAATAGTGGGCGTCTTGTCGAAATGACTGAAGGTTTCGTGACGAATCGCGGCACCCAGCTGCATGGACTTGGCGAAGGGGATGTCCTTGAGCAGAGGAATGACCACTTCACCGAAGGTCGACTTGATCTTGAAGTGGGTGCTCTGGTAGGTCGTCGAATTCCAGCCTGAGCCAGCCGCATTTTCTTTTTGCAAATCCGGAATGCGTTCAAAATCCTCCCAGCGCTCCTCCCAACCGGCTACAGCTTGTATCTGGCCAGCTGCCAAGTCAATGGGTTTGAAAGTAGCAATCGCGTTAAGCACGCGAGTCGTAGAATCACGCTGAGTGCGCGGCGTGAAATTGATATATCTAAGCATTTCCGGGTCGTTGGAGACGACACCGGAGTCGAATGGATTCGTGAACGGATTGAAGCTGCGCGGGCCGACAAACGTCGGATTACGACCTTCCAGTATCTCCAGTAAACGAGCACGATTTACACCGTTCTGCTCCTCGTCGAGCTGCTCACTGCGATTCCAAAAATATGATACATCGTAGCTGATCCGGTCGGTGACGTCGCCTTTGAGCCCAAAAGTGCCGGCAAAGTTTCGGAATGTCGTCTTGTCATCACGTGGCCCGAAATCTACGAAACGGTAGTCCCAGCTTGTGATGTCAGTCGCGTTGACTCCAAACACCTGCTGATTCCAATAGTAATTTTTCTTGATGGTAAAATTACCATCAGAGCTGTTGCTCCGAAAAGGAGCCGGCGAAGGTGCAAGACCAGCATGCGAGACGGAATATAAATAATTTAAATCCGTGTAGAAAGAAGCTGCTTCACTGTTTTTGAACAGTTTGTAGTCGGCGCTACTCCAATAATTGTAGCGCTGCGCGGGGCGTACCGTGGGAGTGTAGATTGAAAAGGTAAACCTGTCTGACTGATCCGCCGGCACGTTACCATATAGGCCAACCCGAAAGTCGGTCGGGGAAGATGCCTGGCGCACGCTGTTTTTAACTCTGTAAGAAACTGTTCCAGAGTTAACCACGCCAAACATAGCCAAGGCCTGCGCCGGGCTCAAATTGAATTTCCCGGGATTTGGCGTAGAACTAGTCGCTCCAAAAGAGCGATCCGACGTGTTGGTGAGTTCGTCGCGGTCCTTGGAAAAAAGATCGTTCTGTTTGAAGAAGGCCACGCCCATCGTGAAATTGCCTCGGTCTCCAAAGGTTCCGCCAAACACAGCCTCAAAGCGACGAGAACTAATGTCGTTGCGCGTGGTATTTTGATAGCCGATGTCAAATTGCGCGCCAACAAAATTGTGTTTTGTGATGATATTGATGACGCCACCAACGGCATCGGCGCCGTAAACAGCGCCGTTACCATCCTTCAGCACCTCGACACGATCAATCGCGCTCAGCGGAATCTGATTGGTATCCGGAACCGTCACGCGGCGGCCGTTGACGAGGGTCAGTGTCGGTAGGCCGCGCAAACCAATGACTGCTGTACCATTGCCACCATTGACCGTGCCTTCGTCGATATTGCCACCACCGAAGCTGGTTGGATTGAAACGCAGAAAATTATTAATCGTCTGCGCAGTCGAGTCTTTGGCAATTTCCGCAGCACTGTAACTGGTCACTGGCAATGCCCCCTCGAAGTCAGGTGGCGCTAGCCGCGAGCCGGTGATGGTGAATTTCTCCAGTTTAACGGATTCTTCTATCTTATCGGAAGCGGGGGCGCTTTGAGCCACCGCGAGGGCGGGAACGGCCGATAGCGCGAGTGTGCGCCAAAGGCCCTTCCACAATGCAGCAATGTGCGAGTTCATTATTTCTGCCTAGGGTTGGGTGTGTGCAGCCGCCGAGACTCGGCGGCAGGGGTGCGTATTTCTCGCAGGCCGGCAGGGCAACGCAACGGGCCGTCGTCTGCCACGGCATTGAATACGACCAACTATGCAAATTACTAAGACATGTCGGCGGTTTGCCGCGTGCGCCCGAGAGCACATTTTCAGCAGGCGCGAAGGCTGTTCCGCCCGTGGGCGCAAAAAGGCGCGCCTCCTTCCGGGAACGCGCTCGAATGGAACCCTAACGAAACCCTGCTTGGAACTCCTTGCGAATGCTCGTGCAGATGAAGCGTCCGCTGTTGTTGTGTGGACGTGTGTCGTAGTTGTCGTTGAATGCGCTCGCCGCGAACGGCGCCAGCTGCTCGAAGATGTTGTTCGAACCAACGCTCCGCGACCACAGCCGTCCCACAAGAACTCGTTTCGGTCCTCTTTTGCATGTCATCCTGAGCGAAGCGAAGGATCCACGTGCTCGGGCGCGATGCAGGATTCGTACGCGTGGATTCTTCGCTGCGCTCAGAATGACAGGATACGAAGTTGGCGCCGGAAGTCGGGTGCGCTGTGGGATGTCTGTGCTCCGCGACCGGCCCTTCAGGAAGACTTCTTCCTGTCGTCTCCCGCGACACCGGATGCGCCCGAGACCGCCCATCCGCCCAGCATTGACGCGTTTTGATGGACAAAGCACAAAACTCCCGCGCCTCAGAGGAGGAGCAGGAGTTTTGGCGAGCGGGCGCCCGAATGATTCGAGCCGCCCGGATCGGCCTCCGCCCGCAGGGCGAACGGAGGCCGGTGAACTGTGAGTTAGAGTTTCTTGTCGATACCGAAGTAGACGAAGCGACCCACGGCGGTGTAAAGGAAGCCGGGATAACCGTTCGAGTTGCCACCGTTGCCCTCGGCGTGGGGCGGATCCTTGTCGAACAGGTTGTTGCAACCCGCGGTGAGCGAGAGATCGGACCACCAGCTCACGTCCTTCTTGCCCTTTGAGGGGAAGAGCTTGTAGCTGACCTGCAGGTCATAGAACACCGTGGACTCGACGTGGCGGGGCAGACCATCGATGCCGTTGGGCGCGCCACCACTGGCATCGAGCTCGTTGAAGCCGTCCGTGTAGTTGGCGGTGAGGCGCGTGTTGAGCCCCTTCCAGTTCCAACCCAGGAACGCCTGGCCCTTCCAGCGCAGGCGGCCGTCATCCGAGCTGCTGCCGGGCACCTCGCCGTTGATGGTCTCCACCAGCGGCTGGCCGGGATTGGAGGCTTCCTTGTAGCTGTGGGTATACACGGCATTCACGCCGACGTCGAAGCGACCCCACTCGGCGTGGGTCCACACGTAACTGCTGCCGATGTCGAGGCCATTGACCTTGGACATGCCAAGGTTGCGGAAGAGGCCGTTGACCTGGACGAGATTGCCCGCGAAGTCGCGGATGATGCTCTCGCCGGGTTGCAAGCCCCCGGGAATCTGACCCGTGGCGCGATCCACTACATTCTGCAAATCGGACGCAACCGTGCCGTCGCGCTCGATCTGCCAGACATCCACCGCCATGGTGAAACCGTCGAGCCGGCCTTTAGGAGACCAGACCACGCCGAAGTTGTAGGACTTGGTGTTCTCGGCGGCGAGCTTGGGATTGCCGGCCACTGTGACTGACTGCTCCGACTCGAAAACGCCGGAGATCGGGTCGGTAATCGGAGTAAGGGCGGCGACCGGAGGCGAATAGAGCTCAAAGAGCGAGGGCTCACGGAAGCCCTTGCCCCAGCTGGCGCGGAAGACGAGCGTCTCATCCTTGGGCGACCACCTCAGGCCGACCTTCGGTACGAAAGCGTGGCGGCTGCTGGTGAGGAAGCTCTCGTAGCGCGCGGCCAGATTCACGGACAGGCGACGGGCCCAGTCGGCCGAATGCTTGTCGCTGAAGACCGGGATTTCGAACTCGGTGAAATACGAAGCGATCTTCCGCTGGCGATCGATGGGGGACTCCGGGGGGGTGCCGAGAATATCTCCTGATTGAATGGAAGAGTCCGGCTCCTGAATAATGGCCTCGCGACGGTAATCGGCACCAATGGCAAAACCGACGTTGCCCGCCAGCATGTCCATCAGTTCGCCGGTAGTCAGCGAAATGCCACCATCAAGAACGGTAGAGGAGTTCATGTCGCGCTGGAAGAGCGTAGCGTATTTGACCACCGCCGAATTCGACGGGATCGGGTTGTGGTAATAACCGAAGGGGTTGTAGGGCGTGGTGGTGCCAATATAGCTTGAGCTAGCCGGATTGAAGATCGGATCGGCCGCATTGAGCGCCCGGAGCAGGCGCGAGGTCGAGATCAACCGGTTGTTCGTGGTGTTGCTGATCTCGCTGTAGCGCGCTTTGGCATCGAGGGTCCACTTGTCGGCGATGTTGTCGATGCGCAGGCCGCTGGTGAAAGCAAAGGCGACATTCCGGTTGTTGATCCAGCGGTTGCCAAACTCAGCGAGACGGATGCGGGACGAGCCCGAGATATCCTGATTGAAGGGATTGAACGGATTGTAGGCCCCGGCGGCAGCAGTACGGCCATTGCCCGCGGCGATTTCCGCCGGGGTCAGGATCGGATTCGCCGTACGCGCGGGGATGACGATGGTTATCTGGCCGGGTGTGGCGAAATTGCCCGTCGCAAACGGTGCCAGTTCATCCAAAGTATGGATCTGCTGCAGGAAGAAATCGCCGTAGAAGTGCGCATTCTCGCTGTAGAACTGTCGCTCCCATGAGCCGAAGACACCGCGGCGGGTGATTTCGGGGAACGAGCCGGAGAATTCGTTGAAGTTAAACTTCGACTCGCGGCTGGTCGAGAAGGTATAGGCGGAGGCCGGCAGGTTGCCGTTGTTGGTGGTGCGCACCGCAAAGGTGGAGCCAAAGAATACATCGATGGGGTTCCCGTCGTCATCCACATCGGGCACGCCAGCCACCGAAGCCCCGGCCGCATGGCCCAAGGCTTCGTTCACCGTCGCGCGCGACAACTGGAAGTTCGGTGGCGAGGAGTTGGTGCTCAGAAAAGGAGCCACTGCCGAGTATTCGCGATCGCGGTTGAAAATGGCGTTCCGCTTCTGGAAATTGGCCCCAATCGTGAGGCTGCCCTTGTCGCTCGTGACGCCCATGACCACGCTGGCGTTGAACTCGGAGGAGTCCTTGTTCGTGGTGTTGCCGTACATGAGGCTCGCGGCTGCGCCGTTGTAGTCGCGGCGGAGGATGATGTTGACCACGCCGGCGACGGCATCGGCGCCGTAGGTGGCGGAGGCGCCGTCCTTCAGCACCTCGATGCGGTCGATGGCGTTGAGCGGAATGGTGTTCAGGTCGACGAACGCCGTGGTGCCGCCGGTGCCGACGGGGAACGGTGCCACGCGACGGCCGTTGATCAGCACGAGCGTCGCCTCCGGCCCGAGGCCACGGAGCGAAGTGGAGGTGGCGCCGGGGGTGAATCCCGTGGCGTTGTTCGTGAAGGGCACGCTGCCACCGTTGGCGAGGGTCATCTTCTGCAGCAGCTCGGTGGTGTTGAAAATACCGCTCTGCTCGATCAGGCGGCGGTCGATGGTCTGCACGGGGAAGGTACGGGCCTCGGCGGCCGTCTCGGTGGTCGGAATGTTGGAGCCGGTGACGGTGAATTTCTCCAACTTGACGACTTTGTTTTCGTCGGAGTTGCCGGACGTATCGGAGGCCGCTTGGGCGACCGCCAGACAGGGAAGGGCGAGGAGCACGAGGGCGTGCGTCCAGCCTTTCCGCAAGGAACCGTTGGATGTGGTCATTTATGCTAGGTGCTAGGGGTTAACGAGGTCCAAGGCCGCGGGACTTCCTGCGGCTTGCGTTTGCCTGCCTCGTTTTCCCAGTGAAGGCACCCCCGGCACAATCCATCGTAGGTCTAGGCCGCACACTTTACGTCCAACGCTACGTCTTATCCCATCAACGCGTTCGTCGCGTCGCAGCCGTCGACGCCCCCTCCGCCAGCTGGTCGCCGTCTCGGCACGGCACGCGGCTCAGGCCCCCCAGCGCCGCGCCGCGAACACGATGGGCAGGCCGACGCAGAACATATGGATCACCGCCTGAATCCAACCCATCGGGCCAACCCAAACGATCGGCGTGTGCAGGTAAAGACTCCTGAACCACGACAGGAAGGGCAGCGTGAGGTAGTTCATGCCGCAGAAGACGACCAGACCGTAAAGCGGTCCCACCAGAAGGACCTGCGACGGCAGGGCCGGGAGTCGCCGGCTCAGCAGGTGGAAGACCACCGTCCAACTGAACGCCACACAGAAATGCATCAAGAGGCCGAGGGCCGCCGTGGCCGCTCCGCCTTCAAACGAACTCCGCCCCAGCAATCCGCTGGCCACGCCCTGCAGCACCCGCCCGGGACTCGCCCCCGACATGAGCCCGGCCTGGATGCAGGCCGCGGAAATATCCAGCACGCCGCACAGCAGGCCGCCCCAGAGGATGGCGCGGTACGCACTGGCTTGCGGAGACAGGCTCGTGGCTGACGTGACGGTGGCGGTGGCGATATTCATGAGGGTGGAAGGGGGGTGACCGGTTTGACGGGCCACACGCAATCAGCCGCCGTCTCCCGGTGCAATGCCCTGTCGTTCAGCCATGCTCCGGCCAAGACCACCGGAGCGGATAGTGCCACAGGCTCCGGCTAAAATCCGACTGCGCCCGACTCACCGCAGCCGGTCGAGCACCGCCCGGTAACTCGGCCCGATGGGCAGCGCGGTGCCGTCGTCCAGCTCCATGCCATGGCTGCGCGCCAGCATCGGGATGACGCGCCGGACGTTGGCCATGTTGATGATGGTCGACTTGTGGATGCGGACGAACTGCGCGGGATCGAGCGCCTCCTCAACCCGGTTCATCGTCATGCGCACGAGCAGGCCGCGCTCCTTGAGGTGGATCTTCACGAAATCGCCCTGCCCCTCCACCCAGCGGATGTCGCGCTGATTGAGGAAGTGCAGCTGGCCGTCGGCCTTGACGACGAGCCGGGCGTGCTCGTTGGGCGCCGACGCGGAGGTCGCGCCGTTGGGCGCACCGGCCTGCTGGAAATGCGCCAGCAGCGCCCGCAGCGCCTGCTCGGTGGAGGCGAGGGAGCCACTGGTGACGCGCTTCTTGGCACGGACGAGCGCGGCGGCGAAACGCGAGTCGCTGAACGGCTTCACGAGGTAGTCGACGGCGTGCAGATCGAAGGCGTTGAGCGCGTAGTGGTCGTAAGCGGTGACGAAGACTATCTCCGGGCGGTCGCCGACCGGCAGCTGCATCAGCATCTCCACGCCGGTCATCATGGGCATCTGCACATCGAGGAAGACGATCTGGGGATGCAGTTCGCGGATGAGCTCGAGCGCGCGCTCCCCATCCATGGCCTCGCCCACCACCTCGATTTCCCGGTCTTTTCCCAACAGGCCGCGCAGGGCGCGGCGCGCGGGTTTCTCGTCGTCGACAATAAGGGTCTTGATGCGGTTCATAGGGGGAGCGGGGATCAATTGTTGCCGGCGGTGCGGAACGGGATCTCCACGGTGATGATCGTGCCGTCGGGGCCGTTGAGGACGCATTCGAGTTTCTGCCGGTCGCCGAAAATGCGCTCGAGCCGGATCCGGGTGGCGCTCAGGCCGATGCCGTGGCTGTCACCCGCGCGGCGGCCGCCCTCGGCCGGATCGTTGGCCACCCGCAGCTGCAGACGGTCGCCCACGCGCCGGGCCGTGACCATCACCCGCCCCGGCGAGCGGCGCTGCGCGATGCCGTGCTTCACGGCATTCTCGACGATCGGCTGCAGGATCAGCGTGGGGACGATCGCGTTCAGGCAATCGTCATCGGCCTCGAAGAGCGTGGTGAGCCGCTCCTCGAACCGCACCTTCTCGATGGAGAGATAGCACTGTGCGTAGTCGAGCTCCCGCAGGAGCTCGATCTCCGGCTGGCCGGCGTAGTTCATCAGCTGGCGCAGGAGCGTGGAAAGCAGCGCGAGCGCCTCGACGGCCTTGGCCGCCTCGCCCTCGCGCATGAGGGCGGCGACGGCATTGAGGGAGTTGAAAAGAAAATGGGGCTGCACCTGCTGTTTCAACGCCGCCAGCTCGGCCTGGACGAGCTGGGTGCGCAGCTGCTCCTCGCGCAGCTCGGTCTGGCGTTTCTGCCAGCTGAGGTCCGAAACGTAAGCCGCGCCAATGACGATCCAATACGTGTAGAAATCGATCAGGGTGAATGCCCCCAGCTGCCCGTAGACGGCATGCAGCGTGAAATATTTGGCCTGCCAGTATCCGAGTGTGAGTTCGATGATCCAAATGCGAATCACGTTGCCAAAGGCGTAAATCGCCACCGCGGTGAGAAAGTGCAGGAGCCCCAAAACCACAGGGCTCTGATGACGCCGTCCCCATTCGCGGCGCAGCCAGAACACAAACGGCGTGAGCGCCGCCCAGAGCCACGCCCGATACATCTGCGCCGTCCAAGTGGTCAGGTGCTGCCGGAACGTCCAGGCCCGTTCGTCCGCCGTCGCCACATAGGTTTGAAAAATCAACAGCACACCCACCCCGGTCCAGAGACCGAGGACGATGCGCCAGTTGAGCCGACGGTGATCGGGCATGGGAACTCGTTTAATCGGACGGCGGGAAAAAAAGGCAAGCGCGCGACCTGATACGACGAGTCGTTACATCGCTGTAAACGCGGCACGAATGCGTCGAAAGGCACGTTTCGTCCTGCCTAATGCATCGTTCATCGATATTTCGCCTCACGGGCGTTTCGCGGCTCAATCGCCAAAGCACACGCCCATGGCGCGGCCGGTACGGATGATGTCGCCTTCCGGTGGCACGGTGCGGAGCTTGCCGACCGCCAGCTCGATCGGGACATCGGCGATGTCCGGCGGCTGCAACGCGACCATGCGGCCGTATTTCTCGTCGGCGATCAGCCGGATGGCGCTCGCGCCGAAACGCGTGCACAGCAACCGGTCGAAGGTCGTGGGCACGCCGCCGCGTTGCAAATAGCCGAGCACGCAGGGCCGCGACTCCTTGCCCGTGCGTTTCGCGATCTCCGCGGCGACGACCGCCGCGATGCCGCCGAGGCGGGCCTCGCCCGGCGCTCCCGTGCCGCCCTGGGTCACGTAGCCGCCGCCCTTCTCGCAGGCGCCCTCGGCCACCACGACCATGGTGAAGTGTTTCCCCTCCGCCTCGCGCTCGGCGATCTTCTGGCAGATGCTCTCGTAGGAGAACGGAATCTCCGGGATCAGCACGACGCTGGCGCCGCCGGCGATGCCCGAGTGCGCCGCGATCCAGCCGGCGTAGCGGCCCATCATCTCGACCACGAGCACGCGGTTGTGGCTCTGGGCGTGCGGCCGCAGGCGGTCGATCGCCTCGGTGGCGAAGGACACCGCGGTGTCGAAACCGAACGTCACCACCGTGCCCTCGATGTCGTTGTCGATGGTCTTGGGCACGCCGACGATCGGGATGCCGGCTCCGTAACATTGCAGGCCGATGGAAAGCGAGCCGTCGCCGCCGACCACCACCAGCGCCCGCAGGCCGAGCGCATCGAAGTTCTTTTTGGCCTCGGCCAGGATCGCGGGATCGATCGCGCGCTTTTCCCCGTGGCCGACCTTGGCGGTGAACCGGCCGCGGTTGGCCGTGCCGAGCACGGTGCCGCCGAGATAGAGCAGGCCGTCCATCTCGCGGTAGTCGAGCGGACGTATCTGCACCGGCGAGAGCAACCCGTCGAAACCGCCGAGGACGCCGATGGTCTCCCACCCGCGCTTGGCCGCGGCTTTCACGACCGCGTAGATCACCGCATTGAGTCCGGGGCAGTCGCCGCCGCCGGTGAGGATGCCGATGCGCGTCTTCATTGAGGGCGGTCAGCATGACACCGCTGGGCGGGTTGCGACAATCGCAAACCGCACCGGCCGACTGCGCGCTGGCCTTCACGCGATTCCCCGCTACAAGTCGGGCTCCCCCTCCCCCCGCCCATGCGCCGACTCCTGCTCCTGCTGGCTCTCCTCGCGGCACCGCTTTTCGCCGCCGAACCGTCCGCCGCTCCGCTGCCCGACGGACTCTACGCCGAATTCACGACATCGCGCGGCACGTTCACCGCGCAGCTGTTTTTCGAGCAGGCGCCGATGACCGTCGCCTCCTTCGTCGGCCGCGCCGAGGGCTCGCTCGCCCCGCGCAGCGGGAAACCGTTCTTCACCGGACTGAAATGGTATCGCGTCGTGCCAAACTTCGTCCTCCAGAGCGGCGACCCGACCAATCCCGGCGGCGGCATCCAGGACCGACCGCCGCAATCGCCCGCGGACGAGGCCGCCGGGCACGCCCTGCCCTTCCCCGACGAGATCGTACCCGGCCTGCACCACGCCGACGCCGGCGTGCTCTCGATGGCCAACGGCGGCCCCGACACGAACAGCAGCGAGTTCTTCGTCACCTTGCGCGAGACCAACCGCCTGAACTACCTGCACAGCGTCTTCGGCCGCGTCGTGCGCGGGCTCGAGGTGCTGCCGCAGATCCAGCCCGACGACGCTTTCTCCATCCAGATCCTGCGCGTCGGTGCCGCTGCCCGGGCGTTCCGAGCCGACGAGGCGGCCTTCGCCGCGCTCGTGGCCGCCGCGAAGAAATACGCCCTCGCGACCGAGCCCGGCCCCGCGGCGCATTTCGACGATCCGGACAAGCTCCTGCCGCAGGACGTGCCGCGCGCGAAGAATTTCAACTTCAAGCTCGCGAACTTCGAGCGCTTCACCGGCAAAAAAATCTACGCCCGCGTCTTCAAGGCATTCCGGCCCGAGCACGAAGGCCAGAAGCTGGGCGCATTTCACAGCGCGCTGGCCGAGCGCCTGGGGGTTAAGGAGCGCGGCGTGCTGGTCAGCTACTTCGCCGATCGCGACACCTGGATGATCTGGATCGGCGAGGATCTGCTGCCCGCGTTCGTCGGCCGCGCGGGCACGCACGCCGAGCTGGTCGAGAGCGGCCTGCTGATGAAGCGCAAGGAGTCGTTCATCGCCGTGGCCAAACAGCGCGGCAACGAAGTCGCCGACCGCGCCAAGGCCGAGGGCCGCGAGGTCAGCGACGCCCAGCGACTCAAACTCACCGTCGACGAGGTGCTCGACGCGTTCATCTTCCTCTCCGAAGGCAATCCTCACTCATGAAAACCCGCCCGCTCCTCCTCGCTCTCGCTTTGCCCCTGGCCGCAACCCCGCTGGGCCTCGCCGCCGACTCCGCGCTCCAAGACGCCGTCACGCAAAAAATCGCCGCCGAGTATCCGTCGCTCGCGGCCATCTACCAGGATCTGCACATCCACCCCGAGCTTTCCTTCATGGAAGAGCGCACTGCCGGCATCGTCGCGAAGGAGTTGCGCGCCCTCGGCTTCGCGGTCACCGAGAAAGTCGGCCGGCACGGCGTGGTCGCCGTCCTGCAAAACGGCGCCGGCCCGACCGTGCTCGTGCGCACCGACATGGATGCGCTGCCCATCAAGGAGCTGACCGGCCTGCCCTACGCGAGCAGCGTCGTGATGCCGGATTTCACCGGCAAGGAGCAGCCCGCCATGCACGCCTGCGGGCACGATGCCCACGTCACCACCCTCATCGGCACCGCCCGCGTGCTCGCCGCGTTGAAGGATAAATGGTCCGGCACCGCCGTGCTCATCGGCCAGCCCGCCGAGGAAACCGGCGGTGGCGCCCGTGCCATGCTGATGGACGGCCTCTACACGCGCTTCCCGCGCCCCGACTACGTGCTCGCCTATCATGTCGGCGGCGACAGCCCGGCCGGCGAGGTGAGTTACGTCGAGGGCGCCAGCTACGCCAACGTCGACTCGATCGACATTCTCGTGCGCGGCGTCGGCGGCCACGGCGCGCGCCCGCACTCCACGCGCGATCCGGTGGTGCTCGCCTCCGAGATCGTGCTCGCGCTGCAGACCATCGTCAGCCGCGAGCTCAAGCCCGGCACGCCCGCCGTCATCACGGTCGGCGCCATCCACGGCGGCACCAAGCGCAACATCATCCCGGCCGAGGTGAAGCTCGAGCTCACGCTCCGCTGCTACGATGACGATGTCGCCAACCACATGCTCGCCTCCATCCGCCGCATCTGCGACCATACCGCCCGTGCCGCCGGGGTGCCGGAGAATCTCCTGCCCGTCGTCACCGTCACGGAAAACCGCACGCCGCTCACCTACAACGACCCCGCGCTCACGCGCCGCCTCGCCGGCGTGTTCCGCGAGTGGTTCCCCGCCGAGGACGTGAAGCCCGGCGAGCCCGCGACCTACGGCGAGGATTTCTCCGAATACGGCCGCACCAGCCCGCGCGTGCCGATCAGCATCTTCTGGATCGGCGGCACGGATCCCAAGGTGCTCGCCGAGGCCAAGCGCACCGGCCAGCTCTCGCCGTCGAACCACAGCGCGTTCTGGGCGCCGCTGCCCGAGCCGACGATCAAGACCGCCGTCAAGGCCATGAGCGCCGCCGTGCTGGACCTGCTGGCGAAAAAATGACCGCTGTGAAACGAAACCTGTTCGCCACTTTCCTCACCCTTGCGCTGCTGGCGCCGGGCGCGCTGCGCGCCAACGACGAGGCGGAGACGATCCGCTCCGTGCTCCTGGCCCAGGCGGCCGACTGGAATCGCGGCGACATCCGGGCCTTCATGCAGGCCTACTGGAAGTCCGACTCGCTGCGCTTCGCCTCGGGCGGCACCGTCACATACGGTTGGCGCACGACACTCGAGCGCTACCTCGCGCGCTATCCCGACAAGGCCGCGATGGGCACGCTCACCTTCACCCTCATCGATGTGAACGTAGTCTCGCGCGACGCCGCCGTGGTCTTCGGCAAGTGGGAGCTGGCGCGCGCGCAGGACCATCCGTGGGGCCTCTTCACGCTCGTGCTACGCAAGATCGACGGCACCTGGGTCATCACCGCCGACCACACCTCCAGCGCGGAGAAGTGAACCTCCGGAGCGAGCTGGCTCGCTCCCGCTGTTTCGCTCCATGCGGCATCGGTCCGCCGGGTTGGAAAACATCCACTCACCGCTACACGCGAGGCGCCGGAAACCGCAGCCGCACAATCGTGCCGCGTCCGGCTTCGCTTTCGATCTGCACGCTGCCTCCATGCAGCCGCATGATCGATTGCACGATGGCCAGGCCGAGGCCGGCGCCTTCGGCGGTCTGGTCGCGTGACTTGTGGACTTGATAAAAACGGTCGAGCACCCGGGGCAAATCCTCGACGGAAATACCGATGCCTGAATCCTGGACGACGACCTCGGTGCCTCCGTCCGGCCCGGGACCGGCCGATAAGCCGATATGCTGCCCCGGAGGGGTATGCTTCAGGGCGTTGCTGAGAAGGTTGCTGACGGCGCGGCGGAAAAGGATGCTGTCGCCGTGCACCATCGCGTCGCCCTCACAGCGCACGCTGACCTGGCGCTCCGCCGCCCAGGCCTCGTAGAAGTCGGTGATCGCATCCAGTTCCGGCCGGACGTGGAATGTCGTGTGTTCGATGGTGGCGGCGGGATCGTCGGTGCGGGCGATGAACAGCATGGCGTCGATCATGTGGGCGAGGCGGGAATGCTCCTCGAGACTGGATGCGATTATCTGCTGGTATTCCTCGGGCGTGCGGACGCGGGCCAGCGCCACCTCGGCCTCGCCGCGCAGGTTGTTGATCGGGTTGCGCAGCGCGTGCGCCATGTCCCCGGTGCAATCGCGCAGGCGGTTGAAGGAATCGTGCAGGCGGTCGAGCATGGCGTCGAAGGCCGTGGCGAGGGCGGCAAGCTCGCGGGGCCAGTTCTCGTCCGTCACCCGCTCGTCGAGCCGGCTGGCCGTGATGCGCGTGACGGTGCGCGTGATGCGGCCGAGCGGCTTGAGGCCCGTACGCGCCACGATCGCACCGGCGAGGGCGGCGAAGACCAGCCCGGCGCTGAGCACGGCGAAAAGTTTCCAGCGATAGTCGGCCAGCAGGATGTCGTTGTGCGCGACATCCAGCGCAACTTGAAGGAGGTGGTGCCCTTCATCACCGGCCTCGGCGGTGAGCAGCAAATAACTGCGGTCCGGACCAAAGTCGCGCTTGAGGATGGGCGGCGACCCGCTGGCCGCCGACGCAGGCGGCGGAAACTCCAGCACGGGGAGAAACCCAGCCATGCCGGTGGTCTCCATGAGGACGCGCCCGCGGGAGTCGAGCACCCGGAGATAATACTTGAGAAGCTCGTTGGCGGCGGCCTCGTGCTCGATTTCGCTTTCGAGCATGGCCGGCCGGTTGTTGTGCTCGCGCAGCAGCAGGCGCAGCACCCGCAGCTTGCCCCGCAGGAGCGCCTGATCCTCGCGCGCGAGGCTGTCCTCCAGGCTCCAGTAGAGGTAGCCCGCGGCGAGCAGCAGCAGCACGGCGGTCGACCCGACATAAAGCAGCGCGAGCCGTCCGGTCAGGGACGTGGGGCGCCGCAGAAAAGCCGGCAGCGGCAAACGCGGATCTGGGTCAACGGTCTTCGAGGACATAACCAACGCCGCGCACGGTGCGGATGAGCTTGAATTCAAAATCGTCGTCGACCTTGCCGCGCAGGCGGCGGACGGCGACGTCGACGACGTTGGTGTCGCTGTCGAAATGCATTTCCCAGACGAGCTCGGCAATCAGCGTGCGGGAGAGCACCTCGCCCTTCCGGCGGGCAAGCAGCGCGAGCAGGGCGAATTCCTTGGGCGTGAGGTCGAGGCGCCGCCCGGCGCGGGCGGCCTTGTGGCGGGGCAGGTCGAGCTCGAGATCGGCCACAACCAGCAGCTCCGGCTGGCGGGCCGGGCCACGGCGGAGGATGGAGCGCACCCGGGCGAGCAGTTCGGAAAACGCGAAGGGTTTGACGAGATAATCGTCCGCGCCGAGATCGAGGCCCTTGACGCGGGACTCGACCCCGTCGCTGGCGGTGAGGAAGAGCACGGGGGTCTGCCGACCGGCGCGCCGGAGCGATTGGAGGACGGACCAGCCGTCCCGGCCCGGCAGGTTCACGTCGAGAATGACGAGATCGTAAAGCTCCTCCAGCGCGAGATGAAGACCGTCGTCACCCTGCAGAGCGACATCCACCACATAGCCGTTTTCCGTGAGGCCCTTGTGGAGATAGTCGGCGGTCTTGCGTTCGTCTTCGACGACCAGGATGCGCATGAAGGCGATCGTGGTAGTCGGAGAGGAGGGAGGCGAGAGCGTTTCGTCCATGGCAAGAGTGCGAGCCGAGAAAAAGGCCGGTGCGGATCGAAAATCCCGCACCGGCCGTATCCCAATTAACAACCTGAACTGAAAATCCACTCAGTAACCCCAGGTGACCTGGACGAAGAGGCGCTTGTCGTTGAACTTGGTCGTGCCGGCGGTGATGATGTTGCCGCCCAGGTAGGACTGCTTCTGGGAGTATTCGACCTGCAGCCGGGCGCCGCTCTTCTCGGACTGAAAGAGCGTCGTGTTGTAGCCCACCAGCCACATCGACGTTTCGTTTTTGCTGATGTCGGTGTTGGGATCGAGGCGGTCGTAGCGGGCGAAGACACCCTGGCTGTCGCTGAAGTTGTAGTCGACGAGGCCGTAGTAGCCGGCGTTCTTGGCCTTGGTCCCGGTGGCGTTGACCGTCTCCTCGCCGAGGAAGTAGGTGCCCACCACGCGCCAGTTGTCGCGCATGAAGCGCCCGAGGATGCCCGTGCGGTAGAATTTATTGTCGTAGAGCTTGGCCGTCGTGAAATCCTGCTTCGTCGTGTAGTTGGTGAACTGGCCGTTGTAGTGGAACAGGCCGACCGCGGACTCGAACTCATCGAGCATCATGAGCGCAGAACCGTAGATGTCCTTGTGGTTGTCGGCGTCGATGGAGTTCGTGGTCGACGTGTCGGAGCCGTTGAGGATGCCGGCGGCGAGCTCGAAACGCTTGGCGTTCAGCTTGACGTCCACGCCCTGCTGGCGGCTGAAGGGCCGGTAGGTGTTGCTGTTGCCGGCGAGCGCATCGTTGAGGACGAGCGCGCGCTGCTCGGCGCTGCGGGCGCCCACACCGAAGACGTGAAGGATCTCGGGCAGAATCTCACCGGCGCGGACGGCCACGAACATGTCGCCATCTTCGCCGATCGGGTGATTATACTGGATGAATGCCTCGGCGAGTTTCTTGCGGGAGGCGTCGCCTTGCACGACGTTCGAGCCGGACGTAGCGCCGGTGTTCTCACTCAGGTAGAGCTCGGTGAAGTAGGAGAAGCGGTCGGCCAGGGCGCCACCCGTGTAGATCGAGAACGAGTGCTGCTCGAAGTTGGTCGAGGGCTTCTGCACGTTGGCATTGCCGGTGCGGGCGCCGTCGAGCTGGTCGTTGAAAAAGCGGCCCTTCCAGACGAGACTGAAATAGTGATCCCAAGTCTGGTCCTTGGCCTCGACCTTGAGAGCCTCGGTGCGGTGGCCGTTCTTGAGGAAATCCAAGCCGGTGCGATTGAGCTGCCAGGTGGGGGTAGCGTGGCAGCTCATGCAGGAGCTGCCCGTCAGGCGGGACCACGCGGGGACGGCGTAAGTCGATGCCGGCGCCAGCAGGGCCAGCGCAAGCAGAGTGAGGTATTTCTGGTTTTTCATGGTGGTGGCGGTTGAGGAGGGGATTACTTGCCGTTGCCCGGGTAGTCCTTGAGCCAGGAGAAATCTATGTCCTTGGCCTTGCGGGCTTCTTTCTGGTCGCGGAGCCATTGGCCGCGCTCGTTGGGCGGGTCGCCCTTCTTGGGCTTTTCCTTGGTGTGGCAGGACAGGCAGCTGGTGACCGCCTCGTCGTAGGGCTTGGCTTTCTTAACCCAGCCGAGTTTGGCCTGGGCGGATCCGGCGCAAAGGAGAGCGACAGCTGCTCCGAGCAGAAGATGGATTCGCGGTCTCATGGCGGGAGTATGCTCCCGGACCGGAAACAGAAGCATGACCGGCGCATTACATTTTCGTAATGTGCCGGTCGGAGTCCGGCGTTCTCGCGCCGAAAAACAAACGGCCCGTGCCGTGCAGGACGCGGGCCGAAGGTCGGGATGTGGGAGCGGCTTTACGCCGCGCCGGGATGCAGCCGGAGTGAAGTCGGGGCATAAAGCCCCTCCCTCACCGCGAAACCGGCGCGCTTACATCAGCTCGGGGATGATCTTGAGCAGGCCGTCGGCACCGGGGCGCAGGCGGTCGCGCGCGATCTCGTTGGCGATCTCGCGCCACGTGATGTCCTTCACGCGGTGCGCGGCGCGGCGGGTGAACATCTCGTCGATGTTCTCCGTGATGATGCGCGTGACGAGCTTCTCGAGGTAGGCGCGGCCGGTGCCGTCCCCGGCCTTCACGCGTTCGCGGAAGGCGGCGTCGACGTCGGCCTTGGCCTCGACGTAGGCCGCGATGACGCCGCCGGAGTTGGCGATGAAGTCCGTGAGGTTCACGATGCCGCGGCGGTGCTGGAGGAAATACTCGCTGACGAGGTCGGCCGGGTTGTTGGCGCCCTGCAGGACGATGCGGGTGTGGATCTGCAGCGCGTTGTCCGGGTGGATGGCGTGCGGGCGCGCGGCGGGCACGAGGATGGTGCAAGGCATCTCCATCATGCGGTCGATGTGCTCGCCGTCGAAACGCTGGCGGACCGGGCCGGTGTAGGCGGCGAGGCCGTCCTTGCCGCGACGGATGGCGCAGAGCTCGGCGACATCGAGGCCGTTCGGGTTGTAGAGGCCGGCATTGATATCGGAAGCGCCGACGATGCGGGCGCCGAGCGAGGCGAGTTTTTCGGCGATGGGCGCGCCGACGTTGCCGAAGCCCTGGATGACGACGCTGGAATCCTTGATGCGGAAGTCCGGCATGTGCTTCTCCGTGGCGATGGCGGCGGCGAAGAGGCCGTGCGCGGTGATGGCCCACTCGTCGAGCGGGAAGCCGCCCTGCGCGGGCGGGCGGCCGACGCCGCCGCGGCCGTGGTTGGCCTTGCCGCCGAGCCGGGCGAACGTCTCGTAGATCGTCTGCATGTCGGTCTCGTTGGTGCCCATGTCGGGGCCCGGGATGTATTCCGGGATGCCATGGAGCGCCTCGGCGAACAGGCTGATGAGCGCCTTTTTCTCGGCCGGTTTGTCGGCGAAGTAGCGGGGGTCGGCCAGGAGGCCGCTCTTGGCGCCGCCGAGCGGGAGCATGGCCGCGGCACTCTTCATGGTCATGGCGGCGGCGAGGCCGTAGACCTCGTCGACCGTGATGTCGGGCGCCATGCGGACGCCGCCGAGGCCGCGGCCACGGACGAGATTGTCCACGGCGACGTAGCCCCAGGTGCGGTCGTCGGCGGGGTCGAAGATGCGATAGATGCGCTCCGGTCCGAATTCGTTGGCCTTGATCTTGTAGCGCCGCTCGATGTCGGCGCCTGTGGCCACGTCGGCTTGGAAGCGACGGGGAAGGGGGTAGTTCTGCATGGGCTGGAGTAGGTCGCGGTGTCATAAACTCTCCAAGGCAAAAGCCGTCCGCAGCGCACGCCATGAGCCGGAGTTTGGCGGTGATTATTCACCCGAATAACCGGCGAAAGGCCTTTTCTTTGCGGGAAGAATGGGAGAGGTTGCGCCTCACCCTCCTCTTCCGCCGCGCATGCGCACTTACGGTATTCTCCTCGTCCTCGGGCTGTTGCTCGCGTTCATCGCGTTCCAAGCCCGCACCGGCATCTTCCGCCGCGCCAATCCCGGCGCCCCGGCCAACAAATACACGCGGGAACAAATGGAGGGGCAACAGATGCTCGAGGAGGACGTCGCCCTCGTGAAACAGCGCTACGCCGACGCGGTGGTCACGCCCTCCGGCCTGCGCTACATCGTGCGCGCCCCGGGCACGGGCCAACCCCCGTCGTTCGGCGCCGAGGTGGTGGCGCACTACGAGGGCCGCTTGCTCGCCAACGGCCAGAAGTTCGACAGCAGCTACGATCGGCACGAACCCTTTGCGTTCCGCGTCGGCACCGGCGCCGTCATCAAGGGCTGGGATGAGGCCTTCGCGCACATGCGCCAGGGCGAGAAACGCACCCTCATCATCCCGTGGTGGCTGGCCTACGGCATCCAAGGCCGGGGTCCGATCCCCCCTCGCGCGACGCTGGTTTTCGAGGTTGAGCTAGTGGAAATACACTAGAAGCTCGGCCCGCCGCTTGTTTCCGGCTCTTTTCCGTGACATGGCCTCAAGGTCGGGTCCGGGACGGCCGAACATTCAGGGCAGCATGTCCGTTTCGCCGAGCATCTTCAACCGCCTGCTGATCCTGGTCTGCGCCGTCGCGCTGCCGTTCTCGGCGATGATCGGCTACGGGCTCTACCTGCAGTTCCAAAATGATCGCGACCGCGGGTTGCACGACCTGCTTTATCTGCGCGAGATCAACGAGCGGCAACTGGCCAACTATGTCCGCCTCGCCCGCACGCACCTCGCGGCCCTCGGGTCGAACCCGCTGCTGCGCGAGGGCAACCCGGAGAAAATCGACGCCCTGCTGCGCGAGTTCCTCGCCACCCGGCCGGAGTACGCCAACGTCGGCTTCGTCGATACCGCCGGGCAGGTGATCGCCTCGCCCCGCTATCCGGCCAACCGCTACGTGGCCGACCAGCCGCATTATCGCGCCGCGATGGATGCGCCGGATTTTCACGTCGGCGGCGTGTTTCAAGGCACCGTCACCCGGATCTGGAGCTGCGTGTTCAGCTGGCCCGTGCGCGACCCCGACGGACGCCGTCTCGGCACCCTGATCATCCCGCTCGATCTGCCCACCCTCTCCACCAGCCTCAACCTGCCGACCAACCGCGTCGGCCTCGCGACGGGCGTCGTGGACGAAACCGGCCTAGTGCTGCTCCATTTCCCCGATCCCGAAAAATACATCGGGCAAAAGCTTCCGGGCTTCGCCGCGCTCCATCTCGCCGTGGCCAACGGACAGTTTGAACAGATCGAAAGCCCCGGGCTGGACGGCCGGCCCCGCACCGTCTCCGCCCGGACGCTGGCCGGCACGTCGTGGATCAGCTACACCTCGGTGCCCACCGCGGGCATTCTCGCCGAAGCCAAGCGCAACCTCTGGCGCGCCCTCACCGCCCTCGCCGCCGGCCTGATCGTGACCGGCATCCTCGCGAGCGCCTTCGCCCGCCAGATCGCCCGGCCCATCGCCGCACTGGCCAAGGCGGCGCGCGCCCAGGATGCCGGCCAGTCCGACGTCACCGCCCCGGTGACCGGTCCGCGCGAGATCGCCGACACCGCCCGCGCCTTCAACGACATGATCGTCCGGCACCGCGCCGACGAACAGGCGCTGCTCGAAAGCGAACGCCGCTACCGCGAGCTCTTCCTGAGCAACCCCCACCCCATGTGGGTCTACGACCTCGACACCCTGCGCATCCTCGACGTCAACGACGCCACGCTCCGCCACTACGGCTACACCCGCGCTGAGTTTCTCGGTTTCACGCTCCAGGACATCCGCCCGCCGGAGGACATCCCCGGGCTCATGGCGGTTATCCAGACCCTGCGGGTTCCCCACGGCGCCGCGGAATCCATAACGGTCGTCGCCCGCCACCGCAAAAAGAACGGCGAGGTCATCATCGTCGAGACCACCTCGCATCCGCTCAACCACGCCGGGCGGCCCACGCGGCTGCTCCTCGCGCACGACATCACCGAAAGCCGGCGCGCCGCGGAGGCGCTCACCGAAAGCGAAATGCGCTACCGCACGGTCATCGACCAGACCGGCCAGATGATCTACGACCTCGATCTTCTCACGCAAGGCAACTGCTGGTTCGGCTCGACCGCCATCCCGGCCATCACGGGCTACACCGTGCTGGAGTTTCAGCCGATCGATCGCGCCCGCTGGGAGCAGATGATCCATCCCGACGACCGGCCCAGGGCCATGGCGCTGTTCGACCGGGCCCTCACCACTGCCTCGCCCTACAACGCTGAATACCGCTTCCGCCGCAAGGACGGCTCCTACCGCCTCGTCGAGGATCACGGCGTGTTCCTGGTGGATGCCGGCGGCAAACCCCGCCGCCTGCTCGGCCGCATGACCGATGTCACGGAGCGGGCCAAAATCCTCCAGGAGATCACCACCCGGCAGCGCCTGCTGCGCGACATCATCGATCTGGTGCCGCACTTCATCTTCGCGAAGGATCGCGACGGCCGCTTCCTCCTGGCCAATGAGAGCCTGGCCCGGGCCCACGGCCTTTCCCCAAACGAGCTGATCGGCCGCACCGACGCCGAGTTCCATCCCAACCCCGCCGAGATCGAGGCCTATCGCGCGGTCGACCTCGCCGTGATTGACGGCCAGCAGCGCAAATTCGTGCCCGAGGAAATGCACACGGGCGTCAACGGCACGCAGCGCATCGTCTCCACGATCAAGATCCCCTTCAACTTTCCCGGGCCACAGGGCGAGATCCCCGCCCTCCTCGGCGTGGCGGTGGACATCACGGAGCTCCGGCGCGCCCAGGACGAGCGCCGCCAGATCGAGGTCAAGCTCCTCGGCGCCCAGAAACTCGAGAGCCTCGGCGTGCTCGCCGGCGGCATCGCGCACGATTTCAACAACCTCCTCACCGGCATCCTCGGCAACGCCGGCCTCGCCCGGCTCGACCTGCCGCCCGGCTGGCGCGGCGGCGAGTACATCGACCAGATCGAGAAGGCCTCCCTGCGCGCCGCCGATCTGTGCAAGCAGATGCTCGCCTACTCCGGCAAGGGCCGCTTCGTCATCCAGCACCTCGATTTCAACGATCTGCTCGAGGACACCACCCAGCTCCTCCAGGTCTCCATCAGCAAGCGTGCCTCCCTGCGCTTCAACCTCGCGCGCGACCTGCCCTCCATCCAGGCCGACGCCACGCAGCTCCGGCAGATCGTGATGAACCTCGTGATCAACGCCTCCGAGGCGCTGGCCGAGCGCACCGGCACCATCTCCCTCACCACCGGCCATCTCCAGGCCGACGCCGCCTACCTCGCCAGCACCCAGTACGCCGGCGAGATCACCCCCGGACATTACGTCTTTCTCGAGGTCGGCGACGACGGCATCGGCATGACGCGCGAGACGCTCGCCCGCATCTTCGATCCGTTCTTCACCACCAAGTTCACCGGGCGCGGGCTCGGCCTCGCCGCCGTGCTCGGCATCGTCCGCGGCCACAAGGGCGCCATCAAGGTCTACAGCGAGCCCGGGCGCGGCACCACCTTCAAGCTGCTCTTCCCCGCCAGCGCCGGCGCGCCGCAGGAAATCAAGCCGCGCCCCGCCGACGCCCTCGGCTGGCGCAGCAGCGGTCGCGTGCTCATCGTCGACGACGAGGAGGCCGTCAGCGCCGTCGCCGCCAGTGTGCTCAAGGTCCTCGGCTTCATGGTCGACACCGCCGTCGACGGCCACGCCGCGCTCGAGCTTTTCCGCGCCACGCCCGATCTCTTCACCTTGGTGCTCCTCGACCTCACGATGCCACGCATGGATGGCGAGGAGACCTTCCGGCAATTGCGGCAGCTGCGCCCGGACATCCGGGTGATCCTGATGAGCGGTTTCAACAAGGTCGACGCCATCAACCGTTTTACGGGCAAGGGTCTCGCCGGCTTCGTGCAAAAGCCCTTCGAGGTCGACACGCTGGCCGCTGAAATGCGCCGCGTGCTCGAACGCCCGGCCGCCACCTGATACGGCCCCACCCGGGTCTCATGCCAATCACTTCTGGTTTTTTGACCGGTGTCATTGGGCGGTGCACGTAATACCAATCGCCCGTAGCATTTGGACTTTGGCGCGGCAGCAGCCGATAGGGACGGACCGCCGGGCCGTCCGTTCTGCTGGCCAGCAGAATCCTTACGGCGCGCCCAGCGGCGACGAGTGCTTGAGCCTCGGCGGTCGCGCCCTGCCTCGTCGGACTTGGCCCAATAGTCTATTTCCTACGGGCGTTTGGTATAACACGCCGTGGCCGCCAAGGCTGCCGCACTTGACGCACTCCAACGGGATGGCTCCGTCGCTGCGCTCCTCGCGATGACAGCCCCAAAGCGAGGCGCCGCTGGCCTCAGCACTCGCGCCGCCACGTCAGCGGTGTGTGCAGTTGGTCGAGCAATCCGGCTTTGAACAACCGCTCGGCCGGTTTCGGAGCAAACAAACTAGTCGCCGACGCACCCATCCTCCGCCACGCCGCATGCGTGACCCGCGCCACTCGCACGGTGCCCGCCCTGGCGTGGTTCAGCAGTGCCCGTCCCTTGCGCTGGACCAACCGCTGGTCCGTCCCCGGCGACGCCGGGGCGGCCTTGGCCCCCTTCCGAGAATTGGAGTGGGTAAGCGACATGATGAACAACGGCCCGAACGGCCTGCAAGGTAGCATGCCTGCCCCCAGACCGAAACTGTTTTCCCCAAAACTTGTTCACCACTTATGCACCGGCCGGGCCCCGCCAATCGGCGCCGCACAACGCGACCGCTCCTCACAAGCCGAGCAGCGAGCCGTTGCGCTTGAGCCAGCGTTCGGCGTCGCGCCACCACGGGCAGACCTCCTCCACCCGCGCCCAGAAACGCTCGCTGTGGTTCATCTCCCGGAGGTGCATCAGCTCGTGATAGACGATGTAGTCGCGCACTTTGTCCGGCGTCTGCACGAGCCGCCAGTTGAGCGAGATGGTGCCACCCGCCGAGCACGAGCCCCAGCGCGAGCGCTGGTTGCGCACCGTCACGTGCTTCACGTCCACGCCGGTCTCCGCCGCCAGCTCCCACGTGCGCCCCGGCAGCTCGATGCGCGCGCGCCGGGCGAAGTGCGCCTCCAGCGTCGGCCGCAAATCGCCCTCGATCGCCCGCACCCGGAACACATCCGCCGCCACGCAGACTTGCGGACGGCTGGCCACGAACGGATCGGCCGACTCGCCCATCGTGGCGATGCGGATGGGATGCAGCTCGCCGCGCCAGAGCACATGCGTGCCGACGGTCCAGACCTCCGCGGCGCGGGGTTTCTGTGCCTGGCGCTCACGCGCGCGCTCCAGCCAGTCGCGCTGCTGCTCGACGAAACGCAACGCCTCGCGCTCGCTGCCGCGCAGCGGAATTGTCGCGACCGCCGTCCCGTCCCGCCGCAGCGTCAGCCGGTAGCGCCGCGCCTGCGCACTGCGCACGAACACCACCTCCGGCTTGGCCGCGACCGGTGGAGCGATTCCGAGGAATTCCTGCTGCCCGCTGTTCACGCCCGGCGAGCTAAGCGCCGGGGCCGGGAAATACCACCGAAAACCACGCCGCTCGCGGCGCCCTAAACGGGAGGACATAACGAGCAGCCCGAGGAGGCGCGTGGCATCCATCCGTGTTGGCCAATGTCGACACTCATTTGCGCGAGCAAACCACGGCGGGCAAAAACTTACTAAGTCCGAATGGCCGCATTTTTTAGTGAAAAAAAGCCCGCCGCTCACGATGCGCTTGCTGTTGTTCCGCCACTTATTACTAATGGCTTCAGTAGTGGCTTCTCCGTACACAACCTCCCGTTTCCCCAGGCGACTTGGAGCCTTCACCCTAGTCGAGATCTCCGTGGTGGTAACTCTGATTGGATTGCTGGCCGCTGTGGCGCTGCCCAGCTACCGGCAGGTCGGCCTGAAGTCCAAGGCGACGGCCGTGATGAATGATTTTCGCACCTTCTCCGGTGCGCTCGTCACCTACAATCTCCAGCAGGCGAAGTGGCCCGCCGGCACCGGCGTCCCGGCGGAGATCCCGGTGGAGATGACCAGCAATCTGCCCCCAGCCTTCACCCGCCCGACGCCCATCGGCGGGAACTACGAATGGGTCTCCAACAGCACCTACAAGGCGGCCATCCGGATCGTCACCACCTCGAACTCGCACATGTCCGATGATGCTGAGCTGGTGGAGATGATCGACCGCCTGATGGACGATGGCTCTCTCTCCTCGGGCAGCGTGCAACTCGTGGCCGGCAATCTGGTTTACATCATCGAGCAATGAGCGGCCCCTTCACAGTCAACTTGCTCCAGCTGAACGGCGACGCCACCGCTTACACGGGCCCCGGACAGAAAATCGAACTCAAGCAGCAGACTGCGGACGAGATTCTCGTGCTGGCCGGCAACCTGCAGAAGCTGGACCTCTCGGGCCAAACCAAGGCCGAGCCGGCCATCATCATCCACCGCGGCGAAAAAGGCTGGCGCATCATGATGCAGGACCGCCGCCTCCGGCTCTACGAGAGCACCTCGGTGTTCGATAATTTCGATACCGTTAACACCCCGCAGGAGCTGCGGCAGTTCGCGCCATTCTATCAGCACGGTCGCGACGCCGAGCTTGAGACGGCTTCCACCCTCCCCGCCGCCACGGGCTTTGGTTGGATCCGCACCGCAGCGGAAGTCGGCGGCTTGATCATCGTCGGTCTCGCCCTCATGGCCGTGGGCCTGTGGTTCGGCCTGCCGCACCGCAAGCTCGGCGATGTGCCGGAGGACATCAGCGTCATCTCCTCGTCCGACGAACGGCAGAAAATCTTCGCGACGTTCGCCGGCACCTACTCTACCGGCAAGAAAGCCGGCGACAGCGTCCTCATCATCGCGCCCGACGGCCAGGTCACGCTTGGCTCCATCGGCAAGGACGGCAAACCGATCCTCCCGCCGCACATCAACGAGAAGGCGCAGGCCGGCCGCCGCAAGGAAGAGGTCTGCGTCGTGACCACTTTCGGCGTGATCGATCCCGGCAACGATGCCGTCGCGATCGGCAACCTGCGGTGGCGGCGCCTGGCGGTCAACTAAGCCCGGCGCTTCCCGGCCGGCTCGACTTCACCTCGCCTCGCGTGCGGGGCCGCCGGCAGTAGTTTGTAGAAAATCGCGTTCGCCACGCGGCGGCCATCGGGATTCGCCGCGTATTGCGGGATGCCGCCGGCATACTTGTAACCGAGCTTGCGGTAGAAGGCCGCCGCCCCGCGGCTCCGATGCTCGTGTCCAGGAACAGCAGCGTGCGCCCGTCCGCGCGCGCCGCTTCCTCGAGCCGCGCCATGAGCGCAGCGCCGATGCCGCGTCCGCGCGCGCGGTGCCGCACCATCAGTTTTTGCACTTCGGCCCGGTGCCGGCCGTTGGAGCGCGTCTCGATCGCCAGTTGCGCGCTGCCGACGAGGCGGCCGCGTTCGTCGAGCGCGGCGAGCAGGATCTTGCGGCCCGCGGCCACCTCGCCTGCGACACCGCGCCAATAGGCGCCCACCTCGGCCGCAGCCAACGGCCGCGTGTAGCCGATCGAGGCCCCGTGCCGCACGGCATCGGTCAGCAGGGACGCCAGTTCGTCGAGCCGGCGCCGGGTTTCGTTTTTGGTCAGAAGGGTAATCTGCATGACTTTACTCGATGCAAAAACCACGCCAGCCCGGTCGGTCAGAGCCGCATCAATTTCCAGCCGAGCGGGCGGCCCCGCTCCACGGTCAGCCACGCAAAGCTCGCCGGTGCGCCGCGGCTGGGGCGGGAGATGCAGCCGGGATTCAGCCAGCGCACGCCCGCGGGATCGACCTCGTCGCGCGGCACGTGGGTGTGCCCGTGCAGCACGGCGTGCGTGCCGCGCGGCACCGAGCGCGGCGGGATGTGCGTGAGGTAAAACCGCCAGCCCTCGCGCTCCAGCGAGAGCGCCAGCGGCCAGAGATTATGCGCCTCGTTGTTGCCCAGCACGACGTGCAACGGTTTCCCCAGCTGCTCGAATTCCCCCAGCACCTCCGGCGCGCAGACATCGCCGAGGTGCCAGATCTCGTCCGCCGTCGCCAGCCGCGCCGGCAGCCCCGGCGGATACCGATCGTGGGTGTCGGCGATGACGGCGATGCGCACGGCAGGAGTGCAGGGATTTTTCCGCCGGGTGCCAGTCCGGATTCGTCCGGTGCTTTGACAGCGCCCCGCGCGAAGCCAGACTGCCGCCATGCCGCTGCGGGCGCTCGCCATCGACTTCAATTCCTTCTTCGCCTCCGTGGAGCAGCAGGAGCGCCCGGAGCTGCGCGGCCGGCCCGTGGGCATCGTGCCCGTGCTGGCCGAGACCACCGGTTGCATCGCCATCAGCATCGAGGCCAAGCAACTCGGCCTGAAGCGCAACATGCGCATCGCCGACGCGCGCAAGATTTGCCCGGACCTCAGGCTCGTCGAGGCGCGTCCCGAGACCTACATCCATTACCACCGCCGCCTCGTCGAGCTCATCGAGTCCTGCGTCCATGTCACGCAGGTGCAGTCCATCGACGAGGTCACCTGCGAGCTGAAGGGCCGCTGGGCCGAACCCGCGCGCGCCGTCGTCCTGGCCCGGCAGATGAAGGAAAAAATCCAGCGCGAGGCCGGCCCGTGCCTGCGCAGCTCCATCGGCATCGCGCCCAACTGGCTCCTCGCCAAGGTCGCCTCCGACATGCAGAAGCCCGACGGCCTCGTTGTCCTCGACGACGCCGACCTGCCCGGCAAGCTGCTCCACCTCGCGCCCGAGGACATCGCCGGCATCGGCCCCAACATGCAGCGCCGGCTCGCCGAGCACGGCATCGCCACCATGGCCCAGCTCTATGCCGCCACCCAGGCCGAGTTCCGCGGCCTCTGGCGCGGCATCCGCGGCGAGCAGATGTGGCGCCTGCTCCACGGCGAGAACCTGCCGCCCTTCGAGCAGGAGAAGGACAAGACCATCGGCCACGGCCATGTGCTGCCGCCGCAGCTGCGCAACGAGACCGACGCCCTCGCCGTGCTCCACCGCCTCCTGCAAAAGGCCGCCATGCGCCTGCGCGACTCCGGGCTCTACGCCGGCGCGCTCCATGTCTCCGTGCGCTACCGCGACGACACGCATTGGGGCGACGAACTCCGCCTCACCGAGACGCAGGACACCCTCGCGCTCACGCACGCGCTCAACCAGCTCTGGGCCCGCCGGCCGAAGAGCCACGCCCGGCGCGCTCCGCTGCAGGTCGGCATCATGCTCACCAACCTGCTCCGCGGCGAGGCGCACACGCCCGACCTCTTCGAGCTCCCGCGCGAGAAGACGCGCGACCGGCTGTTCTCCGCCGTCGATCTGCTGAACAAGACTTTCGGCAAAAACTCCGTCTACTTCGGTGGCGCGCACGGCGCCACGAAGTACGCCCCGATGCGCATCGCCTTCACCCGTATTCCCAAGCCCGAGCTCGAGGAGATCGACCGCGCCCGCGCCCGCCGGCTGAAGCCGGCGAAACCCGTCGCCGACGCTCCAACCGAAGACCAAACCACCGGGGCCGACTGAACATTCCCGGCCGTTACCGGGCGGCTTGCGCGAGCAGATAGGTCCGCAGCGCGGCATCATCGGTGAGACTCGCCGCACGCTCGAAGGCGTCGCGCGCCTCCGCCTGGCGGCCGAGCCGGCGCAACAGATGCGCGCGCGCCGCCCACCACGGCTGATAATTCGCCGTGCGGCTCACGGCCATCGCCTCGAGGGCGGCCAGGCCCGCCGCGACCTCGCCGGCTTCCGCGAGCGCCACGGCCCGGCCGACCTGCGCGCCGATGGTCGGCGCGAGGCGCACGAGCCCCTCGTAGAGCAGTGCGATTTCCGGCCAGTCGATCACGCCGCTCACAGCGCGGTGCGCATGGATCGATTGGATCGCGGCCTCGAGTTGATAACGGCCCGGGCGCTTGAACGCGGCCGCCACGCGCAGATGCTTTTCCGCCTCGTCGATCATCGGCCGCGACCAGAGAGCCGTGTCCTGCCGGTCGAGCGGCACGAATTTGCCCTCGCCTTCGCCGGGTTGGCGGCGCGCGGGGCGGCGGGCTTCGCAGTGCAGCAGGAGCGCGAGCAGGCCATGGGCTTCGGGTTCGTCCGGCCGGAGCTGGACGAGCGTACGCCCGAGCTCGACCGCTTCGCGGGCGAGCGCATGGTGCGTCGAGCCATCGGCGCCCGCGCCCTCCCATCCCGCGGTGTAGGCGGAGTAAATCGCATCGCGCACGAAGGCCGCCCGCTCGTCCCACTCCGGTGGTTCGGGCACACTAAAAGGGATGCCGGCCGCGCGGATCTTGGCCTTCGCGCGCACGAGCCGCTGGTCCATGGCCGCCGGCGACACGAGAAAGGCCGACGCAATGCGCGCCGCATCGAGCCCAAGCACGGTCTGCAGCATGAGCGGCGTGCGTGCGGCGAGGTCGATCGCCGGGTGCGCGCACACAAAGAGAAGTTTCAGTCGTTCGTCGGGAAAAGTCGGGTGCATGGTCGCGACTTCCTCCGCTTCACCGGCGAGCTGGAGGAGCGGCTCGCTTTTCTTTCGCACCTGCGCGTGGCGGGCGGCGTCGATCTGGCGGTTGCGCGCGGCGTGGAGCAGCCAGGCTTCCGGCTTTTGCGGCACGCCGTCCGCCGGCCAGCGTTGCAGTGCGGCGCCCAGCGCGTCACTGAGCGCGTCTTCCGCGCCCGCAACGTCGCCCGACCGCGCCGCGAGGTAGGCCACGAGCCGTCCGTAGGAGTTGCGCGCGACGGCCTCGATGGCGGCATGCGTGGCGGATTCGCTCATCCCGCGCTACTTGCCGGTGGCGGTGGCGAAATAGTTCCCGCCGAGCGGACGCACCTCGACCGGCCGCTGGGCCGCCGACGGATTGCGCGCGGCCCACTCGATCGCGGCGTCGAGGTTCGGCACGTCGATGATCACGAAGCCGGCGAGATATTCCTTGGTCTCGGCGTAGGGGCCGTCCTGGACCTGTCGCTGGCCGTCGCGCACGGAGACAGTCGTGGAGTTTTGCGGCGATTCGAGTCCGGCACCGGCGACGAAGACGCCCGCTGCGTGCAGAGCGGCGCCGTAGGCCCGGCCTGCGGCGACTTCGGCCGGATCTTGCGGCGCATCGTAGGCCTCTTTGGGAACATGGACGAGGAGGATGTATTTCATAGAGAAGGGGGGATGGTTTTGGAGTCGGGGCTGGAGTCAGACCCGGAGTGAGCCGCGGAAACCCCGGCCGCTGTAGTAGGACTCCGCGCCGTTGTGATACACGAAGACGCGACCGAAGCGGCGGTCGCCGAAAATGGCGCCGCCGAGTTTCCTGATTTCGGCGGGTGTTTTCAGCCAGCTCGACGACTTCGTGTCGAACTCGCCCAGTTGTTGCAGCTCGCGGTACTGCTCTTCCGTCAAGGGCTCGATGCCCATGGCCGCAGCCAGATCCAGCGCGCTGTTTTTCGGCTTAAATTCCTTCCGGGCATCCAGCGCCTCACGGTCGTAGCACAGACTCGTGCGGCCCTTGGGGCTCTGCGCGGAACAGTCGAAAAAGAGGTATTCGCCCGTCTTGGAATCATGGCCGACGACATCGGGTTCGCCGCCGGTGCTTTCCATTTCACCGAGCGACCACAGGCTTTCGGGCTTGGCTTCCAGCCTTGCTTTCACCTTGGCCCATTCGAGGCCGGCATGGCGGTTCATGTTTTTCTCGAAACGGGCTGTCAAGGCCCCGAGCAGTTCTGCGCGTTGTTCGGGTGACAACGTCTTCTTCGTCTTGGCGCTTTTCATAGGGGTTTTGTGGTTGGGTCGGGGCAGGCCGGTTCTTTCGAACAAGGCCGCCGCGCGCGATGACCTTTCCACATCCAAAATCCCGCCAAGGCAATCACAGGAAAGGCGACATACCGGACAACGGGGGCGTAGTTGGGGAGTTCCTGGAACGGGCTGTAGATATAGCCGATGATCGGAATGCTGAAGACGAGGTGAATCCAGCGAAGCACCGAACGTTGGGTGGCGTCAGTCATGGTTGGTCTGGGTCTTGGGGTGGCTGATGAACGCGCGGAGATTTCCGCCGCTTCACCCCAATGACGGGCCAGCGAGGCCTATTCCGACATTTCGGTGAAATTTTTTGCCCCGCCCCAAAAGAGAAACTCCACTCGCCACCCGTCCTCCAGCCATCGCCCACCGGCCGATGTGTTTGAGTGGGCAACTGTCACCGCGGTAGTTGCCCATGCCCTGAATTGCGCCTTGTGGATTCTCCTTCGTTGAATGGAATATACCCCATGCCGCCTGCGATAAAAGCCGCCGATCTCGAAGCCCACTTGGCTGGCACGGTGTTGTGCTGGTTGGGCGGGCAAGGAATGGAGCAAATGGAGGAGTTCGTCACTCCATGGGGAGTAGCGGACGTGCTGGGCATCCGCTTCAACATCGACCGAGTGCAGGCGCGGATTGCCGCCGGACATCTGGACCCTGTGGGCGACGCACACGCGATGCAGTTACTGCTTTCACTGCCGACGGGGGGCAAACCTAAGCGGATTTCGGACGTAGCACGCAAATTCGAACCCCTCTTGGGTGCGGCTTTATTCGAGCGCGCGGTGAAGAATCTCATTCGCAAGCGGTTCGTCGTGCAGGAGGGGGCCTCTCTTGTGCGCTGCACAGACTGGATGCCGTATCACGAACAGTTGGTTGCGGTAGAGCTCAAGTTGCGCCGCGTCGACGAGGCCTTGGCGCAAGCGCGTCGCCACAAGGCGATCACCGCGGAATCCTATGTAGGCATGCCGGCAGTCATCGCCGAGAGGGTCGCATTTACGGAACGCCGGGCGGACTTCGAAGCCGCTGGCGTCGGATTGCTTTCGGTGCAGGACGACATCTGCAAGGTTTTGATTCCCCCGAATCTCTCGACGAAGACCGTGATCGAAGCGCAGGAGCTTTGCGCCGCAGAGGCGTGCTGGCGCAGGGTCTTAAAGGCAGTTCAGCATTAACTGCTCGGCTACCCGCTCCGGGCGGCGAGCGTATCCGACTTCATCGGGCAAATCTGGAAGCATCCTGCCTGTTACGAAAGCTGCGGAAAGGTCCTGATACAGAGCGACGCTACGACCGTTAGCCGGACTAGACATGATCTTGTCGATCCACTTTCGGTAGCCTTGCGTTATTTGTCGTTTAGACACCTCGGAGTCGAAGTAGTTGGGCAGCGCTTTGGCTAATGCCTGGAACTCCAGCTGTGCCGAGGCGTCTGGCGGGAGTTTGGTTTGTGCATTTTGGAGCCAGCCGGCAAGACCCGGCGTTGCGCTAATCCAGCGCCGAAGAGATTCAACATAGATGCGGGACCTCGCCCTATTGGGGATGCCGGCGCCTGGCGTGTAGTATCGATAGGTCGAACCGAGACCTATACCGAAGTGGCTCACCAAGCCACGCGCCCATAGGACCAACCCTAGCCCCCAGTAAGGACCACAGATAGTCAGTTCAGGAGAAGCAAGCGCGTGAAGTTCGTTCCAAAAATCTACAATGCCTGCGAACCTAACACGTTCGAAGTTTTGCGTGCCGAGCTGATCCTCCAAAGTCGAGTCGACAGACCATACAGCATCAATGCCGTGTTTCACCATCAGGGAATGGATAAACTTGATCGTCTTCGTGCGCGGAGACTTCGTATTAAGTTGAGTTTGGTGCGTGAGGATAACTGGCAGAATCAGCCGTGTAGCGCTCTGCTTCTTTCGCCAGTCGGCCGCGATTTCCGCGAGCAGTTTGTTGACCTTGTTATATTTCACCCCGTCTTCGTGCGGGAGTTGCGGCACCGTCAGGTAAGTCGGGCTGTACCTTGCGGCATCCTGAAAAAACGCCGTGATAGGTCCTTCAATTTTAGCCCGCGCAGGCTTCGCTAAGAACTCAGGATCAACCAAACATGAAAGGTTGCCGTGTCGGTGCATATATGCCGACCAAGCTGGGTCCGCATCAACGCGACAGGCGTTAGCGATGCCGTCGAGTCCGATATCGAGCCAGAGTTTTTGCTTCGATGGCAACTTCCCGAGCAGCGTTTTCTTATCGAGATTCACGCGCACAAACGGAGCGTCTGCGTAGAACGACTGAAAGTTCGTCTCGTCGGAATTGGATCGTAAGAAGGGAACGAAAGTGGGCATCGTCATGGCAGTTCGATTCTCCGTTTGAGATGATTGCAGACGTGCTCGGGCTCAGGAAAGATAAACATCTCACCAGTGCCGACGCGTTCCAGCTGGTGCAGAAGCTGTAGCTTGAACTCCTTAAGGATGGGTAAGCCTATAAGGGATCGGGCCTGTTTCTTATCCAACGCGAACTGTTCGCCATGCAAGGTGAACATGCCTTGTTGCATGATGATCCGGTCGGAATTCCACGCGGGTCTCACGGCGACTGTGCGGAGGCCGCCTACCCGTTCGTCTGGCCCAAGGTCGAGGTATTTTTGAATCGTCTCCGCGTGTTCTTCCGGATCGAGCACGTCGACAGTGTTCTGCTCAAGGCTCATGCGGTTGAGGTCGCGAGGTTTGATGGCGAAGACCATGCCGTCAACGCGGTGGTCTTGGCACGCGAAGTAGAGTGCGGTGGTGAGACTCTGGGTCCAGTCAAGCAGACGGGTGGGCAGACCGTAGTGTTGCGCGAGCTGCAACCACTTGAAGGTTTCCTTCGGCCCCGGCGCTTTGTTGAGCCGATATTCTTGGATACGCCGAAACTCCGCGAGGCTCAGAATGGCCTTATGGCGAGTTGGCACCTTACGGTAGCGAAGCGCGGACGGGCACAGCTTCCACTTCGCGTTGTCGTGTCCGCGAAACCAAAAGACGTCGGCGGGATCGACAAAAAGGGCATTGAACACCTCAAGGTATTCCGAAAGGGATCGCACCCGGTTCTTGAGCACGCCACTGAAACCCGCCTTACGCTCGAGACGGCGATATGTGACCGGATCGATCAGTTCGGGAGATTTGGAATCCGGACGGAGAGGCATCGGTTCAGAAACGAAAATGGGCCTTGGCTCGTGTCGAAACGAGATTTGGCCCGGCTGAATAGATGCATAGCCGCCATATTCACGCGAGCGAAAATCAATCGCACAAACGAGTCATTTGGTGGGCCCGGCGGGATTCGAACCCGCAACCAAGGGATTATGAGTCCCCTGCTCTAACCGTTGAGCTACAGGCCCAGTGTTGCGCGGTGGTAAAGTCACCTAAAAATGTCGCGTAACGACATCTCGTGGTGACCAAGTAGGGGTGACAACTTGTGATGATCAAGTTTTCAAAGGAAAATGCGACAACTTGTGGGGTCTAGTGTGATCATCACAAGATGACGTACTTTCCGAAACGAAGTAATTGCCCTCATCGCCGCCTAGGGTCTGGCACACAGGCAGTTCGTAGAGCTGCAAGCGTCCCGGCAATATCAAGGCTGTTGGACACAAAAGAGGCCTCCAGAACGTCCTCCGCGAGCAAGCCGTCCCATTTTTCACGGATCTTGTTTTGTACGGTGGATGCAACTGCCAAGCTCTCCGCGTCCTCAATTTGAGACAGATCGTGCAAAGTTTCCGTCACCCCGACTTTATCCGCGCCTCGGACCTCTAAATAGATTCCATGATTGATCGTCGGCAGTGCGCGGGCCTGCAGCATGAGGGCTAATGTGTCGTTAATTCGGTCCCCCTTCCACCAATATAGGTGAACTTCGGTACCGGCCTCGCGCACCCACTCCTTGTCCAAATCGAGACGACCATAGGTGCTACGTGCCTCCTCCAGTAATCGCGTACCGATCTTGTCTAGGAAGGGAACGGGCTCGTTGCCCCGCAGGATATGGCGCATCTCCTCCCGGACTCGGCCATGGATCGTGGCGCCATACTGACCTTCAAACGCCGGAAGGGCGCCGGCGGCTCCCGGTTTCACTTCGATCACCAGATCGTCGGTGGAAACTGATACCACCTGCCAGCGGCGACCGCCGAAGATGACGAAGCTTCCGGGCGACAAGGGCCGGGAAACAGGCATCGAACCTAAGGTCTGACCGCCAGCGACAAGTCGGAATTCCTCCTGAGAGCTGAAGGCCGCATAGAAGCTGTAATGCCCGCATATTTTTTCCCCTTTGGGCGCCAGGAGAAGCAGCCCGGTCGCGTCTTGGAAGATAATTTCTTTGGCTCCGAGCCCGCGCAAGAGAGAGGCGAAAAGATCCCGGGGCATGCCGGTAAATGCTCCCCGTTCGCAGAGGATTTCCCAAAGGCGTCCCGCTGTAGCGGCGCCGTGTTGAGAAATAACCGAAAGCACCTGTTGCACCATGGTGGACGAGTGCAACCCTGCAACCGACACTGGTTCGTACCAGCCTTGCAGGAGCAGCCGAATCATCGCGATAGATTGCAGCAGATTAACGCGAAGCAGGTCAGTAGGGCTGGACTGCGGGGTTAATTGGCGTTCGATTGCATAACTGCGTAGAACCGCTGGTTCACCTTCTCGACGGCCAGAACGCCCCAGACGTTGACGCAAGCTGGCCACCGACGGCGGTGGCCCGATCTGAGCCACGCTTTTAATGGCCCCGATGTCGATGCCCAGTTCAAGGGTGCTCGTGCAGATGCCTGTAGCTGGCATCGTCTTTTGTTTCAACGCGGCTTCAGCTTGCTCTCTGATCTCCTTGGCTAGATTGCCGTGATGCGGCCAGAACTCGTTTGGAACGCGCTCTGTTTCGCAGCGGCTGCGGAGGCGATCAGCGAAGAATTCAACTGCGCTGCGACTATTAGGAAACACGAGATTGTTTGAGCCACGCAGAGTTCGATACAGGTCGGTAACAATGCCTGTCTTTGCCACAAGGTTCGGTTCGTCCTCTTCTTCTGTCTTGGTCGCATCGACAACGGGCTCCAGGACGCCCTTGAGTATGATGTGGAGATCGAGCGCGGCCTGCTTTGCCACGATCAGATCGACTTCTTGGGCGCCGCCAGGACGGAGAAACTCACGCGCGCCGTTCATATCACCCAGCGTGGCGGAAAGCCCTACGCGGCAGACCCGGCGCTGGATCAGACGTTCCGAACGGCTAAGCAGCGACTGCAGTTGTTTGCCTCGTTCTGTACCCAAGAACGAGTGGAGTTCATCAATCACAAAATAGTCTGCGGCTGCCAGCGCACCTGCGGCGGCATTGCCCTGACGCATAAGCAAAGCTTCCAGCGACTCGGGGGTGATCAATAGGCAACCGGCTGGTCGCTTGAGAAACCGCGCCTTGTGCGATGCGGAAATATCCCCGTGCCAAGGAGTCACTGGCATTTCCAGTATGTCGCACAATCCTTCCAATCGTTGCCACTGATCGTTGATCAACGCCTTGAGCGGGCCAACATAGACTGCCAGCCTCGGTTCGTCGCTTTTGGCTAGCCGAGTCAGAATTGGCAGAAAAGCAGCTTCCGTTTTTCCCGAGGCGGTGGCTGCGGCGATGATCAGGTCCCGATCGCCGGCTAACAAGGGAGCGATCGCTAACTCTTGTGCATCGCGGAGACTGGTCCAGCCGGCCTGCCACAACCAGCGCTGGATACGCGGGTCGAGTAGCTCGAAGTTCCGGGATTGCGGCTCAGAGCTTGAACTTGGCAAATTCGTCATCGCTGGAGGCAGGCGTCATGGGTGTCTCCGGCTCGAGCGCCGTGTCAGTGGTCCCGCCCTCGTCTTTGGCCAGGGGCAGCTCGTTGATCAGCAGCTTCCAATCCGTGCCCGGATTCTGGCTGAGAACGGCAAGTAGCCCCACAAACGCCGTAATGGTGGTGCGTGGCGTACGGAAGTATGTTTCCCCGATGCGCTCTTGGCAATGGGCCATGAACGCAGTGAGGGCTTCATCTGGGAGCGGGTATTTGGTCTCATCTCCACCGGCAAACACATGCTGAATCTTGTGCAGCAAAACCACAAAATCTTCCTGAGTCAGACTCGAGAGGCGGACGACCGGATGTTGGTAATCCACCAACCCGTCCTTGGCGAAGGCGTTTTCCGCTAAACGAGATTGAAGCGCCGCATAGCTGAATAATCCGCGGCGGGTATCGAGCAGGAACTCGGGTGTACCTCCCAGAATGAAGCCTAGACCCTCAACTGAGCCTTGGATCACGTCATTTAGAATGCGCAGAATTTGCTCATAGTTGGCGTTGCGCGACTGGGCATTCGAAATCTTGTAGAGGTTGACCATCTCATCGAGGCAGATGAGAAGCCCGCTGAAACCACACAACCGAACAAAGACGCTGAGAAGCTTTAGTTGATCATAGATGTTGGAGTCTTCTACGATGGTGCGGACCCCAAGCGCATTGCGGGCATCGGTCTTGGTGGTAAATTCGCCGCGGAGCCAACGGATCGAGTCAGCCTTCTGCTGCTCGTTTCCTGCTTGGGATGCGCTCCAATAGACTTCGATCACCCGGGCGAAGTCGTAGCCGTTCACCATTTCGGCCAAGCGCGCGAGCTTCCGATGAATCACCACGCCGACTTCTGCGCCTTCCTGCTTGGCCTCGGTGGTGGCGGTATAGATAAATTTTTCGACGATTCCGGGTAAGGCGCCGCCGTCAGCTTTCGTTCGGGTCGATAGGTTCTTAGCAAGCTCAGCATAGAGCGACCGGGCTTGGCCGCCTGACGCTTGCAACCGACGGTCAGGATTCAGATCTGCACTCGTGGCCACGAGTTTCTTCTCAAGGGCGACGGCTCGAATAAGGTTCAGAAAAAAAGTTTTTCCCGATCCGTACTCTCCGATGACCAGACGAAAGGCCGTACCGCCGTCCGCGATCGTATCGAGGTTCTTAAGCAGGGCGTCGATTTCCTTCACGCGGCCGACCTGAATCAGGTGTTGTCCGGTGCGAGGTACTACGCCCATGCGCAGAGCCTGGATGACAGTGTCACGGTCCTTTTGTCGAATTGTCGGCGGCATAAAGTTGTTCCTCCAGTAGGTGCATGGCGATCTCGAGAGGATCATCGCCATCGATTACCGGTTGGTCGAATTTGGAAAAAGCGGCCTCGTTTATCCTCTCGATTGCCCCGTCAGGCATGAGGCCTCGGTCAGCGCACACTTCCTCAAACTCAGTCCGACTCCATTGCGGCCGTCCAGTAAGGAGCATCAGCAATCCGGAATGAGCTTCATCCAACACCAATACCGTGGCCGTAGGATCAACACCGGCAGGATCCTTTTCGACTTCTGGCACCGATTCTTCGGGCGGCTGGTCCGCATTAAAGATGATGGCCAGTTTCTTGGTGATCTGCTCCGAGGCCTCCCGCAATTGCCGCACCTTAGAGGCATCAAGCCGGATCGGACCTGTCACCGACTGCTTGGTGGCCGCAGGTGAACTTCCAGCAGACAATTCATGAAGTCGGGTGTAGAGTGTGGCCGGGTCGAGACCGAAAAGCGTATAAACCTTTTCCATCACCTTGACCTCGCCGGGAGCTACCGTGCCATCAGCGAAGGCCATGGTCAGCAGGAAATCGGTAACGCGTTGACGCTTTTCTTCTGAGAGGGCGGAAATAGCGGGCTTGAGTCCAGTGAGTGCGGGCGTCTTGGCCCTGTAGATTGCCATCCGTGCCAGCAATCGCCGCCGTTCGCCTTGGTTCAGGTCGCGATTTGCCTCGATCTCCTGCCGAAGCTTTTGCGCTTCTGCGTCCGAGAAATCACCATCGGATGCGGCTACGGTGGAAGCCAGCCTCAACAACAATGCGGCCAGCCCGAATCCAGCCGACGGTTGTCCTTCTGTATCGCCAGGGAAAAGCGCCACGAGATCGTCAAGATCAGGGATCTCCGCGCCAAAACGAGGATCTGGTTCCATTCCCAATCCAGATCCGGCAAGTGTTCTGCAAAGTCCGAGATAGGTACCGCGAGAGAGTTCCTCTTGTTTGCCCCAAGGGGCAAGTAGTTCGCGCAGGGTGCATGTGGGGAAGGCCGAGGCCTTCGCACGCAGAGCCTCGAGGGCATCCCGTTTTTCCATTGGCCACAAGCTAACCGGCAGCAGGATTGATCCCTCGAATGAGTCTTTGGCGTCCTTGTTGCGGCCGATGAAACGGCTGTAGGCGTCGAGTTGAGCGTAACATTCGAGAGCGACCGACTCCAGCTTGGTGTAGCTTGCGCTCATCACTGTAACGTCCGGCAGATCTACAGATTGATCGAGCGTAGTGCCAAAAGAAGCGCTCGCTGGACGGTAGCTCAATCGGAGCCGGGTCTTGCCAGGGGCGACAATCAAGCCGTCGCCAAATTGTTTAAGGTATTCCTGACGGAAGAGCAGTGCAAGTTGGACGGGACAGCGAGAGGCAACGGCTGGAAGTCGCGTACGCGGATCGTTATGATACCACGCGTAAGCCCATTCGGAGGGTAATGGCCTACGGTCTTCTGCGAATTGTCCCAGTTTCCTTCTCAGGGCAAACGACAGATGGTATTGTTGAAGCAGAGGCAGCTCTTCCGTTTCCTGTGCGGTGACTGCCACGGTACGCGCACCCTCCAAATAGTCGGTAAATTCCACCGAATAGCGGTCGAAGCTGGCACGTTGGGCATAGATAGCACGCAGCCGGCGAACTTCGGCAATAATGGTAGGGATTTCTGATCTAGCGGTCGGGTCGGTACGGGCGTCCGCCAAAACGCGTCGTTCCAGCCCATAGAAATACAAAAAGACGTATCCAATATCAGCATCGGGGTCACTCCGGCCCGTTGCCAGCCACTGTAAATAGGAAGCCCGCGCGCCCGGACTGGCGTAGGTATAGCTCGACCAGTAGTCCAACATGCGGATCCGGCAATTCGCTTCTCGTGTCGCGACGGGCAAGGCCGGATCGATCAAAGCTGGATCGACCGAGCGGCCGTTGATTGCCGGTAAATTCTTGCCGACATACAGCAGACCGCCTTCGAGGGTTACACTACCTATCGACTTCGATTGCCCGGCCGGTACCCAGCAATCGACTGCGCGTGTCGCGGCCTTTGTTGGAACCGGATCGATCTCAACGTCGCCAATCTTGACGCTGATACGAAACCCAACCCCGCCGTCGGTTCCGCTTAGCCGCATCGGGACCGGTTCTGTTGCTGGCGAGACTTCTGAGCAGGAATCGAGCCTGCGTGATTCTGCGGCCGGTGCAGTGCGAGCCCGCCAAGTTTCCAATTCCGTCACCGACTCTTTCATTTCTCTTGGCGGCACTGCGTCCGAACGCGGCGGCGACATTGCCATGCGCTGCATGGAATTTTTGCCGAGCAGTTGTTCCAAGCCTTCGCGGTAGTAATCCTTCGCCTCGGCGACATCCATTATCAAACGATCGCTGGTCACCTTGCCATCAACCAGCAGCTTTGCCGCGGCATAGCGGTCCTTTGCGAGGACAAGGGCAGCCCCTTCCCGCTCCGTTGGATTGGCTTTTCCTGTGAGCTTCAGCCCAGTGTCTAACGCCGCATGAAGGTCACCATTCTTTTGCGATCCGAAAAGCCATTTAATGAATGAGGTCCGTTTCTGGACGGATGCACATTGTGGCTCCAGTTCTTCACAGATCGCTTGTAGGACAGGCATTTGGTCGAAGAACTTGAGCCGCAAGTGGCGAACAAGGTACAGTGGACGGTAAATTTTATCAGCTCCCGGTGCTCCTGGCAACGGATGCGGTATCGGCTGGCTATTGACTGATTTGGTCAAAGCAACAATGGCCAGGGCAATGCGAGATGCCGACTCGGGGCCAATTCCACGCAATTGCTCAAGGCGGGCCGTGGTCCAGCCTTGGCAGGCCAACAAGTTGGTCACTCCGTGATCCTTGAGCGGTTGCAGGCGAACACCAGGGGTGACCTTGCGGATTTCATCGACGGTAACTTGTTGGAGGTATCCCCGCCTTATACTGGCGAGATAATCCAATGCGGCCGTTTTGTAGGCTGTTTGCAGTTCTTCGATCAGGTCTTTCTGGGATTTGAGTGCGCCCTCGAAGGCGGCCAATGTGTCTCTAACTTGGCGTCGGACTCGCACCGTTTCAGAATTGCCATAGACACCCATGAAAATGGCCCAAACTAATGCGGCGCCCACGAGAAGCACGACGAGCCCACCAACCGGAAAATCTTCCTGAGGACTAGGTGGCAGGGTGGCGATTGGCCGCGACAAGGCGACCGAAGCGGGCGTCGGCTGCGTCTGAACCGCGCTCTCCGGATGTGAGGTCACGTTACGCGGTGGCGCCTCAGACGGAGGCGCCGCTTGAGGGGGCGGGGGTTGAATTCTGGTTAAAATGGTCTCCGGAGTTTGAAGGACCTTTGTCGAGGTTGAGGCGACGGGTGACGGGTCCGCGTGTGGAGTGGCTGGGACAGAGAGGGGTGGCGGGGTAGGTTGCGGCGGCTCTGCCTTCGAGACATCCTTCGTGGCATTCGCAGCGATCTCCGCGCTTGGATTTATCGCTGGAGGTGCGGTTTCTGTGCTGCAGCCGCCAGTCAGTAGAATAATGCCTGCGAATAGGCCCGACCAAATCGTTCGCCTCAAAGCCATGCTACTCCTTGAAAACAAGAAGGGATGGATAACGGGCCTGAGGCCGGCCGTAGGCTGCCGGGACATAAGAGTAAGTTTTTCGCCTCTGGCCCGAGGCAATATCTTCAGCACAATCGCGCTCTGTCCTAATCTCAAGCGAGAAGCAGAAATATCGACCGCCTCGAACGGTTGTTTCACCGTGTGGAAGAAACCTTAGGACCGTGGCGAGATTAGAATCTCGTCGTCAACTTTGCTGGAGCTTGCAATTATCCCTTATGGCCTCTCGAGCTGAACGCCGTGAAATTGCCCGCTTCGAAGCGGGCGCAAAACTGGCCGTGTTTGCAGTCGCAGCCGTCGCATTGGCCATAGGCGGAGTAACAGGATTCGCCCAGACCTTCGCGGCTTTGGCGATACTTGCGGTTGGAGCTTTGGCTGTGGCGGGCATTGGCTACCTGATTTTGAACAGCAAGTTGGTCGCGAGAAAGAAGACCGGGCTGATGTTGATACTCATCGGGAGCGCGATGGCGCTGTTTTGGAGTTTGGCAAAGGCCCCGAAGCAGTGGCGCGAGGAGCGGGCCGTTGTTACGTCCGTGAAGGGGCCGACTGCAGTAACGGAGACAACCTACGTCTTCCATCCTGGGAAATCGAAGAGCGGCCAGACGCTGGCGGTTACACAGACAAAGGAATGGCCGAAACTTGCCGACGCACAGAAATTCAAGCCGGCACCGATTACGGTTTATTACAACCGGTCCAATTTCTCGGAGGTGAGGTTCGAGGCAACGAGTGGTTGGGGACGCGCTGCCGCAACCCCAACCTCCGTTCAGGTCCGGAAGACGGGAGAGGCAACTGCGATTTTGCGCCTCGGCTCACCGTTGTTTCCTAAAACAGCATCCACGACGGGATCGCACGCGGAAGAATTTGTCCATGGGGCTTCGGTCTCAGTTTGGATCAATCCGGTAGCCCGAGATCAACTTAGTTTCCAACCGCGAGCAACCGAAGGGGGACAAAAATACTGGATCCTCGCGATAGGGGTCGCCGCTGTCCTGTGCGGCACGGCCGCAGTCGCCGTTGGGAAGCAGTGGATGGATACTTCTGATACGAGCGCGATTGCGGATCGACTTCCCAGTGTTGATGCGGGCGTCTTCTATAAGCCGAAGACAGTGGCCGAAATGCTCCGAGGCATCGACTGGTTTCAGTTTGAAGCTGTTGCGGCTCGGATATTGGAATCCGAGGGCTGGTCTGTGAAGAAAAATGGTGGCGCGAAAGCTGACGGCGGCGCAGATCTCATTGCGACGCGCAATGGGCGCAAAGCGGTGGTGCAGTGCAAACACTGGAAGAGGATTGAAGTTCAGCCCAATATTGTCCGGCAATTGATCGGCACGAAGTTCGGCGCACAGTTCAAGGCTGACGAAGCCATGCTTTTTTCCCTCAGCGAATGCACGGTCGCGGCGCGGGCGGAGGCGAAGCAGAACGACATTACTATCTACAATGCAGGCATGATCGAAAAGGCGATTCAGGGCATTGGCCTCGACAAATTTCCGGAACTCACGAATCCCGACGATAAGTCATGTCCGAAGTGTGGCGCACGAATGGTCCTCCGCGACAAGGTAGTTCCGCCTTTCTGGGGATGCTCAACGTTCCCCCGGTGTCGTGGGGTGATAGAGCGCGCCTGACTCACCACAACCGGCGAAGCTCAGCCGTTGCTGCCGGGAGGCGTGTAATATTCCTACCTGCATCGTTTCGAATTCAAAGGGACAGGGGAGATGCCTTGGAATATGCCGTGCTCCAGATCGAGCTGGCGCGACGCCGGCTCCTTTCCTTGTTACCACAGTTAATAACTGTCCGGCGTTAAGCGGACTATTTCAAAGCGACTACTTCTGCGTAGAGTTTTCGCAAATGCTCGTCCGACATGTCCAGAATGGGTTCATACATGAACGAATTCAGATGGATGTTTTCCGGTGTCATTAGAACGACTCGCTGGATCGTGGCAATTGAAGCAGTTCCGCCTGAAAATTGCATTTTGTATCGCGCTAACAATTTTGGCGTTTGATTTCTGGTGATCGCGGCAACCCAAGCAGGATCAGCGATCTTACTGACCATGAATTCTTCAGCCTTGAGGCGAATAGCGATTGCGAGCACGATTTTGTTCTCAAAATTTATCCCCGTCGCGGCCGTCAGGCACAACCCGGCTTCGTGATGGATGACTGTGATAACTTTGGCTGCTGGATCCACTGAGGTTCCGGTGCCGCCGAAAGTTCTTTGATAAATACCGTCAAGATCACCGACAGAAATATTGAGAGAGTCAGCCTTCCAGTGAAGCAGGGAAGTCAGCTTGGAATAGTCAGGATCGTTGTGCCCTTTTGTATACTCGATTAGATTTCGAATAAAAGGAATTGAAGCGACCTGTTTGCGCGAATCCGTAAAGAAATTCGGTTTCCAATCCTTGATGAACACATTCTTCACGCCTAGCGCGACTTCCAGGGCCACCCCTGAAGAGTTCTTTGTCGCCATCAAGCAGTGGTCCGACCTGACAAATCTGCTGTTTATCGTGCGGAAGAAATCGAAATTATGCGTCAGAATTACCTGCTTAAATTTCTGATCTTCAGAGAGGTCTTTTAGATACTGAATAATCGCGTATTTGTTTTTGTAGTCAAAAGAGTCGGCGATGTCATCGACGATCAGCAGCGTTTCAATCCCTGCCTTTATGCGCACCTCGATTTCGAACAGGAGATTCAGAATGTAGAGTGCCTTCTTCTCTCCGGTGCTGAGTGATAGCATCAACGCATCTTTTTCAATCGCGATCTTGTCGGCCCCATCATCGAAGGTGAAGCCAAGCCGGAGAACGGGTTCGCTACCTAGGATCACCGAAACTCGATTTGGGGCGTTCAGTTTAAATGGGACAAAAAAACGCTCGTTGAAAATCTCTATCACGGTTTCCCATTGAGTGCGCTGTTTGCCGGCCTCGTCCTCGATTTCTTTTTTTCGAGTTTCTGCTGCCTGATATTTCTTTAGTAAATCCTCATAAAGAGAGAACTTCGCTTTAATGTAGGATTTCCAAAGCTCTTCCTTGAAAATCTCAACAGTCGCGAGCTTCGGCAGTATTTCCCCATGCTCGCTTAGGTACGCTTCGAAATCGCGAACGTTGGCGTTTTTGGTGATTAGTTTTTCAATTTCTGAAAACTTCTTTCTAAGGTCCTTATCGTTTGAAATGCCCTCTTTCTCCTTCCGGACTAGGGCGTGTATTCAAACCCGATGAGTGAGCCAATCCAGAGCGGCAGCGAACTGCACGAAGGCCAAGAAAGTGATGGCGAGCTTCTCGTAGCGGGTGGAGATACGCCGAAATTTTTTGATGCGGCCAAAGAAATTTTCGATGTGGTGGCGGTGCCGGTAGTAACCGCGATGGAATCGAGCCGGATGGCGGCGGCCCCGTCTCGGCGGGATACAACAGCTGGAACCCTGCGCGCGCAGATCGGCGCGGAAACCATCGGCGTCGAAGCCCTTGTCGGCCACGACCCGGTGCCGCCGCAGGCACCGCCGCAGCGGGGCCACGGCATGCAGGTCGTGTTTCGGGCCGGGGGCCAAGACGACATCGACCGCCCGGCCATGTTGGTCGACGACGGCGGCGAGCTTGGTGTTCAGGCCGCCTTTGGTCCGCCCGATGGCTTGCGCCAGCTGGCCACCCGGGGGATTGGCCCCATCCTGATGCAACTTGATATGCGAGCAGTCCAGATGTCGCAGCGCTCCTTTGGCGCCCCGGGCCAGTCGCGCCAACAAGCGACGCCACAGACCACTGGCCGTCCAGCGCCGCCAGCGGGTGTAGATCGAGCTCCACGAGCCGTAGTGCGGCGGCAGGTCCCGCCAGGGGCAACCGGTGCGCAGCACAAACCATATCCCCGTAACCATGACCCGATCATCGTGCGGAGGACGCCCCCCAGGTGTGCCAATCTGCCCTCGCCGGGTTTTGCGCCGACTCAGGTTAATTTTTTTAGCCGCTTCCACAGCGGCTGCGCCAGCTCCCATCGACTCGGATACATCATGGTGGCGCCTCCGACCCGGCTTACTTTATCCGGTTCCACGCGGTTTGAATACACGCCCTAGCTCTTCCAGCTCGGATTGACTCCTAATTTCAAGGACGTTTCCGGCATTCAAATTGACTGAATGTTTGGCGTCAAAAAAGCCATTATCTGCGAGGCTCTTGGCGATCGTTGCCGCGTTGTAGTAGTTAAATGTACCTTTTTTGAAATAGGTAGAAGCGGCCAAGAGTTCATTGTATTTTGTGATGTATTGTTCGATGGCCGTCTTGAAATCTTTGGTCCCTAGAAACCCGAGAACCTTTTCATCAAAGATCTTGTCGTATTGGACATCTGCAAAAGGAGCGTCCTTCTGGGCCGTAACTTCGTCTCTGATGCGAATCAATGCTCGATAGAATTCGGATGTACTCTTGGTGAACGTGGAAGAAATTTCCTTCTCTAAATCCTTTTTTGAACGCGATTGCTCCTTGAGCGCTTCTAGGAAAAACGCTTTTGCTTTATCGATCTCGACGTGAAGCTGCTCATATTCTTTGCGCAGCTTTGGATCGACCAACAGCGTGGAGGTTTTTTCATTGTGTCCAAAAACCTCGTCGTACGGCCGGACAACCAATATGGATTGAGGCGGGAGCGGGACATTACCCTCGTCCAAAATCGCTCTGGTGCATACGCGAGCTGGGAAAATTCTGTCCTTCGACTGTACCGACTCTCCCTCGTCCCTGAAGGTTTGAGCTAGCGATGACTTCATTGAGCCATTGGGCGCGTAGATGGCGAAAGCGCTGCTGGCTGTGAAATCAAAATTGTGCTTCAGGCTTTTAATACCATAGCAACACTTGAGATCGATCTGAAGCTTGTTCATTTTTGTAGCCGTTCTGCGAGGTGCTGCTTAACAGAGCAAGGATAACCCTTTTGATCGCTGCCGAATGGCCAGCTCACGCACCGCTGTTCATCTCCCATCTGGCCGCATTCAGGAAGCTACAGGCCATATACCTACGACAGCGGCTCCGTTGTCGATATAGACATTTCCTGCCCTGAGGTTGCCAATCAGACAGGTTGTTTCGTTCAACTCATTCCAGCGAACGTGTGGAGCTCCAAATCCAGCCTCTTGAAGAATCACCCTCATCATCAGTTAGCTCAATGCGACGGCAATACGTCCTTTTTCACTTTCAATCGCAGAACGCCGACCAAAGGCGCGCATGCTTCCACCTGGGCATACAATCGCATCAGCTTGTCGCAAAAATCAATGTAGCTGATTGAAAACCGCTCGATGGTCGTGCCGCTCTGGTTCTGATAATAGATATCGTCCGTTTTCGCACGATAGTGTGCCGAGTGATGACCGATGCCGTTGCGTAACTTCGAGTCGAGGAAAGGAACGAAGAGCGGACCGATGTCGAGTCGAGCAAGGATCCCGGGTTTCTGGCCGTTGCGCGTCGCCTCGAATTCGCCAAGCGGCATCTCGCGAGTCTTCAACGCAATCACCGGCTGGTTGTGCTTCACCACGCCTTCCATCCCGGAAGCCAACACCGAAAGTCGACCGAGGGTTTCGAATGCGTCTACATAGAACGGCCCGAGCTCGCTGAAACGCTTCTGGCAAAGGGTGAAACTCGACAGCTTCGCCTTCGCCGGATCCCAATCGACGGACCGAAAAACCGGCCAGACGATCGGTCCGACGAGTTCAGCCCACTTTTTTCGCAAGCTCATCAATTGAGTCCAGAGATTCACCCAGCGGTGTTCGGCCTCGTAAAACTCCACCAACGCGGGTTGACCTCCAGCGGCCAGATTCACGGACCGGATCAGTTGATCCACCTTTTCACGCGCGGTGCCTCCATCGCACGTGAACATGAGACCATAAGTGTCAAAGGCCCGGAGCAGAAGCTCCAACGCGTCAGCGTCAGTCTTCACCGGGTCGTCATAACTAATCCCTTTTGCAACTTTGATTAGGAGAGCGCGGTTTCTACTCTGTTGATGAACCGTCATCTTCTCCAGCTCCGGCCAGAAATGGTGCATCGCCTGATACCGGCCAGCATGCAGCTCCATGGATTTTTCAAAATCCTTGGCCAGGAATGGCGCCCGCAGGAATGGCATCATCTCGTCGTTGTCCTCCACGGCCACGAGCGTCTCAGTATCCAGCTTCCGCTCGTGTTCTGCTTCATGCAGGTCGTCGCGCCATTCGCCGTTTTTGACCAGCGGGTATGCCACACCGGCATTCTTCTGGTCGAGATTCATGCCAAATCGCAACTCGATGCCGCACTTCGGACACGGAAACGCGAACTCCTGATAGTTGGCATGTCCCGCAGCCGATCGGGTGAGCACCGTCGTCTTACATTCACTACATTCAAGCACTCGGCGGAAGGTCATAGGCGTGGGAGTGGTAACTTTGGTTCAAATCGATTGGGTAAATGTCGCCTTCATGTGCTCGCACACCTGGGGGCCCAAGGGCCGAATCTCCAACATCCGTGGATGCCAGATCAGCGACAAATCCCGAGCCAGTGGCTTAAAGGCTGCGTGCCGGAACTCAACAAACTGGGGCCCGAGCGACTTCATCGCGATGCACGGGACAATGGCCGCGTATCTGCCGGTCTGAACCGCCGCGATTGCTTGCGGGTGGCTTTCACAAGCGAGGGTGACGTTCATCGTTACGCCGAGCCGCTTGGCCGCCTCCTTGATGCGATCAGTGAACTGACCGTCCGTGCTCATGACTGCCAACGGCAGCTCGCAAAAGTCCTCAATGCTGGTCGGCGGCTTCTTCTTGCACAGGGCCCGCGGGATCACTCCGCAAAATTCCATCCGCCCGATCGAGAGTGACTGAACACCTGAAGTCACCGCATCTGAGCGGACGATACCAAATTCAAGGCGCGTTTCCTGAACCCGCCGGATGATGTCCCCGCTACGAAGGTTGTGTGTCGAAAAAACGACCCTTGCCGGCCGCTCTGTGAAGCCGGTCAACCGCGGGATGACCAGCCAGTGCAGCAAACCGTCTCCCGTGCCAACGCGATACTCGATGCGACCGAGGCATTCCGCGCGCAGGTCGCTCAACGCCTGAAGCTGCTTCGCCGCAAGTTCGGCCAGCCTTACCCCCGTCTCGGTAAGTTTCAGCCGCTTTCCCTCGCGTTGCGTTAATTCTGTGCCGAAGAACGTCGAGAGTTCACGAAGCTGGGTGCTGTATTGGCTTTGCTTCACCGGAGAGTCCGGGGCAGCGGCGGCGATGCCACCAGCATAATGCACTTCGACCAGAACGCGAAGTCGGTCGAGAGAAAGGCCGCCGTCGGAAAACAACGATTCAAACATTAGGATAAAGTAATGAAACCATGCCTTTTGGCTATGGCAAAAGATCGGAGGTTCGATTAAAGTGCGGGTGACCTAAATATCTTTATGAGTAATCAATCCTCAGCAGGCCAGCAGGCTGGCGCTTCCCAGAAGCCCAAGCCGAACCACCTTCGGGTGGCCATCGTCACCACCAGCGGAACCTATCCGGAGCAAGACTTCGACGAAGTTCCCATCAACCAGCCCTTGGACGTGCAACTCAAGAAGGCGGCCAAGGCCCTTGGCATCAGCGACACCGCCGGGTGGCTCGCCAAGGTCGGCAACACGGTCCTCGACCCCAACAAGAGCTACCAGGACCTGGGCCTCAACGGTGAGGTTTCCATCGACTACGGTCCCGACGCGACCGGCGGCGGCAATGAATGAAGTCGCCGCCAAGGCCCTCTTCGACGCCGAAATGCCCGCCCTCCTCAGCCTCGCCAAACTGCGGGGCTGGGAGGTGCAGGCGGCCGCCTACCCATTGGTGGACGTGACCTTCGCGTCGACCGAGCGCATGCCACTACGGGTGCAAATGCATGCGCCTGACTGGAACGATACGCCGCCCAGCATCGCGCTGCTGCTGCCCTCCGGCGAACCGTGCCCCACCGACAAGCTGCCGCGACACCCGATGTTCAACCAGAGTGCGCACCACGTCACGGGCAAACCGTTCGTCTGCTCCATCGGCAGCAAGGAATATCATACCCACCCGAATCACTTGAACGACCCGTGGGACAATCATCGCGGGAAAAGCAAAAACAACCTGCCAGGCCTCATCACCCAAATCTGGAATGGATGGGACAAGGCGCCCAAGACGACATGATCACCATCTCGCCGTCGATCATCGACGACACTCTGGCCCAACTCGCCATCTACGGGAAGGGCCGCAAGGAAATCGTCGTGCTGTGGCTCGCCAAAAAGGAGGCCGGACATGCCGTGGTTCAACGCGTCTACGTGCCCCTGCAGGAGACGGGCCGCGCGTTTTTTCGAATCCCGCCCAAAGGCATGCGGCTCCTTTTCGAAGAGCTGCGCAAGGACCGTCTCATGGTCGCAGCCCAAGTCCACACCCATCCGATGGAGGCCTTCCATTCTTGGGCCGACGACACCATGGCCGTCATCAAGCACGCGGGCGCACTCTCGCTTGTGCTGCCGTATTTCGCCCGGGAAACCACCGCGGCCAACTTCGTCGAGCAAACCAAGGTGTTCTCTCTCAGCAAAAGCAATGAGTGGGATGAAATTACCTTCAACCAGGAGATCGCGATCCGATGAACGAAGCTGCCCGCAGAGAAAACGCCCGCATGCTCGGAAGCCTGCTAGGGCTCGATGAAAGTGCCGCCGCGGAGAAGTTGGCCGTCGAGGTCGCGATCAGCCATGATCCCGCTGACATTTCTGCCGGCAAATTGGCGCGCCAAGTGGCGCGGCTTTTGAATCGAAGCCTTTCGGCGGTCTTAATCAACGCGCCGGCGCCAAAGGCGATGGCCGAACTCGTCATCGGCAACTTCGCGCGACGAACCACATCAACGCCGGTGTATCTCACCCGCGGCGACCAGTCGGCCGCCATCAGCCTGGAGCCCCTGGCGAAGGAAGTGCCAGCCCCATTGCACCCCATTGGAGTTCAGCTCTGCGCCTGTTACGCCGCCGGCGCTCTTTTTCGGGCAGCCTTGCCGCCGATTCCCTCACTTCCCGCCTTCAAGGGGGCAATCAAGTTCGACCTGAGTGAATGGATCGATGACGAACTGCACCGGTTGGATGAGCCGATCGACATCGGCCGCGCCTACCTGGCCGGCGCCGGCGCCGTAGGAAATGGCTTTGCAGTCGGCCTTGCCTGCTTTCCTCAATTGCGCGGAACGCTGGTGGTCTGTGACGACGACCATGTTTCCGAAGGCAACATGCAGCGTTGCGACATCTTTGAGGCAAAAGACATCAACTCTCCGAAAGCGGACGTGTTGGTCGAGGCACTCAAACTCAGCAATCCCTCTCTGCAATCGATTCCATTCAAAGACCGCCTGCAATCGCACCCCGACAGGAAACTCGCGCCAGGTGGCCGGTGGCTGAAAACCCTCATCACCGGGGTGGACAGCCGGCGTGCCCGACGAGAGCTCCAGAAGGAAATCCCGGGCGAGGTGTTCGACGCCTCGACCAGCGGCGCCATCGAGACAGTCTTCCATCACCATAAACAGCCCACGGAAAACGCCTGCCTCGCCTGCATCTACTACGAGTCACCTAATGAAAATGCGCATGAGGAACACGTCGCGGAGGCACTCGGCGTGCCGGCCGCGTTCGTCAAAGAAAGCCGGATTTCTGATGAGGCGGCCGAGCTCATCGCCACAAAGTATCCTCAGCTCAACAAAGCCGAGCTCGCGGGAACGGCCTACGACACTTGGTTCAAACAGCTCTGCGGAAGTGCCAAGTTGAAATCGGATTCAGGCAAACAGGTCCTCACTCCTTTTGCGTTCGTCTCATCCTTTGCCGGCCTGGTCATGGCCCTGGAGCTCGTCCTTCGGAAGCACGGCGCGACGCGCAACTTCAACGAATGGCGATTGAGCCCGTGGTCGTCCCCTGTGTTCCGCATGCGCCGGCTACAAGAGCGTCACGCAAAGTGTGAGGTTTGCTCAAATCCGATCCTCCGCCGGGTGGCGCGAGAAATGTGGACGACTTAGATGTGTCATCCGGCGCGGCTGATCGCGTCGAGGTCTTGTAAGATCAGTGCTAATCCAGTTATCCGACGACCAGACCGGATCCGTTGGTGCTATAGTCTGTCACTGACTACAGATGATGATTCCGTGGACCATTTCTCGATGCCGTAACTGTTCCCAGATGAAGATCGTGGCTGCATCCAATTCCCTTTACAATAATCCCATCCGGAACCCACGAGGTGGCGCGGACTACCAAGGAGAATTGTCATGAAATGCGTCCGAACCCCACGTTTGTGTTCGCCAGAAATGGCGGCAGGCGCCTTACTAATCTTGCCCACCATGAATCACGCCATCCTGCGCAAAATCGCTGCTGCTTCCGCCGTTGTCTGCGACGAGCTTGGCGGCGGCGTGGACATGTTTCCGCTCATCAAAATCCTGTATGTGTCCGATCGGCAAATGTTGATCGACTATGCGCGGCCGATCACCGGTGACAATTATTCGTCGATGCCCAAGGGGCCGATCTTGAGCGAGACTTACAATTTCATCAAAGGGAAGTCGAAGCTCACCACGCTTCAGGCGCGCTGGAACGAGGCATTTTCATTGAAGGGAAACCGGATCAGCGTGAAGGGAAAGGTGAACACCGATTCATTGGCACCGGTCGAAGAAAAGGTGCTTCGTGAAACTGCGCGCATGATCCAAGGGATCATGGAAACAGGAAACCTGGCCGATTGGATGCACAAGAACTGCAAGGAGTGGGAAGATGTGAAGGAAGGATCCAGCAAGCCGCTTCCGCTTAAGCGCATTCTTCGCTACGCGAAGGGGGTCGAAGAAAAGGACGCGATTTCCATGACTGAGACCATCGTCGCTGCCGTTCGCCAACGGGCGCGCAGCAAACTAGCCTCGGGACCACTGCTTATGGGCACATGAAGCGGTCGCCATGAACAAAGGTGACTGTTTCTGGGGCGACATCGATGGTGGCACCAATGAGCACTATTGGATTGTTCTGTGCGATCCCAAGGCTGGGCAAATCGCCTTGGTGAACTTCACCACCGGATGCGGTGGACCGAAATCGCAAAAGGTATCGAAGGCATTTTTTGACACTCTCAAATACGATTCAGAGCTCGCTTGGTTTGAGTCCGTGGTAAGGGACGATACAGAAATCGTTCAGATGGTGAACGACTCGGCGTTGGAATCGAAGATCGCGATGCCGGTCAAAAAAATCGACACGCTCATGATGATCGCACGGTCGCAGGGCTTGGTCCCGGTCGAAGTCGACAAAATCCTGAAGTCGTAGCAGCCATTCCCTGCCGGTGGACACCGTGCGGCGATGCACGATTATTCAGTTAGACGGAATAGAATTTCGTTCACTTCCATGTCCCCGGGCTCGCCGATCGCGAATGCGACGGCTAAGCCGGACTCATGCAGCTGAAGCAGTGATCGCCAAAAGGCGCACCGTTTGGCGTCGTTGATGGTGTGAACATTACAAGCGACGATGCCGTCAACATGACGGCGAACCAAACGGTGCGGTTGGATTTGGGCACCAAAG
>JACPIS010000001.1 GCA_016187925.1 Opitutia bacterium | reverse complement strand
GGAAGTTCAGCGCTTCCATGCTCACGTTGCCTCGCTCCACAGGTAGGCTGTCGCGGATTCGCTTCAGATGCGTTTCGGTCAATTCCATCCCGCTTGCCTACACCCTCGCCCGATCATAGCAATAGTGTTAACAGGCCCTAGTGCACCGGCGGGATCACGGCGGGCGGATCGTCGGTGGGGCGGAGACGGCCGTGGTACTTGGCAAAGAGCCAGCGGGCGAGGGCGGGCATGAGCAGCATTGCGCCGAGCATGTTGAAGAGGAACATGAACGCGAGCAGCACGCCCATGTCGGCCTGGAACTTCAGCGCGGAAAACGCCCAGGTGCCGACGCCGATGGAGAGAGCGAAACCGGTGAAGACGACCGATGTGCCCATGGTGGCGTAGGCGAAGCAGATCGCGTCCTCGAGGTTGTCGCCCTTGTGCAGGCGCTCGAGAATCGCCGAACAGAGGTAGATGCCGTAGTCGACACCGATGCCGACGCCGAGCGCGACCACGGGCAGCGTGGAGGTCTTCAGGCCGATCTGGAGGTGGACCATGAGCGCGTAGGCGAGATCGGAGACGATGACGAGCGGCAGCACGACGCAGAGCGTGGCGCGCCAGGAGCGGAAGGAGAGCAGGCAGAGCACGACGATCGCGGCGTAGAGCCACATCACCATGGGGAACTGGGCGGCCTCGACGACTTCGTTCGTGGCGGCCATCACGCCGACGTTGCCGGTGGCGAGCTGGAACCTCACCTTGTCGGTCGAGTGTGCGGCGCGGAACTCCTTCACCGCGGCCGTGACGCGCCGGAGCGTCTCGGCCTTGTGGTCCTTGAGGTAGATCATCACGGGGATGACGCTGCCCTCGTTGTTGAGGAGACCGGTGGAGGTCTCGACGGGCGAGACGGCCTGCGCGAGCATCTGCTGGTTGCGGGGGATGATGCGCCACTTGAGCGAACCCTCGTTCCACCCCGCGGCGATGTTCTTGGCGACCTCGGGCAGGGTGAGGATGGATTGCACGCCGTCGACGTTGCGCATGTGCCAGGCGAAGCGATCGACCAGGGCCATGATGTCGTGGTCGATGACGGCATTGGGCACGGTCTCGGCGATCACGGTGATGACGTCGACGCCGATGCTGAAACGGGAGGTAATGACGGCGGTGTCCTGATTGTAACGCGAGGTCTGGCGGAGCTCGGGGACGCCGGCATGCATGTCGCCGATGCGGATGTGCTCGGCGGTGCGCAGCCCGTAGATCCAGAGGAGCGCAAAGACGACGATGAGGGCGATCGCGGACCGCCGGCCGGTGGTGAAGCGGACGAGGCGGCGCCACGTCGGTTGCAGGGCGAAGCGCCGGAAATTCACGCGGCGGCGGAAGTCCGGCGCCATGCGCGTGTAGGTCAGGAGCACGGGCAGCATGAAGCGGTCCGTGAGAATGATGAGCGTGACGCCGAGGCTGGCGGTCAGGGCGAGTTCCTGGATGATGGGCACCTTGACCAGGTAGATGGTGATGAAGCCGACCGTATCGGTCAGGATGGCGATGGTGCCGGGGATGAAGAGGTTTCGGAACGAGGCGCGCGCGGCGGCCAGCTCCCCGCCTTCGGCGACATAGTATTCGTAGCGGAAGGAGCGGAGCATCTGCGTGGCGTGGCTCAGGGCGATGGCGAACACGAGGAACGGCACGAGCACGGACAGCGGATCGATGCCGAAGCCCAGCAGGTTGAGCAGGCCGAGCTGCCAGACGACGGCGCAGAACGACGTGAACAACGGCAGGATGGTGAGGATCAGCGACTGGGAAAAGTAATAGAGCAGGAAGGCGGAGATGACGAGGGCGACACCGAAGAACAGGAGCACGCCGCGCGCGCCGTCGGTGATGTCGCCGATGACCTTGGCAAAACCGATGATATGGACGCTCACGTCGGCGCTCTGGTACTTCTCGCGGATGTTCTTCTCAAGGGCGTCCGCTACCTCTGCGTAGACGAGGCGTTTGCCGGTCTGGGGGTCGACCTCGAGCAGCGAGGCGATGATGGTGGCGCCGGAAAAATCATTGGCGACGAGCATGCCGACGCGGCCGGACTTGATGATGTTCTGCCGCACGCGCTCGAGGCCCTCGGGCGTGGGGGTGAAGTCCGCCGGGATGACGTTGCCGCCCTGCAGGCCGTCCTCGACGACCTCGATGTAGCGGACATTGGGCGTGTAGATCGACGTGACCTGGGAGCGGTCGACCCCGGGCAGGAAGAAGACCTCGTCGGTGACGGCCTTCAGCGTCTTGAAAAACTCGGGCGTGAAGATGTCGCCCTGCTTGGCGACCAGGGCGATGAGGATGCGGTTGGCGCCGCCGAACTGCTCCTGGTATTTCTTGAAATTGAGGATGTACTCGTGATTGCTCGGCAGCTGCTTGTTGAAGCTGGCGTCGACGCGCGTGTGCGCCGCGTAATAGCCGAAGTAGGCGGTCAGCGCGAGGAACAGCACGGTAACCGCGTGACGGTAGCGAAAGACGAACTCTTCAATCCGTGCGATCATGGTCAGGGGAGCCGGAGGCGGACGGCGCCGGCCTCGCCGACGCTGAGCAGCCAGCCGTCGGAAGTCTCGGCGAGCGCGGCCACGCTGGAGCCGAACTCGGCGGGTTTCCACGGGGTGAAGGTGTGGCCGGAGTTCCGGCTGATGAAGAAATTGCCGCCCTGGCCGCCGAGGACCACCGTGCCGTTGGCCAGCCGGAGGCCGGCCATGATCAGCACCTTGACGTCGCTATCGCGCGGTTCCCAGCTGGCGCCGTTGTCCGGGGAGGTCAGGATGTGGCCGCGGAGACCCGCGACCACCACCGTCCGTTGGTCGAGCGGGATGGCGGCGAAGAGGGAACCGTCATAGGGTACCTCCGCGCGGGTCCAGCTGACGCCGCTGTCGGGCGAAGTGAGCAGCGTGCCGCTCTCGCCGGCGAGGTAGAGCCAGCCGTTGGGTCCGGCGGAAATGGTGTTGTAGTGCGCTTCCTCGGCGCCGGGATGGCCGGCGGTCCAGGTCTTGCCGCCATCTTGGGTCGCCATGAATTTCCCGTAGGCGCCTACGGTGAAGCCGCGTTGCGCGTCGAGGAAGAGCACGTCGAGGAAGATGGAATCGAGATCCTTGCCGTCGTCCTGTCGCGTCCAGGTCTTGCCGGCGTCGGCAGTGGCAAGGATGACGCCTTCGTGTCCGACGGCCCAGCCGTGCTGGGCGTCGGGGAAGGAGACGGCGGTCAGCAGCGCGCGGGTGGGGGCGAGACTTTGCGTCCATGTCTGCCCGTTATCGGCGGAGACGACGATGTTGCCATGATCACCGACCGCGATGAAGCGGTCACCGGCCCGGGCGACCCCGAGCAGCAGCGCCTTGGCGGCGAGGGGAGCGAGTTCGGAGGTCTCGGCGGCGGGGGCCGGCGCAGTCAACAGGCAGGCCGCGCTGCAGGCGAGGCCGATGAAAAGACGGCGGGCCGCGGAGCCCGCCGTCGCTGTCAAACGGGGAGGCATTCTCCAGTCTTAGCGGACGCCCTCCTGGCGGAGTGCCGAGGGCGTGTAGTCCTGCGGGCTGCGCTTGAGGGTGAAGTCGTACATCTTGTTCTGGTTGTCCAGGCCGATGGCGAGATAGCGTCCGGCGATCAGGTCGGTGTGGACCTCGAGCGTGCTCCAGAAGGTGAGGGCATCGTAGTAGCTGATGCAATGCGCCTCGGAGACGCGCCAGAGCTGGCCGCGGCCATCGTACTGATCGACGGCGAGGATCTGCCAGCTGTCCTCGTCGACGTAGAAGGTGCGGCGGGAGTAGACGTGGCTGGCGCCGGGCTTGAGCGTGGCGTCGACGACCCAGACGCGGTGCAGCTCGTAGCGGGTGAGGTCCTGGTTGATGTGGAGTGGCTTCAGGATGTCGGAGTTCTTCAGCTTGTCGCTATGCAGCTTGTAGGAGTTGTACGGGACATACATTTCCCTTTTGCCGATGAGCTTCCAGTCGTAGCGGTCGGGCGCGCCGTTGAGCATGTCGAACTGGTCCGAGGTGCGCATGCCGTCGGCGGCGGTGCCGGGATTGTCGTAGGCGACATTCGGGGCGCGGCGCACGCGACGCTGGCCGGTGTTGTAGATCCAGGCGCGGCGCGGTTCCTTGACCTGATCCATCGTCTCGTGGACGACGAGGATGGAGCCGGCGAGGCGGGCGGGCTCGGTGACGGCCTGCTTGAAGAAGATCAGGGTGTTATCGAGATCCTTCTCCTGGATGCCCTCGCGGGTGTAGTTGAAGAGGAACTCGTCCTCGAACTGCACCATCGTATAGGAGCCGTCGCGTTGCGGCGCGGCCTGACCGAGATAACGGACGGCCGCGATGCCGCGGTAGCGGGTGAGGTGGTTCCAGATCACCTCGAGGCCGCTTTGCGGGATGGGAAACGGAGCGCCGACCACGGCGCCCGCGATGCCGTTGCCGCCCTCGGTGAGGTGGGCGGTGGTGGCATATTGCTTCGTGGCATCGTAGATGCGCTGCGGGTTGGAGGCCGTGCGGTGCGACGCGTAGACGGGCATCACGTAATCCGGGTAGGCCTTCATGAGCGCCAAGTGGCCGGCCGAGAGCTTGTCGGCATACTTGTCGGCGTTGGCGGCGCTGATGGTGAAGAGCGGCTGCTCGCTGGCGAAGGGATCGGGGTGATGCATGCCCACGGTGTAGCCGGCGGGCGGCGTGGTGATGCCGCCGTCCCAGGCGGGGATGCTGCCATCGGCGTTACCGGCTTTTTCGCCGCCGAGCGGCGTGAGATCCTTGCCGAGGCGATCGGCGTCGGCCGGGGAGATGCCGGCCTGAAGACCGACGACCAGGGCAATGAGGGCCGAACCGGTGAGAAGAGGACGAATACCTGATTTCATGGGGGTGTGTTCGGTAAGGGTTAGAAGGAGTACTTGAGCGTGGCGGAGACGTAGTCGCGGTCGGCGAGCAGGTTGAAGCGGTCACCGCCGAAGAAGTTCACATAGCGCACCTCGAACGCCCAGGCGTTCTGGTAGGAGAAGTCGGCTCCCAGCGTGACGGACTTGCGCCCGTGGAGGAAGTTGCCCATCGGCAGGGGAGTGTTGCCGCTGACGTCGTGGCTGAACACGAAGAGCGGGGACATGTTCACGCCCTTGAAGGCGTTGTTGTAGTCGAGGCGGCCGACGAGCTGATAGCCCCATGAAAATTTATCGGCGAAAGCCGACGCGGGGTCGGAGAGGGGCGCGGGCGAGGTCGCGGTGTTGCTGCCGGTGAGGAGCATCTCCGTGGCGTCACCCGCGACAAAGGTGCCGGGGCCGTCGTAACGGAGGCGTCCCTTCGAGGGCAGGTCGGTGACATTCACGAAGCCGGCCTCGGCGAGCAGTGTGCTCTGGTCGGCGCCGAGAATGCCGCCGCCGACGCGGGTGGCGGTCATCTGGCCGGTCCAGACCTTGTGGCGGTTCCAGCCGCGGACGTAGGTGTTGAGCTGGCCGACATTGCTGCCGAGCTGGTTGTTGGCGAACGCCGGATTGAGCGAGGAGAGCGCGGAGAACAGCAGCTCGACGTCGTCCACCTGGAAGGGCTGGTTGTCGCGGTAGCTGATCTCACCCTGGAGGGCGATGCCCTTGACGCTGGTATTGAAGCTGGCGCCGAAGAGGCGGATGTCCTCGGGGAACTCGATGAGGTAGCGGCCGCTCGCGGCGGCACTGAGGAAGCCGACCGTGCGGGCGCCGGCGGCGATGGATTGGGCCGTGGGGTAGAACGGCTGCAGGTTGGCGGGCAGCGCAGCGATCGGTACGTTCGTGAGGGCCGCGCCGAGCAGGGTCGTGAGGGCGGCGGGCGTACCGGCGCCGAAGATCGGGGTGAGCACAGGCGCGAGGTTGGCGGTGCCAAGGCTCGTGGCCGTGGCCTGCACGAGTGCGACGCTGACGGGGCTGGTGGGCGTCTGCGCCGAGATGACGGGCAGGCGGCTATGGTAATTCATCCAGTAGAAACCGAATTCGGTGTCGCCGAGTCCCTTCGCGAGCCACTTGAGGTTGATGCCGTACTGGCCGGAAGTGCCGGGCTCGCGGTCGGTGCCGCGCGAGATGGCACCGAGCACCGCGCCGTCGTTGATGGCGCCGAAGCCGAGATAGACCTTCGTGCCGCCCTTGGCGACGAAATCGTTCGTGCTGAAATAAGTGCCGGGCGGGTCGACGCGCGTGCGGTTCCAGTCGAGGAGGTAGAAGGCCTCGAGGGCGATGTCCTCGGTGACGCTGAGCGAGGCCGAGATCATGTTCAACGGGCGGAGGGCTTCCTTCAGCTCGGAGCCGGGCGTGCGGAGCTTGGCGACGTCGATGGGGTTGATGGAGTTGATGCCGTTCGGAATGAACGTGCTTTCACCCCAGCTCAGCACCTGGCGGCCGATGGCGATGCGCGCCGGCATGTCGCCGAGCGTCGGCTTGAAATACGCGTAGGCATCGAGCAGCTCGCCGCCTTCGGCGACGATGCTCTTGGCCTCGTTCGTGAGCGCGGTCTTGACGCGCTGGCCGTTGTTGTTGGTGAAGTCCGTGAAGTAGAAACCGCGCACGAAAATGCCGGCGTTCTTGTAGGTCAGCTGCAGATCGTGGTTCGCCTTCACGAGCGAGGAGACGAGGCCGCGATGGTAGTTGAGGTTGCCGTCGTCGGCGTTCACCGAGCGCTGCTTGCCGGGCACGCCGTTGATCGAGTTGGTCAGACCATAGAGGTCGGTGCTGGGGTTGCTGATGCGGAACAGCCCGCCGACGGAGACCGTCGTGTCGAAGCTGCCTTTGACGTCGCCGAGCTCGAAGACGAAAGCCCGGGAAGCGGGCGCGAGCGCGAGCGCGGCGAACAGGGCGGCGAATGCCGACCAACGCAGGCTATTGGCGTAGGGTTTGCTTGGGTTCATAGCAGTAAGAAAACTAACACGGCCTCGCGGCGAGGCCCGGTTGATTGGGGGTGAATAAAGCCGGGGTGGGCTTTCAATGCCCGGCATGAAGCGGGGAATTCATCCTGAGTTCAAGATTTAATCCTCGGACAGGCATGGGTTTTCGCCATTAGCGTTTTGACGCGTGCCGCAAAAAGACAACGGTGTCCGTATTGGACGCCGCCACTCATATTCACATCAAGGGCGCGAGAGAGCACAATCTCCGCAACCTCGAGCTGCGCCTCCCGCGCGGACGGCTGGTCGTCGTCACCGGGCCGAGCGGCTCGGGCAAGTCCTCGCTGGCGTTCGACACGCTCTACGCCGAGGGCTATCGGAAATACATGGAGAGTCTCTCGGCGCAGGCGCGGCAGATTCTCGAGCAGCTCAAGCGCCCCGACGTGGACTTCATCCACGGGCTCTCGCCGGTGCTCGCCATCGAGCAGCGCACCGGCGGCGGCTCGCCGCGCAGCACGGTCGCCACGGTCACGGAGGTCGCCGATTACGCGCGCCTGCTCTGGTCGCTCTGCGGCGAGCAGCGCTGCCCGAAGGACGGTGGCCGCGTCGAGAAGCGTTCGCTCGACGACTGCATCGCGCAACTTTTCCGCGACGCGCCCGGCGAGCGCGCCATCCTGCTCGCGCCGTTCATGCGCGCGAAGCCGTCCGTCCTGCGCGACGAGCTGCCGCGGCTCCGCCAGCGCGGCTTCCAGCGCGTGCGCATCGCGGGCGAGATCAAGTCACTCGACGAGCCCAAGCTCCTGCCCAACGGCGCCGCCGAGCTCGCCGTCGAGCTCGTGCTCGACCGCGTGGTGCTCGCCGCCGACCAGCGCAGCCGCGTGGCCGACTCGCTCGAGCTGGCCTTTCGCGAGGGCCAGAGCCGCGCGCTTGTGCTCGTGCAGCCGACGACCGAGGCGCCCTGGCGCGAGATTGCCCTGAGCCAGAATCTCGCCTGTCCGGTGTGCGGCGACGTCTTCGAGCCGCTGACGCCGCGGCATTTCTCGTTCAACCACAGCGAGGGCGCGTGTCCCGACTGCGGCGGACTCGGCCGGCAGATGACCTTCAGCGACGAGCTGGTCATCCCCGATCCGGAAAAATCCGTGCGCGAGGGCGCGATCAAGCCGTGGCGCATCGGCGGGAAAAATCTCATCATCAAACACAACGCCCTGCTCAAGCAGCTCGCCGAGCAACTGCCGTTCGATCCGGAGCAACCGTGGAAGAAGCTCGAGGCGGGCACGCGGCAGACGCTGCTGCACGGCGCGGGCGAACGGCTGTTCAGTTTCAAGCTGCGGCGCATGCGCGAGCCGAAGGCCATGCCGTTCGCCGGCGTCATCGCCGACCTCATGGAGAGCTACCGGCACACGGACAGCGAGGGTTTCCGCGCACGTCTGACGACCTACATGATCAGCGGCGAGTGCCCGGCGTGCCACGGCTCGCGCTTGAATCCCCGCAGCGCCGCCGTGCTGCTCGGTGGGAAGAGTTTCGCGGACTTCAACACGCTGGACGTGTCCGCGGCGCTGACGTTCGTGGGCGGCTTGCGCACGACCTTGCCCGGCTCGGACGCCGTGAAGGAAGTCTTGGGCGGTGTCGAGCAGCGCCTGCATTTCCTCAACGAGACGGGGCTCGGCTACCTGACGCTCGACCGCGACTACGGCACGCTCTCCGGCGGCGAGGCGCAGCGCGTGCGGCTGGCCACGCAGCTGGGCATGGGCCTGATGGGCGTCATCTACGTGCTCGACGAGCCGAGCATCGGCCTGCATCCGCGCGACAACCAAAAGCTGCTCGCCACGCTGCGCGACCTGCGCGACCGCGGCAACACGGTGGTCGTCGTCGAGCACGACGAGGACACGATGCGCATTGCCGACGAGATCATCGAGCTCGGGCCCGGCGCGGGTCGCGAAGGCGGCGAGTTGCTTTTCCAAGGCAGCTCCGCGGACTGTGCCAAGCTCACCGCGTCGCAATCGCGCACCGGTCCGTACCTGGCCGGCACGATGGGCGTGATGAAGGACGCCAAGACGCTCGCGCCCGACGGCCGCTGGCTGACCGTGCGCGGCGCCACCGAGCACAACCTGCGCGCGATCGACGCGGCTTTCCCCGTCGGCCTGCTGACCTGCGTGACCGGCGTCTCCGGTTCGGGCAAGAGCTCGCTCGTCAACGACGTGCTCGCCATCGCCACCGCGCGAAAGCTGAACGGCGCCAAGACGCTGCCGGGCAAGCACCGCGGCCTGGCCGGTCTCGAACATTTCGAGAAGACCGTGCAGGTCGACCAGGAGCCCATCGGGCGCAGTCCGCGCTCCAATCCCGCCACCTACGTCGGCCTGCTCGACCTGTTGCGCGATCTGTTCGCCCAGGTGCCGCTGGCCAAGGTGCGCGGCTACAAGGCGAGCCGCTTCAGCTTCAACGTGCGCGGCGGCCGCTGCGAGCGCTGCCAGGGCGACGGCCAGATCAAGCTCGACATGCAGTTCATGGCCGACGCCTACACGCCGTGCCCGAGCTGCGACGGCCGGCGTTTCAACCGCGAGACGCTCGAGGTGCGTTTCCACGGGAAAAACATCGCCGATGTGCTCGACCTCACCGTGCGTGAGGCGATGGAGTTGTTCCGCGCCCTCCCGCGCATCATGGAGAAGCTCGCGACACTCGACGCCGTCGGCCTCGGTTATCTGCAACTCGGCCAGTCCGCCACGACGCTCTCCGGCGGCGAGGCGCAGCGCCTCAAGCTGTCGCTCGAGCTGAGCAAGCGGCAGCAGGGCGGCACGCTCTACATCCTCGACGAGCCGACGACCGGCCTGCACTGGACCGACATCCAGCGGTTGATGGAGCTGCTCTTCAAGCTGCGCGATGCGGGCAACACCGTCGTCGTCATCGAGCACAATCTCGACGTCATCAACCTGGCCGACTGGATCATCGATCTCGGGCCGGGTGGCGGGCCGCTGGGCGGCGCCATCGTCTATGCCGGCGACCGGCCGGGCATCGAGGCGGCCAGCCAGTCGTTCACCGGCAAGGCCTTGGCCGAGTGGGCGAGAGGGCGGAAGACCGCGACGCGTTAGTTTCTGCAACTTCGCGTGGGACCGCGGTGTGTTGAGGGTGCAACCGGCCACTCTCCAACCATCAACCCTACCTCCATGAAAAATGTTCTCCGTTCTTCACTCGTCGCCGCGACCTTCTCGCTGGCGCTGATCGGCGCCGCGCGCGCGGCCGACACCGAACCCGGTTTCGTCGACATCGGCCAGCTCGTGCCTTCCTCCAAGGGTGAGTTCGTCGAGGTCAACCTGTCCCCGGCGATGCTCAAGTTCGCCGCCAAACTCGCAGCGCATCACGAGCCCGATGCGGCCGAGCTGGTCGCCAACCTCAAGCGCATCCGCGTCAACGTCGTCGGCCTCGACGACACCAATCGCGCCGGCACGCTCGAGAAAATCGACTCCATCCGCCAGAAGCTCAACGCGCAGGGTTGGACCAAGGTGGTCACCGTGCGGGAAAAGGAAGGCGGCGACAACGTCGACATCCACGTGAAGCAGCAAAGCGACGACGTCATCGACGGCCTGGTCATCACCGTCATCGACCACGAGGGAAAAGCCGTCGTGGTGAATATCGTCGGCAACATCAGCGCCGACCAGATCGGCAAGATCGCCGACAAGTACGACATCGAGCCTCTCCGCAAAATCCATGTGAAGATCGACCACCACAAGCATCACGACAAGGATGCGAACGCCAAGGGCGACAGCGAAGTCTGAGCGCCTCGCGTCCGTTCCGTCTTAAAAGGAAAACACCGCCATGAACGCCACTCCGCAGACTCCCGCCGCGCCGCGCCGCCGCATCTGGCTCTGGGTCCTCGGCCTCTGCCTTGCGCCCTTCCTGCTGCTCGGCATCGCGGTCGCCAGCTTTCTCACGCTCGACCGCGACGCGGCAACCCTGCGGAAACACGTCATGGCGGCCACCGATGCCGACTGGAGCACCAAGGTCCAGTTGAGCGTCGGCAGCCTCACCCTGGGCACCGTTCGCCAGTGCCTGTGGTTTGTGCACGACCAGAATGTCGGCGATGCCCGGCTCGCGCTCAAGGCTGTCCGGCACGCCAGCGTCGGCGTCTACGAGCGCCGCGGTGACGAGACCAAGTGGTCACGCGAGGAGCTCTTCGTCGATACGGACAAAGCCATGCAGAAACGCGGCTGGAGCCGGCTGGTCGGCGTCGCCGACCACGGCGATACCGTGCTGGTCTACACGCCGGACAATCTCGATCCCGACGATCCCGTCGATGTGTGCATCGCCGTCATAAACGACCGGGATTTGGTCGTCGTCTCCGCCACGCTCGATGCCAAGGCGCTCAGCCGGTTGGTGGAAAAGAAGGCCGGTGAGGACATCAGGCGTTCCCTGCACATCGCGCGGCACTAGGCGTGTATTCAAACCCGGTTTGTCATCCTGAGCGCAGCGAAGGATCCACGGCATCGAAGGCCAGATCGCGAGCGAAAGTATGGATTCTTCACTTCGTTCAGAATGACAGGTTGAGTGGAATGGTGGGGTTGGAAGACACCCCTAATTTCCTACGACCGATATTATGCTAAGCGGGTTCGGCGTACGCCGGACTCGCTTCTTGTTTGGGGCGGACTAGGGTAGGGCAGCGTGAGCCGCTCCCTTCCCACCATCGTCCATCTCGACGCCGACGCGTTCTTCGTGTCGTGCGAACTGGCGTTGAAGCCCGAGCTGCGCGGCACCAAATGCGCCGTCGGCGGCCGGGAGCGCGGCATCATTTCCTCGGCCAGCTACGAGGCGCGCGCCTGCGGCGTCTACACGCCGATGCCGACCAAGCTGGCGCTCAAGGTTTGCCCCGACCTGATCATGTTGCCGCACACCTCGGGTCTCTACGGCAAGGTGTCGCGGCAGATGTTCGACATCTGTGAGACGCTCACGCCGATCGTGCAGCGCAACTCCATCGACGAGGGCTACCTCGACCTGGCGCCCTGTGGCTTCAAGACGCCCGATGACATCGAGCGCCGCGTGCGGGCAGTGCAGCAGCGTATCTGGGACGACCTGCAGATCACGGCATCGTTCGGCGTGGCGGCGAACAAGCTCGTGGCGGCCATCGCCAGCAAGGCGCGCAAGCCGAAGGGATTCACCGTCGTGCCGCCGGGCACGGAGGCGGAGTTTCTCGCCCCCTTGTCGGTCGGCGTGCTGCCCGGCATCGGCAAGAAGAGCGAAGCGAGGCTGCAGGCGGCCGGCATCAAGCTCGTGCGCGACCTGCTCAGCCGTTCCGAGTCGGAACTGGAGGCGCTCTTCGGCAATTTCTGGCGCGAGGTGCTCACGATGGCGCGGGGCGAGGACGACCGGCCGGTGCACACCGAGCACGAGGACGCCAAGAGTTACTCGGTGCAGGAGACCTTCAACCACGACATCGGCGATTTTTCCGAGATCGAACGCATCGCCAAGCGCATGATCGACGAACTCATGCCCGCCATCCGCGCCGACGGGAAGCGCGTCCGCACCATGACCGTCAAGGTGCGCTATCCCGGCATGGAGGACAGCTCCTGCGGCCGCAGTCTCGCGGAGGCGGCGGATCTCGAGGCGCCGTTCTACCCGCTGGTGGCGCCGTTGCTGAAAGAGGCCTGGACCAAGCGCCGGCCGCTGCGCCTCGTGAGCGTGCGCTTTTCCAACGTCGAGGAGAAGGCCGCCCAGCTGGAGATGTTTGCGCAGACCGACGAGAAGAAACGCCGGCTGGCTTCGGTGCTCGATAAGCTGAACACCGGCAAGCAGCCGGCGGTAAAGCGCGGACACCAGTTGACCGCAGACTGAGCGGCTGGCGCCCGCAGCTCCGCAATTACGAGTGAGATCGGCACCGCGCCCAAATCTCGGCTTGGTTCCGCGGGATTCTTGGTGTCAATTGGGGCGATGCATTTTTCCGAGGTCGAGAAACGAATCGAAGCAGCCAAGCACGCAGTCATGGCCGAGACGGCCCTGATGCACCGCGAGTTCGGCCGCGCGCGCAGCGAGATCAAGTACGACGGCACGCGCGTCACCGCCATCGACATCCAGATTTCTCAAAACATCCAGGCGGCGATGACGAAGGCGTTTCCCGCCGACCAGTTCTTCAGCGAGGAACTGTCGCCCGACACGGCGGCCACGCCGGTCGTCTCGCGCTTCTGCTGGGTGCTCGACCCGATCGACGGCACCAACAACTACGCCAACGGCATCATCTATTGCGCCATCTCGCTCGCGCTGCTCGAGCGCGGCGTGCCGGTTTACGGCATCATCTACGACATGGCGCGCCAGGTCCTCATCCACGGCGGCCCCGGCCGCGGCGTGTGGGATGGCGACAAGCCCGCCAAGGCCCGGCCCGAGGCGCCGCACAGCCACAGTCTCATCGGCTTCCATTCGCCGGTCGACAAATCCTACGTGCCCGAGGGCCAGCGCCTGATCGAGAACTTCAAGATCCGCGGCCTCGGCAGCAGCACCCTGCACCTCGCCTATGCCGCGGTCGGGTTGATCGACGGCGTGGTGGAGCACAACAACAAGATCTGGGACATCGCCGCCGCCGCCGCGCTCATCGCGGAGGCCGGCGCGGAGCTGCATTACCTGAACGGCAGCCCGTTCCCACTGCGCGAATTCTCTCTCCAGTCCGGCCGCGTCCAATACGTCGCCGGCAACAAGGCCGTCAGCGCAAAATTGCTGGAAGTACTCGGAAGATAAGCGATGTTCCAGCGCTCTTTAGTGGAGAAATTCCACGGAGAAGAGGACGGCCAACCAGTCGTTGGCAAAAAGTACAAGCAGGGGAGCAGCTCCCGCCGTTGTACAGAGCGAACCTCTGACGAGCATCCCGATGGGTGAATTGTTTTGTCGCTGCAGTAGCCACGATACACCAGCGAAGACGCTACAAACCAAAGACCATTTAACTGTCATGAGGAACGCGCCTAAAAACCAAATCTTAGAGTGCGTGTGCAGAGCATAGGGTATAAGTAGGGCGAGCAGCGTGTGTGTCAGAGTAATGCCTAGGATTGCCTGCTGACGTATTTTACTGACCGGGAATTTTAGCGCGCGCTTCCATTGGACGATGCCGACAATGAGAAGCGTGATCATCACGACCACAGTAGGCAGGATAACAATGCCCATGGGGAAGTCTCTGCCGGACTAATTTTGCGTGGGCAAGTGGGATCGTGTTTAAACCCGGTATTCCTGCAGGGGCACGGGGTCGAGCAGCTTGGTGTTCGGCAGCCGGGCGGCGAACTGTTCGGCGAACCAGGCGCGGGCGGGCGGGTCGCCGTGCGTGAGCACGAGCGAACGCGGGCTGCAGGCGACGGCGTAGGCGAGCAACTCCTCGCGGTCGGCGTGGCCGGAGAGCTCGAAGCGCTCGACCTGGGCCCGAATCTTGGTCTTGAAGTGCGCGGCCTCGAAAAGGAATTCCTCGCCCTTGCGTGCCGCCTGCAGGCGTCCGCCGGCGGTGTCGGGGTCGCAGTAGCCGACAAAGCAGAGGGAATTTTTCGCGCCGCCGACGAGGGCGGAGGCGAGCACGTAGGAGGCGGTGTTCTCCACGACCATGCCGGAGCTGACGACGTAGATGCCCTGCTGGCCGGGCTCCTTGCCGGGCACGAGGTCGCGCGGGGACTTCCGGACCTTGAGGTCCTTGAGGATGGTGCGGGTGAAATGCACCTGCCCGGTTTTCTTGGCGATGTCGTCGAAGTAGTCGCAGATATCGAGACCGAGGCCGGAGGCGAAGATGGGCGCGTTGACGAGGCGGTTGAATTTCTTCGCGTCGTGCAGGATCGCCAGGATCTCCTGCATGCGGCCGAGGGCGAAGACGGGGATGAGCACGGAGCCACCGCGTTGGATGGTGCTGTTGATCGTCTCGACGAGGCGGATCATCTCCTGCGAACGGGAGTGGCCGGCCGGGCGCTCGGTGGCGCCGCGGGTCGTCTCGGTGATGAGCGTGTCGAAATGCCCCTTGGGGAACTTGGCCGGGCCGAGGATGCGCTGGGCCTCGAAGAGCACGTCGCCGGTGAAGAAGATGCGGCGGTGCTTGTGCACGATTTCCAGGCCGGCGGCGCCGGCGATGTGCCCGGCCGGGTGGAAGGTGAACTCGATCTCGTCGTGCCGGCCCGTGAATTTCTTCGCCTGGCTGAACTGATGCGGGTGCATGCGCGGCGCGCAGCGGTCGATCTCCTCGTGGGTGAACAGCGGGTAATCGGCGATGCCCTTCTCCGCGCGCTCGCGCACCATGACGTTGGCGGAGTTGTGCAGCATGCGCTCGATCAGCATCAGGCTGGGATGCGTCATGACGACCGGCACGTCCGGCTGGGCGCGCATGAGCAGGGGCAGCGAGCCGATGTGGTCGAGGTGGCAGTGCGTGATGAAGATGACGTCGAGCTTGATCCCCTGGAGCGGGCGCAGGTCGGGCGCGGCGAGGCGGCCGGTCCGTTTCGGGTGCAACCCGCTGTCGACCACGAAGTGAAAGTCGCCGAGCTGGCAGTAGAGCGAGTTGGCGCCGATGCCGCCGTCGCGGTTGAGGTCGATCAGTTTCATGAAGCGGGAGAGTGGGAGGGCATCGCCCGCCGGGAGGCAAGCGATTCTTTCTCCGGAGCGCAGGGGAGAGCGTCAACCCGGCGGAATTTCCATCGCGAAGAGCGGGATGCGCACAAAGATGCGCCGGCCCTCCTCGTCGAGACCGTGAAAACTCCCGTGGGCGCGCGCCTCGCAGGCGGTGACGTGGTAGCTGTTGTAGGAAAAGTGCTCGCCCGGCGCGAGGCGCGGCGTCTCGCCCACGATCTTGTCGCCCTCGATGACGAGCTGGGTGCCGTCGGCATGCTCCACGACCCACTTGCGGCCCAGCAGGAGGACGGTGCGGTCGGAATCATTGTGGATCGTCAGGTAGTAGATGAACGCATGCGGACGGTCCGGCGGCAGGTCGCTGCCACCGTGGCGGTAGACGAGTTTGTCCAGCTCGACGCGTAGTCCGGGTAATTCCAGCGAGGCCGACATCAAGCATAAGACGGCCGTTTCCCGCCGGGGCGGCAACGTAATTTCGGGGGCATGACCGGCTTTGCTCTTGCCTGCCGCTTGCGGGCCCAGCCAAAAGGTCGCATGGCAAAGCTCGCGCTCCTTTCCGTCAGTGACAAACGCGGCCTGGTGGACTTCGCCACCGCCCTCGTCCGCCAGCACGGCTACACGCTGCTCTCCACCGGAGGCACGGCCAGGCTGCTCGCGGAGGCCAAGCTGCCGGTCACCGAGGTGGGCACGCACACGGGTTTCCCCGAGATCATGGAGGGACGCGTCAAGACGCTCCACCCGAAGATCCACGGCGGCCTGCTCTGCCGGCGCGACAAGCCCGAGCACCTCGCTCAGGCGCAGAAGAACGCCATCGAGCTGATCGACCTCGTGGTGGTGAACCTTTATCCGTTCGAGCAGACCGTGGCGAAGCCGCACGTCGAGTTCGAGGAGGCCATCGAGAACATCGACATCGGCGGCCCGTCGATGCTGCGCAGCGCGGCCAAGAACCACGAGAGCGTCACCGTCGTGTGCGACCCGGACGATTACGCCGCCGTCGCTGCGGCGCTGGCGAAGGGCGAGGGGAGTGTGGAGCTGAAGGCCCTGCGCCGTCAGCTCGCGCTGAAGGTCTTCCAGCGCACGGGAGCCTACGACACCGCCATCGCGAAATACCTCGCGGGCCAGCAGACCGAGCCCGACCTCGAGGCGCTGAGCGGCTTCCCGCCGACCTATACGCTCTCGCTCAAGAAAGCGCAGAGCCTGCGCTACGGCGAGAACCCGCACCAGAAGGCGGCGCTCTACGGCACGTTCCACGAACACTTCCAGCAGCTGCAGGGCAAGGAACTCAGCTATAACAACATTTTGGACATCACGTCCGCGACGTATCTCATCGGCGAGTTCGAGAAGCCGACGGTCGCCATTCTCAAGCACACGAATCCCTGCGGCGTCGGCAGCGCCGACACGCTGCTCGCGGCGTGGGACAAGGCCTACGCGACCGACCGGCAGGCGCCGTACGGCGGCATCATCGTCGTCAACCAGACGCTCGGGCAGGACCTGGCCGAGCAGATCAAGGACATCTTCACCGAGGTCATCATCGCCCCGCGTTTCAGCGACGAAGCGCTGGCGATCTTCTCCAGGAAAAAGAACCTGCGCCTGATGGTGGCGAAGGAAGGCATCGGCGCCGACGCGCTGCAGGAGGTGCGCTCCGTCGTCGGCGGCGTGCTCGTGCAGGATCGCGACCGCATCCTCGGCAACGTGAAGGATTTCAAGGTCGTCACCAAGCGCCAGCCGACGCCCGAGGAGTGGGACTCGATGATCTTCGGCTGGAAGGTTGGCAAGCACGTGAAGTCGAACTCCATCGTCTATTGCCGCGGCGAGCAGACACTCGGCGTCGGCGCCGGGCAGATGGCGCGCGTCGACAGCTCGCGCATCGCCGTGTGGAAGGCTGGCGAGGCCAAGCTCGATCTGAAGGGCTCCATCGTCGCCAGCGAGGCACTGTTCCCGTTCCCCGACGGCCTGCTGGCGGCGGCGGACGCGGGCGCGACGGCCGCCATCCAGCCGGGTGGCGCGATCCGCGACGCCGAGGTCATCGCCGCCGCCGACGAGCGCGGCATGGCGATGGTCTTCACCGGCATCCGGCACTTCAAGCACTGAGAAAACTTCCGCTTGGCCGGCGGGACCGACGGGGTATGCTGGCGCTCATGAGACGCTCTACACCCCTCGTGTTGCTCGCTGTCCTGACGCTGACGCTGGCCGGCTGTTACACGGTGCCGGAGACCGGGCGGCAGTCCTTCATCGTCATCTCACCTGGCGAGGAAAGCCAGTTGGGCGCGTCGGAGTTCGCCAATATCAAGGCGAAGGAGAAAATCTCCGCCGACCCGGCATACAACGAGCAGGTCACGCGCGTCGGCCGGCACATCGCCGACGCCGTGGGCAATCAGCTGCCGAGTGCGAAGTGGGAGTTCGTCGTCTTCGACGCGCCGAAGACGGTGAACGCTTTCGCGCTGCCCGGCGGCAAGGTGGGGGTTTACACGGGCCTGCTCAAACTCTGCGATTCCGACGACGAACTCGCCATCGTCATGGGCCATGAGATCGGCCATGTTACCGCGCGTCACGGCGCGGAGCGGATGAGCGAAGCCCTGCTGATCGGCTTGGGCGCGGTGGTGGTCGATGCCGCCACGCAGAGCCGGACGAACAGCACCCGGAACGCCTGGCTCATCGGGTACGGCGCGGTCGTCGGCGTGGGAGCTTCGATGAAATTTTCCCGCAACCACGAGAGCGAGGCCGACCACATCGGCGTCCGCTACGCCGCCAAGGCCGGGTACGATCCGCGCGCCTCGATCACCTTTTGGCAGAAGATGGCCAAGCAGAAAAGCCAGCCCGGCGGGGTCGTGGGTGCCGTCATGGCATTGGTTTCCACGCATCCAGTCGATGCCGAGCGAATCCAGCAGTTGCAGGGTTGGATGCCCGAGGTGCTGCCGCTGTATGAAGCAGCGAAACTGCACCCGCGATAAGTTGCCGGCGTAACCGGGGCGGCGGGCGTTTTCCGCTAGCGCCCGGGTATGACATAAGGCATCGTCGCCCGCATGTTCGACCCCATTGAAAAGCTCAAGGAATACGTCCGGCACCCGAGCGTGTCGGCTGATTCGAAGTTCAAGGACGGCATGGCCGGCGCGCAGCAGTTCCTCACGGGATTGCTCACGGGCATCGGTTTCAACGTCGAGGTCGTGCCGACGGCATTGCACCCGGTCATCGTGGCGAAGCGCGAGGGCAACGCGAACTGGCCGCACGTGATCATCTACGGCCACTACGACGTGCAGCCCCCGGATCCGTTGGGCCAGTGGCAGACGCAACCGTTCGAGCCCACGATCAAGGGCGAGCGCATCTACGGTCGCGGCACCGCGGACAACAAAGGCCCGCTGATGGTCCACATCACCGCGGTGGGACGCCTGCTGGAGAAGAACCCGCAGCTGCCGCTCAACATCACCTTCGTCATCGAGGGCGAGGAGGAGATTGGCAGCAAGAACTTCAAGACCTTCCTCAAGGCCAACAAGCATCGCCTGAACGGCGACTTCATCTACATGTCGGACAACGGCATTCTGACGCCCGATCAGATGATCGTGACCGTCGGCCTGCGCGGCATGATCGCATTCGAAATTGAGCTGACCGGCCCGAAGATGGATCTGCACTCCGGCATGCACGGCGGCGTGCTGATGAATCCCCTCCAGGCGCTCGCCGAACTGTGCGCCTCGCTGCACACGCCGGACGGTCGCGTGAACATCCCCGGTTTCTACAAGCAGGTGATCGAACCCGAGCCGTGGGAGCGCGCCCAGTTGAAGAAGGCCGGCCTGAAGAAGGACGATTACGCGAAGTTCCTCGGCATTTCCAAATTCCATACGCCGCCCGGCTACACACCGTTCGAGGCGATCCGCTTCCTGCCGACGCTCGAGTTCAACGGTTTCTCCGGCGGCTATCAGGGCGAGGGGACGAAGACGGTCATCCCGAGCAAGGCCAGCTGCAAGGTCACCTGCCGCCTCGTGCCGAACCAGACGCCCGACAACGTGAAGGATGTCATCTTCAACGCCATCAAGAAGCGCTGCCCGAAGGGCGTGACGATGAAGATCACCGAGCAGCACAAGGCGACGCCCTACGTCGTCATCCCGCCCGACCGCTCCAACACGCCGAAGAACCAGTCGCCCGCGCTGGCGGATTGCTTCCGTGCGCTGGAGAAGGCCGGCACGGAGGTCTGGGGCAAGCCGCCGATCTATCTCCGCGAGGGCGGCAGCGTCGGCCTGCTCGCCGACCTGAAGGAAGTGCTCGGCCTCGACGCCGTGATGATGGGCCTGTTCCTGCCCGAGGATAATCTCCACGCGCCGAACGAGAGCTTCCACCTCGGCGTGATGAAGAAGGGGATCGAGACCAGCGAGCGCGTGCTCGCGGCGCTCGCCAAGGGCTGAGCGGCCGTTGCGAAGGCCTCTGCCTTCTTTTGGTCCCGGCTCACGGGGACGTGAGCCCTCCAAAAAACCTCCAAAAACAAAGGCCGCGGATTGCTCCGCGGCCTTTTCGTTGGAAAGTATCGGCGCGTTACTGCTGCTTGCGGAGCACGAGGAAGTCGACGCGACGGTCCTTGGCCCACTCGGCCTCGCCGCCGGTCTGCTTGGCGTCGGTCGAGCCCTTGGAGAGGGTCTCGAGGCGCTTTGCGTCGATGCCGAGGGATTCGAGGTAACGTTTCACGGCGTTGGCGCGGCGGTCACCGAGACCGAGATTGTATTCAGCCGTGCCCCGCCAGTCGCAGTGGCCTTCGAGCACGATGTTCTTGTCGGCGTTTTCCTTCAGCCACTTGACGGCGGCTTCAAGTTTGTGGCGCTCGGCCGGAGCGACCGCGGCGCGGTCGAGGGCGAAGTAGATCGGCTCGACGACGCTCTTGTCGGCATTGGCGAGGTCTTCCGCGGTGGTCGTGCGCTCCTGCAGGGAAGTATCGGGCGCAACGGCGATCGTATCGGGATTGATCGTGTTGTTGGGCCCGGTCTGCGTGCCGGCGTTCGCGTCGCGAACGGGCTTCTTGGAGCACGCGGTGAGGAACAGCGCGCTGGCGGCGACGGAGAGGGCGATGAGCTGCGAGAACTTCTTCATGGAAAATCGGGACGAATCGACGCGGTTATTGGTGAAACGCTAGGGACGGGCAAGAATTAAAACCCTGAGTGACGGAGGTGGTGTCACCAGGCTTGGGCGCGGTGGTCGATGAGGCCGATCTCAAGCGCGTAACGGGTGAGGCTGGCCACGTCGTGCAGGTTGAGCTTCCGCATGAGATTCGTGCGGTGGTTGTCGACAGTCTTGACGCTGATGCCGAGCTTCAGGGCGATCTCCTTGGTGCTGTGGCTTTCGGCGACGAGCTTGAGGATCTCGCGCTCACGGTCGGTGAGCAGGTCGGAGCCGGAGGTCGGGCTGTTGTTGGCGACGACATTGCGGAGGAGGGCGGCGACGCCGGGGCCGAAATAGGTGCCGCCGTTGGCGATGGTCTCGAGGCCCTTCTTGAACTCGGACAGGCCGGCGGTCTTCTCGACGAAGCCGTGGGCGCCGGCCTCGAGCATCTCGCGGACGAGCGCGGGACTCTCATAGGCGGAGAAAATCAGGACACGGGTGCTTTTCAGCTGCTTGCTGACGCGGCGGAGAATGTCGACTCCGCTGAGACCCGGGAGGCGGGCGTCGAGGACGAGCACATCGGGCTTGAGTTCCAGGAGGAGGTCGCAGGCCTTCTGGCCGTCGCCGCATTCGCCGACAATCTTGTAGGCCGGGTCGATGCGGAGGATCTCGGCGAGCATCTCGCGGATCGCGGTCTGGTCTTCGACAATGACGATGCGTTTGACTTGGGTGCTGGTAGCCACGGAGTTAGTAGGAGTCCTGGGGGCCGGAACTCGGCGTGAAACTTGTCGGGTCTGGCGTAAAATACAAACCCGTAGTGGATTATTTTCCCTCGCCGGAGGGAGAGTGGTGGGGCGACTGGGATTCGAACCCAGAACCAACGACTTAAAAGGACGCTGCTCTACCATTGAGCTATCGCCCCGAACCACGGAACGGGCAGATATTTTTTACAGGGACCCGCAACGCAAGAATTATTTAGACAAGCCGAGGATGGCTGTAGCAACATCCCGCTCCAGCCAACTTCATGGGAACTATTTCCAAATTTCCTAATCCAAACGATCCTGAGCACATGACCGCCAAGGCCCAGGAAGTAGCATTGGATCGCCTCCTCGTCGACCGCTTCAAAAGCGGCGATGCCACGGCGTTCGACCAGCTCGTCTCCCGCTATTGGGACCGCATCTACGCGATGGTCAACCAGCTCCTGCGCAACCAGCAGGACGCCGAGGAGGTGACGCAGGATGCTTTCATCCGCGCGCACCGCGGCCTCGGGAACTTCCGCGGCGACTCCGCCTTTTCCACGTGGCTCTATCAGATCGCCACGAACCTCGCGCGCAACCGCTACTGGTATTGGTGGCGGCGCAAGCGCGATCAGTCCATTTCGTTCGACGCTCCCCTCGGACCGGACAACGAGAGCACCATCGCCGAGCTCATCCCGGCCGAACAGGAGACACCCGAGGACGCCACCGTCACGCAGGAATTCGTCAGCCGCGTGGCCGAATGCATGGAGATGCTGAACGAAAAACACCGCGAGATTCTCATCCTGCGCAATGTGCAGAATCTCTCTTACGAAGAAATCGCCGAGATACTCGGCATCAGCGTCGGCACTGTCAAAAGCCGCATCGCCCGCGCGCGCGAAAGCCTGCGCGAGAAACTAGGGGAGGATTTTCAGCAATGAAGGACACACGCTTCACCGAATTGGTAAACCTGTACATCGACCGGCAGATCTCGCCTGCGGAGACCGCCGAGTTGGAGGCAGAAATTCAGTCAAACCCGCGCCGCCGGCAGGTCTACCTGCAGTATTGCCGCATGCACCATGCGACGAAGCTGGTCTACGAGAGCTTCCGGGCCCACGGCGAACAACCCGCCACCGTCACGCAGACGGGCACCATCGCCCGCTTCGAGAGCCGGAAACGCGCGGTCCGGCAGCGCTGGTTCTACGCGGCCAGCGGCCTGGCCGCCGCGGCGAGTCTCGCGTTCGTGGTCGTGCGCTCGAACCTCACTGGGTCGAACGCAAACGCTCCGGCGTTGGCGCCCGCGACCGCCAAGGTGGCCGTGGCCCAGCCCGCTGCGCCGGCCGTGCGATCGACAGAGCAACCGCTGGTCAAGCTGACGGTGGATCCCGCCTACGCCGACTTGCTCGCCGCCTTGCATCAACAGGAACAGCGCAATCTGCTGCTCACGCAGCAGCAGACCGCGGCGCGCCTGCAGTCGCTTTTCGAGGACGGAGTCTTCGACAACCGGCAGATTCTCCCGCAAGGGCAGGACAGCCGCCGAATCTATCAGCCGAAGGGCCGGCTCGATCAGCGCGCGCAGGCCGAATTCACGGCCTTCCAGTTCCAGCGCTAAACGCCGCACAGTATCTCCCGAGGCCCGCACCACGTGTGCGGGCTTTTTTGTTTAACCGAGCGCCTTCTTGATCAGCGCCTCGGTGGTCGCCTTGGCGCCCAAGGCGACGAGCGCCTGCCGCACGGCCTTGTCGGCGTCGGCCGCCTTGTAGCCGAGAGCGATCAACGCCAGCACGGCATCGTTGATCTTGTTGTCCGCCGGCGCGGCTGCGGGAGAAACGTCGGCGCCCGCGGTCGGAGCCGTCACGCCGCCCATCTTGTCGCGCAATTCCATGACGAGCCGCTCGGCGGTCTTTTTGCCGATGCCCGGACATTTCGCCAGCAGGCCGACGTCGCCGGCGACGATGGCGCCCTTCAGCACCGGCAGGGAAAGCTTGCTCAGAACGCTCAAGGCCATCTTGGGGCCGACGCCGGTGACCTTCTCGATGAGCATCCGGAAGAAATCGCGCTCCTCCTCGGTGGCGAAACCGTAGAGCGTCTGCGCATCCTCGCGGTAGACGACAAAGGTGTGCAGGCGCGCCTGCTGGCCGGGCTGGGGCAGGCGCTCGGCGGTGGTAACCGGGACATGGACCTCGTAGGCCAGCCCGCCGGTTTCGATGATGGCGGCAAGCGGGGTGGCGGCGACCAGGACGCCGGTGATGCGCGTGATCATGCTCAGTCTTTCAAACCCAGCACGTCCTGCATGTCGTAGACTCCCGGCTTCTGCGCCACGACCCACTGGGCCGCGCGCAGGGCGCCGCGGGCGAAGATCATCCGGTCGCTCGCCTTGTGGGTGAGTTCGAGCCGTTCTCCGGGGCCGGCAAAAATCACGGTGTGCTCGCCGACGACGTCGCCGCCGCGGAGGGCGTGCACACCGATTTCCTTGGGACTGCGTTCTCCGGTGAGGCCGACCCGGCCGTGCTTGAGCGCGTCGGGTCCGAGCTGGCGGGCTTCGAGGATAATCTCGAGCAGGTGGGCCGCCGTGCCGCTAGGCGCGTCCCTCTTGTGGCGGTGGTGCATCTCGATCAGCTCGGCGTCGAAATTCTCGTCCAAAGTGCGGGCGGCGCGCGCGGTCAGGGCGAAGAGCAGGTTGACGCCGACGGAGAAGTTGCCGGTCCAGACGGTCGGCACCTGCGCGGCGAGCGGGAGCAGGTGCTGCTTCTGCGCGGGCGTGTGTCCGGTCGTGCCGATGACGACCGGCTTTTTCTTCTGCACGGCCAGCTCCAGCAGCTTCGTGGTGACGTGGTGCGTGCTGAAATCGACGACGACGTCGCCCTTGTCCAGCGCGGCGGCGAGATCGCCCTGCGAGGAGAGGGCGGCGGCGATGGGCAGGCCCATCTCCTTGGCGGCCGCAGTGACGGCCAGTCCCATGCGGCCGGTCGCCCCGAGTAGAATGATGCGCGGCGCGCTCATTGCTTGGCGTTGTAGCGGGCGATGGTCGCCAGCAGCGTCTTGCGGCCGGCGTCGCTCATCGGGCAGAGTGGCGCGCGGACCTCGTCGGAGCCGATGAGGCCGGCGCGGACCATGGCGAGCTTGATGGGTGAGGGGTTCGACTCGATGAAGATCGCCTTGAAGACCGGGTAGAGCCGGCGGTGCAGGGCGCGGGCCTTCGCGTAGTCGCCCTTGAGCGCGAGGGCGGCGAGCCGCGCCACGTCGCGCGGATAGAGATTGGAGGCGACGCTGATGACGCCCTTGGCGCCGACGGAAATGAAGGGCAGGGTGAGGGAGTCGTCGCCGCTCAGCACCGTGACGGAGTCGCCGCAGGCCTGGAGAATCTGGTCGGCGCGGTCGACGCTGCCACCCGCTTCCTTGATGTGATTGACGTGCGGATACTTCGCCCGGAGACGCTCGACGACGCCGACACTGATCTCGATGCCGCAGCGGCCGGGGATCGAGTAGAGCACGATGGGCCGGTCGGTCACCTCGGCGATGGCGGAGAAGTGTTGAAAGAGTCCCTCCTGCGTCGGGCGGTTGTAGTAGGGCGCGACCACGAGCATGCCGTCGGCGCCGGCGTCGTGCGCGCCCTCGGTCAGTTCGATGGCTTCCTTCGTGCTGTTGGAGCCGGTGCCGGCGATCACGGGCACGCGGCCGCGGGCCTGGTCGATGACGCAGCGGATGACGTCGAGGTGCTCGGCGTGGTCGAGGGTCGGTGACTCGCCGGTGGTGCCGACGGGCACGAGGCCGTTAATTCCCTGTTTAATTTGCCACTCAGTCAGTCGGCGGAGCTGGTCGTAGGCGACGGCTCCACGCTGGAAGGGCGTGACGAGGGCGGTGATGGCACCGGTGAACGGGCGGCGGGACTTCATGGAAAGATACCTTGAACGGGAATGATTGAGGTTGTAGCAAAAGCACAGCTTTTAACCCGGTTCACGCCCAAAATTCCTGATGAGCACCACACTTCATTCCGAGATCATGAACGACCTGTTGAAACTGGCCGTCGAGAGCGGAGCCAGTGACATCGTCGTCAAGTCCAACAAACCCGGTTACCTGCGGCTGGGCGGCCGGCTCCGGCCGGTCGAGATGGATCCCATCTCCCACGAGCACGCCGATGCCTGGGTCACCGAGCACGTGCCCGCCGTGTTCCGGACGAACTGGGAAAAGGACGGCCAGTGTGACTTCGCCTATGCCGCGACCGAGGTGGGGCGCTTCCGTGTGAACGGTTTTCACCAGCGCGGCACGGTCAGCATCGTTTTCCGCCATATCAAGAGCCGCCCGCCGACCTTCGAAGAGCTGAAGATCGAGTCCGAGGTGCTCATCAAGCTCTCGCAGTCCAAGGACGGCATCCTGCTCATCTGCGGCGCCACCGGCTCGGGCAAGAGTTCCACGATGGCCGCCATGATGAACTGGATCAACCAGAACATGGACAAACACATCGTCACCATCGAGGACCCGATCGAATATACGTTCTCCGACGACAAGTCCGTCTTCCAGCAACGCGAGATCGGCATCGACGTGCCGAGCTTCGAAATGGCCATCAAATCCGTCCTGCGCCAGAATCCCGATATCATCCTCATCGGTGAAATGCGCGACAAGGAGACGTTCGAGACGGCCATCTCCGCGGCCGAGACGGGCCACCTGGTGTTCTCCACCATGCACGCCGCCACGGTGGCGCAGTCGCTCACGCGCCTCTTCGAGTTCTTCCCGCCCGAGCAGATCGCCCAGGCGCGCCGCCAGATCGCCGGCTCGCTGCGCGGCTTCATCTGCCAGAAGCTCATTCCCGCGATGGAAGGCGGCGGTCGCTTCGCCGCGCACGAGATTCTCGTGGCCGACACGACCGTGCGAAACCTCATCCTCGAGGGGCAGAACGACAAGATCCAGCAGCTGCTCGAGTCGTCCGGCGACAGCATGTCGAAGTCCTTCAACAAGGACCTCTATCGCCTCATCAAGGAAGGCAAGATCAGCAAGGCCGACGGCCTGCGCTTCTCGCCGAACCCGCCCGCGCTGGAGATGAACCTCAAGGGCATCTTCTTCAAAACCTGATGAAGCGGCTGGCCGGCATCGCGGTTCTCCTCGCCGCCGCAGGGCTGGCCCTCGCGGCGGACGACCCGAATGCGCCGCTGGCCAACGCCAAGCAGGAGCTCAAGCAGCTCCAGCGCGACGAGGCCGCCAAGAGAACCGGCGCCGCGGACGAAAAACTCAAGGGCGCCATGCCCTCGCTCAACACCCCGATGCCAGGCCAGAGCGAGCTGGATTTGACCTCTTCACTCAAGGCGAGCCGCGAAGAAGCGGCGCGCAAACAGCAGAGCGCCCAGAAAAACTGGCTGCTCGACGGTTATGACGGCCTGGACGCCAAGGGAAAAAACGCCCGGACAAAAGGCGACGGCCGCAAGGCGGGCACGCCGGACGGCAAGGATGATCTGATTGATCCCCGCGATCCCGATTACGTACGGAAGACATACGCCCGGCAGTCGAAGAATGCCGATGATGAGAAGAATCGGACCGGGAACAGCCGAAAGCCCGGTTCGCCGGCTGGCGCCGATCCGTTCGCTCCTTTTCTGAAAGGATGGCTGGCGAATTCACCGGTGAGAAACGCGGCCTTGGATACGGCGGGGCGACGCGACACGCCAGGTCTGCCGAACGGCGCGGACGAGACATTTTTGACCGTGGACGCGCGGAGTGGCGCGACCACGACGACCGGAGTGGTGCAGCCGGAGGAGATCGGCCACGCCCAGGACGCCACGGCGGTGAATCCTTTTCTGCAGGCACTGGTGCTGCCGCCGGCGATGCGGGATGGTCCGGCTAACGCAAGCCAGCGGACGGCCGCACCGCCCCCGGTTTTGGCTGCCCCCAAGGCGTCGCTGACGACGCCCGCAGACACGCCGGCACCGTCCCGGAATGACTTGCACAAACCGCCTCCGTCGCAGCGGGATGACGACAAAAAATATTTCCCGCAGCTGAAGCGCTTTTAAGGTTGGTTTTTAGCGGGGAGGGAGGTTTAACCGCCCCTTTCATCTATGTCACTGGCACTTCTTTTTGCAGGACAGGGAGCCCAGAAAGTGGGCATGGGCAAGTCGCTCTACGACGGCTCGCCGGCGGCGCGTGCGCTTTACGACGAGGCTGACCGCGTGCTGGGCTGGAGCCTGACCAAGGTGAGCTTCGAGGGGCCGGAGGCCGAACTGACACAGACCAAGGTCTGCCAGCCGGCGCTGTTCGTGCACGGGCTGGCGGTGCTCGCGGCCTTGAAAGAGCAGGGGAAGCTGCCCGAAGTGAAGTTCGCCTACGGCCTGAGCCTGGGCGAGGTGACCGCGCTGACCGCCGCGGCAGTGTTCGATTTTGCCACAGGCCTGAAGGTCGTCGCCGAACGCGGCCGCCTCATGCAGCAGGCGTGCGAGAAGTCGGTCGGCGGCATGGCCGCCATCATCGGCGAGGAACACGCGAAGGTTTACGAGCTCTGCAAGGAGTTCGACATCGAGGCGGCCAATTTCAACGCCCCCGGCCAGATCATCGTCTCAGGCGAGAAAACCAAGGTCGAGGCATTGGTCGCCGTCGCGAAGGATCGCGGGCTGAAGCGCGTCATGTCGCTCAACGTCGCCGGCGCCTACCACAGCCGCCTGATGGAGCCGGCGCGCGTGGAGTTTGCGCGCTACCTCTCGACCGTGACTTTCAACCGTCCGGGCCTGACCGTGCTGACCAACACCACCGGCCAGACCGTGAGCGAGCCTGCCGCCATCCGCGAGGCGCTCGTGAAGCAGGTCGTGTCGTCCGTGCTGTGGGAGGACTGCATGCGCAGCGCCGCCGCGGCCGGCGCGACCGAGTTCTGGGAGTGCGGTCCGGGCGCGGTGCTCGCCGGCCTCGCGCGCCGCACCGAGAAAACCTGGGTGGTCAAATCCTTCGCGGAGTTCGCCGACCTGAGCGCCTGAGCATGTCCTCCGCCCTTCTCACGCGCAATTTCTGCATCATCGCGCACGTCGATCACGGCAAAACGACGCTGTCCGACCGCCTGCTCGAATACACCAGCACCATCACGAAGCGCGAGATGACGGCGCAGCATCTCGACTCGATGGACCTCGAGAAGGAGCGCGGCATCACGATCAAGATGCACCCGGTGGTGATGAACTACCCGGCGAAGGACGGCAAAATCTACAAGCTGCACCTGACCGACACGCCCGGCCACGTGGACTTCTCCTACGAGGTCTCGCGTTCGCTGGCGGCCTGCGAGGGTGCGTTGCTGCTCATCGATGCCGCGCAGGGCGTCGAGGCCCAGACGGTGGCGAACGCCCACCTTGCCTTCGCCCAGGGTCTGAAGGTCATCCCGGTCATCAACAAGATCGACCTGCCGAGCGCCAACCTCGAGCTGTGCATGAAGCAGCTGGAGGACATTCTTACGATCCCCGCCGAGGAGGCGATTCTCGCGAGCGGAAAGTCCGGCATCGGCATTCAGGACATCCTCGAAGCCGTCGTGACCCGCATCCCGCCGCCGCGCTGGACGGATTATCCGACGCTGCGCGCGCTGGTGTTCGACTCGAAATACGATTCCTACCGCGGCGTCATTTCCTACGCCCGTGTGTTCTCCGGCACGATGAAAGCCGGCGAGATGATGATGCTCATGAGCACGGGCCAGCGCTCGGAGGTGAAGGAAGTCGGCGTCTTCCGCCCGGGCATGGAAAAGATCAAGGAACTCGGTCCTGGCGACGTCGGCTACATTGTCAGCAACATCAAGAGCACCGACGAGATCAAGATCGGCGACACCATCACGCACGCCAACAAGCCCGCGACCGACATGCTCCCGGGCTACAAGGAAGTGCGGCCGATGGTGTATTGCGGCCTGTATCCACTCGAGTCCGACGACTACGAGAAACTGAAGGTGGCCCTCGGCAAGCTGCGCCTGAACGACTCCGCCCTGGTTTACTCCTCGGAGAGTTCGGTGGCCCTCGGCTTCGGTTTTCGCTGCGGCTTCCTCGGTCTCCTGCACATGGAGGTCATCCAGGAACGCATCCGGCGCGAGTACGACGTGGAGATCATCTCCACTTACCCGAGCGTGGTCTACAAGGTCACTAAGCACGGCGGGGAAGTCATCGAGGTCGACAATCCCGTCAATCTGCCTGACCCGGCGTCGATCCTTGAAATCTCCGAACCGACCATCAAGGCGGCGATCCATCTGCCGAACGAGTTTCTCGGCGACATCCTGAACCTCATTATGGAGAAGCGCGGCTCGTGCGACCACACGGACACGCTCGACGCTTCGCGCGTCATGCTCACGTGCACGCTGCCGCTGAACGAAATCCTCGTGGACTTTAACGACCGGCTGAAGAGCATCACGCGCGGCTATGGCTCGATGGACTACGAACTCGGCGACTATCGTACGTCGGACCTCGTGAAGATGGAAATCCTCGTGAATCAGGATCCGGTGGACGCCTTCGCCAGCATCGTGCACCGCTCCAAGGCCGAGACGCAGGGCCGCGCCCTCTGCGAGAAGCTCGCCGACATCATTCCGCCGCAGATGTTCAAGATCGCCGTGCAGGCCGCCATCGGCGGCAAGATCATCGCCCGCGACAACGTCCGCGAGATGCGAAAAGACGTGACGGCGAAGTGCTATGGCGGTGACATCAGCCGCAAGCGCAAGCTCCTCGACAAGCAGAAGGAGGGCAAAAAGAAGATGAAACAAATCGGCAAGGTTTCGATCCCACCAGATGCCTTTATTCAGGTTCTGAAAACGAACAACTAACCCCAGGCTCCCCGTGTTCGACTTTCTGCGCTCCGAGGAAAAGAAAATGCGGCGGCACGCCGCCAACTGGCTCGAGGTGGCGGACCGGGTCTACAAGTTCCGCCGCGACCAGCTGACCGGTACGCAGGGACAGCAGCTCGTCGCCGCGGCCGGCGAACTGAAGCTACGCCTGAAGGAGCGCGCCGACGCCAGCAAGCTCAAGCTGGCCATCGAGCGCCTCGAGGTCGCGCTGCGCGATGTCGGCGGCCGGCATTACCCGGCGTCGTCGCTGGTCGAGAACGTCGAGTTTTTCCTCGTGGCGGCGATCGTCATCCTCGGCTTGCGCGCGTATTTCGTGCAGCCGTTCAAGATTCCGACCAATTCGATGTGGCCGAGCTATTATGGCATGACGCACGAGCTGATCGAGGAGGGGAAGGAGCCCGGCGCGCTGGGCCGGCTGGGGCGGCTGCTGGCGTTCGGCGCCACGAACTATTCGGTGACGGCGCCCGCGAGCGGCGAAGTGCTGGCCGGGGTGGTGGCCTACGATTCGAACTACGTGCGGATGATCGGCTCGGAGAAAACCGGACGCTCACTGCTGTTGTTCCCCTCGGCGCACAAGGAATACACCTTCATGGTCAACGGCAGCCCGGCCAAGCTGGAGGTGCCGGCCGACTTCGACCTGGATCGCGTGCTCGAGGAAAAGCTCGGCCTGAAACGCGGCACGCTCGGCGACTATCTCCTGCGGCAGGCGCGCACCATGGGCGCCAAGCTGGAGTCCTCCGCCATGACCGTGCGACTCGGCGGCCGTTCGCGTGAAGCGCGGGTGTACTGGGTGCCGCTCAACCGCACCGTCCAGGCCGGCGCGAAGATTCTGTCGTTCGACATCCTGACGGGCGACCTGCTGTTCGTCGACCGCATCACCTACAATTTTGCGCCACCGAAGGTCGGTCAGGGATTCGTTTTCAAGACCGAGAACATCCACAGTCCGTCGATGGAGGACGCCGCCGGCAACCAGATCCAGCAATACTACATCAAGCGCCTCGTCGGCCTGCCCGGCGACAAACTGGAAGTGCGCGCGCCCAACGGTGCCTACAATCGCGACGGCGGCGCCCGCGCCGGCGACACGGGTGGACAGTTGTTCCGCAACGGCGCGCCGATCACCGGAGCCGAGGCATTCGCCGCCAACGCCAAGCGGCTCGGCAAGTTTCCGGGTTACACCGGCATCGGCCTGCTCGAGTTCGGCCGCGTGGCCGAGGTGCCGGCTCATTCCTTCATGGCGCTCGGCGATAACTCGCCGGCCAGTTTGGACAGTCGTTACTGGGGCTTCATCCCCGAGAAGGACGTAGTGGGCAAACCGTTGTTCATCTACTACCCGCTGACCAGCCGCTGGGGTATCGCGCCCTAAAACCCCAGTGATTTCGGGTCCGCGGTGCGCAGCCGGCCCCAGGACCGCCTAGGGTGATGTGCTAGGCGTGGATTGCCGTCGGTCGCCCTGTCATGGCGGCAGCTAATGCCGGCCGGACATTAACGGAATTTGTAGTCGTCGCCGCGAGCAACTGGTGCGGAGCAATCACGCGAGATGGTGCTATACTCCTCCCGTTCCTTGAAAGAACAGTCGAAGCGCAGCAGACCTGAAAATGTCCGCTGAAAGCACGACTGGGATAATCCCGGGCAACCGGGGAAAGGAAAGCGGCAGCTGGTGCCGTCTTCCCCTCCGCGCGGGCAACCGTGCGCAGGCATTTCTCACCAGTTCCTCTGGCCGGAGTCGTGTCCGGTCAGTTCACACACGAATCAGGAACTGTGCGGTCAGGCGCGAATCAGAAGCCGCGCCGAGCCGAGTCAGGTTTGCCGGATGTTTCGGCCGGCAAATCCACACAGTTACCCAGAGGGTAACGGTTGCTACTGTGCAGACCAGAACGTGGTTTCGTTGCCGGCGGTTCACCTCCGCCACAAGGTCCGCCATCCGCTGGCGGACGCGCAAAGGCGACGGAACGACGGGGAGGGAACAGACCGGGCTAAGTCCGCAAACCTTCCTCACCGGGGCGGCCTGACAAACCAGGCAGCCTAGCTGCAATTCAACGCAACCTGAGAGATAAGAGGTCAGACCCGTAACACGGGGCCAACGTCCAGCCAAAAGCCGGAGCCGTCCCTGTGGTCACGGTGCAGACGCGAGCAGTGCAGGCGTGTCCGCACCCCGTCCGGCGTGCCGTCTCCGGCAGGAGACAACCGATCCGGGCGTAGAGACCTCACTCAATAAATTCCAGCCGGCAACGGCCGGAACGGTCCCGCCATGAGACCGAGATATCCGCATGCCGCGGACAGTGGCGTCGGGGAGCATACGGCCCGCGAAAGCGAGAGCGCCTAACGTGTGCGACCGGGTAGGAGCGCGCGGCGAACGCCCACCCGTTATTTTCATGGCCCCGGAATCGCGAGGTTCCGGGGCCGTTTTGTCGGCGGACATGCCGCCAGCTCAGTCACCAGGAGGAAAAACCATGACACTGTTGATCAACTACACCGAATCCCCCGCACTCGAACCAACGGAGGATGAGATTCGCGAACGCGCGTACCAGCTCTGGCTTTCCGAAGGCAAGCCGGAGGGTCGCGACTTCGACCATTGGCTGGCCGCACGGCAGGCCCTGCTGCACGAGGCGCTGACCGCAAAACAGGCGCTGGAGAGCATCGCCGGCCCGGATGGCCCCCGACCGCTCAAAGCCACGGTGAAACTGCACGGCAGCCGCGGCGGCCGGCACCTGAAAGTGAACGCCACCGCGCAGGCGGCGCGTCCGGAGGTTGCCCTTGCGGGTGGCCGCGCGCACTGACGGGTCCAGCGGCCCGCCGGTCCGACCGAGGTCAATAGACAATCAACTGCACCGCCCGGGCATCTGGGAACACGCACCGGGCCAGAAAGGAGACGGCCATGAACAAGTGCGAAGTCTGCGGAAACGAATACGATCAGACCTTCGATGTCGTCATCGATGGCGAGCGGCATGTGTTCGACTGCTTCGAGTGCGCCATCACCGCGCTCGCCCCCGTCTGCGGCCATTGCGGCTGCAAGATCATCGGCCACGGCGTCGAGGCCGGGCAACACATCTACTGCTGCGCCAGCTGCGCGGAACAGGAGGGCGTGCAAGGTCTCCGCGACCACGTGCGCGCCGCCATCATTCACCGTCCCTACCATGAAGCCGTCCTCAGTAAATCCGCCGAGTGAAGGCGCCCCGTGGGTTTTCACGCCCAAGCCCGCCGCGGCACGGGGCGGCCGCTGGGCCTGGCATTATCGCGCCCTGACCGATTTGCGCGACGCCCTGCTGCGCGACCGGGAGGAAAAACTCAGCGAGACCGCGGGCCTCACGATCGAACCGCACAGCGTGCATCCGGCGGACAGCGCCACGGACGAATTCGACCATGAACTCTCGCTCGCCCTATTGGCGGCGGAGCAGAACGGCCTCAACGAGGTCAACGACGCCATCCTGCGCATCCTCAGCGGACGCTACGGTGTCTGCGAAGAGAGCGGGCGGCCCATCCCCGCCGCGCGCTTGCGCGCCGTGCCATGGACCCGTTACACCGCCGAAGTGGAACGCCAGCGCGAAAAGAGCGGCGAACTGCCCAGGGCGCACCTCGAGGCGGCCGTCTCGCTGCGCGGATCTGCCCCGCCTGCCGCCGAAGCGAAGGCGAACCTCACGGATGAGGGCGACGAACCGGCCGAACCCCGGGTGCCCGAGGTATTGGAGTTTGATCCGGGCGCCGAAGAAGAGGCGGAGCCCGTCGACGCGGAGATGAAGCCGAAATTCGCGGCCCGGCCGCATCGCGCTTCGGCCGGTCCGCGAAAACGGCCGGGCAGCCGCAAGGCCGGACATCCAACCGGGAAAACATCATGAATGCGCCTGTTTCCATCACCTACCGCAATCTGCGGCCCTCCGAAGCCGTGACCGCGCGCGTCCGCAACGAGGTCGCCAAGCTGGAACACTATTACGAGCGGATCATCAGCTGCCATGTGCTGATCGAAGTGCCGCACCGGCATCATCACTGGGGCGATCACTACCATATCCGCGTGGAACTCGGCGTGCCGGGCAACGACATCGTGGTGCGGCACGAACCCTCCGACCGCGGCCGGCAGGCCGACATCGGAACAGGGCGGCTGACCAAGAGCCAGGAAACGGCGGCGGCGCACAAGGACATCTATGTGCTGATCCGGGATGTGTTCGACATCGTCCGCCGCCGGCTCGAAGACCATGCGCGCCGGCAACGCGGCGACGTGAAGCGCCATTCGCAGGCGCGGGTGCCGCTGCCGGTGTGACCGGCGGCATACCCCTCGCGCGCAGCCCGGCGAGGACCGCGCGTTGCATCGCCGGGAGCGCTTCCTTTCAGCGGCTGCTCCGCCGACCGCGGCCCGTGATCGGCACCAACACGATGGGACACGGGGCCTTGCGGATGACGCCGTGCGCCGTGCTGCCGATCAGCATCTCGTACATCGCGGAATGTCCGTGGGAGCCGAGCACGATGTAGTCGGGCCGCGCGAGCTTGGCGGCCTTCAGGATGACCGGGACGGGCGGCCCGGTATGCTGGAGAACCTTGGTCTCCGGCCAGCGCTTGTGAAACCAGTGGCCGAGCGCCTTCATTTTCTTGGCGGCCATTTTCTTCGCCCCCTTGGTGAGCTCGAAGCCTTGCGGACCCGAAAAGGCGTAGTAGTCGCCCATCACCGGCGGCGGTGGCGGCACGACATGCAGAAGCACAAGCCGGGCGTTGAGCGACTGGGCGAGGGTGCAGGCTGCGTCGCAAACCTGAACCGTGGCCGAGGATAGATCTACGGGAACGAGTATTTTTTTCATGATGGGTCCTCCTGGTTGGGCGGTGATGTCGGGGTGGTCGGAAGATGGTCGGGCAACGCGCGCACCGGATGCGGACGGGTGCGACCGCGCTGCATCGACAAGAAAAGCCAGTGGCGCGGTCCGAGCTGGCGCATCCTGAGGAGACCGAAACATCCGCGCAGCCGCCGGCCATGCAAAACAAAGACGATACGCTCGTCCGTCCATTCGCGCACTTCGCATAAACCGCGGTCCCAGATGCGGACCTGGCCGGCGCCATAGCGTCCGGGCAGGATTGTCCCTTCGAAATCGGCATAATCGCGAGGATGATCCTCCGTTTGCACAGCCAGGCGTTTCTCGCCCCAAGCGAGGGGCGGCCCCTTGGGCACGGCCCAGCTTTTCAGCACCCCGTTCTTCTCGAGACGAAAATCATAGTGATGAGTGCGAGCCTGGTGGTCCTGCACCACGAAATGAGAGACCGGCTGCGCGCCTGTCGCTTCAATCCCGGTGCGGTGCGGCCAGGCGGTTTTCATGGCGGGGCGGGGGACAGATGCGCCTTGAACCACTCGGCCGCCAGTTGTCCCACTTGGTCGAGAGCGCCTGTTTCCTCGAACAGGTGCGTGGCCCCGGGGACGGTCACCAATCGCTTCGCACAGCGCAGCCGGGCGCAGGCCTCGCGGTTCAACTGGATCACCAGGTGGTCTTGTCCGCCGACGATAAGCAACGTCGGGGCGGAGACGCGGCGCAGCGCGGGCCCGGCGAGATCCGGGCGGCCGCCGCGCGAGACGACGGCCCGGATGACGTCAGGCAGCTCGGCGGCGGCAACCAGTGCGGCCGCGGCCCCGGTGCTGGCGCCAAAGTAACCGATGCCCAGGTTCTGCAAGGCCGGCAGTTGTCGCACCCACCGGGTTGCTCCGACCAGCCGAGCGGCGAGCAGCTCGATATTGAAACGGAGATTGTTGGTGAAGGCATCTTCCTCCTCCTCGGCATCCGTCAGCAGGTCGAAGAGTATCGTGGCCATGCCTGCGTCCTGCACCATGCGGGCGACGTGCTGATTGCGCGGACTGTACCGGCTGCTGCCGCTGCCGTGGGCGAAGAGCACCACGCCGGTCGCACCGGCGGGGATGACCAGATCGCCGGTGAGCTCTGCGCCCTCGACCGGCAGATGGACAACGCGCTGCGCGACCGGGAGGGCGGCGCAACCCGTCGGGAAGTCGGGGATGACGAGATTTTTCATGGTAAGGATCAACCGGTGACCGGGTGGGTGCGCCCGGAACCCATTCCCGCGAAGCAGGGCGCGTTTTACCTCCCGCTGAATTGGCGCAGGGCGCCGAAAATCAGCGAACTCCAGTGCAGCCAGCGGCGCACCGTGCCGGCATGCCGACTGGCTGTGCGGGCGGCGAGAAAGCCCAGGGGAATGGCAGCCAGCTTGCCGAGCAGCGGTGTTTGCCGCCAGAGATCGACCGCAAGGTCGACCCACGCCAGCGGGCGGAAGACCCGGGCGGCATTTTCCGCGCAGCCGGCGCGATGCTCCGTGATGCGGCGGCGCAGCGTGGCCTTGGTGGCGGCAAGCTCCGTCAGATATCCTCGCGGATACATGCGCGATCCTCCTTCAGTTCCTCCAACGTGGCCTCGAAAGGCTTCGGCTGGCGTCGGAGATAGCGCCGGAAGGCCACAACGATGACGAGCATCGCGGCGGCATAGAACAAGGTGAGCCCGCCGAGCACCGCCAGCCGGGCGGATTCCCAAAAGACGTAAACCAGCGTCAGGCTGCCGAACATGAGTGCCAGCGCACCGGTGAACATGGCCGCGCTGATCCAGACGTAGGCCTGGATCAGGCGGAGTTTTTCTTCCTGGACCTCGAGCGCGAGCAGCTCGATGCGACGGTGGACACTGGCCAGCACATCGTCACCGAACGCTCGGATCGATCCGAGAAATCCCGACGATGGAGTGGTCGGAGTTTCCATGACCATGGGAAGAGAGTTACTTGGCGGTTTTGCGGCCAATCAACACCCCTGCCAGCACGCCGACGCCGAGGGCGATGGCGAGGGACTGGTAGGGATGGGTGCGGATCGCTTCGTCGGTGTATTTCGCACCGGCGACGACCTTCTTCTTGGCGTTGGCGTAATAGTCGGCGAGACGCTCCTGCGCGGCTTCATAGCGTTCACGCAGCGCCTCGAGACGTGTTTCCGAATGCTCATGGCCGGAGTCGGCGAGAATCTTCTCGGCCTCGGTGACGAGAGCGCGGAGATTCTTGAGGAGTTCCTGCGGTGTTTGAGTCGCAGCCTCGAATTTCGGGTTCATGGTTTATCCTCTTTTTGATGGTTTATCGGAACCGCTGGGGCTGCTAGACGGCCAGCGGCCTGATGGCGGGATTATCCTCCTGTTTTGCCGGCAGGTCTGCGCATCTCTTGGGGAATATTCCAGCTACGCATATGTTGTGAAGCCAGTCGGTGGTCACGTCAAGCAGTCATAAACGCACAATATACATTATGTCCCATATAGATACAGTTGAATCCGAGCCGGTTAAGTACTACTAGCTGCCGGAAGTTTACGGACATGTCCTTTTACTGCGAGCGCCACCCTCTTGGACGCTTGGAGAATCTTCGAGCGCCACGCCAGAGAATCGGTGGTCGGGCCTGCGGTCGCTTGCCCCGCTCTTATCTTTGTTCGGCATGCACTGCACACGTTTGCTTGCTGAGCGTGAAATTAGGTGTGATACCGGCCGCATGCCCCACTCGCGTCCTCATCGTCTCGATAAGACCGGCATTGTGCAGATTGCGGCGAGCCTGGGCGTGTCACCCTCGACCGTTTCGCGCGCGCTGCGACCGGAGACCGCGCACCTCGTCCGGGCGGACCGGCGCAAGCAGATCATGGACTTGGCGGAGAAGCAGCATTTCTCCCCCAATCCCGGCGCCCGTATCCTGCGCATGGGTATCAATGCGACCCTGACCGTGGTGGTGCCCTTGGACGAAAATATCTTCTTCTCCGAATACTACGGGCGTTTTCTCGCCGGCGCCCTCCACGCAGCCGCGGCCCGTGGCTGGGGACTGCAAATCTCGACACTGCGCGCCAACGAGAGCCCGAATTTCCGGGAAGCGATGCAGCACCTGAGCCTGAATTCTTCCGGCATCATTTACTTGGCCGAACCGCTCAGCAAAAAGGCGCTCGAGGAGTTGAAAGGATTCCGTCGACCCATCGTGCTGACCAAATCCACCCTGCCGGAGCAGACGGATGTGCGGGAACTCGGTGTGCCGGTTGTCGGCGTGGACAATATCTCCGGAGCGCGCTCCGTGGCCAGTCTCCTCCTCCAGCTCGGGCACCGTCGGATCGGCCTGTTGCTGGGGCCCGACGGCACCCGCGACGCTTTCGAGCGAAAAAAAGGCTATCTGGAAGTATTGCAGAAAGCCGGGGCGATGCCCCGCCCGGAGTGGATCTATAGCGGGCCCTTCAGTACGGAGACCGGCCGCATCGGCATGAAGCGAATCCTGCAGTGCGCCGAGCGCCCTACCGCCATCTGCTGTGCGGACGACGAACTCGCCTTTGGCGCCATGCACACCGCGCACCTTGCCGGCGTCAGATGCCCGGACGATATTTCCATTGTTGGCTTTGACGACGGCATCTGGGCCACGGCATGTCAGCCGGCCTTGACAACGGTGCGGCAACCCCTGGCAGACCTCGCTGAGCGAGCCGTAGGATTGATTGTCGAGGCGGTGAATTCGCCCATGCGCGCGCGCCGGGTATTGCTGGACGACATGCCCGCGCCGATGATGATCCGCGAGTCCACCCGCCCGCTGCGAACCTCGGAGCGCAAGTAGACTGGGACTCGGCCCGACCTGCCTCGTGAGGAGAATTCAGGGCGCTGTATGCAAATGTTTGCATGCATTGATTCGTGCATAAAACCGCCCTTGGCAGGTACTAGGACCGGCCGCAGCGGGCAGGTCTTGTTCTCATTCTTGGAGTCCGGTGAGAAAATGCGCAGCGCCATCGCGTCATAGTTCAAGAGATGCACATTAATTTAGCTTGCTTTGCAAACGTTGTCATTTGAGCGTGGATGCACCCCGCCGGTGCTTACACCAAGCATCGACCTATTTCACCCACCTCCCCCGCACTGGATCGTCATGCCTTTCGGCAAGTCATTCCTCGTTGTCGCAACTTCGCTGCTCGGCGTAGTTGGTTGCGCCGCCCTGTTTCTCTCCCCGGCCCTGCGCGCCGCTCCCGTAAGCGAGCCGCATCCGCGAATCGTCCTGAGCGCGGCGGACGAGGCCCTGCTGGACGACATCGAACGGACCGCATTCAAATTTTTCCAAGAACAGACACACCCGCGCACCGGATTGGTCCGAGACCGCGCGCGCGCCGACGGATCGGAGAGCGTGGGGAAGGCAAGCATCGCCTCGTCGGGCTATTCCTTCAGCGCGTGGGTGATCGCCACGGAACGCGGCTGGGTGGACCGCGCAGCGGCGGTCGAGCGGGTGCGGATGAAACTGCGCTTCCTCGTCAACGAGGCGCAGCGGCACCACGGCTTCTTCTATCACTTCATGGAGATGGACACCGGCAAACGCGCGTGGCAGTGCGAGCTCTCGTCCATGGACTCCGCGCTCGTCTATGCCGGCGCGATCGTGGCGCGCGAGTATTTCGCCGACCCGGAGATTACGGCGCTGGTGAACCGCATGCTGGGCGACGTCGACTGGAACTGGTTCCTCAACGACGGCCAGCTGGTGTCGCTGGGCTGGCACGACGAGACGGGTTTCTCGCGCTACCGCTGGGACCGCTACTCCGAGCATGTGCTGATGAGTTTCCTGGCGCTCGGCGTGTCGTCTAAGCCGCTGCCGGCCGCCTACTGGCATGCGTGGGAGCGCAAGCCGCTCGGACACTACGCCGATTTCGTCTATGTGCAGGAGCCTCCGCTATTCGTGCACCAATTCCCGCAAGCCTATCTCGACCTGCGGGGCCGGCGCGATGCGGAGATGGACTATTTCCGCAACTCGCAACTGGCGACCTTGGCGCAGCGGCAGATGAGCATCGACCTGAAGCCCGAATTTCCACTGTGGAGTGAGAATCTCTGGGGTCTGGCCGCCTCGGATTCCGCCACGGGTTACAAGGCTTGGGGCGGCCCGCCGCGGACGCTGCGCTTCAACGCCCTGGATGGCACCATCGTGCCGTGCGCGCCGGCGGGCTCTCTGCCTTTCGAGCCGGAGAAGACCCTCGTGGTCCTGCGCTACCTGAAGTCCACTTACGGTGATCGCATCTGGAAGCGCTATGGCTTCGTCGACGCCTTCAACCCCCACAATGGCTGGGTGAATGCCGATGTCATCGGCATCGATCAGGGCATCTCGATTCTGCAGGCGGAGAATCTCCGCACCGGCCTCATCTGGAAACTCTTCATGCAATCGCCCGAGGCCAAGCTTTCCCTGACCAAGGCGGGGTTCCTCTCCTACGCGCGCGGCCTCGATCACGACCAGCAGACCGAGGCCCTGGCTCGCGCCCGGTCGGCCTGGCAGGCGTTGCTGACCCGACCCGCGCCCCCGGGGCTGCAATTGACGGCTTTGCTGGCCGCGCAGCAACTCGGCTTTGTGACCGGCAACGAATTGCTGGACGCAGCGCGGCCGTTGCTCGCCGCCGGCGGCTCAGACGCGACGTATGCGGCCGCGCTGATCACGCTGCGCCAGATGGTGCCTGCACTCGCCGCCGAGGCCACCAGGCTGCTTGAGGCCTTCGCTTGGCAAAGTCTGCCGGCTGCCGAGCCTACGCTGGGTGCGGCCTCACGACTGGGAGTGTTTCTGCAAATCGCGGAGGGCCGCCGCCCCGCCTCCGATTGGAGCAAGCTCACGCGTACTACCCAGCCTGTCGGTCCGGTGCATGTGCTGGCGCCGGCGGATGCCGCAGGCGCCGTGCTGCCTGGTCTCTGGCTCGACGAGCGTTCCATTCTTTCGGGCGCGTCCGCCGCGCAACTGGCCTACGCCAGTCTGGTCGGCCCGGGCGCTCCGGCCAGTCCGCTGCTGCCGGTGTTGCAGCTCGATCAATTCCCGCGCGAAGCGCTGGCCGCACCGGCCCGGCTCTTGAGCACGCCGGAGGCCGCTGCCGCCTATCTCATCGCCGCCGCCAATCTGCTCGGAGACGACAGCGTGCGCGCCGCTTTCCAAAAGGACCGTCTCGTGCAGGCGGGACGCACGGCCATCGCCGAGTTTGCCGCTGCCGCCTTCGGTCCCAACACATCCGTCTATGCGCAGCGCGAACTCGCCGGAGCCCAGACCCTGAAGCCGCAGCGTAGTGCCGTGGCGGTTGCCGCTTCCCTGCCTCGCGCCCAATGGGACTGGCAGACGGTCGCGGGCATGGAGTTCAAGGATTCCAATGCCGACATCCGCCCCGGCGATGCTCCGCTCTCGTTCCGTTTCGCCGTCACCTGGGATGCCACGGCGCTCCACTTCCACGCCGAGGTGACGGATTCGCCTCCTGGCTACAACGTTCCACCCGTGCGCAACCGGCTCATCGAGCTCTACATCGATCCGGATGGCGACGGCCTCGTCTGGACTGGCCCGAAGGATTACCAGTTCACCTACCGGGTCGGGGTCGGAGCGAAAGAACATTTCAATCACGTTCCGTGCGACGCCCTCATCACACCGACGGCGGATGGCTACACCGTCGAGGCTTCGATTCCGTGGGCGAGCATCGGGCTCACGCCCAAGCCGGGCCTGGAGTTCGGCCTGACTCCCGCCGCCATCACCGAGGGCGTCAAGGAGTGGGACGCGATGCTCAAGCTCAACTGGTCCTACAGCACTCCCCTCCCCGGCGAATTCCGGCTCGGCCGCATCCGGCTGCAGTGAACCGGCCCCATTTTTTCTCCCAGAGACGCGATACCACCAAACACCACATCATCCCGACACCACCACAATCCGCAACTGCCCCTAACCAAGTCATGAAAACATGTACTCAGAGTAAACTCGCGCTAGCCTTCGGGTTGGCGCTCGGCCTCCCCGCCGCCCTACTCGCGCAAGCCGCGCCCTCCGCCCCGCCCGCCCCGGCGAAGGACGAGGAAGTGGTCAAGCTGGAGACGTTCGTCGTGAACACCGACAAGGACACCGGCTACATCGCCGTTGATTCCCTCGCCGGCGGCCGCACGAACACCCCCATCAAGCTGACCTCCGCCTCCATCTCGTCCCTCACGCGCACGTTCATCGACGACCTCGGCATCCAGAACGTCCGCGAGGCCCTGAAGTGGTCGCCCAACGTCGTGCCGGAGGATCCGAATGCCGGCAAAGGCTTCGGCGGCTCGGCGTTTCACGACTGGGCCTTCAACTATCGTGGTGCTGGCGCCGGTGAACAAGGTGGTCCCGGCCCGACCCGGAACTACTTCTCGTTCTTCCAATCCCAGGACAGCTACAACATCGAACGCGTGGAGTTCCTCCACGGCCCGAACTCGATCATCTTCGGTCTCGGCACCGTGGGCGGCCAGCTCAGCACTTACACCAAGCTGCCCCGTCTCGATAAGGACTTCATCAAGCCCGGCGTCGTGGTCGACAGCAACCGCAGCGTGCGCTTCGAGCTCGATGTGAACCGCCGCATCTCGGACAACCTCGCCGTCCGCGTGAACGCCGTTAATGACAACAACAACGGCTGGCGCGAGAACGACGTGAACAAGCTCTCGGCGGGCGACGTCGCCCTTATCTACAAGATTGGCGACAACACCCAGATCCGCATTGAAGGTGAATACGCCAAGATTCACAAGACCCTCATCTCGACGACCATTGGAGACAAGCTCTCCGGCTGGGACGGCGTCACCGCCTCGCAGACTTGGGGCGCCGCCCCGACCGGTGGCTCCGCTCGCACCGAGCACATCCAGAATGCCGGCGCGTGGGGCGACTGGCTGAATCCGTTCTGGGTCTACATCCCGGGCCTCGGCTCCAAGTCCCTCATGGGCTGGGCCGGCGGCTGGGCTTCGACCACCAGTCAGACCGAGACGTGGGCCGCGTTGAACTACGCGCCCAACAAGGGCTGGTATCCCTCCAAGATCAAGCTCCCGTGGCACAGCACCTATGTTTCCACGGACAAGATCCCGGTTCTCCCGAGCCGCGATTGGAGCTACGGCAGCGGACAGTCCGACATCGATTATCGCGACTTCACGGCGTTCATCGATCACAAGATCAACGAGAACTTCGATTTCTCGGCGTCGTTCTACCGCTATACCGACAGCCAGACGGCCAAGGATTATGAAGGCACCGGCGGCGCCGCCATCGATATCAACAAGCAGCTCCCGGACGGCTCGACCAACCCGAACTATGGCAAGGCCTTCGCGGACTTCTTCCTCAGCAAGCAGACGCAGAGTCGTGCCGTCACCGAGGCGCGCGCGCAGTTGAACTATCACTTCAACCCCACACTGTTTGGCGTGACGTGGAAGCAGCTCTTCAGCGCCTCCACCTCGACGAAGGAGCTCAAGCAGTCCGCCCGCCAGTACCTCGGCCAGGTTGGCAATGGCACCACCATCACCAATCCGGCTGACTGGGTGCAGAACATGATTTGGGGTCGCATCTACCTCGATCATCCCAACCAGGTCATGAACGCTCCCGAGGTCGCGCCCAACGGTCGCGCCATCTCCTACATGCCGAAGGCCGACGGCTACTGGTTCGACTTCGACGACACCTTCAAGCCGAAGGACGTCGCCATCATGTCGCAGTCCCGCTTCTTCGACGACGCGCTGTCCGTCACGCTCGGCGCCCGCAAGGAGAAGTACACCGAGCACCTCCGCGAGCTCCGCCGCGGCCCGAACCTCACCGACCACATCGTCGATGAGAGCAAGGACGCCGACACCCTCTCCGCCGGTGCCGTGTACTTCCACTCGTCCGGCGTGGGCGTGGTCGCCAACATGTCCAAGAACATCCAGCCGCCGCACGCCGGTTCGCAGCCGCTCCTCAGTGGCAAGCGCCCCGACCCCGAGCGCGGCAAAGGCCTCGAGTACGGCCTCCGCTATTCGTCCAGCGACGGCAAGTATTATGCAACGCTCCTTCGCTACGACACCAAGTCAGAAGGTCACTTGGTGGAAAACCCGACCGCGCTGCGCAATATCTGGCAGAAATACAACCTCGCGCTCGGCAATCCGACCGAGTCGGGCAACGGCGGTATCGCGTTCTCCGACACTACGTCGCTCGACGTGACCGGTTACGAGTTCGAGATCACGGCCAACCCGACGAAGAACCTCCGCCTCCAGGCGAGCTACGGCAAGCCGGACGCCAAGATCGTCGACTACTACCCGGGCAGTCGCCAGTACTTCGCGGCCAACCTCGGCACGTGGAACGGCGTCGTGAACAACGCTGCGCTCGACCAGAGCCGGCGCAACGATCTGCGCGCGGCCATCGCCGACGTCCAGAATGCGCTCGATCAGGCCAAGCCCGGCGCGAAGAACCTCGGACTGGTGAAATACACCGCTGCGCTCTTCGCCAACTACACCTTCACCGGCGAGACGCTCAAGGGCTTCTCCGCGGGTGGCGGCGTGTCGTACACGGGCCGGAGCTATGCCGGCATCCTGGACAGCAAGGAATACTACGGCACCGCCGTGACCAACACGTCGGCCGTCTTCGCCTATGAGACCAAGATCTACGGCATCCCGACGCACATCGCGCTGAACATCGACAACGTGCTCGATAAGAAGGACCCGATCGTCACCAGCTACCACTGGGGTTACACGGACGAGGCGGGCAACCACATCCGCGACGGCTACTACTTCCAGGCCCCGCGTACCTTCCGTCTGAGCGCCCGGTTCACGTTCTAAGCCGGTAGTTTCTCCGGAGGCTGGCGGTCCGATCCCGCCGGCCTCCCTTCCTTTTTTGGTGCGCTCTTCCCGGCGCGCCTTCACCTTGCGTCACTCACCTGCCGCGGCTCCGCGCCCCGCGCTTCCTTCATGGACACGAGTCCAGCCACCGCCACCACTCATCGTCTTCGCGCCGCGACCGATTTCCACTTGCGGGAGTTAACCGCCTCCTCCGGTCTGCGCGCCCAGTTCCTGCCCACCGGCGCCCTCTATGCGCTGCGCCACCGGGAGACGATGCTCAACCAGCTGCTGCCCGGCCCCGCCGAGGACGGCTTGTTCCGTCTGCTCGTGCGCTGGTTCGATGATGCGGCCTCGCCCGTTGGCTGGGCCCCGCTGGTCGGTCCCGGACTTGCCTTCGGCTGTGACGGACGTACCGCCAGCTGGCACGGCACCGCGGCTGCGGGCACGCTCGATTGCACCGTCACTTTCGGTCTTCACCCGGTCAAATCCGGCTGGGCCTGGCGTGTGTGCATCCGCAATGCCGGCACCACGGCCCGGAAAATCGATCTGTTGCACGCCCAGGATCTCGGCCTCGCCGACGAGGGCGCCGTCCGCAACAACGAGGCTTACGTTTCGCAGTATCTCGATCTCCTCCCCCTTTCCGACCCGCGCCTCGGGCACGTCGTGCTCGCGCGCCAGAATCAACCCATGGCCGGCGGCCGTCGCCCCTGGCTCGCTTTCGCCTGCGCGCAGGGCGCCGCCGCCTATTGCACCGATGGCTGGCAGTTCTTTGGCGCCGATCACCGCGTGACCGGCGAGCCCGTCGCGGTCCGTCAGCCCGCCCTGCCTTCGAAGCGACTCCAATACGAATTCGCTCTCGGTGGCCTCCAGAGCCAGCCGCTCTCCCTCGCTCCCGGCGCGACGGTCGAGGTCGCTTTCGTGGCCGCCTATGTCGAGGATCATCCCGCAGCTTCGTCGCTGGCGGATGTCGCCCTGCTGCGCGATCTGCTGCCTGTTGGCTGGCTCGGTGCGGACGTCCCGACGCAGTGCCACGCGGCGGGCGCGACGGTTTTTACTCACGCTCCGTGGTTGCATGGCGCGCGGCCGACCGTGTCGGACTGGGACGCCTGGTTTCCCGGCACACGCCGCCATCGCGAGTTGGATGCGGCCGGCCATGTGCTTTCTTTTTTCCACGGCGCTGAAACACACGTCGTTTCCCGTGACAAGGAGGCGCTCGTCGCCCGCCCGCACGGACACATCCTCCGCAGCGGCACGGCCGACTGGATCGACGACCGGCAGTTCGGTCTCACCTGTTACGCCGCCGGCATTTTCGGCGCCCAAGCCTATCTCGGCAATCCGAGCCTGGCGCGCCTGCTCAGCGTCGTGCGCAACCACCTCAACGTGGCGCGTGCCCACGGCCAGCGCGTCTTCCTGCGTCGCGGCGAAGCGTGGCAGCAGCTCGGGGTTCCCTCCGCCTTCGCGATGGAACCGGGCGTGGTGCGTTGGATTTATCGGATCGACGACCGGGTGATCGAGGTCCGCGTTTGGTGTTCCGCAGCCGCACAGGCTTCGTTCCTGGAGCTGCGCGTCGCATCCGGACCACCGGCGGAATTTCTCGTTACCCATCAACTCGCGCTCGGCGCCAACGAATTCGAGGCCGCTGGTGAGATCGAAGTGCATGACGATGGTTGGATCTCTGCGCGTCCCGCCGCCGATGGTTTCACCGCGAAGCACCTGCCCGGCACCTGCTTTGCCCTCGCGGCTTCGTCCCCTGCCCTGCTGGCGGCGCACGGGGGCGATGAGCTCCTGCACGCCGACGGTATTGCGCGCCAAGGACCGTATGCCGTGTTCCAGACGAAGGCGGTCGAACGCTGCGGTATCATCCTAACCGGTGCTACGGACGGCGCGGCCGGGTTGCCGGCGGCGGTGGCCCGTTTGCGCGAGGAATACGCCGGGACGTTCTCCCCTGCCCGTCCGCCGGCGGCGCCGGTGCGCTTGCAGGGCTCGGTCGATGTCGGCGCCTCCCGGCTCAACGAGGTGCTGCCGTGGTTCACGCACAATGCCGCCATTCATTTCTCCGCGCCGCACGGGTTGGAGCAATACGGCGGCGCGGCGTGGGGCGTGCGCGACGTCTGCCAGGGCTCGGTCGAGTGGCTGCTTGCCGCCGGCGAATTTGCCACGGTGCGCCGCATCCTGACGGCCGTTTTCGAGCAGCAATACGCGCACAATCCCAAGGACGCCGCGGTCGCCGGGTGCTGGCCGCAGTGGTTCATGTTCGCGCCGTTCCGGTTCATCCAGCAGACCCACAGCCACGGCGATGTCTGCTTCTGGCCGGTGAAGGCGCTGTGCGATTACGTCGAGGCGAGCAATGATCTGGCCTTCCTGGGGACGGCGCTCGGCTACACCGATCCGGTGCAGTTCACCGCGGCCGGGCCCGCCGAGACGCTCTGGGCGCACTGCGATCGGGTCGTCGCGCATTGCGAGTCGCGCTTCATCGCCGGCACTGCCCTGGTCAACTACGGCGACGGCGATTGGGACGACACCTTGCAGCCCGCCGATCCGGCGATGCGCACGCGCATGGTCAGCGCGTGGACGGTCGGCCTCGCCTATCACACTTTCCGGCAGTTCGCGGAAGTCAGCCGCCGCGCCGGCGAATCCACCCGGGCCGCCCGGCTCGATCAACTGCTGGTCCGCATGCGCCGTGATTTCGCCAGCCGGGCCATGCCGGACGGCGTCGTGGCGGGATTTCTGGTGAACGAAGCCGACGGCCGTCTCCGCCCGCTCCTGCATCCGACGGACAAGGTGACCAACATCCGCTACCGGCTGTTGCCCATGACCCGCTCGATGCTGGCCGAGCTTTTCACGCCCGAGGAGGCGCAGCGTCACGCCGCGCTCATCGAATCCGAACTGCACTTCAACGACGGCGTGCGCCTGATGAGCGAGCCCGCCGTCTATCAAGGCGGTTTGGAAAAACTCTTCAAGCGCGCCGACACCGCCGCGAACGTCGGCCGCGAAGTCGGCCTGCAATACGTGCACGCCCACATCCGCTACGCGGAGGCCATGGCCAAGCTCGGCGACGCCGACCGCCTTTGGAAGGCGCTTCAGGTCATCAATCCTGTCGGGTTGGAGCGAGTGGTTCCCGGCGCCGTCGCGCGGCAGAGCAACGTCTATTTCTCCAGCTCCGATGCGGACTTCGCCGACCGCGTCGAGGCGGCCGCGCGCTGGCACGAACTCCGGGCGGGCCGCATTCCCGTGCGCGGCGGCTGGCGTCTGTATTCCAGCGGCCCCGGTCTCTACCTGCACAAGGTGCGCTCCTGCCTGCTCGGCGTGCGCGAATCGTTTGGCGATGTCGTCATCGATCCGGTCCTGCCGCGCAGCCTCGACGGGCTCACCGCCGACACGCAGCTGCTCGGCCGTCCCGTGCGGCTCGTTTATTCGGTCAAATCCGGCACGTCCTCCCCCGCGGCGATCCGGGTCAACGGCGCACCGCTCGCCGGCCTCGCGCGCGAGGCCAATCCCTATCGCCCGGGCGGCCTCCGCATCCCCGGCGCCCTGCTCGCTGCCCGGTTAACGGGCGCGGATAACTGCATCGAGATCGAACTCTAACCCCCTCCGGCGACCGCCGGACCGCCGCCCGGCAGCCAACCCCACCACCCATGTCTTCCCACCAACATCATGTCACCGCCGCGGCCGACCGGGTGCCGTTGTCGCAAAAGGTCGCCTACGGCATGGGCATGATCGTCACGGTGGTCGCCGTGAACTCGGTGATCCAGCTCACCAACCTGGTCTACATCGTGGGCCTGGGCGTCAGCGCCATCTGGATCGGTTACGCGCAGGCATTCCCGCGGCTGTGGGACGCCGTCATCGATCCCCTGCTGGGCAACATGTCGGACAACTGCCGCTCGCGCTTCGGCCGGCGCATCCCGTTCCTTGTCGTCGGCGGCATCCTGATCGGCATCGCGTTCTGGCTGCTGTGGACCGTGCCGCGCGACTGGAGCAAGCCCGCCATGTTCGGTTACTTCGTGGTGGCGTCGCTGTTTTTCTACACGGTCGTCCCCGTCTACGCCATCCCGCACGGCGCGCTCGGTCTCGAGATGACCGAAGATTATCACGAGAAGACCAGCATCTTCGCGTTCGCCAGTTTCATCGGCAACATCGGGGCGCTCACGCTGCCGTGGGTCTACTTCCTCGCCAACCGCCCGATGTTCGGCGGCGATACGGTGAACGGCATCAAGTGGGTCTGCCTCGGCATGAGCGTGATCCTCACCGGCGCGGCCATGTGGTGCGCCTTGCTGTGCAAGGAGGGCAAGCTCAAGCAGGCCCGCCAGCAGGAGCGCGTGCCGATCCTCCAGAGTTTCAAGGCCACCTACCGGAACCGGACCTTCCTCCGCCTCGTCCTCGCCTTCGTGCTCCTGATCGTGGCCTTCCAGCTCGTGATGGGTTTCAACAACTACATCCAGATTTTCTTCCTCTTCGACGGCCGGACCGAGGCGGCCTCGCAGGTCATGGCGATCAACGGCACGCTCTGGGCCATCACCGGCATCCTCGGCGCCTTTCCGATGACCTGGCTCTCGAAGCGCTATGGCAAGCGCTTCACGGTGCTCCTCGCCTTCTTTCTGATCATCGGCGGCAACCTCTCGAAGATCGTCTGCTACAGCCGCCCGCATCCCTACCTCACGATGATCCCGACGGTCTGCCTCTCGCTCGGCATGGTGTTCGCCTTCTCGCTGGTGAACGCGATGATCGCCGACATCTGTGACGAGGAGGAGCTGGCCTCCGGCATCCGGCGCGAAGGCATCTACTTCGCCGTGTACAACTGGTGGTGGAAGGTCGCCGTCTCCATCGCCACGGTCATCAGCGGCTATCTGCAGCGCTTCACCGGCTTCGTCGAAGGCGCCAAGACGCAGAGCGAAACCACGCTCTTTCAGTTGCGCGCGTGGGAAATCGGCCTGCCGGCGGCCATCTGCCTGGTCAGTGTCTGGCTCCTGCTCAAATATCCGCTGACCGAAGCGCGGGTGTACGAAATCAAGGGCCTGCTCGCCGCGCGCAAGGCGGCCCAGGCCGCGCCCACCGCCGCGCCGGCCTAGCGGTCCCGCCGCACACCGGCGGTTGCGCTCTTCCGTGGGATGGAGTCGGCCGCACCGGCCGGCGGATGCGCGCCCGGCTCCCGGCTTTCAGGAATCAAATCCGTCAACGTTGAGAACTCTCCCGCAATTTTCCCCATGACCTCGCTCGCCTCCCGTTTCCACCGCGTCGCCGTGCAGACCCTGATCGGCCCGACGTTGCTTTTGCTCGCCACCCCCGCCCTGGCCCAGCCGCGTGTGCTCGACGAGGGCGAGTCGCTGTCCGGCTGGCAGGCCGCCCATTCCGAAGGCGCGCAGGCCAGCATCGCCACTGTGCCGGGCGAGACCGGCCGGGCTCTCGCGCTGGAATTCGACCTGAGCCGGTCCTACGGCTACGCCACCGCCCACAAGGACCTCGCCCTCGAGTTGCCGGACAATTACCAGTTTACCTTCGATCTGCGGGCCGATTCGCCGGTCAATAATTTCGAGGTCAAGCTCGTCGACGACGACAACAACGTCTGGTGGCACCGGCGCCTGTCGGTGACTTTCCCGAAGACATGGGAGACCCAGCACCTCCGCCGGCGCCATTTCACCTATGCCTGGGGTCCGTCGAAGAAACCCGAGATCCGCCGCATCAAGGCGATCGAGTTCACCGTCGCCTCCGGCACCGGTGGCCGCGGCCGGGTTTTCATCGACAATCTCCGCTTCGAGCCGATCGACGATGCGGCGGCGAAAAACGCCCGCGCTTTCGTCGCCACCTCGCAGCCAGAAGCTCCCGGCCGCGCTCCCGTTGCCGATCAGTCCGGCACCGTCGTCACGGGTTGGACCACCGCCGCTCCTGCGTCCGGCGAATGGCTGGCGGTCAACTTCGGCTACCTCCGCGAACTCGGTGCCCTCGTGCTCGATTGGGCTCCGGGGGCGCACGCCACCGCCTACGACGTGCTCCTGTCCTCCGACGGGAAAAAGTGGACGACGGCCGCCTCCATCACCCGCGGCAACGGCGGACGCGATTATCTCTACCTGCCGGAGCAGCAGGGCCGCTGGCTCAAGCTCGTCGTTCGCGCCCCGGCCCGCACGGGTCAGGCCGCGTCCCTCGCGCGCCTCGAGGTCAAGGGTCCGGAAACCGGCATGAGCAAAAACGCCTTCTTCTCGACCGTCGCCCACGACCAGCCGCGCGGCACCTACCCGAAGTACCTTTTGCCCGAGCAGAATTATTGGACGGTCGTCGGCAGTCCGGCCGACATGACCGAGGCCTTGGTCAGCGAGACCGGCGCCATCGAGATCGATCAGGGTTGTTTCACCATCGAACCCTTCCTCCTCGTCGACGGCAAACTCATCACGTGGGGCGACGTGAGCCTCAAGCAGTCGCTCGAGAAAAACTACCTGCCGATTCCCTCCGTCGAGTGGCAGACCAGCGGCCTCACGCTGACGACCACGGCGTTCGCCGCCGGTGCGGCCGGCCCGGACAGCCGGCTGCTCGCGACTTACCGCATCGCGTCGACCGGCGCGCCGCTCAAGGGCAGGCTCTTCCTCGCCATCCGCCCGTTCCAAGTGAATCCGCCGTGGCAAAGCATTTTCCGTCCCGCCGGCTGGGCCCGCACCGAGCGCATCGCGCTGCAGGACGGCGTCGTCCGCGTGAGCGACCACACCATCGTCCCGCTCGACCGTCCCGCCGGTTTCGGCGCCACGCCTTTCGAAGCCGGCGAAATCACCGAGCATCTCCAGCAAGGCCACGTGCCGGCCGACCAGTCGGTGGAGGACGCTTCCGGTTCGGCGTCCGCCGCGCTTGTCTACGAGTTCGACCTGGCCGCCGGTGCCACGCAGGAGTTCCACCTCGCCGTACCTTTCCACGGCTGGTCCGGCGCGCCCCGTCCCAACCTGCCGCCCGACGCCGCCGCGCGCTACATGGGTGACGCGCACGACGCCACCCGGCGCACTTGGGAGTCGATGGTCGACCTTTTCCAGGTGAAGCTCCCGCCCGCCGCGCAGCCGGTCATCGACACCATCAAGTCCAACCTCGCCTACATCTTCATCAACCAGGACGGCCCGCGCATCCAGCCCGGTTCCCGCAATTACCAGCGCTCGTGGATCCGCGACGGCTCGCTGACCTCGACCGCCCTGCTCGAACTCGGACTCAAGGACGAGGTGCGTGCGTTCGCCGACTGGTTTTCCGGTTATCAGTTTCCCAGCGGCAAGGTTCCCTGCGTGGTCGACGCCAACGGCGCCGACCCGACCGACGAGCACGACAGCCACGGCCAGCTGATTTACCTCATCATGCAGGTCTATCACTACACGCACGACAAAGCCTGGCTGCGCACCAAGTGGGAGACGGTGGTGAAGACGGTGCATTTCATCCAGGGCCTGCGCGCGCAGCGGAAGACCGACCTGTACTTGCACGGCACGCCCGAGCAGCAGGCCTGCTACGGCCTCGTGCCCGAGTCCATCAGCCACGAGGGCTACGGTGCCAAGCCGATGCATTCCTACTGGGACGACACCTTCATCCTGCGCGGGCTCAAGGACGCCACCACCATCGCCGGCATCCTCGGAGAAAAACAGGCCGAGGCCGAGTTCGCCGCCGAGCGCGACGACTTCGCCAAGGACTTCTACGCCTCCATCAACCGCGCGATGAAGAACCTGAACATCGACTTCATCCCCGGTTGCGCCGAGCTGGGCGACCACGACGCCACCTCGACCACCGTGGCGCTCGCCCCGGGCTATGAACTCGGTCGTCTGCCTCAGCCCGCGTTGCAGCGCACCTTCGATCGCTATTACGAAAAATTCCTCCGGCGCCGCGACGGACCGCAGGACTGGTATGACCTCACGCCTTACGAGAACCGCGTGATCGGCTCCTTCGTGCTGCTCGGCCAGAAAGACCGCTCGACCGCGGTGCTGGACTACTTCATGGGCCTGCGCCGCCCCGCCGCCTGGAACCAATGGGCCGAAGTGGTCTTCCCCGACCCGAAGACCCCGAAGATGATCGGCGACATGCCCCACACCTGGTGCGGGTCGGACTTCATCCGCTCCGTCCGGCTGATGTTCGTCTACGAGCGCGAGCAGGATGAGGCGCTCGTGCTCGCCGCCGGCATTCCCGACGCGTGGGTCACCGACCCGGCCGGCGTCGAGGTTCTCGGTCTGCCGACTTACTACGGCAACCTCGACTACACGCTCAAGAGCCGCGCCACCGCCACCGGCACCGAAGTCACCGCGACCATCGGCCAGGGCGTCACCGTGCCGACCGGCGGGGTCATCATGAAGTCGCCGCTGTCGCGTCCGATCGTCGCCGTCTCCGGCGACGGCCATCTGGTCGCGCCGGGTTCCGGTGAAATTCTGATCGAACGCCTGCCGGCAAAACTGGTCATCACCTACTGAGTCATGTCGCCGGTTGAATTCCTCGCGCCTCACGCCACGCCGCGACGGCACGGCCGACCAGCCGGGTCGAGACGCCTACCAACTTGATCGGCCGGAACAGAAAAAGGTTTTCGCTTTTCTGAAACGGACAGTTGATAAAAATCCCCCTTCGATGCCCATGAAATCCCTCCGTTACGGATTCCGTTTCGCGCTGCTGGTTGCGGCGGTCGCCTTCGTCAGCCAGGTCTTCGCGGAGACCTTCGCCCCTCGCGCCACCGGCTACTCCGGCCAGTTGGGCCAGGGCATCGGGCTCTTCCTGCCCGACGATCTGCCGCTGGACCGCCTGCCGCCTTCCCTGGCGCTGGTCTCGCGTCCCGCGCCCACTGGTCCGCTCGCCGCCGGCTGGCGGGTCGCGCCGGCGTTTTCTTTCGGCGAGAAACAGGTGCGCGCGACCGTAGCGGTGCCCGAGGGCACCAGCCTTTACGGCACCGGCGAGGTGGCGGCGCCGCTTCTGCGCAACGGCGTCAACGTCACGCTCTGGAACACCGACAACTTCGGCTACAAGAGCCACGAGGGCCGCCGGCTCTATCAATCGCACCCGTGGGTCCTCGCGGTTCGCCCCGACGGCACGGCGTTCGGTGTGCTGGCCGACACGACCTGGCGGACGGAACTCGTACTCGACGGCAAAATCGAATTCACGAGCGACGGCCCGTCGTTTCCGCTGATCATCGTCGACCGCGAATCGCCGCAGGCCGTCATGCACGCGTTGGGCGAACTGACCGGCACGATGGCGCTGCCGCCGAAGTGGGCGCTCGGCTACCAACAGAGCCGCTGGTCCTACAACCCCGACGCGCGCGTGCGCGAGGTTGCCGACGAATTCCGCCGGCGCCGCCTGCCCTGCGACGTCATCTGGATGGATATCGATTACATGGACGGCTTCCGCGTGTTCACGTTCAATCCGAAGGAATTTCCCGATCCCAAGGGCCTCAACGCCTACCTGCACGAGCGCGGTTTCAAGAGCGTATGGATGATCGATCCCGGTGTGAAGGCCGATCCCGGCTACGCGGTCTACGACACCGGCACCGCGGCTGACGTGTGGGTGCGCGACGCCTTCGGCGCCACCTTCCATGGCCCGGTCTGGCCGGGCGACTGCGTGTTTCCGGACTTCACCCGGCCCGAGACGCGCGCCTGGTGGTCCGCGCTCTACAAGGACTTCATGGCGCAGGGAATCGACGGCGTTTGGAACGACATGAACGAGCCCGCCGTCTTCAATTCCGAGCCGCGCAAAACGATGCCCGTGCACAACTGGCACCGCGGCGGCGGTGATCTGCCCGCCGGGCCGCATGCGCGCTACCACAACGTCTACGGCTTGCTGATGGTCCGGGCCACGCGCGAGGGCATCCTCGCCGCCAATCCCGACAAACGTCCCTTCGTCCTCACCCGCGCCAGCTACCTCGGCGGCCAGCGCTACGCCGCGACGTGGACCGGCGACAATTACTCGACGTGGGATCATCTGCGTCTCGCGATCCCGATGACGCTGAACCTCGGCCTGTCCGGCCAGCCTTTCAACGGGCCCGATCTCGGCGGCTTCGGCAAGGCGCCCACCGCCGATCTCTGGGCGCATTGGGTCGCCATGGGCACGCTCTTCCCCTTCGCCCGCGGACACGCGCAGAAGAGCGAGCCGCAGAAGGAGCCGTGGGCGTTCGGTCCGGAGGTGGAAAACGTCGCCCGCGTGGCGCTGGAGCGCCGCTATCGGCTGCTGCCTTATCTCTACACACTCTTCCACGCCAGCTCGCTCGACGGCCAGCCGATCATGCGCCCGGCGTTCTTCGCCGACCCGCGCGATCCGGCGCTGCGCACCGAGGACCGGGTGTTCCTGCTGGGCGACGATCTCCTCGTCGTGCCGAAATGGGCGGAGAAACCCAATCTGCCACGCGGCCTCTGGCGCACCGTCTCGCTCGTCGGCGAGAATTCCACGACCGACAAATACCAACCCGATCTCAAACTGCGCGGCGGCGCCATCGTCCCGCTCGGGCGCGTCATCCAGAGCACGGCGGAAGAATCGCTCGCCCCGCTCACGCTGCTCGTCTCGCTCGACGCGCAGGGCCGGGCCAGCGGGCAACTTTACGAGGACGCCGGCGAGGGCTTCGCCTACCGCGAAGGCGATTTTCTGCTGACCACCTACGAGGCGGTCCAGAAGGACGGAGCCGTCACGGTCTCCGTCGCACGTTCAGAGGGCCACCGCGCGCGCCCGGCACGCCCGGTCGTCGTGCAGCTCGTCACCGATGCCGGCACCGTCACCGCCGAGGGCACCGACGGCCAGCCGGTCACCGTCCGCCTGCCCTCTCCGTAATCCGCCAATCTTTAAACCCACTCTCCATGCGCATCCTGCCATCACTCCGTCGTCTCGTCGTCTCGCTGTCCGCTATCGCCCTCGGCGCCGCCCTCTTCGCTGCTCCCGCCGCCTCCGTCGAGGAGCGGGTCAAGGAATTGCTCGGGCGCATGACGCTCGAAGAAAAAGTCGGGCAACTCGTCCAGTATTCCTCGCGCGAGGACATGACCGGCCCGGCCACGGCCTCCTCCATTGCGCCCCAGATGCAGTCGGGCGGCGTGGGCAGCATGCTGAACATCGTCGGCGCCGCCGAGACGCGCAAGTGGCAGAAGCTTGCCGTCGAATCCTCGCGCCTGCACATCCCGCTGCTTTTCGGCCTGGATGTCATCCACGGCTACCGGACCATCTTCCCCATCCCGCTGGCCAGCGCGGCGTCCTGGGACCTGGAGCGCATCGAGAAGGCGGAGCGCATCGCCGCCACGGAGGCCGCCGCCGCGGGCATCAACTGGACCTTCGCCCCGATGGTCGACATCGCCCGTGATCCGCGCTGGGGTCGCATCGCCGAGGGCGCCGGCGAGGACCCCTACCTCGGCTCCGCCATCGCCCGCGCGCGCGTGCACGGTTTCCAGGGCGACGGCTCGTTCGCCACGACCGAAACCATTCTCGCCTGCGCGAAACACTTTGCCGCCTACGGCGCCGCCCAGGCCGGCCGCGACTACTTCACGACCGATGTGACCGAGCGCGTGCTGCGCGAGGTCTATCTCCCGCCGTTCAAGGCCGCCGTCGAGGCCGGCGTCGGCACGCTCATGCCCGCGTTCAACGACCTCGATGGCACGCCGTGCTCGGCCAATCCCTTCCTGCTCGACCAGGTGCTCCGCCGCGAGTGGGGTTTCCGCGGCTTCCTCGTCTCCGACTGGGCGGCCGTCGAGGAATTGCGCGCCCACGGCAACGTCACCGACCTGCGTGATGCCGCCAAAAAGGCGTTTCTCGCGGGCATGGACGTCGACATGCAGAGCGAGGCATTCGGTCCGTACATCGCCGGGCTCGTCCGCGCCGGCGAGATTCCGCCGTCGCGGCTGGATGCCGCGGTCGGCGCGATTCTCGGCGCCAAGTTCCGCCTCGGCCTCTTCGACGATCCCTACCGTTTCAGCAACGAGGAGCGCGAGAAGACCGCGATGCTGCATCCCGAGTCGCTCGAGGCCGCGCGCGACCTCGCCCGCCGCTCGATGGTGCTGCTGAAGAACAACGGCGTGCTGCCGCTGCGCACCGCCGATCTCACGGTGGCGCTGGTCGGCCCGCTCGCCGACGCGCCGCTCCATCAGATGGGCACCTGGCGCGGCCAGGGCCGCAAGGAGGATGTCGTCACCGTGCGCACCGCCCTCGAGCAGATCTACCCCGGCCGCCGGTTGCACTATGCCTACGGATGCGACGTGCGCGGCAACGACACCCAGGGCATCGAAAAGGCCAAGCGCGCCGCCGTTGATTCCGACGTGGTCGTGGTCGCGGTCGGCGAGGACGTCTATCAGACCGGCGAATCCACCAGCCGCACCTCGCTCGATCTCTCCGGCCCGCAGCTCGCGCTGTTGAAGGAGCTCAACTCGGCCGGCAAGCCGATCGTGCTCCTGCTCATGACCGGCCGTCCGCTGCTGCTGGAGGCCGTCGAGCCGCTGGTCGACGCCATCCTCGTGGCGTGGCATCCCGGCACGATGGGCGGTCCGGCCGTCGCGGACGTACTGACCGGCGCCTACAATCCCTCCGGCCATCTGCCGCTCACCTGGCCGCGCTCGGTCGGTCAGATCCCGCTCTTCTACGCCCACAAGAACTCCGGCCGCCCTGCCCCGCTCAAGCAGGACGACCCGTATTATTCCCGCTACATCGACTCGCTCAACACCCCGAGCTATCCGTTCGGTTTCGGACTGAGCTACACCAGCTTTGGCTACGACCGGCTGCGGCTGAGCGCCCCGACGATCCGCGAGGGCGGCGCCCCGCTCACGGTGACCGCCCGCGTCACCAACATCGGCAAGCGCGCCGGCGAGGAGGTCGTGCAACTCTACGTGCGCGATCGCGTCGGCTCCGTCACGCGGCCCGTGCGCGAGTTGAAGGGGTTCAAAAAGATCGAGCTCGCCGCCGACGAGTCGCGCGACGTGGAATTCTCGCTCACGCCGGCCGACCTCGCCTTCTGGCGCGCCGACATGACGTTTGGCGCCGAACCGGGGGACTTCGATGTTTTCGTGGGCGGTGACTCCACGGCTTGGCTCACGATGCCGTTCAAGCTCGAGGCTTCCCGCTGAGGTTCACCCTGGCCCGCCCGTCCATGTCCGAACCACCGCCGCCATTTCGCCGGACCGACCTGCCGGTCGAGCTGCGCGTCGATGACCTGCTCGGTCGCATGACGCTGGAGGAAAAGATCGACCAGCTCCACCAGTGCGGCGCCAGCGACACCAATCCCAACAACCTCGCGCTGCGGCCCGATGCGTTCCGGCCGACCTACGGCTCCTTCATCGTCGGAGGCTCGCCCGCGGTGCTGGAGGTGCGCAACGCCTGCCAGCGCCGTGTCGTCACCGAATCGCGCCTCGGTATTCCCGCGGTCTTCGCGGCCGACGTCATTCATGGGTATCGCGCCTTAGCACCCCTTCCGCTCGCGCAGGCCTGCACGTGGGATCCCGAGCTCGTCCGCCGGGGGTGCGCCCTGGCCGCCGCGGAAGCCCGGGCCCAAGGCATCGACTGGACCTTCGCCCCGATGGTCGACCATTGCGTGGACGCCCGCTGGGGTCGCATTGCCGAGACATTTGGCGAGTCCCCCCACGCCGCCTCGGCTTTCAGCGCCGCCTCGGTCCGCGGCTTTCAAGGCGAGCAGCTCGGCGGCCGTGATTCGGTCGCGGCGTGTCTCAAGCACTACGTGGGTTACGGCGCCTCCGAGGGCGGGCGCGATTACGTCTACACCGGGATATCTCCGCAAAGTCTCTGGGAAATGCACCTGCCGCCGTTCGAGGCCGGCATCCGCGCCGGCGCACGGACGGTGATGAGCGGGTTCAACGACCTCAACGGAGTTCCCGCCAGCGCCAATCAGTACACCCTGACGGAAATCCTCCGCCGTCGCTGGGGTCTGACGGGGCCGGTCGTCTCCGATTGGGATTCCGTTGTGCAGCTCGTCAACCAGGGCTTCGCCGCCGATGACGCCGAGGCCGCCGAGAAGGCCTTCACCGCCGGCCTGGACATCGACATGTCCTCCGGCCTCTACCGGGATCATCTCGCCGCCCACGTCGCGGCGGGCCGTGTCACGCTCGCGGCCGTCGATGAGGCGGTCCGTCGCGTGCTCCGTCTGAAGTTCGAGCTCGGACTCTTCGAGCGCCCTTACGCCGAAGCCAACGCCCTCACCGACGCCGCGCCCGATCCCGGCCAGTTCGCATTGCTGGAGGAACTCGCCGCCCGCTCACTCGTGTTGTTGAAGAACGACGGCGTCCTTCCACTGGCCGCGAGCGCCCGGCGCATCGCTCTCCTCGGTCCGCTCGCCGCCGACAGCGCCCCGCTGCTCGGCTGTTGGGCGCAGTACGGCCAGCCGGCCGAGACCCAATCCATCGCGCAGGCCCTCAAGGAGCGCTTGCCCGCCGGCGTCCAACTCCGGGTTGAACAAGGTTGCTCCATCCAAGGCGCAGCCTCTGACAATCCCGCGGCGGCCGTCGAGGTCGCCCGCGAGTCGGACCTCGTGATTCTCTGTGTGGGTGAAGACGGCCCGATGAGCGGAGAAAATGCCTCACGCACCACGCTCCGTCTGGCCGGCCGTCAGGAAGAACTCGTGCAGGCCGTCGCCGCCACGGGCAAACCCATCGTGTTGGTGCTCGTCTCCGGTCGACCGCTCGAATTGGCGGCGTTCGAGGGAAAGATGTCGGCTATCGTCGCCGCCTGGGCCGGCGGCACGCGGGCCGCCGCCGCATTGGCGGACACGCTGCTGGGCCGGCGCAATCCCTCCGGGCGTCTCGCCGTCACCTGGCCGCGCACCACCGGACAGATTCCGCTGTACCACAACATGCGGCCCCGCGGCCGCGGCGGCGATCAGGGCGCTTATCGCGACATGCCCACGACGCCGCTCTACGAATTCGCGCATGGACTGGGCTACACGACGTTCGGCTATGGCGCGCTGCGCTTGGACCGCACCGAAGTGAAGCCGGACGGCCGGCTGGTGGCCGAGGTCACGGTCACGAACACGGGCGCCTGCGAAGGCGTCGAAACGGTCTTCTGGTTTATCCGCGATCCCGCGGCCAGCATCACGCGTCCGCTGAAGGAGCTGAAGCATTTCGAGCAGGCTTCGCTCGCTCCGGGCGCCAGCCGGGTGTTTCGCTTTGCGATCGAACCCCGGCGTGATCTCTCGTTTCCCGACGACGACGGCCGGAGCGTGCTCGAGCCGGGTGAAATCATCCTGCTGGTGGGCGGACAGAGCGCCAGCTTCCGCGTCACGCGCTGATCTTTCGCATGGCTCTCCTCTACACCGACAAAATCCCGCATCCGGCGAACTTCGTGTTTTCCGGGGCGAAGGACGCCCTGGCGGTCACCCCGCTCGGCGGCGACGTTTTTCGTCTCCGCGCCCGGCGCGGCCACGGTTGGCGCAACCCCAGCCAGGCAAAGCTCGCCGCGCGCATTGAGGGCGCGAGCACGCACGGGGTCACGGTGCTGCGCGACGGCACGCTGCGCGTGAAGGACGCCCGCGGTCGTGTCGTCCTGAGCAGCGTACCGGGAGCGACGCTCGGCCGCAGCGGGCCCGCGTGGTTGCTGCAGCTCCGGCATGAGCGCGACATGCAGTTCTACGGTCTCGGCGAGCACAGCCGCGACTTTGAGAAAAGCGGCCAGCGGGTGAAGTTCTGGAACACCGATCTCATCGCCGACTATCCCTTCGACCAGATCCGGCACGACCATACGAACCCGATGTACGTCAGCGTGCCGTGGGTCATCGTGAAGCGCGGCAATTTCTACGCGGGCATCCTCGTGCATCATCCCGGCGAGGTCTTCATGGACCTGGCCTCGAATTTCATCTGGAACGCCGAGGACAAGGCCGACCTGGCGCGGCGCTCCTTCTATGTCGGCGCACCGGACGGCCAGCCGGATGTTTATCTCATCATCGGACCCGACCTGCCCGCGCTGACGCGCAAACTCCAGGCGCTCGTCGGCCGGACGCCGCTGCCGCCGCTCTGGGCGCTTGGCTACCACCAGTGTCGCTGGGGCTACGCCGGTCCGCGGCACCTCAACTGGCTCGACCGCGAGATGCGCCGGCGCGGCATTCCCTGCGACGGACTGTGGCTCGATATCGACTACATGGACCGCTACAAGGTCTTCACCTTCTCGCCGCGCGAATGGGGCAGCCGCGCGAAGGCCAAGCGCACGCTCGCGGCTCTCCGACGCCGCGGCCGGCGCGTGGTGGCGATCCTCGATCCCGGCGTGAAAGTCGAGCGCGGCTACGAAGCCTGCGACGATGGACTCAAGCGCGACATCTTCTGCCGCAACCGCGAAGGGCGTCCCTTTGTGGGCTTTGTCTGGCCGGGGCAGACCTACTTCCCCGACTTCAGCCGGGCCGACGGGCGCGCGTGGTGGGCCCGTCGCGTCACCGACTTTGCGCGCTCCGGCATGGCCGGGGCATGGCTCGACATGAACGATCCGGCGACCGGCATGGTCACGCTGGAGTCGATGCTCTTCGACCGCGGCCGCCAACCGCACGAGAGCTATCACAACCAATACGCCCTCGGCATGGCGCAGGCCTCGCGCGCGGGATTCCTCGCGGCGCGGCCCGACGAGCGCCCGTTTCTGCTTTCGCGCAGTGCGTTCATTTCCAGCTCGCGCTACACCGCCGTGTGGACCGGCGACAACATGTCCAACTGGCACCACCTGCGCATGGCGATCCCGGTCACGCTGGGCCTCGCTCTCTCCGGCATCCCGTTCAACGGCGCCGATGCCGGCGGATTCGCCGACGATGCTTCACGCGAGCTCATCCTCGCGTGGTACAAGGCGGGGTTTCTCTTTCCGTTTTTCCGCAACCACAACTCCGCCCTCGCCCGCGCGCAGGAGCCGTGGACCTTCGGCAAGTCCGCCGAGCGCATCCTCGCCCGCTATGTCCGGCTGCGCTACAAGTTCCTGCCGTATCTCTATCAGCTCTTCGTGGCGCAGGAGCAAAGCGGCGAAGCCATCCTCCGGCCGCTTTTCCACGACTTCGCCGACCGGAAGGCGCAGTCGCTCGGGAAAATCAGTGATCAATTCATGGTCGGCCCTGCGTTGCTGCACGCACCGGTGGTCGACCAGGGGAAGGCGGCGCGCGCGGTCGTGCTGCCGGCGGGTTGCCGCTGGTTTTCCCTCGCCGACGGCCGCTGGCATCAGGGCGGGCAGACGCTCTCCGTCCGCGCCCCGGAAGACACCACGCCGCTGTTCGCCCGCGAGGGATCGCTCGTGCCGCTGCGGGCCGGGCAGACCGCCGACCAGACGACCGATTTGCGCGAGATAGAGCTGCATGTTTTTCTCGACGAGACGACGCGCCGCGAGGCGGTGGGCGAATACTCCGCCGACGACGGCGCAACGTTCGGCTACCAACGCGGCCGGCGCACCACGGTGCGCTTTTCCGCCCGGATCGAACGTGACGGCTCGCTTGCGCTTGGCGTCGAAAAACTCCGCGCCGGCTTCGGCCCGCTGCGCGTGCGGGTCGTTTCCTACGCCTCGGCCGGCCGACTGACTCTTGCCACGGCCTCCGACGAACGGCGGCTCGTGCTGCGCCCCTTCTCCTGGCAGGCGACCGGCCGCCGCCTTGAGGCCCGCGCCTCCGCGTGGTTCACCGTCTGATTTCCCCAGCCGGTCTGCCGGACACGGCTTTCCGTCCGATTAAAAAACCTCCAGCTCTCACCGCCATGAAAACGATGATTCCGGTGTTTTCCCGTCCCGCGCGTTCGCTGTGCTTACTGACGGCGTGCGGCCTTGCCCTGCTGACGACCGCCGCGCCTGTGCGCGCCGGAAACTTCGACCAGCATGTCCTTTTCGACAACGCGCTGGCGACCGGCCCCTACCCCTACGCGGAGACCTATGTGGTGGCGCCCAGTACGTTGGAGCAGATCAACGGCAACGCGTCCGTCGTCACCGACCACTTCGTCAGTCCGCCCAATGCGCTGCGGCTGAAATGGGAATCCGCCGTCGGCGGCGACTGGCGCGTCACCCTGCGGGCGCCGGGGCGCGACTGGCGGAAGTTCGCCATGCTGGGCGACACGCTCGCCTTCTGGTGCTGGTCCGAAACGGAGATTACGGCGGCCAATTCGCCGCGTGTGACGCTGGTCGATCAGCACGGCCGGTGGTCCACGACCGCGACGTTCGTCAAGGACGACGTCCACCTGCCGGCGCACCAATGGGTGCGCGTCAAGCTGCCGCTCGGGAAGGCCGACCCGCTTTACGGCGACACGACGGATGATGCCTTTCGGGTGGCCGACACGGTTGGCGTTTCCTTCACGCAGGGGCTCGACGACGGCGCCGAGCACACGGTCTACATTGACGACCTTGTCGTACTCGACGGCGACAGCACCGACCGCACGCCGCCGGCGGCACCCACGGGCCTGACCGCCCAAGGCTACGAAAAGCATTGCGACCTTCATTGGCAGCCGGCCGACGACGACGATCTGCTCGCCTACCGCATTTATCGCTCGTGGGACGGCAAGGAGTTTCAACCGGTCGGTACGCAACGCGGCGACTGGACGCGCTACGAGGATTTCGCGGGCGAGCCCGGCCGTCATGCTTACTACAAGATCAGTGCCGTCGACGTGGAGGGCAACGAGTCGCCCCTTTCCGCTGTCGCCGATGCCTCGACCCGGACGCTGACCGACGAGGAGCTGCTCGATATGGTGCAGCTCGGGTGCTTCCGCTATTATTGGGAGGCGGGCCATCCCAACGCCGGCATGGGGCCGGAAATTCTTCCCGGCAACGAGCAGATGATGGCGCTGGGCGGAAACGGCTTCGGCGTCATGGCGCTCATCGCCGCGACGGACCGGCAGTTCGTCACCCGCGAGCAAGGCGCCGAACGCATGCTCAAGATCGTCCGCTTCCTCGCCAAGGCCGACCGCTTCCACGGCGCGTGGGCGCACTTCCTCGACGGACGCACCGGCAAGGTCATCCCCTACTTCGGCAAATACGACAACGGCGGCGACCTCGTCGAGACGGCGTTCATCATCCAGGGTCTGCTCGCGGCGCGGCAGTATTTCGACCGGGACAATCCCGCCGAGCGCGAAATCCGCGAGACGACCACCCGTCTCTGGCACGAGGTCGAGTGGGACTGGTATCGCAAGACGCCCGACAGCGACGTGCTCTACTGGCACTGGTCGCCCGATCATGGTTTTCACATCAGCCATCCGCTCATCGGCTGGAACGAGACGCTCATCATCTACCTGCTCGCCATCGCCTCGCCGACGCATCCGGTGCCGGCGAGCATGTGGCACACCGGCTGGGCCGGCCAGTCGCCGCGCCACATCGCCTACCGGCAGGGCTGGAGCCGCACGACCCAGGGCGACCATTTCACCAACGGCAACTCCTACTACGGCATCAAGCTCGAGGTCGGCGAAGGCAACGGCGCCGAGTTGTTCTTCACGCACTTCTCGTTCATGGGCTTCGACCCGCGCGGCCTCCGCGACCGCTACACGAACTATTTCACGAACAACCGGGCCATCGCGCTGATCCAGCAGGCCTACGCCATCGAGAATCCGCGCAAGTTCGCCGGCTATGGCGCGGACTGCTGGGGACGCTCCGCCGGCGTGAACTCCGGCGGCGGACGGGCGCTGCCCCGCGACGACAACGGCACGATCAACATCATGGCCTCGCTTTCGTCGATGCCGTACACGCCCGCCGAGTCCATGGCCGCGCTCCGGCATTTCTATCGCGACCTCGGCGACCGCACGTGGGGACCCTACGGGTTCTACGACGGCTTCAACGAGACGCAGAACCGTTTCGACAAGGACTACATGGCCCTGAACCAGGCGCCCATTGTCGTCATGATCGAGAACCACCGTTCCGGACTCATCTGGAAAAAGTTCATGGCGAATCCCGAAATCGCGCCCGCCCTCAAGGCCATCGGCTTCCAACCGGACAAGTGAGTCATGAAACCGGTCTCGTTGCTCGTGTTCCTAGCTGCGGGCTTGTCCACGGTCCCGGGTGTTTCCGCGGCTTCGCCGCTCGAACGGCTTCCGCGCAGCACTCCCGAGGAACAGGGAATTTCCGCGGCGGCCATCCTCCGTTATGTCGATGCGCTGGAGACCAAGGTCAGGTCGCCGCACAGCTTCATGCTGGTCCGTCACGGCCGGGTGGTGGCCGAAGGCTGGTGGACACCTTACGCCGCCGCCGAGCCGCACGCCCTGTTCTCGCTCAGCAAGAGTTTCACTTCCACCGCCGTGGGGCTGGCGATCAGCGAGGGCAAGCTGCGCGTGTCCGACCCCGTGATCGGATTTTTTCCGGAGAAGGCACCGGCGAATCCGAGCCCGAATCTGCAGGCGATGCGAGTGCGGGACCTGTTGCGGATGTCCAGCGGCCAGCATGGCGAGGACGTCGACCCGTTTCCCTTCAATACCGATCAGGACCTCGTCCGGGTGTTTCTCGCGAAGCCGGTGGCGCACAGGCCGGGGACTCATTTCTTTTACAACACCGCCGGCACCTACATGCTCTCGGCGATCGTGCAAAAGGTCACCGGACAGACCGTGCGCGACTACCTCGGGCCGCGCCTGTTCGAACCCCTCGGCATGGCCGACCCGCGCTGGGATGCCAGCGCCCAAGGCATCACCTTGGGCGGCTACGGCCTGAGTCTGCGCACGGAGGACATCGCCTGCTTCGGTCAGCTCTATCTGCAACGGGGCCGCTGGAACGGCCGGCAGTTGGTACCGGCGGCCTGGGTCGACGAGGCGACGGCGCTGCAGACCGCCAACGGCAGCGATCCCGACGGCAACTGGGACCAAGGCTACGGCTACCAATTCTGGCGCTGCCCCCACAATTGCTACCGGGGTGACGGGGCCTTCGGACAACTCTGCGTCGTGATGCCCGAGGCGGACGCGGTGCTGGTCGTGACCGCCGGGACCGACGAACTGGGCCCGGAGTTCAACCTGACCTGGGAGCATCTCCTGCCCGCCTTCGCCGGGGCGCCGTTGCAGCCGGATCCGGCTGCCAACCGTCGATTGCGCGAACGACTGGCCGGCTTAAGCCTGCCCGTGCAGGAAGGCCGGGCAAGCTCACCCATCGCGGCGGACGTCGCACGGAAGCAGTTTACCTTTGCCGACAATGCGCTCGGCCTCGAGACCTTGGCGCTCGTGCCCGCAAAGGACCGGACCGGAGCCATGACGGTCGAGTGCAAGCTGGCGGGGATCGGGCAACGTATCGTCTGCGGGCAAGGTTCCTGGCGCAAAGGCGTATGGCCGGCACCGCACACTCCGCCCGGCCTGGGCGATCCCGCGCCGATCGCGGCCAGTGGCGCCTGGACAGCCGATGACACCTACACGGTGAAAATCGTCCGCTACCAAACTCCGTTTACGCTGCAGCTCCGTCTGCGCTTCGCGGGTAACCAAGTGGCGGTGGATCTGGACCAGGAGCTTAATTTCGGGGAGCGACACCCGGTCCATTTGGTCGGCGAAGCGTCCGCTCCGACCTTTTCGCGCTAAAGCTTCGCCACGTCATTCGCAGTGCGGCTCACGGTGCGACCCGGACGGTGGTGCCGGAGCTGACCACCGCGCCGGCGAGATTGCGGACCAGCACCGCGTAGCGCCCGGGCACCGCTTGTCCCGCAGCCAGCGCGAGGGTTGCCGACATGGCTCCAGGAATTTCCGTGTCGTCGCGGATCCATTGGTATTCGAGCGGGGCGGTGCCGGTGGCCTCGACGGTCAGAGTTAGCGATTGTCCGGCAAGTAGCGTGACGCTGGCGGGTGGCGCCTTGAGCAAAATCGGCCCGACGGCGCCGCGAATGCCGAACTCGGCTTTCCCGGGGGCAACCTTGATGTGCTCGCTCTGGGCCGATGCCCGGTGGCCGCGCAGATCGCTGACGGTGGCGATGAAGGTCAGTTCCTCGTCTGGCGCCAGATCGGCCGGCGGACGCCAGAAGATCCGGTAAGGCGTGGCATCGTCGGTGCCCAGATAGTCAAACTGACCGGGACGCGAGCTGCGCATCAGGGCAAACGTCACCTCGGCGAAACCGTCGCCGCCGGAGACCTCCGCGCGGATTTCCCGGCGCGTGGGGAAGGTCTGGCCATCGACTTCGCGGGTGCCGAACGACAACGACGCTCCGGAGACCGGCGTGGCGAGGGCGATTTGCGGCGCTTCCGCAGGCGGGGTCAGCGCACGCGGGGCGTACCAAACCGAGAGCTGCAGCGGCGCGAGGGTCAGCTCCAACTCTCCTTGGTCACTGACCGTACGCAACTCATGAGCGTCGTGTTCCGCGGCCCTCGAATCGAACAGCTCGTGGAGCTGAGTGCCCGCGGGCTGATTGGTCGGCACGCGCACGGTGAGCGTGGCCGCGCGGGAATTGTTCAAGACGACAAGGTATTCCTGCTTCTCGTCCCGGGCGATGCGGGAGAAGGCGAACACTGCCGCTTCACTCGTTGTCCGCACGAGCATGGCGCCGGAGCGCAGCGCCTGGTGTGCCGCCCGCAGAGCGGCCAGTCGACGGAAGAACTGGAAGAGAGGATGGGTTTCGTCGAACTTGTCATCGGCTCCGGTGCGCGTGGTGCCGAGCAGCGCAGCGTCCCTGAACTCCGGCGCCTGCGCCGCAAACATGTCCTCGCGGGCGTGGTCGTGATCGCCGCCGCGGCCGAGCATGCCCTGCTCGTCGCCGTAGTAGAGCACCGGCTGGCCGCGGACGAGGTAGAGCAGACCGTGCCCGAGCTTGAGCAACTCGGCCAGCTGCGCCGGGGTCGCGCCGGGATTGTCCTGCTGGAGAAAATGCGCGAAGCGTCCGGCGTCGTGGTTGCCGAGGAAGGTCGTGGTCGAGTGGACGTTGCTATCGTGATCGGTGTAGTAATCGTCCCGCGCGAAAAAATCGGTCAGCGCGGCGGCTGTGCCACCTTGGGAGACGAACTTCCGGGCGGCCGCGAAAAACCCGAAGTCGAGCGTCGTGTCGAGCACGCCCGCGCCGGTGGAGAACTCGCTCAGGACGGCCGGACCATCGGTATCGTTGTAGACTTCGCCGAACTGCAGGAAATCCGGATGGCCGGCCGCGCGCGCCTTCGCGCGCAGCGCGGGAATGAACGCCTGCCAGAACTCGAGGTTCACGTGCCGCGCCGTGTCGATGCGGAACCCGTCGACGCCGAAATCCTCGACCCAGCGTCGGAACACCTCGATGAACCCCTGCACGACGCGCGGGTGCTCGGTGAGCACGTCGTCGAGTCCGCCGAAATCGCCCTGCACGGCGGACTCGCCGGACGTGCGGTTGCGGCTGCCGCGGTTGTGGTAGAGCGTGACATCGTTGAGCCACGCGGGATTTTTCGCCGAGGTGTTGGCCGGCGCCACAACCGGCCGGTAGGCGAAACTCCGCTCGGCGGACAAGGCGGGAAAACCAGCGGCGGAATTCAGGCCGTTGAAGGCGACGGCATGGAGGTCGAAGACTTGGCCGGCAGCGTCGCGATAAGGTGCCGTGGCGGTGTCACGATAGGCCGTCTCGCCGCCGTAGCCGATGATGTCGCCGGTGTGGTTGACGACGATGTCGAGGTAGACGCGCAGGCCGCGGGCGTGCGCCTGCTTCACCAACTCGCGAAACTCGGCGTCGGTGCCGAGGTGCGGGTCGACGTGCTCGAAATCCAGAATCCAATAGCCGTGATAACCGGTCGAGCCACCCTGCCCCGCCCGCACGCGCACCGTCTGATTCTTGAAGGGCGGTGTCACCCAGAGCGCGGTGATCCCCAGGTCCTTCACGTAGTCGAGCCGCGCGATGAGACCGGCGAGATCGCCGCCGTGATAGTGATTGATCCGCGCAGGATCGAAACCGTGCGCTTCGACGCCGCCGGGATAGCCACCGGTGTCGTTGGCGGCCGAACCGTTGGCGAACCGGTCGGTGACGACGAAGTAGAAAGTCTGACCTGCGCCCGGATGCGTGAAGCGCGGCACGCTGACGAGCGGCGCCGCCGGGACGGCGCGCAGAGCGGCCAGCGCCGTGCAGAGCACAACGCTGGCCGTCAGGAGACGAAAGGACCGCGCAGTCGCCCGCATCATGCGGAACGGGCGACTGCCGCCGTCAGAAGCGGTAATTCGCCCCGAGGAGGTAGGTCCGTCCGTATTTCTGGAATTCTTCAATCTGCGCGTGGGTCTGACGGTAGGTGCGGTAGGCCGCGTCCGTGACGTTATAGGCCTGGAGCAGCAGGCCAAGCCCCTTGAGCGGCCCGGATTGGAACGTGTAACCGACCTGCATGTCGACGACCGCCTCGCCGCTGACAAAGCGCAGGGCGCGGTCATTGGCGAAGGCGGTGATTTCGCCGACAAAGTCGGAGCGCCAGCGGCGGCTCACCCGGGCGGAAAATCCGCTCTTCTCGTAATACGCCGTCAGGTTCGTCACCGTGTCGGACAGGCCGGGCAGTTTGACGCTGCTGCCCAGATTGGTATTGTCGAGCGTGATGGCGCTGTCGGTCTTCGAGAGGCTGGCGATGACGCCGAAGCCGTCGAGGGTCTCGGTCAGGAGATTGAGCGGCACGGACAGCGTGAACTCCAAGCCCTTCAGTTTGCCGCCCCGACCGTTCAACGGCTGCGCGAAGCGGCCGAAGTTGGTCGTGGCCAGCGGATCGCCGGCGGTGAACTCGGAGAAGTCATAGTGCTCGGTGGTCAGGTCGAAGATGTAGCTCTTGATGTCCTTGTAGAAGCCCGCCACCGCGATGTAGCCCTTCTTGGCGAAGTATTTTTCGTAGGAAACGTCGAAGGCGTTGGCACGCCACGGAGCGAGGCGGGGATTGCCGCCGCTGCCGCTGGGCTCGCCGTTGACGCCGTTGATGCTGAAGTCGAACGACGCCCGGAGCTGGTCGAGGCGCGGGCGCGCCACCTGCTTGGCGGCGGCGACACGCAGGACCTGCTGGTGGGGCAGTTCGAAGGCGAGGTTGAGGCTCGGCAGGACGTCGGTGTAGGTCTTGCCGTCGGTGCGTTGCTTGATCTGGTTGGTGAGGACGGGCTCGGTGCGGTCGAGGTAGTCGGCCTTCGAGGACTGATCGACGGCCTTGACCTGCACGCCGACGTTGCCGCGCACGCGGATGGAACCGAGGTGCGAGTCGAGATTGAACTGTGCGTAGGAGGTGGCGACGTCTTCGTACACGGTCCAGCGCTTTTGCACGAGGGCGGCGGCGGCGCCACTGGAGGAACCGATGCCGGCGGTGCCGTAGCCCGGCGTGAACGGCAGGAAGTTGACCCCCAGTGCCATCACGGTCGGGACATTCCAGCTCAAGGCCCCGGGTGTGCCGGCAAAATTCAGCGTCGTGTCAGGCAGCAGGGCGGCGCCGGCCACGGGCACCGGCACGTTGGCGACGACTTCCTGCAGGCGGGACTCCGGCTGATCCTTCTTTTTCTGGCGGTCACCGTAGTTGAAGCCGACTTCGATATTGTCGAAGAACCGGTTGAGGCTGCGCGAAGCGGTCACCCGGTACGAGGTCAGCTCGTCTTTAATCTGCGGCACCTTGCCGTAGCCGGCGCGGAAGACCGTGGGCCCGATCTTGACGCTGGCCGGGTCGGCGTAGTTGAGGCCGTAGCTGACGGTGGGGAAACCGTCGGGAGTCAGATCGTAGCTGACGGTGTCGCCGACGGGCAGGTTGGTCGCCGAGCGTTGGGCGGCCTGGGTTTCCAGATTCAGTTCGGTGCGCTCGGCCTTGGAGTAGCTGACGTCGCCGGTGACGATCCATTTGCCGCCGTGGTACTGGCCGTTCCAGCCGAAGGCGGTGAGCTTGTCCTTGCGGTCGTTATACATGTTGCGGACCGCCGGGTAGACATTCGCGACCGTGGCCGACAGCAGCGCGTTGTTGCTGAGCTTGCCGGGAGTGAAGGCCAGGGCCCGAGTCGGCAGGAAAGGTGACGCGGCGTTTCCGGGCAGGCTGCCACGGTTGCCGTCGAGGCGGGTCTCGATGCCGCGGTTGGTCTGCTCGCGGCGGAATTTCGAATAATAGGCGTCGATGACGGAGGAGAAGGAACTGTTGGGGCGCCATTCAAGCACTCCCATCAGGCCATCACGCGTGCTCATGCCGCTGCGCGCAAAAGTCTTGATGCCGCTGGTCAGGGTGGTGCCTGCGACGAAGCCCGTGCGGTCGGCATTGGGAACCTGGTTCGTGCTCCAGCCGTAGGTGCCGAATTCCTGGGAGAGAATCGGCGACTCCAGATGGGCGTAGCCGAGCGCGACGCCCACGGTCTTGTTAGCAAACTGGTCCACGTAGGTGCCGCTGATGCGATTGCCGACCACCTTCGAGTCGGAACCGAGGTTGTTCAGCGACTTGCGCTCACCGCGCACATTGAAGGCCAGCACGCGCTTGCCCAGCGAGAGCGGCCTGACGGCCTGCAGGCCGAGCGTGCCCGACAGGCCCTGGCTGACGAGACTCGCATCCGGAGTCTTCTGCACCAGGACGCGGTGGATCAGCTCGGAAGGATACTGGTCGAACTCGACGCCGCGGTTGTCGCCGGTGCTGACCTGCTCGCGACCGTTGAGCAGCGTGGTGGCGAAATCCGGCGCCAGGCCGCGGACGGAGATGACCTGGGCGGCGCCGTCGACGCGCTGGGCGGCGAGGCCGGGCAGGCGCGCGATGGATTCGGCGATGCTGATGTCGGGCAGCTTGCCGATGTCCTCGGCGGTGATCGTCTCCACGATCGAGGTGTTTTCCCTCTTGGATTCGATGGCCGACTCGATGCCGGCGCGGATGCCGGTGACGACGAACGTGTCCAGCTTGAGGGGCTCCTGCTCGCCCTTGAGTGCGGCGGCATCCTTGGTCGGAGCGGCGGTTGCGGCGGGGGCAGGCGACTGGGTTTGGGCCCGTGCCGGCAGGACGGAAAACACGAAAGCCGCGAGCAGGGTCACGGTTCGTGTGTGGCGGGGGGTGGCGTTTGTGGGGTGCATGATGTTCTCAGGGTTCGGGGAAAGACGGTGCTCAGAGCCGGATTTCGAGTTTCTTGGCGTCCGCCGGCGTGGCGGGCGGGTGCTCGGGGAGTTGGGCGCCGTTGACCAGCACGTTCACCAGGCGCAGGGTCGTGGCGTTGCGGAGGAAGAGCGGCTCGCGCGCCTTGGCGACGGTCACGTTGCGCAGCAACACGTCTTTGATCGGCGCCTCGGTCGTGCCCTCGGCGAACACCGCATAGTTGGTGGCGTTGGCGCAGGTCACGTCCTCGATCACAAAATCGCGGTAACTCGTCGGCGCCTTGCCCCCGCGGTAGCTGTGGTAGTTCGTCTCGAAGCGCACCACTCCGGCGCGGGACAGATCGATCTGCACGTGCCGGACGCGTACGTTCTCGATGAAGCCGCCCCGGTCGGCGTTGGACTTGAAGTAAATGCAGGACTCCCCCTCCTCCACCCGGCAGTTTTCCATGAAAACGTGCCGCACGCCAGCCGACATCTCGCTGCCGATGCACAGGGCGTTGATCTTGGATTGGAAGACGCAATTGCGGATGATGACGTTCTGCGTGACCCGGCCGTCGCGCCAGGCATCGGCGTCGCGTCCGGCCTTGAGCGCCACGCCGTCGTCGCCCGTATGGAAGCGGCAGTTCTCGATCAGCACGTCCGTGCAGGAGTCGGGATCGCAGCCGTCGTTGTTGATCAGCAGGCTGTCGACCGTGACGCCGCGCACGGTGACGTTGGTGCAGAAGGTCGGATGGACGACCCAGAAAGGCGCGTCCTTGATGGTGACGCCCTCGATCAGCACGTTGCGGCATTCGTAGGGTTGGATCATGCTCGGGCGCAGGTAGGAGCCTTCGCCGAACCGCCGTTGCTCGATGGGCGTGCCGGCCGCGCCCATCTGGCGGCTGAGTTCCTGCGCCTTGTCCTGCAGCTTGGAGATGCCCATCGCCCAGCCGTGGAATTCGCGGCGGGTATTGCCGTCGATCACGCCTTTGCCAGTGATCGCGATGTTTTCCGCTCCGCGGGCGTAGATGAACGGCGAGTAATTGTAGATGATGACGCCTTCCCAACGCGTCAGGACCACGGGCAGAAAGTGCTCGGGCTTTCCGCTGAAGAGGATCGTGCTCCCCTCCTCCAAGTGCAGATCGACATTACTGCGGAGGTGGATCGGGCCGTTGAGCAGGTAGGTGCCGGCGGAAACGACCACATGCCCGCCGCCCGCCTCGGCGCAGGCGGCGATGGCCGCGCGGACGGCCGGCAGGTTGTCGGTGACGCCGTCGCCTTTCGCGCCGTAGGCGGTCACGTCGAAATCGCGCGCGGGAAACTCGGGGGCGCGGATGCGGGCGAGGATCGCCGGCACATCGCTCCATTCCAGCGATTCGGCCGCGGTGGCCGGCGCGCCGACGGCGAAGACGGCCGCCAAACCGAGCAGCAGCGGCAAACGCTCCATCCGGAGACGGCACCAGATGCTGCGACGTGGAAACGACAGGAGAAGCGGCGGTGTGCGGAACGGATATGGCATAGAGCGGACGTGGGGCAGGACCGGAATGAAGTTGGGGTGGCGCGCGGTCGGGCGAGAGGGCGTGCGAACTGCTGGGGAGCGCGGAGGTGCGGCGAGTTTCCGCGATGGGCTCGGTGAGTAAAGTGCCCGGATGAGTATATCGTTACCCGGACTGGCGGCGCGTTGTGCCGGTCGCGGCGCAGACGTGCTCCGCCGCATTCCCCGGCGACCGCAGCGCGAAACCTCGCTTGCGACCGGACGGGCGGCTGTTCATATCGCCGGGCACCCGATGCTGCCGTCCGCCCCACCCCCGCTCTACCGCCGCGCCCCGGCGACGCCGTGCGCACGCGCCCCACGCCCGGCACAATGCCTGGGCGCTCCCGCCCGCGTTCGATGAACCATCCCAAGCCAGACAGCGCGCAGCCGACAACTCCAGCGAGCGCCGCGGGTAAGCGGACCGCGGGATTTATGCCGCGAGCGTGGCTGGTCCTGCTGCTGCTTGGCGCCACCGGGTTTCTCTTCCGTTTCGACCGGCAGGTCTTCTCGATCCTGAAAGCGACGATGTCGGGCGACCTGGGGTTGAGCAACACGGACTACAGCCTGCTGGTCGCCGCCTTCATGCTGCCGTTCACGCTGGGATTTCTGTTCGCGGGGCGCGTGGTGGACCGCTGGGGAACCCAGCGTACGCTCTGGCTTTTCGTCATCGGCATGTCGCTTTCCACCATCGCGCTCGGCTTGGCACAGGACTTCCCGGGGTTGTTCGTGGCGCGCATCACGCTCGGGATTGCAGCCGCGGGCGTCATGCCGGCCGTGCTCGTCGCCGTCACGCAATGGTTTCCCGTCGAGCGGCGCACCTCCGCCATCACGATCCAGAGCGCGCTGCACAATTGCGGAGCCATCCTCGCTCCGCCGTTGGTGGCCGGCATCAGCCTGCTTTCCGGCTGGCCCGCCGCCTTTCTCCTGCCCGGCTTGGCGGGCTTGGGCATCGCGATCGCGCTGCGTCTGGCGGATGGCGAAGCTCCCTTCAAGCCTTCACCCGAAACCCGGCATGCCGCCACGCCGTGGATGGAGCTGCTCCGCTCCCGGCCGCTCCAACAACTGATTTTGGCCCGCATGTGCAGCGACCCGTTCTGGTTTTTTCTCTTCTACTGGCAGTCCGCCTACCTGCAGGAGCGGGTCGGGCTGACCTTGGCCGACCTGGGCCGCTGGACTTGGATTCCGCCGACGGTCTCGGTCGTCGCCACACTCGTGCTGGGCCGGCTGAACGACCGGATGATCGGCACCGGACGCGCTCCCTTGTCAACGCGGCTTCGCCTGCTCGGTGCGATCACCGTGGTCGCGCCGCTGACGCTCCTGCTGCCCTGGCTGCACAGTCCCGTGGCGTCGGTCAGCGCCCTGACGCTGGTGTACGCGATGTGCAACGCCTGGCTCCTGCTGACCAACATGATCGTGACCGACATCATGCCCGCGCGCTCCGTCGGCACCGCCTTCGGGTTGGTCTCCGCGTGCGGCGGATTGACGAGCATCGTGTTCAACCTCGTGTCCGGACCTTTGATCGATGCCTTTGGGCACACCGCCGTCCTGACCGGCGGGGCCCTGATGCATCCTTGCGCCTGGCTGGTGGTGCGCCGGCTGCGGCACGACAACCTCGCCCACCCCGCCGACACTCCCACCACCTAGGCGGCGTCCGCGCTTCAGCCCGGCGCGGGCAACCCGCCCTCGGACGCCTCCGCAGCGAGCTTCCGCACCGTGCGACCGGGATTCCAGCGTCCGCTCAACGTCAACGTGATCGGGTCCTCCGGGACGCCGGTTTCGTTTCGCTCGACCATGTTGATCAGCTGTTCCACGGCCACCGCGCCCATCGCGGACGGATTCTGCAGGACGCCCGACAGCGGACTGCCCGGCTGCGAAACGGAGAGACTGGCCAGGCCGACGTCCTCTGGAATGCGCAGCCCGCGCTTCGTCAGCTCGCGCACCTGATCCTCCAGCATCAGCGTAATGACGACATCGGGCTTCTCCCGCTTGATCCACTTGCACATCCGCTCCGGCTCCCAGCGTGTGGACGTCATCAAGGGCGGAACGCTCATCTTGAATCCGAGTTTCTCCCCCGAGACCCGGTAGGCCGCCTCCCACCGGAACTCCAGGCGTTCGCCGGTCGGCACGTCGAGGGCGAATCCCGGACGCGTGTAACCGCGGCGGCGGCACTCGGCCATGACCAGCATCATCGACTGGTAGTGGTCGTTCGAGGTGCGGTGAAACACCGGGTGCGCCAGGCTCAGACCGTGCGCAACCACGGAGAAATGCTCCCATTGCAGGTGGATCTCCATGCCGAGCCGCGGAAACGGGCTGAGCAGCATCCCGCGAATGCCGCGGGCCCAGAGGATTTCGCTGAAGCGCTCGTTCGTCATGTCGTCCCGGTAGAGCCAGAACGGCTGCAGCACGTAGCCGCGCGCCTCGGCGCGGTGGCGCGCTCCGGCGTACAGGGAGCGGAAGAACATTTCCCGCTGCCAGCCGTTTTCCGTCGGGAAGGCGGTGACATACGCGAGCGTCGGCGCTTGCGCCACGGCGGCGCGCCGCTTGCGGCGGTTGCGCATCAACGCGGAGATGTAGGGGTGCAGCCGGTAGCCCATCTGCTGCGCAATGCGGTTCACCCGTTCGCGGGTGCTGGCCGGGATCGTCGGCACGCCGCGCAGGCATTTGGAGACGGTCGCCACCGAGGTCTTGGCCCGGGCGGCCACATCTTTCATCGTAATCGGCATCGCTGCTGGGGTAAGGGTTGCGCGGACTCCCGCCTTGCGTGTGCTTATTTCGCGGCAACCGGAGCTGCTCAAGGTTTTTCCTCCGTCCGTGGCGTTTGTCGTCCGCTCCCGGTCCGGTTTTTCCCGGGCCCGCCCGGAGTTTTTTCGGAGTCAAAACAGCGTGCGAACGCGGCGATTTCCCGCGCGCCCCTGAAAATGCAGGTTGGCAAACGGGAAATGTCGGCTAAGCAACCGCGCATGACCCGCCGCGATTTTCTTGTGCGCACGTCGTTGCTCGCCACCGCGGGCCTGATGGCCCGGCCGCTCTTCGGCGACGCGTCCCTCACTCCCGCCGAGCGTCTTGCCGCCGGTCTCTCGCCCGAGGGCGACCTCCGCCTGCCGGCTTGGGGACCTTACACCAAGGAATTCGCCGGCATCTCGCACATCCCGGCAATCGAGCGGGGAATCCGGTTCGACCTCTCGGTGTTCCCGGCGCTCAATCGCCGGCGGCAGATAGTTCCTTCGGTCAACTCCGACACCGGCTTCTATGCCTGGAGCGCGGACGCCGACCTGCGTACGTACACGCTGCGCCATGTGCTCGACGGACTCGAGTCGCTCTACGTCGACCTCACGTATGCCGAGCACGCGGATGGCCGCGTGATCCGGGCGCGGTTCGTCAATCGCACGCCGCTGCCCCAACAGACCGCCCTGCATTATCTCGCCTCGCTGCACTTTCCGGAAATCGGCCCCTACCGCCAGCCCGCCATCCAGCCGGCCGAGGTGATATTGCCCCGGGGCGCGGTCTGGATCGACGGTTCGCACTACTCCGAACTGTCGCTCGATGACGACCAGCCGCAACGCCACCTGCCGGACAATGCCGAGATCTGGGGCGAAGTGCGCGGCGACGGATTCGTGCACGGCATCGCGCTGGGCAAGGGTTTCGGGAGCAAGCCCGGACACCGCGTCGGCTACGCGTTGCCCGCGGAATTTTCCACAACCGGCACGGTTGCGCTGCTGCGCTACCGGCTCGCCCGCGGCGCGCACTCCACCGTGAACGCCACCGGAGCTTACGCGGGGACGCTGACGCTGGAGGGCACCGGCGAATTCCAGCTCGCGGAGCTCGCCCCGGTCTCCGGCGCCGCTCTCTCGTTTCAACTCGAGCCGGCTGCAGGCGCGGAACTCGAACTCGACGGCATCGCCCTCGTGCCGCGCGACCAGCGCGAGCGCGTGGGCTTTCACGTGCCGCCGCTTGAACGGCGTCCTGTGATCGAACGCGACGGCGAGAAGCCCGCGCTGACCATGCAATATTCCGCGGTGGCCGGCTGCTACGGCCTCGCCTGGGAGGACGGTGACCACGAGGTGCGCGAGTGGCTGAGCGACAATCTCGAACGGGATTTCGCCCTCTTCACCCACGAGCACGTGAAGAAGAAATTCGATCAGGGCGGGAAGCAGCACTACACGAACGTCTTCGTGCGGCCGGTGCTGCTCGCGCCGGGTGAGACCAAGGACTTGTTCGCCTTCGTCTGTCACAACCCCGACGCCACCAAGGTGCACGCCCGCCTCTCGGAATTCATGGCGCGGCCCGAAGCCTTCAAAGCAGCGCTGACCGCACTCGTTCAGGAGACTCCGGCGCTGCCGGCGCACACCGAGCCGGGGCGTGCCTATGCTTACGGCGTCGAGCGGCTGGCTGCGACGGTCGCGACCAACATCGTCTACCCCGTCCGGCGCCGCGGACGGTTCTTCCGGCACTACACTCCGGGACGCTGGTGGGACTCGCTCTACACCTGGGACTCGGGCTTCATCGGCCTCGGCCTGCTCGAACTCGCTCCGGCGCGCTCGGTCGACAATCTCGCCGCCTACCTGACCGACGCGAGCGACGACTGTGCGTTCGTGCACCACGGCAGCCCGGTGCCGGTGCAGATCTACCAACTGCAAGGCCTCTGGAACCGCACGCAGGATCGCGACGTGTTGCGCAAACTTTTCCCCGGCGCGCGGCGCATGCACCGCTTTCTCGCCGGCCGCGGCGACGGCTCGCGCACGCGCACGCTCCAGTCCGGACTGCTCCGCACGTGGGACTATTTCTACAACTCCGGCGGCTGGGACGATTACCCGCCGCAGAAATTCATTCGTGGGACAGCCCTGACGCGCACCACCGCTCCGGTCGTCAATACCGCGCACGCCATCCGCACGGCGCGCCAGTTGCGCGTCATGGCGGCCCTGCTCGGCGAGCCGACCGATGAGTTCGAGGCGGACATCGCGGCGTTCACCGCCGCGCTGCAGCAGCACGCATGGAATCCGGCCAGCGGCTGGTTCAGCTACGTCCGCCACGACGAGGCCGGCCGCCCGGTCGGTCCGCTGCTGCACGAGAGCGGCGCGGACTTCAACCGGGGTTTCGACGGTATTTATCCGCTCATGGCCGACGCCTGCACGCCGGAGCAGGAGACTCTCTTCCTCCGGCGTCTCCGCGACGAGAAGGTCTTCTGGAGCCGTTGCGGGCTGAGCACGGTCGACCAAAGCGCGCCGTATTTTCGCGATGACGGCTATTGGAACGGGACCGTGTGGATGCCCCACCAGTGGTTCATCTGGAAAACCCTCCTCGATCTCGGCCAGGGCGAACTCGCCTGGCAGGTCGCGCACACCGCGTTGCGCACTTGGGAAAACGAGGTGCGAGCGACCGGCAGTTGCTTCGAGCATTTCATCATCAAGACCGGACGCGGCGCGGGCTGGCATCAATTCGGCGGCTTGTCGTCCCCGGTGCTCGGCTGGTTCGCGACGTATTTCCGTCCCGGCACGCTCACGGGCGGACTCGACTGCTGGGTGCTGGAGCAGACGGCCGACGACACCTCGCTCCGCGCGCGGCTTCGCTTGGGCGGAAAGTCCGAGCGAAAGCCAGTGGTCGTGGCCGTCGTGCCTCGCGCCAATCCGGGCAGCGTGCGCTGGCGCGGCGCGCCGGTCCCGGTCGTCGTGCGGCAGCCCGGCACGCTGGAGATCACCTTGCCGTCCGGCGCCGCCGAGGGCGAACTGATCATCGGCTGAGACGAGTCCGCGCCGAACGGGCGCTCAATCCAGCAGGAACTCCTGGATCGCCGCGATGCACGTCTCGCGCGCGTCCTCGAGCACGTAGTGACCGGCGTCGGCCAGGTAGGTGGCCTGCGCCTGCGGGACGAGCTGCGTCCAGCGGTCGTAGTAATGCCGGTTGAAACAGAAATCCTGGCCGCCCCAAAGAATCCGCACGGGTCTGGCGCGGAGCGCGGGCAGCTGGCGTTCGATCTCGGCCAAGGCGGCGTCGCTCGGATGGTTTTTCCCAGTCGGGATATCCACGACGAAGCGGTGCGTGGCGATGCGGTTGGCCCAGGAATCGTAGGGGAACAGGAAGCCGCGCTTCACGGCGTCCGGCAGCGGCCGGGTGACCGACATCCACGTCGCGGGCCACGCGAAGCCGTTGAAGCCGCGCACCGCGAGTTCGCCGATGAACGGTAGCCGGCAGAAATTGATGCGCGCCGGAACAATGGTGTCGGCGAACGCCGCCGTGTTCAGGATGACGACCTTGCCGAGCCGGTCGCCCAGCGGGAGCGTCGCGCCCAAACCGATCGGGCCACCCCAGTCGTGCACGATCAGATGCACGCGCTTGAGCTGCAGGCTGTCGAGCAGCGCGCGGAGGTTCGCGATGTGGTCGGCCAGCCGGTAGCTCCACTGCTGCGGCTTGTCGGACAGGCCGCAGCCGAGGTGATCCGGCACGATGCAGCGCATGCGGCCCCGCAGCGCGAGCACGACGTTGCGATAGTAGAACGACCACGTCGGGTTGCCGTGGACCATCACGACGGCCTCGTCGCCCTCGCCTTCGTCCAGATAGCTGAGCGTGCCGGCAGCGGTCGTGAAGCGCTTCGGCGTGAAGGGATATATTCCCCGCAACCAACCCGGAAGCTGTGCCGGCGTGCTCACCATTCGAGAGCCAGCATCAGGCAGTTGATGCCGCTGCCGATGCCGAGCAGCGCGACCTTGTCGCCGGAGCGGACGGCGCCCTGCTCCGCGGCGAGTGCGAGCGCCGATGGCAGCGCGGCCGAACCGGTGTTGCCGAGCGTCTCGAACGTCGAGAAATCCTTCGCGAGGTCGAGGCTGAGCGTTTCGTAGAGCTTGCGGCGGTGCAGGGAGCCGACCTGGTGGCAGATGAAGCGGTCCGGTGTGTCCTTGGTCCAGCCGGTCTCGGCGGTGAAATCCGCCCACGTGCGGCGCGCGACCTCGACGCCGGCGAGCAGCAGTTGCTCGGAGTCGGTCTGCATGTCGAGTCCGTCGCCGGAGCTGTCGCCCTGGCAGAGATCGCTGTGCGTCGTGTTCGTCAGATAGCTGCCGGCCACCAACCGATGCCGCGGCGCACCGGCCGGCAATTCGTCCTCGTGGCAGATGACGGCGGCGACGGCGGCGGAGCCGATGGTCAGGTTGGCGAAGAACGGCTTGATGGCGTTGCGGTCGAGCGGCGCCTTGAGCAGGTGCTGGATCGTGCGCTCGACGAGCGGCCGGCCGTTCTCGCCCGACACGACGAGCGCGGCGCGGATCTGCCCGGCATCGATCAGGCCGCCGAGCAGCACGAGGCTGTTCATGAAGCCGAGGCACGCGTTCGAAAGATCGAAGATCTGGACGCGGTCGCCGAGACCGAGCGCGTGGTGCACGAAGGTCGCCGTGGCGGGCTCGAGCATGTCGCGGCAGACGGCACTGTGCGCCAAGGCCTGGATCCGCTCCGGCGCGAGGCGCGATTGCGCAAGCACTTTGCGGCCGGCGGCGGCGCTCGCGGTGGACGGACGCGTACCGGCGGGCCACATGCGGCGCTCGCGGATGCCGGACATCAGCTCGAGGCGTCCCTCGGGTAGGCGCAGGCGTTCGTAGAGCGGTCTGAGCTGCTGCTCGATGGCCGCGGAGGTCCAAACCTCCTCGGGCAGCACGGCGGCGATGGACTCGATGCAGGCGTGCGCGAATTTCATTCGCAAAATTCCAAACTCCAACGGCCAAACTCCAAACCGGATGCCAGCAGGGTTTTCATTTTGGCGTTTGGATTTTGGCGCTTGGGCTTTGCTCCGGTGAAGCCGGGGTTTCCGGGCGCATGGCGAGCCGGATGATGTCCTTGTCGAAATAGTTCGCACCGAGGCCGGCGTCGACGACGAGCGTCGTGCCGTTGACGCCGCTGCTGCGCGGGCTGAGCAGGAAGACGGCGGTGTTGGCGACCTCCTGCGTGTCGAGCGCGCGCTTCCGGTAGGTCATCTTCTCGGCGTAGAGATAGCTCTCGAGGTAACCGGGGATGCCGGCCGACGCGCTGGTCTTGAGCGGACCGGAGCCGACGACGTTGAAGCGCACGGCGGTATCGGCGCTGAAGGACTTGGCGAGGAACCGCGCGCAGGAATCCAGCGCGGCCTTGATCGGGCCCATGTAGCCGTAGTTGTCGGGCGTGACGACGAGCGACGAGATGCCGATGGTCACCACCGAGGCGTCGGGCGTGAGGTGCGGCTTGAGCGCGCGCGCCAACTCGACGAGCGAGAACGCGGAGATGGCGGACGCCTGGAGGAAATCTTTGCGCTGGGTCTCGGCGAAGGTCTTGAAGCCGTCGCTGTAGTTGGCGAACGCCACGGAGTGCACGACGCCATGCAGCGGCGCGAACCCGGCGGCGGCGACCTCCACCGCGAGACGCTCGCAGGCGCCCTCCTCCTCGACGTCGCAGAGGAACACCGGCTTGCCGGCGAGCAGCGCCTCGAGGGACTTCTTCCGCGCCTCGGAGCGCACGGCGTAGACCACACGGGCGCCCTGCTCCTCCAGCGTCTTGGCGATGAACCAGGCGACGCTCTTCTTGTTGGCGACGCCCTGGACGAGGAAGGTCTTGCCCGCGAGTTGGAGGAAATCACTCATGCGGTCGGAGTGGTGACCTGTCCCTCGGGCGTTTTCCAGGCGACGGAGAAATCGACGTTCAGCACGCGCTTGTCGCCGTTCTTGATCGCGCCGGACATTAGGTAGAAACCGCCGGCGACTTCGTTGATCTTCACGTCGATCGTGATGGTGTCGCCCGGGTAGACGGGGCTGCGGAAGCGGACGTTCTCGATCTTGGCGAGCAGCGGCACGCCGCTGGGCTTCCCCTGCCCCGCCAGTTTGCCCGCGAGCAGCAGCGCGCCGGTCTGGAAGACGGACTCGCAGAGAATCACGCCGGGCGTGATGGGGGCGCCGGGATAATGGCCCTGGTAGAAATCCTCGTCGGCGCGCCAGGTGCGCCGGGCGGTGAGCGTGCTGTCGGTGCGCGCGACGATTGCGTCGACGAACAGGAACGGCGGACGGTGCGGGATGAGGGATTCGACTTCGGTCACGGGGAAATCAGACGGTGGCGGCGGTGCGTTTTTGAGCAGAGAGAAACTTGTCGACCTGGTTGGCGACGATGACGCCGTAATTGATGGTGCCGAGCCAGCCGGACATGATGATGCCGACCGAGCCGGCGTGGTAGAGGCCGGGCAGTTGGTTGGGCAGGTCCATGGAGATCTTCAGGCCCTCGAACTTCGTGCCGAACGACGTGCCGTTCCAGTGGTGCGTGTAATACTCGATGGTGCGCGGCGTGGCGGCCTCCATCCAGTCGATCTTGGCGCGCACGTCCGGGATGAATTTTTCCAACGAGGCGATGGACTCGTCGATGAGGCGCTGCTTCTCGCGCTGGTATTCCTCGTCGGTGAGGTTCTTCCAATCCTCGTAGCGGGCGTTGAGCGACACGACGACGGTGTAGCGGTCCGAGCCCGGCCGGGTATCCGGGTAATACAGCGAAAAAGTCCGGCTCGTCGTGTGCAGGTCGACCAACTTTTCGCTCGAGAAATGCGTCTCGTCCGAGGTGAAAACCAAGTCTCCGATATGCGGCAGCGTCTCGCCCTTTTTGATGCCGAGGTAGACCTGACACGAGCTGCTGTTGACGCGCACGGCCTGGGTCTGGGCGACGAACTCCGGCGTGAAGTTCTCTTCGCCGGCGAGGCGCAGGACGGTGTTCTTGATGTTGGAATTCGACAGTACCGCGTCGCAACGGATCGTGCGGCCGTTGGCCATCACGCCCACGACGCGCTTCCGGCCGTCGCGCTCCTCGGTGAGGATTTTCTCCACGGCGACATGCTTGCGGACGTCGACGCCGTTCTGCTTGAGCTCGGCGGCCATCTTCTTGATGAGCGTGTCGGTGCCGCCCTGGAAGGTGTAGACGCCCTTGCTCATGAAGTTCGAGAAGACGATGCCGAAGGTGATGGCGGGGTCGTCCTGTGTGGAGCCGTTGGCGTAGGCGATGGGCTCCATCAGCAGGCGCTGCACGTCGTCGCGGCCCGGGAAATAGCGCTCGAACATCTGCCCGGTCGTCTCGGTGCTGTTGTCGTAGAAATTCATCGCCCGCAGGTCGGTGAAGAACCGCTCCACGGTCTCGGCGGGGATCCGGAATTTTTCGATGAGCAGCCGCGTGAAATCCTCGCGGTCGAACGTCGTGTCGACGGAGAACTGCGGGTTGATGAAGCGCACGCCCTTGAGCTGGATGATGGAGTCGGCGATGTCCTGGCTCCAGTACTTGCGCACGGACTTGATCATGCCAACCGGAAAGCCGTGCAGGGAGATGTCGAAGATGTGCCCGCCCTTGCGCGTGAACCACGTCGCCAGGCCGCCGAGCTGGTAATGGTGCTCGAGCAGCAGGACCTTGTGGCCGCATTTGGCCAGGATGTTGGCGCTGGTCAAGCCGCCCAAGCCGCTGCCAATCACGACAACGTCGTAGTGATCCTCGATGCCTTTGAGCCAGTCGTAAGCCATGGAACTGTCTGAGTAAGTTTGCGCCCCCGCAAAGGGCAACGCGGAAGTAGGTCACGTCAGCCGCGTCCGGCCGAACCCTGCAGCACATGGTAATTGGCCATGGAGATGCCGCTGAGCATCGCGCCGATGATGCCCAAGAATCCCTGGTCGGTGCCGCAGAGGTAGAGGTTGCTGAGATGCGTGCGGCCGTGGCGGATTTTGCGCGGCGCGCCGTAGATGGCGCCGTTGCAGTGGCCGGTGAATTTCCGGACCGTGCGCGGCGTGAACATGTCGGTCGTCACCAGATTGGCTGCGAGCGTGGCGTCGTCGACCGATGGCAGGAAGCGCCGCGCGCTGCGCTGGATGTCGGCGAACCAGCGGCGCTTGTCGGCTTGGTATTGTTCTTCCGGCAGGCCGGCCCACGCGGCGTAGTTGGCGAGGCAGGTCACGCGGAAGAGACCCTCGGGCAGCTGCGCGCCGGCGTAGTCGAAGTTGTTGGGAAAACAGATGACGCCGCTGCGGGTGTCGACCTGCGCGGCGGCGCGCACGTAGTCGAAGCGCTCCGAATCGTTGAAGAAGATGATCGTGTCGTCGCCCCATCCCCACGTGGCCGGCGGCTGCTTGAAGACGGAGATGGTTTCCGTGAACGAGAGTGCGCCGGTGTTGGCGTCGGCCTCGGCGGCGTGCGCCGGCTCGCAGAGCCGCATCGTCTCGGGATAGCCCGCGGAGGAGATGACATGCTCGGCCGTCACTTCGCTGCCGTCGTCCAGCACCAGCACGGCCGCCCGGCCCGCGTGCTCGATGATCCGGCTGACGCCGCACTTCATCCGGCGCTCGCCGCCGGCCTGCCGGAATTTCTCCAGCAGCACGCGGATGATGACGCGCACGCCGTCAAGCGGGCGCGCGAAGCCCTCGAGGAAAAGCGCCTTGAACATGATGACGAACTGGCCGAACTCCATGTCGCGCTCCTGCGCGCTGCCGTAATACATCACCGGGCAGAAAAGCATGTCGGTGAGCAGCGGATCGGTAATGTGCCGGCCGACGACCTCGCGCGCCGAGACGGGCTGGGCGTCGAGCGAAACGTCGTCGTAGGTCTTCACGACCTGCACGAGCGCACGCCAGCCGTCGGCTTGCGCGGGAAATCTCGCCGCAACCTCGGCGTCGAGCACGGCGAAGTCGTTCGTGAAACGCAGCGTGGTCCCGCCGCGCGGGCCGAAGGAGATCTTCGACTGCTTCTGCGGACAGAGGGCGAACTCCTCGCGGTCGATCCGCAGCTGGCGGAGCAGCTTGCCGAGCGGCGTGCCCTTCACGCCCGGCGGCACGTAGTTGGTCAGCGCGTGCAGGCCGACGTCGAATTTGCGGCCGGCGAGGCTGTAGAAGCTGTTCAGGCCGCCCGGCGCGTTGTGGCGCTCGAAGATGCAGACCTTCTTGCCGAAGTGGGCCAGACGGATGCCGGCGGCGAGCCCAGACATGCCGGCGCCGATGATGGCGGCATCGTAGTGGGTGGCTTTCATGTCTGGTAGGGCGAGTCCTCCGGACGGGCCGTCGCAATCGCCAACTAAAAATCGGGTCGGCTCGTTCGGAGAACTCGCCCTACCCGATTCGAATTCGAGGGAAAATGTGAGCTCAGCCCTTGGCCTGGAACTTCGGGGTCAGATACTCCGCGCAGCTGTCGAGCGAGGCGAGCTGCATGTAGTCGGCCTCGGGGACCTCGATGCCGTGGCGCTTGCGGAGCTCCATGACGATGTCGAGGAAGTCCATCGAATCGAGCTGCAGCTGGTCGCGCAGGCGCACCTCGGGCTTGATGTTGCTCAGGTCCTCATCCGGCGCGATGTCGGAGATGATGTCGATAACCAGCTTTTTGCAGGCGTCCTTCGTCATGGGTGTGCAGTGGTGTGGGTCAGGCTTTGAAGCGCTTGATGATGAGCGTGGAGTTAATTCCAAGCATACCGAAAGAGTTATTCAGGATGGCGTCAACCCGTTTAACGGTCCGCGGCTGGTTGATGACCAAGCCGGGGATATCACACTGGGGGTCAAGCTCATCCACATTGATGGTGGGATGCACAATAAGATCGTCGAAGCTCGGCAGGTTGCCCGCCAACTCGAGCGCTCCCGCCGCGCCCATGGCGTGGCCGATGAAGCTCTTGGTGTTGTTGATGGCCACGGGCTCCTTGCGGTCCTTGAAAGCGGCGGCGATGGCCAGGCATTCCTGAATGTCGCCCTGCGGGGTCGAGGTGGCGTGGGTGTTGACGATGTCGATGTCGTCGACGGTCATGCCGGCGTTGGCGAGGGCCTTGCGCACGCACTCGGTCTGGCGCTCGGGATTGGGCAGCACGGCATCGGTGGCGTCGGAGTTGACGCAATAGCCGGCGATCTCGCCGTAAATCTTGGCGCCGCGCGCCTGCGCGTCCTCGAGGCGTTCGAGCGTGTAGAGGCAGCCGCCCTCGGAGATGACGATGCCGTTGCGCGCCTTGTCGAAGGGACGGCTGGCCTTGGTCGGGTCGGCGTGGACTGCGAGGGCGTTCTGGCTCTTGAAGCCGGCGAAGATGCCGAAGGTCTGCGGACTCTCGCTGACGCCGCCCGCGATGGCGAAGTCGACTTCGCCGAGGCGCAGCATCTGCGCGGCGTGGATCAGGCCCATGTTGCCAGCGGCGCAAGCGGCGCCGATCGTGTAGGCGGGGCCGGTCACACCGAGGTTCATCGACGCCTCGCCCGCGGGGTTGTTGGCGACCGTGCGCGGGTTGTGGTGGTGCGTCCAGAACTTCGTGTCGTACTTGAACTGGGAGATGTTGTAGACCTCGTTCTCGGTCTCGACGTTGCCGTGCTCGGTGATGCCGATGTAGATGCCGACCATGCTGCGGTCGCGCTGGGCCAGATCGACGCCGGCGTCGGCCAGCGCCTCGCGGGCGCAATAGATGCTGATGCTGCCGGCGCGGGTGCCGATGCGGACGTCCTTCTTTTTCTGATATTTCAGCGGGTCGAACGTGCACATGCCCGCGGGCCAGCGGCCCATGTAGCGGACGTCGATCGTCGTGATGCCCGAGACACCGGCCAGGAGGTTTTTCCGGAATTCGGCCAGTGTATTGCCGTTGGGGGCGGTGAGACCGATGCCGGTGATGACGATGCGAGCGTGCTTCATTGAGTTGGTTCCAAGGAAAGGAACAGCATTGCCTAGCCAGGGGAATTCGAAAATCAATAGCAGGCTCCACCCATGAAAGTCCTCGTCGCCGGCGGAGCCGGCTATATCGGCAGCCATTGCGTCCGCCAGCTTCTGGCCGCGGGGCATGAACCCGTGGTGCTCGACAATTTCGTCTACGGCCACCGCGCCGCGATCCCGGCCGGGGTGCGCCTGCACGAGGCCAATCTGGCTGATGCCGCCGCGCTGGACCGCCTCTTCGCCGCCGAGAAGATCGACGTGGTCATGCACTTTGCCGCGTATTGCTACGTCGGCGAATCCGTCGCCGATCCGCTGAAATACTACCAAAACAATTTCGCCGCCCCTCTCGCCTTGCTCGACGCCATGCTGCGGCACGGCGTAAAGAAATTCGTGTTCTCCTCCACCTGCGCGACCTTCGGCATCCCGGAAAAGATGCCGATGACGGAGGATCTGCCGCAGGCGCCGATCAACCCCTACGGCCAGACCAAGCTCGACGTGGAGAACATGCTCAAGGCCTTCGCGCGCGCGTACGGACTGAGCTTCGCGGCCTTCCGCTACTTCAACGCCGCCGGCGCCGCCGAGGACGGCAGCATCGGCGAGGACCACGAGCCGGAGACGCACCTCATCCCACTCGCCATCGGCGCGGCGCAGGGGCTCCGCCCTGCCCTGCAGGTCTTCGGCACCGACTACCCAACGCCAGACGGCACCTGCCAGCGCGACTACGTGCACGTCGACGACCTCAGCCGCGCGCACATCGCCATCTTCGACAAACTCGCCACGCCCGGCGCGCAATTCTTCTACAACCTCGGCACCGGCACGCCCACTTCGGTCAAGGAGGTCATTCGCGCCGTCGAAAAGGTCACCGGCCTCAAGGTGCCGGTGAACTACGCGCCACGCCGCGCCGGCGACCCACCGGCGCTTTATGCCGACTCCGGCAAGGCCCGGCGCGAACTCGGCTGGACGCCGAAATTCGCCACCATCGACGCCATCGTCGAGACGGCCTGGCGCTGGCATAAGGCGCACCCGCAAGGTTACGGCGACCGCCAGCGCTGAATCTTACTTCTTCGCGCGTTTCTTCGCGGCGGACTTGCCGTCCGATTCGGGCAGGCGGGACTCCATCGCTTCCTGCAGCACCTTCAGCTCCTCGCCGGGGTGCGACGCGCGCAGGGCCTTGGCGAGGCGGTCGAAAAGCGATTCGAGCGGTTCTTCGCCGGCCGGGCCGCCTTCGCCCGTGCGCACCTCATCCGGCAGGTCCTTCGGCAGGATGGTGTCGCCGGTCGCCGCAACGGCGCTGCGGTAGACGACGTTCTCCAACTCGCGCACGTTGCCCGGCCAGGGATAGCGGCAGAGGAGCTCCAATGCCTCGGGCGAGACTTTGCGGGCCTTCACCTTCTTGGCCTTGGCCAGGCTTTGAACGAAAAAGTCGACGATCTGCGGAATATCCTCCGGCCGTTCGCGCAGCGGCGGCAGCTTCACGCGCACGACGTTGAGCCGGTAATAGAGATCCTCGCGGAATTTCTTTTCGCGCACGAGCGTCTCGAGATCCTTGTTCGTCGCGGCGATGACGCGCACGTTGACCTTCGTGGTTTCACTGGCGCCCACGCGCTGGATTTCGCCCTCCTGCAGGACGCGCAGGATCTTGGTCTGAGTGGTCGGCGTCATGTCGCCGATCTCGTCGAGAAAGATGGTGCCGCCGTCGCAGACCTCGAACTTACCCAGGCGTTGCGCCGTGGCGCCGGTGAACGAACCGCGCTCGTGGCCGAAGAGTTCGCTCTCGATGAGATTCTCGGGAATGGCGGCGCAGTTGACCGCCACGAAAGGCTTCGCGGCGCGGTGGCTGTGCCGGTGGATGCTGCGGGCGACGAGCTCCTTGCCCGTGCCGCTCTCGCCGGTGACCATGACCGAGGCGTCGCTGGTGGCGAACTGGCCGATGATCTTGAACACCTGCTGCATCGCGGGCGAAGCGCCAACGATGCCCTCCTTGTGATCCTCGGTGTTGACGACCGGCTGGTAGCCGGCGGCGGAGCGGCTGTCGGCCTGCGTGCGCAGGGCGCTGTCGACCAGTGCGAGCAGCTTGGGCGGATCGAAGGGCTTCACCACGTAATCGAACGCGCCGTACTTCATCGCCTCGATGGCCGTCTGCGCCGTGCCGAACGCTGTCATGAAGATCACCAGCTGCTTCGGGTTGGCCGCGCGGATGTGCTGGAGCGTCTCGAGGCCGGTCATGCCGGTCATGCGGTTGTCGAGCAACACGACGTCGGGCGCCTGCTTCTTGACCGCCGCCACGCCTTCCTCGCCGCTCGGCGCCTCCTGGACCCGGTAATGTTGCGAGGACAGCACGCGGTTGAGTGAGTAACGCACCTCGGCGTCATCATCGATGACCAGAATGGCGGGAGCGGGTGCGTCGTTGGACATGTGGGAAATTAGTTAGCGCTTTCGCTGAAGCTCGTTCTACTACCCCCCATGCTCGGGTGGTCAATGAACTTGTTTCGTATCTTTGGCATACAGCTCGCGGTGCACGTCAGCTTTGTGCTCTTGCTCGCGTACTATGCCTACGAGGGCTGGTCGGAAGGAGGGCTGGCCGGGATGACATGGAATGTGGGACTGATACTCTTGTTCTTCGGCTGCGTCGTACTGCACGAACTGGGCCACTCGCTCACCGCGCGGCGCTACGGCGTGCGCGTGCCGCGCATCCTGCTGATGCCGATCGGCGGCATGGCCGAGATGGATCGCATCCCCCGCCAGCCGCGCGCGGAGCTGCTCATCACCATCGCCGGGCCGGCCGTGAACTTCGGGATCGTGCTCCTGATGGCTCCGTTCCTGTGGCGTGACTTGCTGAGCGAAGCACCCACAACCGAGCCGAACCTGCGCGCGCTGGGCGTGCAGCTGCTGGCGGCCAACGCCGTCATGGGCGTGTTCAACCTGCTGCCGGTTTTCCCGATGGACGGCGGGCGTATTTTCCGGGCACTGCTCGCGATCAAGCTCCCCTACCTGCGCGCCACCTACTGGGCCGCGCTGATCGGCAAGAGTCTCGCGCTGGTCTTCGCGCTCGTGGCCGGCCTTTACTGGCATCACTACCTGCTGGCCGCGTTGTTCCTTTTCATCCTCTTCGCCGCCGACGCCGAGTACAAAACCGTCCTCCGACGCGAGCAGGAGGCCGCTTACTGGGCGGAGATGGCCCGGCGGCTGGCCACGACACCACCTGCGGATGGAAATGAGCCGCCCGCCCCGCCGCCTCTGCTTTTCCACGGTCCCAACTGATCCGCCACCTCATCCCACCCCATGAGCACCGCGCCAGTTCATCCACTCCGTCCTGCCCTTTGTTTTGAGCATGAAAAAGCCGCCGGATTGCTCCGGCGGCTTTCAAAGTGGTGGACCCGATCAGAATCGAACTGACGACCTCCTCAATGCCATTGAGGCGCTCTGCCAACTGAGCTACGAGCCCATAAGGAACGATGTGAAGGGCCTAAAAGTAGTTTTTGCGGAGCGAACGCAAGGACTTTTTCACCGGGCTGCTTTTCCCCTCTGAAAAACGCCCCGCAACCACGGCAATACCCGGGCGGCGTGGCGCTTACCTACTCGTCGCGCATCCGGAATTTCAGCGTCCAGGTCTCGGATTTGCCGGTGGGTACGTCGCCGATGGTCTTCACCCGTCGGAAGGCGTCCAACACCGATTCGTCGAACTCGCGGTTGCCGGAGGACTTGGTGATGCGCGGATTGAGAATGGAGCCGCTGGCGGTGATGTCGAAGGTCACCTGGGTGACCAGTTGGTCGCTGACGCCGGGCGGCGGCTCGTGGGCTTCCTTGAGCGCGTTGAGGAGAAACGAAATGTAGGTGTTCAGCTGGCTCTGCTCCTCGCGGGTGAGCGCCTTGCCGCCCCCGCCGCCGCGCTTGTTGGCGGTCGAGCCGCCGCGCACGCCCTCGGCGATCCCCTCGGCGTCGATGCGCGGGACTTTGCCGCCTTTGGCGACCGTGGCGGTCTTGGGCGGGTCCTTCGGGATCGGGTGCTTCTTCAGGTAGTCCTTATAGGACATCTTTTCGCTCTTCTTGAGCTCCTTGACGAGGGAAGTGTCGGGCTTGGGCTTGGTCGGGGTCGTCTTCGGTGGCGGCACCGGTTCCGCGACCTCGGGTTCGGGGGCCTTGGTGACCGCCTGCGGCTGGGGTTTCTCGGGCTGCGGCTCGACCTTGGGCAGGTCCAGCTTGACCGGTGTGGCGGAATTCCCGAGGGCCGGCGCCACGAGCTCGTCGGGCGCGGTCGGCGGGCCGGCCACGAGTTCGAAGATCACCGGCGGCGTGCTTTCCTGCCGCGCGGCGTAGTAGGTCAGAAAAATGATCAGGCCGGCCACCACGCCGTGGAGCGTGAGCGAGGTGAAGAAGGCACTGGGCGAGGTGGCGCGCATCGCGGCGGACGCGGGTTACTGCGGCGACTGGGTGTCGAACGTGATCCGGGTGAGGTTGTGCTTCTTGATCTCGTCCATCAGGCGCACGACCTGCTGCCATTGGAGCGTGAGGTCCGCGCGGATGCGGATGACGGGCTGCTTGGGCTTGGCGGAGAAGGCCGAGAACGCGCTCGACAGCTCCGTGAGCGTGACGCGGCGGGTGCCGAGATAGTAATTCCCGGAGCGGTCGATCGACACGGCCTGGAATTCCGTGTCGGACGGCGGCTTCTGCTGCGACTTGGTCGACTCGGTCGGCAGGTTGACCGGGATGGTCTGCTCCTGCTGGATGAGCGGCGTGGCGATCATGAAGATGATCAGCAGTGTGAACGCCAGGTCGATGAGGTTGGTGACGTTCAGCTCCGAGATCGGATGAGCCGTGCGGGGGCGTCGAAAGGTGCGGGCCATGGCGTGCCTTATTTCTGCATCTCGAGCTCGATGCGGTCGGCCAGCGTGCTGGCGTAGTTCTCGATCTCGGTCGTCAGAATCTTGGTTTTGTTGAGGAGCACATTATAGCCCACCACCGAGGGAATCGCCACGATCAGGCCGGAAATCGTCGTGAGCAACGCGGCCGAGACACCGGGCGCCAGCGTCTGGATGCTCGCCGTGGCCTGCAGCGACACGGAGCTGAACGCCTCCATGACGCCCCACACGGTCCCGAGCAGGCCCATGAACGGCGCGACGGTGACCATCGTGGCCAGCCAGACCATGTTCTCCTCGTAACGCAAAACCTGCTGGGCCAGCGCGCGGGCGATGGCGTTCTCCGCGTGCTCGAGCCGGGCGGAGAGGCTGTCCTCGCCCTTCTCCTTGCCGATGGCCGTGGCGCGCCAGTAGGACTCGACGGCGTCGGCCAGCAGGTCGGCATAGGGGATGTGGCGCATGGAGCGCATCGACTCCGGCAGATCGAGGATGCGGCGCTCGTCGCGCAGGCGGCGCTCGAAGCTCTGGTTGAGCCGGCGCAGCTTGGCCAGTTCGCCGTTCTTCCCGAGCATCACCGACCAGGCGAAGATGCTGAAGATGAGCAGCAGGATGGTGATCACCTGGCCGACCGGATCGCAGCGCAGGAAGACCTGGATGATGTTGGTGGTGGCGAGAAAAACGGGAGCAGTGAGGAGACCAAGCATAAGGTGACGGAGTGTTGGCGCGTTTGGTTCGCGCAATCAACGGGAAATCTCCGACCCGCGCGCACAAATCTGGTTGCCGAGAATCTCGCCGGGGCGTTTCGTGGGCGCACCTCTCCTTCCCATGGTCACCAAGTCCAAGCTCGCCGGCAAACTCATCTCCTTCGAGGGCTCCGAAGGCAGCGGCAAGTCCACCCAGATCGCCCGCCTCGCCGAGCGCCTGCAGAAGCTCGGGCGCGAGGTCGTCGCCACTCGCGAGCCGGGCGGCACCGAGATCGGCGAGCAGATCCGCAACATCATCGTCCACAACTCCAAGGGCGACGAGATGTGCCCCGAGACCGAGCTGCTGCTCTTCACGGCCGCCCGCGCCCAGGTCGTCCGCGAAGTCATCACCCCCGCCCTCACCCGCGGCGCCATCGTCCTGACCGACCGCTTTCTCGACTCTTCCACGGTCTACCAAGGCATCGCCCGCAACCTCGCGCCCGACCCCGTCAACCAGATCAACCGCTTCGCGGTCGGCGACGTCATGCCGCATCTCACGGTCGTCATCGACGTGCCGACCGACGTCAGCCTCAAACGCATCCGCCAGCGCGCCTCCGACCTGCCCGACCGCATGGAGCGCGAGAACATCACCTTCTACAAAAAGGTCCGCGACGGCTACCTGCTCCTCGCCACGCAATGGCCCGAGCGCGTCGTCGTGGTCGACGGCACGCAGACGCCCGATGCCATCGAGCAACAAATCTGGGCCGAAGTGGAAAAACGCCTTGGGTAGGGCGAAACGTCCTGCTGAGCCGTCTTTCCCCATCCGCTGTCTTCCGTTCTCCGCCATCCGCTCCCGATGACTTCCCCGCTCCCCTGGCCCGACACTCTCGCCGGCACGCCGGCCGTCGCCGTGATCGAGCGCGCCATCGAGCGGCAGCGGCTGGCCAACAGCCTGCTGCTCCACGGCGAGAATCTCGGCACGCTGGCCACCGTCGCCCACGGCATCGCCGACCGGATGCTCAACGACCCGCGGCAAAAGACGCAGCAATTCCCGCCGAAGCAGCACCCGGATTTCTTCGCCCTGCGCCCCGCCGGCAAGATGCGGCAGATTTCCGCCGAGGCCACGCGCGACCTCATCGGCCGCATCCAGGTCTCGCCGCAGGTCTCGCACCGCAAGGTCGCCGTCATCTACGAGGCCGATCGCATGAACGTCGCCGCGGCCAACATTTTTCTCAAGACCCTCGAAGAGCCGCCCGCGAGCACCACCATCCTGCTGCTCACCACGCGCCCCTACTCGCTGCTCACGACCATCCGCAGCCGCTGCCTGCATTTCCGCTTCACCGACGCCGGCCATGCCGCGCTCGCGGGCTGCGAGGCTGCGACGCAGGAGCTGTGGCGGGCCACGCGCGCCGATTACTCCGCGTGGCTCGGCCAGCTGGCCGACGGTGTCACCGAGAAGCGCGCCGTCGCCAGCCAGGTCATGGCGGTCTACGGTCTCATCACCCGCTTCAACGCCGTGCTCTCCGCCGCCACCGACCAGGCGTGGAAGCAGCAGAAGGAGAAACTGCCCGACGACATCGACGACGATGAGCAGGCCGCCATCGAGACCGGCATCGCCAACGGCATCCGCCTGAAACTCTTTGCCGAGCTGGAGTACACCACCAGCGAGTTCGCCCTCCAGCGCCTCGCCACCGGTGACGAGGCCGCCCGCCGTTCCCTCGCCGCCGCCATCGAGCGCCTCGAACACGACGTCGGTCTGCTCCGCCTGAATCTCAACGAAGCCGCCGTCCTCGAGGATTTCCTGCTCTCGTCGCTGCGCCTGTGGAGCCGGCGCTGACATCCTCCGCCCTTCGCCTAATGCATAGGCCTCCGCCGGGGAATCGGCTTTACTCGCGGCGGCGTTGGCTGTGAGTGGTCGCTTTCTTCCGTGACCAAGACCGTCTCAGTCAAACAACCGACCCTCCTCGTCATCGCCTGGCCGATCTTCGTCGAGCAGGCGCTGCGCATCCTCATCGGTGTGGTCGATACGTTCATGGTCAGCCATGTGTCCGACGGTGCGGTCGCCGGGCTGGGCATCGCCAACCAGTTCGTCGTGCTGGCGCTGATTTGCTTCAACTTCATCGGCATCGGCGCGAGCGTGGTCATCACGCACCACGTCGGCGCGGGCGACCGGGCCGGCGCGGAGAAGATCGTGACGACCGCCATCGCGGTGAACACCTGGATCGGCGTGCTGGTGAGCGCCATCGCCTTCACCTGCGCGGCGCCGCTGCTGCGCTTGATGCAACTGCCCGACGAACTCATGGCCTACGCGCGGCCGTTCCTCACCCTGATGGGCGGCACGCTCTTCATCGAGGCGATGAACACCGCCATCGGCGCGTCGCTCCGCGCCCACGGCCACACCCGCGACGCGATGGTCGTCACCGTCGCCCAGAATCTCATCAACATCGCCGGCAGCTGCGTGCTGCTTTTCGGCCTGTTCGGCGCCCCGAAAATGGGAGTGACAGGCGTCGCGCTCGCGAGCGTGTTCAGCCGCGTGGTGAGCTGCATCGCCCTGTGGATATTGCTCGACCGTCGGCTCAAGCTCATGCTCCGGGCGCGCGACTTCGTCGAGCTGCGGCTCGACCGCATCAAGCGCATCCTGCACATCGGACTGCCGGCGGCGGGCGAGCACCTGAGCTACTGGCTGTTCCTGATGGTGATCACGAGTTTCGCCGCGCGCCTCGGCTCCGAAAGCCTCGCCGCCATCACCTACACGCGCCAGGTCCAGCTGCTCGTCATCCTGTTCGCCGTGGCGCTGGGGCTCGGCACGGAAATCTATATCGGCCGCATGATCGGCGCGGGCGACTTCGAGCGCGCCTATCGCGAGGTGTTGAAGAGCGTGCGCCTCGGCTTCATGCTCGCGGGCGGATTGAGCGTCATCGTGGCGGTCTTCGGCGCTTCCCTGCTGGGCTTGTTCTCTCATACGCCTGCGGTCATCGCGGCCGGCGCTCTGCTGTTGCGCCTGGCGGTGATCTACGAACCCGGCCGGGTGTTGAATATCGTCATCATCAACGCGCTTCGCGCCACCGGGGACGCGCGCTTCCCGGTTTCGGTCGCCGCCTTTTCCCAATGGTGCGTCAGCGTGCCGCTCTGCTGGTTGGTCGGCTTGAAACTCGGCTACGGTCTCACCGGCATCTGGCTGACCATGCTCGTCGAGGAGTGGGTGCGCGGGCTCATCATGTACTGGCGCTGGAAACGGCGCGACTGGCTGCCGCACGCCCGGCGCAGCCGCAGCGCCGTCTCGGACGGCCGCGAACTGCCCCTCGCGCCTGAAGTCTGAAGCGCCCGGCGCCGTCGGGCGGCTATGCGCCGAGCACGAGCCGCACGAACTCCTCGCGGCGGTCCATGTGCGGGTTGTGGCCGGAGTCGGCGATTGTCTCGATGCGCGCCGCCGGAAAATGCGCGCGGATGACCACGTGGTCCGCGGCGCGCACATAGTTGGACTTGCCGCCGACGATGAAAAGCGCCGGGCCCTCGTAGCGGTCGCTCGGCGTGAGCGGATCCTTCTCCATGCCCGGCAGCGCCTCGGTCAGCACCGGGAGATTAATGGCCCAGTGCCAGCGGCCGTGCTCGTCGCGGGCGAGATTGGTCGCGAGGAATTTTCTCATGCCGAGGTCCGGCACACGCGCCTCGAAGCGCAGCTCGGCCTCCTGCCGCGACTGCAGGCTGGCGAGGGCGAGCTCGTGCATGGCGGCGAATTCCGCCCGGTGTCCCTGCCAGCTGTAGTTGCGCGGGGCGACGTCGACGACCACCAGCCGTTCCACGCGCTCCGGGTGCCGGCAGGCGGCGAGCATCGCCGTGCGCCCGCCCATGCTGTGGCCGACCAGCGCCGCGCGGGCGAGCCCGTGGGCGTCCATCCACGCGAGCACGTCGGCCGCCATCACCTCCGTGTCCATCTCCGGCGCGTGCGGCGAACGGCCGTGGTTGCGGGCGTCGAGGGCGATCACGTGGTAATGCGCGGCAAGGTCGCGCCCGGTCGTCTGCCAGTTGCGCGACGAGCCGAGCAGCCCGTGCAGCACGAGCATCGGCGGCCGGCCGGCCCCGCCCAGGTCGACGTGGTGGAGAAGCATGCCCTTGTTTCACGCCAAGCCGCGGGGACGCCAAGCAAACTTTTTCCTTTGCGCCTGCGCGGCTTTGCGTGAGCCTCTCCGCTCTTTCCGATGAGCTCCGAGAAACTCACGCCGATGATGCAGCAGTATTTCGAGGTCAAGCGCGGCCTCCCCGCGAATACACTGCTGCTGTTCCGCCTCGGCGATTTCTACGAGATGTTCTTCGAGGACGCCGAGATCGGCGCGCGCCTGCTCGGCATCACCCTGACCAAGCGCCAGGACACACCGATGGCGGGCATCCCGTTTCACGCCGCCGACAACTACGTCACCAAGCTGCTCGCCGCCGGCAAGAAGGTCGCCATCTGCGACCAGGCCGAGCCCGCCAAGGCCGGCAAGCTCGTCAAGCGCCAGCTCACGCGCATCCTCTCGCCCGGCACCACCCTCGCCGCCAACCAGCTCGACGCCGCGAAGAACCACTACCTCTGCGCGCTCGAGCTGAACAAGGCCGGCCTGCACGCCGCGTGGATCGACCTCTCGACCGGCGAATTCCGCCTCGCCACCGACCCGCGCCCGGAAAACCTGCTGCCCGTGCTCACCGCGCTCGATCCGGCCGAGCTCGTGCTCATCGAGGGCGACCTCGAAAAATGGAAGGCCGCGCCGCACGAGGAGCACACGCTGCACAACCTCCAGCATTTCTGCGCCGGGCGCCTGCTCAGCGAGCTGCCGGGCTACCACTTCGAGGTCGCCACCGGCGCCAAGACCGTGATGGACGCCCTCGGCGTGCTGAACCTCCAGGGCTTCGGCCTCGCGCACACGCATCCCGCCCTCGGCGCCGCCGGCGCGCTCGTCCACTACGCGACGGAAAATCTCTGCGCCAAGCCCGAGAACCTCCGCTCGCTCCAGGAATACCGCAGCGCGCGCACTCTCCTGCTCGACCCGGCTACGCTGCGCAACCTCGAGATTTTCCAGAGCATCCGCGGCACGCGCGAGGCCTCGCTGCTCGGCGCCATCGACCGCAGCACCACCGCCGCGGGCGCGCGCCTGCTCGAGCGCTGGCTGGCCGCCCCGGTGCTCGACCTGCCCGAGATCGCCCGCCGCCAGACCGTCGTGGGCGAATTCGTCGGCCAGCCGAGCGACCTCGCCCAGCTGCGCGAGCTGCTCAACAAGGTCCGCGACATCCCGCGCATCCTCGGTCGCCTGCAGAACCGCCTGCGCAACCCGCGCGAACTCGGCGGCGTGCGCGACACGCTCGCGCAGATCCCGGCGGTCATGGCCTGTCTCGACCTGCTAGACGCGCACCTCGTCGGCCACCACGGCGGCGAAGTCTCGCAAATCCGCCAGCGCCTGACCGACCTGCCGGCGTTGCGCGACCTGCTCGGCCGCGCGTTGGCCGACGAACTCCCGAACGACCTCGCCGACGGCAATTACATGCGCGCCGGCTACGACACCGAGTTGGACCGCCTGCGCAGCCTCACGAGCGACAACAAGGGCTGGCTCGCCGAGCTCGAGCGCAAGGAGCAGGAGCGCACCGGCATCCGGAGCCTCAAGGTCCGCTTCACGTCCGTCTTCGGCTATTACATCGAGGTCACCAAGGCCAACCTCGCCAGCGTGCCGGCCGACTACATCCGCAAGCAGACGACGGTCAACGGCGAACGCTACGTGACCGAGGATCTTAAGCAGAAGGAGAAGGAAATCTTTTCCGCTGAGGAGAAGTCGCTCGCGCGCGAACTGGAGCTGTTCAACTACCTCGTCGGCGCCGTGCTCACCGAGGCGCCCGCGCTCACGCGCATCGCCGACGCCCTCGCCGAACTCGATGTGCTGGCCGGCTGGGCCGTGCTCGCCCGCGAGTGGGATTATTGCCAGCCGACGCTCGACGACGGCGACAGCCTCAGCCTCACCGACGGCCGCCACCCGGTCGTCGAGCAGATGATGAAGCAGGAGCGGCTCGGCCTCGCCGGCAGTTACACCTTCGTGCCGAACGACGCCGCCCTGTCCGCCGGCGAGTCGCAGATCATCCTGATCACCGGCCCGAACATGGCCGGCAAGTCCACCTACATCCGGCAGGTCGCGCTCATCACGCTCATGGCGCAGATCGGCTGCTGGGTGCCGGCCAAGGCCTGCCGCCTCGGCCTCGTCGACCGCATCTTCTCCCGCGTCGGCGCGAGCGACGACCTCGCGCGCGGCAACTCGACCTTCATGGTCGAGATGAACGAGACCGCCAACATCCTCAACAACGCCACCGACCGCTCGCTCATCATCCTCGACGAGATCGGCCGCGGCACCTCGACCTACGACGGCCTCAGCATCGCCTGGGCGGTGGTCGAGCACCTGCACCGCTCCGCCGACCGCGGCCCGCGCACGCTCTTCGCCACGCATTACCAGGAGCTCACCCAGCTCGAGAAACACCTGCCGCGCCTGAAGAACTGCTCGGTCGCCGTGAAGGAGTGGAACGACGAGATCGTGTTCGTCCGCCGCGTCGTCGAAGGCGCCGCCGACCGCAGCTACGGCATCCAGGTCGCCCGTCTCGCCGGCCTGCCGCTGACGGTCATCGACCGCGCAAAGACCATTCTCGCCCAGCTCGAATCCGACGACGTCACCGTCACCCTGCCCGCCGTGCCCTCGGCCAAACCGAAGAAGAAGATCAGCGTCACGCCGTCCGACGACTCGCAGCTGAGCCTGCTGTAGAAAAATAAGGCGCGACTGGGAGGGTCCGCGGTGTGCGGCCCGATGAGCAGGCATGGAGGGCCCGCGTCCCCGCGGGCCGAAAATCCTCGCGCTCAAGCCACCCATAAGCAGCCTGCAGGCGGGCCGCTCCTATGCATGTTCATGAGTCGTCACCTTGCCCAGATCGTAGCCGACCTATCCACCTGCCTGCTTTCGAGGTAAGGAACAAATCGAGCATCATATTCCTCACGGTTTGTGCGAAATCTCGCCAGCACGTCCTTGATAATCCGCGCATACGGCAACACCTGATGGATGCATGGGCCAAGGCCACGCACTGGTCCATCGGGCGCTATGTTCTCATGCCCGATCACCTCCACCTGTTTTGCGCTCCGGCAATCCATCCCCCGGAATCTCTGACTCATTGGGTCGCCTATTGGAAGCGCTTGGTCGCCCAAGCGACTGGTCAGCGGCTCTGGCAGAAAAATTTCTGGGATACTCAGCTGCGCGGTCACGAAAGCTACGCGCTCAAATGGGAATACGTGCGCAATAATCCTGTTCGAGCCGGCTTGGTAACCCGGACGGAAGACTGGCCGTATCAGGGGGAATTGAATTTGCTGCGCTGGCACGAATGACCTTCTCGGCCCGCGGGGACGCGGGCCCTCCTGCCGGCCAACTCGCTCGGCGCGCCGCAGCGGTCCCCGGGACGCGGGCCCACCCACCCACTCGCCAAGCGCAAACTACTCCGCTCTCAATACGCCACCTGAAACTCGCGCGGCAGCGGTGCGACGGCTTTGAAGGGGTGGCTGCGGCCGGAGAACTCGTAGGTGAAGCTGGTTTCCAGCGAGTGCAGGAACAGCCGTTTGCTGCCCGTGGTCTTGGCGAAGGTCCGGTTGAGCGCGAAGTCGCCGTAGGTCTGGTCGCCGACGATGGGCAGGCTGCGCTTGGCGCATTGCACGCGCAGTTGGTGGCTGCGGCCGGTGTGCGGCTCGAGGCGGACGAGCGAAGTGGAGAACGTCCCCTGCCCGTGCCGCACGAACGTCATCTGGGTGTGCGCGGGGATGTTGCCGCGCGTCGCGGTGGTGCGGATGACGCCGCCGGCCTTCTGCACGGCGAGCAGATCGCGCCACAGTTGGGTTTTCTCGGCCGGTTTGCCGAAGACGAGCGCGTGGTAGATTTTCCGCACCTGCTTCTTGGCGAACTGCGTCTTGATCGCCGACGCCAGCGCCTCCGTGGCGGCGCACAGGAGCACGCCCGAGGTGGCGCCATCGAGCCGGTTGAGCAGCCAGAGGCGGCGCTCGGCCCCGGCGGCGTCCTTCCAGACGAAGCACTCGCCGGCCTTGTCGTAGCGGCAGGTCAGCAGCGACCGCGGCGCATCGCCGGAGTCGTTCGGATGCGAGAGGATGCCGGCCGGCTTGTCGAAGGCGGCGAGGCCGTTGACGTCGTGCGTGAGCAGATGGACGTCGCGCCCGAGCGGCAGGGTGTTCCAGAACTCTGCCGGGGCCGCGCTCACTCAGTAATAGTAGAAACCAAACTTGATCGTCTGCTCCTTGCCAAGCACGGCGATCATCTGGTCGGTCCATTTGCGGTAGGGCTGGCGCGTGGTGATGGCCGAGGTGCTCTGGCTGACCGCCACGCCCCCCGCCGTCTCCTCGACGCTCTGCACCACGACCTCGCCGTCGGAGTTCAGCTTGAAGGTGACGATGACGTGCGAACCCGACTTCGGATAGACCGAACTGGCTTCGACGATCTTGTGCCACTGCGCGTCGATGATGCCGACGAATTCGTTCATGTACTCGCCGTATTCGCTCCAGCGGGCATCGATGCCGAGGATGCCGACGTTCGGCGTGCCCGTGATGCGGTTCTCCAGGATGGTCGACCGGGCGGCGGTCAGGCGCGGGCGCGGCCTGGGCGTCGGCCGGTTCGGGCTGGTTTGATTGGAAGCGGTCAGGGCGCCGTCGGCGTTCTTGGCGTCGCGCGAGCCTTCGATCAACTGGTCGGCCCCGGTGGCGGGCGCCTGGGCGCGGGCGATGTTGGTGCCGACGCCGTCGGGGTTCTGGCCTTCCTTCTTGTCGAAACCCGTGAGCGGAATCTGCTCCGCGCGGGCTTGCTGCTGCTCCTGGGCTGCGGCGGTAGGATTTTGCACTGCGATCGGCGTCGCGGCCTCGCCCTGCTGCGACTGGGCATGCTCGCCGGAGACGATGGCGTCGCTCTTGATGTCGTCCTTGCCCTTCACGCTCGGGCGGTTCTCCGGGTCCTTCTCCTTGGCGGCCTCCGCCTGCGCGGACTGCTGGTTGCGGTTGGAGACGTTGGGCGTCTTGTCCGGCGTGTTCTCGGGGGCATCGGGGTTGGTCTCGACGAACTTCATGGCCGGCGGCTGCGGCTTCTCGACCGGCGGGTTGACGAGCTGGAAATCGAACGACTTGGCGCGCTTGGCCTTGGCGATGGCGGAGAGGTTCGAGTGCGTGCCGGAGAACTTCTCGACCGGGAACAGCGGCGCGAGCGAGAACAGCAGCACGTGGAACAGGATCGTGCAGGCGATGCCGATGGCGATGGAGCGGCTCTTGGGCTCGCGCTCCTCGGGCGCGGGCGGCACGGGGGACGCGCGGCGGGTGAAGATGTCGATTTCGGAAGTCGGCACTGGGGAAAATCAACGCAACAGACCCGCCCTAGTCAAAAGTTGTTTCGTCTCTTCGAGCGGAAGTCCGATAATATTTGTCAAAGAGCCGCGGAACCCGTCCACGATCAGCTCGCTGCGCTCCTGGATGGCGTAGCCGCCGGCCTTGTCGAGGGTGTGCACATGGCGCAGGTATTCGGCGATGATCTCGTCGGTGAGCGGCTTGAAGGTCACGTCGCTCGCCACGCCGAGGTCGAGTTTCAGGCCGTCGGCGAGCCGGCGGACGGCCAGCCCGGTGAAAACCGTGTGTGTCCGGCCGCTGAGCCGCTGGAGCATGGCCCGGGCCTCGGCGGCGCCGGCGGGCTTGTTGAGCACGGTGTTCTCGATGAAGACCGTCGTGTCGGCGCCGAGCACGGTGGCGTCGGGGTGGCGTGCGGCGACCCAGTCGGCCTTGAGCGCGGCGTTGTGCTGCACCATGACGCGCGGGTCGGCGTCGGGCGCCTCGTGCTCGGTGACCTCGGCGGGCATGACGTCGAAGGGCACCCCGAGTTGCGCGAGCAATTCGCGGCGGCGGGGCGAGGCGGAGGCGAGGATGAGGCGGGCCATGCGGGGCGGCACAGTAGGCGGCGTTTCCGGCGGCGGCTAGGAGGATTTTGCAGCTTCGGGTTGCAGTCCGGGCCGGAGCCCGCAAATTGGCTGCCTCTCCGCATGCGCATCGGTCTCGCCCAAATCAACACCATCGTTGGCGACCTCGCCGGCAACCGCCGGCGGATCCTCGATGCCTACCGCGCGCTCGTCGCGCAGGGCGCCGAGCTGGTCCTTTACCCGGAACTCGTCGTGTGCGGCTACCCGCCGCGCGATCTGCTGTTCAAGAAACACTTCGTCGCCGACGTCGAGCAGGCCGCCCGCGAGATCGCCGCCGAGATCGGCGCAGTGCCGGCCGTCATCGGCTACACCGAGGCCAACCCGTCCGGGCACGGCCGCGCGGCGTTCAACGCCGCCGCTTTCTGCCAGCACGGCCGCATCGCCTACTCCGCGCGCAAGTGCCTCCTGCCGACCTACGACGTCTTTGACGAAGACCGCTACTTCGAACCCGCCACCACCCCGGTGGTCATCACGCTCGGCCGGCGGCGCATCGGTGTGACCATTTGCGAGGACATCTGGACGCATGCGATGATCGCGACCGGCCGCCTCTACAGCCACGCCACGCCGGTCAGCCAGCTCGCCGCGCAACGTTGCGACGTGGTGCTCAACCTCTCCGCCAGCCCGTGGAACTGCGGCAAGGGCCTCGTGCGCCAGACACTCGTGGCCGACACCGCCCGCGCGCTCGGCTGCCCCGTCGCCTACGTCAACGCCGTCGGCGGCAACGACGAACTGCTCTTCGACGGCCGCAGCATCGTCTGCACGGCGGATGGCACGCTGCTCGCCGGCCTCGCCGCCTTCCGCGAGGAGTTGCGCGTCGTCGACGTGGCGGCGCCCCCGCCCGCCGCCCGCCCGGCCAACGGTCAGGCGGCCCTTGCGCCGACCTACCGACAGGAGGAACTCGCCGACATCTACGACGCGCTCGTGCTCGGCGTGCGTGATTACGCGCACAAGACCGGCTTCAAGCAGGCGCTGCTCGGCCTCTCCGGCGGCATCGACTCCGCTCTCGTCGCCGTCATCGCCGCCGAGGCGCTGGGCCCGGAGAACGTCCTCGGCATCAGCCTGCCCTCGGCCATCTCCAGCGGCCACTCGAAGGACGATGCCGCGAACCTGGCCCGCAACCTCGGCATCCGCTTCCACACGCTCCCGATCGCCGATGTCGTCTCCGCCGCCGAGGGCACGCTCGCCCCGGTCTTCGCCGGCCGGCCGCGCGACATCGCGGAGGAGAACATCCAGGCCCGCGCCCGCGGCCTGCTGCTCATGGCGCTCTCCAACAAGTTCAACTCGCTGCTGCTCACCACCGGCAACAAGAGCGAGCTGGCCGTCGGCTATTGCACGCTCTACGGCGACATGTGCGGCGGCCTCGCGGTCATCAGCGATGTCTTCAAGATGCAGGTCTACGCGCTCTCGCGCTGGATCAACCGCACACGCGAGATCATCCCGCAGAACACCATCGACAAGGCGCCCAGCGCCGAGCTGCGGCCCAACCAGACCGACCAGGACAGCCTGCCACCCTACGACGTGCTCGACGCCATCCTCAAAGGCTACGTCGAGGAAGGCCTCGGGCGCCGCGACCTCGTCGCCGCCGGCTTCGACGCCACCGTGGTCAACGATGTCGTCCGCAAGGTCGACCTCGCCGAGTACAAGCGCAAGCAAGCCGCCCCCGGCCTCAAGATCACCCCCCTCGCCTTCGGCGTCGGCCGCCGCATCCCGATCGTCCAGAAATACGTGAGCTGATTTTGGTCACCCCTTGGAAACCACTAATCCACACTAACGGGCCACTAATGAAAGTGACGTATGAGCACGACTGGCCTGTTTCAGCAGGAGGGCTATGATTTCATGGCCGCGGCGTTTGCAGTCTATAACGAGATGGGAAACGGCTTCCTTGAGGAGGTCTATCACGAAAGTCTTGAGCTAGAGTTGGGCGAGCGCGGCATCCCGTTCGTTTCGAAGCCGGCGTTGCCCCTGTTCTACAAGGGACGCGTTTTGCGGAAGCACTATGAGGCCGACTTGATCGTAATCGGAGAGATCGTCGTAGAATTGAAGGCCGTCAAGTCCTTGGTCCCCGAACACGAGACGCAACTTATCAACTATCTTAAAGCGACCGGGAAGCGGGTCGGCTACCTCGTCAATTTTGGCTCATTTCCTCGCCTCGAATGGAAACGAATGGTTCTGTGACCGCCCGATTAGTGTCTCGTTAGTGTGAATTAGTGGTTCCCCTTTTCCCATGACCTCCTCCGAAAATCTTTTCGCCCGCGCCCTGCGGCTCATCCCGGGCGGCGTGAACTCGCCGGTCCGCGCGTTCCGCTCCGTGGGCGGCGCGCCGTTCTTCACCAAGTCCGCCCAGGGCGCGACGCTCACCACGGCCGACGGCCGCGAGCTGATCGACTTCGTCTGCACCTGGGGCCCGGCCATCCACGGCCACAACCACCCGCGCATCAAGGCCGCCATCGCCGCCGCGCTGGAGGCCGGCACGTCATTCGGCACGCCGAATCCCTACGAGGTCGAGATGGCCGAGCTGATCGTGCAGTTCTTCCCGTCGATCCAGAAAGTCCGCATGTGCAGCAGCGGCACGGAGGCGACGATGTCCGCCATCCGTCTCGCCCGCGGCTTCACGCGGCGCGACAAGATCATCAAGTTCGCCGGCTGCTACCACGGCCACAGCGACTCGCTGCTCATCAAGGCCGGCTCGGGCGCGCTCACGCATGGCAACCCCGACAGCGCCGGCGTGCCGGCGTCGTTCGCGCAGGAGACCATCGTCCTCCCCTACAACGACACCGCGGCGATCGAAGCCGCCTTCGCCGCCAATCCCGGCCAGATCGCCTGCATCATTCTCGAGGCCTACATCGGCAACGTCGGCTTCATCAAGCCCGACGCCGGTTACCTGCAGTTCGTGCGGAAGATCACTGGGCAACACGGCGCCGTGCTCATCTTCGACGAGGTCATGACCGGCTTCCGCCTCGCCCGCGGCGGCGTGCAGGAGTTGGAGCAAATCACGCCCGACCTCACCACGCTCGGCAAGATCATCGGCGGCGGCCTGCCCGTCGGCGCCTTCGGCGGCCGCGCGGACATCATGGACCATCTCGCGCCGCTCGGCCCGGTTTACCAGGCCGGCACGCTCAGCGGCAACCCGCTCGCCATGGCCGCCGGCATCGCCCAGCTCAAGTTGCTCGACGAACTCAATCCCTACGCGCGCCTCGACGCGCTCGGCCACCAGGTCGTCACTGCCGCGCTCGCCGCCGCCAAGGCTAAGGGCATGCCGCTGCAGGCCCCGCAGGTCGGCTCGATGTTCAGTCTGTTCTTCACGCCGACACCCGTGCGCGACATGGCCACGGCGCTGACGTCGGACGCCAAGCTCTTCGGCCGGTTTTTCCATGCCTGCCTCGAAAACGGCATCTACCTGCCGCCGAGCGCCTACGAAGCGTGGTTCCTGAGCACTGCGCACGAGGGCGCGGCCATTGACCGCGCTTGCGAAGTCATCACAAAAGCCATTAAGTCCCTCTAAGTTTCGGCCGGCTGTGGCCGTTACCTTAAAGTTACCCATGTCACTCTCGCGCATTTTGCCGACACTTCTGCTCACCGCCATCGCGGCGGCGGCGGGCCTCGCGCAACCGGTCGGTGCGCCCGTGCTGCCCGTCGGCGAATTGAAGCCGGGCCAGAAAGGCGAGGTCTGGACAGTGTTCAAGGGCAGCCAACCCGAGCCGTTCGCCGTGCAGGTGACCGGCATCGTGCAGAACGCGCTCGGCCCGGGCAAGGATCTCATCCTGTGCGAGCTCACCGACCCACGCGTGCAAAACATGGGCGCGGTCGCCGGCATGAGCGGCAGCCCGCTCTACATCGACGGCAAGATCGTCGGCGTGCTTTCCTACCAGATCCAGCGTTTCGAGACCGTGCGCTACGCCGGCTTCACGCCGATCAGCGACATGCTCGAAGTCAGCGCCCTGCCGACGCCGCTCACGCCGCCGGGCGTGCCGTTGCCGATCCCGGTCAAGGGAGCGCGTGACGGCCGCAGCACGCTCGCCAACTCCGCCCAGCCCGAGATGCGCGCGCTGGCGCCCGTCTTCTCCGTCAGCGGCCTCACGCCCAGCGTGGCCGCCCTGCTCGAGCCGCAACTGCAGTCGCTCGGCGTCAGCTTCACCTCGCTCGGCGGCAACGCCAGCGGCTCCACCGGGGCCGGCCCGGAAATCCCCGCCCCGGTCGCGCTCAAGCCCGGCGATGTCGTCGCCGCCGCGCTCGCCGTGGGCGACATCAGCATCGCCGCCACGGGCACGGTCTCGCATGTCGACGGCCAGCGCGTGCTGGCATTTGGCCATCCCATGCTCTCGCTCGGCGCCACGGAGCTGCCGATGACGGCCGCCGAGGTCGTCACGATTCTCCCGAGCCAGTTCAATTCCATCAAGGTCAGCAATACCGGCCCGGTCATCGGCGCCTTCAGCCAGGACCGCCTCTCGGGTGTCTACGGCGAACTCGGCCGCCAGCCGCATCTCGTGCCGGTCGACATTGAGCTGCCCGCCCGCCTGAACCGCAAGGCCCTGCATTTCTCAGTCGTGCGCCAGGAACAGATCCTGCCCGTCATCGCCGCCACCGGCATCGCGCAAGCCGTGACCGGCTCGAACGAATCCGGCCTGACCAATGGCTTCCGGCTCACCACCACGGTGGAGTTTCCCGGCGAAGCGCCGCTGCAATTCACCCAGGTTTACCCCGGCCCGCAGGGCTTCAACCAAGGCATCAATGAATTCGTCGGCAACCTGCAGCAGTGGCTGTTCAACCCCTACGAGCGCACTTTCCCCGAGCACATCCGCTTCGCCGTCGAGGAAACACCCGACGTGCCGATCGGTTATGTTGACAACCTGCAGCTCTCGCGCGCCGAGACCGCCCCGGGCTCGGAGATCACCGTCTCGCTCAACTGGCACGGCTTCCAGCAAACCGGCGTGGCCGAAACCATCGCCATCGCCGTCCCCGCCGAGTGGGCCGGCAAGAACCTCGAGGTCGTGCTCGCCACCGGCCCGATGCTCGACGAACTCACCGGCCGCCCGAAGGCCGTCCCGGTCACGCGCCTCCGCAACTTCGACGAATACCTGAACGCGCTCCGCGCCCGCCGCGCGACGGACGGCCTTTATCTCGCCGTCGTCGAGCGCACCAAGCTCTTCTCCGACCAGCAGACGCTCACGCCCGAGATGCCCGGCTCGCTCGAGCGCATCGCCCGCGGCGCCGACGAAGTGCGCTACCAACGGCGCGAGGCGGCGACCCCGCTCTGGGAGACGCGCCTGATCGCCGGGCGGCTGTTCAACGCCCAAGTCCGCCGGCCGCTGACGGTCACGGATTGAGCTTCCCCCGTCCATGCCTGTCATTCTGAGCGCAGCGAAGAATCCAGTCGCACTTACTAAAACACTGGATCCTTCACTTCGTTCAGTATGACACGTCCTTCTTTTCTCATGTCCCATCGTTTCTCCCGTGCTCGCTTCCCTTTCGTGTGCTTCGTGTGCTTCATGGCGACCTTCACCGGCCTGCGCGCCGACCCGTTGACCAAGCAGACCGAGATCGACTTCGGGCGCGAGGTCGCCAGCCGCAACCTCAAGGGTCTCGCCACTCGCTCCGACGGTCGCGTGCTGCCCGGTCCGGTCTTCACCGACCTCGCCGGCCCGAAGATCGCCGACATCCTCTGGACACTGCGGCCGGCCGGCGCGAACCGTTTCCTCGTCGGCACCGGGCCCGACGGCAAGGTGTTCGAGGTCGCGTTCAACCCGAAGGACTCCACCTACGCGGCGCGCGAGGTGGCTGATGTCAACGAAGCCCAGGCCATCGCCGTGCAACCGCTCGCCGACGGCAGTTTCCTCATCGGCACGTCGCCGACCGCCGCGGTCTATGTGGCGCGCGACGGCAAGCTGCTCGCCCGCGTGCCGCTGCCGGCCGACTCGGTGTTCGACTTCCTGGCCCTCCCCGACGGCAGCGTGCTCGCCTCCACCGGGAACCCCGGGAAAATCTACCGGCTTGATCCCGCCAAGCTGGCGAAGGCCGGCGTCATCGAGGGCAAGATCGGCGACGGCAAGGTGCTCGCCGACAAGGGCGTGACGCTCTTCGCCGAGGTGCGCGACCGCAACGTCCGCCGGCTCGCCCGGCTGAGCGACGGCCGCGTGGTCGCCGGCTCCTCGCCCAAGGGCAACGTCTACGCCTTCGCGGCGACGGGCGGCGCGCCCGCCCTGCTGCAGGAGGGTCGCGACGCCGAGGTGCTCGATTTTCTCCCGCAGGACGACGGCAGTTTCTACGCCGCCATCGTGCAATCGCCCGGCGAGGTCGCGCGCATCGTGCGGACGAAGCCCGCGATCGCCGCACCCGCCGACGACAGCAAGGACGACAAGGATGCCGCGCCGCCCGCGTTCGGCGGACGCAGCACGCTCGTACGTTTCCCGGTCGACGGTTTTCCCGAGACGGTCGTGTCGCGGGCGGGCATCTCGCTCTACCGCGTCGCCCAGCACAAGGACTGGCTGGTCATGACGGCCGGCGAGCAGGGCGACACCCTCGGCTACGATCCCGTCGCGCGCCGCGCGCTGACCTTCGCCGGCAGCGCCTCGGCCCAGCTGAACGACCTCGCGCCGCTCGGCGACGGCCGTTTCCTCGCCCTGCGCAACAACGCTCCCGGCCTGGCTCTGCTCTCGTTCGTGCCCGCACCGGCGCGCGAACTCGAAACCAAGCGGCTCGACCTCGGCGCCCCCAGCGAACTGGGCCTGATCCGCTTCGCCCGGGTGCGCGGGCTTGATCTCGCGATGCTCAAACTCGAAGCCCGGACCAATTTCGGCAGCGACGAGCTCGAGGGCTGGACCGCCTGGACCGAGCTCAAGCCGCGCGATGACGCCTTCTCCGCCGAGGGTCTGCGCGGCCGTTATCTCAAGCTGCGCCTCACGGTGCCGGCCAGCGCGGGCGACTTCCAGATCGACAAGGCCACGGTGTTTTCGCTGCCGCAGAATCATCGTCCCCAGCTGAACGATTTCCGGATTTTCCCGGCCAATCTCGGGCTGGTGCCGGCGCCGGAGCCCGGCGCGTCCGTGATCACGACGCTCGGCCAGGTGCTTTTCCCGGGGCAGCAAGGCGCGGGCAAGGATGAGGTCGGCGACAAACGGAAGAACCATTTCCTTGGCAGCCAGGTCGTGCCGCAGAACGGCGCCCAGGTCATCTATTGGTCCGTGTCCGATTCCGACGGCGACAATCTCGCCTACACGCTCTCCCTCCGGCCGGAAACCAGCGACACGTGGACGGACCTCGCGGTCGAAACGCGGGATTCCTATGTGCAATTCGAGACCGGCGGCCTCGCCGAAGGACTCTATCTCACCCACCTGACCGTCACCGAGCAGGCGCCGCGTCCCGAGAAACAGCGCCTCACCTACGCGTTCGAGACCGACTACCTGACCATCGATCGCACACCGCCGGCGATCACCGATGCCAAGGCCGAGCGCCGCGACGGCAAACTGGTCCTGACCGTCATCGCGCGCGACGCGCTCAGCCTACTCGAAGGCGCCGAGTTCGTGCTGAACAACGGCACCCGCGAGCAGACCGAGCATCCCACCGACGGCATCCTTGACGGCAAGACCGAGACCTTCGTCGTGGAATTTGCCGAGCCGAAGGCCGCCGGCGCTTCCTCGGTCGAGATCATCGTCTACGACGCCTCCGGCAACAGCAGCTCGAAACGCCTGCCGGTCAAATGAACGCCGGCGGGATTCGCCCGCCTGGTGAATTTACTCCCCATCACGCGGAAACCTGTCCACGGTGGCCGCTTTATGGCTCTCCTCGGCAAACTCAATCGGCTCCGCATCGTGCGCTTCGCGCAACCGGGATTCTACCTGGATGGCGGCAGCCACGGAGAGATTCTGCTGCCCAGCCGCTACATTCCCGCCGGCAAGGGTCCGGGCGATCAGATCGAGGTGATGGTGTACCGCGACACCGAGGACCGCCTCGTTGCGACCACGGACAAGCCCCACGCCTACGCCGGCGAATTCGTCGCGTTGCGCGTGGTGAGCCTGACCCCGCGCATCGGCGCGTTTCTCGACTGGGGATTGGAGAAGGATCTGCTGCTGCCGATCCGCGAAACTTCCGGCCCGCTCCACCTGGGCGACATGGTCGTGGTGCTCGTGATGGTCGACCCGCACACCGACCGGCTGATCGCCACCGCGCGCTTCAATCGCTTCCTCGACCTGACGCCCGCCCGCTATCACGAGGGCGAATCCGTCCGCCTGCTCGTCGCCAGCCGGAGCCCGATCGGCTACAACATGATCGTGAACAATGCGCACCGCGGCTTGCTTTATCACACCGACCTGCCCGGCCCGCTGACGATCGGCCAGCTGGTCGAGGGCTACGTGCGCGCCATCCGCCCCGACGGGAAGCTCGACCTCGCGCTCGGCAAGGCCGGCTATCGCCGCATCGCGGCGCTGACGGACCAAATCCTCGCGGCGCTGGAGGCCAAGGGCGGCCGGCTGCCTTACAACGACAACAGCATTCCCGAGGAAATCCGCGATGCCTTCGGCGTGAGCAAGAAGGCCTTCAAGCAGGCCATCGGAACCCTCTACCGCGACCGCCGCATCCTGATCGAGCCCGACGGCATCCGCTTGGTGAATCCAGACGAGACCTGAGCGCGATCAACCAGCAGGCGTTGCCGACCGGCAAGCGCTTGCCTGATGTTTTTCGCGGCGGGCCCAGCGGTCCCGCCCTACCGCAGACATGTTTTCGCCGTCCCGCCGGCTCCGGCCATCCTGCCCGCATCCGTGCCACCTAGGCCCGCGGATGGGCCTTGGCGTAGATTTCTTTCAGCCGCGCGACGCTGGTGTGCGTGTAGATCTGCGTGGTGGTCAGGTTCGCGTGACCGAGCAGTTCCTGCACGGCGCGCAGGTCGGCACCGGCGTTGAGCAGGTGCGTGGCGTAGGAGTGCCGCAGCTTGTGCGGCGACAGGTCCATCGGCAGGTCGGCGAGCGCGAGGTAGCGCTTCACGAGCAGCTGCACCGCGCGCACCGGCAGGCGCTTGTGCTGTGCCGTGATCACCACGGGGTCGGCCGGGCCGGCGCGCTTGGCGTGGTCGTCGCGAAATTTCTTGAGCGTGGCCAGGGCGACCGCACCGAGCGGACAGATGCGTTCCTTACGGCCCTTGCCGAGGACTCGCGCGCTGCCGCTGCCGAAATCGATTGCGCCGTAGTTGAGTCCCACGAGCTCGCTCACCCGCAGCCCGCCGCCGTAGAGCAATTCGAGCACCAGCCGGTCGCGCCAGGCGGTGAAGGCGTCGAGCGCTTCGTTCTGCAGCAGCTTTTGCGGACCGCCGAGCAACGCCGTCATCTGGGTTTCGGTCAGAAACTTTGGCAGGGTCTTTTCCAGTTTCGGCAGCGGCACATCGGCGAAGGGATTCCGTTCCAGCCGTCCGCGCTGCATCCAATACCGGTAGAAGGAGCGCAGACCGGAGATGTGGTTGTGCAGTGTGCGCCGGTCCAAACGCGACAGGCCGGCCCGCGGGCTCTGGCGCTCGATGATGTAACCCCGGGCGTCGCGCGGGGAAAGCGCGTCGAAGCCGCCCTCGCCCAGCTGGCTGCGCTGCAGCCAAACGAAGAAGTCGGCGAAAGCCTGCCGGTAGTTGCGCGACGTGTAGGCGGAGTAGCGGCGCTCCTTCGCCAGATGATCGAGGAACGGCTGCAGCCACGCGCGGACGATGTCCGCCGGCAGCGGCTCAGGCGCGGGATTGGACGCGGCTTTCGACATCGCGCATCACCCGGTCGCACTCGAGGCGCAGAGCCGTCTCGGGATCGATGCCGCGCCGGCGGCAGGCCGCGGCCAGCTCGTAGAGTTTCCGCCCGGCCTCGGACTCGGTCAGGCTCGCGGCGAGATTCTCGATGTGCTGCTGATCGACGATGCCGGCGACCGGCAGTTGTTTCTTCTCGATCTGTTTGGCGACGGCCTCGGCGAACATCAACGCCGGCAGGCGCGGCGGCTGGGGCTTGAAGAGATGCGACTCCTGCTTGCCGGCGGCGACCTTCTCCTGAGACTTGATCTCCTCCCACTTCACGATCACGTCGGCCGCGGTGCCGAGCTTGGCGTGGTCGCCAAAGACGTGCGGGTGCCGGCGGATGAGCTTCTCGTTGATCTCGCGGGCCACGTCCTCGAAGTCGAAATCACCGCGCTCCTCCGCCAGCTGCGCGTGAAAGACCACCTGAATGAGCACGTCGCCGAGCTCCTCGCGCATGTGCGGGATGTCGTGGCGGTCGATCGTGTCGAGCAACTCGCTGCACTCGTCGATCAGGCAGCGCGTGAGCGACTGGTGGGTCTGCTCGATGTCCCAGGGGCAGCCGCCCGGCCCGCGGAGCCGGGCCACCGTCTGGCGCAATTCTTCGATGGCGGTCATTGGTTTGTGAGTAACCGCGAAACCGCCAAAATCCACTCAAAAGCCGGGAGATTTTCCTGTTCCTTTCGTGAGTTTCGTGTGTTTCGTGGTGACCCGATGGACAAGCTCACCGAGATCATGGCGCACAAGCGGGTGGAAATCACCCCGCTCGTCCGGCCCGTGCCTTTGGAGGAACTCGCCCGGCTGAACACCGCCCTGCCCCGGCCGCCCTCCTTCGCCACTGCGCTGCGCCGGGCCGACGGCCGCCTGGCCGTCATCGCCGAGATCAAGCGCCGTTCGCCGTCCGCCGGCGCCATCAAGGAAGGCATCTCCGCCCTCGAACAAGCCCGTCGTTACCAAACCGCCGGCGCTGACGCGCTCTCCGTGTTGACCGACGAGAAATATTTTGGCGGCCACCTCGACGACTTGCGCGAAGTCACGGCGCACTTCGCGTCCCACGCGCCCGCGAAGCCCTGCATCCGGAAAGATTTCATGGTGCACCCGATCCAGGTGCTCCAGGCCCGTGAGGCTGGCGCCAGCGCCATCCTGATCATCGTCCGCGCGCTGACGGACGACGACATCGCCACGCTGTTCGCCGCCGCCAACGCCGCCGGACTCGACGCGCTGTTCGAGATCCATACCGAAGCCGAGCTCGCCCGCGCGATGCGCCACGGCGCCCGCATCATCGGCGTGAACAACCGCGACCTCGCTATCTTCAAGACCGACCTCGGCCTGTCCGAGCACCTCATTCCGCAATTTCCGAAAAACGTCACCGCCGTCAGCGAGAGCGGCATCTTCACCGCGGCCGACGCCGCCCGCGCCCGCGCTTGCGGCGCGCACGCCGTGCTCGTGGGCGAGGCGCTCATGAAGGCCGCCGACCCGGCCGGACTCATCCGAGAATTTCACACTGCATGAGCACAAAACAGACCCCTTCCGATCCGTTGATCCTCGTCGGCGGCCTCATCTACTTCGGTCGCATGACCGACAAGATCCGCAAGCACGCCCGTGGCGAGTTGCGCGAGGACTTCCACGCCAATCTGGGCAAAGGCATGGACGGCCGTCTGTGCAACTTCCTGCATATCGGCTACGAGGCACTGAAGACCCAGGTGCTCGCCGGCGCCACGGACGAGCAGGCGCTCGAGTGGTGTTACGCGCAGTCCCGACGCCTCAACGCCGACGAAATCCTCATCTGGAACGACTTCATCACCAAGCGCGGTTGGGACGACAGCAGCACACCGACCCTGGAGAAATTCAAGGCCGAGGCCAGTTTGGCCGCCCGCACGAACATCCGCACCTTCCTTGATTTCTGGGCGGTCGACGAAGGCCGCAAACCCTGAGGCATGCCCCTCTCGCCCAGCCATACGCGCGACTTGCTGGCCAAACTCGGCCATCAGCCGAAGCGTTTTCTCGGACAGAATTTTCTCGTCGACGGCAACATCGTCCGCAAATCACTCGAGCTCGCCGGGGTGAAGGCCGGTGACGCCGTGGTCGAGGTCGGCCCCGGGCTCGGCACACTGACCTCCGCCCTGTTGCAAGCAGGCGCCGAGGTGTGGGCCGTGGAAAAAGACCGCGCGCTGCACGCCCACCTGACGGAGACACTCGCGCTGGAGCACCGCACACTGCACCTGCTGGAGGGCGACGCCGTGGAGCATCCGCTCGCGGGCCTGCCCCCGGAGCGCGCCGCCGCGGGATTCAAGGTCGTCGCCAACCTGCCTTACGCTATCTCGACGCCGTGGATGGACGAGGTGCTGGGCGGGCCGCTGCCGGAGCGGATGGTCCTGATGCTGCAGCAGGAGGCGGCGCAGCGCTACGTCGCGGAGCCCGGCTCGAAGCAATTCGGCTCCATCTCCATCTTCGTGCAATCCGCCTTCGCGCCGGATCGCGGCCACAAGGTCGCGGCGGCGTGCTTCTTTCCCCGCCCCGACATCGAATCCTACCTGCTCAACCTCGCCCGGCGCCCGCAACCGTTCGTCTTCGCGCCGGCGGTGAAGCAACTCATTCGCGCCTGCTTTCAACAGCGCCGGAAACAGATCGGCTCGCTCCTGCGGGGCAAACTCCCCGATGACGGCGCGGCGTGGCTGGCGCTGTTCCCGGCGGCCGGGCTCGACGCGCGGGCGCGTCCCGAGGACATCCCGGTGGCACTTTGGCAGCAGTTGCGCGTCTAAGCCGCGTGCCTGCGCTTGAAATTTCCGCCGCCCTTCGCAGAGTCAGGGCTTTCCCCATGCTGGTCCGCTTCGCCACCCTCGCCGCCGCCGCTCTGCTCGGACTGACGGCGTTCAGCCAGTCGGAAGCGCCGGCCCTACCCGGACTCTTCGGCAAGGTGACCGGGGATTACTACGCCCCGCCGGGCGGATTCTACCGCGTGCGCATCCCCGTGCTGCCCGAGCTGGGCGGCGAAATTCAGGATACGGAAAACGTGGTCATCTTCGACGACGGCGTCGGGACGCACATCAGCCTCGCGTGCATCCCGCTCGACGTGTCGCTCAAATGGGAATTTGAGACGCGCGGCACCAAGGAGTTTCTCGCCTTCTTCTTCGCCAACTACGTCGCGACGGATTTCTCGAACCGCTTTCCCGGCGCCAAGGTCGAGGCGAGCTTCTACGTGCCCGACCTGCGCGACGGCGCGCTGCTGGCGTACATGCTCCTGCCCGGCGGCTCGTTCTTCGAGAACAAGAACAGCATCCTCGACACCCCGGGCGACACTCCCGCGGTCGCCAAGCGCGGCAACCTGCTCTTCGTGCGCGACGGCCGGGTCTTCGTCGTGAGCATCGAACTCGCCGAGCGCGTGACCCAGAAGAGCGTCTTCCAGAAGACGCCCGAACAGGAAAACGAAATCCTGCGCGAGCGCCTGATGAATTTCACCGCGCGCATCGAGCTTCCCTCGCCCAAACCCGTCCGCAAACCCTGAGCGCGGTCTCCGTTTCGCGCCCTGATCTTCGTTCACCCCCATGAAAACCCACGTCTCCGCCGTCCTTATCGCCTTTATGTGCGCCGCCACCTCCCTGTCCGCCAGCTTCGACCTGGCCACCACCAAGGCCCCCGTGGCCACGCCCAAGCCGAAGGACGTCACCGTCCACGAGGACAAGCGCATTGACGACTACTTCTGGCTGCGCGAGAAGGAGAATCCCGCCGTGAAGAGCTACCTCGAGCAGGAGAACGCCTACACGGAATCGGTGCTCGCGCCGGCCAAGGAACTGCGCGCCGCCCTCTATGCCGAGATGCGCGGCCGCATCAAGGAGGACGATGTCAGCGCCAAGGTGGCCTTCCGCGGTTACCAATACTACACGCGTACCGAAAAGGATAAGCAGTACACGATCTATTGCCGCATCGCCGATGCGCCCGGCGCCCAGGAGGAGGTCCTGCTCGACCTCAACGAACTCGGCAAGGGCAAGCCCTACATCGCCGTCGGGCACTATCGCGTCAGCGACGACGGGAAACGGCTCGCCTACTCGATCGATTGGACCGGCTACCGCCAGTACGAGGTCTTCGTCATGGATCTCGCCACCAAGCAGCCGGTCCCGCAGCAGATCGGCAAGGTGGCCGATCTCGATTGGGCCGGCGGCAGCGACGTGCTCTATTGCGTCACGGAGAACGACGCCAAGCGCTCCGACAAGCTCCACCGCTGGGTGCTCAGCTCCGGCCGGCATGAGCTCGTCTACGAGGACAAGGACGAGCTCTTCAACCTCGCGGTCGGCAAGACCCGCGACAGCCGCTTCGTCCTCTGCACCGCCGAGAGCAAGGTCACCACGGAGGTCTTCGCGCTCGACGCCACCAAAGCCGACGCCAAACCCGTCTCGCTGCTCGGCCGCACGAACGACATCAAATATTTCGCCGACCATCACGCCGGCCGCTTCTACTACGTGACCAACCGCGACGGCGCAAAGAACTACAAGGTGGTCTCCGCGCCCGATACCGCGCCCACGCAGACCACCGACACCATCCCGCACAATCTCGCGATCAAGATCGAGGCGACCGACGTATTCGCCACGCACATGGTCGTCCACGAGCGCGAGAACGGCCTGCCGCAACTCGCGGTCTATGATTTTGCCACCGGCCAGTCCAAGCGCTTCGCCATGCCGGACGAGGTCTACGAGGTGTCGGCCGACCAGAACTGGAATTACGATGCAGCCGAATACCGCTTCCGCTACCAGTCACTCGCGCGCCCGGCCTCGGTCTTCGCCAGCAACTTCGCCACCGGTGAGCGCCGCCTGCTCAAGGAGACGGAGGTGCTGGGCGGCTTCAAATCGTCCGACTATCAGGCTGAGCGCGTCTGGGCCGCGATGCGCGACGGCACCAAGGTTCCACTCTCCATCGTCTACCGCCGCGACCTCGACCGCACCAAGCCCCAGCCGCTGTACCTCTACGGCTACGGCTCCTACGGCATCAGCATGCCCATCACGTTCAGCTCCGCCCGCGTCAGCCTGCTCAATCGCGGCCTGATCTACGTCATCGCCCATATTCGCGGCGGCGGCGAACTCGGCGAGGAGTGGCGCGAGGCCGGCCGCATGGAGAAAAAGATGACGACGTTCAACGACTTCGTCGACTGCGGCCAGTGGCTCGTCGATCATGGCTGGACCACTCCGGGGCAGATGGTCACCTCCGGCGGCAGCGCCGGCGGCCTGTTGATGGGCGCCGTGCTCAACCAGCGCCCCGATCTCTTCAAGGCCGCGCTGGTCGTCGTGCCGTTCGTCGACGTGCTCAACACCATGCTCGACGCCACGCTCCCGCTCACCACCGAGGAATACGTCGAGTGGGGCAACCCGAACATCAAGGAGCAGTATCTCTGGATGCGCGCCTACAGCCCCTACGACAACCTGAAGCGGGCCGCCTATCCGAACATGCTTGTGAACGTCTCGTTCTACGACAGCCAGGTGCCCTATTGGGAAGGCGCCAAGTATCTCGCCAAGGTCCGCACGCTCAACACCGGCAACCACGCCTTGCTCCTGCACACCAACTTCGGCGCCGGCCACAGCGGCGCCGCCGGCCGCTACGATGCGCTCAACGACGTCGCGCGGGACTATGCGTTCTTTCTGAGCGCACTGGGTCTGACGCAGCAAACCACGCCCTGATGCCAGTCCTGCGAGGGGTTCTTTCCGGTTCTCACGCGAAGCCCGCCGTAGCCTTGGCGAAGGCGGGCCGGAGGTTCGCGCCATGAAACTCCTCGCCATCTCGGGCAGCCTGCGCGCTGCGTCGATCAACACCGCGTTGCTCGAACTCGCCGCGCGCCTCGCGCCGGCGGACGTAAGCGTCGAGTTGTTCGCCGGACTGGGCGACCTGCCGCATTTCAACGCCGACCGCGAAGCCGAGCCCATCCCCTCCGTGCTCGAGTGGCGCGAGCGCGTGCGCACGGCGGACGGTCTGCTCATCTGCAGCCCGGAATACGCCCACGGCGTCCCGGGCTCGCTGAAGAACGCACTCGATTGGCTCGTGGGCGGCGTCGAGATCGTCGACAAGCCCGTCGCCTTGCTCAACGCCTCGCCCTACTCGACGCACGCCCATGCATCACTCGCCGAGACACTGCGCACCATGTCGGCCCGCGTGGTGCCCGAGGCGTCGCTCACCCTGCCCGTGCGCGGCAAGCCGCTGCCGACGGGCGGACTCGCGACCGACCCGGCCGTCGTGGCCGGTCTCCGCGCTTCATTGCACGAGTTCGTGCGCGCCACCCAAACAGCCCGTCCGCCCCAGGGCTGATTAACAGATTGAACATTGCCGCGCGTTCCCCGTGAATGCCCGCTTATCCCCGCGATGAAACGCGTTTTGTTGGAGAAAATCATCACCCGGCTGCAAGACGAGGTCACCTTCCTGACTCGCGCTGCCCTGGCCACCCACGCCGAGGCAACCGACGACGAGAACAAGGCCGAGGACAAGTACGACACGCGCGGCCTGGAGGCCTCCTATCTCGCGCACGGCCAGTCCAAGGCCGCCGAGGAGGCCGCGCTCGCCGTCGCCCAGTTCGCCGCGCTGGCGGCCCGCGACCTTGCTCCGGACGAGCCCATCGCGCTCGGCGCGCTCGTTACCCTCGAGGCGAAGGGCAAGCCGACCTACTACCTCATGGGTCCGCGCGCCGGCGGCACGGAGATCGAATACGACGGGCGCACCGTGATGGTGATCACGCCGCAATCCCCGCTCGGCCGGCAACTCGTCGGCAAGAAGCAGGGCGACACGCTTCTGCTCGATGTCGGCGGCCGGAAGACCGAGTCGCGCATCGCCGCGGTGGCCTGATATCCGGGATGGTAGATCGGTTCCGCTGCCGGCCGAAGCCATTCCGGTGACTTTGCCCTTGCCCGGGGTCGGGCCGGCGTTGGACTCATCGTTTCCCTCGATGTCCGCCACTCCGGAACTGCCCAATCCCGATCACGTGCTGCTGCTCGCGCAGGAGCTGAAACTCAAGGTCCACCAGGTCGCCGCGACCGCCCAGCTGCTGAAGGAAGGCGCCACCGTGCCCTTCATTTCCCGCTACCGCAAGGAGGTCACCGGCGAACTCGACGAGGTGCAGGTCACCGCCATCCGCGACCGCCTCGAACAGCTCGCGCAGATGGACGAACGTCGCGCCAGCATCCTCGCCTCGCTGCAGGAGCGCAACCTGCTCACGCCCGCGCTGGAGCAGGCCATTGCCGCCGCCGAGACGCTCACGAAGCTCGAGGACGTCTACCTGCCATTCCGCCCGAAGAAGCGCACGCGCGCCACCATCGCCAAGGAGAAGGGCCTCGAACCGCTCGCCGACCTGCTCTGGGCGCAGGATCCCGTCACCGACGTCGCCGCCGCGGCGGCCGCTTATGTCGGCCGCGAGTTCACGCTCGACGACGGCAAGAACACCAAGGGCAAGATCGAGTCGGCCGACGACGCCCTCGCCGGCGCGCGCGATATCCTCGCCGAGCGCATGAGCGACGACTCCCTCGCGCGCGAGCGCCTGCGCGTCGTTTACCGTGAGCAGGCCGTCATCTCGTCGAAGGTGCTTTACGGCAAGGAGGCCGAGGGAGCGAAGTTCAAGGATTACTTCGACTGGAGCGAGCCGCTGGCCAAGGCGCCCTCGCACCGCATCCTCGCCATGCGCCGCGGCGAGAGCGAGTCGTTCCTCATCATGCGCATCACGCTGCCGGACGAACTCGCGGGCCAGGCCGTGGTCGAGTCGCTGTTCGTGAAGGGCAAGTCGCCCGCCGCCGATCAGGTGCGTCTCGCCGCGCTGGACGCCTTCAAGCGCCTGCTCGCGCCCGCGATGGAGACGGAGATGCGCCTCGACTCGAAGAAGCGCGCCGACGAGGCCGCCATCAAGGTCTTCGCCGAGAATCTCCGCGAACTCCTGCTCGCCGCGCCGCTCGGGCAGAAGGCCGTGCTCGCCATCGACCCGGGTTTCCGCACGGGCTGCAAGGTCGTGCTGCTCGACCGCCAGGGCAAGCTGCTCCACAACGACGTGGTCTTCCCCGACCGCCACGCCACCGAGGCGCGCGACAAACTCAAGGGCTTCGTCGAGTTCTTCAAGGTCGAGGCCGTCGCCATCGGCAACGGCACCGGCGGCCGCGAGACCGAGGCTTTCGTCCGCTCGCTCGGCCTGCCGCCGTCCATCCCTGTCGTCATGGTCAACGAGTCCGGCGCCTCCATCTACTCGGCCAGCGAAGTCGCCCGCGAAGAGTTCCCCGAGCACGACCTCACCGTGCGCGGCGCCGTCTCCATCGGCCGCCGCCTCATGGACCCGCTCGCCGAGCTCGTGAAGCTCGACCCGAAATCCATCGGCGTCGGCCAATACCAGCACGATGTCGACCAGCCCGCACTCAAGCGCACGCTCGACGACCGCGTCGTCTCCTGCGTGAACGGCGTCGGCGTCGAGGTGAACACCGCCTCGAAACAGCTGCTGAGCTACGTCTCCGGCCTCAACTCCGCCACCGCCGCCGCCATCGTCGCGCGCCGCAACGAACAGGGTCCGTTCAAGTCGCGCGCCGAGCTGCGCGAGGTGCCGCGCCTCGGTCCCAAGGCCTTCGAGCAGGCCGCCGGCTTCCTCCGCATCCGCGACGCCGCCCACCCGCTCGACGGCAGCGCCGTCCACCCGGAACGCTACGCTCTCGTCGAGCAGATGGCCGCCGACCTCGGCGCCACCGTCGCCGACCTCGTGCGCGACGCCAAGCTGCGCGCCCGGATCAAGCCCGAGGGCTACGTCACGGCCGACGTCGGCCTGCCCACGCTCAAGGACATCCTCGCCGAACTCGCCAAGCCCGGCCGCGACCCGCGCCAGCAGTTCGAGGCGTTCAGCTTCCAGGAAGGCGTCAACAAGCCCGAGGATCTCAAGCCCGGCATGAAGCTGCCCGGCATCGTCACCAACGTGACGGCGTTCGGCGCGTTCGTGGACATCGGCGTGCACCAGGACGGCCTTGTGCACGTCTCGCAGCTCGCCGACTCGTTCGTGAAAGATCCCGCCGAGGTCGTGAAGCCGCAGCAGAAGGTCACCGTCACCGTCGTCGAGATCGACCTGCCGCGCCAGCGCATCGCCCTCTCCATGCGCAGCAACCCGCAACTCGGTCCGCGCACGCCGCAGGGCGCCGGTGCGGGGTCCGGCCGCGCCCGCAATGGCCCGCGTCCGGGCGCCGGTCCGCGTCCGCCCGCCCCGCTGCCGCGCTCGACACAATCGCTCAACGCCGACTGGTTCTCCGCCGCGTTGAACAAGAAGAAGTGAGCGCGAGCACATCCACTCAGCCTCCCGTCATTGCAAGGAGCTTCGCGACGAGGCAATCCAGCTGGATCGCCACGGCGCGCTGCGCGCACCGCGCGATGACAACGGTCAGGAGTGAAGCCGGCCGGCTCGCGCAACGCGGACACTCTTCATGACCTGGGTCGTCGCCGCCCTGATCTCCGCGCTGTTCCTCGGTCTCTACGACCTCGGAACGAAGCACGCCGTGCACGACAACGCCGTGCTCCCGGTGTTGTTCTTTGCCAATGTCTGCAGCGCGAGCGTCTGGTGCCTGCTCATCGCCATCGATCATTTCGGCGGCGGGCTGCCGGCGATCCTGCATGTCGCACCGTTGACGCCGTTCCAGCACCTGCAGCTCTTCCTGAAGTCGCTGCTCGTCGGCGCCTCGTGGACCTGCAGCTACTTCGCGGTGAAACACCTGCCGGTGTCGCTCGCCTCGCCCATCCGCGCCACCGGCCCGATGTGGACGCTATGCGGCGCGCTGCTCGTGCTCGCCGAGCGCCCGACCTGGCTGCAGATGCTCGGCGTGGTCATCACGCTCGCGTCGTTCGTCGGCCTGTCGCTCGCCGGCGTGAAGGAGGGCATCCATTTCCACCGCGACAAGTGGATCGGCTGGCTGCTGACCGGCACACTGCTCGGCGCATGCAGCGGCCTCTACGACAAGTTTCTGCTGGGCCGCCAGGGCTTCAGCGCCGCGACCGTGCAGGCGTGGTTCGTCATCTACCTCGCGCTGATCTTCCTCACGCTCGCGCTCGCGTGGAAATTCCGGCTCTGGCCGCGCCACACCTTTCACTGGCGCTGGAGCATCCTGGTCGTCTCCTTCGGCCTGCTGGTGGCGGATTTCCTGTATTTTGATGCGCTCCGGCATCCCGACGCCCTCGTCTCGATCGTCTCCAGCCTCCGCCGCGGCAGCATTCTGGTCGCCTTCGCGGGCGGACTCTGGCTCTACGGCGAGAAGAACGGCCTGCAAAAGCTGCCCGCCGTCATCGGCGTGCTCACCGGCATCGTGCTGACGCTGCTCGGCTGACGCGCGGCGCCGGCGCGTCAGCGCTTTCGCTTTTTCGCCTTCGGCACCAGTGCGCGCAGCCGCACCGTCGTCTGGTCGCGGTCGAGCCGCGAGGCGGCGACATCCAGCGTCAGGGCCTCCCAGTCGGGGCCGTCGGGGGCGGGCTCTATGCCGTTCAGTCGCAGAAAAACCAAACACGCGCCGAGCGCGGCGCGCTTGTTGCCATCGATGAACGGATGGTTGCGACACAGGTAGAACAGGTAGGCCGCCGCCACTTCGGTGAGGTCGGCATAGACGGATAGGCCGCCATAGGTCGCCTGCGGCGCGGCCACCGCCGATTCCAGCAGCGCCCGGTCGCGCAAACCGAGCGAGCCGCCGAAACCCTCGATCGCTGCCGCGTGTGTCCCGACCACGATGTCCACGGTCAGGTGGAAGCAGTTGTCCGGCGTCGCATTCATGCGAGCTTCTGCATGGTGCGCTTGTAATCTTTCATTACGACTCCGATGGCGCGTGTGACCTCCTCCGGCGTCACCACGGGCCGCACGGGCGTCAGGTAGATCGCGCCGCCCTCGTGCACGGTGATGTTCACCTCGTCGCCGACCTTCAGGCGCGCGAGATCCATCAGGGCCGCGTCCAGCATGATGCCCTGCGAGTTGCCGACCTTGGTGATGCGTTTGATCATGCCGTCAAACTATGTATGACGTTGGCCCCGGCAAGCCGTTTTTCCGTCCGGCCGACAAGTCTTCCCGCTGTGACGAACTCGCCCCTTGTCACACACCGTCCGGCGGGCATTGTCTCCGACTGACATGTCTTCCCTCTACGAAACCATCCGTGCCGACATCATCACCGCCATGAAGGCCCGTGACTCGGGCACCGCCACCGCGCTCCGCACCATGGACGCCGCCATCCAGCGCGCCGCCATGGACACGAACAAGCCCATCGACGACGCGCTCGCCATCACCGCGTTGCGCAAGGCCGTCAAGAACCTCTCCGACGCGCGCACTGAGTTCGAGAAGGGCGGCCGCGCCGACCTCGTCGCCGCCAACACCGCCGAGATCGCCGTGCTCGAGAAATACCTGCCCAAGGGCCTGGAGCCCGCCAAGCTCGAGGCGCTCGTCGCCGAGGTCATCGCCGCCACCGGCGCCACCTCGAAGAAGGAAATGGGCAAGGTCATCGGCGCGCTCAAGCAGCGCCCCGAGGCGGCGCTCATCGACTTCGGCGCCGTCAGCAAACTCATCCAGTCCAAGCTGCCCTGACCCATGTCCGCCCAGGAACTCCAGATCGAGAAGCTCGTCACCGGCCAAGGCGCCGCCCCGCGCAAGGGCGACCTGGTCACCGTCCACTACACCGGCTGGCTGACCAGCGGGCAGAAATTCGACAGCTCCGTCGACCGCGACGAGCCCTTCACCTTCGCGCTCGGCATGGGGCAAGTCATCGGCGGCTGGGACCAAGGCGTCGCGACGATGGTCATCGGCGACAAGGTCAAGCTCACCATCCCGCCGCACCTCGCCTACGGCCAGCGCGGCTTCCCCGGCGCCATCCCGCCGAACGCCACGCTCGTCTTCGAAGTCGAGCTGCTCGGCATCGGTTAAGCCCATGAGCGCAACCACTCCCTCACCCTCGCGGGTCGTCTTCGTGCGCGAGGAGCCCATCGAGCTTTGCCAACTGCTGAAGTTCGCCGGCCTCACCGAGAGCGGCGGCGAGGCCAAGCAGGTCATCGCCAATGGCCTCGTCGAGCTCAACGGCGCCGTCGAGACGCAGAAGCGCAAGAAGATCATGTCCGGCGACCGCATCACCTACCACGGCGAGACGCTGCTCGTGAAGGTCGGTGCCTGAGCGCGCCATCCGAAAACCAACGTGCGCGGCGCTGCGTCTTGGGTAGGGCGAGGCGTCCCGCCGAGCCGCGGCTCACCGGGAACGGTTCGCCCTACCAATCGGCCGCCGTTATCTGACGGACTCCAAGCGTCCGCTTTCCTCGCAGGACTTGCGTGCGCGCCTCCGGCAACACGAGGCCGCTCACAAGGTACGGCCCTACATTCGGTGGCCGGGTCGCGACTCAGCTCGCCGGTTTCTTCAGGTAACCTTCGCGACGCGAGCCGCTGCGGCCTTGCGGCGCCGTGCGCTCGGCGGGCGTCTTGTAGGGTTTGCGCCGGTAACCCGGGCGCGTCGGATCGGCAGCGCACGCGATCTGGTAGTCCTGCATCTTCTGGAAAATCCCGAGCAGCTGCCCGGGCAGCGCATAACGGTCGAGCCCGGTGCGCTCGAGCACGGTCAGCAGCTCGTGCGTGGCCTCGAGTGTGGAGAGGCAGCCTTCCGCCGGCTGCTGCTTGATGACGAAGCGGCTCGGCGCGGCGGGCGTGAACATGATGCGCGGCAGCCGTTGCAGGCCCGGGCTCAGGCGGAGCATTTTGCGCGCGCCACTCCATGTGGCGTCGAGGATGAACACGACCAGCCGCCGCTCGCGCAGCACCGCCCGCAGGGTCGCGAAAGCCGGCACCGCCGCGCCCGTCGGCGTGAGCGCCTCGGAGAGATTCAGGGCCTCTTTGCCGGGATAGAGCAGCACAGGATAATTCCGCGGGTCGGCGATCAGCGCCTGCACGTCCGCATCGTCGTCGAAGGCCATGCCCATGTGGATGGCGCTGTTCGGCAGGCAGAGGTGCGTCAGGCGGCCGGTGCCCGCCTTCTCCTGCTTGAATTCCTTCGGGTGCATCAGGAACACGAAATGCGTCCGCGTCTCCATCGGTTGGAGCGTCGGACACCAGCAGAGATTCTTCGGCCAGAAGCAGCGGTAACACATCTCGCGACTCATCGGTCGCCAACGAACACACAAACCCGCACCGAAGCGAAGCCCGAACTTGGCGCACTTTGTGGTTCCCAAGCCCGCGCTCCGGCCTCATCCAGTCGTCATGCCGTTTGCCCATCTCGGTCTCTCCGAGCCGCTCCAGCGCGCCGTCGCCGCCCGCGCCTACCTCGCCCCGACACCGGTGCAGGCCGCCGCCATCCCGGCCGTGCTGCGCGGCGCGGACGTGTGGGCCTCGGCCCAGACCGGCTCGGGCAAGACCGCGGCCTTTGCCCTGCCGCTCCTCGAGTTGCTGCTCACCCGCCGCCCGGGCGGCCCGCGGCGCGTGTCGGCACTCGTGCTCGCCCCGACGCGCGAGCTGGTCGCACAGATCGGCGAATCCTTCCGCGCCTACGCGCGCTTCCTGCCCGTGCCCGTCAAGGTCGCGGCGGTCTTCGGCGGCGTCTCGATCAATCCCCAGATGATGGCGCTGCGCGGCGGTGCCGACATCGTGGTGGCCACGCCGGGCCGTCTGCTCGATCTGGTCGACCACAACGCGCTCTCACTCTCGACCGTCGGCACGTTGGTGCTCGACGAGGCCGACCGGCTGTTCGACCTCGGCTTCGCCGACGAACTCAACCGCATCCTCGCCCTCCTGCCCGCGCGGCGGCAGAACCTGCTTTTCTCGGCCACCTTCCCGCCCGCCGTGCAAAGCCTCGCCTCCGCGCTGCTGCGCGATCCCGTGCGCGTCGAGGTGCCGGTCGAGCCGGCCACGAAGCCCGACATCCTCCAGCGCGCCATCGAGGTCGATCCGCCGCGGCGCACGCAGCTGCTGCGCCACCTCATCGAGACCAACGACTGGTCCGGCGTGCTCGTCTTCGTCGCCACCAAATACGCCACCGAGCACGTCGCGGAAAAATTGCGCAAGGCCGGCCTCAACGCCACCGCTCTGCATGGCGAACTCAGCCAAGGGGCCCGCACGCAGGCGCTCGCGGATTTCAAGGCCGGCAAGGTGCGCGTGCTGCTCGCCACCGATGTCGCCGCGCGCGGCCTCGACATCGCGCGGCTGCCCGTCGTCGTAAACTACGACCTGCCGCGCTCGCCCACCGACTACACCCACCGCATCGGCCGCACCGGCCGCGCGGGCGAGAGCGGCACCGCGATCAGTTTCGTCAGCGCCGGCACGCACGCGCATTTTCAGCTCATCGAGAAGCGCAACCGGATCAGCCTGCCGCGCGAGCAGGTTCCCGGTTTCGAGCCGGTCGAACTCGACGCCCCGCCGTCTCCCGCCGGCGGCGGCATCAAGGGCAAGCGGCCGAACAAAAAGGACAAGCTGCGCGCCAAGCTCGCCGCGGAACAGAATCCGGCGGTGCCTGCGCCGGCCCCGCTGCAGCCGGGCAAACGCCCCGCCGCCTCCGTCCCGCGAAGCGAACCGAAGGAACTCTTTCCGCTGCTGCCGCGCCTGCCGTTGCGTCCACGGCGGCGCTAGAGCGGTCAGGACCGCAAGGCCTTCGAGGATTGCCGGAAGAAATGACGCCGCGGAAGGCAGGGTGGGACCGCTGGGACCGCCGAAAGCCGTTCGCGGCGCGCCCGGCGGTCGCGCCCTACCAGTGAAGCCGCTTTCGAAACCTCTTCTGGTATGCGTCAGTAGTTGCCGGTGCGTCTGTGCAGGGTCGTCCGGAGCAGATTGGCCCGCAGTGGCAGGCCGAGGTGCTGCAGTTTGTCGGGATTGCGCACGACGTAGATTGCGCTGATGCGCCCGCCGGCCAGTTCGAACGCGAAGACGCTTTCCAGTTTCCCGGCGATCCGCACCAGCGCGCCAACGCGGCCGTTGACGCGCGTGAGCTCCACGCTGCCGTCCGCGGGCATCTTGGCGCCGATGCCGATGAAGAAGCGGCTGACGTGGTCCGCGCTCACGATCGGCTGGCCCGCCGCCAGCACCTTGCCGCCGCCGTCCGAGTAGAGCACGACGTTGTCCGTCAGCGTCGCGAGCAGACCCTGCAGATCGCCGGTCGTGGAGGCCGCGAAAAATTTTTGCGCGACTTTCTCGGCCTGGGCGCGGCTGACTGGCTCGGTCGCCGGACGGGCCTCGGCGAGCCGCTTGCGGGCGCGCGTGGCCAGTTGACGGCAGTTCGCCTCGGTCTTGCCTACGATGCGGCTGATCTCCGCGTAGTCGTAGCCGAAGGCCTCGTGCAACAGGAAGACCGCGCGCTCGACCGGCGTGAAGGTTTCCAGCATGCGCAGAAAGGCCAGCGTCAGCGAGTCGGCCAGTTCCGCCGCTGCATCGGGCGCCGCCGCGGTGGCCTCGACCAGCGGCTCGGGCAACCAGACGCCGTAATATTCCTCGCGCTGGTGGCGCGCGGAGCGGAGCTGGTCGATGCAAAGCCGTGTGGCCGTCGCTACCAGCCAGGCCTTCGGCGTGCGGATTTCCGCCGGATCCTGCCGCTGCCAGCGCAGGAAAGTCTCCTGCACGACATCCTCCGCCTCGGCCACGCGCCCGAGCATGCGATAGGCGATGCCGAAGAGCAGCGGACGGTGTTCCGTGAGAACGCCGGTCATGGTCAACGAGGGCTAGCAACGGTCGCACCGGACTGGCAACTCTCATCCTCCCCGGCGTTGATCTCGCGCGCGATGGCGCGGCGCAGCGCCGGCACCGCCAGCAGCGGGAGGAACGGCCAATAGAGCGGCACCTGCCGGCAGATGAGCGCAAAGGCTTCGGCCCCGCGGTGGATTTCACCGGTGCGCACCTCCTCCACTACGATCTGGCCGAGGCGCAGCGGGCCGCTCGGCGGCGTTCCGGTGGTGGTCACGATGCGGTTCAGCCAGTCGAGTGCGCGATGCATTTTCGCGTAGCGCGCGCACTTGGCGCAGTCGGGATGGCGGTAGATGCGGATGCGTTTCATGGGCGGGCCTCCGTGGTGACCGCGAGTTGCGGCGGCACACGGAAGCCGACGTTGAGGCGGTTCCAGCCGTTGATCGTGATGATGGCAAGCGTCAGCTCGAGCAACTCGACCTCGGTGAATTCCCGGCGCACTTCGGCAAAGGTTTCATCGCCGACGTGGTCGGACGGCAGCCGCGTCAACGCCTCGGTCCAGCGGATCGCCGCGCGCTCCCGGGCAGTGTAGATCGGCGCCTCCTCCCAGGCGTCGAGCAGATACAGGCGGTGAAACTTCTCGCCCTGCTTGAGCGCGTCTTGCGCGTGCATATTGAGGCAGAACGCGCAGTGGTTGATCTGCGACGCGCGCATCTTGACCAGTTCAAGCAGCGAGTGCTCGAGCTTGCTGGCGTTGACCACTCCCTGGAGCGCAAGCATGGCCTGCAGGACGTGCGGGGCCGAGTCGTAGCTAGACAGGCGCGTAGGCACGGGTTGCGGAGAAGTGGATCGGTTTTTCATGTCATCCACTAGGACGAAACAGGCCGGCGTTTTGTGACACGCGCCCCGAATTACCTGCCGCCCCGGCACAATCCGGGTTTGGCACCACGACGCGAGTCGCTTAACTGCCCGCATGTTCATCGGTCACATCGCCGTCGCCTTGGCGGCCAAGCGCGCCGCGCCGACCGTCTCGCTCGGCGTCCTGTTCGCCGCGGCGCAGCTGCCGGACCTCGTCTGGCCTGTGCTGCTGCTCACCGGCGCGGAACAGGTCGAAATCCGTCCGGGCATCACGGCCTTTACACCGCTCGACTTCGTCTCCTATCCCTGGTCGCACAGCCTGCTGATGGTCGTGCTCACGGGCAGCGTGGCCGGCGCGTTCTACGCGTGGCGCGCGAAGAATTTTCCCGGCGGCGCACTCCTCGTCTTGTTGGCAGTGAGTCATTGGGTGCTGGATTGGATTTCCCACCGTCCGGACATGCCGCTCGTGCCGGGCGGCACGCGGCATGGGCTCGGGTTGTGGAATTCCATTCCGAGCACGCTGCTGGTCGAGGGCGGAATGTTTCTCGCCGGCACGATGCTCTACGCGACGGGCTCCACCGCCCAAGACCGCACCGGACGTTACGCGTTTTGGTCGTTGATCGGTTTCCTCGGGTGCGTCTATGCCGCTGATCGATTCAGTTCGCCGCCTCCGGGCGCAGCAGCGATCGCCTGGGTGAATATCGCCGCGGGGGTCGGACTCTATTTCTGGGCCGCGTGGGCCGACTGTCATCGGGTGGCGCGGCAGTAACTCGCCGGGATAATTCGCGTCCTCGCTCCGGGCCGCGCATTGGTGGACGCTTCTCGCTCCGGGCTTGTGTCGGGCGTGGGAAACCTGCGTTGTAGTCGGGTGTCCGTCCCGCCTCCCGCTCCCCTCGCCCCGCTGCCCGGCGCTCCGCGTGCGGACGCGGTGCTCGACCGCTTCCTCGCGGTCATGGCGGAGCGCGGCATCACGCTTTATCCTGAGCAGGAGGAGGCCGTGCTCGCACTGTTCGAGGGGCAGAACGTCATCCTCAACACGCCGACCGGCTCCGGCAAATCCCTCGTTGCCGCGGCCCTGCATTTCAAGGCGCTCTGCGCGCACCAGCGCTCCGTCTACACCTGCCCGATCAAGGCGCTGGTGAACGAGAAATTTCTCAGCCTCTGCCGCGACTTCGGCCCGGAGAACGTCGGCATGATGACCGGCGACGCCTCGGTGAACCCGCACGCGCCCGTGCTCTGCTGCACCGCCGAGATCCTGGCCAACATCGCCCTCGCGCACGGCGACCGTGCCGAGGTCGCCGCGGTCATCATGGACGAGTTTCATTATTACTCGGACGCCGAGCGCGGCTACGCCTGGCAGGTGCCGTTGCTCACGCTGCCGCAGGCGCGCTTCCTGCTCATGTCGGCCACGCTGGGTTCGACGGAATTTTTCGAGCGGGAGATGACGAAACTCACCGGCGCGCCTTCGCTCACCGTGCGCAGCGACCGCCGGCCCGTGCCCCTGAGCTTCGACTACTCCGAGACACCGCTGCCGGAAAAACTGGGCGAGCTGCTCCTGCAGAAACGCGCGCCGATCTACCTCGTGCATTTCACCCAGCGCGCCGCCTCCGAGGCCGCGCAGGCGCTGATGAGTCTCAACGTCTGCACGAAGGAGGAGAAGGCCGCCCTCGCCACCGAGCTGGAGCGCGTGAAGTTCAACAGCCCCTACGGCCGCGATATGAAGCGCTGGCTGCGCCACGGCATCGGCGTGCACCATGCCGGCCTGCTGCCGAAATACCGCATCCTCGTCGAGCAGCTCGCGCAGAAGGGCCTGCTCAAGCTCATCTGCGGCACCGACACGCTCGGCGTCGGCATCAACGTCCCCATCCGCACCGTCGTGTTCACCCAGCTCTGGAAATACGACGGCCAGAAGGCCGCCATCCTCAGCGTGCGCGATTTTCGCCAGGTCGCCGGACGCGCCGGGCGCGCCGGCTACGACGACAAGGGCTACGTCGTCGTGCAGGCGCCGGAGCACATCATCGCCAACAAGCAGGCCGAGGCCAAGGCCGCCGCCGACCCGGCCAGGAAGAAGAAACTCGTCAAGCAGTCCGCGCCCGAGGGCAGCGTCGGTTGGGACGCCAAGACCTTTGAGAAGCTCATGACCGCGCCGGCCGAGGAGCTCTCGTCGCGCTTCACCGTCACGCACGGCATGCTGCTGCTCGTGCTTGCGCGCGAGGCCGACGGCTGCCGCGCCATGCAGCGGCTCATCCGCGATTGCCACGAGACGCCCGCCAAGAAAAACGCCCTGCGCAAGCGCGCCTGGCAGCTCTTTCGTGCGCTGCTCGACCGCAAGATCGTCGAGATCATCCCGCGCCAACCCTCCGGCCGCCGCCTGCGCGTGAACGTCGAGCTGCAGGACGATTTCTCCCTGCACCAGGCGCTGTCGCTTTACCTCATCGACACGCTGCCGCAATTGGACCGCGAGAACCCCGACTACCCGTTCGACGTGCTCACGCTCTGCGAGTCCATTGTCGAGGATCCCGACCAGATCCTGCGCCGGCAGGTGGACAAACTGAAGACCGAGAAGCTCAACGAGCTGAAGGCCGCGGGCGTCCCCTACGACGAGCGCATGGAGAAGCTCGAGGAGATCACCGAGCACCCGAAGCCGAAGCGCGAGTTCCTCTACGAGACCTTCAATGCCTTCGCCGCCGCGCACCCGTGGGTCGAGGGCGAGAACATCCGCCCGAAGTCCATCGCGCGCGAGATGTTCGAGCGCTACCTGTCGTTCGCCGACTACATCCGCGAATACGGCCTCGAGCGCAGCGAGGGCCTGCTGCTCCGCCACCTGATGCAGACCTACAAGGTGCTCGCCCAGACCGTGCCCGAGTCGTTCAAGACCGAAGCGGTGCTCGAAATGGAGGACTACTTTCGCGAACTCATCCGTGCCATCGACTCCAGCCTGCTCGAGGAGTGGGAGCGCCTGCGCAACCCGGAGTTCGTCGCGGCCGACGCCGCCGACAAGCCCGCGCGCCCCGCGACTTTCGATGTCACGCGCGACCAAACGGCCTTCAAGCGCCTCGTGCGCATCGACGTGCTCGGCTTCCTGCAGGACATCGCCGCGCGCGACTGGGAAGCCGCCGCGGCACGGATGGAGTCAGGGCCGGACCGCCGGGCCGGCCACGATGATCCCAACGGCGGGCCCAGCGGTCCCGCCCTACCCACGCCCGAGGCCGCTCGGCTCGCCGAAGCGCGCCGCCTCGAGAAAGCTTTCAACGCTTACTTCGACGCGTGCGACCGCTTCCGGCTCGATCCCGAGGGCCGCTCGGCGCTCAACACGCACATCACGGAGGACGGAGGACAGAGCACAGAGGACGGCAAAGCCTGGCGCATCGCGCAGGTGCTCATCGATCCGGAGGGGCTCAACGACTGGGAGGCCCGCTTCACGCTCTCGCTCGCCGAGTCCCGCGCCGCCGCCGCGCCCGTGCTGCGCTTCGAGAGCGTCGGGCCGATTGGAGGCTGAGCCCGCTTTCCCAAGAGAACCTGCCACGAAAAGGCACGAAGGGTCTCGCAGCGGACAAGTCTCCCACGCGCCTATGGGCGCGTGATGATTTTGTCCGGCATGCTGCATTCTTGTGCCGCTTCGTGGCTTTCCTGCCCGCGCCAGTAGCCGCCCTTAACAATTTCGCGCGTGGTCCATGAGCGCGGCTTCAACCGCCCTAAAAGCCTTTGACCGTCCGCGCTCCCGCGGCCTAACGTGACAGCTCACGTTTCTCCGATACCTGTCACCTGTTCTCCGTCCTCTGCACTCAGCTTTTTCTCCCATGTCCGCCGCCCAACCGACCATCATCTACACGAAGACCGACGAAGCGCCTGCGCTCGCCACCTACTCGCTCCTGCCGATCGTGCAGGCTTTCACCAAGCACGCGGGCATCAACGTCGAGACGCGCGACATCTCCGTCGCCGCCCGCATCCTCGCGGTCTTCGCGGACAAACTTCCCGCGCACCAGCGCGTGGCCGACCACCTCGCCGAGCTCGGCGCCCTCACGCTCAAGCCCGAGGCCAACATCATCAAGCTGCCCAACATCTCCGCGTCCGTCCCGCAGCTCAAGGAGGCCATCGCCGAGCTCCAGGCCCACGGTTTCGCCGTGCCGGATTATCCCGAGGCGCCCAAGACCGACGTCGAGAAGGACGCCAAGGCCCGCTACGACAAGGTGAAGGGCTCCGCCGTCAACCCCGTGCTCCGCGAGGGCAACTCCGACCGCCGCGCGCCCAAGGCCGTCAAGGATTACGCCCGCGCCCATCCGCACTCCATGGGCAAGTGGTCGCCGGACTCCAAGACCTCCGTCGCCACCATGGCCGCGGATGATTTCTTCGCCAACGAGAAGTCCCTCACCCTCGCCGCCGCCACGAACGTGAAGATCGAGTTCGTCGCCACCGACGGCTCGACGAAGGTCCTCCTGCCCAAGCTCGCGCTGAGGGCCGGCGAGATTTTTGACGGCACCGTGATGAGCAAGCGGGCCCTCACCGCCTTCTACGAGCAGCAGATCGCCCGGGCGAAGCAGGACGGCGTGCTCTTCTCGCTCCACCTCAAGGCCACGATGATGAAGGTCTCCGACCCCATCCTCTTCGGCATCGCCGTGCGCACCTTCTTCAAGGATCTGCTCGCCAAACACGCCGCGACCTTCGCCGCCCTCGGCGTCGATCTGAACAACGGCTTCGGCGACCTCGCCGAGAAACTCCAGAAACTGCCCGCTGACCAGCGCGCTGCCATCGAGGCCGACATCAAGGCCGCCTACGCCGCCGGCCCCGCCGTCGCCATGGTCAACTCCGACCAGGGCATCACCAATCTCCACGTCCCCTCCGACGTCATCGTCGACGCGTCAATGCCCGCCATGATTCGCGTCGGTGGCAAGATGTATGACGCCGCGGGCAAGCTGCAGGACACCCTCGCGGTCATTCCCGACAGTTCCTACGCCGGCGTCTACGCGACCACCGTCGAGTTCTGCAAGAAGCACGGCGCCTTCGACCCGAAGACAATGGGCTCCGTCCCGAACGTCGGCCTCATGGCCCAGGCCGCCGAGGAATACGGCTCGCACAACAAGACCTTCGAGATCCCCGGCAACGGCACCGTTCGCGTCACCGACGACAGCGGCAAGGTCATCATGGAGCACCGCGTCGAGGCCGGCGACATCTGGCGCGGTTGCCAGGCCAAGGACGCCCCCGTGCAGGACTGGGTGAAGCTCGCCGTCAACCGCGCGCGCCTCTCCCGCACGCCCGCCATCTTCTGGCTCGACGCCAAGCGCGCGCACGACGCCCAGATCATCGCCAAGGTCCAGCAATACCTGAAGAATCACGACACGCAGGGCCTCGACATCCGCATCCTCGCCCCGGCCGACGCCTGCCAGGCCACGCTCGAGCGCCTCGTCAAGGGGCAGGACACGATCTCCGTCACCGGCAACGTGCTCCGCGACTATCTCACCGACCTGTTCCCCATCCTAGAAGTCGGCACCAGCGCCAAGATGCTCTCCATCGTCCCGCTCATGAACGGCGGCGGCCTGTTCGAAACCGGCGCCGGCGGCTCCGCCCCGAAGCATGTCGAGCAGTTCCTCCAGGAAAACTACCTGCGCTGGGACAGCCTTGGCGAATTCTTCGCCCTCGCCGCCTCGTTCGAGCACCTCAGCCAGATGTTCAAGCACGCCAAGGCCAAAGTGCTCGCCGACACACTCGATGCCGCCAACGGCAAATTCCTCGAGAACGACCGCTCGCCCGGCCGCAAGCTCGGCACCACCGACAACCGCGGCTCGCACTTCTACCTCGCGCTCTATTGGGCGCAGGCCCTCGCCGCGCAAAACTCCGACGCCGAGCTGAAGAAACTCTTCTCGCCCGTCGCCGAAAAGCTCACCGCCGCCGAGAAGCAGATCGCCGCGGAGCTCATCGCCGTGCAAGGCAAGCCCGTCGACATCGGCGGCTACTACCAGCCCGACGACGCCAAGGCCTCCGCCGCGTTGCGGCCCTCGGCGACCTTCAGCAGCATCTTGGCCAGCCTATAAGCCCTAGAGGACTTACAGGCCCTATGCCTTTCTCCGAGCCCGGCTTTCGAGCCGGGCTTTTGTCATTTGCTCGCGAAGCCCGCCTTCCTTGAGAAAATCCTGCTCGAGCCGGCGGAGCTGCTGATCGAGCAGGTAGTTGGCTTGATGAATCAAGCACAGCGCGATGTTCGCCACCACCGGCCCCGGGACGCGGAGCAAGGGCGGCGCCTTAAAGCTGGCTTGAGCGGAAGCGTTGCGCTGATATCCCGCCAACTCATGTCCGAGCCAGCTTCCAACTCGACTCCCACCCCGGCCCTGCCGTCGCGTCACGTCTTCGATGAGGAGGGCTATCTCCAGCTCTACCCGGACATCGCCCAGGGTGTGGCGAACGGCGAGATCGAGTCGGGCTGGAGCCATTTCGCACAGGCGGGATTCCGCGAAGGCCGCCCCTGGCTGGCGCGCCCCGATCCGTTCGCGGGCGTATCGCGCGAGATTTCCCCGCGCGACGAGATGTTCAACGGCAACGAGACCCACTACTTCGACGCCGGCGAGTCGGCGCTGCACTGCATCGAGACCGCACTCGCGGCCGCCCGCCGCCCCCGGTCCACGGTCCGGCGCATCCTCGACCTGCCGTGCGGCCACGGTCGCGTCCTGCGCTTCCTGAAAAAGGCGTTCCCCGACGCCGAGCTCGTGGCCTGCGACCTCAACCGCGACGGCGTCGACTTCTGCGCACGGACCTTCGGCGCCGTGCCCGAGTATTCGCACGTGAACGTCGACGAGATCCCGCACCACGGCGTGGTCGACCTGATCTGGTGCGGCTCGCTCCTCACGCATCTCTCCGAACAGAAGTGCCGGGACTTTCTCCGGTTCTTCCAGCGCGTGCTCGGCCACCGGGGCATCGTGGTGTTCACCACCCACGGCCGGTTTTGCGCGCGCGAGCTGACCACCGGCCGGAACCGTCACAACATCGGTGACGGGCAGATCGCCGAGCTGCTGCGCGGTTATCGCGAGCGCGGTTTCAGCTACGTGCCCTACGATGCGCAGGCCGACTACGGCTTCAGCCTCAGCCACCCCGGTTTCGTCACCCGCGAATTGATCGACGACGCGCACTGGCGCCTGCTCGGCTATCACGAGACCGGCTGGGACAAGCGCCAGGACGTGGTCAGCCTGCAAAAGAGCCTGGGCGGCGCCGCCCTCGGCCTCTGATACACTGGAACCTGTCCTTGGGATTGGTTCACGGACGCTTCGCGAGCACCACATGCGTGGCTTTGGGCGTGGCCATGCGTTCGGTCACCTCGAAACCGAGGGCCGGCAGATCGATCCCGCTCAGCAGATGCTCGCCGCGGCCGAGCAGGACGTTGCCGATCGCCAGGTGCATTTCATCAATCAGCCCGGCGGCCAGGTATTGCCGGATCGTCGCAACTCCGCCGCCCACCCGGACATCCTTGCCCTGCGCGGCTTCCCGGGCGCGCGCGAGTGCGGCATGGATGCCAGCGGTGACAAAATGAAATGTCGTGCCTCCTTTCATCTCGATCGAGGCGCGGGCGTGGTGCGTCAGCACGAAAACCGGGCAATGATAAGGCGGCGTGTCACCCCACCACCCTTTCCACTGCTCGTCGGGCCACTCGCCCCGGATCGGTCCGAACATGTTGCGCCCGAGTATCCAGGCGCCGATACCGGCCATGCCGCGCACGGCGAAGGCGTCGTCCACTCCGGACTCTCCCTCTTCGTTCCTGCCCTGCATCCGCTGGAAAGTGCGGGTCGGGAAGAACCATTCATGCAATCCCATGCCACCCACGCCGAGCGGGTTGGCCAGATCCTGGTCGGGGCCGGCCCCGTAACCATCGAGCGACAAACCGAAACAGGAGACACGGAGTTTACCGGGGGTGTAAGCGTTCATTGCGGGAAGGCGCGTGGATCTGGATGGGTTTATCGACTGGGTTCACTGACTCAACGAACGAAAATCGCTGGCCGGACACGCACCGCGATTTTTCACGCAAGGCGACCTTCACAAATCATGTCGAGTCTCTGTTCCGCCTTTCGCGCTTGGCATGCACGCCGGCTCCTGAAAAGTCCGGGCATGAACTACCGGACCAAGGCGGAGTATTTTATCCAAGGCATCACCCAAGGCTTCGTCGAAGCCTCCGAAGTCATCGCGTGGTCCGACGAGGTGGTCGTCACCGCGGCCAAGCCCGAGGACTGGATGCTTGAGATTTCCACCTGCGGCCCCGACGACCGCTTGGCGGTCCTCAGCCACCTCAACACCGTCAAAGGCTCCGCCGACCCCGTCGAGCTCGCCGCCCTGCTCAAGGCCAAGGGCATCGCGTAAAGCGCACGTCGCGCGTGGCGGGAGCGCGCAGGCCGGTTTTTTCGAAAAGGTGAGAGCACACGCCGCCCCTTCCCGGCACCGCTGGCTGCGGCCGTCCATCGCCCGATCGCAGCAGAGCAACGGCGGGAACGATCAAGTTTTGCGCATCCACACGCCCCAGGTGAGCGGGCCGGCGGTCTCATCGGACAACGCACACCCCGCGAGTTCGAGCGCCAGCTTGATCTGCCCGTGATGGTAGCCTTCGTGCCAGATCATGTGCTGCAGCAGGAGAACCGGATGGTCGTAGTGCAGGTCCATGCTCCGGCCGGCTGCCAGCCGGCCTTGCACGGCGTCACGCACCGCCCGGGAACTCTCGTGCAGCATCCGGGCAATACGGCTCGAATCGCGCTCGGGCACCCACTCCCGCTCCGGCAGCTCGCGCGCGAGTTCCGGCGCGTCCTCCTGCACGAACACGAGGCGCACGAAATGCATGTGCGTGAGCATCTCCGCTACGGTCGGGCTGCCCGCCATCGCCCGCACTTCCAACCCGCCCGGTGGGAGCGCGTGCAGCAGATTGACGAGGATGGTGTTGTTGCGGTCCCAGGAATCCAGCAGGGCCTCAAGCAGGGAGCGGTCAAATGTGTCTGTCATGGCTGCCTTCCGACCATGCTAAGGGACCCTGGGGCGGCAAGCCCGGGAGGATGACAATGAATTCAGACGACGAACAATAGTGGCCTGCGCTGCACTGGCCGATTCTTCACAGTGCGCCGCGCGAGCGCATGGATCCAAAGCGGGAAGCCGTAGAAGCGGACCAGTTGCTCGGACGTGAAATTCTTCATGTCGGGTTCGTTTCTCGTCAGCGCCGTCGTGAAGTCGGGCCCACCCACACGTGCCAAGACATCCTGGCCGGGGAGTAAGTTGGAGCAGCCATGTCGCGGAGAAAATACCCAGCCGCCGCCAAACCAAGGCGCAAAGCGTACCGCCGCCCCTGGCGGCTGAACCCGGCCGCCCATTTGCCGCTTTCGTTCGGGGCGTCCCGGTGCTTGGCTCCGGGCATGCAAGCCACGGCCTTCTCTCTGCGACGACTGGCCCTGCTGCCGGTCGCCTTGTTTTTCCTCTGGACCGCGCCGGCCTCGGCGCAGGAAACCGCCATCAGCCACTTCAACGCCGGCGTGCGCAAATTCCGAGCGGGCGACCTGCCGGGCTCCATCGCCGAGTTCGATCGCGCCATCGCCATGAACCCCGAGTATTGGAAGGCCTACACCAGCCGCGGCGTCGCCAAGCAAAACAGTGGCGACCTCCCGGGTGCGCTCAGCGACCAGTCCCGCGCCATCGAGCTGAACCCCAAGAACGCGGCGGCCTACAGCAACCGCGGCACGGTCTACCGCGATCTGAAGAATCTCGAAGCGGCCCTCGCCGATTATTCGACCGCCCTCTCGCTCGACCCGAGCGATTGGTACACCTACAGCAATCGCGGCGTCGTGGAAGTCGACAAGGGGCAACTCACCGCCGCCATCGCCGACTTCACCAAGGCGATCGAGCTCAAGCCCAACTTTGCCGAAGCCTGGTACAATCGCGGAGTCGCCAAGCGCCGGGCGGGCGACGTGGCCGACGGCGACGCCGACAAGGCCCACGCCGCGCAACTCGACCCACGCTACCGCAACTAGAGCCGCCCAACGGCTGGCGGTCTTGAAAGACGGCCGCCACTCCCGGTCCGTGCCTTTGTCTGCCCGGGGACAAGGCCATTGATGCCGCACTTCAGTCTTCATCCCGCGCGGTTCAGGTGCTAGCCTGTGTGCGGGCCACAACTGAAATGCACATCGAGACACTGCGGTGGAAATCCTCTGGTGGATGGAACCGGTCGGCGAAAGCCAGCCAGAGTCCCGTCGACCTCATTCTTTATTTCGGCCCGACGGCCCTGCTCGAGCAGCCGGATTCCCCTTGGCGCGAACTGCAGGCCGCCCACCCCGGCGCCGTGTGCGCAGGCTGCAGCACCGCCGGCGAGATTTTTCAAAATACCGTGAGCGATGGCGGACTCTGCGCCGTGCTGGTGCGCTTCTCCGCCACCCATGTGCGGGGCGCCGCCCGCACGGTGTCGGCGCCCGGCGAAAGCCGGGCCGTCGGCACCGCGCTCGCGCGCGAGCTGGCCAAGCCCGGCCTGCGCCACGTGCTCGTGCTGAGCGACGGCCTCGGCATCAACGGCACCGCCCTCACCGCCAGCCTGCGCGAGACCCTGCCCGACGGTGTGTACGTCACCGGCGGCTTGGCCGGCGACGGCGCCGCGTTCCAGCGAACGGTGACCGGTCTCGGCGGCACGCTCCGCCCCGGACAGGTCGTGGCGATCGGTTTTTACGGCGACAAGCTTCGCACGCTCTGGGGCTCGGCCGGCGGCTGGATTCCCTTCGGTCCGAAGCTGCGCATTACGCGCGCCAAGGACAACGTGCTCTACACCCTCGACGGCCAGCCCGCACTCGCCCTCTACAAGCAGCACCTCGGCAAGCGCGCCGCCGGCCTGCCGGCCACCGGCCTCCTCTTTCCCCTGCAGCTGCTCACGCCCGAGCACCCCGAGAACGGCATCGTGCGCACCATCCTCGGCGTGGACGAGGCGACGCAGTCCCTCACCTTCGCGGGCGACATGCCCGTCGGCCAGCACGCCCGCCTGATGAAAGCCAGCAGCAAGGTGCTCATCGCGGGAGCCGAAGCGGCCGCCGGACAGATCTTCGCACCCGCCGACGGAGAGCACCTCGCGTTGATGGTGAGCTGCGTCGGTCGCAAGCTCGTGCTCGGCAAGCGCACGGTGAACGAGGTAAAGGCCGCGCTGCGCTGCCTGCCGCCGGACACGCGGGCGCTGGGCTTCTATTCCTACGGCGAGATATGTCCGTCCGAGTTCGTGTCGAGCTGCGACCTGCACAACCAGACGATGACGATCACCCTCTTCAACGAGGAGCCTTGACGCCTCGCCGCCGGTCCGGCGCACATCCGCATCAGGTCCGTCGGGGAAACAGGAAAACGCCCAGCGGCTGCCTCACGGGGCCGAAGATGGTCTGTTGCCCCCGCTCAACGGTGAGTTGCAGCACCTTGCCCTGCCCCACCAATTCGCAGGTAAAGATATAAATCTCGCCCTTGGCAGTCAGGCGCAGCGTCACCCGGTCATCCTGCTGAGCGTAATCCGGCCCCTTTTTCCAATGACCTGCCCCGACCGCCTTGCCCTCGTCATCGTAGACGGTGATGTCGAACACGCCGTTGCCCTGCTGCAGGCCGATGCGCGAGGTCTTCGCATGCAGTTGCCGGGCCAGCTCCGGGTCGAAGGTCGCGCTGAACAGTGCGTGCAGCGAGACCGTTCCGGAAAATCTCTCCGTCCCCTCGGAAAGCAGCACTCCCTCGTCGTCGTAATCGCCGGACATGTCGGCCGGCACGATCTGCGCTTTCGCGATCAAGGCACCCGCCAGCGCCAGCAGCAGACCGCACCGGCACAGACGCGACGTGAGATCCGCCTTCATGATTCGACGATGGGATGTTTCTACCCGAAACGCGAATCCCGATTCACCCCTCGCACCTGCGCCTCTGCTCCTCCGGGAGCGAGGACGATGGGTGTGCGTCACCCGCCGCATCAGTCTTGCGCCGGGGCGGCATGCCCGGTGTCCTGGCCGGGTCGCTCCGGATCGAGGCTTCTTTTCCCCTGCACTCATGAAGCTCATTCGCTTGTTTCTTATGTTGTCGGCGCTGCCCGGCACCGCGAGATCGCACTCGTCGGCGACCAACGGCCTAGCCTCTCGCGCATCACCGGCGAGCCGTCGGCGACGGCAATCGTGATCCGGGGCGGACAAGGGTCGTGGGCGGGGACAGCCATGGAACCGGCAGGTGCCTGTGCCACATTCTCCGGCAACCTCACGCCCTTGGCAGGGCGGCTACCCGGCGAACACCGTGAACAAGGTCACGACCATCATCGAGCCGAAGACCGCCGAATAGTCCCCGTCTGCGTTTTCGGCAGCACAACTCTGCCAGTCCGCCGGTCGTCAGGGAAGTGACGGCCGGCTTTTTTCGCCGCGTATCATGCGCCGCCTCAGTTCACTCGCGCACTGTCCGCCGTCACGCCGGACCTGCCCCAACCCCGGCATGCGACTTGCCGGGCGGCCCGGATGGGACTAAGGTTGCCGCTGTGGCGTCGCTCCGAGATGGACGGCCGACCGCCACTCAGGTTCGGGATCTGCGGGCTCCCCGCCTGTTCCGGACCGCACCCCATCGTGAACTTACAAGGCAGGCACTACCGTTTCCCGAAGGCGACCGTCCTTCGGGTGAGGGATGTGATTGCGGCCTCGGGCGAGCACGCCTGGTGGCGCGTCATGGCGACCGGCGCTCTGTTGGGAGCCGGCTATTGGATCGTCGAGACGGGTCTGCACGCTTACGTGTTTCACTCGGGCGCCTTCACGCACGAGTTGCTTCATGGCGATTGGAACGAACTCTGGATGCGCAGTTGCACGGCGGTGCTTTTCGCCGCGATCGGCGGCGCGGCGCAATGGCACCTCGCCCGGGACGCCGCCTGGGCACGGCACCTGCGGCGCATCGCCGGTGCGGTCGAACAGGCGGGCGAGGCCGTACTCATCACCGACGCCACTGGACGCATCGAGTTCGTCAACCCGGCCTTCACATACGCTACTGGCTACACGCTGAACGAAGTGCGTGGGCACAGCCCGTCGATCCTCAAGAGTGGCGCGCAAGGCCCGGGCCAATACCGCACGATCTGGGAAACGATCACCGCCGGCCGCGTCTGGTCGGGCAGCATCGTGGACCGCCGGAAGGACGGCAGTTTCTACCCGGCGCTGCTGACCATCGCACCGGTGCTGGACGAGCGCGGCCACGTCTCCCACTTCGTCGGTGTGCAGCGGGACATGAGCCACCAGGTCGAGCTGGAGGAGCGCGTCCGGCATGCCGAGAATTTGAAGACACTCGGGACTTTCGCCGCGGGCATCGCCCACGACTTCGGCAATGCCCTGACCCTGCTCAGCCTGCAGCTGCAACTGGCCGCGCAACACCTGGAGACCCGCACGGCCGACGTGAGCGCGGACATCGCCAAGATGGAGCAACTGCTCGACGGAGCGAAGAAGACGGTCCTCGAACTCGGGGCGTTCGCCCGTCGCGGCTCCACGATCGCGTTGCGCGAACCCTTCCAAATACGAGACTGGCTCCGTCGGCACTTCCCGACGTTCCGACTGCTCCTGCCGACCAGCCTGCGGGTCAGTCTCGAGCTACCTCACCGCGAAGCCTGGATCCAAGCCGATGCTGCCGCGCTTCAGCAGGTCCTCATCAACCTGCTGCAGAACGCCCGCGACGCGCTGGAGACCAAGCCTCTCGGCACGATCACGCTGCGGTGCGAGCTGGTGCCCGACGGCCGCAGGCTGAACGCCGCGGCCACGCACCTCGCCGGCGTCGCGTGCGTGCGAATCTGCGTCCAGGACGACGGGCCGGGCATCGACCCGCAACTGACCGACCGGATCTTCGAGCCGTTCTTCACGACCAAAGGCCAGCGCGGCTCCGGTCTGGGACTGGCGATGGTGCGAGACACGGTCCAACGCCACTCCGGCGCGCTCCGCGTCATCAGCCGGCCCGGCGAGGGCGCGATTTTCGAGCTTCTTCTGCCCGAAACCTCGCCCTTCCCCGCCGAGCCGGTGCCGGCCCCGGCCGACACCCCGGGCGACTCCGCCAAGGCGCAACTGATCTGAGCGGAACCGGCCGGCCGCGCTATTTCGCGAGTTCGTAAAGATACTCGACCTGCGAAAGCGCGGCGCCGTCGTAGCCTTGGATTTTCGGATTGGTCGACTCGATGACAAAGAATTCGTCGGGGGCGTGCGCACCGGAACCGTAGCCAAGGCCAAAATGCCCGGACGGCAGCCCGACGGGAGCGTCGGTGAAGACGTAGCCCGGATACGAGCCGGCTAGGCGCGGCCAAAGCACGGCATCGACGCCGGCGCGCTTGAGCACCGCCACCTGCGCTTGAATGAGTGGCGCGCTGGCGGGTGTCGCCGTCGGGCCGTAGCCACCGGTGAAATTGACCGCGATGTCGCCGTAACCGCGCTTGGCGAGGTGCGCCTTCAGTTTCGCGAGCGCCTCCTCGGCAGTCATGTTCGGCACGAGCCGCAGGTCGAGTTTCGCCGACGCCTTGTGCGGGAGAACGGTCTTGCCGCCCACGCCGGTGTAGCCACCGTAAATGCCCTCGATGTTGACCGTCGGTTGCGAGGTCATCCGTTCCAGCGCGGCAAGGAACGGCAGGTCGTCGATCCACTTCGAGGCGCCGGAGGCGACCTGGAATTGCCGCTCGGTAAGTCGTTTCGCGGCGGAGGCGAGCAGGGCTTTCTCCTCGGCGTTGAGCGGCCGCACGTTGTCCATGAAGCCGTCGATCGCGGGCGTGTTGCCGTCGGACGTGACGAGCGTGCCGAGCGCCTGCACGAGTCGCCACACGGGGCTGTCGACCATCGCCTTGAAGGAAGAATGTGTGTCGCGCACCGGGCCGCGGCCCCACGTCAGGCCGTCGGCAGTCAGCTCGACTTCAATGACGCCTTTCGCGCCGAGATTCACAGTGACGGCGCCGTCAAGCCCCTGCGTCGCATGCGGCATGTAGACGCCGCTGCACTTGGCCAATGCGGCCAGCACTTCCGGCCGGCGCACGATCTGCCCGATGTGCGGCGAACCGATTTCCTCCTCTCCCTCGGCGATGAGGACGAGGTTGACCGGGAGTTTCTTGCCCGCCGTGCGAAACGCATCGAGCGCCGCGAGGAAGGCCGACTCCGGTCCCTTTTGGTTCACTGCGCCGCGTCCGATGATGACCTTACCCATGCCAGGCCGGTCGATCAGCTGGGCTTCGAGCGGAGGCGACGACCACTCCTTCGGGTCGAATTGCTTCACATCGTACATGAAATAGAGACCGACCGTCTTGGGTGCGCCGGCATCGAGCGTGGCGAAGACGCCCGGCTTACCCTCGGTGTCGATCCGCACGGCGTGCTGGAAACCGACTTCCTTGAGCAGCGCGATCATGTGGTCCGCGCCCTCGGGGAAGCCGCGGCTTTCCGCCGCGATGGATGGCAGGGCGATCCAGTCCTGCAGGCGCTTCACCGCGCGGTCGTGATTTTTGGCGATCTCCGCCTTGATCGCCGCGATGTCCGTCTCCTCCGTCGCAAGCGCCTGGCCGAAGAATCCCACCGCCAGCGCCGAGCACAACCCGAGCAGTCGTCGATTTTGCATGAGCCCGACGATGCGCGACGAACCTCCGCTCGCAACGCCAAAGCCCCGCTCCACCGGCGCGAACCGCGCTCAGGTCTTCAACGCATCGGGATGCGGCCGCACATGGGCCAGCGCGCCGGGCCGCAACCAGATCGGCAGGCTCCGCAGCAAGGCGGGTTCTCCGCTCAGGCGCAGCCGGCCGTCCCGTCTGGCCGCCTGGATATCGGTGTCGCCGATCCAAATCTCCGCGACCGTGCGCAGGTCGGCGCGGATCTGGACATCCGACGCGTGCCCCGGATGGTCCACACAGAGTTCCCGCTCCCCATCCGCCTCGACCACGATCCACCAACGGGCGAATTTGGGCAGACCGGTGAAATTGAACTCGATCACGACCCGGCCGCCGGGCAATTGCGCGCGATCGATCCGCCGGCTGAAATCGACCATCAGCATCTGCACGTCGAGCTCGCTGTCGCCCATCTGGCCGCGCGCCCACCTCATGCCCCATTGGCCCAGCCCGATGACGACGGGTCCGAGTTCCCGCCCCGCCGGCGTGAGGTGGTACTCCGCCCGGCGCTGACCGGGCACAGTTTGCCGGACGACGAGCCCGCACGCCTGCAGCTGGTTCAGGCGCTTGGTCAGCAGCGTGGGCGAGATTTTTGAGAGCGCGCGCTGCAGGCCGCTGTAGCGTGAGTTGTCGAGCAGGAGCTCGCGGATGATCAGGATCGTCCAACGCTCGCCGAGGACCTCGGCGGCCTTGGCGATCGGGCAGAGTTGACCATAGCTGAAGCGGCTCATGCGTGGATGCTCCGAACGGAGGCAGCGGTCGGTTGCTACATTCTGTGTCGTGGATGGCAATACCCTAACTGGCTAGAGTGCGCGGGCAACCGGGAGGCGGCTCCCACCATCAACAACCCACAACGCCAATACCACCATGCCACTCGTCCAAGTAGAGGTTCTGGAGAACGTATTCACTCCCGAACAGAAGAAGCAGATCATCGCCAACATCACCAACGTCATGGTCGCCATCGAAGGCGAACCGTTTCGCAGCGTGACCTGGGTGAAGCTCAACGAAGTCAAGGAAGGTCTTTGGGGCATCGGCGGCCACCCGCTCACCCTTCAGGACATCGCCCGCATGAAACAGGGCGGCGCCTGACCAGGCTTCGAGTCCGGAGGATGGCAGGGAGCACCGCCTGCCGTCCTCCAACCGAAGCCCCCGCCCCCTCCGCCGTTTGCTACATTCTATGTCGTAGTCGTCGGCCCGGGAAATATCTAGACTCCCGCCTCCAGCCACCGGACCTCAGCCAAACTGTTACGTTCCACGAACGGACAGGCGCGGGAGGCCTCATCAGCATCCCGCCCCTCACCACTAACCACCAACCCACGAAAATCATGTTGTCATCACCACGCACGGCGCGCGACAGCAGCACGCCTCAAACCACCACGAACCCGAATCAAGCGCTTTGGGAAAAAGGCGATTTCACCGCGATCGCCGCCCTGATGCGCGAATCCGGCCACGCCGTCGTCCAATCGCTCGGGGTGAAGCCGCCGTTGCGCGCGCTCGACCTGGGCTGCGGTGACGGCACTACGGCCGTACCGCTGGCACTGCTCGGAGCGGATGTCACCGGCGTCGACATCGCCCGGAACCTCGTTGCCGCCGGCCGGCAGCGCCTCGCCGAGCTCGGTCTCAGCCGGCTGCGTTTCGAGGAGGGCGACGCCTGCAACCTGCAGGGAATCGACGATCACTCGTTCGACCTGACGCTGTCGATGTTTGGCGCCATGTTCGCCCCCCGGCCCTTCGACGCGGCCAAGGAGATGGTCCGCGTGACCAAGCCCGGCGGCCGCATCGTGATGGGCAATTGGATTCCCAACGATCCGACCTCCTTCGTCTCCCAGTTGCTGAAAATCAGCTCGTCGTTCACCCCGCCTCCGCCCGAGGGCTTCATCAGCCCGATGACCTGGGGCGTGGAGACGCACATCGTCGAACGCTTCGCCCTCGCCGGCGTGCCCAAGGAACAGATCACTTTCGCCAAGGACACGTTCACCTTCATCGTCAACGGCCCTTCCGAGCACTTCATCGAGACGTTCCGACGGTTTTACGGACCGACGATGAACGCCTACGAGGCCGCGCAGAAGAACGGGAAAGCCGATGACCTGCACCGCCAGTTGCTCGATTTGGCAAAATCCCAGAGCAAAACCGTCGCCGGCGGCACCGCCATCACCGCGACTTATCTGCGCGTGACGGTTTATCGCTGAACCCGGCGACGACGACTTTTGCTCCGGAGAGGAGGCAAAAGGCACGAAAGCATGCAAGGGGCGGACTCCGGTCCGCCCCTTCCCTTTTGCTCGCTGCCAGGCCGCGCTCCGCCGTGCGGGTTATCTTGCTGAATCTTTGCGCGGTCGTGGGTCACTCGACGATGCCGATGAGAATGGTGGCCGATTCACGGGCCAAACGAACCTTCGCTCACGCCGGCGCGTGCCCGTCCATATCCTCACGGCAGTCCGCCGGGAAGGCCGGCTCGCGCCGCATCCAGCGGATGGCGCATTGGCTGTTCGTGAGGGCCTCGTGCAAGGCAGAGCCCAAATCGTACGCGTGCTCATCGAAGCCCGCCGCCTCGGCCGCCTGATCGATGCCGAGCATGACGGCGAACATCCGTCCGCGCAGGCCGCGGATCTTTACGTCCACCTGCTCGTGGCCGGCGGCGAGATTCGTGATGCAGCCCGCGAGGCTGTTGCTGTGGTAGGCGCGGCAGATGCCGGGGCGTCCCTCGTAGATCGAGCAACTGCCCTCGCGCAGCAGCACGCACGGCGTCTTCGGCCAGACCCATGCCGGATCGACCAGCCGCGCCGCGTAGGCCGTGCGATGCGCCGCTGCGCGGGCGACGAGCGCCTCGAGATCCGCGGGCGAAAAGTGCGTCTGCACGTATTCGGCGGCGATGAGCACCTCGTGCGCCTGCACGGCCACCTCGTTGTGGCAGCACGTGCCGCAGCCGGCGCGGCAGGCGACCGCGGCCCGCGCCGCCACGGGCGCCGAGGCAAAGGCGCGCTCGAAGCCCTTGAAGGCCTCCCGGATCACCGCGAGCAGGTCCGCCGGATTGCGCGTCTTGCGCAGCCGCCGCTGCACCGCCTCGACCGTATCGAAATACAGGTCTTCTTCGTCAGCGGTAAATCCGGAGCTCATCCCGCGACCCAATAGGTTCCCAGCCAAAGGTCACGCCCCGACTGTGTCCTTGCACGCAACCGGAGCGTTCCCGGCGAAAGTCACCGCAAGATATGCCGAGCATCCGGCACGTACGGGTGTAGAATATCCCGATGAACCTCCGACTGATTGCTCCTGCACTCGGCGCTCTCGCTGCCTTGCTCTTGTCCGGTTGCGATTTTGATTTTCCCCTGACGGCCAAACCGACCCGACCGGTCGATGAACGGCTCCTGGGCAACTGGACTTGCCAGGAAGACAAGGATCAGAAACCCGAGCAGATGAACGTCCGGAAGCTGGATGATTCCACCTACATCGTTTCCTACAATGGCGATCTGTACCGGGCGCAGCACTCCGATTTGGACGGGTTCGCACTCCTCAGCGTGCAGGATCTGAACCCCGTCCCGGGCCGGTACGTCTATGTGCAGTACCAACTCTCCACCGAGGGGACCCGGCTGGCCTTGAGGACCGTGAACGCAAAGCTCGTCCTGGCGGCAGCCAAAGATCAGGCCGGGGTGGAGCAATTCGTCCGGCAAAATGCCGACAACCCCAAGCTGCTGGGCGACGAGGGCATTTTTAACAAAAAGCCGGACCGCCCCTGAGCGGAGCGGTCCCGGCGAAGCGTCCGGCAACGTCTGAGAATCTACCTCACTGGTAAAACTGCTCGGAGACGACCTTCCCGTCTTTCACCTGATAGACGCACAGCTCCGTCATGTTCATTCTCCCCTGCCCTTTCATGGTCACGTCCAGTTGCATGGTGCAGGCAAACGAACTGCCCGCGACCAGCGGTTCGGAGACGGTGAGCGAGTGCATGGTCTCGATCATGGCGTTGAATTTGTGGCCCTTCGCGATGATGGCGGCCAGGCCCTTCGTCTCCTTGTCGAAGGCCGGCGTGGCGTAGGGCTCGATGCTGATTGCGTCGGCGGCGTAGAGTTCTTTTTGCGCAGCCTCAAAGTTGGCTTTGCGGCAATGGGCGACCAGGTGTTGGGCGATTTCTTGAATAGTCATGGTTTTGATTTTTTGTGCGGATATCCGCGGAATATTTTCACTCTAGCAGGCCGCACTGACAGCATTATGTCAGGAGACACGAGTGCGCTCTTCTCCCGGCCTCTCCTTTTGCATGGATTTCCGCGCCACCCCGGGGCAAAACGCTGGAATGCGCCACACCTCTCCGCTTCGCCTCGCTGTCGGGCTGATTGCTTGCGCCGTCTGCCTGATAATCACCCGTGCCGCGGAAACGCCGGCCGCGCCCGCGCTCACCCTGCGCGTGATGACGTTCAACCTGCGCTTCGCCAGCCTGCAGCCGCCGCATGCGTGGCCGGAACGCCGGCCGATCATGAAACACCTCGTCGAACGCGAGGCGCCGGACGTCATCGGTACGCAGGAAGGCGTCTACTATCAACTGCGCGATCTCGCCGCCGACCTGCCGGTCTATGATTGGATCGGCCTCGGGCGCGAGGGCGGCAGCCGCGGCGAGTTCATGGCGGTGTTCTACCGCCGCGACCGCTTCGAACCCGTGGCTTACGATCACTTCTGGCTGTCCGACACGCCGGAGGTCATCGCTTCGAAATCCTGGGGCAACCAGATCCCGCGCATGGCCACGTGGGTGCGCTTCCGCGAGCGCGCCACGGGGCGAGAGTTCATCTTTTGGAACACCCATCTCGACCACCAATCCGAGCCGGCGCGCCAGCAGGCCGCCGCGCTGATACGCGACCGCATCGCAGCCGGCGACCAGACCGTGCCGCTGCTGCTCGTGGGGGATTTCAACTGCTTCGGCGGAGCCAGCGTGGCCTACACGCGCCTCACGCAGGAGGCCGGCCTCACCGACACCTGGTTCGCCGCGCCCGCGCGCGAGAACGAAGACTTCAACTCCTTCCAGAATTACGAACCGCCGAAGCACCACCGCGAACGCATCGACTGGATTCTCGCGCGCCGGCCGGCGGCCGTGGAGCGCGCCGCCGTCGTCACTTACGAGGAGAACGGCCAGACGCCGAGCGACCACTTCCCGGTGACGGCGACGGTGCGCTTTTGACGCCGCGCGGCGCGGCCGCGGATTTTTCAAATACTCGCTTGCCCCCGGCGAGGCGGGCACGGCAGTTTCAGGCCTCTTTTCCCAACCACACGATCCCGATGACCAAACCCACCTGTCCTGCCTGCACCATGGAAGATGTTATCAGCCACTCCGATCACTGGGAGTGCGCCACCTGCGGCCACGAATGGCCCAAGGAGGAGGCCCCCGAGGCCGTGCGGGTCGTGAAGGATGCGCACGGCAACGTGCTCGTGGACGGCGACAGCATCACCGTCATCAAGGACCTCAAGCTCGGCGGCTCGCAGGTGCTGAAGGCCGGCTCGAAGGCCAAGAACATCCGCCTTGTCGACGGCGACCACGAGATCGACTGCAAGATCGACGGCATCGGCATCGCGCTCAAGGCCTGCTTCGTGAAGAAGGCCTGAGGCCCACCGGCGACGGCTGGCCGCCTATCCGCCGCAACGCGCGCATCCCCGGGAAGCACCCGGGGATTTTTATTTGCCGGGGCTGACAACGCGCCGCGAATGATTCACTGTCGATTTGACCCGATCCTGTTCGACTTACTCCGAACCACTCCCCGACACATGAAATACGCGATGCTGGTCTATTTCAACGAGACGGACTTCAGTGCCCTGCCCCCGACCGAGCAGGACCGGCTGCGCGACGAGTGCAGCGCTTGGTATAACCGTCTGGCCCAGGCCGGCGGCTGTTCCGACTGCGCCCGCCTGCAGCCCACAGCCACCGCCACGACGCTGCGCGAAAAGGACGGCAAGCTCCTGCTCACCGACGGCCCGTTTGCCGAAACCAAGGAGATCCTCGGCGGCTTCGTCATGCTCGAGGCGCGCGACCTCGATGCCGCCATTGCCCGGGCGCGGGACTTCCCGTCGTTGCCCGCCGGTTTTGCCCTGGAACTGCGGCCCGTGATCCCGGATGGCGGGCGCTGGTCCGACTTGGTGTGAACCTGGGCGAGCTCCACCGCCGCGAATATGGCCGCATCCTCGCGAGTCTCATCCGCGCGGTGCGGGACTTCACGCTCGCGGAGGACTCCCTGCAGGAGGCCTTTGTCGCGGCGCACACGCAATGGCCCGTGCACGGCGTGCCGGCGAACCCCGCCGGCTGGCTGCTCACCACGGCGCGCCACAAGGCCATCGACCAGATCCGGCGACGCTCGCTCGCCGAGCAGCACCGCCAGATGATCACGCTCGCCACGCCCGAGGAAATGTCTCCGGTGCCGGAAGACACGCTGCGCCTCATCTTCACGTGCTGCCACCCCGCCCTGGCGCTCGAAGCGCAGGTGGCCCTCACCCTCCGCACCGTCTGCGGACTCGCGACGGACGAAATCGCACGGGCCTTCGTGCTGCCCGTGGCCACGCTGGCGCAACGCATCGTCCGCGCGAAGGCCAAGATCAAGCTGGCCGGCATTCCCTACGAAGTGCCCGGCGACGACGCACTGCAGGAGCGGTTGCACGCGGTGCTGGCCGTGATCTACCTCGTGTTCAACGAGGGCTATTCGACCAGCGCCGGACCGGAACTTGTACGCGATGAACTCTGCGACGAGGCGATCCGTCTGGGACGCGACCTGACCGGCCTGCTGCCCGCCCAGCGCGAAGCACGCGGCCTGCTCGCCCTCATGCTGCTCACCGATGCGCGCCGCGCCACCCGCACCGCCCCCGACGGCACGCTGCTGCGGTTGGAAGAACAGGATCGCTCCCGTTGGAATCACGCCCGCATCGCCGAAGGTGCGGCGCTGGTGGAATCCACGCTGCGCGCCGGTCCACCCGGTCCGTACGCCCTGCAAGCCGCCATCGCCGCCGTGCACGCGCAGGCGCCGTCGACGCGCGAGACCGACTGGCGGCAGATCGTCGTGCTCTACGCGATGCTGGCGCACGTCCACCCTTCGCCGATCATCGCGCTCAACCGCGCCGTCGCGGTCTCCATGGTCGAGGGACCGGAGAAAGGCCTCCAGTTGATGGCGCACATCGCATTACCCGGCTACCATCTGCTTCCGGCGGCCCGGGCCGACCTGCTGCGCCAGCTCGGCCGGCGGGCGGAAGCAGCGGCCTCCTATCGCGCCGCGCTCGAACTCGTGCAGACCGGCGCGGAGCGACGCTTTCTCGAGCGCCGGCTCGCGGAAGTGGAGTCGTAGTCGCGCCGGGTGGCCCAGGGATCGGGCAAGGTTCGGCAAAAAAAACGCGATAGAACGTCGAAATCGCGACCGGTGGTTCGACATCCGGGTGACATCATCAACGCATGAACACCCCAACATCCTCTCCTCCCCGCATCGTTTCCCGTTCCGACTGGCTGGTCGCGCGCACTGCGCTCCTTGCCCGTGAAAAAGACCTCGCCCATCAGCGCGACGCGCTCTCCGCCGAGCGCCGTCAGTTGCCTTGGGTCAAGATCGACAAACCCTACGTCTTCGAAGGGCCCGACGGCCGGGAGCCGCTGGCCGCGCTTTTCGGGGAACGCAGCCAGCTTATCGTGTACCATTTCATGTTCGGTCCCGGCTGGGAGGAAGGCTGCCCCAGCTGCTCGTTCCTGCTGGATCACATCGACGGCATACTGCCCCACCTGGGCGCGCGCGACACGGCGTTTGCCGCCGTCTCCCGGGCGAGCTGGCCGGAGATCGAGGCCTTCCAACGCCGCATGGGCTGGAAATCCCAATGGGTTTCCGACGCCGGCAGCGGCTTCAATGCGGATTTCCACACGTCCTTCACGCGCGAGGACATGGAGGCCGGGCGCGTCACCTATAACTACCAGACGTTTCCGCCCGGTCTCCTGCCGGTCGAGGAGCTGCCCGGCCTCAGTGTGTTTGCCCGCGACGCCACCGGCGCGGTCTTCCACACCTACTCTTCCTACGCCCGCGGCTGCGACCCGTTGCTCGGCACTTACCAGTGGCTGGATCTCACACCCAAGGGACGCGATGAGGACGGTCTCGCCAGCACCATGGCCTGGGTGCGGCATCACGATCGTTACGACCACACCTACAAGCTCGACCCAACTGCGACCTACCAGCCGCCGCGCGGTTCGCTGTTCCGCCCCTGCTGTAGCGGCGACCATGCCTCCTGACGTCGAGAGTCCGCAACCGGAACCGGGCAACCGGATACGGCGCGCGCTGCGCTGGCTCGTGCCAAGCGTCGGGTTGGCCCTGATTCCGAAATGTCCGCTCTGCCTCGCCGGCTACATCGCGCTCGCTACCGGCGTCGGCGTGTCGCTGCCCGTCGCCCAGGTTTTGCGCCTCGGTCTGCTCGTTGTTTGCGTGGCGGCGCTCGCTTGGCTCGCGTTCGGAGCGGTACGGCGCCTCGTCCGACGACGATGAGCGCGCTCGCCGGCACAATATGCCGTTCCGAACGCCAAGAACATCCACCGCGTCGGCCGCGATCACGAAGCCGACGGCACGATCGGCGACATCGGCATCGCGCTCAATGCCTGCTTTGTGAAGAAAGCCCGCGGCCAACCTGCGGCCTCAGGCCTTGGCCGGGCGCCCGCGCAATTCGCGCAGGGTCGGACTGAATTCGGCGACTGGACGCACCTCGACGCTGAGGCCCAGCGGCAGACTCGGACAGTGCTTGGCGATCGCCGTGGCTTCGTCGAGATCCGCGACCTGCAGGAAAAAGTATCCACCCACCGCTTCCTTGGCCTCGGCGTAAGGACCATCAGTCACGACCTCGCCCCGCGGCCCGGAAACCACGCGACCGCCCGGCTCCAGCGGGTGGCCCTGCTGCACTTTGCCCTGTGCCGCGAGGTCGTCATACCAGGCGTTCCATTCCTGGACGAGCCGCTGGCGTCGCTCCGGTGTGAGTGTCCGATAAATTCCGGGATTGGAATCGCGAAAAATCAGCAGAAAGGAAGAGTTCATGGCAGTGGCAGTGGGGAGTCAGCGTCTGGCAAATTGTCGGAGCGCATCCTTGCCCACCCAGCGGGCCGCGGGATTCTCCGACGATGCCAGCCGCCGGGCAAGCACGGTGGCGGCGGCGCGCAGCCGGGGACTTTGCAGCCCGATCATGCGCAGCGCCCAGCTCACTCCTTTCTTCACGAAGTTGCGCTCGTCCGTGGCGCCCCACTCGATCAAGGGAAAATAACGGAGAAAGGCCTCGTCGGGCACATTGTCCGAGTGCGCCGCCAGGCAGGCCAGCAGCACGAAACCCGCGCGTTTTTGAAACTCCCCCCTTTTTTTGGACCACGGGCCGATCTTCTTCCACGCATGCGGACTTTGGTCGTAGAGCTTGAAGCAGACGGTGTCCACGATCGCCCAGCTGTCGAAATCGCGGCACCAGCGCTCCATCGCCGCAGGGGTGAGTCGCGTCGGATCACCCACGAACGAGGCCAGCAGGCGCGCCTCGTAGATGCCGGTGTCCCAGAGTGCCTCGGCCAGATCCTGATCGCGGCCGAGTTGCTTGCCGAGTTTCTGCACCTGGCCGACCCCCACTCCCCAGGCGTTGTGCGACGGGATGCCGTAGCGCGCCATCCCGTCGCGCACCTTTGGGCTGCTGAGGCGTTTCAGTTCCGCCAGCGCCGTCTGCACGGCCTGCTTGAGCTGCGCAGGCGTTCGCAGCGGTTGGGCGGGAGGTTTTCTCATGTCACACGGCGGGGTTGGCCGACCGTGTTAACTGAAGCCGGCCGCCAAGCCAAGCGCTCGGCAGCGTGCTGGCGATGAGCCCGAAGTGAAACCAGTGCGGACCGAAGCCGGGGCCCCGGTTCCACGCCACGACGGCACCGGCGACGCAGATCGCTAGACCGAGAAAACCCAGCGCCAGCGCGTGGGGCATCGGTCGCGCCGGAGTCAAACGTGCCGCGACGTAGCTTCCCACCACACCGAGCACGAGCCGATACGAGATCGCCAGCAGCCAAAGGCCGTCGGACATCGCCTGCCCGGGAGGCGGGAATACGGCCGTCAGGTGCAACCCGACGTCGATCGCAGTGGAGAAGATCAGAATGACGACAAAGCCCGCCAGGACCGCGCCGACACTGCGCCGTTTGCTGTAGGGAGCCGGGGTCATCGCCGGGGTTCCGTTGCGGCGGCGGCCTTTTTCAGTTTCGCGATGTCGAGCTTGACCATCTTGAGCATGGTCTGGAAAACGCGCTGGGCCTTGGCCGGATCCTGGTCGGTGCAGAGCTCGATGAGCTGGACAGGCACGACTTGCCAGGAGACGCCGAATTTGTCCTCGAGCCAGCCGCACTGGATCTTCTTCCCACCGGCGGACAACCGGCGCCAGTAGTAGTCGACCTCCTTCTGCGTCTTGCAGTTGATGACGAACGAGACGGCCGGCGTGATCTTGTAGACCGAACCGCCGTTGAGCGCAGTGAACTCCTGTCCCAGCAGCCGGAACCTGACCGTCATGACACTGCCGGCCGGTCCGGGAGCGTCTTTCGGGTAGCGTGCTACGCCGAGGATTTTCGATTTGTTGAAGACCGAGACGTAGAATTTGGCCGCCTGTTCGGCCTGCGTAGCGAACCAAAGGAATGGGGTTATGTCTTGCATGGACCTGGAGTCATACGGCGTGGCTTATCCGGGACAAGATCGTCGCGCGCAACTCGACCTCACCCGCGACGGAGTGAACCCGAACAGCGGCAAAACCTGCAGGCGCAGCGTCGACCCGGCCGGGCTTGGTACGAGGAGATCGTCCTTGGGCGCGGTTGGTCATTTCGCCTTGGCCGCGGCTTGCAGCCCCGCGATGTCGAGCTTGGTCATTTTAAGCATGGCCTGCACCACGCGACCCGATACGGCCGGATCCTCACTACCCAGCAGCTCGCCCAACACCTCGGGCACGATCTGCCACGAGAGGCCGAATTTATCCTTCAACCAGCCGCAGCGTTGAACCGTTCCGCCGGCGGAAAGCTTCTCCCAGAAGTAATCCACCTCCTGCTGCGTCTTGCAGCTGACAAAGAAAGAGACGGCCTCCGTGAATTTGTACATCGGCCCGCCGTTCAAGGCCATGAACCTCTGCCCCTCGAGCTCGAACGTCACGGACATGGGATTGCTGCTCAGAATCTGCGATTTTTTAAAGATCGAGGCGTAGAATTGGGCGGCTTCCTGGGCTTGGCCGTCGAACCAGAGGAACGGGGTTATCTTGGACATGGGTGGGAGTAATTTCGTGGTTAATGAAGGATGTTCGTCAGATACAACGAACGAGCCGGCCCATTCCGGACAGTTCCCCGCACTTTCCCTCACGCACCGCGATCCGTTCAATCCGTCTCGCCGGCTAACGGGTCCGGGATATGGCGCGCGGGTTTGGCGATGATCTCGACATAGACCTGATTCGAGCCGGTCTGCGCCACGGCATCGATGGCTCCGCCAATTTCCTTGAGCGCGCGCGGTCCGGCGTTCGACTCGCTCGCGCCGACCTTGCACTCGAACTCCCAACCCCGGAATCCCTCCATCGGCGTCTTCCGCTGCGAGCGCCGCACGTATTTGTTCACCTCGTGCCGGATCTTGTCGCGCACGCGCGCGTCGTCCTTGCCGGGAGCCTGGAGAGGAAAGGTTTTCTTCATGGCGCGTGAGCGTTGCCCTGCCGCGTGGCAACACAATCCGAATAGCCGGACCTGTGTCGGTAAATATCCGAACTGGCTGGACACATCCGACGCAGCCGCGCAGGAAAGCCAGATGCCTGTCGGATACCCAAGACTGACGCTTGCGCTCATGTTTTTGCTGGCGCTCGTCGAACTGCGTTGCGAGCCCCAACCGCGCCAAGAAAAGCCAATCGCGTCCAAACCGCTGGCTTTGATCGGTGCGACCATTCTCACCGCACCTAGCGCGCCACCGATCGTTGACGGGGTCATCATTGTCGAACACGGCAAAATCGCCGCCGTTGGTCCGGGCAGTGCGATAAGCATCCCGTCCCGGGCGGACATACTCGACGTCCGCGGGCACACGGTCGTGGCCGGTTTCTGGAACTGCCATGTCCACTTCATCGAACCGAAGTGGAGCGACGCGGCACAGCAGCCCTCGGCTCAGCTCGCCGCCAACCTCGCGCAGATGCTCACCAGCCAGGGCTTCACTTCCGTCGTCGATACAGGCTCGCTGCTGGCCAACACCCTTGATCTCCGCCGCCGCATCGAGAGTGGCGAGGTGCCTGGTCCCCGCATACTCACCGCCGGTCTCCCGCTGTATCCCAAGGACGGCGTCCCGTATTATGTAAGCGAGACGCTGCCACCGGAAGTCGTCAAATTGCTTCCAACGCCCGCCACCGCGGACGAGGCGGTGCGTGCGGTCGATGTCGATGTCGCGGCGGGCGCGGATTTGATCAAGCTTTTCCTTGTCACCGGTGTGCGAGTGGATGGGCGGATAGTGCTGAAGTCGATGGATCCCGCCATCGTACGCGCCGCCGTTTCGGAGGCACATCGACTCGGGAAACCCGTCGCCGCGCACCCATCCACCATCACGGGTCTCGAACTCGCCCTGACCGGACACGTGGACATTCTCGCGCACACGATTCAAGATCCGGAGAATTGGACCTCGGCTGTCGTCTCGCGCCTGGCCGCCGCCCATGTTGCGCTCGTGCCCACGCTTGCGCTTTTCGGTCCCATGGACAATTCCCGTCGGATCGTCGAGGAGGTGAAAAGCTATGCGGCCGCCGGCGGACGCATCATATTCGGCACCGATGTCGGATTCTTGTCAGACTATTCAGCTCTCAAACGGGAATTCGTGCTGCTATCCGAAGCAGGCCTGACATTGCCGCAGTTACTGGAAACGCTCACCATCGCACCCGCCCGACAATTCGGACGCGAGGCGCACAGCGGGTGCATTGCCGTCGGCGCCGACGCCGACCTCGTCGTACTCAAGGGAACACCTCCGGATGGTACACGGATCCTTACCCAAGTGAGCTATACATTGCGAGCTGGTCAGATCATTTACACGGCCACGGAATGATCGGGTCACCACAATTCGATTTTCTTCTCACCTTCCCTCATGTCTTCCGCGCCCAGCACCGTCTACACCTACGCCAAGTGCAGCACGTGCCGCGATGCCGTCAAATGGCTGCACGCACACGACGTGAAGTTCACGGAGAAGCCGATCTACACCGAGCCGCCGTCCACCGCCGAATTGCGGCGGATGCTGGCGTTCCAAGGCGGCCACGTGCGCAAGCTGTTCAACACTTCCGGCATCCAGTACCGGGAGCGCGGTCTGGCGGCGAAACTGCCGAAATTATCCGAGGCGGGTGCGCTTGCCCTGCTCGCCAGCGACGGCCGGCTCGTCAAGCGGCCGTTTGTGCTCGGCGAAGAGTTCGGACTCGTGGGCTTCGGCCGGGACGCCTGGGCCAAGGCGCTCGGCCGCTAAGTTCGGTCGCCGGTTGCTACCGGGGGAAGCGGGGCATGTGCCGGATTGGGGTTCGCTATCGCACTGGTTCGCGAATATCGGTGAGGCATGTCCGAACAACGAATCCTCGAATTGGAGAAGCGCGTCCTGGAATTGGAACAACAACTTCTCACCGCCAACGAAGCCACGGCCAAGCTTACGCTCGCCAACACCGATCTCACCAAGCAAACGGCCGATGCCGAAACCCGAAACAAGCGCCTAAGGCGCAGCGCGCGGCAGGACGAGAACTCTTTCCGTCAGCAGCTTTCCGCCGCGCAGAGTCGCCACGGGTGAGCGGCGCCCTGCTGCTTCACCGCAAAGGCCTTCGCCTTTGCGGTGTGATCAGTCTTCCTCCGTGCCCACGGTTGCGGTCGGAGCCACCGGAGGATCATTACGGCAGCCAGCACGAGCTGGTCAGCCGCACACCGCCTTCGCCGCCGCGGTGATCTCTCCGGGGCTGAGGTCGCGGAGATGGGTGGCCAACGACCAGCTGTGACCGAACGGATCCCGCAGGACGCCGTAGCGATCACCCCAGAACATGTCCTGCAGCGGCATGACCACCTCGGCACCGGCCTTGATGGCGCGGGCGAAAGCCCGGTCGACGTCCTCGAAGAAGAGATGAATGGTCACCGGCGTGCCCTTGAGCGTCTTCGGGCTGAGCGCGCCCATTTGAGGAAATTCGTCGGTGAGCATGACCGTCGAATCGCCGATGCGCAAAGCCGCGTGCAAAAGCCTGCCCGGCCCGCCTCCGGGAACCCGGAGCAACTCCACGGCGCCAAACGCCTTTTTGTAGAAGGCGATCGCGTCGACCGCACCCGCGCAGACCAAGTGCGGTGACACGGTATGCATGCCCTCCGGGATGGGTTTGACGGCGCGCGTTTTCGACGCGGATTTGCTCTTGGCCGCGGCGCGGCTTCGGGGCGATTTTGTCTTCTGGGTCATGATGTCATTCTCCGTTCTTCCATTGGCGTGGTTGTGGTTGGTGAGGCGCGGTCATTGTTTCGCCGCGGCCTCGGTAAGTGATTTATGCTCGGCCAGACGCTGTCCTGGGCGTCCTGGATGACGAGCCCGTGTCGAACAAGCCGGTGAAATCCGGGACGACCCGGCGCGGCGCTCGGAGGAAGGGCGCATGGCTCAATCCGATCCCGCGACGGTGGAATCCGTCGCGGCGAGGACGACCAAGGCCGCGAGCACGAGACCGAACGCGATCACAGCGTGACTTTGGCGGCGAGCATCGAGGCGTACGCGCGCCGATACACCCACGCCAGATAGAGCTCCATGATCAGGAAGACCCCGGCCATGATCATCCCGGATCGCTCGAGAAACAGGTGGAACGCCACACTGTTGAGGATAAAGGGAGCGAAGAGCGCCAAGGCGAGCGGCACGAAGCGGTTGGTGAGCAGCATCACGCCGACGATCAGCAGCGTCACACCGATGAGCGGCATCATGTAGCCGGTCTGGGCGAGGGCCCCGGCGAAGGCCGCGGCTCCGGCCGGCAACGGCGTCGGGGGCGGCGGGATGAAGTTGAGGAAGAGATTGAGGCCGAAGACCACCAACGGGAGACCCATCAGGATCCGGACAATGGCGGGGATTCGGCGCGAGAAGGGTGCGACGGGGGCACCGTTGGTGTATTGCGTGGGTTTCATGGTACGATGATGAAGGAGTCAGCCCTGCGTGACGAGCGTGACGAGGCGGTCGAAGCTCTCACCCCAGCCCTGCTGGAAGCCCATGCGTTCGTGCCGTTCGCAGTTGGCGACGGTCCAGTGCAGGGCGCGGGCGGTGTATGCGGTATGATTGCCGGGCAAAGCCTCGAAGGTCATGATCGCGGTGAAGAAAATATCCGGGTGCGGCATCCAGCCGGGATCGAAGGCATCGGTGAACACGATCCGCTCGTTCTCCACGACCTCGAGAAAAACACCGCGTGTGGGGTACTCAGTGCCGTCGGGTGCGCGCATCACCGTGCGGAATACCCCGCCGGGACGCACATCCATCTCGCAGACCGGCGTGCTCATGCCGTGCGGTCCCCACCACTGCGGCAGGCGCCTGATCCAGGTCTGGTAGACGCGCTGGCACGGCGCGTTGATGATCCGGGTAATGACAAGTTCACGCCCGGCGAGCGTCGGATTGGCGTGGGAGAGGGAGCTCATGGAAGCAGACGGTGCGGGATTGAATGGAGGCGGTCGGATAAAGTCTCAACGAACGACCGCCCTGGGTCCGGACACGGGGCCGGATATTTGCCGGCGCACTGTGCGGCGCGGCTGGCATTGGGGTTATTCCGTGTCTTGCGGTTTCGCGGCGCCGACTTATCTCTGTGTCCCCGGGCCACGCCACACGTACACACGATCCCCGTCCGTCCGCGCCTGTCCGCTTTCCACCCATCCGTTCGTTGACGATAGTGACACCTCAATTCCCGCATCCCATGGCCAATCCTCCCGCCTCCCCCGCCCCGTATATGCTGCTGTTTCGTAACTCCGGACCGGACACTTATCAGCATCTCTCGGCTGAACAGCGCCAGCAACTCGTCGTCCGTTGGAACGCCTGGTTCGAAGGCCTGATGGCCGAGGGCAAGGCCGTCGAAGGCCAGCCCTTGGAGCTGAAAACCCGCATTGTTGCTGGCGCGGGCGGCTCACGGGTTGTCGACGGCCCCTTCCCCGAGGCCAAGGAAGCGGTGGCCGGCTACGTCAAACTCATGGTGTCCGGCTTCGAGGAAGCGACGGAGATCGCCCGGCGGCACCCCGGACTCGAACACGGCATGTTCATCGAGGTCCGCGAGATGATCCCCCACTGTTTCATGGACGGCATCAAGACCAAGCCCGGCGCGACTCAGGCCGTGGTGACCTGCTGAAACCATGGCCGCCGGCGCACCACTGCCACCTGCCGACCAGCCCGCCCGGCTGGTCGAGCATTTCTTCCGGCACGAGGCCGGACGCCTGCACGGCGCCCTGATCCGGTTGCTCGGTGTCGAGAACATGTCCCTGGCCGAGGACATGGCACAGGAAGCACTGCTGCGCGCCCTGCGTACCTGGTCGATGGGCCGCGTGCCGCCCAATCCTTCCGCCTGGATCACCCAGGTCGCGATGAATCTCGCGCGCGATGCGCTGCGCCATCGCCGCATGTCCACCGCCAAGGAGCCTTCGATCATCACGCATCACGAGCAGATGCTCGGCACTCCCGCGGTGGCGTGGGAGGCGGTGCACGGGATCCGCGACGACGCGCTGCGCCTGATGTTCGTCTGCTGCCACCCAGCCATCGCGCCCGACGCGCAGGTCGTTCTCGCCCTGAAGGTGCTCTGCGGTTTCAGCACCGGTGAGATCGCCCGCGCCTTTCTCAGCAGCGAGGCGGCGATCGAAAAGCAGCTCACGCGCACCAAACAGCGCATCGCCGACGCCGGCATCGGCTTTGACCTCCCCGAAGGCGAAGACCTCTCGCTCCGCCTGGACGGCGTGCTCGGCGCGCTCTACCTGCTCTTCAACGAAGGCTACAAAGCCTCGTCGGGCGACCGTCTGCTGCGCGAAGAGCTTTGCCAGGAGGCGATCCGGCTCACGACGCTGCTGCTCGAGCATCCGGCCGGTCGCGCTCCGCGCAGCCACGCCCTGCTCGCGCTCATGCTGTTGACCGCGGCCCGCTTCCCCTCCCGGCTGGATGAGAACGGCGTCCTGCTTCGCCTCAACGATCAGGACCGGTCGAAATGGGACCAGTCCCTCATCGAGCGCGGCTTGCTGCAGCTCGGCGCCGCCGCGCAAGGCCGTGAGCTCAGCGAGTACCATCTCCAAGCCGGCATCGCCGCGATCCACTGCACCGCGGCCGACTATGCCTCGACGGACTGGGCCGGCATCCTGCGGCATTACGACGGGCTCAACCGACTCAAGCCCTCGCCCATCGTGGCGCTCAACCGCGCCGTTGCCGTGGCGAATCTCCACGGTCCCGAAGCCGGGCTGCTCGCCATCTCCGCCATCCCGCAGCGCGAAAAGCTGGAATCCCATTACCTGCTCCACGCCGTGCTGGGCGAACTGCACTGGCGGATGAAAGACCACCGGGCCGCCGCGGAAAACTTCCGGCGCGCCCTTCAACTGGCGCAGGTCGGCCCCGAGCAGCTCTATCTCACGCGCATGCTGGGGCAGGCGGAAGAGGTCGCGTCCTGACCCGCCGCTTCAAGGGCGCGGGTGCGCCTTGAAAAACTTCACGATCACCGCCGTTGCTTCCGGCGGATATCGGTGCCCGCCGGAGTGAACCAAGGTCATCACCGGTGCACCAATCTTCGAGGGGTAGAGCGCGCAACTTTCGCCCGCCGGCTGTCCAGGACCGGCACATTGATTGATGCGCCGCAGCGATTCGACCTGCGCCTTCTGCCAGGCGAATTTCACGAGCGGATCCTTCTCGCCGGCAACATGGATCACCGGAGCAGGCGCCAGCGGCGGATAGCCTCGTCCGGCGACCGCTGCCGAGGGACCGAATGCCGCGAACACCTCCCGACGCGTCGCCCACAGCAGGTAGGTGAAGCCGCCGCCGTTGGAGTGACCGGTGGAGTAAATACGTTGGGCATCGACTTTGTATTCGACGCGCAGGCCGGTGAGCACGGCATCGAAAAATTTCAGATCACGGTCGCCCTGATCGCCGGGACCGCCCTGCCAGCCGTTCTTTCGTCCGGCGGGATCGGTCAACTGGCCCGGCGTCGGCAGGCCCTGCAGGTACACGACGATTGCTTCCGGCCACAATTCATGCACCGGCTGGGCGCGGGCCGCCTGCTCCATCGAGCCGCCATGCCCGTGAAAAACGAACACCACCGGTGTCGCCGCAGTCGCGGCCTGGGTGGGCACATGCAACAAGCCCTCGCGCTTCACACCCTCCACGGTCCACTCGCGGTGAATCAACGGTTCGGCCGCGCGCGCCAGTATCGCGACCAAAGCCACGAGGACGGTCAGCCAGCGGAGAAGTTTCATGACGGCAAAGACGCATCTGACCCGGCCGCGGTTGCAACCGTCTAAATCCGGTCTTTCCGGGGCACCCGCTTACTTCTTCAAGCCGGCGCAGAAGCGCGTGAGGCGCTCGACGCCCTTGCGCAGGGTTTCGTCGGACGTCGCGTAGCTGAGGCGCAGATAGCCTTCGGCGCCGAAGGACGAGCCGGGCACGGCGGCGACCTTTTCCTTCTCGAGGAGCTGGGCGCAGAAATCCACATCCTTGAGGCCGAAACTGGAGATGTTCGGGAAAAGATAAAACGCGCCGCCCGCGAGCAGGCAGGTGATGCCGGGGATCTTGTTCAGCTCGGCGTGCAGGAACCGCCGGCGGCGGTCGAAGGCGATCTTCATTTCCGCGAGCGCGGCGGCGGCCTTGGCCTTCTCCTTCAGCGCGGCGAGCGCACCGAATTGCGCGAAGGTCGTGGCGTTGGACGACATCTGGCTCTGCAGCTCCGCGACGGCCTTGGTGATGGGCAGCGGGGCGACGAGCGTGCCGAGCCGCCAGCCGGTCATCGCAAAGGTCTTGGAGAAACCCGCGACGGTGATCGTGCGCTTCTCCACTTCGGCGCCGAGCATGGCGAAATTTACGGGCGTGCCGCCGTCGTACATCAGGTGCTCGTACATCTCGTCGGAGAGGACGTAGAGATTGTGCTTCACGCAGACCTCGGCCAGCGCGGCGAGCTCGGCGCGCGTGTAGACCGCGCCGGTGGGATTCGACGGGCTGCAGAGGATGAGCATCCGCGTCCTCGCCGTGATGGCGCCTTCGAGCATGGCCGGCGTGAGCTTGAAGGCCGTGCGGTCGTCGCAGAGCACGAATCTCGGCGTGGCGCCGGCGAGTTTCACCATCTCCGGGTAGCTCACCCAATACGGCGCTGGCACGATGACTTCGTCGCCCGGGCTGCACACGGCGAGGATGCCGAGGTAACAGGAGAACTTGCCACCCGGCGACACGACGACCTGCGCAGGGGTGATCTTGTAGCCGTATTCGGCCGCGTAGCGCTCGGCGACGGCCTGCCGCAACGGCTCGATGCCCGGCGTCGGCGCATACTTGGTCTGGCCGGCCTGGAGCGCAGCGATGGCGGCGTCCTTGATGAATTGCGGCGTGTCGAAGTCCGGCTCGCCGGCGGCGAAACCGCACACGTCCTCGCCCGCGGCCTTCATCGCCTTGGCCTTCGCGTCGATGGCAAGCGTCGGTGACGGCGAGACATTGCGGGCCCAGGTGGAGAGCGGATGCGGAGCGTTCATAGGAAATGCGACACAAAGGACGCGGCGCGGCGATGGCAAGTCAGCCCTTCGCCCTCTTCCGCGTCATAGCCCTCTTCCTTGCCGCCGCCTTCGCGCGGGTGCGCGCCGGGCGCGCCTTGGCCGGCTTTTTCTTCTTCGCTGCCGCGGCAGGTTTGTGCCGAGCCGCGGCCTTGGCCGCAGCGGACTCCGGCCCCGAAGCCGCCGGCGGCGGCAGCTCGACGTGCGGGATCGGCATCTCCAGTTGCCCGGACGCCTGCGACTCGAGCGCGGGCAGGTAAGCCTCCACCGCCGCGCGCACGAGCTGGCCGATGCTGGTGTGCTTGGCGCGCGCGACCTTCTTCAGGTTGCGGCGCACCTCGACCGGCAAACGCACCGAGATGGCCAGCTGGGACGGCCGCACGATGATGACATTGGAAAGATCGTAACGCTCGAGCGCCGTGCGGATGATGTCGCTGACCGACTTCGCCCGGCCTTCGCGCACGGGCTCGGCGAGGCGGTCGAGAAACTCGACCTCCAGCACGATCGCCAGGGGTTTGGTCATCGCCGCCGCCATGTCAGAAGCGCTGGATGCTGGCGGCCGGCACCGTCGGTGGAGTCTCGCGCAGGGACTCCGGCTCGAAAAGTGCGGCAGGCAGCGTGAGATCGAGCGCCGCGGCGATGACACTGAAACGGGTCTTGTCGCGCGTGAGGTGGTTGCGCAGGTCGATGGCCTTCACGATCCATTGATCGCCGGTCTTCTTCAGGTCGAGCACCGTGATGGTCTTCGTCGGCTCGCCCTTGGGGCCGAGCAACTCGGCCTGCACGAGCGCCTGGAACTGCGCATCGAGCGCCACCCGCACACCGGTCAGATCGGGACGTTGCGCGGACAGCTCCGCCGGCGGATAAAGCACAAAGCTGTGCGCCGGCCGGCCGCGGATCTTGGCCAGACCCTCGTAGGCGAAGTCGTCCCAGTAGAGAAAGGGCATCTGCAGGTCGAACACCGTGAGATCCGTGCCGGCGACCGGTTGCAGCGAATCGGCGGCGGAGAGCGGGCGCACGGTGTTCTGCCCGGCGGCGAGATCCCACGCGGCGGCGTCCGGTCCGCTGCGGATGAGCCAGCGTCCGTCGGCCCCGAGGCCGAGCCGGGTGAGCGGTCCTGCCGCCGAGCGCAGGCCGTACAGCTGGCCGTGCAGCGTGTGTTCGGCGCCGCGGCGCGGCATGACCGTGAGCTCGAACTCCAGCCAGTAGGCGCCGGCGATGCCCGCGGCGCGGAATTGCTCGAGTGCCCGGCGACCCTCCTCCTGGTCGGCCTTTTGCCCGGAGAGGTAACGCGGCGCCGGCCGGAAAGGTGCGGCTGGCGTCTGGGCAGGCGTCCCCAATGGCAGCGCCACGCAGGCGGCCAGCACCAAAAATAAAACCCGGTTGCGCACCGGGTTTCGAGAGTCTTCAGGGCTTCTTCGGCTCACTCGGTGGCGGGGTCACGGGTTGCGCGGCCGGTTTGGTGACGGCCGGGGCCGATACCGTCGGCAGCTTGGCGTCGGCGCCCTCGCGGTGCTTGGACTGGTAGATGTGCGCGAGGTAGAGACCAAAACTGAGGACGAAGAACGCGATGGCCGCGTTGATCGTGGCCTTGCTGAGCACATTGCCCGTCTCAGCGCCGAAGGTGGACTCGGCCATGCCGCCGCCCATCGCGGCGACGCCGCCATCCGACTTGGCCTTCTGCATGAGAACGACCAGGACCAGGAACAGCGACACGAGGATCAGGGCGAAAGTGAAGATACCGATAAGCAGGCTCATAAAGGGTGCGAAGCAAGGTCTTCCGACCGGGTTTGTCAACCAAAGTTCTGGTCCGCTTGCAACCAGTTGCGCGGCGCCCGGTCAGAGCTATGGTTTGCCTGCGATCGCCCCTTTCTCCCCCACCCAAACATGAAAGCCATCAGCCAGATTCTTCGGACGGCGGTTATTCTGTCCGTCTTCGGTTCCGCCTTCCTCGTCTCAGCGCCGGCCGCCGACAAAAAGGCCGACGCCGCCCAGCCGGCCGACCTGCAGATCGCCGTCAGCGTGCCGCCCAGCTGGCGCCCGTTTCTCGACGACGACATCGCCGAGAACTTCGCGTACCGGCTCAGCAATGCCTTCAAACGGCAGGGCTACAAGGGCAACATCGTCTACCTTGCCCGCGTCGAAGAGCCCGTGACAGGCGTGCCGCTGCTGACGCTCAACCTCATCGAGTGGCGCATCGCCCATAGCGGCAACGCCCAGTGCACCTTCTCCACCACGCTCGCGGACGCCAAGGGCGAGCACAGCCTCGGCCTGACGAGCAACAGTGCGATCTTCTGGCCGCAATCCAGCGGCCGCTGGACCATTCACCGGGCCTACGAGCAGGCCGACGCGCTGGAAAACGCCGCGGACGGCGCACTGCGCGATCTCTACAAACGCCTCGCCAAGGACAATCTGCTGCCGACTCCGGCCGCCCCGACCAAGTAGGCGCTCCGGACAGCGCGAGCGTTCAAGGCACCGCCGCACGGTGCCTTTTCATTCACCGTGGGTCCGTTACCCCGGAACCCGCTCCGCCTTGGTCACGTTGTAGGAGCCTGCTGGCAGGCGATGGGGAACGCACGCCGACGGATCGTGCGGTGAGTCGCCTGCAAGCAGGCTCCTACAAATATGAAAACGAGGGGCAAGTTGAGAGAGCGTTGGTTTGATCCAACGCCTCGGGGCTTGCCCCCGAGGGTCCTCACTTCTGCGGCCGGTCGTAGAAAATCCGCACTTCGGCGTCGCGGGTGTCGAGCAGCTGCGTGGCGCGCTCCAGCGCGCGCTTGGTGGCGACCGTGGGATTCGCCTCGGCCGGAAAGATATTCCCCTCTCCCAGCACTTGCGCCAGTCCGCTGTTTTTCAAGACGCTCTCGACCTCGTCGCTGACGCCCGAGATGAGCAGGTGGCGGCCGGTCTGCTTGAGATAGTCGTGCAGGTTCTCGATGGCCATGACCGTGGAGGCGTCGAGATGGCGGGCGTTCTTCATGCGCAGGATGAACACCTTGATGTTCTGATCCTCCGCCTGCCGGCGGACCTGTTCCTGGAACAGATCCGCGGCGCCGAAGTAGAGGTCGCCCTCGACGTGGATGATGGAGATGTAGGGATGCGCGCGCTCCTCGGGCCGCGTGAGCTCGGTCAGGTTGCCGCTCGCGTTGAAGGTGTATTCGACGAGCAGCGGCGTGCTGGTCTTCTGCAGGAAGAACGCCAGCGCCACGCCGATGCCGACGTAGATCGCCGTATCGAGCTTGAGGAACAGCGCCGCCACGAGCGTGATGGCGAACACCGCGGCATCCGACCGCGTCGACCGCGAGCACACGCGGATCTGGTGCCAGTTGATCATCTTCAGGCCGACGCGGATGAGGTGCGCCGCGAGCGCCGCCACCGGGATGAAATTGAAGATCGGCGTGACGAACAGCAGCACGCCCAGCACGACGACGCTGCTCAGCATCGACGAGAGCTGCGACGCCGCGCCGCTTTGGAAATTCACCGCCGAGCGCGCAAACGACGATGAACCCGGCACACCGCCGAAGAGGCCGCAGGCGATGTTCGCCGCGCCCATGCCGACGAGCTCCTGGTTCGGCTCGATCTTCTGGCCGCTCTTCGCCGCGAGGGATTTGGTGATGGCGGCCGCTTCCAGCATGCCGAGGATCGCGATGGCTACCGCGGTTTTGAACAGACCTTGGAATGTTTCAAACGTCGTGCTGCTCCAATGGAACCCCGACCACATGGGCAGCACGGCCCCGAGCGCGCCTTCGTCGCGCACGAGCTGCAGCGGGATGCCGGGATAAAACACCGTGAGCACCTTGGCGGCCACGCCCATGACCGCGAGGCCGATGAGCGCCTCGGGCCAATTGGGCCTCATCCGGCGCACCACTTCGAAAATGCCCAGCGTCAGCACGCCGGCTCCCAAGGCCCAGAGCGACACCTCGCGTTCGAACAGAAACACGACCGCCTGCCAGATGTTGTGGCCGAACGACTGCCCGGTCGCCACGTCGAACCCGAGCAGGTTGTGCAGCTGGCTCGCGATGAGCAGCAGGCCGATGCCCGTGCTGTATGCGACCACGACCGACCGGGAGATGAATTTGGTGACCTCGCCGAAGTTCAGCACCCCGGCCGCGAGTTGCAGCGCACCGATTAGAAACGCGAGAAGAATGGCCAGCTGCAGCAGCGGAATGTCCAAGGCCGCGTATGCCCCGATCGTGCTCGCCGTGATCAGGCTGATCGAACTCGTCGGCCCGAAGACGTGGTGATGCGAACTGAAGAACAGCGCGCCGACGAATCCGCCGATGATGACCGACACGATCACGTGCTGCGGCGGCAGGTTCAGGATCAGCGCAAAGCCGACCGCCTGCGGAATGGAGACCAGCGTGAGCGTCGCGCCCGCGACCAGGTCCGCGCGGAACTTCGCCGCGGTGTAATGCCGCAGCTCGCCCAAGAACGGCAGGCGCAGGCGCATCATCTTCGCGCCCATCGCCTGCGCATCGGCCAGTGTCTCGCGGACGGCGTCGTTGGCTTCCATGCGCGACGCAGCCGCGTCAGAGCGTCACCCCGAGACGCTCCAGCACGCGCTGCAAATCCTCGTTCCCGTGGTACTCGATGATGATGCGTCCGTTTTTCGGCGAGTGCCGCAAAGTCGTCCGCGCACCGAGGTGTGACGTAAGTTTTTTCTCGATGTCGGTCAGCGCGGTCGCCTCCGCCACCGGCACCCGTCGCCTCTTGCCCGGGCCGGTGCGCTTGTGCGCCACTAGTTCCTCCAACGCGCGCACGCTCAGGCCGCCCTCGAGGGAGCGGCGCGCGAGCAGCAGGCGCTCGGGCGAATGCTCGACGCCGAGCAGCACCTTCGCATGACCGGTGCTGAGCAGCCCCTTGCCGAGGTAGCCTTGGATCTCGCCCTCGAGCGAGAGCAGGCGGAGCGAGTTGGCCACGGTCGCGCGGCCCTTGCCGACGCGCTGCGCGGCGGCCTCCTGCGTGAGGTCGAAATCGCGGATGAGGCTGGCATAGCCGTGTGCCTCCTCGATGGGATTCAGGTCGGCGCGCTGCAGGTTCTCGATCATGGCCAGCGTCGCGGAGGATGCGTCGCTCGACGGCATGATGCGCGCCGGGATGCTCTTGGCCTTGAGCTGCTGGAAGGCGCGCCAGCGGCGCTCGCCCGCGATCAGCTGGAACTTGTCGCCCACCGGGCGCACGACGATCGGTTGCAGCAGCCCCTCGGCGCGGATGCTCTCCACCAACTCGGCCAGCACCTCGGGGTTGATCTCCTTGCGCGGCTGGTAGGGATTCGGTTCGACGCGGTCCATCGGGATCTCGCGATAGCCGGGCAGACCGTCGGTGACGGGAGCGGCGGCGGCGGGAGCCGGTGCGGGAGCGGCAGCGCCCGGCTTGGGCTGGGCGGCGCCGCTGGCGATGAGCGCGCCGAGGCCGCGGCCGAGACGAGATTTTTGCGGAGTGGCCATGAGATTATTTTCCCTGCGGGATGAAGAGGGTTTGCCCGACCCGGATCTTGGTGTCGTCCGAAATCTTGTTGGCATTGCGGATGTCGGAAAGCTTCGCCCCGGTCTTCTTGGCGATCCCGGACAACGTGTCGCCCGACTGGACGGTATAGGAGATGCCCTCCTTCGGGTATTCCTCGGAGAAGCTCGTCTGGACGGCCGGACGCGTGGCCTGGTTCTTGGCGACGGCGTCGATGGCCGCCTGCGTCTGGCGCGCCAATTTTTCCAACTGGCTGCCGACCTGGGCCAGCGTCTCGCGCTTCTGCTCGGCGAGTCCGAGCTGCATCGTGCGGTTCAGGTCGGCCACGGCCTTGTTGAGCTGCTCGATGGTGACGAAGCTCTGCCCGGCCTTGGCCTGCAGGGCGTTGTTCTCCCGCGCTAGCTGCTCGACGGTGAGCGAGAGCTCGCCCACGCGCTGTTGCAGGAGGCGCACGTCCTCGCGCAGGTTGGCCAGCTCGAGGGCGGGATTGTAGCCCGTTTGGGCCCGGGCCAGACCGGTCAGGGCCAGCAGGCCGAGACTCCCGGTAAGAATCCAGTTTCGCATGGACGGGAAGCTTGGGTAATTGGACGGCAAAAACAAGCGAAAGCCCTCAGACTGCCGGGCGCGGAAAAGGTTCACGCGCGACCAGCAACGACATCGGGCGCGACGGCAGCACGGTGCCGGCGGCGATGGGCAGGCCCCGGAGGAATTCGGCGGCGGGTAGCATCTTGCCGCCCGGCCGCTGCAGCCGGCGCAGGCGCAGGACGCCCTGCCCCGTCGCCACCAGCAGGCCTTCGGCGTCGGCTCCAAGCACCGTGCCAGGCAGCGCGGACTTGTCACTTAATACGTGACAAGTCTCAGCGGGCGCCGGGTCGGCCAACCCGAGCTTGATCGGCTGGCCGTTGAACTCGACCGAGCAGGCGGGCCACGGCATCAGGCCGTTGATGCGCGCGGCCAGCGCGGCGGCCGGCGCGGCGAAATCGAGCGCGCCGTCGGACTTCTCGAGTTTGCGGCAGTACGTCGCCGCGCCGTGCTCCTGCTCGGTAAACGCGAGCGCTCCCGCCGCGAGCTTGGACAACGTGCGCGCGAGCAGTGGTACGCAGGCGCGCGCGAGCTTGGCCTCGACTTCGGTGGCGGTGTCGAGCGGCGCGATGGTCACGCGCTCCGCGGCGGCTGCCGGGCCGGCGTCGAGCGCGAGCACGATGCGCATCAGCGTAACGCCGGTCTCGGACTCGCCGTTGGCGATGGCGGTCTGGATCGGCGAGGCGCCACGGTATTTCGGCAGCAACGAGGCGTGCAGGTTGAGCGTGCCGAGCCGCGGGACATCGATGAAGTTTTGCCGCAGGATGTGCCCGTAGGCCATCACGAGCGTCAAGTCGGGCGCGTAGCCCTTCAGTTGCGCGAGATCGTCAGGCGTCAGCTTCACCGGCTGGTGCACCGGCAGACCGTGCGCCTGGGCCCAGAGTTTGATGGCGTTGGGCTGAACCTTCTGCCCGCGACCGACGGCGCGGTCGGGCTGGGTGTAGACGGCGACGAGTTGCGCGTGCCGGCTCCCCTCGCCCGCCTGCCCTGAGCCGGTCGAATGGGCCAGCCAGTCCAGCAGAGGCAGCGCAATCGCGTCCGAGCCCATGAAAACTACGCGCAGCATGCTCAGTCTCGCCCCTTTCGTCCTGTCATTCTGAGCGGAGCGAAGAATCCAAAACGATGTCCGCCCACGGTCACGCCGATGGATTCTTCGCTCCGCTCAGAATGACACGCTGACTGGATCATGAATCAATCGTCCATCAGTCCGGGCGGGATGTCGTCGAACGCGTCGCCGGGTTTCTCCGGGCCGGTGTCGCGCCGGGCCTGCCGCGCGGCGATGCGCTGGGCGGCGTCGCGTTTCTTTTTGCCGACGAGGTCGAAGTGGATCGGGCAGCCGTCGAGGTCGAACTCCTTGACGAGGCCGGCCTCTAGGTAGCGGCGGTATTGCTCGGTGAGTTTCTCCTCGCGGTTGCAAAACAGCTTGAAGCGGAACGGCCGGTTGCCGACCTGCGTCGCGTAGTAGACGCGGAAGCGCTGGCCGCCGATCGACGGCGCGGGCATGCGGTCGGCGAGCTCGACGATGGTCTGGTTGAGCCGCGCGGTCGGGATCTTGCGGTCGAGCCGCTCGTTGAGCGCGCGCGCGGCCTTGAGCATGCGCTCGATGTCGTTGCCGGTCAGCGCCGACACGAACATCACCGGCGCGCCCGGCGTGAAGAACAGCCGCTCGTGCAGCGCCTTCTCGAATTTTTCGCGAAAATCGCGCTCGTTCTTGTATTTCGTCAGCTCGCCGCGACGCAGCGCCGCGAAGACCAAATCCCACTTGTTGACGACGACGACGATCGGGCGCGCGGCCTCGACGATCTCGCCGGCGATGGCCTTGTCCTGCTGCGTGACGCCGTCCATCGCGTCGAGCACCATGAAGACCACGTCGGACTTGCGGATCGCGTCGAGCGAGCGCAGGCGAGAAAAATATTCGACAGAGGTTGAGAGTTTGGTCGCCGCGCGGATGCCGGCGGTGTCGATGAGCTTGAACGGCCAGAGGCGCTTGTCGCGCGACTTGTAGTCGAAGACGATCTCGACGGAGTCGCGCGTGGTGCCGGGCACGTCGCTGACGATGAGGCGGTCGCTTTTGAGCAGGCGGTTGCTGAGCGAGGATTTGCCGACGTTGGGCCGACCGACGAAGCAGATGGTCAGACGCTCCGGGGCGCCTTCCGTGGCCTCCGGCACCGGGCCGAGCTTGTCGAGGATGGCGGTGCGCAGCTCGGCCTCGCCGTTGCCGTGCTCGGCGGAGATGAAGACCGGCTCGCCGAAGCCGAGGCGGTAGAACTCCTCCAGTGAAGCGACCTTCTCGGCGCCGTGGTCGGCCTTGTTGGCCGTGAGGATGACCGGCTTCTTGCTCCGGCGCAGCAGTGTCGTCACGCGCTCGTCGAGCGCCGTGATGCCCTCGCGCGAGTCGACGACGAACACGATCAGGTCGGACGCGCGCACGGCGAACTCCACCTGCGCCTCGGAGGCCTTGATGAGCTTGGTCGGCGTCGTGGCGTCCTGCAGGCCGAGGCCGCCGGTGTCGAGCAGCGTGTAGCCGCCCTCCTCGACCTCGGCGGAGACGACGTCGCGGGTGACGCCGGGCTGGTCGTGCACGATGGATATGCGGCGGCGCGCCAGCCGGTTGAACAGGCGGCTCTTGCCCACATTGGGGCGGCCCACGATGGCGACGGTGCGCGATACGGTCTGCATATCGCCCCGACCTTCACCGTCTGGGAGCTTGCTTGCAAGCGATACTTCCTTCTTGTTGCCGCTTCCATGTTCGAATCCCTCACCGAAAAACTGACCCAGGCCCTGCGCAACCTGCGCGGCGTCGGCCAGCTGTCCGAGGCCAACATGGCCGATGCGCTCAAGGAAGTGCGGGCCGCCCTGCTCGCCGCCGACGTACATTTCAAGGTCGCCCGCGAATTCATCGACCGCGTCCAGCAGCAGTGCTCCGGCCAGGCCGTCCTCACCTCCGTCACCCCCGGCCAGCAGGTCATCAAGATCATCCACGACGAGCTCGTGAAGCTCCTCGGCGAGGGCACGACCGAGCTTTCCCCGAAACGCCCGCTCAAGGTCCTGATGGTCGGCCTCCACGGCTCGGGCAAGACCACCTCCACCGCCAAGCTGGGCAAGCTGCTCAAGAAGCGCGGCAGCCGGCCGTTCGTCGTCGCGTGCGACGTCTACCGCCCCGCCGCCATCGACCAGCTCGAGATCCTGGCCAAGCAGGAGGAACTCGGCTTCTACTGCGACCGCGCGTCCAAGGACGTTCCTGCCATCGGCAAAAAAGCCCTCGCGGCCGCCACCGCGGCCAACGCCGACGTCATCCTCTTCGACACCGCCGGCCGCCTGCAGATCGATCAGGACCTGATCGAGGAGGTCAAAAAACTTCACGCCACCGTGCAGCCCGACGAGGTCATCCTCGTGGCCGACGGCGCGCTGGGCCAGGAAGCCGTCAACGTCGCCAAGACCTTCCACGACGCCCTCGCCCTCACCGGCCTCATCCTCACCAAGCTCGACGGCGACGCCCGCGGCGGCGCGGCGCTCTCCATCAAGTCCGTCACCGGCGTGCCCATCAAGTTCGTCGGCGTGGGCGAGAAGACGGCCGACTTCGAGGTGTTTCATCCGGACCGCCTCGCCTCGCGCATCCTCGGCATGGGCGACGTCGTCTCGCTCGTCGAGAAGGCGCAGGAGAACATCGACCAGAAGGAGGCCGAGCGCATGGCCGAGAAGATGCGCAAGGCGGACTTCAACCTCGAAGACTTCCTCGCGCAGATGCAGCAGGTGAAGAAGATGGGCTCGATGCAGTCCATCGTCGGCATGATGCCCGGCATGAGCGGCGTGCAGATCGGCGACGACGCCGAGAAGCAGATGAAGCGCACCGAAGCCATCATCCAGTCGATGACCGTGCAGGAGCGCCGCAAGCCCGGCATCCTGAACGGCAACCGCCGCGTCCGCATCGCGCAGGGCGCGGGCGTGAAGGTCGTCGAAGTCAATCAGCTCATCAAGCAGTTCGAGCAGATGCAGAAGCTCATGAAGATGATGAAGGGCGGCAACCAGAAGAAGCTCATGCGCCAGATGGAAGCCATGAAAGGCCGCGGCGGCATGCCGGGGTTCTGACGCGGAGCGGCGAACTTTCTAAATCCGTTAGCGCCGCCGGAAACCGCGCCGACTCCTAATGCCAATCGCCGGCAGCATTTGGACTTCGACGCAGCAGCGTCGGTAGGGACGGACCGCCGGGCCGTCCGCGTATGTCCTTACGGCGCGCCCAGCGGTCGCGCCCTACCTCGACGGATCTACCCGATCTCTTATTTCCCTCGGGCGACTGGGATGACGCCTCCACCGCGCAACGACACGTCGCTGCGGTAGGGCGAACCGCCAAGTCTGACGCACTTGTCGCCGTCCCGGTGAGCCGAGGCCACTGGCTGATGCTACGAATTCCGCGCGGCTCAGCCGGAGGCTTCGCCCTACCTCAATGCTACGGCCAACGCCTGCAGTTTTGCGTGATCCTTGATGCCCGGCGCGGATTCAACGCCGCTGTTCACGTCGACGAACTTTGCGCCGCTGGCGCGGACGGCTGCGGCGAGGTTTTCCGGGGTCAGGCCGCCGGAGAGGATCCAGGTCTTGTCCGGATGCGCCGTCTGATGGTGGCGGAACTTGACCCAGTCGCCGGTTTCGCCGGTGCCGCCGAACTTCTCCGGGTGGAAGGTATCGAGCAGGAACGTGCCCGCCAGCGGCAGCAGCACCGGCGGCACGGCGGCCTCGGGCGGCAGCTTCGGCACGAGCCACAGGCGCGCGGGCGTCACCTGTTCGCTCCACTCGTGCAGCAGCGCGAGCGGCGTGGTCGGCTTGAAATGAATCTGGAAAAAATCAAACCCGGCTTGCAGCGCGCCGGAGAGTTCCGCCAGTCCCGGCTCGACCAGAACGGCGACCCGGCGCACGCCGGCCGGCAGTCGCGACGCGAGCGCCTTGAACTGCTCCAACGTCAGGGCACGCGGCGATTTCGGGTAAAAGATGAACCCGAGGCAGTCGGCGCCGACGCCCGCGGCGGTCACCGCGTCTTCCGCGCGGGTGAGGCCACAGACCTTGAGCTGGATGCCGTTGATCATGGGACGCACCACTGATTCACACTGATGAGACACTAGGGCGTGCATTCAAACCCGGTTTGTCATCCTGAGCGAAGCGAAGGATCCACGGCCTCGAAGGCCATATCACGAGCGGAAGCATGGATTCTTCACTTCGTTCAGAATGACAGGTTGAGTTGATTGGTGGGGTTTGAAAACACGCCCTCATCATTCCGTGAGCTGAATAGTAGGAGCCTGCTGGCAGGCGATCGGTTGTGCTGCCGCCTGCGTGCAGGCTCCTACGGTCTTCATTAGTGAGGGATCAGTATCCTTTAGTGGTTAAAACGAATTCACCGACTTGATCACATGGTCGACCTGCGCGTCGGTCAGTTCGGGGAAGATCGGCAGGCTCACGCAGGTCGCACTCGTCTGCTCGGCGACCGGCAGACTGCCGGCGGCATAGCCGAGCGAGGCGTAGCACGGCTGGCGGTGCATCGGGCCGGGATAGATGATCTCGGTACCGACGCCGCATTTCTCGAGATGGACGCGCAGATCGTCGCGACGCGGATGCAACAGCGTGAACTGATGCCAGACGCTCTCGCCGTAAGCGGGCACGACGGGCAGCTGCACGGCGGCGAGCTTGAGGCCGGCGCGATATTGCGCGGCGATGGCGCGGCGGCGCGCGGTCCAAACCGCGAGCCTCTTCAGCTTGATGTTGAGCACGGCGCCCTGGAAGCCGTCCATGCGGAAGTTGAAGCCGACCTCCGTGTGCAGGTAGCGCTTCGGCGAACCGTGGACGCGCAGCAACTGCGCCTTGTCCATCACCGCCGGGTGCTTCGAGACGAACGCCCCGCCCTCGCCGCAGCCGCCGAGGTTTTTCGTCGGATAAAAGCTGAACGTGCCGCAGTCGCCGATGCTGCCGACCGGCGCGCCGCGATACGTGGCGCCGACGGCCTGCGCGCAATCCTCCACGACGAACAGTTTGTGCTGCCTCGCGATGGCCATGATCTCGTCCATGCGCGCGGGCTGGCCGAAGATGTGCACGACCACGATACCCTTCGTGCGCGGCGTGATGGCCTGGGCGATGGCTTCCGGGCTGATGCACCAGGCGTCCGGATCGATGTCGACGAAGACCGGCTTGGCGCCGACGTAGCTGATGCCCCAGCAGCTCGACGCGAAGGTGAACGGCGTGGTGATGACCTCGTCGCCCGGACCGAAGCCGCCGCAGAGCGAGGCGATGTGCAACGGCGAGGTGCCGCTGTTCATGCCGAGCGTGCGGGCGTAACCGAACGTGGCGCTGAACGCCCGCTCGAAATCCTCCACGTCCTTGCCGAGGCAGAAACGCGTGTTGTCGTAAGTGTCGGCCAGCGCCGCCAGCACCTCGGTGCGGATGGCCTGGTGCTGGAGCTTCAGGTCGAGAAAGGGAACTTTCATGGAAAGGATTCTCCGCGGATTACGCCGATGAACGCGGATACGGCAAGATATCTTACCTGGAGGGCCCGTCTCCTGACGGGCCGCGGCCCAGCGGGAGCTGAGCCGTCCACCTCAAGCAAGTTTCTTCAGCAACGCATCGACGAGCGAGCCGAGGCTGGCTTCGGTCGCCTCGAAATCGACGGGCAGGCCGAGCTGCTTCATCGCCGCGGTCGTCGTGGCACCGATGCTGCCGGAGAGCGGCCGCCTGGCCTTGGCGCCCAGCTTGAGCGCGGCGGCCTGATCGAAGAACGACTGCACGGCGGACGGGCTCGCGAAGAGGATCGCGTCGGCACCGTGCTGGCGGAAGTCGCCCGCCACGGGATCGCCGGCGAGGTTCGTGTCCTCGGTCTTGTAAATCGGCAGACGGTCGACGATGGCGCGCGCCTCGTTGAGTTTGTCGACCAGGGTGTCGCGGTTCAGGTTGCCGGTGACGACGAGAACCTTGGCGCTGTCGAGCGACTCGCGCTCGATGAGCAGCTTGGCCAGCTCCTCGGCGTTGGCCTTCTTGGGCTGCAGCTCGACGCGCAGGTGGTGCTCGCGCACCACGTCGGCCGTGGCCTCGCCGACGACGGCAATCTGGACGAGCCCGAGCGCGCGGATGTCGTCGAACGCGCGCCTGAACTCCTCGAAGAAGAACCGGGCGCCGTTCGCGCTGGTGAAGACCAGCCATTCATACTGGCCCAGCCCGGTGAAGACCTCGACGAGCGTGTGCTTGTCGTAGTCCTTCGTCACCTGGATGAGCGGCAGGTCGATGACGTCGGCGCCGAGCGCCTCGAGTTGGCCGCGCCACTCGGCGTTGGCGCCGCGCGGACGGGTGATGACGATGCGGCGGCCGGCGAGCGGCCGGTTGGGAGCGGAGATTTTGGCCATCTTAAAAGCAGCGGTCAGATCGGGGAAATTGGCAGGGCGGGACCGCTGGGCCCGCCGGGAACATCATCGCGGCGCGCCCAGCGGTCGCGCCCTACCCCAAGGCAAAGTGCTGTCGGTTCGCACGGCATCAGAAACCAAGCTCCTGGAGGATGCGCGCGGCCGTCTGCTGCGGCTGCGCAAAGTCGGCCACCGCCAGCGGGAACGTGCGGATGCCGGTCTTTTCGTGGAAAAAATGCAGGGTGTTGCCGGCCACGTGGGCGGCGAAGGCGACCTGGCAGCCGCCCCCGATCTGCGCCTGGAACGCGCGCTCAAGCGTCACATCGCGTGAAGTGGCGGCATCTAGCGCCGGCGTCAGCGTGGCGACGAACTCCGCGCGGCACTGGAGCGCGATGGCGCCCTGCCCGACCGCCGGCACGCTCTCCTCGAATTTCAGCGGGCGGAAATCGATGCCCTCCCAGCCGGCGATGCCCAGGCGCTTCATGCCCGCGGCCGCGAGGATGGTCGCGTCGGCCGCGCCCGCGGCGATCTTCTTGAGCCGCGTGTCCACGTTGCCGCGGATCTCGGTGAACTTCGCCTCCGGGAAAAGCCGGTGAATCTGCATCTGCCGGCGCGGGCTGCTCGTGGCGATCGTCGCCGGCACCGTGACACCGGCGCGCAGTACGAGCACGTCATGCGTCACCTCGCGCGGCAGGAAGCCCGCGACGGCCAAACCCTCGGGGTTCACGCCCGGCAGGTCCTTGCAGCTGTGCACCGCCGCGTGGGCGTCGCCGCGCAGCAGCGCCTGCTCGAGCTCGGCCGTGAACAGGCCCTTGCCGCCCTGCTTGATGAGCGACCAGTCGGTCTGCCGGTCGCCGGTCGTGACGATCTTCAGCAGTTCGCAAGTTGCACCCGGGATCATCTGCTGCAAACGCGCGGCCACCATCTCGGTCTGCGCGAGGGCGAGCGGGCTTTTTCTTGTGGCGAGAATGATTTTCATGTGACTGCGTTTTGCGAACTTGCCGGGCCGTAGCAGCGGCGAACGAGTCCGCCCTGGCTTTGACGGAAAGCTTTGGCGAGACAGCCATCGCGCACACTGCGTGTCGAGCGAAGGCTGGTGGCGAGAATGATCTTCATGCGGAAAGGAGACACCATTGGTGCCGAGCCGGCGGCGGCCCGCAATGCTGGAATTCGAGACGAATACCGAGGCCTCGCGTATGCTCAATTGCTGGCCTCCGCCCGTTGGGCTTCGGCGCGGCAGTCTTCGCGGCACTGCGGCACTCCGGGCTGGCTCACCAGCCGTAGCCTTCCTTGTCTGCGAGAGTCATAGCCGTCCTACTCCAAGGCTTCGGACGGCAGCCTTCGCCTTCGCTGCGCTACGGCGAAGGCTGGTGGACGCCGAGGGACTCGAACCCCCGACCCTCTCGGTGTAAACGAGATGCTCTAACCAACTGAGCTAGGCGTCCGACGAAGCGCACGAAACGGCAAGGTTTCAGCCCTCGCAAGGAGAAAGCCGGAACTTCGTATCCTGTCATTCTGAGCGCAGCGAAGAATCCACGCGTGCGAATCCTGCATCGCGCCCGAGCACGTGGATCCTTCGCTTCGCTCAGGATGACATGCAAAAGAGGACCGAAACGAGTTCTTGTGGGACGGCTGTGGTCTATGACCGCCGCCTTTACCCGTCTCGATCCGCCCGGCGGTCCTAGACGCCGCTACAAAAATACCCGTCTCACGCCAACGGTTTCAGCGGGATGCCTTCGCGGATCATTGCCTCGGCGATCTGGATGGAGTTGAGCGCGGCACCCTTCCAGAGGTTGTCACCGCTCACGAAGAACGAGAGCCCGTTGTCCAGCGCCGTGTCGAGGCGCACGCGGCCGACGCCGCACTTGACCTGGCGGGTGAACGCCAGCGGGGTCGGGTAAACCTTGTTCGCAGGGTCGTCGAGCAGCTCGGCGCCGGGAAACGCGGCCAGCGCGGCACGCGCAGCGGCGACATCCACCGGGCGCTCGAACTCGGCGCTCACGGCCACGGAGTGCGCCCGCACGACGGGCACGCGCACGCATATGGCGGAGACGCGGAGCGCGGGCAGACCCATGATCTTGCGACTCTCCTCGCGCATCTTGGTTTCCTCGCCGGTGTAGCCGTCGGCGCCGAACGAGTCGATGTGCGGGATGAGGTTTTGGAAAATCTGATAAGGATAGACCTTGCGCGGCAGCTCCTCGCCCTTGGCGTAGGCCTGGGTCTGCGCCTCCAGTTCGTCGATGGCGTCGGCGCCGGTGCCGGAGACGGACTGGTAGGTCGCGAACACGACGCGCTTCACGCCGAACTTCAGGTGCAGCGGATAGAGCCCCATCAGCGCGATGGCCGTCGAGCAGTTCGGGCTGGCGATGATGCCCCGATGCCCGCGCGTCGCCGCGAGGTTGATTTCGGGAATGACGAGCGGCACGTCCGGCGACATGCGGAAGGCCGAACTCTTGTCGAGGACGAGGCACCCGCGCTTGACGGCTTCCGGCGCGAGCGCCTTGGCGATGCTGCCCTCGGCGGCGAACAACGCGATGTCGAGTCCCGCGAACGCCTCGGGCCGGGCCTCCTGCACCGTGAGTTTTTTGCCCACGACGTCGAGGTTGCGGCCCGCGGAACGCGCCGAGGCCAGCAGCCTCAGCTCCGCGAGCGGAAACTGGCGCGCGAGGAGCAGGTCAATCAACTCTTGACCGACTGCTCCGGTGGCGCCGACGATGCCGACTCGATAGGTTTTATTGCTCACGTGAAGAAATCCTTTGAACGCGCCAAAGAAAAGTGCCTCGCGCTCGGCTGCAAGCCGTCAACGCGTCTTATCGTCGTTTCCATTGCCCGGCAGCTGCTTGGCTTTTACCGCGACGGCGCGCTGGTGAAGTCCTACGTCGTCTCCACCTCGCTGCGTCCGCCCTCCAACGTGCAGGACTCGCTCGGCACGCCGCGCGGCCTGCACGAGATCGCCGAAAAACACGGCGCCGGCTCACCGCCGGGCATCGTCTTCAAGACGCGGATCAACACCGGCCGGCATTTCTCGGAGCTCGACGCCGACGAGCAGACCAAGAACCTGATCACCACCCGCATCCTCTGGCTGCGCGGGCTCGAACCCGGTGTGAACGCCGGCACGAACGCCGCCGGCGAGAGCGTCGATACCTACTCCCGCTACGTCTACCTTCACGGCACCAACCACGAGGAGAAACTCGGCGCGCCGGCCAGCAGCGGCTGCGTGCAGATGGGCAACCTCGACATCATCGAGCTCTTCGAGGCCGTTCGCCCGCACGATCAGGTTTGGATCGAGGACTGAAGCGCGCGGTCCACGGTCAGCCGCTTTGCTCAATCTGGAGCGGCGGTCTATGCCCGCCGGTCGGGCGCTTCCCGTCGCGGCGTAAAGCCGCATGTCATCCTGAGCGAAGCGAAGGATCCACGTGCTCGGGCGCGATGCAGGATTCGCACGCGTGGATTCTTCGCTGCGCTCAGAATGACAGGATACGAAGTTGGCGCCGGAAGTCGGGTGCGCTGTGGGACGGCTGTGGTCATAGACCGCCGCTACAATAAAAGCAGCACGTCCAGTCGCTCACTCGTTTTTCCCGAGCAGCAGGCGCAGGCTGTTCAGGCAGACGACCACCGTGCTGCCTTCGTGCGCGACCACACCGAGGCTGAGCGGGATCACGCCCACCATGGAAGCCAGCACCATGACGATGACCGTGCCGAGCGAGATGAAGAGATTCTGTTGGATGACCATTCGCGCGCGCTGACTCAGGCGCAGCGCGGCGAGGAAGTTCTCGATGCGGTCGTGCATCAGCACGACTTCGCTCTGTTCGAGCGCCGCATCGCTGCCGCGCGCGCCCATCGCCACGGAGACATAGGCGGCCGCGAGGCACGGCGCGTCGTTCACGCCGTCGCCCACCATCGCAACCTTCTGGCCGGCTTTGCCGAACTCCTCGATGGCCGCGACCTTTTGCTCCGGGGAGAGGCCGGCGCGCACCTCGTCGAGCCCCAGCTCGGCCGCGATGGCCTCGGCGGCGTGGCGGCGGTCGCCGGTCAGCATCACGGTGCGGATGCCGGTCGCCTTGAGGCGCGCCAGCACGCCCTTCGACTGCGGACGCAATTGGTCGCGCAGCAGCACCCGGCCGAGGAGGCCGGGCGTGATCACCCACACCTCGGAAAACTCCGGATCGGCGGGCGGCAGGTCGCTCAGCCAGCTCGCGAACGGACCCGCGGCCACCAATTCGCGCCGGCCGAGCACGGCCGTCACACCCTTCACCTGGCCGCGCAGGCCAAGACCGGTGAGCGATTCGAACTTGTCGACCTCGAGCGAGTCGACTCCCGCCTGCTGCGCGTGGCGCGCGATGGCGCGCCCCAGCGGGTGCTGGGAGTGCCGCTCCAACGCGTAGGCGAATTCCAGCACCTCGCGCTCGCGGCCCGGCGGAAAACTTTCGCACGACTCGACCGCCAGTTCGCCGGTCGTGAGCGTCCCGGTCTTGTCGAGTGCCACGGTGTTGACCTCGGCGAGCTTCTCGATGGCTGCGCCGCCGCGGAAGAGCACGCCGTGCTTCGCGCCCCAGGCGATGGCGGCGAGAATCGCGGAGGGGATGGAAAGAACCAACGCGCACGGGCTCGCAACGACCAGCAGTGTCATCGCCCGGTAGAAGGCGGAAGTGTGGCCGTCGTGATTGGCGAAAGGCGGCAGGTGAAAGCCGAGCCACCAGACGAGAAACATCGCGCCGGTGAGTGCCAGCACCGCGAGCGTGTAGCGTCCGCCAAATTTGTCCGTGAAGCGTTCGCTGGGAGCCTTGAGCTTTTGCGCCGTCTGGATGAGGCGGATGATTTTTTGCAGCGTGCTTTCCGAGGGCAGCCGGCGCACCACCACCTCGACCGAACCCCAGAGGTTGATCGTGCCGCTGAACACCTGGGCGCCGACGGTCTTCTCCACCGGCGCAGCCTCACCCGTCAACGTGGATTCATCGCTGGCCGACTCGCCTTTCGCCACGTCGCCGTCCGCCGCGAACATCTCGCCCGGCTTCACTGCGATGCGGTCGCCGAGCTTGAGTTCCTCGGCCTTGATCACCGTGTGCGCGCCATCGGATCCGACCAGGGTGGCGAGCTTGGGCGCCGTGTGCAGGAGCGAGGAAACCTCCCGCTGCGTCCGCTCGAGCGCGAAGGCCTCCATCGCCCCGGAGGAGGAGAACAGGAACAACAGCAGCGTGGCCTCGCCCCACGCGCCAATCGAGACGGCGCCGACCGCCACGGCGAGCATCAGGAAATGGATGTCGAGTTTGCGGGCGCGGATGTTTTCCCAGGTGTCGATCGTTGCGTCCCAGCCGCCCGCAACCAAGGCGACTCCGTAGAGGCCGGTAACCGCCCAACCGGGCGCGCCCCAATAGCCGACCGCCAGCGCGCTCAGGCCCAGCACGCCGCAGGACGCCGCGAGGATCGAGAGCAGACGCCACTCGCCGTCCTCGTGCGCGTGCCCGGCCTGCTCGTCTTCCTCGGGCAACTGATAGTCGATCCAGCGCCAAAAGCCCGGCGCCGTCACGCAGGTCGGCCGTTCCAGCGTGGTCGCACCGCCGCTTTGCTTGAGCAGAAATCCTTTCGGCACCGCCGCCCCGTGCCCGCCTTCGGCCAGCTTCTGTTCGATGGCCTGCAACACCTCCTCGATCTGCTGGTCCAGCTGCGCGCTGTCGACCTGCCCCAACGTCGCCACCGAGACGGTGCGATCGCCTGGATTCACGCGCACCGCCGCCACGTTGGGCTGCTGCTGCAGGAACCTCACGAGGTCCTGGGTCCACGAAGCCGGGGCCGACGGGCGCTGTTTCATGGCCGGAAAGTGCTCCGCCCGGCATGGGGTCGCAAATTAAATTGCGCCGATGACACATCGTCCGCTCATTGGCGCGCGATGATCGGTCTGAACGAAGGCGGCGGGGCCACGCTCCCGCAGCAGGTGCGCAAGCTGACGGCGGAGATTTTCGCCGACGGCGGACAGCTGTGCGCCGCACTCGGACTCGAACACCGGCCGCAACAGGAGCACATGGCAACGGCCGTCGCCGCGGCGTACGAGCGGGACGAGTCCCTGCTCTTCGAGGCCGGCACCGGCGTCGGCAAAAGCCTCGCCTACCTGATACCGGGAATCATTCACGCCATGGACGCCCAGCGGCAGCTCGTCGTCTCCACGCACACGATCTCGCTGCAGGAGCAACTGGAGACGAAGGATCTGCCGCTCTGCCGGCGGTTCTTCGCCGCCGCGGGCGAATTGCAGCGCTACGCCCAGTTCCGCTCCGCGCTGCTCGTCGGCAAATCCAATTACCTCTGCACGACACGCCTCGCCCAGGCGCTCAGGGACAAATCCGAACTCTTCTCCAATCCCGAGCAGGGCGAGCTCGTCCGTATCGCCACTTGGGCCGAGAAAACCTCCGACGGCCTGCGCCACGAGCTCACGCCCCCGCCCGCCGACGAGGTGTGGGAACTCGTGAACGCCGACTCGGGCGCGTGCTCGAAACGCAACTGCGATTGCAGCCGCTGCTTCTACCAAAAGGCCCGCGCCCGCGTCGACGCCGCCCAGGTGCTCATCGTCAACCACAGCCTGTTCTTTTCGCTGCTCAACATCGGCCCGGCCGGCGGACGCGACGAGGTGCGCGGCGTGCTGCGCCCCGACGATTTTGTCGTCCTCGACGAGGCGCACACCGTGCCCGAGGTCGCCACCGACCACACGGGCACGCACGTGAGCAACATCGGCCTTGAGCGGCTGCTGCGCTCGCTCTACCACCCGACCAAGCGCAAGGGACTGCTCGCGAAGCACGGCGCGGCCGGTGACCAGCAGGTCGTCGAGGATGCGCTTGAGGCCAGCGCGGTGTTCTTCGAGTACGTCCGGGAAAAACTGCTCAGCGCCCAGCCGCTCGTGCGCGTCCGCGCGCCGGGCGTGGCCGAGCCGCTGCTCGACGAACCGTTGCAGAAGCTGATCAACCGGGTCGGCGACCTCTGGAACAAGCTGCCCGATGGCGCGACGCGCGACGAGTTCTACGACAAGCTGGAGCGCCTGAAATCCTACCGCAGTGAGATCACCGGCTGGCTCGATCAGTCGGCGAAGCAGACCGTCTACTGGCTCGAACGCACCGGCCGGAAACAGACCGTCATCGCGCTGCGCGCCGCGCCGCTGGATGTCGGGCCGTATCTCCGCGAAAATCTTTTCCGGCGCAACACATCGGTCGTGCTCAGCAGCGCCACGCTCACCGTCGCGGGCGACATCAGCCCGTTCCAGCACCGCGCCGGCGCCGAGGACGCGCGCACCGGCGTGGAGCACTCGCCCTTCGATTTCGCGCGGCACATGCGCGTCTACCTCGCCGAGGACATGGCGCCGCCCACGGCGCAGGACGCGAAGCTCGATCTCAAGGGCCTGACCGACTACGTGCGCTTCTGCACGCTGCGTGTGCCCGGCGGCTCGCTGGTGCTGTTCACGAGCTACGCCGACATGCGCGCGGTGGCCGCGGAGCTGGCCCCGGTGTTCGCCGACGAGCAGCGTCCGTTCTTCATGCAGGGCGTCGACGGCTCGCGCACGGAGCTGACGCAGCGCCTGCGCGCCGCGGGCAACGGCATTTTGTTCGGCACGGACAGCTTTTGGACCGGGGTGGACGTGCCCGGCGATGCGCTCGCGCAGGTCATTCTCACCCGCCTGCCGTTCGACCCGCCCACGCATCCCGTCGCCGAAGCGCGGGCCGAGTGGGTGCGGGCGCAAGGCGGCAATCCCTTCAACGAACTCACGCTGCCGGACGCGCTGATGAAATTCCGCCAGGGCGTGGGCCGCCTCATCCGCAACAAGACCGATCGCGGCGTCATCACCCTCCTCGACGCCCGGGTGCTGACGAAGGCCTACGGCCGCCAGTTCCTGGCCAGCCTGCCGGTGGAAAATTACGAGCGTTTGACCCGCGCCAACCGCGAAAGAATTTTTAGGCCTTTCCCTCCGTCGACTGGCCGGTCAGTTTAGACGTGGCATGACTTTGCGCTCCTTCGCCCACACTGACATCGGTCGGGTACGTCCGGAAAACGAGGACAGCTTCCTGTGCGACGACGCCTGGCATTTCTACGCCGTCGCCGACGGCATCGGTGGCCTGCCGGGCGGCGCACAAGCCAGCCAGATGGCCATCCACACTCTGGAGGAGTGGCTGGCTCGCCAGGCCAAAGGCGGACCCCTCGACTACACCACCGGCTTGGTGGAGATCAACGAACGCGTCTTCCAGCTCGGCCGCAGGCTCAGTCCCCGCTACGGCATCGGCACCACCCTGACCGCCGCCCATTTTCACAGCGGCAAACTCACCGTCATCCACGTTGGCGACAGCTCACTCTACCGCCTGCGCGGCGGCGAACTTGATGTCCTCACGGTCGAGCACAATCTGGAGAACGAGATGCGTGAGCGACTGGCCCGCGGTGAATCCGCGCTGCTCCTGACCGAGAACCGCGCGGCCCTCACCCGCTGCGTGGGACAGCCCCCACCGCTCGTCGGCGATATCCACACCCATGCGGTCGAGCCGGGCGACCGTTATCTGCTTTGCAGCGACGGCGTCAGCCGCTTCATCCTGCCCCGCGAGATCGCGCAGGTGCTGGGTGAGGCCAAGGCGACGCCCGAAACCATCGTCCGCACGCTCATCGAACGCGCCAACGAGCGCGGCGGCCTGGACAACTCGACCGCCGTCGTCATTTTCTCCTGACGGCATGAGCGTGACGCGTTTCACCGCTCTGGTCGCCCAGCAGCCGGACAACGAGTTGTTTCGCTACAGTCTCGCGCAGGCTCTGCTCAAGGAAGGACGCGACCCCGAGGCCGTGGCGCATTTGGAGTTCTGCGCGAACAAGAAGGCCGACTGGATGATGGCGCGCATCTGGCTCGGCAAAGCCCTGCTGAAACTCGGCCGAAAGGCGGAAGCCCGTCCGTGGCTCGAAGCCGCCCTGGCCCTCGCCGTCGAGCAGAGTCACGAGGATCCCGAGCGCGAACTGCGGGCGCTGCTCGCGGATTGGGGTTAAGCGAGGCAGGGCGAGGTGTCCCGCCGACGCGCGGTCGGGCAACGGCTCGCTCGGCCTGTGCGCCATAGCCTTGGCGACGGCGGAAGAGTTCGCCCCACCCTGCAATGCATGGCTTCCCGCTCAGCCCCAGAGCGGCGCCGGATAGCGGCCGGCGGCCACGAGCGCCCGCACGGCAGCCTGCGAAGCCGGCAGGTCCTCGCGATACGTGATGCCGAACCACGCATCCTCGCTGCGGAGCAGCGCGATTTCCGCCTCGCCGCGCTCATTCAATGCGCTGAGGGCGGTCGGCAGATAGAACTCCGCCTTCGGGTCGGCGCCGCTGCGCTGCAGGAAATCAATGAAAAGCCTTTCCAACTGCGGCAGCACCGCGGGGGTGAAGCCCCAGAAATTCACCGAGACGATCTCCTCGCCGGTGAACTCGCGCATGACGCCCTGCGCGTCGATGTAACGCGCGCCCGTGGCGGTTTTTTCGATCTTCGTCACCTCCGTGATATGCTGCAACCGCCCCGCGGAATCAGTCGCGCACAACCCGCGGCTTACCGTGCCATGCTCGGAAAGTGTCTGGCGCAGCGGATAGCCGACCAGCGCGTAAGCCGGACGCGCCGCGCCCGCCGTGGCCGCGAAGTGCCGCGCCAGCGCGACGTAGCTGGAGGCGCCGTAGAAATCGTCGGCGTTGATGACAGCAAATGGACCGCGCACCGTCCCGCGCGCTGCCAGCACCGCATGGCCCGTGCCCCAGGGCTTGGTGCGGCCAGTCGGCGGTTTAAATCCCGCGGGGAGTGAATCCAGCTCCTGATAGACATACTGCACATCGATGCGCGACTCGAGTCGGCGGCCGATGGTGGCGCGGAAGTCGGCCTCGATGTCCCGGCGGATCACCAGCACGAGCCGGCTGAAGCCCGCGCGCAGCGCATCGAAGATCGAATACTCGATGATGAGTTCGCCGTGCGGGCCGACGGGCTGCACCTGCTTCAGTCCGCCGAAGCGGCTGCCCATGCCGGCGGCGAGGATGACGAGATCGTAGGAATCAGGGTTCTTAACCACTGATGGACACTGATAGCCTCAATGGCCCGATGCCAAACAGTTTTCCGCAGCTCTCCCGGCGCGGTCAATCTCGGCGGCAGCGCAGAATCCATTTCTTGAACTCTGCGCCTTCTTCCGACAGCTATGCGGCTCAAAACCGCTTGGCAATCAACGGGCCTGCCGGCAGTTTGACCGCCGCTTCACGTCCTCCCCATGCCTTCTAAAGTCATTTATCCACCCGACCCGGATCGCCGGCCTTCCGTAGTCAGGGAACAGGACATCGAGGAGTCCTTCATTGAGAAGCTAAAGGACCTGAAATACACGCATCGCCCCGACATCCGCGACCGTGCCGCCCTCGAAGCTAATTTCCGGCAAAAATTCGAGGCCCTGAACCGCGTCCGCCTGACCGATGCCGAATTCTCCCGCCTGCTCGACGATCTCGTCTCCCCCGACGTCTTCAAAAACTCCATCCGCCTCCGCGAGAAAAACGACTTCACCCGCGACGACGGCACCCCGCTTTCCTACACCCTGGTGAACATCCGCGACTGGTGCAAAAATGACTTCGAGGTCGTCCACCAGCTCCGCATCAACACCGACTACAGCTACCACCGCTACGATGTCCTTCTGCTCATCAACGGCGTCCCCGTCGCCCAAGTAGAGCTCAAGACCCTCGGCGTCAGCCCGCGCCGCGCGTTGAAGCAAATCGCCGACTATAAGGCCGACCTCGGCAATCCACATTTCGCAGGCGCACCCGGAGTCGCCGACCAGAATGATTCAGCGTTCGACAGAAGCCGGCGTCGCATAATGGAACAGACGGTCGATTTCAAAAACGCGCCCGGCAACGGCTACACCCGCACGCTCCTCTGCTTCGTCCAACTTTTCATCATCAGCAACCGCGACTCGACCTTCTACTTCGCCAACAACAACGCCCGGCACTTTGCCTTCGATGCCGAAGAGCAGTTCCTGCCCGTTTACCGCTGGGCTGATCGCGCCAACAAACCCATCGCCCACCTCGACACCTTCGCCGACCACTTCCTGCAAAAATGCGACCTCGGCCGCATGATCAGCCGCTACATGGTCCTCATCCAGAGCGAGCAAAAGCTCCTCATGATGCGCCCGTATCAGATCTACGCCGTCCAGAGCATCGTGGACTGTATCGACCAGAACAACGGCAACGGCTACATCTGGCACACCACCGGCAGCGGCAAGACCCTCACCTCCTTCAAGGCTTCCACGCTCCTCCGCGACAACCCTGCCATCGACAAGTGCCTCTTCGTCGTGGACCGCAAGGACCTCGACCGCCAGACGCGCGAGGAGTTCAACCGCTTCCAGGAGGGCTGCGTCGAGGAGAACACCAACACCGCCACCCTCGTCCGCCGCCTCCTCTCCGACGACAAGGCCGACAAGGTCATCGTCGCCACCATCCAGAAGCTCGGCCTCGCCCTCGACGAGGGCAGCAAGCGCAACCGCCAGCGCACCCAGCAGGGCAAGGAAACCTACGCGCAGCTCCTCGCGCCACTCCGCGACAAGCGCTTCGTCTTCATCTTTGACGAGTGCCACCGCTCCCAGTTCGGCGACAACCACGAGGCGATCAAAGAGTTCTTCCCCCGCGCGCAGCTCTTCGGCTTCACCGGCACCCCCATTTTCGAGGAAAACGCCTCCCGCATTCAGATCGACGGCAACCAGGCCTCCTACCGCACCACCGTTGAGACCTTCCAGCGGGAGCTGCACAAATACACCATCACCCACGCCATCGAGGACAAAAACGTCCTGCGCTTCCACGTGGACTACTTCAAACCCGCGGGCGAGGAGACTCCCAAGCCCGGCCGCGTCCTTGAAAAGCAGGCCGTCATCCGCGCCATCCTCGACAAACACGACGCCGCGACCCACGCCCGACGCTTCAACGCCCTCCTCGCCACCGCCTCCATCGACGACGCCATCGAGTATCACCAGCTCTTCGCCCGCCTGCAGGCCGAACGCTCGGCCGCCGATCCCGCGTTTGTCCCGCTCAAGATTGCCGCTGTCTTCTCCCCGCCCGCCGAGGGCAATCGCGACGTCCAACAGCTTCAGGAAGACCTCCAGCAGGAAAAGGCCGACAACGAGGTCGATCCCGAGGGCAAGAAGGCCGCGCTCCTCGCCATCATCGCTGACTACAACACCCGCTACGGCACCGCCCACACCCTCGCCGAGTTCGATCTCTACTACCAGGACGTCCAGCAGCGGATCAAAAACCAGAAATTCCCCAACGCCGACCTCCCCGGCAAGGGCGCCGAGAAGATCGATGTCACCATTGTCGTGGACATGCTCCTCACCGGCTTCGACTCAAAGTTCCTCAACACCCTCTACGTCGACAAGAACCTGAAGCACCACGGCCTCATCCAGGCCTTCTCCCGCACCAACCGCGTCCTCAACGCCACCAAGCCCCACGGGCAGATCCTCGACTTCCGCGCGCAGCAGACCGCCGTCGATGCCGCCGTCGTCATGTTCTCCGGCGTCGAAAACCAGACCGAGGCCCGCGAAATCTGGCTCGTCGAGTCCGCGCCCAAGGTCGTCGAGAAACTCAAGACCGCCCTCGGCCAGCTCGACGATTTCCTCCGCTCGCAGGACCTCGCGCCCGTGCCCGAGTCCGTGCCCGCCCTGCGGGGCGACGAGGCCCGCGCCGCCTTCATCGAGCGCTTCCGCGAGGTCCAGCGCCTCAAGACCCAGCTCGACCAATATACCGACCGCCCCCCGGAGATTGACCAGGAAGTGGAGCGGCTCCTGCCCACGGACCGGCTCAACGCCTTCCGCGGCGTTTACCTGGAGACTGCTCAGCGCCTCAAAGCTGAGCAGGCCAAGCCCGACGCCAGCGCCAGCCCCGCCGTCGAGGCCCTCGACTTCGAGTTCGTCCTCTTCGCCTCGGCCGACATCGATTACGACTACATCATGGGCCTGATCACCCGCTACGCCAACCAGGCGCCGGGCAAACTCACGCTCACTCGCGACCAGCTCGTCGGCCTGATCCGCAGCGAGGCCCGTTTCATGGACGACGGCCGGCTCATCGTCGAATACATCGACTCGCTCGGCGCTGTGAAGGGCCGCTCGGAAAAGGAAATCCGCGCCGGCTTCGAACGCTTCCGCGACGAACGTCTCGCCGCCGAACTCGCCGCCATCGCGCGGAAACATGCCCTCCCCACCGAACGCCTCCAGGCCTTCGTGGACGCCATCCTTCAGCGGATGGTCTTCGACGGCGAGCAACTCACCGAACTCCTCGCCCCGCTCGGCCTGAATTGGAAAGCCCGCCGCGTCGCCGAGCTCGCCCTGATGGAAGACCTCGTTCCCGTGCTCAAGCAGCGTGCCGCCGGCCGCGAAATCTCCGGCCTCAACGCCTACGAATCATGACGCGCCCGACAGCCACGCCGCGCGACGCCCAGCCCGCTCTCACGCCCAAGCTGCGTTTTCCGGAGTTTCGGGATGCTCCCGGTTGGACGCCAAAGCCGCTCGAAGCCTGTTTGGACTACGAACAACCGACGCCATATTTGGTTTCAGACACCAACTACAGCGACTCCTTCAAGACGCCGGTCCTAACTGCCGGAAAGACCTTTATCCTCGGCTACACAAACGAGCAGCATGGTATTTTCAAAGATGGCCTGCCGGTAATCATTTTCGACGACTTCACGACAGCGACGCAGTTCGTCGACTTTCCGTTCAAGGCAAAGTCTTCCGCGATGAAGATTTTGAAGGCCAAAGCGGGAGCGAATATCAAGTTCATGTATGAGCGTCTGCAGACGCTTTCGTTCGAGGTTGGCGCGCACGAACGACATTGGATTTCCGAATTTGCTCCGATGCTCGTTTCGGTTCCGTCCCCGACCGAACAACAGAAAATCGCCGAGTGCCTGAGCACGCTGGACGAGCTGATCGGAGCCGAAAGCCAGAAACTCGACGCGCTCAAGGCCCACAAAAAAGGGCTCATGCAGCAGCTCTTCCCCCGCGAAGGCGAAACCATCCCCCGCCTCCGCTTCCCCGAGTTCCACTCCGCCCCGGAGTGGGAAGAGAAGACGCTAGGTGAAATCGTGGAGGTTGCCTCCGGTCAAATTGACCCGAAGGAACAGCCTTATTGTGACTTCCCGCAGATCGGCAGCGAGAACATCGAGTCCGATTCCGGCAAGGTTGTGAACGTGAAATCTGCGCGCGAAAAGGGCGTCATTAGTGGAAATTACGTTTTTGATGGAAACGACGTTCTCTACTCAAAAATCCGTCCCGCGTTGAACAAGGTTGCCGCACCTAATTTCAAGGGCATCTGCAGCGCAGACATTTACCCGATCCGTCCCGCTAGTGGTGGCCTGCTCCGTAGTTATCTCTTGTTTTTGCTCCTTTCAGAAACGTTTCTCGACTACGCCATCCGGAGTTCCGACCGAGGCAAGATTCCGAAGATCAACCGGGACGCGCTGCTCACTTACAAGACGCAGATTCCCAAGCCCGACGAGCAGCGCCGCATCGCCACTTGCCTGAGCTCGCTCGACGACCTGATCGCCGCCCAAAGCGACCAGCTCGCCGCCCTCCAGAACCACAAGCAAGGCCTCCTCCAGCAGCTCTTCCCGTCCCCCGCGGACACCAACGCATGAGCACGGCCACCTTCAAGGACCACGACGAATTGGCGGCCCATCTGCGCCAAGAACTGAACAACGAAGAAAAGCCAAAGCGGTTTGTTCTGCTCTACGCCTACAATGGGACCGGCAAGACACGACTTTCGATGTCATTCAAAGACATCGCCAAGAAGCAGGGAGCGGCTGATACACTCTATTTCAACGCTTACACCGAAGACCTTTTCTCCTGGCACAATGACTTGGACGGAGACAGCGAACGCTACCTCGTCCTCCACCCATCGTCGCACTTCTTCGCCGGCCTTGAAGAGCTGGAAATGGATAACCGCATTCGGCCATACCTACGCCGCTATGCCGACTTCGATTTCAAGTTAGACAAGGTGCCGGTGAAAGATGAGAGCGGAAAGGTGCTCCGGGAGCGGCGAATCGTCCGCTTCTATCGTAACATCCTGACCCCGGCCGGAACCGTGGTTGCCGAGAACATCAAGATTTCCAGAGGGGAAGAACGCCTGTTCATCTGGTGTTTCTTCCTGGCCATTGCCCAACTGGCGCTCGATGGCGCCGAGGCCTACAAATGGGTGAAATACATCTACGTCGACGATCCGATCTCATCTTTGGACGAAAACAACGCCATTGCGGTCGGCCATCACCTCGCCCAACTGCTTGAGTCGAAGGGCCACACGATCAAGGTCGTGATATCTTCGCATCATTCGCTGTTTTTCAACGTGCTGTGGAATGAACTCCGCGAAATTGATCGGAAGAAGTTCTCTTCGCAGTTTCTGGCTCGATCGAGAAAGACAGGAGTTTTTACGCTGACTTACACCGGCGACACCCCTTTCTTTCACCACTTGGCACTCCTGAAAGAAATATGTGAGGCCCGTGAGGCAGATGAACTTCGCACGCATCATTTCAACGCGCTTCGCGGCTTACTTGAGAAAGCCGGCACTTTCCACGGTCATCCTAAATTTTCGGTTTGTATCAAGAAGCCGGCTGACGACCCGGATGAAACGCTTTTCGGGCGAATTCTAAACGTGCTGAGCCACGGGAATTACTCCTACTACGAACCCACGGAGATGCTCCCCGAGACGAAAGAGCATTTTGAAAAGGTCCTCGATGATTTCCTGACCTATTACCCGTTCAACAAAGCCTTGCTTCCTGAGACCCCCAAGGAAGTCCTCTCTACATGACCGCCCAAGACCAACAACGCCTCGGCAAAACCTTGTGGGCGATCGCCGACCAACTGCGCGGCGCGATGAACGCGGACGACTTCCGCGACTACATGCTGGCCTTCCTCTTCCTGCGCTACCTCTCCGACAACTATGAGGTCGCCGCCAAAAAGGAGCTAGGCTCCGACTACCCGAAGTTCGGGGCCGATGATCCCCGTGTCCCGCTCGCGATCTGGTATGCCAACAATCCCGGCGACGTCGTGGATTTCGAGAAGCAGATGCGGCGCAAGGTCCACTACGTCATCAAGCCGGACCACCTCTGGGCCAACATCGCCAACCTCGCCAAGAACCAGAGCGGCGACCTTCTGGAAACGCTGCGCGAGGGCTTCAAATACATCGAAAACGAGTCCTTTGAGAGCGCTTTTCTCGGCCTCTTCTCCGAGATCAACCTCAGCTCTGAAAAACTCGGCCGCACCCACGCCGACAAAAACGCCAAGCTCTGCGACATTATCAAGGAGATCGCCAAGGGCCTGAAGGAGTTCTCCAGCGACGTCGACGCCCTCGGCGATGCCTACGAATACCTCATCGGCCAGTTCGCCGCCGGCTCCGGCAGGAAGGCGGGCGAGTTCTACACCCCGCAACAGATCTCTACGATTCTCTCGCGTATCGTCACCCTCGACAGTCAGGAGCCAAATACCGGCCCGGTGAAGCACCTCGGCAGCGTCTTCGACTTCGCCTGCGGCTCCGGCTCACTCCTCCTCAATGTGCGGCAGCAGCTCAAGAAGCAGGGCGGCACCATCGGCAAAATCCACGGCCAGGAGAAGAACATCACGACCTACAATCTCGCCCGCATGAACATGCTGCTGCACGGGGTGAAGGATACGGAGTTCGAAATCTACCACGGCGACACCCTCACCAACGACTGGGACATACTACGGGAGACGAACCCCGCCAAGATGCCCAAGTTCGACGCCATCGTCGCCAACCCGCCCTTCAGTCTCCGCTGGGAATCGAAGGAGGAGCTGGGCGAGGACGTCCGCTTCAAAAACCACGGCATCGCCCCCAAATCCGCCGCCGACTTCGCCTTTCTCCTCCACGGCTTCCACTACCTGAAGGAGCAGGGCGTCATGGCCATCATCCTGCCCCACGGCGTCCTCTTCCGCGGCGGCGCCGAAGAACGTATCCGCACGAAGCTCCTCAAAGACGGTCACGTCGACACCGTCATCGGCCTGCCCGCGAATCTCTTCTACTCCACCGGAATCCCCGTCTGCATCCTCGTCCTCAAGAAGTGCAAGAAGCCCGATGACGTCCTCTTTATCAATGCCGCCGAGCACTTTGAAAAAGGCAAGCGCCAGAATGTTCTCTCCGCGGAGCATATCGACAAGATCGTCGAAACCTACCGCGACCGCCGCGAGGAAGACCGTTACTCCAAGCGCGTCCCGCTGGATCGCATCGAAGCCGAAGGCTACAACCTGAACATCTCCCGCTACATCAGCACGGCCACCGCCGAAGCGGAGATTGATCTGGCCAAGACTCACTCTGGGCTGGTCGAGCTGGAGCGAAAAATCACCGATGCTGCCCGCCGGCATAACAAATTCCTCGGGGAGCTTCGGTTGCCCCCGATACCCTACGGCAATTCAGAGAAGTAACCCGCTTCCCATTTCGTTGAAAAAGAGCAAACCGCGGAGTTGACCGCGGTTTGTTGCTTTCCAGCCGGCGACTGGTGAAAAGTGGTGCCAGAGGGCAGGATTGAACTGCCGACCAAGGGCTTATGAGTCCCCTGCTCTACCACTGAGCTACTCTGGCGACCGAGAACGGCGTAGAAGACATAATTTGCGGGCGAAATCCACAAGATTTTTTTAGAGGTCGGTTGGTCCGAGCCAACGGAAGTGAAGCACGACAAACCGCCGGCCGAGGCCGTTGGGCGCCGGATCGAGGGTGCGCTGGACGATGGCCTCGCAATACGCCGTGGCTTCAATCCCGGTGCTGTCGGCGGGGTTAAGCGCCTCTCCGTAGCCGCGGATGCGAAAGGTGTCCGAACGCACGGTCAGCATCGTGCCGATGGCGCTCATGAACTGCGCCGCTGTGGTCGGACTGGGCAGATTGCCCGAAAGCAGCGTGCTGCCGCCGAATGCCGCGACCGAGGTGAAGGGGCCGTTGACCGACTTGCCGGAGTTGGATGCGGCGAATCCGTTCGCGATGGCGTTGCCGCGGGAGGTGAGGTTGGCGCTGGAGAGGGGTGTGGCGCCGGGGGCGGAATTATAGGTCTCGAGGATGCTGCGCCAGACGATGGCCGAAGTAGTGTTGAGGTTGATCTGGCCGGTGTAATAGCGGCCGCCTTCGACCGTCCGTCCTGTGAGCGTGACGTGGTGAAAGTTGTCCTGCAGCACCGAGGGCGTCAGTGCTGTGAGCGGGGTTGGCAGCAAACTCAGCTGCTCGTAGCTCAGCATCGCCGGCAGTCTCGCCGAGTAGGTGCCGTACGCTGTCCGCAGTTTGCCCTGCGCTGAAGTGGCAGACGTGCTGGTGAGCAAGGGCGGCACCCCGGGCAACCGCAGTTCAGCCGGCGGGGAGTACGCGCTGACCTTCACGCCCTCATCGAGAACGAGGTAAGCGTAGCGGCCTGCCGTCGTGGCGACTCCGGGAGCGCCGGGAACCTCGGCAACCGTCACGGGGAGCTTGCCCGCGATGACATGCTCGGAGTTGGCCGCCGCAGCACCGACGCTGCCCGCAGAGACGAGTTCGACCGCCTGCAAACCGTTCTGCACTGCGGCGACCCCGTTGGTCTGCGCTCCGGAAGTCAGCCAGCCAACGAAGGCGCCATCGCTACGCCAGACACCGCACCAATGCCGCGTGCTGTTACTGGCGTTGGCCGCAACGCCCGTGACGCCCGCCATACCCGTGATGCGCGTGTCGTCACCGGCGTGCCGCTGCAGTTCACCCAATCCGATGTCCAAGGCCAGCAATGCATGCTGCCGGGCCTGCGTCTGATAGGCGCCGCTCCCGGCCACCTGACCGCCGGTCCGGCTCAGCGCACTCAGCGCGTAGAGCGCCAGCACAAGCAGGACGAGCAACGCCAGCGTGAGGACCAACGCGAAACCGGCGCGACGGTCCCTTGACGCGCGGTGTGTCACAGACTGCCTCCCTTCCGCTCCACGCGTCGCACGAACACGCGGGAATTGGCCTCGACCACGGCCCACCACCAGGCGGCATCCGTCGCGTAGTCCGCGGGCCGGGTCAGGGCGCCGCTCCCCTGCTCCATCGCCTCGATCCGGCGGGCGCCCTCCTCCGTGAGGATGCGCACCATGACATCCGCCACGTCGGGGTAGCGATTGGCATCGGAAGCCGTGCCGTCATCGCGTGCACCGTGCGACAGATCGGCGTCGGTGGCCGGAAAAATCCGCCGCAGCGCGCCCGCCGGGTCTCGCACGTAGAGCCAGGCGCCGAGATCCACGACGTTGGTGGCAAGGGCATCCATCGTGTTTGGATTGGTGAGGGTGGCGGCCGTCCGCGTGGCGCTCGGACTCGCCGAGCCGCTCCCGTAGGCCAAGACGGTCACGTCATACCCGCTGGCCAACGTCGTGTCCACGGCCACGGCCGAGCGGAACAGCGAATAGCGCACCTCGGCCGGGTTGCTCGCCGCGGTGTTGCTGCCGCTGACCGGCCGGCGCACCAACTGATAGGCAACGGCGACTGGCAGGCTGCCGCCTGACTCGACGTTTGTGGTGATAAACCGCAGCCACACGCCCGATAGTCCGAAGCGCGCAGCGGCGATACCCGGCACCAGCCCGTTCAACGTCTCGGGCACGAGGCGCAGGCTTTCGCCCGTCGCCGGCTTCATCCGCGCAGCGGTCCGCCAGCCGTGATTATCCAGCGCCGCCGCGGTATCGATCACGTCCGCCGCCAGCCAGGTGTTCACGCCGTCCTTCCGGAAAACGCCGGCCTGCAGGTCACGCTCGATCAGGTCCAGGGCAAGTTTAGCCTGGGCGGCAGCGGTAAAGTCGTCCTGGGTTCGGCGCCACAGATTCAGCGTGCCGATCGTAACTGCCAGCATGACGCCCGCCAGCAGGAGCGTGATAGTCACGGCAACCAGCAATTCGAGCAGGGTGAAGCCGCGAGTGAGACGAGGGTTGTTCATCGGCGCAGCGAGACGACACAGGTGAGCTGTTGCCGGTCGGCCAACGCCGTGGGCGCGGACGACGCGGGCGTCCGATACGGCCACGAAACGCGCACATAGAGCGCCAGTACCGCGGCCGAGGAATCGTAAGCCAGCGGAGGCTGTGCAAAGCGCCAGACTTCGACGGCAAAATACTGCTCTGCCAGCGGCAGCTGCTCGCTGAGCGCTGGCGGCAGGTAACCGACCGAGTGCAGTTTTGCACCATCATGCGCCGCTGCCAGCTCGAGTCCGCCGGTCAACGGCGCCGTCATGACCGGCACCCGATTCGCCAGCGCATCAAAGCCGCCGCTGGTTGCCAGCCGTTGCAGCTCGACGCGAATCCTATCGGGCAGCCGCTGGGCGGTCAGCGCATCAGTCGTGTCGCCCGACTGCCGGGTGAGCGCCGGCAGCAGCGCGAGGGCCGTAGTCACCGCCAAGGCGAAGATACCCACGGCGATCACGACCTCGATCAGCGAGAAGGCACAACGTAAGCGCGGGCGAAGCATGGCTCAAAAACTGGCGCGGCCATTCACGAGCACGGGCAGACCGTAGGCGCTCAGGGCGAGCCCGCGCACTTCCTCGGGATTCTCCAATTCCACCGGCGCGTCGCCCGGCGCAGAGGAGCCGGGCGGGCGGATTTTCCCTAGCGCCAGGATCAGATCGCCCGACTGCGCGGTCGTGCCGGCGGCGGCGAAGGTGATGCTCACCCACTGTTCAGCCGCGGTGGAGTTGATGATCTCGGAAGTGATCGAGGCGGTCCGGAGCGCCGTGGAACGCAGCGGCGAGCCATCCGATTTCGTCCAAGGCGTGACGGTGTCCGCCGCGAAGAGTCCGGCGGGCATGTTGGCGAAGTTGCCCGGCACCACGAAAACGCCCTCGAGCAAATATGCCTCTGCGACCGGCACCGGCTGCCAGACGCCGCCCGCCTGAACCTGGAGCACGAGGTAGCGAAGGTAACGGGTGGAAGCGTCGGCGCTGCCCGGGTCGACATGGACCAATATCCGGGCCGACTGGCCCGAGGCCATGGCCTTGGTGCGCGCCGCCGTGACGAGATTGGCCAGCGTTGACTGGCCCGATTGCAGCGCGACCGACCGGCCACCGCCGCGCAACCCGCCAACCAGAAAAAACGAGAGACCGGCAACGAGTCCCACGACCACAAGCAGCTCGAGCAGCGTATATGCAGCGATGGAGCGGCGCGGAGTCATTTCCAACTGAAGACAAACTCCGGGGCGGCGGCGGTGGCCTCGGGTGCCGGTGCGTAGAAGACGGCCCCGGCGTGCACGCCGGTGGCTGGGAGGTCGGTCGGCGTCGGGCGCAGGCCGGCGACCAGCGGCCAGCCGCCCGGATAGTCGGTCGCGTTGATGACCCCATCGAGATTGCGGTCCACGAGCACGGCGATCTCGGTGTTGCCGAAGGCATCGCGCAGCAAGTGCGGCGACGGAGCGCTCGCGTCGGCCAAGTCGGCTTCGCTGAAGGCGTGAAACGCGATGAGCTTCCGGTTCTGCGTCTCGGGATTCAGCGCATCCGCGGTGTTGTAGGCGGGCAAAACCGAGCCGTCGCGCCGCCGGGCCGCGAGCAAGTCGTGGAAGAGATGCAACGACGACGGGTCGGTGTTCTGCCCGGGCGGGTTGACGAGATTCGAGTCGTGGAATTGCGGATAGTAGCCATATTCCGCGCGGAAAGACTCGATGGCCGCGGCCCACTGACTGAATTGCACGCGCGTCTTCGCGTGATTCGCCGAACGGCGCGCCGCCCCGAAACTTGGAAACAGCAGTGCCGCCAGGATGCCGATGATCGCGATGACCGCCAGCAGCTCGAGCAACGTGAAGCCCCGGCGGTGACGATGGCGCGAATCGTGGGCGGCAGCGCGGAACCGTGCGGGCGAATCAGACATTCTCAGCCGAGGGAATGTGGGAGGGGCTTTATGCCCCGACGAGGCGGAGGCCGTAGCCGGAAGTCGGGGCGTAAAGCCCCTCCCGCGGACGGAAAGTGGCGACGGCGGGTGAGACGAGGTCATGGACGGTTGGCGTAGAGATTGTCGGCGTTTTCCGGCGACGTGGAATCGACCAGACCGCCGGGCAGCAATGCGCCCGACTCTTTCCCGTCGGGACCGGGCGAATAGAGCACATAGCCGGGATTGCTCCAGCCGACCGCAGGCACCTTGTAGGCGTAGACGTAGGCGCGGCCCCACGGGTCGGCCAGCACCGCGGTCGCGTCGATAAACGGATCGTGCGCGTCAGCGGTCGTGAATTTGACCGTTTCAATCAACGGGCGGCCGGCAACCGTCGCCCCGAGCGGACCGCGCCGGCCAAGCAACGATTGGAGCAGCCGGGCCTCGTCGTCGGTTTGCGGGTAGTCGCCGTAAGCGCGCTGATAGGCTTCAAGCGCCGCGGAGAGCGCCGCCAGCTCGGCCTTGGCGCGCGCGGTGCGGCCATGTTCGTTGGCATAGCGGCCGCCGCCGAGGACAAGTCCGGTCAGCACCGCGATGAGCGCGAGGACAGCCAGCAACTCGAGCAGCGTGAAGGCTGCCCGTGGTTTGGTGGCCCCTGCGGGAGCCAGAAACATTTAGCCGGAGCGGGAGATCATTCGTCCTGTTGGAGGGCGGCGATGACGGAAAAGTCCTCGAGCGTGGTCGTGTCGCCCTTGATGTCGCCGCTCGTGGCGAGCTCCTTGAGCAGGCGGCGCATGATTTTCCCGGAGCGCGTCTTGGGCAGACCGGCGGCGAAGCGGATCTGGTCGGGCTTCGCGAGCGAGCCGATCTCCTTGCCGACGTGGTTGCGCAGCGTCTCCTTCAGCTCCTCGCTGGCCTGCTGGCCGGCTTTGAGCGTGACGAAGACGACGAGCGACTGCCCTTTGAGTTCGTCGGGACGGCCGACGGCGGCGGCCTCGGCGACCATCGGGTGCGAGACGAGCGCGCTCTCGACCTCGGCGGTGCCGATGCGATGACCGGAGACGTTGAGCACATCGTCGATGCGGCCGACGATCCAAAAGTAGCCGTCCTTGTCCTGCCGGGCGCCGTCGCCGGTGAAGTACAGGTCGGGCTTGTGCGGGAATTCGCTGTAATAGGCCTTCTTGAAGCGCTCGTCATCGCCCCAGAGCGTGCGGAGCATCGAGGGCCAGGGCTTCGTGATGACGAGCTTGCCGCCGCTGTTGCGCGGGACCTCGTTGCCGTCGGAATCGACGACCTTCGGCGCGACGCCGAAGAACGGCAGCGTGGCCGAGCCGGGCTTGGTCGGTGTGATGCCGGGGAGCGGCGTGATCATGATGGAGCCGGTCTCGGTCTGCCACCAAGTGTCGACGATCGGGCATTTCTTTTTGCCGATCATCCGGTGATACCACATCCACGCCTCGGGGTTGATGGGCTCGCCGACGGTGCCGAGCAGGCGGAGCGAGTCGAGGCGGTGGCTGAGCACGTAGTTGTCGCCCCAGCGCATGAAGGCGCGGATGGCGGTCGGCGCGGTGTAGAGGATGGTGAGGCCGTGCCGGTCGATCATCTGCCAGAACCGGTCGGGCTGCGGCTGGTTGGGCGCGCCCTCGTAGAGGAAGATCGTCGCGCCGTTGGCCAGCAGGCCGTAGACGACGTAGCTGTGGCCGGTGATCCAACCGATGTCGGCCGAGCAGAAGTAGCGGTCGTTTTCCTTGAGATCGAAGACGAAGTGCGAGCTGAGCTTCGCGCCGAGCAGGTAGCCGGCGCTGGTGTGGAGCACGCCCTTGGGTTTGCCGGTGGAGCCGCTGGTGTAGAGGATGAAGAGCGGGTGCTCTGAATCGAAGGCTTTCGCGTCGTGGTAATTCGGCGCGCCTTCCCAGGCCTCGCGCCACCAGGTGTCGCGGCCCTCGACCATGTTGACGGGATTGCCGCAGCGCTTGACGACGAGCACGCTCTGCACGCACGGCGCGCCCTCGACGGCCTTGTCGACGTTGGCCTTCAGCTCGATGACCTTGCCGCGGCGCCAGCCGCCGTCGGCGGTGATGACGAGCTTGGCCTTGCAGTCGTTGATGCGGTCCTTGAGCGCCTCGGGGCTGAAGCCGCCGAAGACGACCGTGTGCACGGCGCCGACGCGCGCGCAGCCGAGCATCGCGATGATCGCCTCGGGAATCATCGGCAGGTAGATGGCGACGCGATCGCCGGCCTTGACGCCCATGTTCTCGAGGATGTGCGCGAGGCGGCAGACGTGGAAATGCAGCTGCTTGTAGGTGATCGTGCGGACGTCGCCCGGCTCGCCTTCGAAAATTAATGCGGCCTTGTTCTCGCGCGCCGTGCCGAGATGGCGATCGAGGCAGTTTTCGGCGACGTTCAACTTGCCACCTACGAACCACTTGGCGTGCGGCGACTTCCATTGCAGGACCTGCCGGAAAGGTTTGCGCCAGACGATGTGTTCCTTGCCCTGTTTGGCCCAAAATTTCTCTGGAGCGTTGACAGACTCGGCGTAGAGCCTACGGTAAACCGCGAAGCTGCCAAGGTTTGCTTGGCCCTTGAACTCGGCCGAGGGTTTGACTCTCCCGGGACACTGAGGTAATCGTTTGGTCCGTCACTGGTTTCTCCTTTTGGGGTTGGGGTTCGCAGAGCCCTAAATGCCGTCGACGGATTTAGCGGTCAAGTCTCGGCAGCTGTTCAACACCGCTTTGTATGGAAAAAGAAAATCAGTCTGAGGCCGCTCCGGCGTCCCAGGCTCCCGCTCCCGCCCAGCCCCCGGCCCAGCCGGACAATTCCGTCCGCGTCGAAGGCATCCTCGACATCGACAACAGCCGCAACGGCTCGTTGCTCGATCTCGCGCGCTTCGGCAAACGCCGCCCCACCGATCCCTTCGTGCCGCGCGAGCTCATCCGCCGCTTCAAGCTGAACCAGGGCAGCATGATCACCGCGCAGGCCACGCCCGACAACCGCTTCCCGAATCCGAAGGTCCGCTTCATCGAGAAGGTCGACACGTTGGACATCGAGGCGCGCCGCCGGATGGTGGAGTTCGTCAATCTCCTCACGATCACGCCGAACGAGCACCTCAAACTCGAGATGAAGGACGGCCGCATGACCACGCGCGTCGTCGACCTCTTCTGCCCCATCGGCAAGGGCACCCGCGGCCTCATCGTCGCCCCGCCCCGCACCGGCAAGACCACCATGCTGCGCGACATGGCGCTCGGCGTCCTGGAAAACCACCCGGAGTGCCACGTCATGATCCTGCTCGTCGACGAGCGCCCCGAGGAAGTCACCGATTTCAAGCGCAGCGTGCCCGCCGAGGTCTGGGCGTCGTCCAACGACGAGGCCGTCGAGAACCACATCCGCATCGCCGATCTCTGCATCGAGCGCGCCAAGCGCCTCGTCGAGGCCGGCAAGGACGTGGTGCTCTTCCTCGATTCCCTCACCCGCCTGGCCCGCGCGCACAACACGCAGCGCAACTCCGGCCGCACCGGCTCCGGCGGCCTCGATGTCCGCGCCCTGGAGAAGCCCCGCCAGCTCTTCGCCTCCGCCCGCAATACCGAGGACGGCGGCTCGCTCACCATCATCGCCTCCATCCTCGTCGAGACCGGCAGCCGCATGGACGACGTGATCTTCCAGGAGTTCAAGGGCACCGGCAACATGGAGCTCGTGCTCGACCGCAAGGCCGCCGAGATGCGCATCTGGCCCGCGATCAACGTCGCCGCCTCCGGCACCCGCAAGGAGGAGCTGCTGCTCGACGAAAAGACCCTCGAGGGCATCCATTTCTTCCGCCGCGCCCTCGTGCAGCAGAAGATCGAGGAGGCCACCGACACGATGGTCACCCGCCTCGCGAAGACCAAGACGAACGCCGAGTTCCTCAAGCTCATCGCCCGCTAACTTTCCCTTGCCCGCCCGCACCCACACCAAACAACCTCCCGTTCCGACCGAATGAATAGCTTCTCCGAGCAATGTCTCGACATGGCCCGCTCAATGCTCGGCCATAACCTCGACTCGATCAACCCCGACGGCACCATCTCGCCCATCGCCGGCGAGAATCCCCGCTCCGACGAACCCGGCCACGTCGCCTACGCCCTCGGCGAGTACTACCGCGCCACCGGCGAGACCACCCTCAAGGGCCACGACCTCATCGACCTCGCCGCGCGCTGCATCACCGCGCAGGCCTTCACCGAGCCCGCCGCCGAGAACGGCCTGGCCTACGCCGCGCTCGGCCTCCTCTGCTTCGGTCCCTCCAAGGAGCGCAACCCCGTCTGGGAGCGCCTCGTCGACGAGACCCGCCAGCGCCTCGACAAGCAGCTCCTCCACCGCAGCGACTACGACAATTACTGGCAGGCCTTCAACATCGCCAAGGCCGTCTGCCGCTACTCGCTCGGCCTCTCCAAGAAGGACGAAACCTCGCGCCTCATCGAGCGCATGGTCGAGCGCATCGAGCAGACCAGCTCCACCGGTTTCTTCGACGACGCCGAGGGCACCTTCGGCGGCCACTTCAATCTCTACGGCGTGATGGCGCTCGTGTTCACCCGCTCCGCGCTGCAGCTGCACGCCAACTCCGCGCTGCGCGAGCGCAAGCTCCCCACCCTCCGCACCTACGCCGAGAAGTACATCAAGCTCATGCCCGACCTCGTCCGCGCGGACGGCCTCGGCTGGGCCTACGGCCGCGCCGCCGGCGCCTACGGCCAGATGCACTGCATCAGCCTCCTCCTGCAGGGCCTGCGCGACGGCTGGATTCCCGACGACCAGAAGAACAAGTATTTCGATATCCTGCGCCGCCTGTTCTATTATTTCTTCCAGACCTACCTCGATCAGGAGCACGGTTTCCTCGACGTGCGCGACGAGGAACGCACCGCCTACGCCACGCACACCACGCGCATGGCCAACTTCGACGCCGCCCGCTACCTCTGCCAGTGGTCCCGCCTCGGCAAGACCGTGGCGATGCCCGACGCCGTCAAGGCCGAGCCCGCCCGCACCTCGGGCCGCTTCGTCATCTACGACAAGTCCAACCGCAAGGAGCAGGGCCTGTTCCTCTACCGCGACGCCGAGTCCGGCCTGCATGTGCAGCTGCCGCTCATCAGCTCCGGCGCGACCTGCACGGCCGACAGCCTGCCGTTCCCGCACAGCCCGGGCGTCTTCGACTGGCCGAACAACGTCTACCTGCCCGTCATGCTCCCCGAGCTCACGTTCGGCGAAAACGTCACCCTGCCCGCGTTCTACGGCCAGAAGTGCGTCACCGGTCTCGGCCTGAAGAACTCGTTCTTCTTCCGCTACGAGCAGCCCGAGCTCATCAACACCAAGGAGGAGTTCGTCCGCGGCCTCGGCAGCGCGAAGGTCCAGTGGACGTTCACCGGCAGCAAGATTTCCGCGGAGTTCGCCTACACAGTGAAAAACCAGGTGCAGCTCGACAAATTCCGCATGGCGCTCGTCATCGGCGCCCCGCACTCGCGCTACCGCATGGGCACCTCCCCCGCGCTCGGCGCGCTGGGTCACCGCTGCTCCGTGCTGAAGGACGATTTCCACGCCAACTGGCAGGAGACCGAGGTCGTCAGCGCCGATCCCGCCTACCGCACCAACTACGGCAAGATCCACTATGTGCAGATGTTCATCCGCGACCATCCGCTCATCATGCGCCCCGGCCAAGTCTACCGCCTCGCGGTCAGCTTCGAGCCGGACATCACGATGGCTGAGGCCTGAGCCGGCCCACTCCGTTTGAAAGGCTCAGCTCCAGCTGAGCCGACACAGCAAAAGCCCGCGTCGCCGCGGGTTTTTTTGTAGCTGGCGTTTTTCGGCAGGGCCTCACCTCGCGTGAGGCCTCCTCCTGCTTTCCTATTTGCAGGAGTCTGCCTGCAGGCGATTCAGCACACGATCCGTTGGCGCACGTCCCTATCGCCTGCAAGCAGGCTCCTACACCGCGACCAAGCCCGATAGGCTCGACGCGAGGTCGAGCCCTACGTCGCTCAACTCGTGGCGGCCGGCTGCGTAGCGGACGCCGGCTGCGGCTCAGTCGAAACCACTGCCTTCGGCTTGGGCGTGCCGACGAGCACGCCGAGCTGCTCCTGAATCTTCAGGAAGAACGCATCGTCGAGCGTGCCGACCGGCACCTCGTAGTTCTGGTGCGTGCGCATGTGCTCGTAGACTTGCCGCACGCCATCCTCGGTCAGGCCGCGCGGCTTGATGAGCTTCTTGCGTTCGAGCAGGAGCGCGAGGAACTGCAGCAGCGGGGTGTTCGTCTCGCTCGGCGGATTGGCCGGATCGGCCAACGTCAGGAAAAGGCTTTCGGCGGTGAACTTCAGGGCGCGGTCGGGATTCTCGTCGCCGCGGCGCGGCTTGAAGTTCAGGACCCAGCGGCAATACACCTCGGCGGACTTGGGCAGGTTGGCGTCCTCGCTCTCGAGCAGGTCGCGCCGGCCGGTCAGGCCGTTGTCCTCGCGGACGAGATAGCAGACGACGCGGTCGCCCTCGGCAAACGCACGTCCGGAAACGCAACACTGGGTGGAAATCGGGTGAAGGTTCAGCTCCATGGACGAACCTCCTGTTTAGCCCGCGGGCGGGCGATGGCTAGCCCAAATCCCCGCGTCGCCTGTGCGTGAAAAACAAGTTGTCCCGTGGCCCGGTCAGGCAGAGATTACCGGCATGAGCCGCGCCACTCCCGACACGCTTTTGCTCTGCATCGACATGCAGCCCGCGTTCATGGCCGCCATTCCCGGGGCCGCCCGCGTCCAGCTCCGCTGCGCCTTCGCCCTCGAATCGGCGCACGGGCTCGGTCTGCCGGTGCTGTTCACCGAGCAGGTGCCGGCCAAGCTCGGCCGCACCACCCCGGAGCTGCTCGCCCTCGCGCCCAAGCCCGAGAGCATGGGCAAGGACGCTTTCTCGGCCTTCGGCGACGAGCGCATCAAGCGCCGCCTGCAGGAGATCGGGGCGGAGCACCTCATCATCTGCGGCATCGAGGCGCCGGTGTGCGTCTACCAGACGGCCATCGACGCCCTGCGCAACGATTACCAAGTCACCATCCTGACCGACTGCGTGGGCGCGCGCCGCGCGGACGACGCCACCACCGCGTTGGCCGCGCTCGCCAAGGCCGGCTGCCACCTGCTGCCGTCCGAGACCGTGTTCTACGCGCTGCTGAACGACGCGCGCCATCCTTTCTTCCGGGCCTTCACTTCGCTCGTCAAAAAATATGGCTGACTCGCCGGCGGCGAAGCCGCTGGACGCGCCTCGCCGTAACTCGCAAGAGTGAAGGCGGGTTTCCGCCGCCTTCCTCCCTTCACTCAACACCATGGCTGATTTCAACTCCCCGCTCACCGTCCGCGACCTCAAGGCCCTCAACCGCGATGGCGGCGACACCTTCTCCAGCGTCCTCCTCGTCAAGCGCACCACCGCCAAGACCGCGAAGAACGGCAACGCCTTCCTGACCGTCGACCTCGGCGACAAGACCGGCAACTTCAGCGCAAACGTCTTCGGCGACAGCCCGCACTTCGATCTCTTCAAGACCGCCCGCGAGGGCACCGTCGTGCGCGTCGAGGGCAAGGTCGAGTATTTTCAGGACCGCTTCTCGCCGCGCCTGCAGCGCGCCGAGGCCATCTCGCCCGACCAGCTGGCCGGTTCATCCTTGTTGGCCAACCTGGTCGAGACCGCCCCGGAAGACGCCGACGCGCTCTGGGCGGAGTTCCAACAACACATCGCCTCGATCCAGCATGCCGAACTGCGTGCCACCGTGCAGAGTTTGTTCGACGAGATCGGCGAGTCGTTCCGGACCGCTCCCGCCGCCGTTGCCATGCACCACGCCTACCGGCACGGCCTGCTCGAGCACACGACGCACATGGCGCGCGCGGCCAAAGCGCTCCTCCCCCTCTACCCCGAAGTCGACGCCGACCTCGCAATGGCCGGCATCCTCGTCCACGACACCGGCAAGGTCATCGAATACGAGGGCGACCTCGTCACGATGCGCAGCCGCCGCGGCCTGTTGCAGGGGCACGTCGTGCTTGGTTACCAGCTCGTGCGCAAGGCCGGCATCAAGGCCAAGCTGCCCTCCGACCTGCTCGAACGTCTCGAACACATCGTCCTCAGCCATCAGGGCGAACTCGAATGGGGCGCCGCCGTCATGGCCGCCACGCCCGAGGCCGTCTTCGTGGCCAAGGTCGACGATCTCGACGCCAAGATGGGCATGGTCCAGCGCCTCCTCCGCCAAGCCGGCGAAAACGACCAGTTCTCCGAAAAACACATGGGCCTGAACGCCCAGCTGCTGCTCGCGAAGCCGCAGAAGTGAACCGGCGGGAGACGACGCGATGTCCGACGAATCCATCTTGCCCTCCGATCCGCTCAAGCTCACGCAGGAGATTTACCAGGAATTGCGGCGTCTCGCCGCCGGCCGGATGGCTCGGGAAAGCTCTTGCGTGACGCTCCAACCCACGGCCTTGGTGCATGAGGCTTGGCTCCGGCTGGGCGGGGAAAAGCAGCCCGACTGGGAAAACCGCGCCCATTTCTTCGGCGCGGCCGCCGAGGCGATGCGGCGGATCCTCATTGATCGGGCGCGGCGCCGCTCGGCGCTCCGCCGCGGAGGCGGCATCCCCCGGGTTGAGTTCAACGAGGCCTTTCTGGCCCCCGACGCGGATGCCGACCCCGATCTGCTCGTCCGGTTGGACGAAGCCCTGGCCCGCCTTGCCACCCGTCAGCCGCGCAAGGCGGAACTGGTGAAACTACGCTACTTCGGCGGGCTCACTCTGGAGGAGGCCGCTCGCGTCCTCGGCATCTCCGAACCGACGGCCAAGCGTTGGTGGAGTTATGCGCGGGCCTGTTTGCACGCGGAATTGCAATCCGCCCGATCCCCCGGCGCGCCGTGATTGCGCATGTCTCGTCATGGGCCCCGCGCCACAAACCGATCCCAGCAGTGATTCCGAGGAGGAACTCTTTCATGCCGCGCTCGCGCTTCCTTTCGGGGAACGCGCCGGGTTCCTCGCCCGTTCGGCCCCGCCCGGGCTCGCCCGACGCCTCACAACCCTGCTCGCCGCACATGATTCGGCCGGTGAGTTTCTGAACACCCCGATCATCCGGGAACCCACCCCCGTTGGCCACCTCGGCCCGGGGGTGCACATCGACCATTACATCTTGAGAGAATCCCTGGGCGAAGGCGGCTGGGGCGTGGTTTTCCGCGCCGAGCAAACCAGACCGTTGCGGCGCCAGGTCGCCCTCAAGGTCATCAAGCTGGGCATGGACACGCAGGAAGTCATCACCCGCTTCGCCACTGAACGCCAGGCACTGGCCCTCCTCGACCATCCGGGCATCGCCCGGGTGTATGACGCCGGCACCACCGCCGCCGGCCGGCCGTATTTCGTCATGGAACTGGTCGCAGGAACGAAAATCACCACTTACTGCGACACGCACCGGCTTACCTTGTCCGCCCGCCTCGGGCTGTTTCTCGCGGTCTGCGAAGCGGTCGAGCACGCCCACCAGAAAGGGGTCATTCACCGCGATCTCAAGCCCTCCAACATCTTGGTGGTCCATGATGTGTCCAAACCGCAGCCCAAGGTGATCGACTTTGGCGTCGCCAAGGCTGTCACCGGCCGGCTGGCCGATCAGACACTCACCACCGCCTACGGAACATTCATCGGCACTCTCGGCTATGTGAGCCCCGAACAATCCGAATCCACCGGACACGCCGTCGATACCCGTTCCGACATCTACAGTCTCGGCGTGCTGTTGCATGAGCTGCTCACGGGGCGGCTGCCGTTCAGCCCGACCAGTTCCACTGAGTTTCTCCGGCAATTGCGCGAGGATCCGCCCGGCCTTCCCTCTTCAACCCTGCGCCTGCTTTCCGCGGACGAAGGCACGCGCCTCGCCGGGCAACGCGACCTTGCCCCCAAAGCGCTGGTGCGGGCCCTCGCCGGAGATTTGGACTGGATCATGCTCCGCTGCCTGGAGAAGGAACCGGCGCGGCGATACGCCACGGCCGGAAATCTCGCGGCTGATATCCGCCGGCATCTCGAGCATCTGCCGGTCGAGGCTCGCCCGCCCGGCCGGCTCTACATCCTCGCCCGTTTCATCCGTCGCCACCAGGCCACGAGCGCCGTGGTGTTGGTCAGTGTCATCCTGCTGGCCACCGCCACCGCGGTCAGCCTGCGCCTGGCCTGGCTCGCCCGGCGCGCCAATGCCCAGGCGCAGACGGAAGCTGCGGCCAGCCGGCGTATGGCCGCGTTCCTGCAGGAAGACCTGCTCGGGCCCGCCTCTCAACACGCGCAGCCGATCTGGGACCTGCGTTGGCGCGGTGTGCTCGATCAGGCCGGCGAACGGATCACCCTCCGCTTCCCCGACCAACCAGCGGTGGCCTCGGCCCTCCACGCCACCCTCGCCGCCGATTACCAAACTCTGGGGGACTTCGACTCGGCCCGGAAACACTATGCACAGTCTCTGGCCTTGCGGACGAAGGCCGGCCTGCCCGATGACGACGAATCGCTGCGGGCGACCGATGGTTTGGTCTGGACTCTGTCCCGCCTGAACCGCGGGCCCGAGGCGGAAGCGCTGTTGCGATCCACCTTGGCGCGGATCAGGCGCACCCAGGGCGCGGAGTCTCCCCTCGTGGTTCACCTTGAGCAAATCCTGGCGGTATGCCTCGCGGGACAAAAGAAGAGCGTCGAAGCCGAACAGCTGGCGCGACACGCACTCGTCACGCGGCTGGCCCGAAACGGACCCGCTCACCCGAACACTTTTGGCGCCTGGCAATCCCTTGCCCTCGTGCATCGGGAGGCGCGACAGTTCGACCTCGCCCTCGACTGCGGAACAAGGGCGCTGGTCGGGCTCGAAAAGACCCTGGGAGCGGAGAACCCCGCCACGCTTGAGGTGATGAGCACCCTTGCCGCCATCTACCGCTCCATTGGCCGCTACCCGGAGTCCGAACAACTGAACCATCGGTTGATCGCACTGCGCACCCGCTCCCTCGGAGCGGATCACCCCGACACTCTCACCGCCCTCGCCGGCCTGGCGACAGTCTATCAGGACCTCGGACGTTACGCCGATGCGGCCGCCTTGGTTGAACGCGAGGCGCAGTCGTTGCAACAGGCACTCGGCCCGGAGCACCCGATCACCCTTGGCGCCTGGACTTCCCTCGCCTACCTGCAGCAGATCCAAGGCCGGTATGCGGAGGCGATCGAACTCCACCGGCGCATCCTTGCCACCCGTCGCCGGACATGGGGATCGGACAACCACCCCGACATCGCGGCCTCGCTGCTTGGCATCGGGGTTTCCCTCCGCCTGGCCGGGCGCCTCGCGGAAGCGGAACCCGTCCTCGCTGAGGCAACTCAGCTCCGGGACCGGTTGCTGGGCCCAGAGCACCACGAGACCCTGATCGCCCGCGACGAGCTGGCGGCATCCCAATTGCAACAGAGCCATTGGGCCGACGCCGAACAGAATCTGCGCCTGACCGTGCCGGCGCACCATCGCACCGAACCGAATTTCTGGCGGACCCCCGTCGCCGACAGCCTGCTCGGCGACGCCCTGGCCGGCCAGGCCCGCTACGCCGAGGCCGAAGTGCTGCTGTTGTCCGCCGAACGTGAGCTGCGCCCGACGGACGCGCCAGACGGCTCCCCACTGGGGATCCAATGGAGGGATGCCGTTCTGCGTCTGGAAAAATGCTATGCCGCGCGCGGCCAGGCGACCGAGGCGGCGCGCTGGCGAGACCGCCGCGTGGCGGCGGAACGGTCTCCCGCGGATTCCGCGAGGACGGGAGCAAATCGTTGATCCCCTCCGTGGGGGTGGTTGCGCATGGGAGAGTGACGGTGCGTCCGCGCCGCCCTTGTCCCCCATGCCTCCTCTCTCCCGCCTCCTTCTCTCCATTCCGACCCTGCTGGCGACGGCCACCCTCGCCCTGCCTGCCGCCACGACCATCGACGTGGGCTCCACCCCCGTGACGTCCAGCGTGAAACGCTTCGGCATGAACCTGTCGTTTCACACCACCTATGACTCCCGGTTGATGATGAAGGAGCTCGCTTTCAGGAATCCGGGTTTCGAGGGGCTGACTTATCAGTCGGCCATCCGCGCGGCCAGCGGCACCGCCACGGGGTTCACCGACGACAGCGCCTCGACCCAGTGGCCGGACGGTTTCTGGAACGGCGCGACCTATGAATGTGTGTGGGGCGCGGCCAAGGGCCGCACAGGCACCATCGCAAGCTTCACCCGCGCCCCCGTCGGGCAGTCCAGTGTCGGTTCCACCTTCGGGTTCGATGCCAGCGGCCTCGCCGTCGGGGCGGGCGACCAGTTCATCCTGCGCATGCAGCCCGCCGACAGTCCCGCCACCGGGTGGCAGGCCAACCTGAGCAACGCCGCCATCACGGCCGAGTTCGCGGACCATCCCGCCGACACTCCCGGGCGCCAGGCCTTGCACGCCGCCTCCACCGGTGCCAACGCCCAGGTGCAGCTCAGCAACGTGTTCGACAATGCGCTCAGTCCGGGCATCTCCTTCATCCAGCTCAACGGCCGCCACCGCGTCACCTTCAAGGCCAAGTCACTCGGCGGCGCGGTCTCACTCGGGATCAGCGTGCGGCGTGGCAACACAACGCTGCACACCGCCAACCTGCCGTTGGCAACGACCTGGACGACGCACACGACGGAGTTCACGGCCACCGAGGACGGCAGCGCCCGCGGCATCATTTCACTTCAGTTCACCCTCACCGGCACGTTCGACGTCCTGCTTGACGACGTGTCATTCGTCCAGACCGACAGCGACCCCGCCAACCCGACCGCCTTCCGCGATGCGGTCGTGAGCGCGCTGCGCCTCTACCAGCCGGGCATTCTGCGCGGCTGGCAGGAGTGCCTCGGCGAATCGCTCGACAACCAGCTCGCGCCGATGCACGCCCGGCGGCGCGCGGGCTACAGTGCCTTCGCCACGTCGCAAAACCAGATCCAGTATGGCTACCATGAGTTTCTTGAGTTGTGCGAACACCTCGGAGCCGAGCCCTGGATCGTCATTCCGGTGATCTTCACGACCCAGGAGATGGCGAACCTCATGGAGTATCTCGGCGGCGGCGCCGGCACGCCCTACGGCGGACGCCGCGCCGCCCGCGGCCACCCGACGCCATGGACGGAGGTATTCTCGCGCATCCACATCGAATTCGGCAACGAGGCCTGGAATGGTCCCACCTACCTCGGTGGCGTGATGGGCTTCGCCAACACCTACGGCAACCGCGCCAGTGAAATCTTCGGTGCCGCACGCAACTCCCCGTATTTCTCCAGCGCGAAGTTCGAGTTCGTGCTCGGCGCGCACAGCGTCGAAACCGCCCGGTTGATGAACATCCATAACGCCTCGACCAACCACGATGTCGTGGCGGTCGACGGCTACTTCTACACCTCGGTCGACAGCTTCGCCAATGATGAGGAACTGTTCGCACCGCTCTTCGCCCAGTCGGAATACTTCAACAAAACCGGTTACCTGGCCGCCGACTACCAGGGTCTCCAGGGTTCCGCGCATCGTGTGCCGCTTGCGATCTACGAGGGCAACATCAACGTCACGCGTGGACAGATCGGCACCTCGCAAGCCGCGCTCACCGCCCTTACCCCGAGCCTCGGCGCCGGCCTCGCCGTCGCCAACGATATGCTCATGAAACTGCGCGACCTGAAGATCCGCGACCAGTGCCTCTTCGCTCTGGGCGGTTACGAGTTCCAAAACGGCAGCAACTGGGCTTTCATTTGGGGCGTCACCCGCGACCTCGGGGTCACGAACCGGAAGCGCCCGTCGTTCCTCGCCACGCAGCTCGCCAACGAGGCCATCCTGGGCGACCTCGTGCAGACCACGCACCGCGGCGACGACCCGACGTGGTCGCAGGTCCCCATCAACCAGGTTCCGAGCACCTATAGCGCGCACTACCTGCACTCCTATGCCTTCGCCGCCCCAGATGGGCGCCGGTCGCTCGTCGTCTTCAACCTGCACCGCACTTCCGCGCTTGCCGTCAACTTCACCGGCGCCAACGCCCCCGCCGGCAATGTCACCATCCGCCAGCTCACTTCCACCCGGATCACTGACAACAATGAGGACGCGGAGAACGTCATTCCCACCATCCGCACGGTCGGCGATTTCTCCGCGACCCAGGATTTCTCACTCCCGCCCTATTCCATGACCGTCTACCATTGGAGTACGAGCACGGCCACGACGCCCACTTCCCCACCCCCGCCCACGCCGGCCGCCCCGACCATCACCATGTCACCGCAAAATCAGGCGGTCACCATCGGACACGAAGCAACCCTGACCGCCACGGCCAGTGCCGGCGCACTACAGTGGCAGATTTCCGCTGACGCCGGGGCCACTTGGACCAACCTCCCCAACAATTCCACCTACTCCGGGGTCAGCACCGGCACACTCACCATCGGCGGCGCCACCGCGTCGAGTGACAACACCCGCTACCGCCTCGTCGCCACCACCGCGGGCGGAACTGCCACCAGCAACGCCGCCACACTCACCGTGGTCCCGGCCTTCTTCCCGCATCCAACCGCCATCGCCTTTGACGGCACCGGCAGCTACTTCGTCGCGGATGCTTCCGCCAACACCCTGCAGCAAGTGGACGGCTCTTCCCAGGTATCCGTCCTCGCCGGCACGGCGGGCGCGGCGGGTTCCGCCGATGCGACCGGCGCCGCCGCCCGGTTCAACCAGCCGGGCGGCACCGTGATCGCTCCAGCCGGCGTGCTGTTCGTGGCCGACACCGCCAATGCCACCATCCGGCGCATCGGGACGGACGGGGCCGTCACCACCTTCGCCGGTTCCGCCACGTTCCGCGGCAACACCGACGCCACCGGCGCCGCCGCCACCTTCTCTGCGCCGCTCGGATTGGCCCGCGATGCCGGCGGCAACCTCTACGTTGCGGACTCCACCAACCACACCCTTCGAAAAATCTCACCCACCGGAGCAGTCACCACCTTGGCCGGTTCCGCCGGCAACAGTGGCGCCATTGACGCCACCGGTGGCGCGGCCCGTTTCAACCTTCCCTCCGGGATCGCCGTGGACGCCGCTGGCGCAGTCTATGTCGCCGATACGAACAACAACACGATCCGTCGGGTCGCTCCGGATGGAACCGCGACGACACTCGCCGGCCTCGCCGGCATCAGCGGCGCCACGGACGGCACCGGCAACAACGCACTTTTCAGCCACCCGGTTGGCATCGCCCTCGACAGCAGCGGCCTTCTCTATGTCGCCGACACGAACAATAACACTATCCGCCGCGTCACGGCCGCTGGTGTCGTCACCACGCTCGCCGGCCTGCCCAGAGTCTCCGGCCTCAAGGACGGCACCGGCCCCGACGCTTGGTTCAATCAACCCCAGGCGCTCGCCGTGGACTCCGCTGGCAATCTCTACGTCGCGGACACCGGCAACGCTGCCATTCGCCGGGTCACGCCGGCGGGAATCGTCACCACTCTGGTCTATACCGCCGCGCCTCCCAACAGTGGGTCAGGCACTGCTCCTGGTAACTCCGGCTCCACTGGCGGCACCGGAAGTCCGGGCGGCGCCACTGCGCCCCCGCCAAGCAGCGGAGGTTCGGGTGGCGGCGGCAGTCTGAGCTACTGGTTTCTGTTCACCCTCGGGTCCGCGGCTCTGCTGCGGCGGTGGCAACAAGTCTCACGTCCACCCCTCTCCAAGAAAACCACCCAATGAGTCCCCTTCGGTCCATCCTCCGCCCTCCGCCTCGGCAATTCCACGCCATCATCTGGCCGTGGCTCGGCCTCGCCATTTTCATCGGCTGGTCAGGACTGCTCGTCCGACTTCCCATGCCCGTGATTCCGGGCCTGATTGCCGCGCTGACAATCCTGTTGCTGCTGACGTGCCTCCATTGGTCCCCGCTGCGTCATTGGCTCGACACTATTGACCTGCGGATGCTCGTGCTCCTGCACCTCCTCCGCTTGCTCGGCATCTGGCTTCTGGTGGTCGGTGCACACGGCCGGCTGCCCACGGAATTCGCCCGAACCGGCGGCTGGGGTGATATCGTCGTCGCCGTCCTTGCTCTGGCGGTGGCCCTTGGGCCGATCCCGGGGGTTTACCGTCATCACGCCATTCTGGTTTGGAACATCATCGGGCTCGTCGATCTTTTGTTCGTAGCCGCCACCGCCGCCAGTCTGGGCATCGGCGGTCACCCCCTGATGCGACACATGCTGGAATTTCCGCTCAGCCTTCTCCCCAGCTTTCTTGTGCCGCTCCTCATTGCCACGCATCTGCTCGTCTTCCGGCGCCTCTGGCGAAGCGTGCCCGCCGTCACGTCGTGACTCGCGGGGCGAAACTCCAGATTCGGGACCAAACTCCAGTCCATGGATCCGCCGGGGGACCTGCGCGCATTTTGCACAATAGTCGGAGAATCTTCGTCAAGATGTAACGAGGGTTGGGCTTCGGTGGATTAAAGTGCGCCTCCCAATCCACATTAACTATGGCCACCCTTCCTGCTCGTGTCTCCCCAAACGCCGTCGGCAAATATTATGTCGGTACCACCTGCATTGATTGCGACCAAAGCCGCGCCATCACCCCGGATTTCCACGGGCGCACGGAGGACGGCATGGCCTTCGTGATTAAGCAGCCGGTGACGCCCGAGGAAGTCGCCTCGGTCGAGGAGGCCGGGACGCCTGTGCGACCACCTCCATCGGCTGCGACGACGCCTGTACCGGCGAACGTTTTCCCTGCAGGTCAGCGTGTAAACTCGCGCCTCAATTTACCCGGGGCGGACAAGCGCGCCGGCCTGTCTCCACAACCCGGCCCTACGTCAGCAGCTGCACGATGCGGATGATCGGCAGGAAGAGCGCTACGACGATGAGGCCGACCACGCCGGCGAGGATGACGATCAGGATCGGCTCGATGAGGGAACTCAGGCCGGCGACGGCGTTGTCGACCTCGTCGTCATAGATGTCGGCGATCTTGCCGAGCATCTCCGGCAATTGGCCGGTGTGCTCGCCGACCTCGATCATGCTGGCCACCATCGGCGGAAAAACCTGCGCGCCCTCCAGCGGCCGCGCGACCGGTGCGCCTTCCTTCACCCGGTCGTGCACCAACTGGATGGCATCGCTCACCCGGAGATTGCCGCAGGTATCGCGGGTGATGAGCAGCGCCGACAGGATCGGCACGCCGCTCGACAGCAACGTGCCAAGCGTCCGGCTGAAGCGGGCAACAATGGACTTGAGCCACAGGTCCCCGAAGAGCGGCGCCCGCAGCACCCAGCCAGCGACGAGCCTTCCTCCCCGCGGCGACCGTCGGAACCAATTGAAAGCGACCCAGGCGACCGCAAGCACCGCCAGCGTGCCGAGGTAATGCGTCCGCACGGCATCGCTGACTGCCAGCACAGCCTGGGTCAGCGGAGGCAGCGGCGCACCTTTCAGCAAATCGGCGAAGATCTGCCGGAACCTCGGCACCACGAAGACCAGCAGGCCGACCAAAATCGTCACCGCCACCAGCAGCACGATCAGCGGATACACCATCGCCGCCCTGACCTTGCCGCGCAGCTGCAGGCTTTTCTCGGCGAACTTCGCCAGCCGATCGAGCACGACATCGAGCACCCCACCCGCCTCGCCCGCCCGGACCATGCTGAGATACAAACGGTCGAACACCCGTGGGTGCCGCGTCAACGCGTCGGAAAGTGTCCCGCCCGAACGGATGTCATCAGTCAGTGCCGGGATAATCGTCCTGAACGCGCCGTTGCGCTCCTGTCGCGCGAGCACCTCCAGCCCTTTCACCAACGGCATGCCGGCACGCAACAACGTGGCCAACTGCCGAGTGAAAATCGCCGTTTCCCTGGCGCTGACCGGCGGCACAAACGACAGGCTCAGTCGCATTTGCAGTCCGATTCGCTGGCCGGGCGTCCGGTCATTCCCCTGGAATGCGGCGGCCGATGCCACGTCCGTGGGGAAGAGCCCCCTCGCCTTCAGCTGCTTGATCGCCTGTTCGGAACTCAACGCCTCGACCAATCCGGTGGTCTCCAGTCCGCGTGCATCGACGGCGATGTAATTGAAGCGTGGCATCAGACGTATTTGGCCACCTCTTCGGGTGTCGTTTCGCCCGCGAGAACCGCCTGGAGCCCGGCGGCGCGGAGCGACGTCAGGCCGAGCGCACCGGCGCGCTTGCGGAGCTGCGCCAAGGGAGTTCCCGCCACAATCAGGTCGCGCAACTCGTCGTTGAGCCGCAGAAATTCAAAAATCCCCAGCCGGCCGCGATACCCGGTCTGCGCGCAGTGCGGGCAACCTTTGCCGAAATAAGTCGGCCGGTCACCGAACTCGGCAGGCGCGAAGCCGAGCTGCCGCAGAGTGGTGGTCTCGGGCAGGCGAGCTGCCTTGCACTCCGGGCAAATGCGCCGGACTAGCCGCTGCGCCAGCACGGCCTCGACGGTGGACGCGAGCAGGAACGGCTCCACGCCCATGTCAGTCAGGCGCGTGATGGCGCCGGGCGCGTCGTTCGTGTGCAGCGTACTCAGCACGAGGTGACCGGTCAGCGCCGCCTGGATGGCGATCTGTGCCGTCTCCAGATCACGAATCTCGCCAACCATCACGATATCGGGGTCCTGCCGCAGAAAAGAACGCAGCGCGCGGGGGAAGCCGAGTTCGGCGCCGGGATTCACCGGCACCTGCATGATGCCCTCGATCTCGTATTCGACCGGATCCTCGACCGTGAGAATTTTGACCTCCGCCGAATTCAGCAGCTTGAGGCTGCTGTAAAGTGTCGTGGTCTTGCCGGAGCCGGTCGGGCCGGTGACGAGAAAGATGCCGTTGGGCCGCCGGATGATTTCGCGGATGTCCCGCTCCGTCGCTGGCGGCAGACCCAAATCGGAGAGTTCGAGCCGGACCGCCGACTGGTCGAGCACGCGCAGCACCACGCTTTCGCCGAACTGCGTGGGCAAGGTCGAGACGCGCAAGTCCACGGCGCGACCCGCTATCGCCAGCTTGATGCGGCCGTCCTGCGGCAAACGGCGCTCGGCGATGTCGAGATTGGCCAGCACCTTGAGGCGGGAGATCACCGGCCGGACCAGCGTCAGGGGTGGCGGCGGCATCTCGTGCAGCACCCCGTCGATGCGGCTGCGAATCTTGAACTCCCGCTCGAACGGCTCGAAGTGCACGTCGGAAGCGTGGTCGCGAATGGTCTGGCTCAGCACGAGGTTGACGAAGTGGATGATTGGCGCCCGACCGGCCAGTTGCGCGACATCGTCGTCGGACAACTCCGTCCGGTCGGCGAGACCGTCGGCCTGCGCGGCCAATTCCAAGGCGGCTTCCTCGAGCGACTCGCCGTCGTCTCCGTAGTGCCGGCGGACCAGCGCGGCCACCTGCGCCGGATCGGCGACCGTCAGCCGCACTTCGCGTCCCAAGACGAAGGACAGGTCGTCGACGATGTGGCGATTGAACGGATCAACCACCAGCAGGTCGACCGAACCGGCATCGGTCCGCCACGGCACGGCTCCGTAGTCGCGCGCCAACTCGCCGGTCAGCACGGCGGGCATTTCTTCCGGCAGCGCGGACGGAACGTTTTCGGCATACGCGGCACCCAGGTGCTCCGCCACGGCGCGCAGCAGCGCGGGTTTCTCCAGCATCGCCAGCTCGCACACGGCGTCCGCCAAGGACTGACCGGACGCACGGGCCGCCGTGTGCGCCGACTCCAATTGCGCCGGACTCAGGAGCCGGCGGCGGCGGATTATTTCTTCTATGGTGTGGTCGTATCCCTCGAACATTGCGCGTCTGGCCCGCGCAGACAAATGACCGTCAGACGCTTCGCAGCTTGATGCCCATGCTAAGGAGTTTCGTGCGCATGCCCTCGGGGTCCTGCGCCTTCTCGACCGCTTCGTCGGGGTCGATCTGCTCCTTGTTCACGAGACTCATGAGGTGCGTGTCCAGCGTGATCATGCCGAGGTGCGCACCAGTCTGGATGTCGGACGGAATACGGAAGGTCTTGTTGTCGCGGATGAGCGAGGCGATGGACGAGGTGTTGACCATGATCTCGTAGGCGGCGATGCGCCCGCCGCCGTTCTTCTTGCAGAGCGACTGGGAGATGACACCGATGATGGACGTCGAAAGCTGGGTGCGGATCATCTCCTTCATGTTCGCCGGGAAGGCGTCGACGATGCGGTCGACGGTCTTGGAGGCGCTGTTGGTGTGCAGCGTGCCGAACACCAAGTGGCCCGTCTCGGCCGCGCTGATGGCCGCCTCGATGGTTTCGAGATCGCGCAACTCACCGACGAGGATGACGTCCGGGTCCTGGCGCAAGGCGCGCCGGATGGCCTCGGAGAAGCTCGGGACGTCCTGGCCGACCTCGCGCTGCGTGACGACGCAGCGCTTGTGGTTGTGGTAATACTCGATCGGGTCCTCGATCGTGATGATGTGGCCGTCGCGGTTCTCGTTGATGTAATTCACCATCGAGGCGAGCGTGGTGGACTTGCCCGAGCCGGTCGGGCCGGTGACGAGGAAAAGGCCGCGCGGACGATAGAGCAGCTCCTTGATCTTGTCGGGCAGACCGATCTGGCGGAGATCGAAGAGCTGGTTGGGAATCTGGCGCAGCACGAGGCCGTAGTTGCCCTTGGACTTGAGCACGGAGACGCGGAAGCGGGCCTTGTCGAGGTAGGCGAAGCCGAAGTCGGTGCCGCCGTGCAGCTTCACGTTCTGCACGTGCGTGTCGGGTGTGATGGAGAGCATGAGTTTCTCCGTGTCCTCGGGCGTGAGGTTGGGACCGTCGATGGGCGTCATGCTGCCGCGCATGCGGAGCGTGGGCGGTGTGCCGACCTGCAGGTGGAGGTCCGAGCACTTCTGGTCGACAACCAGTTCGAGAAGATCGTTCATTTCGTAGCTCATGGCGGGAAAGGAGTCTGGGTTAATCTATATCGCCGACGGTCGCGGACACAACCTCTTCGATTGTGGTGAGGCCGGCAAGGACTTTGCGGACGCCGTCGTCGCGCAGGGTGCGCATACCGTCCTGCCGGGCGCGGGCGCGCAGCCGGGCGGCACTGGCCCGGTCATACACCATCCCGCGCACTTCGTCGGAGATCAAAAATATCTCAAAAATCCCCAGCCGCCCGCGATAGCCCGTGCCCTGGCACGCCGGGCAACCAGCGCCATGCGCGAACTTCGCTTCGGCCAGCTGCGACGGCGTCAGCCCGAGCGCGTGCAGTTCGCGCACCGCCGGCGTGTAGGCGCGCCGGCACGCCGGGCAGATGCGGCGCACGAGGCGCTGGGCCATGACCGCGCGCAACGCGGCGGCCACGAGAAATGACTTGGCGCCGAGATCGAGCAGGCGTGTCACGGCGCCCGGCGCGTCGTTCGTGTGCAGCGTGCTGAAGACGAGGTGGCCGGTCAGCGCGGCATTGATGGAAATATCCGCCGTCTCCCGGTCGCGAATTTCACCGACCATGACGACATTCGGCGCCTGGCGAAGCATCGCCCGCAGGGCCGCAGCGAACGTCATGCCGATGTCGGCCTGCACCGACACCTGATTGATGCCGCTGAGGCGGTATTCGACCGGATCCTCGACCGTGATGATTTTCCGGTCCGCGCGATTGAGATCGTGCAGGCAGCTGTAAAGCGTGGTGGTCTTGCCGGAGCCGGTCGGGCCGGTGACGAGCAGCATGCCATCGGGCGCGCTGATGAGCCGTTTGAACGATTCCTCGTCGTCGGACAGAAATCCCAATTCAGGCAAGCCGCGTGCCAGCCCCCGTTGGTCGAGGATGCGCATGACGATGCTCTCGCCGTGCACCGTGGGCAGCGTTGAGACCCGCAGGTCGACCGGCAGGCCCGCCAGGTCGATCTGGATCCGGCCATCCTGCGGTACGCGCTTCTCGGCGATGCTGATGTTCGCCATGATCTTCAACCGCGAGATCAACGGCAGCTGCAGCCGCTTCGGCGGCGGGTCGGCCTCCACCAGCACGCCGTCGATCCGGTAGCGCACGCGAAAACGCCGTTCGAGCGGCTCCAAATGAATATCCGAGGCGCGACGCCGGATCGCCTCGTGAATGATCGTCTGCGCCAGCCGGATAACGGGCGCGTCCGGTCCCAGCGCTCCTCCGTCTTCCGCCAGCGGAGCGTCGCCCGTCGAAACCGCCTCCGGCGCTTCCAGCTCCTGGAGGAAATGAGCCATGACGACTTCGTCGGTCTCGTAGTGGCGTTCGATGGCCTGCTGCAAATCATGCCCGGCCGCCACCACGACGCGGACGTTCCGGCCCGCCGTGTGCCCGAGTTCATCGATCACGTCGACGGCAAGCGGATCGGCGACCGCCACCACGAGCACATCGTCCCTAAGTTCCACCGGACAGACCCGGTTCCGCAGGACGAAGGCACGCGGCAGGGCACCCAGCGCCTCGCCGGAAATCCGCTTATCCGAGAGTTCGATGAATGGCAGGCCGAACTCTCCCGCCACGGCCCGGGCGAGGGCGTCCGGATCCAGCGCACCGGCAGACACCAGGCGCGCGACCACATCGGACGGGGCGCCCTCGTCCGACGGAAGCCCCGCACCGGAGCCCAGGGCCGACTCGAGTTGCTCGCGCCGCAGCAGCCCGCGCCACAGGGCGATTTGCAAAACGTAGTCGTCGACGGAGATCACGGGCGACGAGGGCGGGGTTGCATACCGCGACGAGTTCCTACACGGCCCTGGCCCTGGCGGTTAGCACCGAAAATCCGGCGCCGAGAAAGGCGAGACCGGCGCCGATGTTGAGCCCGGCCACCAGACGCGGCCGCGACTCCAGCCAGCGCGCGAGCGAGTGCGCGCACATGCCCATGAGCGCAAAGCCCACGGCGGTCAGTAGGGCGAACCATGCGCCCAGCCCCGCCAGCTGCCAAGCCGCCGGGCCCGCCCCGGGGCTCAGGAACTGCGGCACAAATGCGAGGATGAATATCCCCACCTTGGGATTGAGCGAGGCGGAGAGGAAGCCCGTCAGAAAAACACGGCGCAAGGGCAGCCGATCCACGACACGGAACGAGATCAGCGTGCGGGAGCGCAGGGCCCTCCAGCCCAGCCACAGCAGGTAGGCGGCCCCGACGAGCTTCACCGCCAGGAAGAGCGCCATCGAGGCCATGAGCAGCGCGGTCAGACCAAGCGTCGCGGCACCCACATGAACAAGGATGCCGCAGCCCGAAGCGAGCGCCGAGACGACCGCGGCGCGCCGGCCTTGGGAAAGGCCGCGGGCCACCGCCAGCAGATTATCCGGGCCGGGCGCCGCCACGAGCAGCAGGCAGGTCAGGGTGTAGATCCAGAACGTGTGACTGCTCATGCGCGGCGGGCGTCAGCGGTTCAGGCTCATCAGGAACTCCGCGTTGGTCTTGGTCTTCTTGAGCCGCTGGATGAGCATGTCGATCGAGTCCGCGGCGGGCACGCCCTGCATGGCGCGGCGCAGCGAGTAGATGCGCGCGAGCTCGTCGGGATGGTAGATGAGCTCCTCCTTGCGCGTGCCGGACTTGTCGATGTTGAGCGCGGGGAAGATGCGCTTGTTCACCAGGTCGCGGTCGAGGTGCAGCTCCATGTTGCCGGTACCCTTGAACTCCTCGAAGATCACCTCGTCCATGCGGCTGCCGGTGTCGATGAGCGCGGTGCCGAGGATGGTGAGGCTGCCGGCGCCCTCGATGTTGCGCGCGGAGCCGAAGAAGCGCTTCGGCTTCTGCAACGCCGTGGCTTCGAGACCGCCGGACATGATCTTGCCGTTGTTGGACGCGAGGGCGTTGTACGCGCGCGCGAGGCGGGTGATGGAATCGAGCAGGATGACGACGTGCTCACCCTGCTCCACCAGACGGCGCGCCTTCTCGATGACCATCTCGGCGCAATGCACATGGCTCTCGGGTGTCTCGTCGAACGTCGAGCTGACGACCTCGCCCTTGCAGTGCCGGCGGAAGTCCGTGACTTCCTCGGGGCGCTCGTCGATCAGGAGAATGATGAGTTTCGCCTCGGGCGAGTTGGCCGCGATGGAGTTGGCGATGTTCTGCAGGAGAACGGTCTTGCCCGTGCGTGGCGGCGCGACGATCAGGCCGCGCTGGCCGAAGCCGACCGGCGTGATAATGTCGACCATGCGCATCGAGACGTCCTTGGCGCCGGCCTGCTCGAGCCAGATGCGCTTGAGCGGGTAATACGGCGTGAGCTCCTCGAACGGCTTGAGCTTGGAGAGCTCGTCCGGTTTGCCGCCCATGACCTTGCGGAGGCGGACGACGGCAGGACAACGGTCGTTGCCCTGCGGCGCCTGCACCTGCACCTCGACGTGATGCCCGCGCTTCAGGCCGAGCTTGCGGACGAAGCCCTCCGGCAGGAACGCGTTCTCGGGGTAGAGGCGGTAATTGACGCTGTCGTGGACGATGAAGCCGTAACCGCGGTCCGTGAGGTCGAGCCAGCCCTGGTCGAGCAGCGGAATCTTCTGCTCGGCCGCGGCCGCGAACACCGCCGTCAGCATCTGTTTGCGGTTCGGCACGCCCTCGAATTTCGCCCCGAGACCCTTGGCCTTGGCGGCCAGTTCGGCGTGGCCGAGCGCGTAGAGTTCCTGCAACCAGATCGGGTCTTCCTTCTTCGCGGCAATCTCGTCGGCCAGCGTGTCGAGCGCCTCGATGTCCTGGAAACGCGCCGGATCCGGCAGATCGCCGTAATAAATCTCACCCTTGGGCGGAGGCGGCTGCGGCGGGAACTTCGGTCCGCCGCCTCCCCCGCCACCTCCCTGGTGCTTGCCCCATTTGCCGCCGCCGCGAAATTTCTTGTCGCGCCAGCGGTTGAATTTTCCACCGCCACCGCCGCCGTGCTGGAACTGACCGCCGCGGTCGCCTTCGCCGCTCTCACCACCGCCTTGGGGTGCAGCGGACTCGGCCGGCGCGTCGCCGCCGCCGGACGGTGCCGGTGCGGCGGCTTCCGGCGCCCGGGGCTCTTCCACGCGCTCACTGCGCGCGGGAGCCGGCTCGGGCGACACCTCGCTGCGCTCGGCCCGCTCGGGAGCAGGCGCGGACTCGGGCTCGGCCGCCGCGGGTGCACTGTCACCGGTCGCGGCGCCCTTTTTCGAGCGGTAAAGACGGGAGCGGGTGCGCGGACGCTTCTTGGGCGACTCGGCGGCGCTGTCGTTGTCGGACTTAACATTCTCCTCGGAGGAGGACGGAGGAACTTCCATTAGGGATGCCTGCTAGGGGCAGGCGGGTTGTGGTTGAAGGAGGCGGTGCGCCAGCGCGCTGACCTGTTCGCTTAAAAACTCAAGGGAGCCGTCGTTCAGGAGAACAAAATCAGCCAACTCGCATTTTCGGGCCAGGGGCAGTTGCTTGGCTAAACGCTGGCGGGCGAGCTCGGGCGGGATACCGCGCTGCTCCAGCCGCCGGATTTGCAGAGCGGAGTCTGTGGTGACGCAGACGGTGAAATCAAACCAATTCTCCATCCCCTTCTCAAAGAGCAGGGGCACCTCGACGATGAATTTTTCCCCGCGGGCCGCGGCGAACCGGGCACGCCAAAGCGCGTTCAAGCGCGGATGTAACTCGCCTTCCAGCCAGGCCAGCGCAGCTTCGTCCCGGAAAACTATCTCCGCCAGCCGGTCGCGCTGGATCTGGCCATCGGGACCGATCACGGCGTCGCCAAACTTCCCGCGCACCGCCGCCACCACGTCCAGCATGGGCAACAGCTCCTCGCGCACGACCTGGTCGGCGTCGAAGCGCGTGAATCCATGGCCGGCAAAAAGCGCGGCGGCGGTCGATTTGCCGCAACCCATGCCGCCCGTCAGTCCGATGATCAAATTGCCACTCGCACCCATGCGAATAATTCGGTGACTCCGGACAATGAACTTGCCGGCATGGGCGGCAAACCCTATTTATCACCCCCGGAATGGCCCTACCCCACGCGATCAACACCAAGGAGCCGGCCGCCGTCTGCTCGTACGTGCAGTCGATCTTCGTCAGCGAAGGGTGGATGTCCAGCGTGCCCCTTATCGGCCACCTCGTGGAGGACGTGACCAGCATGTTCACCGGCCATTATCTCGGCTACCAGGCGAACGACATGCGCTATCATAATTTCGAACATACGCTTCAGGCCACCTTGTGCATGGCCGACCTCATCAAGGGCCGGCATGTTGCCCATGCTGAGCCGGCGCTGAGCCGGCGTGATGCCGAGCTGTGCATCATGGCCGTCATGCTGCACGACGTCGGCTTCATCAAGCGCACGTCCGACCGGGCCGGCACCGGAGCCAAATACACCTTCGTCCACGAACGCCGCAGCTGCGACTTCGCCCGTCTCTATCTGCCGGCCTTGGGCATCAGTCCGGCCGAGATGGAGGACATCTGCACCGCCATCAGCTGCACCGGACCGCGCAACCGCGTCAGCGCGCAGACCTTCCGCCGCATCGAAGCGCGCATCATGGCGTGCTGCCTCGTCACCGCCGACTACCTCGCGCAGATGAGTTCGCCCGATTACCCGGACAAACTCGACGCGCTCTACGGTGAGTTCAAGGAGGCATTCGACTTCGAGGGCGTGCCGGAGGAGCAGCGGCCCTACCACAGCCTCGGCGAACTCCTGGCCAAGACCCCCGACTTCTGGGCAAAATTCGTGCTGCCGATGTTTGCCACGGAGACCGATTCCGTCCACACGTACCTTTCCATCACGGGCCAACCCAATCCCTACCTGCAGGCCGTCGAGGCGAACATCGCCGAAATCCGGCGCCGCGTGCAGCAGGGAGTGGTGAGTGTATAACCACGCCTGCGCCCTGATTAATGCTAGCCACCATCTGCTCGGCGGCCCTTGTGGGCATCGACGCCGTGCCTGTCCAAGTCGAGGTCAACACCGGCGAGACCGGTGAGCCCAAGCTCTTCCTCGTCGGCCTGCCCGACGCCGCCGTCAAGGAGTCCGACGACCGTGTCTTCTCCGCGTTGAGCAATTCCGGTTTCCGGATGCCGCGCACGCGCACCACCATCAACCTCGCCCCCGGCGGCCTCCGCAAGGAAGGCGCGCTCTACGATCTGCCCATCGCCCTCGGCATCCTCGTCGCCACCGAGCAGCTGCAGGCCGACCGGCTCGACGACTACCTCGTCGCCGGCGAGCTTAGCCTCTCCGGCGCCACCCGCCCCGTCAAAGGCGGTCTCGCCATGGCCGTGCTCGCCCGCGCCACCGGCAAGCGCGCCCTGCTCCTCCCGCGCATCACGGCCGAGGAAGCCACCCTCGTCGAGGGCGTGACAGTTTACGCCATCGATTCGCTCGATCAGGCCGCGCGTTTCCTTTGCGGCGAGATCAAGCTCACCCCGCAACGCGCCACTCCGCTCACGCAACGTACACCCGACGCCGCCGAGGCCGCGCTGGATTTCGCCGAGATCAAGGGCCAGCACGCCGTCCGCCGCGCCGTCGAGGTCGCCGTCGCCGGTGGACACAACCTCCTCATGATCGGGCCGCCCGGCTCCGGAAAATCCATGATCGCCAAGCGCGTGCCGGGCATCATGCCGCAACCCTCGCTCGACGAATACCTGGAGATTCTCCGCATCCATTCCGCCGCGGGCCAGACGCTCAACGGCGGCGTGCACTTCCGCGAGCGTCCCGCCCGTGCCCCGCACCACACCATCTCCGATGTCGGCCTGCTCGGTGGCGGCGCCATTCCCGGCCCGGGCGAAATCTCCCTCGCGCATCACGGCGTGCTCTTCCTCGACGAGTTGCCGGAGTTCAAGCGCTCCGCCCTCGAGGTGCTGCGCCAGCCGCTGGAGGACGGACACGTCACCATCTCACGCAGCGCGGGCAAGATCACGCTGCCGTGCAACTTCATGCTCGTCGCCGCCATGAACCCCTGCCCCTGCGGCTATCTCGGCGACCCGAAGCATGAGTGCCGCTGCGCCCCCGCGCAGATCCAGCGCTACCGCGCCCGCATCAGCGGCCCGCTGCTCGACCGCATCGACCTGCACATCGAGGCCCCGGCGCTGTCGATCGCCGAACTGCGCGCCGACAAACCCGGCGAGCCGTCCACCGCCATGCGCACACGCGTCGAGGCCTCCCGCGTCCGGCAGCACGCGCGTTTCACCGGCTCGCGCACGATGGCCAACGCCCGCATGACGCAGACGCAAATCAAGAAGCACTGCCCGCTCGATTCCGAACTCGGCGACTTGCTGCAGCACGCCATGGAGCAACTGCACCTCTCCGCCCGCGCCTACGACCGCATTCTCAAGGTCTCTCGCACCATCGCCGACCTCGCCGACTCCGAACGCATCCAGTCCGCCCACCTCCTCGAAGCCATCCAATACCGCAGCCTCGACCGGAACGTGTTTTACTGAGCCCCAGAGTATCAACAGACACGCAAAAACGGCGCTCACCTTGTCCATTTGCATCACGGATGCTGACGAACAAGGGAAGAACACATATCCTCCCGATCCGGATCGACATGGGTGTTCTACAAGACTTTCTTCGACTAAACATGTGTCGTATTTTTGACCGTCAACCCAGCGACTGGCGCGACCTCCAAGAAATGGTCGCTCAGCTTTTCCGCGAGCTCGGTTGCGAGGTTACCGTAGGCGGACGTGCTGAATTGGTGCGAGGATCGAAGGAGATCGATGTCGATGTGCTCGATTCCGCATCGGTGCCGCCAGCACGCTATCTTTGTGAATGCAAGTATTGGCAGAAATCCGTGTCCCTTGAGACCGTGCATTCGTTCAGGACCGTAATCCAAGACTGCGGAGCGAACAGGGGGTATATTGTCTCCATGGCTGGATTCCAGAGTGGTGCCCACAAAGCAGCGACCAAAACCAACGTCGAACTCGTCACGTTCGCTCGCCTGCAAGACATTTTCTACGAACGCTGGGTGCGTGCGATGGGCGAACACTATCGCTCTTGGGGCGACCGTCTCTTCCCTTACTGGGATTACCCAGGAAAGAAACCGTCGAAGCCCTGGTCAAGGAATGACGCCAACAAGGTTCACGTCGCGTACGATGCTTTTCATCCGATCACAGCGTTTGGTCCGCTATTTGAGGAGCAGGGCTGTCAATGGAAGTTGCCGATGACTCTTCCTATCCTAGACGAGGCCGGAAATGTGTCTGGGTCGCTTGAATTACGCACCTATCGCGAGGTATATGACTTCGTTGAAGCGAACAAGGAGCGAGCGCTCACTTACTTCCAGCGCCTCTACGGGGAAATCGAATGAATGGAGGCAAAACGGGTCGGCCTCACCTTGCACCTTGACTCACGAACATAACAGGCGCGCATCTTGCGGTGCGCGCCTGCTTGAGAGTGGTGCCCCCACGGGGAATCGAACCCCGGTTTGAAGAATGAGAATCTCCTGTCCTAGCCGCTAGACGATAGGGGCAAACTGCGAGAGTGGCGAAATAAGAGTATCCCTCCGGCAGTCGTCAAGTATTCAGATAAAATCAGCCGAAAATCTCGTCGACCTTGAAGAAGCGGGCGATCTCCGCCTTGCCGTTTTCGACGCTGTCGGAGGCGTGGACGACGTTCTTCATCATCTCGGTGCCGAAGTCGCCGCGGATCGTGCCCTTGGCGGCCTTGCGGGAGTCGGTCGGCCCGAGCAAGTCGCGCACCTTCTGCACGATGTTCGTGCCGCGGAGCGCCAGGGCGATAACCGGGCGCGAGCTCATGAACTGCTCGATCTCGGGATAAAACGGCTTGTCGGCCACGTGCGCATAGTGCTCGCGCAGCAGCGCGGGCGTGAGGCGCATCATCTTGCAGCCGATGACGTCGAAACCGGCGGCCTCGAAGCGCTGGAGCACGGTGCCGACGAGGCGCTTTTCCATGCAGTCCGGCTTAAAAATAATGAATGTCTTCTCCATAAAAACGCCCACCATACATTTCGGAGCCTGCTTGGGAAGCACGGATTTTGACCAAATCAGCCCAGCAACCCGGGGGCGAAAACCGCCGCTGACTGCGTCTCGTTCCCGCCAGGCGATCCACGCCAAACTCCGTCTCGCCTGCGGCTTGCGAACGGCGCCAAGCCTCGGCGCAACCACCTCGCCTTGTGCGCGGCCCGAAACCCATCCTTGTAAAGTGTCCGCCTGCGGCGAGACTCGCTAAAACCCACGCCGCGCCATCCGGGCGGGCCCCTCCCCTTCCATGAATTTCCGTGATCGTCTGATCCAGCACCTCAACCAGCGCGGCTATGTGCCGACCGCCGCCGACGCCATCGCGAAGCAGTGGCGCCTCCAGACCAAGGACCGGCGCAAGTTCTCCCTGGACGTGCGCGACCTCGTCCGCACCGGCCGCATCGTGCTAGTGAAGGGCGACCGGCTGTGCCTGCCGCAGGAGGCCGACCTCGTCACCGGCCGCATCAGCTTCCGCCAGAGCGGCTCGGCCATCGTGTTTCCCGAAGGCAAGGTCAACGAGCCCACGCGCGAGGCGCCGGTCCAGGTCGCCGCCGAAAACACCGGCACCGCCCTGCACGGCGACACCGTGGTCGTGCGCCTCATCGTCGGCCGCGAGCGCGAGCAGTTCCGCTTCCTCAAGCCCGGGGAGCGCGCCGGCCGCGTGCTCGAAGTGCTCGCGCGGGGCAGCGCCACGACCACCGGCACGCTGCAGCGCGGCCGCACCTACTTCTACGTCGCGCCGGACGATCCGCGCTTCGGCCACGACATCATCGTCATGGATCCGATGCGGGCGAAGCTCCGCCCGCTGCCGGCCGTCGGCGACAAGGTCGTCGTCCAGCTCAACGAGTGGAAGGACCGCAACCTCAACCCCGACGGCATCATCATCGAGAAACTCGGCCGCGCCTTCGAGCCCAGCGCCGAGCTGGCGGCCATTTTCCGCAAGCATGATCTCTCGAAGGAATTTCCCGCCGAGGTCGTGCGCGAGGCCGCCGCCCTGCCCGCCGTCGTCCGCCCGCCGGATCTCGCGGGCCGGATGGATTACCGTGAGATCCCCACGTTCACGATCGATCCGGACGACGCCAAGGACTTCGACGACGCGCTCTCGCTCGAATATCTGCCCGGCGGCGAGCTGCGCATCGGCGTACACATCGCCGATGTCAGCCACTACGTGAAGTCCGGCACGGCCCTCGACCGCGAGGCGCAGAAGCGCGGCAACTCCACCTACCTCGTCGGCACCGTCGTGCCGATGCTGCCGGAAAAACTCTCCAACGGCCTCTGCTCGCTCGTCGAGGCGCAGGACCGCCTGACCAAGGCCGCGCTCTTCACGTTCAGCTCCGGCGGCAAACTGAAGCACGCGGAGTTCGCGAACACCGTCATCCGCAGCCGCAAGCGCCTCACTTACAAGCAGGCCTACGCGCTGATGTTCGAGGATAGTCTCGACAAGATCCGCCGCCTGCCCGCTCCGCCCAAGCATCAGACCGGCTCGACCGGCCGCCTGCTGTCCGAGCTGCCGCACGGCGACCTCGCCGACCTGCAGACCTGGGTGCGCCAGCTCTGCGCCGTCGCCGGCAAGCTCCGCCGCGAACGCATGAGCGGCGGCAGCCTCGACCTCGACATGCCCGAGACCAAGATCTTCGTCGACGAGCAGGGCTACGCCGACCGCATCGAACTCATCACGAACGACGAGAGCCACCAGCTCATCGAGGAGTTCATGCTCCTCGCCAACGAGGCCGTCGCCCGCCTCACGCGCACGCACCACCTGCCCTCGCTCTACCGCGTGCACGACGATCCCGACGAGGACCGCCTCGCCGAGCTCCGCCAGTTCCTCGGCACCTTCAACATCAAGACCGGCGACCTCGCCCGGCGCGAAGAGCTGGTCAAGGTCCTCGGCCTCCTGCGCGACCACCCGCAGGGCCACCTCCTCCGCACACAGGTGCTGCGCAGCATGCGCAAGGCCTGCTACCGCGCCGCGCACGACGGCCACTACGGTCTGAACAAAAAGGATTACACGCACTTCACCTCGCCCATCCGCCGCTACTCGGACCTCGTCGTGCACCGCGTGTTCGACCACTACCTCGTGCAACACGGCGGCTACCCGGCCCCGCCCGGCCACCACGGCGGCTACAACATCACCCGCATCGACGCGCTCGCCGAGCACCTCAGCCTCACCGAGATCAACAGCACCGAGGCCGAACGCGACTCCGTGAAGTTCAAGCTCACCGAATTCTTCGAGCGCGAGACCGAGAAGAAAAAGAAGACGCGCTTCAAGGCCGTCATCACCGACGTCCGCAACCACGGCTTCTTCATCGAACTCTCCGAGGCGGGCGCGTTCGGCATGGTGCCGGTCTCCTCGCTGCAGGACGATTTCTACCACCTCAACGGCGACGGCTCGGCCTTCATCGGTCGCAAGACCAAACGCCGCTTCGAGCTCGGCCACAAGATCGAGGTCGTCGTGCTCAAGGTCGACCGCGCGAAACGCCTCATCGACTTCACCGTGCCTTGACGCGCGCCGCCAGGCGCATTGTGTTCCGGGCATGAGCCGCGACACCTCCTCCCTCGCCGGCCGCGAGATACTCCTCCTCGAAGACGACGCCGTGCTGCGTCGCCGGCTGAGCGCCCATTTGCGCGCCCTCGGCGCCGAAGTGACCGAAGCGACAAACCTCGCGGAAGCCCGCCGGCTCGCGCGCGAGATCCGTTTCGACTACGCGCTCGCCGACCTGCACCTGCCTGATGGCGAGGCGCTCGCGTTGCTGCGCGAGCGTGCTTTCTCGGAGAACACCGGTGTGGTCGTCATGACCGCTTTCGGCGGCGTGCCCGAGGCCGTCGAGGCCATGCGCCTCGGCGCGGGCGACTACGTCACGAAGCCCTTCGAACCCGAAGAGCTGCCGCTCGCCTTCCTGCGCTGCCGGCAGGCGCGCATCACCGCGCGCCGCGAGGAGCATCAGCTCGCCGCCCGCCCGAGTGACGGCTGGTTCTTCGGTCGCAGCCTCGCCGCAGTGCGCGCCCAGCTCGACACCATCCTCGCCGCCGAGCGCCGGCTGGAGCACCACCTGCCGCCGGTGCTCCTCGAGGGCGAAACCGGCACCGGCAAGAGTGCGCTCGCCCGCTGGCTGCACCGCGAGGGCCCGCGCTCCGCGCAACCCTTTGTCGCCGTCAACTGCGCCGCCCTGCCCGAACAGCTGGCCGAGTCGGAACTCTTCGGCCACGAGCGCGGCGCGTTCACCGACGCCAAGCAGGCGCGCATCGGGTTGCTCGAGGCCGCGGACGGCGGCACGCTGTTCCTCGACGAGATCGGCTCCCTTTCTCCCGCGACGCAGGCCAAGGTGCTGACGGCGATCGAGGAAGGCCGCATCCGCCGGCTCGGCGGCACGAAGGAGCTGGAGATCGACGCCTGCATCATCGCCGCCAACAACCGCCCGCTGCGCGCGCTGGCCGAGACGGGCGCGTTCCGTGAGGACCTGTTCCATCGCCTGCACCTGCTGCACGTCACACTCCCGCCGCTGCGTGAGCGCGGCGAGGACATCGTCGAGCTCGCGCGGCACCTGCTCGCCGGCATCGCCGCGCGGCATCGCTTGCGCCATGTCTCGATCTCGCCCGAGGGCGCGCGCCGCCTGCAGGCCCAGCGCTGGCCCGGCAACGTGCGCGAGCTGGCCCACGAACTGGAGCGCGCGGTAATTTTCGGCGGCGAGGGCGAACTGGACTTCGCCCATCTCGAGGCCGGACCCGGCGCGCCGGCCGCCGACTGGCGCAACCCCGCGTGGCGGCTGCCGGAATCCGGCTTCAATCTCGACCACGTGACCACGGCTTTCATCGAGGAAGCGCTGCGCGAGACCGGCGGCAACGTCTCCGCCGCCGCGCGCCGGCTCGGCGTGACGCGCGAGTTTTTGCGTTACCGTCTGCAACCGGCCGAACGCACCGAGTAAGCAGACCGGAGCGCGAACGGTTACGGCGGCGACTGGGTGATTGCACCCAAACGGGTACTCCGCATGCGGTGCGAGCCGGTTGTATTCCCCCAACCGGGCGGCGCTCTGCCTCGACCGGCCGATGGTCGAAATATTTTAAACCCTTGCCACCGCAGGTCTTGTCCGGGAATGACGCCCGTTGGCACGACGCGAGCAATGAGTGGCGGTGTATGCCAACCCAAAGCAAGCTTCTCCCACTCCTGTTGCTGATGCTTCCTCTCGCCGCCCGGTGCGCCGTCTATGTGGAGCCGCGAGCATCAATCCTCCATCTTTCCGGCACGCCCGAGGTCGGGGTGCTGGTTTCCAAAGTCAGCTTCGATACGCCGTCCACTGCGGCGGGCCTCGGTCTGGGCTGGGAAATCTCCCCGACGGTGCGGATCGAGTTTCGCTACACGGATATCGGGACCGTCAAGGCGGATGTGCTTTCCACGCAGATTCTCCCGCCGCTGACGGGCACCCAGCTGGTGGCGCTGCATGAATACGAGTTCAGCCAGCGCTCGCGGCTCTGGTCCGTCGCCCTGCCGATCCGCGTCTGGGCGCGCGACCGGCTGATGCTCCATTTCACCCCGCTGATCCATTGCGAGAACACGAAAACGAATCTCGTCCGGATCGACCCGCAGTTTGGCATTCCGGAGAATCCGCCGCCTCCGGTCATTCGCACGGTCGCCAACCGCAGCAATTCCACCGCCCTTCATCCGGGCGCGGAACTGTCCCTCGCTTATGGAGTCGCTGAGCACTTCAGCCTCACCGCCTATTACACTTATGCCCCACTCAAGAACCTCGATGCCCACCTCTTCGGATTGGGGCTCGGGCTGAGCTTCTGACCCTATCCTTTCCGCCCCGGGGGCTACGCCGGCCATTTCATCGGTGCATGTGTGTGTGTCTGGTCCGTGTGTGAGTGCATCATAGGTGGCCGGCGCCCGGGGCGATCTCATCCGGCAAGCAGCCGCTCGACTTCGCCCCAACTGCGATTATCTCTGCCCGCTGCGAAATCCCTTCCGCGCCACCTGCCATGCCGATGTCTCCCGCTCTGTTTTTCCGCCTCCGCCTCGCCCTTCTGCTGCTGGCCGGTGTGCTTGCCGTCCCGGGCGCCCGCGCCCAGGACGTGACGACCAGCGGAGTCGCTCCCGGCGGCCTGACGGGCTCCGGCTCCCGCCCCACGCCACGCGATCCCTCCCTGGCACGCGACCTTTCGCGGTTTCCCGGCGGATCCAATCAGCCGCCGCTCGGGGAACTGATGCCCATTTATTTTCCGGCACCCGCCCCGGTGCTCGGCGCCGAACTGCCGCCTGCCCCGGCCATCCGCGACGCCATCTGGAACGATCTGGCCCCGTATGCCAACGAGCTGTTCTTCGCCCCGCTCAGCACGCGCCTGGCCAAGGGCGACATCGACCGCCGCCATCGTCAACGCCTGGATGCCTACCGCGCCGCGCGCGCAACCGCGCTCGCCGAATTGCGGATCGGTCTGGAGGCCGCGCACACCGCGCCGGCGTCCGCCCCGGCCGCGCTCGCGAACCTTGCGCGCAAGCAGGAGCCGGTTCTGAACGAGCTCGCCGGCACCGCGGACGCCTTGCGGCGCGATTTCTATCGGGGCGGATTCCTCACCCCAACCGGCGACTGGAATCAGTACCGCAACTGGCGCCTCGGCGAAACCGGCACCACCCGCACGCCGCAAGAGCTGCTCTACGACGAATTCAGCGTCATCCGCGCGGCGATTTTCTATCAGGAAGGGCTGTCTCCCGCGCAGCGCCAGCTCCTGCGCGAGGTGGTCGTCGAGCTTTCCGAGGCACTGGGTGAACGCGACCCCGGCGACCTCGCCAGCACCTTCGAACCCGAGCAGGTGGTTTTCTTCCTCCCGCATGGTTCCCGTCTGCGGGTGCCTGCGGGGATATCGGCCGGGCTGGCCGCGGAGATCGGCACCTTCACCGCGGCCAAGACCGCCCTGAAGCGCGAACTCCGCGACGCGCTCTTCAATCTCGACCGCCAGGGCGACGGCAAGCGCGAGAAGACGTTGCGCGAACTCGCCACGCAGCAGGAGCCGCGCTTCGCCGAATTGGAGACGCAGGCCGAGCGCCTCCGTCTCGCGCTCGCGGCCCTGCCCGAGCAGACCCGGCCCGCCGTGCGCCCGGGCCTGCCGCCCGCGCTGGCCGCCCGCATCGATGCCTACCTGCGCGAAAAAGCCGGTTTGCAGAGCGCCGCCCGCCAGCAGGCCCAGGAGCCCGCGCCCGCGGGCGGGAAGAAGGCCAAGCCCATCGCGCCCGACGCGGCGCGCGCCGCCCTCGCCGCGTTCGAGGAGCAAAACCGCGCGCGCCTGGCCACGCTGGCCACCGAGGCCCGCGCCATCCGCGAAGAGCTGGCCCGCCTCGCGGCCAGCACCACTTCCGGCGACGGCGACGCGAAGACCGTCGACGCGCTGCTGGCCGATTTCATGAGCGCCTTCAAGCAACAGCAGCTCCAGTCGCTCTACCGCGATTACCGCACCGCCGTCCTCGAACCCGGCCTTTCCCCCGCGCAACGCCAGTTGTTGTTCGACGCCACGCTGGCCACGCTCGACCTCACCGGCGCGAAGGACTGGCAGGCGGTTCCCGAGTGAGCCCCGCCCCATCGAGTTTCCGCCGCACCCGTCTGCTGCCGGCCACGGTCGGCCTCGGCTTGCTGCTGGTCGCGATTTTCGCCGGTCTGCTGGTCCGCTTCCGGAGCGAACTGCACGAGGAAATCCGCCGCACGGTCATCGGACGCGATGCCGCCGTCCTGCTTCCGGTCGCGCGGAACCAGATCACGGGCGCCGAGGCGCGGACCGGCGCGGCCGCGCTCCGGACCGAGCAGTTGCTGGCCGCCGTGCTGCCGAGCGCGCAGCAGGACGGCATGCTGGCGGTCGCCGTGTTCGACGCCCAGGGCAACCTCGCGCGCGCGGTGCCCGGCACACTGCTCTTCGCCGAACTCGCCGCGCCCGACTATCTCGCGTTGCTCGCGGGCAATCCGATCAGCCGCTTCCACACGGACTTTCCCCTCGACCGCTATTTCACCGGCACCCGGCCGGGCGCCACCGCACCCGTGCTGGAAGTCTTGCTGCCGCTGGAAGGTCGCGCGCGCGGGCAACCGCTCGGGTTCGTCCAGTATTACCTCGACGCCCGCGCCCTCGGGGGCGAGCTCGCCCTCATCGAACAGCGGCTCAACCGGCAGACGCTCGCCACGCTCGGCGCCGGCACGCTGTTGATCGCGCTCGTCCTGAGCGGCGCGTATCTGGGCGTGGCCCGGGCGCAGCGGCTCGTGGCCGAGCGCAACGAACGTCTGGCCCGGGCCAATTTCGAGCTCACCCTCGCCGCCAAGGCCTCGGCGCTCGGCCAGATCACGTCGCACCTGATCCACGGCCTGCAGGGTTCGGTGGCCGGCCTGCGCGCCGCCGTCTCCGCGGGCGCACCCGCGCGGGCCGACTGGGCCTCGGCCGCCCATTACACCGAGCGCATGCAGTCGCTTATCACCGAAGTGGTCGGATTGCTCGGCGATGCCCGGACCGGCGCCACGTACGAACTGTCCGGCGGCGATCTTGCCGCCATCATCCGGGACCGCGGCGCCGCCGCGGCCGAAACCAAGGGAGTCGAGCTGGTCGTTGCCAGCCGGCTCGAGCGCGCGCTCGACAGCCACCGCGGCAGCCTGCTTTGCCTCATCGCCGCCAACCTGGTGCACAACGCCGTGGCCGCCACGGCGCCCGGACGGCGCGTGAGCGTGGAGCTCGCCGAAGAATCCGCCGGCATCCGCCTCGTGGTGGCGGACGAAGGCACCGGGATCGACGAGGCGCTGCGCCCCCGCCTGTTCGAACCCGGAGTCAGCGGCCGGGCCGGGGGCACCGGTCTCGGCCTGGCCATCAGCCGTCTGCTCGTGCGCCAGATCAACGGCGAACTGGAGCTCCTGGCCACCGGGCCGCAGGGCACCGTGTTCTGCGCCAGCGTGCCGCTGCCAGCCTAGCGCCGTTTGCCTTTCGGCCCGGTCTGGCTTCGCTGGCCGCATGAATCACTACGATTTCGCCGACAAGTTCCGCGCACTGTACGAAAAGGCCGTGAAGCTCTACGCCGCCGGCCGCACCGGCGCGGACACCTATTTCACCGCGGGCGAGCTCGCCTTTCTCGCCGCCAACGGACTCACGGCGCAGAATCTCTACGACTACGCCGAGGACCACAACAACGGCGGCGAGCCCGGCTACGACCGCGCTCTCGCCATCGAACTCGTGCGCCGCGACTACTTCCTCAACGCCCAGCACGGCAGGCCTTCCACCAAGGTGCTCGACGAATCCAAAATGCCCGCCAAGACCGACGCCGTGAAAGGCATCGAGTGGCTGCCGCGTATCATTCCGAAGACCAAGGCCAAGCTCCGCGGCGAGCTGCCCGCCTCGCTCATGTACAGCTGCGGCGGCGACCGACGCTTCTTCAAGCTGCATGACATCCATCCCGCCGAGTTCCTCACCGTCGTCTGGCGCCACGAACACGACGACGACGCCATCATCAACTGGGTTGCGAAACGCTCCAAGGCCGCCAAGTCCTGAATCCAAGTCCGTCGCCCGACGGGCTTTTTGTTTTGCTCAGCGAACCCCTCATGACCGAACCGCGCGCCTCGCGCGTTGACCCGCGGCCGAAGATGGATAACTGTTCCGAAACCCTGTTTCTATGCCCCGCTACACTCTGAAAGTGAATGGGCAGGCCCGCACGGTCGACGTGCCCGCGGACACGCCGCTGCTCTGGGTCCTGCGCGACAACCTCGAACTCGTCGGCACCAAATACGGCTGCGGCATCGGCCAGTGCGGCGCGTGCATGGTGCACCTCAACGGCGTGCCGATGCGCTCCTGCCAAGCGCCCGTCTCCACCGTGGCCGGACTGGCCATCACCACCATCGAGGGCCTCGACCCCACCGGCGCCCACCCACTGCAGAAAGCGTGGTGCGATCACGACGTGCCGCAATGCGGCTATTGCCAGGCCGGCCAGATCATGACGGCCGCCGCCCTGCTCAGGAACAACCCGAACCCGACCGACGGCGAGATCGACGACGCGATGGCGGGCAACCTCTGCCGCTGCGGCACCTACCTGCGCATCCGCGCCGCCATCAAGGACGCCGCCGGCACGATGAAAGGAGCGGCCCAATGAGCACCTCTTCCCTCTCCCGGCGCGAATTCATCCGCGTCACCGCGCTGGCCGGCGGCGGTTTCGCCCTCGGTTTCTACCTGAAGACCGGTCCCGAGGCCGCGGCCGCCCAGCCGCTCGACAACACCGCGCGCGCCTTCACGCCGAATCCGTTCATCCGCATCACGCCGGACGGGGTCGTCACCATCGTCGCCAAGAACCCCGAGATCGGCCAGGGCGTGAAGACCTCGCTGCCCATGATCGTGGCCGAGGAACTCGAGGTGGATTTCGCCCAGATCAAGATCGAGCAGGCCGCGCTCGACCCGCAGCTCGGACCGCAATTCGCCGGCGGCAGCCTGTCGACCCCGCTGAATTACGACACGCTGCGGCGCGCCGGCGCCGTGGCGCGCACCATGCTCGTCGAGGCCGCCGCACAGACCTGGGGCGTGCCCGCCAACGAGTGCGTCGCGGAGGCCGGCACGATCATTCACCGTCCGACCGGACGCCGTCTCACCTACGGCGAGGTCGCCAGCAAGGCCGCTACGCTGCCTGTGCCTGATGAGAACACGGTCAAGTTGAAGGAGCCCGACGAGTTCAAGCTGCTCGGCTCGCGCGTGGGCGGCATCGACAATCCCGCCATCGTCACTGGCCTGCCACTCTTCGGCCTCGACCAACGCGTGCCGGGCATGAAGTTCGCCGTCTACGAAAAGTGTCCGGTCTTCGGCGGCAAGGCCGTCCGTGCCAATCTCGACCAGCTCAAGGCGCTGCCCGGCGTGCGTGACGCGTTCATTCTCGACGGCCAGGGCGACTACTCCAGCCTGCTGGCAGGCGTGGCGATCGTCGCCGACACGACCTGGGCCGCGCTGAGCGCGAAGCGCCAGCTCCGCGTCACTTGGGAGGAAGGCCCCGGCGCCAGCCAGAGCAGCGAAGGCTACACCGCCCAGTCCGCGGCCCTCGCCGCCAAAGACGGCAAGGTGTTGCGCAACGACGGCGATGCCGGCGCCGCCCTCGCCGGCGCGACCGCGAAGGTGGAGGCGACGTATTTCTATCCGTACATTTCTCACGCCACGCTCGAACCGCAGAACTGCACCGCGTGGCCGACGAAGGACGGCGGCCTCGAAATTCTCGCACCGACGCAGACTCCGGGCAGCGCCCAGGACCTCGCGGCCAAGATCACGGGATTACCCAAGGAGAAGATCAAGGTGCGCTTCACCCGCATCGGCGGCGGATTCGGCCGGCGACTTGGCAACGACTACGTCGCGGAGGCCGCGGCCATCGCCCTCCGGGTCAATGGGCCGATCAAACTCACCTGGACGCGCGAGGACGATATGCGGCACGATTTCTACCGTCCGCTGGGCTGGCACTACCTCAAGGGAGGCGTCGACCCGAGCGGCAATCTCGTCGCCTGGCACGACCACTTCGTCACCGTCGGCCTGAACAGCGACGCCGAGCCCGGCAGCAGCGCGCGGATGAGTCCGGAGGAATTTCCCAGCCGGTTTTTGCCGAATTTCCGGCTCGAACAATCGATCATCAACACGAACATCCCCACCGGGCCGTTGCGGGCGCCCGGCAGCAACGCGCTCGCGTTCGTCTTCCAGAGTTTCATCGACGAGCTGGCGCACGCCGTCGGCAAGGATCCCTTGGAATTCCGCCTCGCCTTGCTCGGCCCCGACCGGCAGGTGCCGAGTTCCGGCCGCAACGCCCCGCCGTACGACACCGCGCGCATGAAGGGCGTGTTACGCCTCGCCGCGGAAAAAGCCGGCTGGGGCAAGAAACTCCCGCGCGGCACCGGTCAGGGCATCGCCTTTCATTTCAGCCACCGCGGCTACGTCGCCGAGGTCGCGGAAGTCAGCGTAGCGCAAGACGGCAGCGTGAAGGTCCATCGCGTGACCGCGGCAGCCGATGTCGGCCCGATCATGAATCTCAGCGGCGCCGAGCATCAGGTGCAGGGCTCCATCATCGACGGCCTGAGCGCGGCGTGGTTGCAGGAGATCACCATTGACCACGGCCGCGTGACGCAGGGCAACTTCGACACTTATCCGCTGCTGCGCATCAACGAGACTCCGCAGGTGGACGTGCATTTCATCCAGAGCAAAAATCCGCCGACCGGACTCGGCGAGCCGGCGCTGCCGCCGCTGCCGCCGGCGTTGTGCAATGCGATCTACGCCGCCACCGGCAAACGCATCCGTACCCTGCCGCTCACGAAAAACGATCTGCGCTGGAGCTGAGCGCCGGCGCTCAATCGCGCCACTGCTTCAGCTTGCGCAGGTCGATGACGACATCGTAGGCGCCCTCGGCCGGCAGTTTCTGGCCATGGGTGAACACGACCGACTGACCGTTGGGCAGCCCCCGGGGAAAGCGCTCCCGCATGGCTGCCTTGAACATCTCCTGCGGTGCCCAAGACCCTTGGGCGCTCAGCGAACCAAATTCGTCCTGATGCACGCGATCCGTCGAGCGGTCGTCCAGCGACAGCTCGATCATGTAGACCTTCGTTTGCGGTTTGAAGCGCGTCTGGGTGACGGCGTCGTTGAGCAGTCTCCACTCCCGGCCCTGCGGCCGGGCGATGAGGGACAGGGTGTTGTGCCACGCCCCGAAGGCCAGTAACGCCAGCAGGGCCGCCAGACCACCGTAATGCGCCCAAGGCTCGATACCCTTGTCCAGCGGCAACCGGCGCAAGGAGACGATCACCACCGTCAGGACAAGACCGGACAGGGCCGCGAGCGTCCGGTAACCCGTGGAATGTTCGGCCGCGAGCAGGCTGATGGCGTGGGCCGCCCACGGCAGCACGCCGAGACAGAGCTGCCAAGCCATCAGGGTCGTGGGATCGCTTTTCACCTTCTCGCTGCGCCTAACCCAGATGATGAGCGCCACGATGCCGGCCACGACCGGCCAGAAAAAAAGCTCGCCCGTGTGGAAATCGTCGCGCAGCGCAAACAAGGCCAGCGCGTTGGGCAGCGGTTGCCAGAGGAACCAGAGGAGCTTGGTGAACGGATTCGTCTCGAGCTGCATCCGGGTCGATTCGTGAAAGACTCCCGCGGCGAACAGGCCGCGCAGCAGCAGGTAGGCCACGATCAGGGAACCGATCAGCACGCCCACATGGAGCAGCACCCAGCGGAACAGCTCCTGCGGGGTGCGGCGCTCCTTGGTCAGCGCGGACGCCGCAATCGGCACGACGGCGAACAGGGCGTTTGAAGGATAGATCAGGGAGGCCAGCACGTAGATGAAAATGCCGCCGATGACTCCCACGGCGCGTTTCATGCCACCTTTTTCCAACTCGGTCTCCACGGCGGCAAAGCCGGCCACGGCGAGGATCAGGGAAAGCGCCCACGGCCAGCCGATCGCCCAACCGACGCCGATCTGCGCGGCCGGCAACAATGTCACGCCGAGCCCCAACGCGGCCGCGTCGATCTCCGGCCAGCCCGCCGCATCGAGTTGCTTCCAGAGGATGATGCCCAAGCCGATGAGCAGCACAACGGAGGTCAGCCGCAGCCAGCTGAGATCGTCAACCGAGTCCATGTGTTCGTAGGTCGTCTCGAGCATCGCGCCGTAAAGCGGCCGGCCCTGCGAGGCGGTGAAATGGACCAGTTTGCCCGGCTCCTCGCGGGCCTCGCGCATGTGCGAATAGTCATCCCGCATGCCGTACGTCTGGAAGACCGCCGGGGCGTAAACGAGCAGGGGGACGAGGATCAGCAGCCAGTAGCAGATGCGGGTGCGCATGGTCAGAGAGACATCTCTTGTTGCCCCTCTTCTGCACTATGTCCCAGGAAACGTCCATACCGTTCCAGCCAGTCGTCGATTTTATCCAAATAATAACCCGGATCGTAGGGCGCTTTGGCCGGGTCGAATCCAGCCAAAGGCCGGGCGCGCTGCCAATCGCTCGTCTGGCCCTTCTGTTTCGGCCCGATGTAATAGCTCACGCGCTCGCCCATGCGCGGACGCGGCGTCATCTGCAGTGCCACTTCGGCGGCGGCCCGGCGGGGTTTGCCGCCGCCGGCAACCCATTGGGCGTAAGCCTCGGGATTCTGGCTGAGCGTCTCGGACTTGGCCAAATCGGTGACCGCGACCTCGCGATGAGTGATCCGGGAGCGCAGCGCCTTGGCCTCTCCCAGGGGAGACTCCGGACTGACGCCGAGCAGAAACGCGATCAGCTGGTCGCTGAGACGCTTGAGATAAGGCTCGATGCCGCGCGAGCGGAGCGCCGAGCCGCGCAGCGTCACCTCGCCGTTCGCCGCGAGCGCGTAGTTCTTGGCCTTGTAGCAGAACATCGCGTCATAGCTGCCGTCGAACTCCAGCTCGATGCCCGCGGGCAGGATGGACGCGACCAAGGCGAGCAGCTCCTCCGGTCGTGCGTAGAATTTCTCCGAGGAGAGATAAATCCCGTCCGTGTCGGCTTCGAGGATCGTGCAACCGTGCTTCTGGAATTCGTCGATGAGCGCCTGCAACAGTTCGCGCCCGCGGCGCGTCACCTCGGCCGCCAGTTCGCCGTCGCCGAAACGCGCCGCGGAAAAGCCGAGGTAGCCGTAGAACGAGTTGATGAGGATCTTGAACGTCGCCTGCCGGGCCTGCGCCTCGTCGCGCTCGGCGACGGTCGGCGCGGACTTGGCGAGCTGCTTGTATTTCAGGCGGTACTCGCGCAGTTGCCGGAGCAGCGGGATGAAGACGCCGAGCGTGTCGCTCTTCGGGTTGCGCCCCATGTGGAGCAGCAGGCTCGGATAGAGCGACGCCACGTCGAAGTGCAGCACGTGCTTGAAGACGCCTTCCTGAAAACTCCGCGTGAAACCGCCCTCGAACGATGCGATCTCGACCGGCGCCGGGCAGGCCGCGCGCGCGTGGTAGTATTCCTCGAGGAAAAGCAGATCGATCTTGCCCGCGGTGCCGCGCAGCGCGGCCTCCTGCAGCAGGATCGGGAACGCCCGTGCCTGCTCGAAATACGTCGGCAGCAGCACGTCGGCCACGCCCCTGGTCTCACGTAGGTCATCGGCGAGGTAGGCGAGGAATTTCTCCCGGTCGCGCCGGAATTCCTCCTGGATCACGGCGCCGTCGATGTAGGTGCGGCCCTCACCCGACTCCGGCGTGACGCCGAAGTAGACCGCCGCCTCCTTGAGGCCGTAGGAGGTCATCTCGCGCGTCGTGATGTCGTAGAGCTGCACGAGCAGGTAGGTGTCGATCACCGTGCGGCCGGGCATGTCGCAGCGCGGGAAATCGATCCAGCGCTCGGCCACCTTCATGCGGCTGTTGCGAAACTCCGCCTTCTGCCCGAAACGCCCCCACGCGCACGGCACCTTGAAGCGCTTGTTGCGCTGCCGCAGGTAATCGAGGTCGAACTTGAACAGGTTGTGTCCCTCGACGACGTCGGGGTCGATCTCGCGCAGCAGGTCGTTGAACCGGAGCAGCAGCCGCTTCTCGCCCGCGTCGCTCTCCTCTTCCAGCACAAGCAGCTCGCGCCGCGCGCCACAGAGCAGGCCGATGGCCAGCACGCGGTCATGCTCGTTCTTCGCATCGGGAAAGGCGCCGGCCTCCGCCGCGCCGACCTCGATGTCGAGCTGGCAGCGGCGCAGATCCGAAAAATGCATTTCGTTGAACAGCCGCTCGCGTCGCTGCAGGAGCCACTGGCTCTCGTAGGGCTTCAGGATGTCGACCGGCGCGCCTTCGCGGGCGCTTTTGAACCAGTCTTCGAAATTCGCCAGCGTGTCCGCGTGGGCCAGCCAGCCGTAGGTGCCCTCGCCCTTCAGGCGCTCCAGCGTGATGCCTTCCCCGCCGATCTCCTCGCCCAGCCACGCGAAGGGCCGGAAATCCTCCTCGCGCTCAATGCGTCCGCCGTCCGGTGTCGCCACCGAGACATGCGCCTTCCCGTGGTCATCCAGCCAGAGGCCGCAAAGGATCGGGCTGACGTTGTTTGTCATTCTGAGCGCCGCGAAGAATCCAAGGGCAGGTCAATCCGCCCAGGTTCCATTGGATGCTTCGCTCCGCTCAACATGACACGGCGCGGAGTCTCAGAACGACGGACGGAAATATACCATGAAAATCGCGACCGCGATGAGGACCAGCGCCACCGTGCTCAGCACGCCACGCAGTTCCACCTTGCGATACGCGACTCCGGCCAGCGAGGCCAAGCCGAACCAGCAGACGAGCTTCACGAGCACCCAGCCGGTCGCGAAAGGAATCTTGTTCAACGACAGCATGCCGAAGCCGCTCCCAAACATCAGCAGGGCGGCGATGCCCGTGATCATCATGGTCCGCTTGCGGTTCTCCGGCGCCGGGTTGGCCAAGGCCATGAAGGTGTGCGCGGTCAGCACAATCAGCGAGAGAATGTGCAGCAGTTGATAATAGGGCAGTCGTTCCATGGGCGTGGTTGTTGGGGTTGAGAAAGGGAAAATGACACTCCACCTGTGCCGTGCGCCTACTGTGGCTCCAAAACCTTCTAGGTTAAGGTGGGCGCCACCTGGCGCGCTTCTGCCTTCCGGTTTACGGCCTGGCATCGACGCGCCGCTTGGCGGCTCCCAAATGGTATCAAAGGCAAAGAGCGAATTCGAAGCACCTCGAACACTGCAGAGTGTCGCCCGAGACGCTACCCCCTGCCCCCCGTCCGTCAAATGCGAAGACTGACGTAAAACCCTGCCGGCCGAGAACCCAAGGGTACTCATGGATTCGTCCCCCAAAAGTGGGAGGGGCTTTGCGCCCCGACTGCGCCCGACAACAATTTCGCGTCGGGGCGCAAAGCCCCTCCCACATTTTCAAGGAAATGGTGAGCAGCCCCAAACCTGCCTCCCTCACCCTTCGAGGATCGTCGGGTCGAGGTGCTGCACGAGCACTTCCTGCAACGTCGCGAGAAAGACGTAGGCGGCGAACGCCCGGCGCTGCGGCTCGGGCATCTCGTCGAGCGGCACCTCGCCGCTTTCCAGACTCTCGTCACCAAGCGGTTTCAGGTGCGCCTCGCGCAGGCGCAAGCGCAGGGCCGAACAGGCGCGCAGGATCGGTTCGCAGTTGGTCGGGTCGAACGCGATGACACCGGTGATGAAGAAATCGCTGTCGAACATTGCGAGCAGCACGCCGATGTCGCCACCCTGCCCTTGGAGCAGTTCGCGTTTCCACTCGGCGGCGAACTCCGCATCGTGCTCCGGCGCCTGCGCGTCGATAGCCAGACGCGGCGCGAGCTCGTCGGCCGTGGCCTTGATGACGTCGAGCAGCGGCGCGACGGCATCGAGGTTGAGCTTCACCTCAACGCGCTTCATTGGCCTCGAGCACCGCGGTCAGGTGCCATTGCTGCAGCGTGAAGACGTAGGCCTCGGCGCGCTCGCGCTCGCCGGTCCAGACGACCGAGCGGCCCTGCTCGTGCACCTCCAGCATGTGGCGGCGGGCCCGCGACTCGTCGTAGCCGAAGACTTTTTTGAACACCATGACGACATACGACATGAGATTCACCGGGTCGTTCAGCACGACCACGCGCCAGGCCGGCGCCTGCTGCTGCTGCGTCGCGACCGCCGGGGCCGGCGAGAAGCGTGGATCGGTTTGGACTACAATCATGGGTTTGTCATCGTGAGCCTGCATCGGCAGGCGTGGCGATCCCTAGGCTGGATTGCTTCGTCGCGTCGCTCCGCGCAATGCCAAATCACGCCTTGGCGGCGGCGCGCACGGCGTCGCCGACGATCTTCTCGGCATCGGGCAGCGGTACCTTGGTGACGTCCTTGCTCGTACGCCACTTGAGTTCGATGATGCCTTCCTTGAGGCCCTTGCCGCCGACCGTGAGACGCAGCGGCAGGCCGACGAGGTCGGCGTCCTTGAACTTCACCCCCGGACGCTCCGCGCGGTCGTCGACGAGCACGTCGGCGCCGGCCGCCTCGGCGGCGGCGGCGAGCTTCTTGGCCACGTCGGTCGCGGCGGCGTCCTGCGGGTCGAGATTGACGACGAGCACCTGCCACGGGGCGACATTCCACGGCCAGATGATGCCGTCGGCGTCGTTGGACTGCTCGATGACGGCCTGCAGCGTGCGGCTGATACCGATGCCGTAGCAGCCCATGACCATGAGGTGCGACTGTTTCTTGTCGTCGGTGTAGGCGGCGCCGAACTTCTCGGAGTATTTCGTGCCGAGCTTGAAGACGTGACCGACCTCGATGGCGCGGTCGATCTTGAGCGGCTGGCCGCACTTCGGGCAGGGCTCGCCCGCGTGCACGCGGCGGAAGTCGCCGAACTGCGTAATGGCGAGGTCGCGCCCGACATTGACGTGGCGCAGGTGGAAGCCGTCCTTGTTGGCGCCGGTCGTGCCGTTGCCGACGAGGCGGACGGCGTGGTCGGCGAAGATGCCGGCGAGCGCGCCGGGGTTCTTGATCGTGCCCTTGACCGCGCCGAGGCTGCCGGGCTTGGCACCCATGACGGGCTCGATCTCCTCGGGCGTGGCGGCGCGCCAGAGCTGGAAGCCGAGCGAGCCGAGCTTCGCCTCCTCGACATCGTCGCAACCGCGCACGATGACGAGGAAGGGCTTGCCGTCGCCCATGAACACGAGGGTCTTGAACTGTTTATCCGCCGATACGTGGTAGGGCGCGGCCTCGAGGGCGGCGATCGTCACGATGCCGGGCGTCGGGAATTCCTCGACGGAACCCGCGGGCGCGGCATCCTTCAGGTCGGCCGGGATGATGCCGCTGGTGGCCTTCTCGCGGTTGGCCGCGTAGCCGCTGGCGTCGCAATACACCACGTCGTCGTCGCCGATCGGCGCCGGCACCATGAACTCGTGCGAAAAACTGCCGCCCATCACGCCGGTGTCGGCCTCGACGGAGATCGTCTTGAGGCCGCAGCGGGTGAAGAACGCCGTGTAGGCGCGCTTCATCTTGTTGTAGCTCTCGATCGCGGCGTCGTCGGTCGCGTCGAAGCTGTAGGCGTCCTTCATGATGAACTCGCGGGCGCGCATCAGGCCGTAGCGCGGGCGGATTTCGTTCCGGAACTTCGTCGTGATCTGATAAAAATTCTTGCCGGCGCCGGCGTGGTCGACGCGATACATGATCTCGCGCGCGGCGGCCCAGCGCGGACCGTCCTGCCAGTTCTCCACCGGATGCACGTGCGGCATGGCCAGCTCCGTGGCGCCCTCGCGGTCCATCTCCTCGCGGCAGATGTCCATGATCTTGCGCAGCGCGCGCAGGCCCGCCGGCATGTAGGTGTAGAAACCGGCGCCGAGCTTGCGCACCAGGCCGGCGCGCAGCAGCAGTTTGTGCGAGGCGATCTCGGCGTCCGCCGGGCTCTCCTTGAGCGTGGGGATGAAAGTCTGCGACCAATACTTCATGTTGAGTCCGGCAAATGAACAACTCCCCCGCGGCGGCGCAATTGTATTTGCCACAAAAACCGCCCCGCGCGGATAACTACCGCCGCGCCCAAGCCCTGGCCCATGAAATGGGTCGTGCTGGCCGTCGCGGCCTTCATCGTCGGCTACACCGTCGTCAACCTCTACTTCCGCAAACCGGGTCGCGCCAACCGTCCTTACGAGGACATGGCCAACCGCTTCACCACCGCCAAGCTGCGGGAGGCCGGCTGGCAGAAAATTCCCATCGACTCGCGCCGCCCGGTCGAGAAACCCGGACCGACTCTGGCTGCCACCATTCAGCGCGGAGCGAACGGGCTCGGGCCGGACCTCGACGCCTGCTTCGCCGAAAAACCGGCGTTGCTCGCCAGTATCGATCGCGTCACCGCCCCGACCGACGTGACCCGCGGCGAGAGCTACACCGCATACTTCACCGCCAGTGTGCCCGATCTCCAATACCAGCTCGGCAACATCGAGCTGTATCGCCGCGGCCAGGAAATCGTGCTCGTGCCGAGCAGCGAGCACCTGCCGGGCAAGAATCTGCTCAGCCGCTGGGACGACGCGAACTACTCCGTGAGCTTCTCCACACAGGCGCTCCCGCCCGGCCGCTACACCGTGCGCCTCGTCGCCCGCGGCCCCGCCGCGCAGTGGACCGTCACCGTCCGCTGACGCCGTTGGCCCGGCCGCCGGCCGCAACTCGCGATTGACGAGCGGGGCGCAATGCCCGATTAACGAATTCCTTTCATGTCCAACGGCGCCGAAATCAAACCCACCGACCTGCGCGGCATCCTCAAGTACGTGCCGCGCTACCATGACCAGATTTTCATCCTGGCCATCGATGGCGCCGTGGTCGCCGACGAGAATTTCGGCAACATCCTGCTCGATGTCGCCGTCCTGCGCTCGCTCGGCATCAAGGTCGTCATCGTCCACGGCATCGGCCGCCAGCTCGAAGAGCTTGCGGAGAGCCGCAAGGTTCCGCTCACCGACGCCATCGGCACCGGCGTGACCGACGCCACCACGCTCGACCTCGCCATCCGCGCCGCCGGCCGCGTGACGCACCTCGTCATCGAGGACCTCACGCAGAACAACCTGAAGGCCGCGCTGACCAACGCCGTCCGGTCCGCCCCGCTCGGCATCCTGCGCGGCATCGACCACCAGTTCACCGGCCGCGTCGACCGCATCGACCGCGATTTCCTGCTCCAGCTCATCGCCTCCGGCGTCGTCCCGGTGGTCAACCCCATCGCGTTCGACCGCGACGGCCGGCCCCTGCGCGTCAACTCCGACCTGCTCGCCGCCGAGCTGGCCGAGTCCCTGCACGCCTCCAAGATCATCTTCTTCACGCCGCACGCCGGCCTCGAGATCGGCGGCAAGTTCCAGCAGCAGATCTCCGTCGACGCGCTCCGCGACGTGCTGACGAACAAGCCCGACGCCATCAACGAGCCGATGCGCAGCAAGGCCGCGCACGCCATCAAGGCCATCGAGACCGGCACGCCGCGCGTCCACTTGCTCGACGGCCGCCAGATCGACGGCCTGCTCACGGAGATTTTCTCCAACGAGGGCGTCGGCACGCTCATCCACGGCAACGAATACCAGCAGATCCGCCAGGCCACGAAGCGTGACGTGCGCGCCATCTACAACCTCACCCGCTCCGCCGTGAAGCGCGAGGAGCTGCTCTTCCGCACCCAGCAGGCCATCGAGAAGAACATCGAGCAGTTCTACGTCTTCGAGATCGACGAGAACCTCATCGCCTGCGTCTCGCTCAACCTCTACGCCGAGAAGCCCGGCTTCGCCGAGGTCGGCTCGCTCTACGTCATGCCGTTCTACCACCACCGCGGCATCGGCAAGAAGATGGTCGACTACGCCTGCATGGTCGCCAAGGAGCGCGGCGCCACCACCGCCCTCGCCCTCTCGACGCAGGCCTACACCTTCTTCACTTCCGTCTGCGGCTTCACCGAGGCCGACAAGGAAGCGCTGCCCGAGTCCCGCCTCAAGGCCTACGACGACAGCGGCCGCAACTCGAAGGTCCTGCTCAAGAAGCTCTGAGGGCGCGTCAGCGCGCTGTGGCCAGGGTCAGCCGGCACCGGGCGTCAATGGACGGCGACAGCAGTGGCCAGCAGCTGGGCGAGCGCTTCGTTGAACTGCTCGGGCTGATCGATGAACAGCGCGTGCCCGGCCCCTTCCAGCACCACCAGGCGCGATCCGGCGATCGTTGCCGCCATGTCCTTCTGCGCCTGCAGCAGCGGCGAACTCGACGCGGCCACAACCAATGTCGGCCGATTGATGCGCTGCAGGGCGTCACGCCGATCCGCGCCAAAGATGTCCATCAACAGCATGGTCACGCCGGTTTGCGGCGGCGTCCCGCGCGCATCCCGGACGAGACGGTCCAGATCCAGTTCCGGATGGGGTCTGCTGAAAAGGGAACGCACCATTCCTTCCGAATATTCCGCCGGATGCCTGACGTACACCGACAGGCCCGATAATACCGCCTTGCCGAATTCCGGATGCAACTCGAGTTCCGCCGGACCGGCGGCAACCGGACTGTCGACCAGCACCACGCCAGCCAGGGAATCGGTGCCGAACTGGCGGATATAGGCAGCCACGTCCTGCACTCCCTGCGACCAGCCGACGATCACGAAGCGATCGATCCGCCTGTCCTTCATCAGTTCGTTCAAATCGGTGGCACGGCGCTCCGGAGTATTGCCGGAGACGGTCTGCGATGACTCTCCTTGTGAGCGCGAGTCGACGGCAAGCACGAGCCTGTCCTGTGAGAACCGGCTTATTTGCTGCCGCCAAAGCCAAGCGGGCAGCGTCCAGCCGGGAATCAGCACCAGCGCGGGGGCCGCACTCGCTTGCCCCGACTCGAGATAGTGGATCTGCGTTCCGTCACTGACCGTCAGCCGGCCGTCATTGATTGCCCGGTCGACGGTCTGAGCGGTTAAGGCCGCTGCGACCGCGCTGGAGACGAGAAGCACCAACTTCGTATCCTGTCATTCTGAGCGCAGCGAAGAATCCACGCGTGCGAATCCTGCATCGCGCCCGAGCACGTGGATCCTTCGCTTCGCTCAGGATGACATGCAAAAGAGGACCGAAACGAGTTCTTGTGGGACGGCTGTGGAAGTTTTCCATGGGTAAGCGGCGGTTCCTGATCTTCATCGCCAAGTAGGCCCGCAGCTATCGGGGCGCAATGGGTTTCAGACAAACCCGGCTCCCAGCGGGATGAATGCCTTGCGCGACTCGTCGGACTGTCGCCGCGACTTGCCGGTTCAATACGTCTGCAGCATCCGCTTCAGGCCGCCGGGCCAGGCTTCGTCGGGGAGGAATTCGAACGTGGCGACGTCCTTCAGCGTGATGGGCTTTTCCAGCACGCCGATGTCCTGCAGGCGCTTGATCTGGGTCTCGATGCGCTTCGGCGTCAGCTGGCCCATGCGCTCGTCGCGCTTGGGGTCGCCGAGCACGAGCTCGTAGTCCTTCATCGCCTGGATGCTGTAGGCGAGAAACTCTGGCGTGAGGTCCGGGCGCAGCTTGAGGAGGAGCTGGTTGCCGGGCGTCGGGTCGCCAGTCAGGTAATCGGTCCAGCCGCGGAGCGTGGCGTGGACGAACTTGCGGACGATCATCCAGTTTTTCCCCATGTACGCGTCGCTGGTGAAAATGGCCCGGTACGGCTCGTAGCCCGGGTGCGCGATGAGCAGCGCGCCGACCTGCGCGCCGCGCTGGCGGGCGAAATATGGTTCGTTGGTCACGAAGCACTGCTGCACCAGCGTCGGATCGTTCATGAACCGCGCCAGGTCGCCGACGAGCGGCATGATGTTGAACTTGATGCCGTATTCCTTCTGCACGAGCTGCAGCCAGACGGAGCCGGTGCCGGCCATGATGGTCTTGCCGCCGAGGTCGCGCAGCTCGCGGATCGGATTGGCAGAGTGGAAAAGGATGCCCTGCGCGTCGCGCTGCATCTCGGCGGCCACCATCTTGAGCGGCAGGCCGCGCGCGACGGCGACGATGAGATCGTCGCCATTGGTCATGCCGAGATCGGCGCGGCCGGTCGCGACCGTGGCCAGCACCTGGGCGTTGGGGCCGCCGGGCACGATTTCCACGTCGAGGCCTTCCTCGGCGTAGTAGCCCTTGGCGAGCGCCTGGTAGTAACCGCCGTGCTCGGGCTCGGGAAACCAGTCGGTCTGGAAGCGCACCTTCACGAGCGCGGGCTTGCCCGCCCCGGCCGGCGCGTACGCCTTCCGGCCGCAACCGGTGAGGAGCGCCATGACGGCGAGCAGGAGGAGTGACAGGCGGAGGTGACGGGAAAGGTTCATGTTAGCGGTCCTTGCGCTCGAAGGAATCGTGCCACTGGTGCAGTGCGGCCCAATTCAACCACGAGACAGCGGCCACGAAGATGAAGCCCAGCAGACAACTGGTCAATGCCGTGGCGAACAGCGCCGGGATGCGGATCTGGGTGTTGTAGACGTAGACTAGGAAGCCCAACCCGCCGCCCCTGCCCGCGGAGTTGCCCACGAGGTATTCGCCGAAGATCGCGCCGATCGGCGCGAGCGTCGCCGCGATGCGCAGGCCCGCGAGATAGTACGGCATCGCCGCCGGCACACGCAGCAGCAGCACCTCCTGCAGGCGCGTGGCATTGCCCATGCGGAAAAGGTCGACCATGTTGGCGTCGGCCGAGAGAAGTCCTTGCGTCGTGTTCACCACGATGGGGAAAAAGCTGATCAGAAACGTCACCGTGATGATGCCCGGCAGGCCCGGGCCGACCCAGAGGACGACGATCGGCGTCAGCACGATCACGGGCGTCATCTGCAGCATGAGCAGCCACGGGTAAAGGCTGGCCCGCAGCGAGCGCGAGCCGCCGACGACGAGCGCCATGAACAGTCCCACTCCGGCCGCCGCCGCAAACCCGCCCAGCGCGCCGAGCGCGGTGTTGCCCGCCGCCACCAGCAGCCGCACCCGCTCGGTCCACGCCGCGCGCAAAATCTCCCCCGGGGTCGGCAGGAGCCACTCGCTCACGCCCACGCCATAGCGGGTGAAATACCACAGGCCGATGAGGCCCAGCCCGGTGAGCGCCGGCAGAACCCAGAGTCTGACCGCCGGTTTCATACGAGGATGCTCCCTTCCACCGCGTGCAACAGCCGCGCCACCTCGGCGACCTTGGCATAAAAAACGGCCTCGTCCCGCAACTGCGGTGCGCGGGGATAGGCGAAATCCACCGCGATCTCGGCGTGGATGCGCCCCGGGTTCGCCGCCATCACGAAGATCCGGTTGGAAAGGAAAACCGCCTCGCTCACCGAGTGCGTGACGAACAGCGCCGTGAAGGGCGACCGTTCGCGCAGCGCCAGCAGCTCCTCGTTCAGGTGCTGACGCGTCATCTCGTCGAGCGCGCCGAAGGGCTCGTCGAGCAGCAGCAGTTCCGGCGAGAGCGCGAGGGCCCGCGCGATCGACACCCGCATCTTCATGCCGCCCGAGAGCTGGCGGGGAAACATCGCCGCCGCGTGCGCCAGCCGCACCCGGCCGAGCAGCTCCGCCGCCCGCGTCGCGCGCTCGGCGGGCGCGACGCCGCGCAGCCGCAACGGCAGCTCGACGTTGCGCTGCGCCGTCAGCCACGGCAGCAGCGTCGCCTCCTGAAAAATAAACGCCTGCCGGTCGCGCGCCTTCTCCGGCACCGTGCCGGCGACCTGGAGTTCGCCGGACGTCACCGGACTGAGCCCCGAGACGAGTTTCAACAGGGTCGATTTCCCGCAGCCGCTCGGTCCGATGAGGCTGACGAAGTCTCCCGGCCGCACCTCTAGGCCGATGCCATCCAGCACGAGCGGGCCGTCGCCGTAGCGTTTGCTCAGCGCACGGCATTTGACGATGGGTCCGGAGGCCGCCATAAGGCCTTTTCAATGGACACAAACGGCTCCAAAACGCCAGCCCCTTTGCCCCTCGCGGCGTGGCAGGCCCTGTCGCCCGGCGATGCCGCGCGGGAAATCCACCGGCGCGTGGCCGCATTGCCGGGCAAGTTGCGCGCGGCCGCGCTCGCGCACCTGCGCAGCGAGGCCGAGATCGCCGGCGACCTGGCCGCGGCGCCCGCCGGCGCTCCGCTGCGTGGCGTGCCGTATTTGTTGAAGGACCTGTTTGACGCCGCCGGTCTGCCGACGCTGGCGGGATCCACCTTTCTCACCCGGGTGAGACCGACGCCGGGCGACAGCGCCGTGGTCAAACTGCTGCGCGAACGCGGGGCCGCGCTCGCGGGCAAGACGCACATGGTCGAGTTCGCGTCCGGCCTGACCGGTGAGAATCCCCACTACGGCGACTGCCCGCACCCGCGTTTTCCCGACCGGCTCGCCGGAGGTTCGAGCAGCGGCTCGGCCTCGCTCGTCGCCGCGGGCGTCACCCCGCTCGCCATCGGCACCGATACGGGCGGCTCGGTGCGCATTCCGGCGGCGTTTTGCGGCTTGTTCGGATTCCGGCTCACGCCCGGCGACGACCTCATCCGCGACGCCTTCCCGCTTTCGCAGACGATGGACACCGCCGGCTGGTTCACCGCGAGCGCGGTGGATTTGCGAACCGTCTTGCGCGCGATCGTCGGCACGCCGGACACGGCGGCGCGCGAACTCCGCGGCTGCTATATCCCGGGACACGCGCTGTTGCCCGGCATGAACCCGGAAGTCGACGCCGCCTGCGAGGCTGTCGCACGGAACTGGAGCGCACCCGCCGACGAAGCCACGCGCGCGACGCTGCTGGAAGCGTGGAAGGATTCCGTCGATGCCTACCTCGTCATCGGCATGAGCGAGGCGCACGCAGTCCACCGCGACTGGCTCGCGCCCTACCACGAGCATTACGATCCCGTCATCTGGCAGCGCTTCACCGACGCAGGCCGGCTGCCGCCGGAAAAAATCGCCGCGGCCCGCGCCACGCTGGCAACGGTGCGCGCGAGCTGGCGGGAGTTTTTTAAGGCGTACGATTTTCTCGCGCTGCCGTGTGCGCCGTTCCCGGCATTGCGCAAAGCAGAATGCACCCCCGCTGCGCGCCAAGCCATCATCCGGCTCACCGCGCCGGCGAGCCTCGGAGGGTTGCCGTGCCTGACGATTCCCGTGCCGCTCCCCTCCGGATTGACGGCCGGGGTGCAGGTGATTCTGCCGTCGGCCACGGCACCGGCGGTCGAATGGATCCTGCGCCAGTGCGCCTGAGCTAAAGCCGCAGCAGACGCCGGGCGTTGCCGGCGCCGATTTCTTCCCGCGCCTCGCCCGAGATCGCGTGGTGCAGCTCGCGCACAAAGGCGGCCATGCCGGTGCCCGCGTCCGTCTTCGGATAGAGGCGCAGCGGATTATCCGAGCCGAAGAGAATCCGCCCGGCGCCAATCGTCCCCACGGCGCGGGACCAGACTTCATCGTCGTAGAGCAGCGGCGAGGCGGCGGTGTCGTAATAGACATTCTGCAGCGCGCGATCCTCCGCATCGAACGCCAGCCCGCCGCCCCAGTGCGCGAGAATGAAGGTCGTCGCCGGAAATTCCTTCGCCAGGCTGACGAAGTCGCACAGCGGCGTCTCGACCCAGCCCGGATAGCGGCGGGATTGCGGATCCGTGACGTGCAGGTTGACCGGCAGTTTGAGTTCACCGGCCAAGTGCAGGATCGCCAGCCAACTCGGGTCATCGAGCGGCACACCTTGGGAGTGCGGCGAGAGTTCGCCGAGGCCGATGAGACCGTCGCCGCGCGCGCGCCGGATCTCGTCGAGCGCGGCCGGCCCGGCCGCGGGATGCACGGTCGCGAACGCGGCGAGGCGGTCGGGATGGGCGCGCACGCACTCGGCATAGAAACGGTTCTGCCAGACGCACGTCGCGGGATTTTCCCAATACCAGCCGAGCAAGACCGATTGCTCCACGCCGGCCGCATCCATGTCGCGCAGCAGCTCGTCCACGGTGGGGAAAAGCTGGACGGGCAGACCGTCGCGGCGGCGCCGCGCGCAGAGCGTCGCCCAATGCGGCTCGCGCCTCGCCGCGGCCCATGCGGTCGGATCACGCCCGACTTCGGGAGGATAAAGATGCACGTGAGCGTCGATGACTTTCATGGGCGACCGGCGTCTTCTACCGGGACCGACCCGCACAGAGAAGGCTAAAGACCGGGACGCGGAGATTTGGGATTGCCAGACCGGCGACCGGGCGAGTTCTTTCCTCCATGCGACGCCTGACTTTACTGCTGCTTGCCCTCTGCCTCACCGCCGCCGCCGGAGCGAAGAGTTTCACCGAGCGATTCGAGGCCATCAAGCGAACCGCCGCGCCGGCCGAACTGTACACGTTCCTCTATGCGCTGCCCAAGGGCGGCGACCTCCACAACCACCTCGGCGGCGCCATCCGCTCCGAGTGGTGGTACGCCGCCGCGATCGACCCGGCGCGCAACGGCGGCGATGTCTTCTACACGCGCGTGAAGTTCTCCGCGCCCGCCGACACCGGCGTGGCCCTCGTGCTTTACCGCACCATCCGCCGCTACGCCTACGAACAGCTCGCGCCGGCGGACAAGGCCGACTACGTCCGCCTCGACGCGCTCACGCCCGAGCAGAAACAGGGCTGGCTGGACTCCATGCGGCTCGACCGGCCCGGCGAAGGCCGCGACGAGTTCTTCACCTGGATCTGGCCGCGCACCGGCCAGCTGCACGAAAACATCCACGTCGTCGCAAACGTCCTCGTCGACACGATGCGCGCCTACGGCGCCGAGGGTCTGCGCTACCTCGAGACGCAGATGGGCGGCACGGGCTACGTTGACAACGACGGCAATGCGATTCCCGAGGACGAATCGGTGCGCTTCTTCAAGACGCGCCTCGCGCAACCCGATGCCCGCGAGAGCGGCGTGACGCCCCGCTTCCAAGTCACCGTGCTGCGCTTCGTCCCGAACGCCGAGCAGCGGCTCGCCGACCTCTACGCCTTCGTCGACGCGCACCGCGATCTCTGGGTCGCGCTGAACATGGCCGGCATCGAGGAAAACGGCCACGGTTACCCGCTGCGCTTCCTCGACAAATACCGCGAACTGCGCCGCCGCCATCCCCTCGCCCTCTCGATCCACGCCGGCGAGATGGATGGACCCGACTCGCACATCCGCGACACCCTGCTGCTCGGCGCGACGCGCATCGGGCACGGCGTGAACCTCATCAAGGATTCCGACACGCTGCTGCTGCTGCAGAATTCGAAGCGCGTACTCGTCGAGATCAACCTCATCTCCAACCGCCTGCTCGAATACACGCCCGACCTCACGAAGCATCCCTTCCCCGAATACCTGCGCACCGGCGTGCCCGTGTGCCTCAACACCGACGACCGCGGCATGTGGGACTCGAACATGACGGACGAGTACTACACCGCCGTCACGACGTTCAACCTGTCGTGGGATGAACTCGTCGAGCTCGGCCGCAACAGCCTCGCCTACTCCTTCGTGCAACCGGACGTGAAGGCCCGCCTGCTCGCCGACTACGAGCGCGACGTCGCAGCGTTCGAGGCGAAGTACCTGGCGGACGACTCGCTCAAGCAGCTCGGCAGCGTAAAGCCCGTCACCTACGGCTACGCCAAGCGCACCTGGGGCTTCGAGTTCAAGCCCTGAGCCGAGACGGCGGCTCGGCGGGAACGCGCCGCCCTGCCCCGCCCGGCTCACTCCGCGCGGACCACGAGCAACGGCACCCGTGTCTCGTGCCGCACCTTGTCGATGGTGCTGCCGTGAATCAGGTCGCCGATGAGCTTGTGGCCGTGCGAGGCCAGGGCGATGAGGTCGCAGCCGGATGAGACCGCGATCTTGACGATTTCGGCCGGCGGATTGCCCAGCGCGAGCAGCGTCTCGACTTTCAAGTCCTGCTGGCGCAACCCGGACGCAGTCTGCTCCAGGTAGTCGCGGTCAGCCCGCATTTCCTCCGACTCGGCCAGCTTCAGCTGCTCGAAATTGCGCGCCGCCCAGCCGTCGGCCACGTGCAGGAGCAGCAGCTCGGCCCCGACCGTCTTCGCCAGCGTGGCGGCATGCGGCAGCAGGGTCGCGTCGGCGCGGCCGTTTTCGAGGGCGACGAGAATCTTGCGGTACATGGTCAGGAGCCGGTGAGGCCGGCGATGTCGAGCAGCAGCTTCACATTGAGACCGATGATTAGCAAGGTGGCGCTCCAGCCGAGCAGCTTGATCCACCAAGGATTCACGAACTCGCCCATCTTGGCCTTTTCGCCCGTGAAACGCATGAGCGGCCAGCAGGCGAAGCCGAGCTGCATGCTGAGGCAGACCTGGCTGGCCACGAGCAGCTCGGTGGACTTGTCCTCGCCGTAGATGCCGATGATCACCACCGCCGGCACGATCGCGATGGCGCGGGTGATGAGCCGCCGCAGCCACGGACGCAGGCGGATGTTGAGAAAACCCTCCATCACGATCTGGCCGGCCAGCGTGCCGGTGAGCGTGGAGTTCTGGCCGGAGGCAAGCAGCGCCACGGCAAACAGCACGCTGGCAAACGTCACGCCGAGCACGCCGTCGAGCAGGTGGAACGCACCCTGGATCTCGGCCACGTCCTGATGGCCCGTGCGGTGGAACGCCGCGGCGGCGAGCACGAGGATCGCGCCGTTGATGAAGAGCGCGAACATCAGCGCGAACGTCGAGTCGATGGTCGCGAACTTGATGGCCTCGCGCCGGCCGCCGGCCGTCTGCTCGTATTTGCGGGTCTGCACGATGGAGGAATGCAGGTAGAGGTTGTGCGGCATCACGGTCGCGCCGAGGATGCCGATGGCGACGTAGAGCATCTCGGAGTTGCGGAGAATCTCTGGACTCGGCGCGAATCCGCCGAGCACGCCGAGCAGGCTCGGTTTCGCCACCCAGAGCTCCACGGCGAAGCAGGTGCCGATGGTGAGGATGAGCGTGATGACGACGGCCTCGAGGTAGCGGAAACCGCGGTGCTGGAGCAGCAACACGAACATCACGTCCGCCGCGGTGATGAGGCAGCCCCACACGAGTGGAATGCCGAAAAGCAGCTGCAGGCCGATGGCCGAGCCCACGACCTCGGCGAGGTCGCACGCCGCGATGGCCAGCTCGCACAGGATCCACAGGAACCAGACCGTCGGCCGCGAGTAATGGTCGCGGCAGGCCTGCGCGAGATCGCGGCCGGTCGCGATGCCGAGCTTCACGCACAGGTGCTGCAGCAGGATCGCCATCAGGTTGGAAATCATGATGGCGAACAGCAGCGTGTAGCCGAACTTCGCCCCACCCGCCAGGTCCGTGGCCCAGTTGCCCGGGTCCATGTAGCCCACCGCCACCATGAAACCCGGTCCGGCGAACGCGAAGACCTTGCGCCAGAACCCGGCGTTGGTTGGCACCACGACGCTGCGGTGCACCTCCGGCAGGCTCGGCGCCACACGCGCATGCCGCCAGCCGGAATCGGCGGCGGGAGCGAGGGGCGGTGTGGGACGGAGATCGGGCATGCAGCGAGACAGAGGGAAGCGGCCGGAATCAGGAAATCAAGATATATTTAGTCTTACCTAATTTTATGCCATCACTCTAATCCGCGGCGCCGCCGAGTTCCGTCTTGTCTTGATCGCGGGGCCCCACGCACACTGCCGCGGATGTCGAAGAATTTCGCGCGCCTCGTCTTCCTCTTCACCCTGCTGTTCTTCGCGGCGTTCTTCCTCTGGCCGATCCTGCAGATCCTGAAAGGCGGCTTCGTGGATGCCGACGGCAAGCTCACCTTCGCCTACCTCGGCGCGCTGCTGACGGACCCCATTTATCTCGCCGGCCTGGCCAACTCCTTCCTCCTGGCGCTGACGACCACGGTGTTCGCGCTGCTCATCGCGCTGCCGCTGGCGTTCCTTTCGGACCGGTTCATCTACCCGGGCAAAAACCTCCTCGGCTCGCTGATCCTCGTGCCGATGATCCTGCCGCCCTTCGTCGGCGCCATCGGCATCAAGCAGATGCTCGGACAATACGGCGCGCTCAACAGCCTGCTCATCCACTTAGGCCTGCGGCCGGAGGGTTGGACGTTCGACTGGCTGGGTGCGAACCAGTTCCTCGGCATCGCGCTCGTCAACGCCTTCAGCCTCTACCCCATCATCTACCTGAACGCCGTCGCGGCCCTCGCCAACATCGACCCCGCCATGGAGGAGGCCGCCGCCAACCTCGGCTGCGTGGGCCTGCGGCGCTTCTTCAAGATCACCCTGCCGCTCATCAAGCCGGGCCTCTTCGCGGGCGGCACCATCGTCTTCATCTGGGCGTTCACCGACCTCGGCGTCGCGCTGATCTTCGACTACGCGCGCGTGACGTCCGTGCAGATTTTCTACGGATTAAAGGACATCGGCGGCAACCCGTTCCCCTACGCGCTCGTGGCCGTGATGCTGGTCAGCTCCGTGTTGTTCTACGCCGTGGGCAAGGGTCTCTTCGGCCGCCAGAGCTACGCGATGATGGCCAAGGCCACTTCCGCCGGCGGTGCGCAGGCCCTCCCGCGCGGCCGCGCCTGGCTCTGCACCGCGCTGTTCGCCGGCATCACCTTCGTCGCCATCCTCCCGCACCTCGGCGTCGTGCTCGTGGCCTTCTCCGACGACTGGTACCGCACCGTCATCCCGCAGCATTTCACCCTCGACAACTTCAAGCTCGCGCTCGGCCACGACCTCACCGTGCCGGCCATCGCCAACAGCCTCAAGTACGCGAGCATCTCCACCATCATCGACGTGATCCTCGGCATTGCCCTCGCCTACGTCATCGTCCGCTCGAAGGTCGCGGGCCGCCAGATCCTCGACTTCCTCGCCATGCTGCCGCTGGCCGTGCCGGGCCTCGTGCTGGCCTTCGGGTATCTCGCCATGAGCCAGGACGGAAAATTCTTTTCGTTCCTCAATCCCACGCAGAACCCGACCATCCTGCTCATCATCGCCTACTCGGTGCGCCGCCTGCCCTATGTCGTGCGCAGTGCCGCCGCGGGGTTCCAGCAGACGAGCGAAACGCTCGAGGAAGCCGCGCAAAACCTCGGCTGCCCGCCGCTCAAGGCCACCTTCAAGGTCACCATCCCGCTCATCCTCGCCAACCTCATCGCCGGCGGCCTGCTGGCGTTCTCCTTCGCGATGCTCGAGGTCTCAGACTCGCTCGTACTCGCGCAGAAGCAGCTCTATTACCCGATCACGAAGGCCATCTACGAACTCTTCCAGCTGCTCGGCGACGGCAAGTTCATCGCCTCGGCCCTCGGCGTCTGGGCGATGGCCTTCCTCGGCATCACCATCGCCGGCATGACCATCCTGCTCGGCAAGAAACTCGGCGCGATCTTCCGCGTGTAGGCAGGCGCGGCCTGCGGGGACGCAGGCCCTCCATAACGCACAGGCCACGGGCACGCCCGCGCCTTCCGACCGCAATCTTGGCGCTGGATTCTTCACTTCGTTCAGAATGGCAGACAGGGAGCGCGTGCCGCCCTTTCCTACCTCCTTCGTTTGCACGTCATTCGGAGCCCAGCGAAGAATCCACGGCCACGCCGGCCGCTACACTGGAGGGCTCGCGTCCCCGCGAGCCGCGGCCCACGAGGACGCAGGTCCTGCGCGGTTGTACCTGCGCGCCTCGCGCAAAAAAGAAGTGGGCCGCCCTGCTAACCCACAGAGCGGCCCGTTTAGCCCGTAGAATCTCGTCTCAATTGTTCTTCTTGAACTGGAACGACCACTGGTCGGTCACGACGACCGGCTCGCCGCGCACGCGCGGCGTCTCGTAGCGCCAGTTGGCGACGGCCAGCACCGCCGCCTCGCCGAATTCCGGCGTCGATGCTTCCAGCACGCGCGGCAGCCGGACGTGCCCCTCGGCGTCGATGTAGAACGTCACGCGCGCCTCGCCCTCAAGGCTCTGGTTGGCGAGCGTCTTGGGATAGTCCGGCATGGGCTGGCTGACCGGCTTGGGCGGCGCGGGCAGCGCGGCGGCGTGGCGCACGGTCATCGGGCGGTCGCGCCGCTCCTGCCGCGCCGTGTCGTAGGCGAGGTTGGAGAACACGAAGATCACGCCTTCGTAGCTGAAACTCACCCGCAGGAGCACGGGCGCGCGGTTGAACAGGCCGGCCGCATCCATCGGCTCGAAGCGCCATTGTTGGACAGCGGCGACTGCCGCGTCAGCCATCGCAGGATGTGTGGCCTCGATGGGGAGGATATCGGTGGGGTTGCCGGCGGCGTCGCGTCCGACCGCGAGTGTCACTTCACCGACGGGAATGCCTTCGAGGCGCAGTTGCGCGGGAAACTCGGGCGGCACGAACTTCACGAGTTTCAACGCGGCTACGGTCGAGTCATTCACGCCGGCTTGCAGCATCACGGCGGCAGCGCAGATCAGCCAGGTTACCCACGGGAGCAGGTTGAACCGTTTCATGGCTAGGTTGGGGTTGCCGGAAGTATACTCCGGTTCAACGCACATTCAATAGGTGCTTTCCCTCTGAAAAACGGCCTTTCGCGCGACTGATTGCCACCCCGAGCACTACGACGAACCCCGCCAGAATCGCGGTGAACAGGAGATAGTTGTCGCCGACCCGCAGCCCCAAAGCGCCGACCGCCCACGGCGCCGCGCCCGCCGCGATGCGACCGAGATTGTAAGCCGCCCCGGAAAGCATCGTGCGGTAGTCTGCGAAAACCTCGTTGAAGAACGCGCCCATCAAGCCGAACGGAATGCCATTCAGCAGCGGCAATCCCAGCGCGAACGCCAGCTGCCGTCCGCTCCACGCGCTGCTCCTGCACGCGAGCGTGAGCCCCGTGAGTGCCACGCCGTAGACGACCAGCGCGCGCCCTACGCCGAAGCGACGCACCAGCCACGCCCCGCCGAGCATGCCCGGCGCCACCGCGCCCCAGAACAGCACCGTGTAGAGCGGCGACTGCGGCAGCTCCTTCGCGTAGAAAACATTCATCGTGCCGCTCGCGATCGTCAGACTCGCCAATGCGAAGCAGAGCAGAAACGCCCAGCCGCTGCGCCGCATCACCTGGAGGAGCGAACTTGCTTGCGACACTCGGAGCGACGCTTGCCCGAGCGCCCGCGCTTCGTCGGCAGACATGCCCTCCTCAACATCAGCATTCATCAACGCCCGCCAGCGCACGAGCGACAACGCGGCGACCGGCACAATCGACAGCGCGAACAGCCAGCGCCAGCCCAGCACCGGCAGTGCAAACCGCGCCGCCATCGCCGCGAGCAGGCCGCCGAGCAGCGAGAACTGCAGCAACGCCGCCAGCCGGTAGCGCCGCGCGCCTTCGACCCGCTCCGCCAGATACGTGTGGCTGATGCCCCACTCCGCCCCGAGTGCCAGCGACGCCAACAAGCGAAACGCCAGCAGACTCTCGTAACTCCACGCCACGCTGATCCCCGCGATGCCCGCCGCGTACACCGCGAACACCACCAGCATCAGCCGCCCGCGGCCGAACCGGTCGGCGAAGTAGCCGAACACCAGCGCCCCCACGCCCACGCCCGCCAGTCCCGCAAACTGCAGCCAGTTGCTCGCCGCCGCACCCAGCGCAAACTGCGCCGCCAGCGTCTTCTCCAGATAGATGAAGAGATACAGGTCGTAGTAGTCGAAGAACAGTCCCACGAACGCCGTCCAATAGACGCGCGCCAGGGAATGGGAGCTGGGAGCCACAATGTTCAAGACCGCCCTCGGATAAGCCCGAGTCCCCCGCCGCCGTCAACCGGCGAGTCCCGGATCATCAATCAGACCGGAAACCCATCATCCGCCTGTGCGCCAAGCGCACCATCCTGTCGTTTCGCTTGCCCAAAGCGCCGGAGTAAAGCTCTTCTTCCCCCATGCCATCAGCCTACCTCCTCTGCGGGCCATCATTGGCGGGCAAATCTTCGCTGGGCCGGCAAATTGTGTCGAGTCTGGGTGCGGTCGTCAGTTCGGCCGATGCGATCAATGTGCGGCGCGGGCTGCCGTTTGGCGGTGAGGGACTGCCTGAATCCGTTTGGGCCGAAACACTGGAACAGCAGCTGGCGGACTTGCGGGAGCTGGGCACCGCGGGCAAGTCCGCGGTGGTGGACGACACGCTTTGCTATCGCTGGTTGCGTAATCGTTTTCGCGCGGCCGCCCAAGCTGCGGGTCTCGAGGCCAAGCTTCTGCTCCTGCGGCCCACGACGGCCGAAATCCTCGCCCGGCGCGAGCAGATCGAGCGCGACAACAGCCGCCCGCTGGTGTCGCTTTCCCGGCTGAACGAACATCTCGCAACCTTCGAATGGCCCATTCCCGAGGAAGGCGCCATCGACGTCACCACACTTGAGCGCCAGTCCGCCTGGCTGCGCGCCGAGTTGGGCGCCCGGTAGACTGCTCCCGGCGTTTTTCCGGTTGCGCGGCGCGCGGCGGCCCCCTCGACTGGCGCCGTGGTCGCCGAAGCCGATTATCGCATCAAACTTCCCGTGTTCGAGGGTCCGTTGGACCTGTTGCTCTTCCTCATCCGCAAGAGCGAGCTCGACATCTACGACATCCCGATCGAGTCGGTGACGAAGCAATACCTCGAAGTCATCTACGCGATGAAGGACATGCAGCTCGAGGTCGCGGGCGAGTTCTTCGTCATGGCGGCGACGCTGATGGAGATCAAAAGCCGGATGCTCCTGCCCAAGCACCAGCAGGCCATCGACCCGAACGCCGACGAGGAGGAACTCGACCCGCGCTGGGAACTCGTCCACCAGCTGGTGCAGTACAAGAAGTTCAAGGAGGCCTCGGGGCGGCTGGGCCAGATGGCCTATGACGCGCAGAACATGCTTCCCCGCCCGGCCTCGGCGTTCGCGCCCGCCTCGGAGCGGCCGCTCAAGCACGCGGACCGCATCGAACTCTGGAACAACTTCAACATCGTCCTCCGCCGTCTCGCCGAGAAGCTCGTCGTCGGCAACATCCACGCCGAGCAGGTCACCGTCGCCGACCAGATGGAATACATCCTCGAACGCCTCAAATCGCGGTCCACCTTCACGTTCTCCAGCCTCTTCGACACCAAGGTCTCGCTCCGCCGGCTCGTGGCGACGTTCCTCGCCCTGCTGGAGCTGACCCGCCTCAAGAAGCTGACGCTCGACCAGAACGAGGCGTTCGACGACATCCATTGCACGGCGGTGGAGGAAAACCCGCTTGAAACCCCGGCCAACCCGGACACGGTGCCCGACGCCACATGAAAAAGAAGTCACCGTCGCGCCGCCGCACTCCCGCCAAGGCCAAGGCCCACCTGCTGGGGCTCGGTCTCGACAACGCCGACGGCCACAAGCGCATCACCACCGCCGAGCAGTTCACCATCGTAGGCGGCTCCGAGGAGACCCACGGCCGTATGACGGAGACCGTAGTCAAGACCTTCGAGACCCTGAAAACCCGCCGCAAGCACCTGCACACCGTCGAGCCGCATGAGCTGGCCGAGATCATCCACCAATCCACCCCGCGCTGAACGCCGGTTTGCCTTTTCCGTCCGACCCGCTTTAACTCCCGCCAACATGTCCGCCAACATCCTCCAACTCGATTCCAACAACTTTAAGAACACCATCAGCGGTGCCACGCCCGTCCTCGTCGACTTCTGGGCCCCGTGGTGCGGTCCCTGCAAGGCCATCGCCCCGATCCTCGACGAGCTCGCCGGCGAACTGCAGGGCAAGCTCCAGATCGCCAAGGTCAACGTCGACGACAACGGCGACCTCGCCGCGCAGTTCGGCGTCCGTGCCATCCCGACCATGCTGCTCTTCAAGGGCGGCGCCGTCGCCGACCAGTTCGTCGGCATGATGGACAAGGCCACGCTCAAGGCGAAGCTCGCCGGCAAGATCTGAGCGGGAGACCGTCTTTAGACTTTAGCGGCGCTCTGTGAGCGCCGCTTTTTTTGTGGGCGGGGTCGCTGACCCCGCCTCTTTGTTGGCCTTCCTGGAGGGCCCGTCTCCCGACGGGTCTCTTGGACTACCGGCCCCAAACCAAGCCCACGCTGAGCAACACCCCAAACAGCGCGAGGAATCGCGCCGTCGCCCCGAGCAGCGCGATCTGCTCCTGCGGCTCGCACGAGGTCGCCAGTCGGTGTGTCTGCGTCACCGCGAGCGGCGTCAGCAAGAGCGGCAGCAGCACCGGCCACGCATAGCCGCCGGTCAGCATGAGCGCCGGGGGACAGAGCAAGGCCACGAGATTCGAGAGTCCGTATTGCCAGACGGCAAACTTTCTGCCGAAGCGGACGACGAGCGTCCTCTTGCCCACGCGGGCATCGGTCTCCGCGTCGCGATAATTGTTCGCGACGAGAATGTTTGCCGCAAGCAGGCCGACTGCCGCGGCGCACGACACCGCGTCCGGCAGGATCGTCCCCGTCTGCACATAGAAGGTCGCGCACACCGCCACGAGGCCGAAGAAAATGAAGACGAAGAGATCGCCGAGTCCGTTGTAGCCGAGCGGGAATGGTCCGCCGGTGTAGGCGATCGCGCAGACGATGCTGATGACACCGACCGGCAGCAGACCCCAGCCACCCTCGCGCACGAGCAGCAGCCCGACGGCGAACGCCGCCGCGAGCACGAGCCCCGTCGCCACGAGCATCGTGCGCGGCGCGATGAGTCCCGCCGCCACGGCGCGCCGCGGGCCGACCCGCGCGGGCGTGTCGGCGCCCTGCACGAAGTCGAAGTAGTCGTTGGCGAAGTTGGTGCCGATCTGGACGAGCAGCGCGAAGACGAGGCAGACCGCCGCCTTCGCGTAATCGACCGAGTGGTGCGCAGCGGCCAGCGCCGTGCCGACCATCACGGGGATGATCGCCGCCGGCAGCGTCTTGGGGCGCGCAGCCTCCAGCCAGTGTTGGACGGACGAGGCCATGCGGTCAGAACGACGCGACCCGACAGGTATGCCGACTTTTTTGCATGCGGAAACGCCGCCTATCCAGTCCAGCGCAGCGGCCTTGTCAAAGGCTTCTCAGTGGGCGCCGGTCCGCAACGACTCAGCCAGCCTGGCCGCGTAGGGCGGCGCATCCGGACGGCCCGCCGCCTGCCGGTAATAATCGGCGGCGCGATGCCTGTCCTCGGCCACGTAAAGGCTGATGTTGGCCAGCTCGAGATAGAGCGCCGCCGAGTCCGCATGCCAGGCAAGACCGCGCTCGAGAAACGCGATCGCCTCGTCGGCCCCGGTCAGCCGCCAGCGTTGTTGCAAAGCCGCCGGCGCATCCGGTTCGGTGTCGCGCCGCCACGCCGGCAGGTCGTAGGCCAGCATGCGGGCGCCGTTCAGCCAGAAGTACGCGCTCTGCGGATCCGTGGCAACGGTGCGGCGAATCAGACGACGCGTTTCCGGCGCATCGCGCCGCTCCCAAGCGAGATTCGCCCGCAACCAAAGCCAGTCCGCGACGAGCGGCGCGTAGCCCCCGGCGAGTTGGGACAACCCGGCCGGGCCGGGCCGCCCCGGCGCGGCGTTCTCCACGGCCCGGCCCAGCTGCACCAGCATCAGACCGCCGGCCACCCCGAGGACGACGAAGCCTGTGCGCAGAAGGCGGTCAGAGCTCACGGCGGGAAAAGGCCAGGACGGCCCCGGCGAAATAGAGCACGCTGTAACCGGCCGCGTTCAGGAGGGCGCACAACGGAGGCGCGGTTTCCAGGTAATCGAAATCCGGCACAAGCGCGCCGAGCAGCGCCCAGCCCGCCCGCGCCGTGCCGCCGCCGTGCAGCCGCGCCCAGTCGACGATCGGCGCCAGTTGCGCCGCGAGAGTCAGCCCGAGGGCCAGCGCCGCCGCCAGCAGCAACTGCCGGCTGACGGCGCACATCGCCAGCGTCATGACCGCGACGAGGCAAAGCTGCAGATACCCCGGCCCCAGCGCCTGCAGCACATCCGACAGCGCCACCGACTGTCCGCGCCAGAGCAACGCAGCCCAGAGCGACGCGGCGACGGCCAGGGTCAGCCACATCAGCGCCACCCAGACCGCGAGCAGCACGGCCAGCAGCCACTCGGCGCGGACCACGCCGCGCACGAGGAGCAGCGGCAGCGTCCGCCGGTCCAAGGCGCCGAAGTAGAGCGAGCCGCCCAGCAGCACGGCGAGCGCGGTGCCCCACAGATGCAGCGTGCCCCGCGCGTAGTCGGCGATGAACCTCGGCTCCTCCGCGCCGAAGTTCAACTCCAGCAGCACGCCGCCCCCGGCGGCGAAGGCGCCGGCGACCAGACCCAGCACCCACGCCAGCCGCAGATGCGCCGCCTCGCGCAACGCGCCCTGCAAGAGCACCCAGATCCGCCGCGGTCGGACGGCCCGGGTCATGCGCCGATCCTTTCCAGATAAAGCCGGTGCAATCCGCCCGCGCTCTGCACCGCCGCCGAGTTGCCCGCGTAGATCATCCGCCCCTGTTCGAGCAGGATGACTTGGTCGCACAACTCCTCCACCTTCGGCAGAAAATGCGCCGACAGCACGATGGTGCAACCGGTGGCGCGCAAGCGTCGGATCAGCGCTCCGAATTGCTCGAGCGCCCGCGGGTCGAGGCCGGAGGCCGGCTCGTCGAGCAGCAGAATCTCGGGCTCGTCCAACAGGGCCTGCGCGAGGCCGATGCGCTGGCGCATGCCCTTGGAGTATTCGCGAATCGGCCGGTCCGCCGCGTCCGTGAGTCCGGTCGATTCGAGGACACCGGCCACCGCCCTTGCGCTCCGCGCCGCGTCCAGGCCGGCCAGCGCCGCCAGTTGCGCGAGCAGCCCGCGACCGGTCAGATAATCCGGAAAGCCCGGGGACTCCGGCAGGTAACCGATGCGTCCCGCCACGTGGCAGCTTCCGGCCGTGGGACGCGTGACGCCGGCCAGCAGTTTCAGCGTCGTGCTCTTGCCCGAACCGTTGGGACCAACAATGCCACATACGGCGCCTCGCGGTACGGCGAAGCTCACCCCATCCACTGCCCGCCAGCGGTGACCGCGCCAGTCGGTGCTGAACTCCTTGACCAGCGACTCGGCCCGAAGCGCTGGCGGAGAGGTCAGGTTCATCTGATCATAAAACCTTGGTGTTGGGCGGAGTGCCGGGTGGCACTGCGCTCGGTTTTGCGGATGAAGCCGGTCATCCGTTCCGCGACGGCCTGAATGAAAGCCTCCACCTCCTCCGCCCCGCCCTCCGCCTCCAGCTGGACGCGTCCGTCGGGGAGGTTGCACACGAAGCCGGCGACTTCGAACTCCCTCGCCACCTGCAAGGTCTGATAGCGGAAACCCACGCCTTGCACCCGGCCGGAGAAGTACACGGTTTCGTGATGCACCTCGATCTTCGCGGACATGACGCGATGAAAGCCACCCGGCGGCGGGCTTCAATCCCAACCTGCGCCCCCCGGTCCGGAATTTTATTTGCACACCGGCCGGACCCACGCACACTCCCGCCACAGCGTCACCGCTTAATCCCTTAAATGACCAACCAAGATTCCGACGGTTTGTTCGAGAGCGACGGAGAAGAGCGCCGCGAGCTTTCGTGGACCGAGACCGACTGGGAAAAATATCTGGCCGAGCACGAGGAAGCCGTGCGCGACTATCTCCGGTATTACGACCAGCTCGGCCACGCGGCCGACCGCATCGACGAGGTCGCCCGCCGCATGGGTTGGGAGATGGAGGCGCCGGTGGAAGACGAGCCGGCAGCCGAGCTGGACACACCCGACGCGATGGACGCGAATTTCGAGACCGAGTGGGAGCCTTACACGCTGCACCGCAATCCCGTCTACATCGCCACCAAGGCGCTTTACGCCGGCCTGCTGGCCAACTGGGAGCGCATCGCCGCGCACGCCCAACGCATCAACCCCGCCGTCGGCCTGAGCTTCCAGGGCTCGCTCTACCGTGGGCGCGAGAACGCGCTGCAGGCCGTGCAGGCGCTCGACCTCGGCGACTACACGCTGGCCATCTGCTTCTTCAAGCGCGGCCTCCGCGAGCTCAATGACTCCCTCGCCCGTCTCAGCCACGCGGAGTTCTCCGACGCCACCCTGCTCGGCCGCTACCGCGAATACGCCCAGCCCCGCCTGTTCGACCTGCGCGAGATCTGGCTGCGCGTGATGAACGAGTGCCGGCTGGCGGAGTGATCCCGGCCGTCTGCCCGCGGGTGAACCCGCTCAACGCCGCTTGTTGCCTTTGGTCCGCGTATAAGCGACTGGCTTGGTCGCGCGGCCACCGCCGCCCTTCAGCGTGTTGATCTGGTCACGCAGCAGCGCGGCACGCTCGAATTCGAGCTTGTCCGACGCCTCCTGCATCTCCTCCTCCAACTCGGCGATGACCGTGGCGACATCGTCACCGCTCTCGGCCACCACCGCGGCGTTGGCGTCGCGCCCGGTGCCGTCGTAGACATGCAGGCTCGCCTGCGCAGCGCGTTTCACGCCACGCGGGGTGATGCCGTGCTCGGCGTTGTAGGCCATCTGTTTTTCCCGGCGGCGCTTCGTCTCCTCCATCGTGCGCCGGATGGATTCGGTGAGAACATCGGCGTAGAAGATGACGCGTCCCTTCTCGTGGCGGGCCGCGCGGCCGGCGGTCTGCAGGAGGCTCGTCTCGCTGCGCAGAAAACCCTCCTTGTCGGCGTCGAGGATGGCGACCAGCGCCACCTCGGGCAGATCGAGGCCCTCGCGCAGGAGGTTGATGCCGACGAGCACATCGAAGTTGCCCTGCCGGAGGTTGCGCAGGATCTCGACGCGCTCGAGCGCATCGATGTCGGAGTGCAGGTATTCGACCCGCACCTTCGCCTCGCGCAGGTAGCTGGTGATGTCCTCGGACAGGCGCTTGGTCAGCGTGGTGACGAGCACGCGCTCCCCCTGCTCCACCGCGGCGCGGATTTCACCGATGAGATTTTCGACCTGCCCTTTGGTCGGCCGGAGGGTGATCTCCGGATCAAGCAGCCCGGTCGGGCGGATGACCTGCTCGGCGATGACCGTTGAGCGGCCCAGTTCGAACTTCGCCGGCGTGGCCGAGACGTAGAGCGTCTGGCCCGTGACCCGCTCGAACTCCGCGAAGCTCTGCGGCCGATTGTCGAGCGCCGAGGGCAGCCGGAAACCGAAGTTCACCAGCGTCGATTTGCGGGCGATGTCGCCGTTGTACATGCCGCCGACCTGCGGGATGGTCACATGGCTCTCGTCGACCATCAGCAGGAAATCCTTCGGGAAAAAGTCGATCAGGCAGAACGGCCGGTCGCCGGGCTTCCGGCCCGTGAGGTGCAGCGAGTAGTTCTCGATGCCGCTGCAAAAACCCATCTCCTGCAGCATCTCCAGATCGTAGCTCGTGCGCATGCGAATGCGCTGCGCCTCGAGGTATTTCTGCTGCGACTCGAAGAATGCCACGCGCTGCTCCAGCTCGGCCTTGACGCCGGCGATAGCGCCGTCGAGCTTGCCCTTGGTGGTGACGTATTGGTTGGCCGGGTAGAGATCGAACTGCTCGATCTTGCGCAGGACCTTCCCGCTCGTGGGGTCGAACTCCGTCAGCGCCTCGATGTCGTCGCCGAAGAACTCCACGCGCAGGCCGTGCTCAAGGTAAGCGGGCATGACGTCGACCACATCGCCGCGCACGCGGAAGCTGCCGCGCTTCGGTTCGTAGTCGTTCCGCTCGTAGAGATTGTCGACCAGCCGCTCGAGCAGGCGGTTGCGGCCGAAACTGTCGCCGCGCCGGATCTGGATGCGCATGGCCGCGAAGTCATCGGGCGAACCGAGGCCGTAGATGCACGACACGCTCGCCACCACGATCACGTCGCGCCGGCTGACGAGCGAGCTGGTCGTCGAGATGCGCAGGCGCTCGATCTCCTCGTTGATCGACGAATCCTTCTCGATGAAGGTGTCGCTCGACGGCACGTAGGCCTCGGGCTGGTAGTAGTCGTAGTAGCTGACGAAGTACTCGACAGCGTTCTCCGGGAAGAAATTCTTGAACTCCGAGTAGAGCTGCGCGGCGAGGGTCTTGTTGTGCGAGATGATGAGCGTCGGCCGGTCGAGCTGCGCGATGACGTTGGCCATCGTGAACGTCTTGCCCGAGCCGGTCACACCGAGGAGCGTCTGGCAGCGGTTGCCCGCGCGCAGCGACCGGACGAGCGTCTCGATCGCCTGCGGCTGGTCGCCGGTCGGCTGGTAGTCTGCGCGCAGCTTGAACATGGTTTACGGCTAGCCAGAGTCGGCGCGCCCGCAACCGCTCACAAGCCAAAGATGCGCAACAGGCCGCTCCAGAGGCCAGCCCAAAACTTGCGGCTCTGCGCGGCGTCGCCCGGAGCGGATACTTCCTGGCAGAGGAACACGCCCGTGCCGGCAAACAGGTCGTCGAAGAGCGGATTCTGCCCGCGCACGTAGGTCCAGAGCGTCTCGGCGCGCACCGGCCGGTAGGCCAGCCCCGGGGTGAAGCCGATGGTCGAGTCCTGGTTGGTGCGCCGCGCCGGCGTGGGATTGCCGCCGCGCGGCGCCAGCACCTCGGCCCGCACGCCGCGACTGCCGGCGATGAGCAGCCGGCACGGGCCGACGAATTCGAAATAGCGGAACTGGCCCGTCACCCAGGATTGCATCGTGAGCAGCCGCCAGTGCCGCCGGACCGCGACGCGCCGGCCGCCCTCCCCGATCAGTCCGGCCAAAAAACTCGGCCGCACCACCATCGAGGAGCCCGCGGGCAAAGCGATGACTGCGACCTCGGTCTGCGCGTTCTCCTGGCTGGAAAACGTGGCGCGATACTCGGCGGCCGCCGCCCCGTTGCGCATCTCGATGAGTTCGGTGAGCCCGGCGGCGATGCTCGCGAAGGGCATCCGCCAGTCGAGCAGCAGGCGCGTGCGCTTCGTCAGGCCCTCGTCCGAGGCTTGCAGGAATTTTTCCCGCACCCAGAGCGTGTCGCCCGGATGGAGCGCCACGTCGACCGAGGCGCGGCTGACGGTCACCTCGGGCTGGGCCGTCGCCGCCGCGCCGATGACCACGGGCGAACGCCGGGAGACAAAGGGCGCGAAACCATAATAAAGCCCCACGCGGCCCAGCGGCGGGCCGAGAAAATACAGGCCGACCAGCACCAGGACGTGCCAGCCGTATTTGTCCCACGCCTCGCGGGCGTAATGCAGGATCCTCGATTTCTGCTCCTCGGCCTGCTTGAGCTGGGCCTTCATCCGGCCCTGCGCGATGCCGAGGCCATCCTTCTCCCATTGGGCGCGGGTCAACTGCTCGTGCAGTTCGGTCAGACGGGTCTTCGCGTCGGACTCCATCTGCCGCAGGCGGGCGAGACGTTCGTCGTTCTCGCGGAGCTGGGCGCCGTCGCCGGTCAGCCGGCTGAGTCCGCCGGACTGCGACTCGACCTCGTGCGCGACCCGGGCGGCCTGCTTGGCGCGCTCCTCCAGAGCCGCGTACTCGGTGCGCATGGCCGTCATGCGGGCCTCCACGTCGGCCATCGCCGCGTCGATGCGCCGGGACTCGCCCGTCAGGGCGCGGACGAGTTCGCTGCGCCGCAGGTCGAAATCGAGGTTGTCCCGCAGGAAGACCCAAAGGCCGAAAGCCGTCAGCCCAAGACCGGCCAGCAGCACGGCAAAGGTGAGCTTTTGGAGCAACCACGAGAGGAATCTCATTTTAAGGCGGAGAAATCATTCCGACTTCTTTTCGGATAAGTTGGTTTCATGCAAGGGTCCGCCCAATCGGAAGCCAATTGCTAAAGTATGACACATCGGGCAATTTCGCCGGCAAACAAACCCCGGGCCTTCGCCCAAGATCGTTGCTCTTATGCCTCTTCACCACTCCATCTACGACTCGCCGGTCTTCCGGCAAGCCTGCACCCAGTTCGACGCCGCCGCGGACATCCTCGGCATGGAAGCCGGCGTCCGCGAGCGCACCAAGCAGCCGCGCCGCTGCCTCACGGTCAACCTGCCCGTCCGCATGGACAGCGGTAAGATCGAGACCTTCGAGGGCTACCGGGTGCAGCACAACATCTCGACCGGTCCCGCCAAAGGCGGCATCCGCTTCCACCACGACGTGACGCTCGGCGAGGTCGCCGCGCTCGCCATGTGGATGAGCTGGAAATGCTCGCTCGTCGGCCTGCCGTTCGGCGGCGCCAAGGGCGGCGTGGTCGTCAACGCCCGCGACATGTCCACCGGTGAACTCGAACGCCTCTCCCGCCGCTACATGCAGGAGATCGCCACGTTCATCGGCCCCAACCTCGACATCCCCGCGCCCGACGTCGGCACCAACGAGCAGGTCATGGCCTGGATGATGGACACCTATTCCAACCACGTCGGCCACTTCGACCCGGGCGTCATCACCGGCAAGCCCGTCGCGCTCGGCGGCTCACTCGGCCGCCGCGAGGCCACCGGCGAAGGCGTAGCCTGGTTCACCAAGGCCTACCTCACCGACATGGGCATCAAGGCCGCCGACACCACCGTCGTCATCCAAGGCTTCGGCAACGTCGGCAGCGAAACCGCCCTCGCCCTCGCCGCGTGGGGCGCGAAGATCGTGGGCATCTCGGACTTCACCGGCGGCATCAGCAACCCGAAGGGCATCGATCTGAAGGACGCGCTCGCCTACATCGCCGCCAACAAGTCGCTCCAAGGTTACAAGGGCGGCGAGTCCCTCACCAACGAACAACTGATCGAGCTGCCCTGTACCGTCCTCATTCCCGCCGCGCTCGAGCGCGTTATCACCGAGAAGAACGCCGGCAAACTCAAGTGCCGCCTGCTCGCCGAGGGCGCCAACGGCCCGACGACCAACGAGGCCGACCAGATCCTCGCGCAACGCGGCGACATCGAGCTCATCCCGGATGTGCTCTGCAACTCCGGCGGCGTCATCGTCTCGTACTTCGAGTGGCTGCAGAACCAGTCGGCCTACTACTGGTCGAAGGAGGAGGTTTTTGAAAAACTCCACAAGATGCTCGCCAAGGCCAAAGCCTCCGTCGATGCGACCAAGGCCAAGCACAAGTGCTCGCGCCGCACCGCGGCCCTCGTGCTCGGCATCTCCCGGGTCGCCGAGGCCAAGGCCAAGCGCGGCCTCTTCCCGTAAACCGTCGCTCCGGTCCCTTTCGCAGCGCGAGACTGTTACGGTCTCGCGCTGCTTTTTTGTTTCCCGCCGGGCGCTTCGCGGCCACGTTGCGGCATGCGCCTGTCCGCCATTCTGCTCAGCCTCGCGTTGTTCAATCTCTCCGCTGCGGCCGAGGAATACGATCTGGTCATCCGGCACGCCCGGTTGATCGACGGGGACGGACATCCGGCGGAGACGGGCGATCTCGCCGTGCGCGACGGCCATATCGCGGCCATTGGGCAGTTCGAGGGCCGCGGCCGGACGGAGATCGACGCCGCAGGCCGCGTGCTCGCCCCGGGCTTCATCGACGTGCACACGCATTCGGAGGACATCGCCGAGCTGCCGAACGCGGAAAACTTCATCCGCATGGGCGTGACCACGATCATCACCGGCAACTGCGGCACGTCGCGCCTCGACATGGGGGAGTTCTTCGCCGAGCTGACCAAGACCAAAGTGGCCGTGAATGTCGCCTCGCTCATCGGCCACAACACCGTGCGTTTCCAAGTCATGGGCGGCAGCTTCGCCCGCCCGCCGACCGCGGCCGAGCTGGCGGAAATGCGCCGGCTGGTCGACCGGGCCATGCAGGACGGCGCCCTCGGGCTCAGCACCGGGCTCATCTACCTGCCGGGCTCTTTCGCGCGAACCGAAGAACTCATCGAACTCGCTCGCGCCTCCGCCGCGCGGGGCGGCATCTACACCAGCCACATGCGCTATGAAAATTACCGCATCCGCGAGGCGCTCGACGAGGTTGTCCGCATTGCCCACGAGGCGAAAACCCGGGCCCACGTCTCCCACCTCAAGCTCGCCGGGCCCGCCGCCTGGGGGCAGGCCGCCGACATCCTCGCCTACCTCGACCACGCCCGCGCCGAGGGTCTGGCCATCAGCGAGGACCAGTACGTCTACACCGCCTCCAGCACCAGCCTCGGCGCGCAGATCCTCAACGACGCGCGCGAGGGCGGCACCGAGCGCTTCCGCGAGCGGCTCGCCGACCCGGTCTGGAAGAAGCGCATCGTCGACGACATGAAGCAATCGCTGCAAAAAAACCGGCGGCCGGACTTCAGCTTCGCCGTCATCGCCAATTTCAAACCCGACCCGCGCCTGAACGGGAAGACCGTGCCGGAGGCGGCCCAGCTGTTGCGCGGTGCCGCGACCATCGACGACCAGATCGAGACCATCCTCGATGTCGAGGCCCGCGGCGGCGCCCAAGCCGTGTTTCACGGCATGAGCGAGGCCGACCTGCAGAAGTTCCTGCAGCATCCCGCCACCATGATCGCGTCCGACTCCGGCCCGCGGAAATTCGGCGAGGCCGTGCCCCACCCGCGCGGCTACGGCAACAACGCCCGCGTCCTCGGCCACTACGTCCGCGACCTGCGGCTGCTGACGCTGGAGGAGGCCGTGCGCCGGATGACCTCGCTGCCGGCACGGACCTTCCACCTCGCGCAGCGCGGCGAACTGAAAACCGGCTACGTCGCCGATCTCGTGATTTTCGATCCCGCCACGGTCAACGATCCCTCGACCTACGACGACCCGCACCACTATGCGACCGGCTTCAGCAACGTGATCGTCAACGGCGTGCCGGTCATCCGCAACGGCGCCCTCACCGGCGAGCGCCCCGGCCAGCCCGTGCGCCGGCCCTGAAACGGACGGCGGCTCAGAACACCATGAAGCAGGCCGACGCGAGCAGCGTCGGAATCAGCGCGCCGAGGAAAAGCCCGAGCGGCGAGATGCCCTCGGGAAAATAGCGCTGCAAGATGGACTGGCCGGCGGGATTCGGGGCGTTGGCGATGACGGTCAGACCGCCACCGGTCACCGCCCCCGCCACGACCGCATACTTCAGATTGTCGCCGAGGCCGGGCACCAGCGTGGCGAGATAGGTGACGAGCGCGTTGTCGTTGAAGGCCGTCAGGATCGTCGCGCCGGCAAAGAGCGGCACCTCGCCCAGCCGGCTGAGCACGGGCTCGATCCACCACGCCTGCAGGCCGCCGTGCACGACCAGCCCGGCCAGAAAAAATCCCACGAGCATCGGGCCGCGCAGGTCGAGTTTACTCTGGTGGTGCGCCGTGGCCTGGGCGAACGCGAGGTAGAACAGGAAGGCGCCGATGAAGATCGCCGGATAATGCGCCATCCACACCGTCAGACCCACGAACACCAGATGCGTGGCCGTGACCCAGACCGGCACCGGCTCCTCCGCCGGGTCAGCGCGGAGGGGCATCGTCTGGAGCGCCAGCAGCTCCCGGCGGAAAATCAGAAAATAAACCGCGTTCGACAGCACGAGGCCCAGGATCGCATGCCAGCCGAAATGGGTGAACATGTACGCCAGGTCCCATTGCCAGGCCGCGGCGACCATGAGCACGGGTGGCGCCGCGAAATGCGTCAGCGTGCCGCCGATGGAGACGTTGACGAAGAGCAGGCCGAGCGTCGCATACTTCAACCGCAGACCGGGCTTGAGCGAGTAGAACTGCTTGCCGAGCAGCAGTGCCGCGATGGTCATGGCCGCCGGCTCCGTGATGAAGGAGCCGAGCAGCGGCGCGACGGTCAGCAGCGTGAGCCACCACGCCCACGGCCGGCCGCCGCCCAGCGAAGCCACCACCCGCAGGCCTTGCTCCGCGAGCCGCAGCACGGGTCGCGTCGAAGCCAGCGTCATGATGATGACGACGAAGACCGCCTCGGTGTAATTGACCGTTTCGCCGAGGTAACGGATCGCCGTACCGAGGCCCTTGTCCCAAACGATCACAACGCCGAGCGCCACAGCCCAGATGCCGAAGACCGCCTCCACTTCGCCGAGAAAATGCAGCATCTGTCCGCCAAAGCTCACCTCCTCCGGCTCGCTCCCTTCGGCCTGATCGGCCGGACGCGGGTGCAATTTCAGCCTGGCCCGATGCCGCTCCTCGGTGACATGCGCCCAGTGCCGGATGCGGGAGGTCAAGAAAGTGTGCAGCACCGCGAGCGCGAAGATGCCCGTCACCACGAGATTGAACGGCTCGGCCGAGGCGCGCGCGCGCAACACGTCCCACACGCCGGCGCCGGCCGGGTCGGCATACGTGGAAACCTCGCGGGGAAACGCCTCGGTGGGCGCCAGCGGAGCCGCCGCCCACAGCACCGCCGGAGCGCCGAGCAGCAGCACCGGCAGCAGCAAGCGACAGAGTCGACGGAACGCGTTCATTGCAGGAGAGGCACGAGATCGCTGAGTTGACGGATGAATTGATGCGCGCCCTCGCGCACCTTGGCCCGGTCGGCATACCGGCCGAAGCCGACGAAGAGGTCGACCACCGGCTTCGTCTCGAGGTCGCTCACGCCGTCGCCCACGGCCACGGTGCGCACCGGCCGCAGTTCGCGCCGCAGTGCCGCCACGATCTCGGGCTTGCCGCCGCGGCGCGTCGCCGGATGCGCGGTGTCGTAGCCCGAGTAGTTGCCCGCGGCATCGAAGTCCAGGCGCACGGCCTCGATGCGCCCGATGCCGAGATGCTCCGCCAGCGGCGCGATGGCCTGGGTGTAACCGGCGCTGACGATGACGGGCGTCCAGCCCGCGGCCTTGAGTGCGGCGACGGTGGCGCGCGCCGTCGGCTCGATGCGCTCGATGTAGAGCCGTCCCACCGCCTCGGTTTCGGCGCGCCCCGGGCGGATGATCTCGAGCCGCCGGCCGAAGACCTGCTCGAGCGGGATGCGTCCGTCCATCGCGGCGGTGGTCATGGCCTCGATCTCCGCCAGCACGGCCGGGCCGCGCAGGCGCGCGAGTTCGTCGACGCCTTCGATGCCGCTGAGGGTGGCGTCGCAGTCGAAGCAGATGAGTTTGGCGGAGGACTGGGTCACGCTTCCCACGAAAACCACAGAACCGCCCGCTGCCTATCTTTTTCTGCGGCGAAAACCGCCGCCGACTGGACGCAGCAATTCACCGCCAGGTCGTGGTCACGAGCAGATAGACGCCATAACACGCAAGCAGCGGCAGGCCCCGCCAACGCGCCAGCACGCCAGAGCTTCCCGGGAGGACGAGCAGGACGACCAGCAGTCCCGCGGCCAGAGTTTGCCAAGGACCTTGGCCCACCACCCGCACGGGCCGAATCAACGCGGCCACCGCGACGATGAACAGGAGATTGAAGACATTGCTGCCGAGGATGGTGCCCAGCCCGATGTCGTCATGGCCATGCCAGCGGGCGAACAGCGTGGTGACGATTTCCGGCGTCGACGTGCCGAGGGCCACGATCAGGGCCCCCACGAGAAAGGACGACCATCCCAGGCTCCGGGCGATGCCCTGCGCCCCGCCCACGATCAACCAGGACGAGGAAACGAGCAGGACCAGCCCGAGGGTCACCCGCCCGGCCGCGTCCCACGGCTGCGCGTGCGGCTCCGCCGGCATTTGTGCACGCTGCCGCCGGACCGTCTGCACCATGAGCGCCAGCCAGAGGGAAAACGCCCCGAGCAAAACGAGGCCGTCGAGCCGCGAAATCGTGCCGTCCAGCGCCAGCAAGGCCAGCAACACCGGCGCGGCCACCGCCGCCCCGAGATCGCGCTGGACCGACTCGGTGGCGCAGCGGATCGCACCGAACAGCAGCGCGCCACCGAGGATCAGCGCCACGTTCACCACATTGCTGCCCAGGGCATCCCCGAGTGAGATTTCCGGCGTGCCCGCGAGGGCGGAGCCGATCGCCACGGCCAGTTCGGGACTGGAAGTGGAAAACGCCGCGACGGTCGCACCGATCATGGCTGCCGACAACCGCCACGCCCGCGCGAGCCCGACGGCGCCGTGCAGGAAGAAATGGCCGCCCGCGGCGGCGCAGGCCAGTCCGGCGAGGAGAATGAGCATGTCTTGGAGCATGGAGGCAGACTAGCGATGGCGGACGACGAGAACCGGTCGGTCGGCACAGTTTAGCACGCCTTGGGCGACCGAGCCCAAGAAAACCGACTTCAGGCCCGTATTGCCATGCGAGCCCACGGCGATGAGTGCAGCCCGCTTTCGCCGGGCCGTCGCGCAAATGGCAGGAGCTACCTGCCAGTCGACCATTACCGCGGCACTGACCCGGAATCCATGGGCCCGGGTCAGGCGGGCCGCCAGTTGGTCCAGCCGGCGCTGGCAGTCCGCGAGATGCCGCCGATGCTCAGCCCGAGCGGCGGGCGACCACGGCCCGACCCGATAATCGGCAGGCGAGAGCGCCTGGGGATGCTGTACATTGAGCAAATGCAATCGGGCCCCGCTGGGCAGCAACCGGCTGGTGTAGGTCACGGCGGCGGCCGCCAGCCGGGAAAAGTCCGTCGCAATCAGCACCGAGCCCACCGCCATCGACCGGCGCGGGAAAATAGATCGTACTTTCATAGTGTTCCTCTCGGTTAGTTTTCGGGTGAAAGGCAGGGGAATGAATAGCAACGGCAGGAAGCACCGGACCAGCGTCGGCTGTTTTTCTTCGCAGAGCCTTAGCAGATGACCACAGCCCGCGCACGCCTAACCGCCGGGCGCAGGATCCGCATTTTTTGCCGTGCTCATGTGCTCCCGACCTTGCCATGCCTCCGGCAAAGGCATCTGGTTGCCCGCCGCCATGACCAGCATCGAGCTACTCGTCGTCCTCCTCCTTCTCGCCATGACCGTGCCCGATGCCTGCGCGTGGCTCGGCCGGCCGGCGCTGGCCTACCCGGCGTTCGTGTGCGTCGGGCTGCTGGTCGGACCGCTGCTGCGGCCCGAGGTGGGCACGCTGCTGCAGGAGGCGGGGCAAATCGGCTTCGTGCTGCTGCTCTTCGAGGTCGGCCTCGAGATCGAACTGCCCCCCGGCCGCGAATTGCGCGGACCGGGACTCTATGTGCTGCGCTGGGTGCTGCCGCAGTATCCGGTGATGCTGGCGCTGGCGCGGCTGGCCGGCTTGTCCTGGCACGAGGCCTTCATCGCGGCGGCGGCCATCAGCGCCTGCGCGGTCGGCATGGCCCACACGGCCTGGAAGAACTACCCCGGACTCGGCGGAGCGGCGCGCCCCTTCGCCCTGCAGGTCATGGTGCTGCTGGAAGTGCTGGCTGTGCTGCTCCTCGCGGTCGAGACGACCGCGCTCGGCTCGGGCGCCAGCTGGCTGATCGGCCTGAAGCTGGCCGGCATGGCGGTGGTCATCTACGCCTGCAGCCGCGTGGCCGTGCCGCTGGCGCGGCTGCTCCAGCGGGTGCTCGAGCAGGCCACGCACTGGCGGCTGCACCTGGTGGCGGTGCTCGTGCTCGTCGCCTGCGCCGCGGGCGAGCGCCTGGGACTCGCCGGACCGAAGACCGCGTTCTTCCTCGGTCTGTTCTCCAGCCACGTGCGGCACGACGACAAGACCCTGGAGGAATACCTGGCCCCGATCAGCCGGCGGTTCCTCATCCCGCTGTTCTTTCTCGCCCTCGGCACGCTGGTGCCGCTCGGCGCGCTGTTTTCCCACGTGGCGCTGCTGGCCGTAGTGGCGGCGGCGCTGTTGATCGCGTTCCGCTCCCTGCTGCACGCCCGGTTCGCGCGGCTCGGAGGCGACGCGAACGCCTGGCTGCTGCTCTGCCCCAATTTCACCATGATCGCACTGGCCGCGAGTTCGCTGCTCAAGGCCGGCGCGGCGCCGGAGGTGGTCGCGTGGCTGCTGCTCACGGGCCTGGCCCTGACGCTGATCGCGCTGGTGGCCTTGCCGGCCCAAACGGAACGGCGCCCCCCGACCACGAGCTGAGTCACTCCGCTACTGCCCGCGGCCACACTGGCGCTCGAAACGATGCAGGTGCTCTCGAGTGCCGATCAGCCAGAGTATGTCGCCCTCGCTGAAAATGATCCCGGGAGAGGGCTCGTGCACCACCGCGCGGTCGCCCTCGGCCTGCTTGAGCAACACGGCGTTGACCTCAAAATCCTCCCGCAGGCGGGCTGCATCGAAACCTTGGCCCGCAAGCCGTGCGCCCAGCGGGATCTCGGCGAGCAGAAAGGCCCCGACAAGGGGCTGGCGTTCTCCCTGTGCGCCCTCCCGCAAACGCTCGGCGAGACGATAGGCCATGTCGCGCACAGGCAGGATGACCTCGTCGGCGCCGAGGCGCTCGAGCACCTGGGCGTGCTTGGCGTCGAGGGCGCGGGAAACCACGCGACGGGCCTGGTACTGCTTGAGCAGCAGGGTGGCGAGGATGCTGGCCTGCATGTTCTCGCCGATGGCGACCACGGTGACATCGGCGGTGAGCGCGCCGGAATCCTTGAGCGCGGTCTCGTCATTGGCGTCCATCTCGATGGCATGGAAGCCGTCGGCGGAGAGGTCCTTGACGCGCTCCGCGTCGGCGTCGGCAATGACGACCTCGCAGCCGAATTCACAGAGTCGGGTGGCGAGATGCACGCCGAAGCGGCCGCCGCCGAGGATGAAGATGCGTTTAGGCATAGGGAAAAACGGTTCAGCCGAGGGCAACTTCCTCCTCGGGTGGACGAATGTGCCAGGGGCGGACGGGGCGCGCCAGATAAACCGCAAGCACGAGCGGTCCGACACGGCCAAGGAACATGAGCGCCATGACGACGAGCTTGCCGCTGAGCGTGAGCAACGACGTGACACCCGTGCTGAGCCCCGTGGTGCCGAAGGCGGAGAACGCCTCAAACATCAACCCCAGCCAGCCCCCGGTGACGGCGGCGGCCGGCTCACCCAATTCCGTCAGCATGAGGCACCCGATGCCGAGCAGAACCGTGGCGAGCGCCAGCATGGCGAGCATGAGTGCGATGCCGACAGCCCGCGGGGAGATGCGCCGGCCCAGCATCTCGACCGTCTCCTGCCGCAGGAGTGCAGCCCGGGCCGCGCAATAGAGCACGGCCAACGTGACCGTCTTGATGCCACCGGCCATCGATCCGGGCGAGCCACCGACGAACATCAGCACCATACCGGAAAGCAAGGTGGCCGGGTGCATCTGCCCCGGGTCGACGACATTGAAGCCCGCCGTGCGGCACATCACGGAATGGAATACCGCCCAAGAGAATTTCTGCGCCACGGCCTCGTCGGAAAAGGCATGATTCCACTCGAAGAGAAGCGTGACGCCGGTGCCGGCGCCGATCAGCAGGAGCGTGACGCCGGCGGCCAGCTTGGTCTGCAGCGCCATGCGGCCGCGACGCCGGGGATCGCGCCGCCAGAAGTAATAGTAACGGAGATTGATGAGGGAAAGCAGACCGATGCCGCCCGCGATGACGAGCAGGTCGATGATACCGAGCAGCACCGGGTCCCCGCGCCACGCGACGAGACCTTCGGGGAAAATCGAAAATCCGGCATTGCAGAATCCACTGACCGCATGAAACACCGCCTGCCAGACAAGCGTGAGTGGGTCCGCCGCCGGGTTGAGCGCCTGCAAGCGCCAATACAGGCTGGCCGCACCGGCACTCTCGCAGAGCGCGACCATCAGGCAACTGTAGCGAAAAAGCTCCGCGGGGGTGGCGCGCTGCAACCGGCCGATGGTCGCAGCGACCGCCCCCTCGTGCGCCAGGGAAAGCCGCTTCCCCCCGAGCATGACGAGCGCCAGGCTCGCCGTGACGATGCCGAGGCCTCCAAGTTGGAGGAGGAGCAGAATGACCCCGTGACCGAAGCCGCTGAGCGTCTCGGAGATGTTGACCGGGGCCAGACCGGTGACGCAGACGGCTGAGGCCGACAGGAAGAAGGCATCGATCACCGCCAGCGCGTGTCCCGGCGCGCACGCCCAGGGCGTCAGAAGCAGTGCGCCACCCAGGGCGATGAACGCGAGAAACCCCAAGGGCACGGAGCGCAGATCTGGATCGCTGCGCTGCGGCTGGAAGGCCGACAACCATTTGACATCAGAGAATGGAATGCGGGGCAGCTGGAGCCGCGAGGGCAAACGGGATTCCGGAGACATGGGCACCGGCGTGTTCAGGAGGCCGTGGGCTCACCCACGGGCGCGGCCGGCTGGTCGCCCAGTGGCCCGTCACCGGGAGAGGACGGGGCGCCCGGGGCGGCCAAGGTGGAGACGATCTTGAAGAGATCGGGGCGACGGTCGAGGCGCGGCGTCACCGTGCCCTCGTTGCGAGAATGATGCAGCGCGTCGAGGTCGAGGTCACAGATCAGGAGGGTTTCCTCGCTGGAGTCGGCCTCGGCCGCCACGCCATCGCGGGCAAAGGCCATGTCGGAGGGCGTGAGCACGGCGGCCTGGCTGTATTGGATGTCCATGTTGGCGACATCGGGCAGATTGCCGACGTTGCCCGCGAGGGCGACATAGACCTGGTTCTCGATGGCCCGGGCCTGCGCACAATAACGCACGCGCAGGTAGCCTTGGCGGTTGTCGGTGCAGAAAGGCACGAAGATGATCTCGGCGCCCTCGTCGGCCAGGTGCCGGGCCGCCTCGGGAAACTCCACGTCGTAGCAGATGAGCACGCCGATCTTGGCCTTGGGGGTCTCAATGGCGGAGAGCTGGCGACCGCCGTTGATCCCCCACCAGCGGCGCTCGTTGGGCGTGATATGCAGTTTGTCCTGGGCGAAGACCTGTCCGCCAGGCAGGCAGATGTGGCAGCGGTTGAGCAGACGCTCGCCCTCGCGCACGGGATGGCTGCCGGCGATAAGCGTGAGACCGTATTTCAGCGCGAGCTGCCGCATGGTCTCGATGAACTTGTCGCCATACTCGGCCAGCTGGAGAATGCCTTCCTTGGGCGTGCGGGCCTGCAGATGGGAGAGCAACTGCACCGAAAAGAGCTCGGGCAAGAGGACGAAGTCGGCCTGGTAGTCTGCCGCCACATCGACGAAGTAGGCCACCTGCCGGGCGAAATCCTCGAAGGAGGAAACCTTGCGCATCTTGTGTTGCACACAGGCGAGGCGGACCTTGCGCGGCCCGGCGGGCGCCGGGCGATAGTCCGGATTGAGCCACTCGATGAGGCTGGCGTAGTTATGGCTGCGCGGGTCGCGCAGATAGTGAGGCATGACCTTGCGGAGGGCGAACCCCTCGCGGAGCTGGAAGCTGAGCACAAGATCCCGGATCTCTCCGTCCACGGCGCGCTGTGCGTATTCCTCCGGGGACATCCGGTCGGCAAAGTCGTGATATCCCCACAGACGGCCGCCGGCGAGGATGCGACGCTTGTTCAGACGCCGGCAGAGCTGGCGGCGGGCCTCGTAGAGTGCCGCGCCGACGCCCTGCCCGCGGGCCTCGGGGTGCACATAGACATCGGCGCCATACAGCGTATCCGCCGCCGGATCGTGATTGGTGAAGTAGCCGCTGTCGGTGATGCCCGACCACGTATGTTGACGCAGCGGATTGCGCCCGAGATCGACGATAAGGGTGGAGGCCGCCCCCACCACCCTGCCCTCGTGCTCCGCGACCAGCTGACCGTGCGGGAAAACGCGGAGATGACTGAGCAGATGGCTCTCTCCCCAAACGACATTTTCCGAGGCCATCTGCGGATACGCCACCCGATTGAGTTCGAGCAGGCCAGGCACATCGGCCCGGGAGGCCTGACGGACGACAACGGGGAAAGCTGGTTTGGTCATGGCCGGATGGAGCGGCGCGATTCTACACAGCTAGCGTGCATGGCGTAAAGGAAATGGCGGCGCGTCAGTCCCTCGAAGTAGGCCCCTAGTCCGCCATCGCCGCGGGGTGCACGGGCGTGGCACCGGCACAGCCGGCCACAAATGCCCCCAAGCGACAGGCCCGGGCGAGCGCGCGCTCCGGCGCCGCCCCGGCCAGTTGGCTGGCGAGCAACGCCGCCAAGAATGCATCCCCGGCTCCGACCGTGTCGACAACCGCGACAGGCCGTGCGGGTTCCCAGTACCAGCGGCCAGCCTGCAGCAGGCCGGCGCCACGGGCTCCAGCGGTCACGCAGACGGTGGGACAGCCGGTCTGCTCTGCGAGATGCCGGGCACAAAGCTCATCTCCCGTCGCCACGCCAAGGCGCGCCGCCTCGGCGGAATTCATCTTCAACAATGTGGCCTGCGCCGCCAGCTCGCGCACCAAGCCGAGGTCGTCGTACGGGGGGCGCAGATTCACGTCGAACACGCGCCACGCACCTTCCGGCAGGGCCGCGAGCACGCACGCGAGCACGGCGCGATTGGCCGGGGTGCGTAACGCCAGCGAACCAAACACGAGGGCCGCGGCCTGCTGGGTCTGCCGCACCGTGTGCTCCCCGAGGGTGATCTCGTCCCAGGCGACACCGGTCGCGATCTCGTAGCGGGCGTCCCCGCCCGCGCCCAGCAACGCCCGCACGTAACCGGTGGAGCGGGCAGGATGCCGGGCTATTCCATCGGTATCCATGCCCCAACCCCGTATGCGGCGCAACAACTCGTCGCCGAGCAGATCGCATCCCACCGCCGAAACGAGATACGGGGTCAGTCCGAGTTGCCGCAGATGATAGGCCACGTTCAAGGGCGCCCCGCCGGGGAAGAGCCCCGCCGGGAGAATATCCCAGAGTATCTCACCGAAACAGATGACCCGCGGGCCGGCTCCACTCATGGGCGAACGGCTCAGCCTTCCGCCGGCGCTTGCGGGCTGGCGTCCAGTTCGTGGCAAGCGTGGAGGAAGGTGGCGGCGGACCAGGCTTGGCGGGCCTTGCCCATCGGGCGGCCGGTGGCGCCGTGCGCCCACTCGTTGAACTCCCATTCGCCGTCGCGCCCGAGCTGGTTCAGCTGGGCCAGGCGCACGAGCTCGCGGCAGGCGACCTCGTGGAAACCGAGCCGGTGGATGAAGCGCACCCACAGGCCGCCGATGAAAGGCCAGATGCCGCCGTTGTGGTAATGGTGCGGCAGGTTGAGCAGGTTGACCGTGTAGTAGGCGCGCCAGTCGGGATCGCCGGATTGCACGACGGGATACAGGTTCGCGATGGGCCAGGGCTGGTTGACGCCCACGCCCCACATGAAGCGGAAGGCGGTCCGCGCACGCTCGACATCGAGCAGGTTCATGAGGAACGCGAGGATGTTGCCGTAGGTGTCGCAGCGCCAGTTGAAGGCGAAGGGCGTGATCTCGGCGAGGAGGTATTGGGTGTCACCGAGGGCGAACTGCCGGTCGGCGAACCGGTGCGGCCGTGCCTCGGTGACGGGCGCGGTGCTGGGCCAGAATGATTCGAGCAGACGGCCGCGGATCTTCTGCGACCAGCGCAGGTAGTCGGCGGCGCGCTCGAAGCGGCCGGTGAGTTCGAGGATGCGGCCGTAGCAGACGTTGGCGCGGTACCAGAGCACCTCGTCGTAGAGCACGTTGTAACTGCGCCCGAAAAGGTCGGTCCAGTCGCCGGCCTCGGGGATCTCGAGCAGGCCGTCGTTGTTGGCGTCGTGCGCGCTGAGCCAGTTCATGACGGACTGGAGCCGGTCGGCGTGCCGGTAAAGCAGCGAGAGGTCGCCCGTGCGGTTGGCGTAATTGTAGAGGGCGATGACGACCCACAGGCCGCTGTCGATGGAGGCGATGTTGCCGACACCGGAGTAGTCGGGCCGGCCGTCGTCGATGCGGACGTTGGCGGGGATCTGGCCGTTGGGGGCGGTGGCGTTGAGCAGAGTCTCGAGCGTGGCGGCCTGCGCCGCGCGAATCTCCGCATCGTCGATGTGCAGCGTGCTCCAGACCGTGATGGCGCCATCGCGGGCCCAGACGCTGCGATAGTTGGCGTCGGTGCCGGTGACGACATTGTCCGTCGGGGAACAGGCGGCAAAGCCGAGCGGCGTGATGGTTTTCCGCAGGACCTCCAGGGCCTTCGCATGGGCGGTGCGCAGGAATTCCCGCTCGGCCTCGCTGAGCGACCCCAGCCGCGTGCCGCTGAAGAGCATCTGGAAACTCGGCGTCATGTCGGCGCGCGTGAGCCGGGATTCCTCCTTGCGGGGCAGCACGCACAGCACGCCGTGATGGCAGAGACCGTCGAGGACGCCGTCGGCGAGGATCTGCCGCGAACCGTAGATGGGAATGTCGACCGTTGCCTCGTAGAGCTCCGGCTGGGCGTTCTCCACGATGATGCCGCGGATGCCGGACAGGCGGAACATGCTGGCGTCGTTGCCGGTGTCGCCGGCGACGAGCACCGTCTCGAGCGACAACCCGAGACGCTCCGCCAGCCACTGGAGGGCTCCGCCCTTCGTGGCGTGCCGCGGCAGCACATCGAGATCGCGCGAGCTGGAGTAGACCACATTGACCGCGAGGCCCGCGGCCTGGAGCTGCTGCTGCAGGGCGCGGATGGCCGAACGCGGGGCGCGGTCGAGGAACCAGCTGGACTTGAACTCGTGCTGGAACTCGTCCGGTTGGGGCTGGACGCCCGGGAAACGGCCGACGAGCTCGCGCACCTTCGCCGCATCCCAGCCCTCGCCCAGATGGGAGTGGAACTCCGTCATCATGCGGCGGGCGCGCACGTCGAAAATCTGGGTGCCGACGCCGCCGATCCAGTAATCGCCCTCGGGCAGGATGCCGTCGTCGATGAAGCGCCGGAGGTCGTCCACCAGCCGGCCACTGTTGTACACGAGCAGCGGCCGGGCCTCGGACGAAAGCGACTCCCACGCGGCCTTGAAGCGGCGCGTCGACTCGGGATTGCCGAGCAACGTGCCGTCGAGATCGGTGCTGAAGAGCCGGATGGCGGCGGGCGCGCTCATATCAGTCTCCGTCGTTCCAGGGTTCGTCCCACTCGTTGTCGGTGAAGGCCAGCGCAGTGGCGCGCTCCTCGATGAGGCTGATGAGTTGCTGCGCGATGCCCGTCCAGGTGAAGAGGCTGCGGGCCTTGTGTGCGCCCATGCGGGCGAGGCGGTTCGAGAGGCGCGGATGCCGCAGCACCTTGACGATGGAGATGCCGAGATCCTCCTTGTCGAACGCATCGGCGTAGAGCGCGTGCCGCCCGAAAGTGAGCGCCCGGTACAGCCCGCCGTGGGTGGTGACCACCGTGGGCGTGCCGCAGGCCATCGCCTCGATGGCGGTCATGCCGAAGGGCTCGTAGCGGCTGCTGAGCACGAAGACATCGGCCGCCCGGTAATAGTCGGCCAGATCGGCGTCGGCGACGAATCCGCCGAACCGCACCCGCTCGCCCAGTCCGAGCGCGGCGGCCTGGGCCTTGAGGTCGTCGAGGATTTTTTGCTCGGCGGGGTTGAGCGACGTGCCGCCGACCGCGAGGTAAAGTACGGCATCGGGCAGACGCGAAGCCGCGAGGGTGAAGGCGTCGATGAGCAGGTCGTAGCCCTTGTTGCGGGCGAGCCGGCCGATGGCGAGCACGACCTTGCCCTCGAAGCCGAGGCGCTGCCGGATGGTGTTCCGGGTGGCGGCACTGACCGGATAGAAGCGGTTGTCGTCGTAGCCGGGCGGGATCATGTGCACCTGCTCGGCGGACGCGCCGTAGTCGTTCACGATCATGTCGACCTGCGGCGGTGTGGTGGCGATGACTTCCTCGCAAGTGCGGTAGAGGTGGGTTTCCTGCCGGATGCGCTCGGCGAAGTTGTATTTCTGCTCGAAGTTGACGGCGTCCTCCGGGTAGTCGCGCTCCATCAGCTGCTTTTTCCAGAGGCCGAGCGAATGCGGCGTGTGGACGTGGGGCACGTCGAGCGCCTCGGCGAGGCGGACGGTGGCGCAACCGGCGTCCCAATAGTGGCTGTTCAGGAACTGGTATTTGAGCCCCTGCTTCTGGATGAAGCGCAGGACGTTCTCCGCCCACTCGCCGAGGTGGCGGGCGAGGTATTCCTTGTCGATGAAGTTGCGGCCGCCACAGGGCGCCCGCAGGACGCGGACGCGGTCGTTGACGACATCCATTTCCGGCTGGTCCTCGAAGCGGCGGGTCCAGATGTCGATTTCGAAGCCGAGCTGGGCGAGTTTTTTGGCCAGCTCGAGCACATAGACCACCTGGCCGCCGGTGTCGGCGGCGCCGAGCGGCGGTTCCGCGGCGACATAGCCGTGGGTGGAAACCATCCCGATGCGCGGGAGCGCGGACTCAGGGAGCACAATAGACATGATGTTCTTGGGTTTTGCCTCCGCGCGCTGAGTCGCGGGCGGTGGCGGTGAGCGTTGACGCGGCCGTGACCGCGGTGCCCCGGAGAGTCCGGGGCAGTTGACGCCGCTCACGATTTTGTTCTCAGGTGCAACGAGACGAAACACGGGGGCGTCGAAACGTGAGCGACCCCGTTGCTACGGAAGTCCTCTCCGGACGGCATGCCAAGAGAAATCTTCGAGGGCGGAGAATTATTCTACGCCAGTTTCTCTGCACGAAAAATCAGCGCCCTGTGCGTCGCCACCAATCCGACTGAAGCAGTCCCCATTCGGTCACTCTCCGTCCGCAAAGCGAGAAGCCCTGGGCTCGGAGCAATTCGTCCGGCGGGGTGAGCCGCCGGGCAGGAAGACCAGTGACTATCCGAAAGAAACCATACATCAGCGCATGCACCAGCTGAGCCCGCCACCGGGCGGCGCCATCGGCGGGCACGGCAAAATCGGCCACCAGCCAGCAGGCCTCATCCGTTGCGCAAGAGGCAAGCTTCGCCACCACGGCGGCGAGCTGTCCGGGCGAAAAGCAATCAAGCGAAAAGCAGGTGACGATAGCGTCGTAGCGTTCCACCTGTATCCACTCCAAAATATCGGCCTCCACCCAGCGACAATTTTCCCCGGGGCGAAGTGTACGTTGACGAGCCTGCGCCAACATCCGCGGGCTGGCATCAAGGCAAGTCAGCTCTGCTTCTGGAAATCGGGCCGTGCAGGCGGCGGCAAAGCGACCATGCCCCTCCCCTACACTAAGAATGCGGCGGCAGCCTTTCAGCTTCTCCAACCAAGCCTCGCGCATGTGTTGCAGACGTTCGCCAGCCAACAGCCGCTCCATCCAGTCGTAATGCGGAGCGATGTGCTCAAAACTCATTGACGTTGCCAATAAAGACCCGCCACCACCGCGCCCGCCGCATAGCTCACCACATCCCAGACATCACCGGTGGCCCGAGCAAAGAGAAACGGGGCCACGGCTTCGGCGGCAATCGACCAGATGATCAGATGCCACGCGATTTCCGTCCAACCGGGGACGGCATCCGTATGGCGCAGGCCTGTTTTTCGCTGGACCCACAGCCACGGAGGCAGAGCCGCAGGAATCAACAGGGCGTCGGCAAAATGTCCGCGCAAGAACACTCCCTTGAGGGACAACGGAATCAACCAGCGATTGATCGCGTAGCCTGCACCAGCAAGCACGCAGAGCGGATCAGCGGCATACCGGTATCGTCTCATAGCAGCGCCGCCAGCGCCAGTCCCACGCCGAAGGTCAACAGGATCTTCAGAACGATATTGGTGTATTGGGAATGAAGGTGCGAAGGCATGAGATCAAAAAGTGCTGATTTGCCGGGAATGCAAACCCGACTTCCACAACTCACCCGAGCTGCCCTTCGGTGAAGGATTTTTGCGCCCGGAGCAAATCGTGCATGGTGATAACCCCCATCACCCGTCCCTCCGGTCCCTCGGCATCCTGCAGAATCAACAGTCCGCTCGGCGAAGCGAGGATCAGGTCGGAAATCTCGCGCAGGGAAGTGTGAGGCCGACAGACCTTGGCCGACTCAAGCTCCGGAGTGCGCTGCGCGGCTTGGGCGGCCTTGGATTCGCGTCGGGTCAGCACGCCCACCAGCCGACCACCCTGCACAACTGGGAAGCGCTCAAACGACTGCTGCGCGAGCAGTTCGGCCTGTGCCTCCGAAGAGAGATCGCTTGCGACGACCGGCGAGAAATTGGCTACGCGCGCCGCCGGCAACTCCATCCACGACCGAAGATCGCGCGGCGGGGCGATGCTCTCTATGTGATGCCCGTCCTGCGCCAAGGCCTCCTCATAAAAATTCTGCCGCAGCATTTTCCGGCTGATGAGTTGGCTGACCAACGCGCCAATCATCAGGACTGGCACCAGGGCGAATTCGTGCGTCATCTCGAACACGATGAGAATGCCCGTCACAGGCGCGCGCACCACGGCCCCCAGGCAGGCGCACATGCCCACGACGGCCAAGGCCACCTGGTCGGCCCGGCCGAGCGGATAGACCAATCCGAATACGCCCGCGATCGCCGCACCCACCATGGTGCCGAAAAACAATGTCGGGGCAAAAATACCGCCGCAGCCGCCCAAGCCGTAGCACAACGCCGTCGCCGCGAGTTTGGCCACCAACAGCAGGGCGGCAATGTGCCAGAGCAACCTGCCGTCGAGCGCGAGGGAGAGATCCTCGTAGCCGAGGCTGAACACCCCCGCATGCCCGGTCGTCACAAAAACGGTCGCGCCGATGGCCCAAACTCCGATGCCGCCCAGCATGACGCGGCTCCAAGCCGGCAACCGGTGCGGCCGCTTGTTCGCCGACCTGATCCCCAGCGAAAAGCGTTGAAACCAGCAGCCGGCCACTGCGGCCAGCGCCGCCACCAACGGCGTGAGCGCATAACCGGTCCATTGGGGCGCTCCCTGCCCGTGCAGGGCAAACGCCGGTTGCGCTCCGAGCACTCCGTGGGCCACCAATGCCCCCAGCACTGCGGCGAGGAGGACGCTGCCGAGCATCCGGCTGTTGAGGTCGCCGATGATCTCCTCGAGCACGAAGGTCACGGCGGCAATCGGAGTATTGAAGGCCGCGGCCAATCCCGCGGCGGCGCCGGCGGCCGCGGCGGTGCGCCGCTCGTTCTTCGCCGTGCCGAGGAATCCCGCGAGGTGAGATGCGAGCCCACCCGCGAGCTGCACCGACGGGCCCTCGCGGCCCAGACTCGCCCCGCCGCCGACACTCAAGGTGCCGCCGAGAAACTTCACCCACACGACGCGCCATGGCACCACTCCAAAATCCTTCCAGAAAGCCAGCTTGAGCTGCGGTATCCCGCTGCCTGCCGCCTCGGGACTGAAACGCGTCAGCAACCAGCCGGACACGGCCGAGGTCGCCGCCACGACGAAGAAACTGCCGAGGAGAAATGCCAGGCGGGAGGCATGCGTCAGCGCTTCCAGTCCGTACCGGTAGACGGCGTGGATCGAGAGTTGAAAGAGCACCGCCGCAAAGCCGGCTGCGAGTCCGAGAATCACGGTCACCACCACCGGCCGCACCCGGGCCGGAATACGCTGGATCAATTGGGGCGCGAGATCGGAAAGCATGGCGTGACCTTTGAACCTTCAGACACGGGATTCAATGTTTGATCCATTCCGGCGCCCCAGGCTTCCCTCCGGCCAACAAAAAAGCCCTCCGTTTCGGGAGGGCTGAGGAAAGTCGCTGACGCGGCCGGCTTACTTGGCCTTGGCGGTGCCGCGCTTGAACTTCGAGGTGAACTTCTCGACGCGGCCGGCGGTGTCGACCAGACGCTTCTCGCCGGTGTAGGCGGGATGCGAATCCATCGTGACGTCGCGCACGACCACGAAGTATTCCTGACCGTCGATCGTCTCGGTGCGGGCGGACTTCATGGTGGACTTGGTGAGGAAACGCTTGCCGGTTCCGATATCGAGGAAGCAAACGTTGTTCAGAGAGGGATGGACTTCGGCTTTCATGGCGGGCAAAAAGTGTGGATCAGCCCTGGCGCGCCTTGTAGCGCGGGTCGGTCTTGTTGATGACGTAGATGCGGCCCTTGCGGCGGACGACCTGGCAGTCGGGGTGGCGCATCTTCGCGGATTTGATGGAGGAAACGACTTTCATAAAGGCACGAAAGAAGAGAGCCGGCCGCGGCAGTGTCAAAGGAAAAGATGCAACCGGACCGGTTCGCACCCAAATCACGCCCGCCGAAGCGGCTACGACCTGCCTTCACCCGCCCGGAGGCTCGCGCAGCTCAGGTGAACATCCACCCGACCAGCATCAGGATGGGCAGCAGGACGGGCAGGCTGTAGCGCAGGATGTAGCCGAAGAACGACGGGGCCTGCACGCCGGCGTTCTCGGCGATGCTCTTGACCATGAAGTTGGGGCCGTTGCCAATGTAGGTCATCGCCCCGAAGAAGACTGCCCCGAGACTGACGGTCACGATGAAGGACGGATGGTGCGCCAGCAGACTGGCCACGCCCTGCGGACCGACGGCATCACCGGCCGGCAGCAGGCTCGTCTGGGCCAGATTTAGGAAATTCATGTACGTGGGCGCGTTGTCCAGCACCGCGGAAAGCGAGCCGGTCGCAAAATAGAAATGCAACGGGTGATCGAAACCCAACTGCTGGCCGTGCAGGGCGAGATAGTCCAGCGCGGGGCGCATCGTCAGGAAGATGCCGATGAAGAGCCACGCGACCTCCTTGACGGGGGCAAAGCTGAAGTTGTTCGCCTCACGGATGCTGGCGGGCGTCGTCAGGTAAGACAGCGCCGCGGCACCGACCATGACAAGTTCGCGCAGGAAAAACCGGTCAGGCAGGAAGACCGCGCCGATAATGAAGAGCAGGAAGACGATGTTGCGCAGGCCGTCGAACTCCCACGTACGCGAGAGCCCGCTCTCCGGCGGCAGGCTGGAGTCAACCACGGCGTAGTTCCAACGGTCGAAGAAATAGAACACCACCAGGATGAGGGTATTGCATGTCACCCACGGCAGAAGGGCGTGGCTGAACAACCAGAAGAAGGGCACGCCACTGAGATAGCCAAGGAACAGCGGCGGATCGCCGATCGGCGTGAGTGCCCCGCCACAATTCGAAACAATGAAGATGAAGAAAACGACATGGTGCGGCCCGAACCGGTAGTGGTTCATCCGGATCCACGGCCGGATCATCAGCATCGAGGCACCGGTGGTGCCGATGAGGTTGGCCACAACGGCCCCGAGCGCGAGAAACACCGTGTTGTTGAACGGCGTGCCATCGCCCTTGACGCGGATATGGATGCCGCCCGCGGTGACAAAGAGCGCGCCGATGAGGCAGATGAACGACAGATACTCGAGCAGAGTATGCGTGACTCCGACATGCCCAGCCGGGATGCGAAAAAGATAATACAGCGAGGGGATCAATCCCAGTCCGACGGCCACGAACGGATAGAACTTCTCCCACCAATGCTTAAGCCAATCGGGTCCGAGCGGCACCACCGCGATGAGCAGCAGGAGCACGACGAAGGGCAGCAGCAGAGCGGGAGGAACCGCGCCCGCCGTCGTTTCGGCCAGCAAACAGGGTAAACGCATAGCACCCGCCTCAAAGCAGGGACCATGCCCGGCGACGGCCGGACTCACGCCATGACGCAAAGAAACGGGCCGGAGGGTTCAACCTCCGACCCGGCAAGGGCTAACCGGGCGCGTGCCGCGCGATCAGATGGCCTGCCCGCCGCGCTCGCCCGTGCGGATGCGGATGCACTCCTTGAGGTCCTGGATGAATATCTTGCCGTCGCCGACCTCGCCGTGCTCGCCGGTCTTGGCGGTCTTGAGGATGGCGTTGACGGTGATGTCCTCAAAGGCCTCGTTGCAGGCGATGACGATCTGGACGCGCGGGATCAGGTTCGGGATGATCTTGATGCCGCGGTGGACCTCGATCTCCTGCTGCTGACCGTGACCGCTGACGCGGGTGACGGTGATGCGCTCGATCTCGGCGTCGATGAGGGCCTGGCGCACCTCGTCGAGCTTCTCTTCGCGAATGATGGCAGTAATAAGCTTCATGGGAGGATCAGTTGAGGTTGTTCAGGCCGTAGCCGCGTTCGCCGTGCAGCACGTGGTCCATGCCGCTCTTCTCGTCGATCTCATTGAGGCGGAAGCCGACGGTCTTTTCAACGAGGTAACCGAGCAGCAGGGTCATGACCGCCGCGAACGCGATGGTCGCCCCGACGGCCGTCAGCTGCACCTTGAGCTGGTTGAGGATGCCCCACCCCGCGATCTTGGTGCCGGCGTCGGCCCACCAGGAATCGCGGATGAAGAACACCAGGCCGATGGCCCCGATGATGCCGCCCGTGCCGTGCACGCCGAACGCATCGAGCGAGTCGTCGTAGCCGAACTTGTTCTTCACGGAAATCATGCCGTAGCAGCCGATGGCGGCGATGACGCCCAGGGCGATGGCGCCGGGCACGCCGACGACGCCGGCGGCCGGCGTGATGGCGACGAGGCCCGCGAGAATACCCGAAGCGAGACCGAGGCTCGTGGCCCGGCCGTGGATGAAGCCTTCGATCACCATCCAGGTCAGCGCGCCGGTGGCGGCGGCCACCTGCGTGACGGTGAGGGCGCGCGCGGTGTCGAGGTTGGAGGCGATGGCCGAACCGGCGTTGAAGCCGAACCAACCGACCCAGAGCAGACCGGCGCCGAGCAGGACCATGGTCAGGTTGTTGGGCGAGGTGGCGAGCTTGGGGTAGCCCCAGCGGCGGCCGAGAAAGAGCGCGAGTACGAGACCGCTGATGCCGGACGAAATGTGCACGACCGTGCCGCCGGCGAAGTCGATGGCGCCCTTCGCGCCGAGGTTGAAGAAGTAGCCGTCGCTCGCCCAGACCCAGTGGCAGAGCGGCGCATAAACAAAGAGAACCCAGAGCGCGATGAAGGCGATCCAGCCCTTGAAACTCACCCGCTCGGCCACGGCGCCGGCGATCAGCGCCGGCGTGATGATGGCGAACTTGCCCTGAAACATGGCGAACACGTATTCCGGGACGCCGGCGGGCAGGATCGACTCATCCAGCCCGCGCAGCATGAAGTAGCTCTTGTTCCAGCCGATGAAGCCGCCGAGCACGTTGGGACCGAAGCTCAGCGCGTAGCCGACCACCGCCCAGATGACACCGACCACCGCCATGGCGGAGAACGAGTGCATCATCGTCCCAAGCACGTTCTTGGTCCGGACCAAGCCGCCGTAGAAGATGGCCAGCCCGGGCACCATCAGGAGCACGAGCGTGGTAGAGACCAGCATCCAGGCCGTGATGCCGGAATCCACCACCGGAGTGGCGGGAAGAGCGGCAGTCTGGGCCAGGATGGCGTTGGGAAGGGCGAGACAGGCGGCCAAGACAGCCAGTCCGCGGACTCTGCAGGGGATCTTCATGGGTAGTACGGGTGTGGGAATGAGCTCCCAGCAACAGCAGGGCCGATGCCAATGAATATTATTCATGCGTCACAGGCGCATTTCGGCCGATTCCCCCAACGGAGACAATTTTCCGCCCCACCCCGTCGCTCAATTCCGGCTCGGATCCTCGGGCTCGTCGGCAAATAATTTCAACTCGGGATCGAGCGAGCCGAGGACCATCCGCCAGAGGGCCGGGCCGTCGGCGGCCCCGAGGTTGTAGAGCTCCAGCGGCGCCGTGAACCAGGTATTATGACGCAGCTCGTTTTCGAGCTGCCCCTTGCCCCAGCCGGAATATCCCATGAACGCCCGCAAGGTGACCCCCGGTGTCCGGAACAGCTCGAACGCCCGTTCCGGCTCGAGGCCGAAGTTCAGCTGCAGCTCGCCCGCCTGCTCGTTCATCTGCCAGGAGACGAGGATGAGCTTGCCGGTCTCGACCGGCCCGCCGCGATAGACCGGCAGCTCGGCCAGCGGCGTCAGCGCGAAATCCGGGCTGACCTCCCCCAGCGGCCGGCCCAACGGCCGGTTGAGCACCACGCCCATCGCGCCGTCGGCGTCGTGGGCCGACATCAGGATGACCGCACGGCGGAAGTTTTCGTCGCGCAACGTCGGATGGGCCAGCAGGAGCTGGCCGGCGAGCGTCTTTCTGGTTTTACCGCGCTCCTTCATCAGGGCTGGGACCGCGTCCGTGCGCTACAGTTGCATGATGGTCACGCCGGCGTCCTTCAGGATCGGCGCGACCAGCGGATCGTTGGCGTAGTCCTCGTGGTACTTGATGACGGAAATGCCCGACGCCGCGAGGATCTTGGCGCAATTGATGCACGGGAAATGGGTCACGTAAGCCGTGCAGCCGTCGACGCTCGAGCCGCGGCGGGCGGCATCGGCGATGGCGTTCTGCTCGGCGTGGACGGTCGCCTGCTCGTGGCCGTCGCGCACGCGGGAGGCGTGGGGCGTGCCGGGCAGGAAGCCGTTGTAGCCGGCCGCGACGAGGCGGTTGCGGCGGTCGCCCGCGCTGACGATGACGCAGCCGACGTTCAGCCGCTCGCAGTTGGAGCGCGAGGCGATGAGCTTGGCCGTGGCCATGAAATACTCGTCCCAGCTGGGGCGGTGCGAAAACGCGTCGGTGGCCTGCGCAATGACGTCGATGGGATTCTTTCTCGCCTCGTCCATGCCTTCACGCTGGGGAACCGTGGCGGCGTGGCAAGTGGAACCTGCGACTTGCACGCGGCGGGCCCGGCCCTCAACCTGCGCCCATGGCTTTGCTCCAGCATCTCGTCGACTACTGCGACAAACGCACCCGGCGCTCCGCGTTCCAGGACTACCCGGGCGCGCTCAACGGCCTGCAGGTCGCCAACGACGGGCGCGTCACGAAGATCGGCGCGGCGGTCGACGCGGGCCTGGTGCCGTTCGCGCAGGCGGTCGAATGCGGCGTGGATTTTCTCATCGTGCACCACGGGCTGTTCTGGGGCGGCGCGCAGCCGATCACCGGCCCGGCCTACGAGCGCCATGCCGCGCTCATCCGCGGCAATTGCGCCGTCTACTCCTCCCATCTGCCGCTCGATGCCCATGCGGAGCTGGGCAACAACGCCCTGCTTGCCCGTCAGCTCGGCTTGAAGCCCAAGGGTCGTTTCCTGCCGCGCGACGACGAATTCATCGGCTGGACCGCGCCGTCGAAATACAAGCGCTCCCAGCTGCGCAACCGGCTGGAGGAACTCTATCCGCGCGTCACCGCCCTCGAGTTCGGTTCCGCGCAGCCGAAGCAGGTCGCGTTCTGCACCGGCTCGGGCAACAGCGCCATCGCCGCGCTGCCCGCCACCGGCATCGACACGCTCATCACGGGCGAGGTGCGCGAGGAGTGGTTCAACTACGCGCAGGAGCACCACCTGAACGTTTTCCTGTGCGGCCATTACGCCACCGAGACTCTCGGCGTGAAGGCGCTGGCCGCCGAGCTGGCCCGGAAATTCCGCCTGCCTTGGGTGTTCATCGAAACCGAGAACCCGCTCTGATACCCGCCCCTCTTTCCCTGTGAAAAAATTCGCCATCCTCCACGGCCCGAATCTCAACCGCCTCGGCAAACGCGAGCCGCACATCTACGGCACGGCCACGCTCAAGGACCTCGAAAAACTCATCCGCGCCGAAGCGCGGCGGCTCGGCGTCGGCGTCGTGTTCTTCCAGTCCAGCCACGAGGGTGCGCTGATCGACCGCATCCATGCTCTGGCCGACGCGGGCATCGCGGGCTACATCGTCAACTTCGGCGCCTACACGCACACGAGCATCGCGCTGCACGATGCGCTGAAGAGCGTCGCCCCGCTGCCGGCCGTCGAGGTGCACATCTCGGACATCAGGAAGCGCGAGAAATTCCGCCGCCACTCGTACACGGCCGCCGCATGCGTCGCCCTGATCAGCGGCCAAGGTTTCCCGGGCTACATCGAAGCGCTGCGCCTGCTCGTGACCGAGGCAGGGCGCACCGGCCCGGTGCGCCGCGGCGGAGCGGGCCGCTCCGCCCTACCCGCGCCGCGCGCCTTGCGAGTCCCGACCCGCGGTTGACATGGCCCAGCACCTCCCCGATTTCGACGGGCCGCGCTGGTTCGTCTGCCATACCAAGCCGCGTTGCGAAAAGAAGTTCGCCGACCTGCTCGTGCGCGAGAAGTTCGACCACTACCTCGCGCTGATCGAGAGCGTCCGCCGCTACGGCACGCAGAAGAAGGTTTTCACCAAGCCGCTGTTCCCCGGGTACGTCTTCGCGCAGATCACGCCGGAGAAAAAGACCCGCATCTACCAGCAGGACCTGCTCGTGCGCTCGCTGATGGTCGAAAACGAGAGCATCTTCCTTGCCCAATTGGGCGACGTGAAGGCCGTGTGTGCCTCCGGCTACGAGGCGGCGCTCCACCCGCTCATCCGCAAGGGCACGCGCGTGCGCGTCTCCGGCGGACCGCTGCACGGGCTGGAAGGTTTTGTCGACGATCCGGCGAACCCGAGGGGAATCGTCGTGTCTGTCGACGTGCTGCAGCAGGGCCTGCTGGTGCGCCTGCCGCTCGAATCCCTGCAGCCGCTGCCCTGACCCACACACGATGCCGCCCCGTCTCCTTTTTCTTCTCGCCGCCCTTGTCCTGGCAACGGCCGCATCCGCCCAGACCACCGTTCCGACCGAGAAGACCGAGATCAAGCACGTCGCCACGCCGGCCACACTGTTCACGCGCATCCGCGGCATCTTCGACGTGGAGCTGCCACGCCTCGACCCACCGGGCACGTTCAGCCTGCACATCAACCCCCGCTTCGGCGACCTGCTGCACCGCCACTATCTGCGCGTCCCCGTCGGCGTGACGTGGGCGGTCGACGACCGGCTGGGCTTCAATGTCGAGGCCTCCACCTACGGCACGCATGGCCTGAAGAGCGGCGGCGACGACCACGTCTACGGCATCGGCCAGCTGCACGGCGGCGTGAAATATCTTTTCCCCGACTGGCCGCGGACCGACTACAAGACGAGCATCGGCTTCAATGTCGATTACCCCGTCGGCTCGCCGCCCGCCGACCTGACCGACGGACGCAACCACTACATTCCCTACACGGTCGTCGAGCACCGCCTGTCCGCCCACCCCAAGGTCACGCTGTTCGGCGGCTTGAGCGCGGACCTCGTCGAGACCTCCTTTGTGCACGGCAGTGTCGGCGCCAACACCCCGCGCAGCGATTCGCTCTCGCTCACCACCGGCGGCATCTACGACCTCGGCCAGGTCAAGTGGACGCTCGAATCCACCTACACGACGACCGCCCTGATCGGGCGCGATGCGCAAAATATCTTCACCGTGCGCCCCAGCCTGCTGTGGTTCGTGCCCAGGAAAATCACTCTCAACTCCAAGACGCAGTGGATCGTCGGCCTCGGCGCCCGCGCCACGTGGGGACCGGACGGATTCGAGTTTTCCACCGGTACGCGTGTGCGGGCCGAGATCACGTTCCGGCAGGTATTAGGCAAAATCCGCGGAGCTTTCGAGGCGCGGCAGCATTAGGCTGTAGGACAGTCTCCGCGGGAATAAGGATTGAACCTGCCGGGGCGAGTCTCCTCCTTCGCTGCCAACTCGCGCGGCCGCCCGGCCGGCCTCCACCCCATGCCACTTCCGCTGCTCCGCTCTCCGTCCCGGCTCCTCCCCGTCCTCCTGCTCCTCGCCGTCTCGGCCCGCGCCGATGAGCCCCAGCCGGCACCTGCCGCCACCGCCGCCCAGCCCGAGCTCCGCAAGATCGAGGGCATCTTCAACACCGACCTGCCCAAGACCGAGCGCAAGGGCGCCGTGCGCCTCGTCTTCCATCCGCACTTCGGCGATTTCACCAGCCGAAGTTATCTGCGTGTCGCCACCGGTGTCCGCTGGGGCGTGAACGACCACACCGAACTCAACGTCCTCCTCGAGCCGTATCTCGATCATCATCTCAAGTCCGACCACCCCGGCAATGGCATCGGCGATGTCCAGCTCGGTTTCAAATACGGCTTCCGCGACAAGCTCGTCCCGGGCTACGACACCAGCGCCGGCCTGAACCTCTATTTCCCCGTCGGCCATCCGCCCATCGACATGACCAACGGCTACAACCGTTACTCGCCCTACTTCGTCATCAGCAAAAAAATCGACAGCTACCCGGGCCTGGTCGTGTTTCTCAACACCGGCCTCAACCTCCTGAGCAAGTCGTCCGTCCCCGGCTCCTTCGACCGCAACGAGTCCCACAGCAGCAGCGTCATCCTCACGCCCGGTTTCGTCTACGACCGCTACCCGTTCCACTATACGCTCGAGGTCAGCTACGAGACGACCACGCTCATCGGCCACGGCAACCAGACCTTCCTCACCGTCCGCCCCGGCATCGCGTGGGATCTGCCGCGCTCACTGAAGTTCAACTCGCGCGGCCGCTGGCTGATCGGCTTCGGCTTCCACGCCACCTTCGGTCCCGACGGCACCACCACCGGCACCGGCGCCAAGCTCCGCGCCGAGTTCGGCATCTCCCGCTGGTTCCACCGCAGCAAAAAAGACTACGGCGACGGTTCGCGCTGAGCGCCGGCCTCCATCGGGCAGACGGAGCATAAAAAAGCGGCCGCACAGGGCGGCCGCTGAAGGGAGGGACACGCACCGAGGCGCGTGTCCGTTTACTTTGAAGCGACTCAGACTTCGGGCGTGGTGCTCTTCGGCACGAAGTTCGGATACGCTTCGTCGCCGTGCTCGCCCACATCGAGGCCGTCGTGCTCTTCCTGGGTGCTGACCCGGATGCCGCCCTCGATCAACTTGATGATGTACCAGAACACCAGCGAGGTCACGAGGACGAAGCCGCCCACGAGCAGGACGCCCTTGAGCTGGACCAGGAACTGCGCGCCGCGCGTCAGACCGGTGTCGAGCGCCGCGACGGTGTTGGCGATGGCGCCGTCACCGTACTGGGCCTTGCCGTGGTAGAAAAGGCCCAGCGCGAGCGTGCCCCAGATGCCGTTGACCAGGTGCACCGAGAGGGCGCTGACCGGATCGTCGAGCTTGAGCTTGTCGAAGAAGATCACGCCGAGGGCGACGAGCACGCCGCCGATCGCACCGATGATGGCGCCGGAGGAGATCGTCACGAACGCGCAGGGCGCGGTGATGGCGACGAGACCGGCCAAGCAGCCGTTGAGAATCATGCCGAGCTCGGGCTTGCCCTTGATGATCCACGCCGTGATGAGCGCGCAGAGCGAACCGGTGGCGGCGGCCATGTTGGTGTTCACCAGCACGTGGGAGATCGCGGTGCCGTCCATCGCGGCCATGGTCGAGCCCGGGTTGAAGCCGAACCAGCCGAGCCAGAGGATGAACACGCCAAGCGCCGAGGAGGTCATGTTGTGACCGGGGATCGGAGTGATCTTGCCGTCCTTGTAGCGGCCGTGGCGCGGCCCGAGCACGAGGATGCCCGCGAGGGCGGCCCAGCCGCCCACGGAGTGGACGACGGTCGAGCCCGCGAAATCGCGGAAATTATTCGCGCCGAGAATGCCGCCGCCCCAGATCCAGTGACCCGAGATCGGGTAGATGACGGCGACCAGCAGGAAGCTGAACATCAGGAACGCCGTGAACTTGATGCGCTCGGCCACCGCGCCCGACACGATGGTCGCGGCGGTGCCGGCGAACACGAGTTGGAAGAAGAACTTCGCCCAGAGCGGCACCGGCGTCCAGTTGATCGCGCCATAGACGCCTTCGTACTTGGTCGCGGAGAAGGGATTCATCGCCATGTAGGCGTCGCCCAGCGCGGGGGAATTGTCCGCGCCGCCCAGGAAGAAGAGACCCTGCGTACCGACCCACGGATTGCCGTCGCCGAACATGAGACCCCAGCCGATTACCCAGAAGGAAACGGTGGAGGCGGCGAACACGATGAAGTTCTTCGCCAGAATGTTGACGCAGTTTTTCGCCTGGCACATGCCGCTCTCGACGAGAGCGAAACCCGCGTTCATGAAGAACACGAGCATGGCGGTGACGAGCACCCAGACCGTGTCGAGACCGACGCGCAGGGAACTAAGGTCCGACATCTTGGGAACAGCCGCAGCCGCTTCCTCGGCGCGCAACGAGCTCAGAGAGCCCAGCGCGGCGAGAGCCGCAACCACAGCGAGATACTTGCCGATACTTCTGGCCGTTATTCTCATGGAGTTATCTTTTTTCGAGGGGAGTTGAGGGATGTGTGTTCGTGTGTGCCGCAAGGGACGCACGCGCTCCCCAAAAGCGGGATTGATGCCATGTGGATAAAAAACATCTCTTCCGGCCGTGTCTTAAACGCGCAGTCTCGGCGCCTCTCGCCGCATTCCTCCGGCCAAGCTCTGCCCGCCCGCCTGGGATTTTCAGGCGCAGTCGCGACCGGCAAAAAAATGCGCGATGCCCGGCGCGCGTCCTCCCGACGCAGCGCGGGCGCAAAGCCGAGTGACGGCTCAGGGAAGACTCAAATCCGGCAGGCCGCCGTCTTGCGCGCCCGCATGATGCGGCGCGTCAACTGCCAGCCGTAAGCGAGCAGGATGCCGCCCGAGATCCACCACTTGGTGTTGCCGGCGAAAAACATCGGGCTCGTCAGTTGCATCGCGACCAGCGCGACCAGCAGACCGAGCATGCGCACGTACGCGCCGAAGAAGCGCTTGAGGCCGCCAGCGGCCTGCCCGCCTTGGGCGGCGGGCGCTTGGAAAAGTCCGAACGTGTAGCCGATGAAGATACCGGCCGCGAGGCCGAGCACGGGGAAAAGGTAAGCCGGGGTCATAGGAGATGGCAGTGGGAGGCGAAAGAATTGAGTGGCGGCGCAGGGGGCCCGCGCCACTCGGAAATGCAGCTTTGATGCCAAGCTTCCCGGGTATTTCGCCTCGCGGCCGAACCGCGCCCCGCGCGGCAATCGGCCCGCTTCTAGAGTCTGATCCACAACCACGCGCCGAGATGCAGCGTGGCGCACGCCGCCAGCGCTGCCGCGAAGTCGTCGACCACGATGCCCCAGCCGCCGGGCCAGCGTTGCAGGCGGCGGATGCCGAGCGGCTTCAGAATGTCGTAGAAGCGGAACAGCGCGAAGCCGGCGAGCAGCACGGCCCAGTCGGGCAGCATCGAGGGGTAGCCCGCGCGCCAGCCAAGGAACACCAGTGGCATGACCACGAACTCGTCGAGGATCACCTCGCCGGGGTCCGTGCGCCCCATGCGTCGCGCCGCCTCGCCGGTGAAAGCGACGGCCAGGCAACTGGCGAGCAGCGTCCAGGTGAACGCCACTTCCCACCGCGCGTGGCGGAAGAACACGAGAAAATACAGCACGCCCGCCGCCGAGCCCCAAGTGCCGGGCGCCGGCATCCGCCGGCCGAGTGGACCGAGGGTGGCGACGGCCGTGACGAATTTCGCCGGCAGTCGCGCCGGCCAGCGCGGTTCCTGCAGTTGCATCGCTCAGTCGAAAACCGCGCGCCAGTGGCGGCGGAAATAGGAAAGACCCGAGGTGATCGCCATCACGGCGGAGAGCGCGAAGAGCACGAGGCCGATGTTGTGCACGCCGGTGACCCACAGGCGCCCTTCGCCGAGGAACAGCCCGCCGAAGCCGCTCTCGAACATCTTCGCACCGAGCAGCCAGCCGATGGCGTTCAGCTGCAGAAAGGTCTTAAATTTGCCGCCGGCGTCGGCCTCGATCACCACGCCTTTCGTGGCCGCGGCCATGCGCAGGCCCGACATGGCGAACTCGCGCGCGAGGATGCAGAGCAGGAGCATCATCGCCGTGATGCGGAAGCCGCGGAAATAATCGCCGTTCACCAGCGCAATCATGAGGCCGATGACCATCACCTTGTCGATCACCGCGTCCATGAACCGGCCGAACGCCGACACCTGGTTGCTCTCGCGCGCGAGCTTGCCGTCGAGCCAGTCGGTCAGCGCCGCCGCGATGAAGAGCCAGAACGCCCAGATGGCCGCCCCGGGCCACTCGGCATACATCAGGCCGACGACGATGAACATCAACGGCACGCGCGACAGGGTCAGCACATTGGGGAGGTTGAACCGCATCGGCGCGAGTCCACGCGGGGCGCCGCGGGTTGGCAATCCCAGAGATAACCCGTCCAAAACTTCTCGCCATCGGGGCGCCCCTCGCCTTCCCTAGCCTCACCCCGCGCCCCTCCGCTGCATGAGACACTGCATCTACCCCGGCACCTTCGACCCCTTCACCAACGGCCATCTGGACGTGCTCCTGCGCGCCGCGAAGCTGTTCGACCGCGTCACGGTCGCCGTCGCACTCAGCTCCACCAAGGAGCCGCTCTTCACGGCCGAGCAGCGCGTGGCCCTCATCCGCGCCACCCTCGGCAAGATGCCCAACGTGAACGTCATCGCCTTCGACGGCCTGCTCGTCGAATTCGCCCACCAGCAGAAGGCCGACGCCATCATCCGCGGCCTGCGCGCGCTGTCGGACTTCGAGTTCGAGTTCAACATGGCTTTGATGAACCGCCACCTCGAGCCCGACGTGGAAACGATCTTCGTGATGCCGAACGAGACCTACAGCTACACCAGCTCCACGCTGGTGAAGCAGATCGCCCGCCTCGGCGGCGACGTCACCAAGTTCGTCCCCGCCCCCGTCGCCGAGGCGCTCGCCGCGGTCTTCAAGCATCCCACGCCCCGCCAGAAACGCGCCGGCGCGAAGAGCGACTGGCACCGGCGCTCGCCGTAAGGCACGGGCGGCCGACGGCGGACGCCACGTCCCGCGACGCAAAAGCCGGCACGAGACGCGCCGGCTTTTGTGTTTTGGAAATGGATTGGGCGGCTACTTGACGTTGGCGGACTTGAGGACGCTTTCCATCCAGGAGCTGAAGTCGCCCTTCAGTTTCTTCAGCGAGTCGAGGTGGATGTACATCATGTGGCCGGCCTCGTAGTAGGTCAGGCTGACGTTGCCGCGCACCGCGGGATCGAGGCCCATGTGGCGCACGGTGTAGTCGGTGGCGTAGAACGGCGTGGCGAGGTCGTAGTAGCCGTTGGCGATCCAGACCTTCAGGAAGGTGTTCTTCGTCATCGCGGACTTCAGCGTCTGGGCGACGTTGAGATACTGGTTCTGCGCGTTGGCGTAGCTCCACGGCTGGACGTTGCCGGTGAGGATTTCGTACGGCAGGTCGTTCTCGTACTTCAGCTCGCGGCGGGCGTAGTCGTTCAGCGCGTTGGTGTAGCCGCCGTTGATCGCCTCGAGGCTGGGATCGAAGAAGTCGCGTCCGCCGCCCGGGCCGCCACCGCCGCTGTCGCCGGGCGCGATGCCGGTGAAACGGCTGTCGAGGCGCCCGATGGTGCGGTTCTCGTTGCGGCGCAGCTCGGTCACGAACTGGAAGATGTTCACGCGGAGATTCTGCCGGGTGACGTAATCCTGCGAGAGCCCGGTGAGCGCGGCAAGTTCCTGCGCGATGCGCTCGCGGTCCTTGCCCTGCAGCGCATCGCCTTGCAGGAGCGCGAGCGTGTAGTCCTTGGCGACGAACTCCTGCGCACGCTTGAGCACGGACGGGAGGTCCTTCGCCCAGTCGGCCTTCAGCTTGCCGTGGTAGAACGCGGCGGCGGCGTAGGTGGGCAGGAAGAGCTGGTACGGCAGGTCATTGCCCGAGGCGAAGAGCGCCGTCTCGAAATTCATGATCGAGGAGATGAGCACGATGCCGTTGAGGTAGAGATTGTATTTCTGCTGAAGGTAATCGGAGAGGCCGGCGGCGCGCGTGGTGCCGTAGCTTTCGCCGACGAGAAATTTCGGCGAGGCCCAGCGCTGGTTGCGCGTCGTCCAGAGGCGGATGAAATCGGCCACGGACTCGATGTCGCCGTTGAAGCCGTGGAATTGCTTCGCATCGACGTCCTTCGCCGCGCGGCTGTAGCCGGTAGAGACGGGATCGATGAACACGAGATCGGTCTCGTCGAGCCAGGAGAATTCGTTGTCCTGCCACTTGTAGGGCGGCGGGAGCGACTCGCCCTTGTCGGTCATGACGACACGCTTCGGACCGAGGGCGCCCATGTGCAGCCAGACGGACGACGAGCCGGGGCCGCCGTTGAACGAGAACATCAGCGGGCGCTTCGCGGGGTCGTCCTCGCCGAGTTTCGTGTAGGCGACGAAGAAGAGGTTGGCGCGCGGCTTGTCCTTCTCGTCCTTCAGCACGAGGTAGCCGGCGGTCGCGCGGTACTTGATGGTCTTGCCGTTGAGGGTGATTTCGTGGTCGGTGACGGAGAGCTTCGGCTCCTTCACCTCCGCCGGGGCGGGCGCGGCGGGCTTTTCGGGTCCGCCGGCGGGTTTCTCCTTTGGCTCTTCCTGCGCCGAGGCGGTGACGACGACCGCGAACAGCAGCGCACGCACGAATGAATGCAGTGGCTTCATCATGATGGGGGTAGTTGCGCGTCACAAAAGCCGCGCCCCGGGCTTACGCAAACGCAAACGCCTCCGCGAAAATAATTGAAACCGCTGCGCCGCCGCGGCGTCTCAACGGCGGAATCCGGCCCCGTCCACCCTGCGGGAAGGTTTGCCTTCACGTCCGGCCCGGCTTCTCCTCGTCACTCTGCGCGCATGAAAAAAGCTCTGACTGTCCTCGTCCTGCTGGGCCTCGCGGCCGCGGGTTATTACTGGTACTCCTCCCGCGCCGCCCGCGCGGAAGCCACGCCCGAATACACCACCGCCACGGTCGCGCGCGGCGACGTCGTGCAGGTCGTCACGGCCACCGGCCAGCTCGACGCCGTGCTCTCGGTCGATGTGGGCAGCCAGATTTCCGGCCAGATCATCAAGCTCCACGCCGACTTCAACACCACCGTCAAAGCCGGACAGAAGCTCGTGGAGATCGACCCCGCCACCTACCAGCAGCGTCTGCGGCAGGCCGAGGCCAACCTCGCCTCCGCCCAGGCCAGCTTCACGCTCGCCGAACTCAACGCCCGCCGCACGAAGGAGCTTTTCGACAAGCAACTCGTCACGCAGCAGGACAGCGACCAGAGCCAGGCGCAGCTCCAGCAGGCCAAGGCCCAGCTGCTCACCAACCAGGCTGCCGTCGAGAACGCCCGCGTCGATCTTTCCCGCTGCACCATTTTCTCCCCGATCGACGGCATCGTCATCTCGAAGCAGACCGAGGTCGGCAAGACTGTCGCCTCCAGCCTGAACGTGCCCGTGCTCTTCACCATCGCGAACGACCTCGCCAAGATGCAGATCACCGCCGCCGTCGCCGAGGCCGACATCGGTTCGGTCGCCGAGGGTCAGCCGGTCACGTTCACGGTCGACGCGTTTCCCAACCGCACTTTCAACGGCACCATCACGCAGGTGCGCAACGCTCCGAAGAACGCCAACAACGTCGTCACCTACGATACCATCATCGGCGTCGAAAACCGCGACCTGAAGCTCCGCCCAGGCATGACGGCGAACGTCTCCATCGTCGTCGCCAAACGCGAAGCGGTGCTCCGTGCGCCCAACGCCGCGCTGCGCGTGCGCATGCCCGAGAGCATCGCGGTCACGCAGGTGGCCTCTTCCGCCATCGCCGCCGGCCAGGCCGCCCCCGCCGCTCCGACCCCGCCCGCCCAAGCGAGCGCCCCGGCGCCCGGCAATGGCCGCGAAGGCGGCCGCGGCGGTTTCATGGCCAACCTGACGCCCGAGCAACGCCAGAAAATGCGCGAGATCATGGTCGAGATCGGTTTCACCCCGGGTTCCGGTCCGCCTTCGCCCGAGCAGCGCGAGCAGATGCGCAAGCTCATGGTCGAGCGCGGCGTCATCACCGCCGAGCAGGCCGCCGCCGCCTCGAATCGCGGCAGCGCCGGCGACCCCGTGATCGTCACGCGCACGCTCTACCGTCTGCCGCGCGGCGACAAGTCTGCGTCTCCCGAAGCCGTGTCGGTCCGCGTGGGCATCACCGATGGCCTCGCGTCCGAGATCGTCGATGGCATCGCCGAGGGCGACGTGGTCATCACGAGCGTCAATCTCCCCGGCGCCAAGCCGGCCGGCGCTCAGTCCAATCCCTTCGGCGGCGCGCGCCGCTTCTGAGCCCGTCATGCCTGCCGTCGTCCAGATCGACGAGATCCACAAGATCTACGAGTCCGGCGAAGTGCCGGTGCACGCGGTGCGCGGCGTCACGCTCACCATCGAAAGCGGCGATTTCGTCGCCGTCATGGGCGCGTCCGGCTCGGGCAAGTCCACCCTGATGAACCTGCTCGGCTGCCTCGACCGGCCGAGCAAGGGCCGCTACCTGCTCGACGGCATCGACGTCTCCCGGCTCGACCGCAACCAGCTGGCCGACATCCGCAACCAGAAACTCGGTTTCGTTTTCCAGGGCTTCAATCTCCTCGCCCGCACCACCGCCCGCGAGAATGTCGAGCTGCCCATGCTCTATGGCCGCCGCCGCTACTCCTCGCGCGAGATGCACGAGCGCGCGATGAAGAGCCTCGAACTCGTCGGCCTCGGTGCGCGCGCCGATCATTTTCCCAGCCAGCTCTCCGGCGGCCAGCAGCAGCGCGTCGCCATCGCGCGCGCGCTGATCAACGACCCGCAGGTGCTGCTTGCCGACGAACCCACCGGCAACCTCGACAGCAGGACCTCGGTCGAGGTCATGGACGTTTTTCAAAAACTCAACGAGCAGGGCATCACCATCGTGATGGTCACGCACGAGCTGGACATCGCGCATTACTGCAAGCGCAACCTCATCATGCGCGACGGGCGGCTCGTCAGCGACCACCACGTCGAGCACCGGCTCATCGCCACCGAGGAGCTGCGCAAGCTCCACGCGGCCGAGGCTGCGGCGAAACTCACGGCCTGAGCCATGCGCCTCTACAACACCATCAAGGTCGCCCTCCGCGCGCTGCGCCGCAACGCGCTCCGCTCCGTCCTCACCGCGCTGGGCATCATCATCGGTGTCGCGGCGGTCATCGCCATGGTCAGCATCGGCAACGGCGCCAAGGCGCAGGTCGAGGCCTCCATCGCCAGCCTCGGCCAGAACATCATCTCGGTCTTCCCCGGCAACTTCACCGCCGGCGGCGTGCGCGGCGGCTTCGGCTCCGCGAGCACGCTGACCGTGGAGGACTCGGTGGCCATCCGCGGCGAGATCGCCGGCGTGGTCAGCGTCAGCCCCGACATGCGCGATCGCGCCCAGGTGCTCGCCAACGGCCTCAATTGGAACACCCAGATCCTCGGCGAAGACACCAGCTATCTCGACATCCGGCTGTGGAGCATCGCCTCGGGCGCGATGTTCAGCGACGTCGATGTGCGCAACGCCGCCAAGGTCTGCGTCATCGGCAAGACCGTCGCCGACCAGATTTTCCAAGGCATGGATCCCGTCGGCCAGACCCTGCGCATCCGCAACATCCCGTTCAAGGTCGTCGGCCTGCTCCGCAGCAAGGGCTTCAACTATTTCGGCCAGGACCAGGACGACGTCGTGATCATTCCGTACACGAGCCACCTGAAGCGCATCGCGCGGCGCCAGTTTCTCAACTCCATCACCGTCCAGGCCGCCGCCCCCGAGCAGATGGCGCGCATCCAGCAGGACATCACCGATCTCCTCCAGCAGCGCCGCAGCGGCCGCGATCCGGATTTCACGGTGCGCAACCAGCTCGAGCTCGCCGAGGCCGCCACCGCCACGACCAAGACCATGACCGTGCTGCTTGGCGCCATCGCGGGCGTGTCGCTCATCGTCGGCGGCATCGGCATCATGAACATCATGCTCGTCTCCGTGACCGAGCGCACCCGCGAGATCGGCATCCGCCTCGCCGTCGGCGCGCACGGGCGCGATGTGCTGCTGCAGTTCCTCACCGAGGCAATCATCCTCTCCATCATGGGCGGCGCACTCGGCATCGTGCTCGGCGTCGGCACCTCCCAGCTCATTTCGCAGCTGAACAACTGGCCCGTGCTCGTCTCCACGCCCGCCATCGTGGGTGCCTTCGCCTTCAGCGCGGCCATCGGCGTGTTCTTCGGCTTCTACCCGGCGCGCAAGGCCTCCGAACTCGATCCGATCGAGGCGCTGCGCTACGAATGATTTTCGGACGCGGCTGATTGCTCGCGTTAGCCGAGCGCCCCCTGCCTCGCGTCCCAATCGCGGGAATGTTGGCTCCCGGTCGCGCAAGAAAAGCCGCTCGGCGGCAGTGGGCCGAAAGTCCGGGATGAATATTTATCTGGCTGCCAAGGTGCGAGTTGCCTGCAGCGGCCGCCGATTGGCACGCCCGGTGCAATTATCCCCGCATCAACCAACTCTCGTCATGAAACACCTGAAGCTCATTTCCTCCATCCTCGCCGCCGGCGCCGCCGGTGTGGCTTTCGCCAAGCTCGGCAACGCTGAGTTCCTTACCACGGTCTCCGGCGACCGCGTCTTCGCGGTCACGCTCTTCCTCGGCATCCTCGCGTTCGCCGCGTACGACCTCGCGCGCTGCGTCGAGCCCCTCAAGCTCAAGACGCCGCTGCTCCGTCCGGCGCTTCCGCGCGCCGGCGCCCCGCGGGCCACCGCTTACGGTGTCAGCCGCCGCTCGGCCATCGTCGAGCGCACCGCGGCCTGATCGCCGCCATTTCCACGCCGCACCGCGCTGCCTGATCGCAGATCGGTGCGGCGTTTCCATAGTAGCGGGTTCTTGACACTCTCCTCCCGTCTTTCGTCACTACTCCCGATGGCTGCCAACGACCCCGCGCCCCACCGCATCCTTGTTGCGGACGACCAACCCGACGTACTCGAAGCCCTGCGCCTGCTGCTGAAGGCCGAGGGCTACCTGATCGACACCGCCAAGTCACCCGGCTCGGTCATGAAGGCCGTCGAGCAGCGCGACTACGCGCTCGCCATCATCGACCTCAACTACGCACGCGACACCACGTCCGGCCAGGAAGGCCTGGACTTGCTCGGCAAATTGCAGGCCGCCGATCCGACGTTGCCCGTCGTCGTCATGACGGCGTGGGCCAGCGTCGAGGTCGCCGTCGAGGCCATGCGCCGCGGCGCGAAGGATTTCGTCACCAAGCCCTGGGAAAACCCGCGCCTGCTGACCATCGTCAAGACCCAGATCGAGCTCGCCAGCGCCGTCCGCGCCTACCAGCGGCTCGAACAGGAAAACCAGCTTCTCCGCGGCAAGGGCGGCCCCAATCTCATCGCTCAGTCCGCCGCCATGCGCCCGGTGCTCGAGATCATCTCCCGCGTCGGTCCGTCCGACGCGAACGTGCTCATCACCGGCGAGAACGGCACCGGCAAAGGCGTCGTCGCGCAGGCGTTGCACGCCGTCTCCGTGCGCGCCGGCAAGCCTTTCATCTCGGTCAACATGGGTGGTCTGCCCGAGGGCGTGTTCGAGAGCGAGCTCTTCGGCCACGTGCGCGGTGCGTTCACCGACGCCAAGGCCGACCGCGCCGGCCGCTTCGAGCTGGCCGACGGTGGCACGCTCTTCCTCGACGAGATCGGCAACATCCCGATGAGCCAGCAGGCGAAGATCCTGCGCGTGCTCGAGACCGGTGAGCTGGAGCGCGTCGGCTCCTCGCGCACCTACCGCGTCAACGTCCGCCTCATTTCCGCCACCAACGCCGACCTGCAGGTCGAGGTCGCCGCGGGCAAGTTCCGCCAGGACCTGCTGTTCCGGCTCAACACGATTCACATCCACCTGCCGCCGCTGCGCGAGCGCCGCGAGGACATCGCGCTCCTCGCCCAGCATTTCCTCAAGGCCCACGTCGACCGCTACCGGAAGCAGATCACCGGATTCGACGACGCCGCGGTCGAGGCGATGAAGGACTACGCGTGGCCGGGCAATGTCCGCGAGCTCGACCACGCCGTCGAGCGCGGCGTGCTCATGACGCAGGGCAAGGTTGTCCGCGCCGGCGATCTCGGTCTCAACGCCGGCCACGCCGCGCCGCGCCTCGAGGACATGAGCCTCGAGGAGGTGGAGGCATTTCTCATCAAGAAGACCCTCGCCCGCTGCGACGGCAACGCCCGCAAGGCCGCCGAGGAACTCGGCCTCAGCCGCAGCGCCTTCTACCGCCGCCTCGAACGGTACGGGCTGTAGCCTCAGCTCTAAGCAATAAGCTTTAAGCCGTAAGCAGCTCCGCTCACTCTGCCCGCGTGAAAGATTACCGGGAAATCCTCGTCTGGCAGCGCAGCCATGCGCTGACGCTCGAAATCTACCGGGGAACACAGTTGTTCCCGAAGGAAGAGCTTTTCGGGCTCACCAGCCAGATGCGCCGGGCCGCCGCTTCCATTCCGGCCAACATCGCCGAAGGTTGCGGGCGCGACGGTGATGCCGAATTGAAACGCTTCCTGAACATCGCACTCGGATCGGCGTGCGAGCTCGACTACTTCATCCTGCTGGCGGCCGAGCTGGGGTACTTGTCGGCCAAGCAATCGAAACCCGTTGCGACCGAAATCTACGAAATACGGCGGATGCGCGGGAGCTTCATCAAGAAGCTTAAAGCCTGAAGCTTTCCGCTCATCGCCTTCCTGATGCCCTCCAGAAAACAACGCCGGCTCGCGCATGAGCAACGCGTGTTCCTCTACACGCTGCTCTCCGGCCTGCCGGCGGTCGTCGTTTCCGTCTGGCTGCTCCTGACGCGCGACTTCAGCCCCAAGGAATACTGGACGCTCGGCCTCCTCATCGTCGGGTTCTGGATCGGCTACTCGCTCTTCGTCCGCGAAATCGTCACGCGCCCGCTGCAGACCATGGCCAACCTGCTCACCGCGCTGCGCGAGGGCGACTTCTCCACCCGCGCCCGCGGCGCCAACCGCGACGAGCCGCTCGGCGACGTGATGTCGGAGATCAACATGCTGGGCGGCGTGCTGCAGGAGCAGCGGCTCGGCGCGCTCGAAGCGACGGCGCTGCTGCGCACGGTCATGGAGGAGATCGACGTCGCCATCTTCGCCTTCGACGGCAACGGCACGCTGCGGCTCGTCAACCACGCCGGCCAGGAACTGCTGGCCCAACCGGCCGAGCGCATCCTCGGCCGCCAGGCCGGCGAGTTGGACCTCCTCGACTGCCTCGCGGGCGAGCCGACGCGCGTGCTCAACCGCACCTTCCCCGGCGGCGCCGGACGCTGGGGCATGCGCCGCACGGTATTCCGCGAGGGCGGCCTGCCCCACTCGCTCGTCGTCATCGCCGACCTCAGCCAGCCGTTGCGCGAGGAGGAATTGAAGGCCTGGCAGCGCCTCGTGCGCGTCATCGGGCACGAGCTCAACAACTCCCTCGCGCCCATCAAATCGATCGCCGGCTCGCTCACCACGATGCTCCGCCGTCCGCAAAAACCCGCCGACTGGGAGGACGACATGCGCGGCGGACTGGAGATCATCGAGGCGCGCGCCGAGGGATTGAACAAGTTCATGCAAGCCTACGCGCGGCTCGCCAAGCTGCCGACGCCCACGAAGCTGCCGACGGAAATCGCCCCGCTGCTGCGCCGCATCGCCTCGCTCGAGACGCGCGTGCCGGTGCAGGTCGTCGAAGGACCGGAGCTCACCGCCCAGATCGACGCGGCCCAAGTCGAGCAGGCCGTAATCAATCTCATCAAGAACGCCGTCGACGCCACCCTCGAAACCCGCGGCGGCGTACGGCTCGGCTGGCGCCGGACGCCCGGTGCGTTGGAAATTTTCATCGAGGACGACGGTCCCGGTCTCGCCAACTCGCAGAATCTCTTCGTGCCGTTCTTCACCACCAAGCCCTCGGGCTCCGGCATCGGCCTCGTGCTGTGCCGGCAGATCGCCGAGAATCACGGCGGCGCGCTGACCTTGGAAAACCGCGAAGGCGCCACCGGTTGCATCGCGCGGATGCGGCTGCCGGCGTAGCTCCCACCGCGCGCGAGCGGCATCCCATTTCCGGGATCGCCACATCCCGGCTTCGCTCTGGCCGAGTTATCGAGCCAAAGCGTTGCTTTTTATTTCGAGTTAGCACCCAACGGTTTAGAGCTTGGCTGGCGATTGGCACGAGCACTGCGTTAGTGGGGGAAATTTCCCATTTACCCGCATGGATATCGCCCGCCCCAACGTAGCAAAAGAAAAACGCAAGAAGCGCATCATTTACGGCGTCATCGCCGGTGTCGTTCTCATCGGCATCACCGTTCTGCTGGCGCGCCTGAAGCCCGCCGCGCCCACGGTCGAGCGCAACCTCGTGTGGATCGATACCGTCAAGCGCGGCCCGATGGTCCGCCAAGTCCGCGGTCTCGGCACGCTGGTCCCCGAGGAGATCCGCTGGATCGCCGCCCGCACGCAGGGCCGCGTGGACAAGATCGTCCTCCGCCCCGGCGCCATCGTCGAGCCCGGCAGCCTCATCCTTGAGCTGAGCAACCCCGACGTCGAATCCGGCGCCGCCAACGCCCTCTCCCAACTCCGCGCCGCCGAAGCCCAGCTCGCCAATCTCCGCGTCCAACTGGAGAGCCAGCTGCTCGCCGCCGAGTCGACCGCCGCCAACGCCCGCTCCACCTACGAGCAGGCCCGCCTCACCGCCGAGGTGAACGACGAACTCTTCAAGGACGGCCTCGTCTCGCCCGTGCAACTCAAGCTCTCGAAGGTCAACGCCACCGAGGCCGCCACCCGGCACGAGATCGAGCAGAAGCGCTACGCCTTCGCCAAGGACTCCATCAAGCCGCAGCTCGCCGTGCAGGAGGCCGAGGTCGAGCGCCTGCGCTCGCTCGCCAAGCTCCGCCAGGACGAACTCGAAGCCCTCAAGGTACGCTCGAGCATGAGCGGCGTGCTCTCCGCCCTCCCCGTCGAGGTCGGCGCTCAGGTCCAGCCCGGCACCAATCTCGCCCGCGTCGCCGACCCGACCAAGCTCAAGGCCGAGGTCCGCATCGCGGAGACCCAGGCCAAGGACATCGCCATCGGCCAGGTCGCCTCGGTCGACACCCGCAACGGCATCGTCGAGGGCCGCGTGGCCCGCATCGATCCCGCCGTGCAAAACGGCACCGTCACCGTCGACGTCACTCTCACCGGCGAACTGCCCAAGGGCGCCCGCCCCGACCTCTCGGTCGACGGCACGATCGAACTCGAGCGCCTCAACGACGTCATCTTCGTCGGTCGCCCGGCCTTCGGGCAGGAGAAGAGCACCGTCGGCATCTTCAAGCTCGCCGAGAACGGCGCCGACGCCGTCCGCACCCAGGTCCAGCTCGGCCGCAGCTCGGTCAACACCATCGAGATCGTCCAAGGCCTCCAGCCCGGCGACAAGGTCATCCTCTCCGACATGTCCCAGTGGGACGCCAACGACCGCATCCGCCTGAACTAACTCTACCGCCTGCGACGCTCTCTACCGATACCATCCACCTTCATGGTCGCCACCGTCATCGTCCTTTCCCTGCTCAGCCTCCTCATCGCCACCGATGACGGCGGCAACGCGTAACTTTCTGTAACCTTTCCCGTTCCCGCGTGTTTTCCACCCATCACCCCTGATCCGACTCCCTTATGACCACCGACAACAGCTCGCTCATCAAACTCGAAGGCGTCACCAAGGTCTTCCTGACCGACGAAGTTGAGACCCACGCCCTCTCCGGCATCCACATGGACATCCGCAAGGGTGAATACGTCTCCATCGCCGGCCCGTCCGGTTGCGGCAAGTCCACCCTCCTTTCCATCCTCGGCCTGCTCGATACGCCGTCGGACGGCACCTATTACCTGAACGGCCGCCCGGTGCACGGCCTGACGCTCCCCGAGCGCGCCCGCATCCGCAACCGCGAGATCGGTTTCATTTTCCAGTCGTTCAATCTCATCGGCGATCTCACGGTCTATGAGAACGTCGAGCTCCCGCTCACCTACCGCGGCATGCCCGCCAACGAGCGCAAACAGCGCGTCACCGAGGCGCTCGAAAAGGTCGGCATGGGCCACCGCGCCAAGCATCTCCCCTCCCAGCTCTCCGGCGGTCAACAGCAGCGCGTCGCGGTCGCCCGCGCCCTCGCCGGCTCGCCCGCCGTCCTGCTCGCCGACGAGCCCACGGGCAACCTCGACTCGAAGAACGGCGACGCCGTGATGGAGCTGCTCCGCGCCCTCCACCGCTCTGGCTCGACCATCGTCATGGTCACGCACGACGCCCGTTTCGCCAAGAACGCCGACCGCACGATCCACGTCTTCGACGGCCGCGTCGTCGAGGAGCAGGTCGAGGTTTAAAGTCATTTCTTCGCGCGGCGGTACATCCGCCGCGCTTTTTGTTTTCCACGCCTCCCGACCCTTCTTCCCGCCACCGCCAGCTCGAGCCCCGCCCGATCTGCTGAACGGAAGAAAGGTCGGGAGAATTTTCCCATCCCACGAATCCCACCGGCCCCCGCGCCGGGACGATTTTTTCCGGTAACCTTGCGCGCCGACCGGAGTTCTTGAGAGACATCGCCACCCGGCCGGCCGGTGCGTACGTGCACCCGCGAACGAAACTTCAACCCCCGCGCCCATGCTCCACGACCTGAAGTTCGCCCTGCGCTCTCTCCGCAAGTCCCCCGGATTCACCGGCGTGGCCCTGCTCACCCTCGCCCTCGGCATCGGCGCCAACTCCGGTGTGTTCAGCTTCCTGAATGCGCTGCTCATCAAACCGCTGCCGCTGCCGCGCGCGTCGGAGCTGGTTTATCTCAGCGAGCATACGACCCAGGTACCGAACATGTCGGTGTCGTATCCCAATTTCCTCGACTGGCGCGAGCGGCAGAAGAGTTTCACCGCTCTCGGCGTCTTCCGCGGCCAGAGCTTCAACTACGTCGGCCCGAGCGAGACCGAGCGGGTCAACGGGGCGATGTTCACCCACGACGTGTTCCCCGCGCTCGAGGTCGCCCCGAAGCTCGGCCGCTGGTTCGGCGCCGCGGAGGACAAGCCCGGCGCCGAGCGCACGGTCGTCATCAGCGAGCGTTTCTGGCAGCGCGCGCTCGGCGGCCGGCCCGATGTGCTGGGTCAGACGCTGACGCTCAGCGGCGAGATCTATTCCATCGTGGGCGTGATGCCCGCGGACTTCCGCCTGCCCACGAACAATCCCGATGTCTGGGTGCCCTTCGGGCTCTTCGCCGAGCAGAACATGGATCGCGGCAACCATCCGGGACTGTACGGCCTCGGCCGGCTGAAGCCCGGCGTCTCCCTCGCCGCCGCCCGCGCCGACATGGCGGCCGTCGCCCGGCAACTCGAGCAGAGTTACCCGCAGACCAACACGGGCGACACCGTGAGCCTGCAACTGCTCGTCGAGCGCATCGTCGGGCAGCAGCGCAGCGCCGTCTGGATTTCCTTCGGCGCCGCGTTCGGCGTGCTCCTCATCGCCTGCGCCAACGTCGCCAATCTCCTCCTCGCCCGCGCCGCCGGGCGCTCGCGCGAGCTCGCCGTCCGGGCCGCCCTCGGCGCCAGCCGCCGGCGGCTCATCCGCTTCGTACTCACCGAGAGCCTGCTGCTCGGCTTCGCCGGCACCGCCCTCGGCCTGCTGTTCGGCTACGGCACGATGCAAGGCATCAAGTCCCTCATCCCGGCAAACTCGCCTTTCCTCAGCCAGGTCGGCATGGATGGCAACGTGCTGGCCTTTTCGGTGCTGATCGGCGTCGGCGTCACCGTCCTGTTCGGGCTCGTGCCCGCCATCCTCGGTTCGCGCGTCAACCTGAACGAGGCCCTGGCCGCCGGCGGACGCAGCGGCAGCGGCGTCCATGCCCGCTGGCGCTCGGTGCTCGTCGCCGGCGAGTTCGCCCTCACGCTCGTGCTGCTTTTCGCCTGCGGCCTGATGATGCGCACCATCTTCAACCTCTACCGCGCCGATGCCGGCCTGCAGACCGATCACCTCGTCACCTTCAGCTACGTGATGCCCGGCCGCGACTGGGCCGACGCCGCCAAGCGCACCCAATTGCTCGACCGCGCGATGGAAAAGCTCCGCAGCCTGCCGGGCGTCACGCATGTCGCCCTGACCAATCCCCTGCCGCTGAGCGGCAGCGGTAACCAGACCAGCTACCTCGTCGAGGGCGAACCCGAGCCAGGCCCCGGCCAGCGCCCGTCGACCGAGAACAACGCGGCCAGCGCCGCGTATTTCGAGACCGCGCGCATCCCGCTGTTGCGCGGCCGCACGTTCACCGACCGGGAAAAGGCCGGCGAGCCCGGCACATGCATCATCGATACGAAGTTTGCCCAGCAACATTTCGCCGGGCAGGACCCCCTCGGCAAGCGCATCGCCTTCGGCTCCCCCACCCAGCCGACCTACCTGACCATTATCGGCGTGGCCGGCCATGTACAGAATTACGGCATCGGGCAGGACACGCGCGTGCAGATTTATTACCCGTACCACCGCACACCGCCCGGCGGCGTTTCGTTCCTCCTGCGCACCACGCGGGATCCTGCCCCGCTCGCCTCCTCCATCCGCGCGGCCATGCGCGAAGCGGAGCCGACGCTGCCGGTCTTCGCCCTGCGCACGATGGATGAGGTGTTCGACCTCACTGTCACCAACGAGCGCATCATGCTCACGCTCCTCTCGGTCTTTGCCGGCCTCGCCCTGCTCCTCGCCGCCATCGGACTCTACGGCGTGCTCAGCTACATCGTCAGCCAGCGTACCCGCGAGGTGGGCATCCGGATGGCGCTCGGCGCCACGGCCGGGACGGTGCAGCGCCTGATGCTGGGACACGGGCTTAAGCTCGCGGCCTTCGGACTCGGTTTCGGCCTGCTGGCCAGCCTCGGGCTGGCGCGGTTGATGGGCAGCTTGCTCTACGGAGTTTCCCCGCACGATCCACTGAGCCTCGCCGCAGTCGCCGGACTGCTGATCCTCATCGGGCTCGTCGCCAGCTGGCTGCCGGCAGCGAGGGCCACCAAGGTCAACCCGGTCGAAGCCCTGCGGGCCGAGTAGCCGTCGACCGCTACGGTTTCCCGCTTCCGGCCATCCCGCTATCCGCGGTATCGCCACCATTTTCCTGCAACTCTCCCGCCGCGGAGGTGTTGTTGGGTCTGGCCAACCCCGCCTGCCTCCATGCATAACCTCCTGTCCGACCTCCGTCTCGCCACGCGCCTGCTGCGCAAATCCCCCGGCTTCACCGCCATCGCAGTCTGCACCCTCGCCCTCGCGATCGGCGTCAACTCCGCCATCTTTTCCCTCGTCAACGGCCTGCTGTTCAAGCCGCTCGCCCTCGAAAAGCCCGAGGAGGTCGTCTTCGTCTTCACCGCCCGCAAGGACGCCGGGCGCGAGCACCGCCAGTTTTCCCACACCGAGTTCGTGGCGTTGCGCGAGAGCCGCGACGTATTCGCCGACGTCGCCGCCGTGAACTACACCCTCGCCGGCATCGGCCGCGAGCCGGGCGAGTTGCACCGCAGCTTCGTCTTCCTTGTTTCCGAAAATTTCTTCTCGCTCATGGGCGCGCGCCCCGTCGCCGGCCGCTTCTTCAACGCCGAGGAATCCCGCCCCAACAGCAACCTCCCGGTCGTCATCGCGAGCTACAATCTCTGGCAGCGCCTCGGCGGCCGCCCCGACTTCGTCGGCAGCACCCTGCGCGTCAATGGCCACCCGCACACCGTCGTGGGCGTCGCTCCACGGGGGTTTTCCGGGGTCAGCGCGATCGTCGCCCCGGAAATTTTCCTGCCGCTCGGCATCTTTGCGCAGACCGCCGCGGCCTTCAGCGACGGTTCCGAGGTCCGTGATCTCAACCATCCCAAGAATTACTCCTTTAACCTCCTCGCCCGCCTCCAACCGGGGCTGACCATCGCCACCGCCAAGTCCCGCCTGCCGGTCATCGAGCAGCGCCTCACGGCCCTCCAGCCCGCCGACGTCAAGGGCACGCGCGAACTCCAGCTTACCGTCCCGAGCAAGTTCTCCCTCAGCACCGGTCCGGAGGATGACGGCCCCGTGGGTCTCATCGGCGTCCTCCTCATCGCCATGGCGGGTGTCGTCCTGCTCATCGCCTCGCTCAATCTCGCCAACATGCTGCTCGCCCGCGGCACTGCCCGCGCCCGCGAGATGGCCGTGCGCCTCGCCGTGGGCGCCACCCGCTGGCAGATCATCCGCCAGCTGCTGATCGAGGGTCTGCTGCTCGCCGTGCTCGGCGGTGCGGCCGGCATTCTCCTCAGCTATTGGTCGAACACCCTGCTTGAGCGTTCGTTCACGACGCTGCTCAGCTCGATGAATTTCTCCCTCGCCGCCGGCATCCAGCCTGACGGGACCGTGCTGGCCGTCACCTTCCTTTTCTGCCTGCTCGCCACCCTCGTCTTCAGCCTGGGGCCCGCTCTGAAGGCGGCCCGCACCGATGTCGTCTCCGACCTGAAGGCCGCGACCGGCGAACCCGTCACCACCGGCCGCTGGAACCGTTTCTTCGCCCCGCGGCACCTGCTCGTCATGGCGCAGATGACCCTCTCGCTCGTCCTGCTCTTCAGCGCCGGACTTTTCTTCCGCGGCGCACTCAAGGCCGGCAACCTCGAACTCGGTTTCAATCCGCGCGGCACCCTTTTGGCCGAGGTGGACTATTCCCTCATCAACGCTCCGCAACCGGAAGGCATCCGGCGCATGACGGCTTTGGCGGAGCGCGCCCGCACGCTGCCGGGCGTGCAGGCCGCCGGCCTCTCGACCCTCGTGCCCTACAGCAACATCACGAACACAGCTCGCCTCATGCCGCTCAACCAGCCGCTGCCGGCCAGCGCCGACCCGAAGGCTCCCGCGCCGGGCGCCAACGGCGTCGAGAGTTCCATTACGCCCGGATACCTCGCCAGCATCGGCGTAAAAATCCTGCGCGGCCGCGACTTCACCGAGACCGAGGCGCGGGACAAGGATTCCCGGCGCGTCGTCATCATCGACGAGGGTCTCGCCCAGAAACTCTTTCCCGACCAGGACGCGCTCGGCCAGCACGTGAAATTCACCGCCGCGCCCACCGATGGCGCATCGAACGACCTCGAGGTTGTCGGCATCGTCAACCGGCACCGCCACGAGGTGCAGGACGAGGGTGGCCCGCGGCGCCGGATCTACTTCCCGCTCGCCCAGCGCTACAACGCCAGTGCGTTCCTCTCCGTCCGCTACGCCACGGAGGATCCCGCGGCGCTGCTCGCCGCCATCGATCCTCTCCGCCGCGAGCTGCGGGCGGCCGATGCCGAGGTGCCGGTCGTCCAGCTCCTGCCCTTCCCCTACCTGCTCGAGCGCAGCATCTCCCTCTGGATCGTCCGCCTCGGCGCCGTGCTTTTCGGAGTGTTCGGCCTGATCGCGCTCGTGCTCGCGGTCGTCGGCGTCTACGGCGTCAAGGCTTACGCCGTCGAGCGCCGCACCCGTGAGATCGGCATCCGCATGGCGCTGGGCGCGGATCGCGGCTCCGTCTTCGCGCTCATCATGCGGCAAGGCGCGCTCCAGACCGCCGTGTCAGTCTCCGTCGGCTTCATCCTTTCGCTCCTGCTCGGGCGTGTGCTTTCTGCGATCCTGTTCCAAGTCAGCCCCTATGACCCGATCGCCCTCGGCGTCTCCATCGTTCTGCTCGCCGGGGCCGCTCTGCTCGCCTGCTACGTGCCGGCCCGCCGCGCCACCAAGGTCAGCCCCATGACGGCGTTGCGGACGGAATAGCGCAATTTCTGCGACTTCCCTTCGTCCGGCCGGGTTCTCGGCGGGTGGCAGGCCAGCCACCCGTTCGTTATTTCCGACCCAAAACTGCACCACCCCATGCCTACCCTCCTGCAAGACCTGAAGTTTTCGTTCCGCGTCCTCGCCAAGGCTCCCGGCTTCACCGCCGCCGCCATCCTCGTGCTCGCCCTCGGCATCGGCGTGAACACCGCCATCTTCAGCCTCGTGCACGAGCTGGTGTTCAGTCCGCGCCCCTGGCCCGCCGAAAAACAGGTCGTGCAGCTCTATACGCAGAACGAGAAAAACCCGCAACAGTTCCGGATGTTCTCCTACCAGGCCTACCGGCAGATCCGGCAGCAGCAGATGGGTTTTACCGACGTCCTCGCGCACAACCTGACCATGGTCGGCGTGGGTGACGGCGAGACGGCGCGCCGCACGTTCGGCGCGCTCGTCAGCTCGAATTATTTCAGCACCCTGCAGGTGCCGCTCATCCGCGGCCGCGGTTTTCTCCCCGCCGAGGAGAAGCCCGGCGCGGCCGAGCAGGTCACCATCGTCAGCTACAACTACTGGAAGCGCCTGGGTTTCCCGGCCGATCTGGTCGGCCGTGTCATCCGCGTCAACGAGCGGCCTTACACGGTCGTCGGCATCGCCCCGGAGGGTTTCAGCGGCACGATGATGCTCTTCGGTCCCGAGCTTTATTTCCCGCTCGGCTGCTTCGAGCAGCTCAACAACGATTTTGACGAACAGGCCGGCCGCTCGCTTGAAAAGGACGACGCCTACCGCCTCTTCCTCGTCGGCCGCCTCAATCCCGGCCAGACCATGGCTAAGGCCGAACCCGGCCTCAAGGCGCTCGCCGCGCAGCTGAAGACCGCCTTCCCCGTGCAGTTCAAGGAGCAGACGCTCACGGCCCGCGCCTTGCCGCGCCTGAGCACCAGCAACGCGCCGACTGAGGAAAATTCGCTGTCCGTGCTCGGCGTCACGCTCATCAGCATGGCCGGCATCGTGCTCCTCATCGCCAGCCTCAACCTCGCCAACATGCTGCTCGCCCGCGGCACGGCGCGCCGGAAGGAATTCGCCATCCGCCTCGCGCTCGGAGGCGGCCGCGCGCGCATCGTCCGCCAGTTGCTGACCGAGGGCTTCGTGCTCGCGCTCGCCGGCGGCTTGGGCGGCTTCGTGCTCGGCACCTGGTCGACCAGCCTGCTCATGCAGGGGGTCGGCGCCATGGCCCCCGTCGGCTTGTTTTTCCAAGGCGCCACCAACCCCGCGCTGTTCGCCGCCACCTTCGGCTTCTGCGCGCTCGCCACCGTGCTCTTCGCCCTCGGGCCGGCCCTGAAACTTTCCCGCACCGACGTGCTCACCGATCTCAAGGAAAGTGCCGGCGAGGATGCCGCGCGCCCGCGCCGCTGGCGCTGGTTGCCCCGCCACCCGCTCGTCGTCGTCCAGCTCGCGCTGTCGCTCGGGCTGCTGACCTCCGCCGGACTGTTCATCCGCGGTGCGCTCACCGCCGCGCATGTCGAGACCGGCTTCAAGGCCGACGACTCCATCGTCATCGAGCTCGACGCCAGCCTCGGCGGATACGACCAGAAGCGGAGCCTGCCGCTCTACCGCGCCACCGGGGAGCGCCTCGCCGCCCTGCCCGGCGTCCAGTCGGCGAGCATCGCCTCGATCGTGCCGTTCGGTTTCATCAACATCAGCCGGGACGTGCAGCGCGGCGGCAGCAAGCCCGCCCCCGACGCCAAGCCCGCCAACGCCGCCGAAGGCCTCGCCTTCAACGCCCGCTGGAATTCCGTCGGCGCCGACTATTTCACCACGGTGGGCCTGCCGGTGTTGCGCGGCCGCGCCTTCACCCGCACGGAGTCCGAGTCGCCCGGGGCACCCGCCGTCGCCATCATCGACGAGGTGCTCGCGAAGAAACTCTGGCCCGACGGCGGCGCCCTCGGCCAGCGTATCCAGTTCGCCGAGCGCGGCGCCCCCAAGGCCGCAGGGGGCAACGGCGGCAGCCTGGGTTCCAGCGAGAACATCGCGAAGCAGGCGGGCGACGCCCCGACCCTCGAGGTGGTCGGCGTCGTGCCGGCGACGCGTTGGGAATTGTTCTCGGACAACCCCGGCGGCTGCCTCTACGTGCCCTTCGCGCAGGGTTTCCAGAGCAACGTCTTTTTCCACGTCCGCACGGCGCCGCGTGTGCCGGGCGCCGACGCCGCGCTCTTCGACACGATCCGCCGCGAGCTGCGCACCACCGCCCCGGGCGTGCCGGTGCTGGCCATGAAAACCTTCCGGCAGCATCTCGACGCGAGCCTGCAGCTCTGGATCACCAAGGTGGGCGCCGCCCTGTTCTCGGTCTTTGGCGGTCTCGCGATGGCGCTCGCCGCCGTCGGCCTCTACGGCGTGAAAGCCTATGCCGTGGCCCGCCGCACGCGCGAGATCGGCATCCGCATGGCGCTCGGCGCCGCGCCCCAGGTCGTGCAATCGATGATCCTGCGCGAAGGCCTCGCCATGATCGCCACCGGCGTCGGCGCGGGCCTCCTGCTTGGCCTCGGCCTCGGGCAGGTGCTCGCCAGCCTGCTCTACAAGGTCAGTCCGCTCGACCCGCTCACCTTCGGCCTCGCGCCGGTCCTGCTGAGCCTCGTCGCGCTGCTCGCCTGCTGGTTGCCGGCCCGCCGCGCCACCCGCGTCAATCCGCTCACCGCGTTGCGGTCCGAGTAATTTCCCCGTAACATCCCTCCGCTCCTGCGGTATTATCCCACCAACATGAAACTGTTCTCCCTCCTCGCCTTCGCCTGTGCCTGCGCCACGCTCGCCCCGTTCGCCTCGGCCACCGTCACCGAAAAATTCAGCCAGACCTACCCCCTCGCCGCCGACGGCACGATCCACCTCGACGGCGTCAACGGCTCCGTCGAGATCACCGCGTGGGACCGCAACGAGGTCAGCCTCGAAGCGGAGAAGCGCGCGCCGGACGAGGACAATCTCAGGCGCATCCGCATCGAGGTGGACGCCACCTCGGGCCGCCTCGCCATCAAGACCCGCTATGAGAAGAAGCACGGCTTTCTCTGGTTCGCCGGCAACACCCGCGGCGAAGTGCGCTACAAGCTCATGGTCCCGGCCGGCGCGCGGCTCGACAAGATCGACGTCGTCAACGCCGACATCACCGTGCAGGGCGTGAAAGGATATGTGAACCTCGACACCGTCAACGGAGCCATCGAGGCCCGCGGCCTCGGCAACGCCGGCCGCTTCGACACGGTCAACGGTTCCATCAAGGTCGACTACGATTCGTTCAAGTTCGCGGGCAAGGTCGTGCTCGACACCGTGAACGGCAGCTGCCGCATCACCGTGCCGAAGGATGCCGGGTTCGAGCTGAACGCCGACAGCGTGAACGGTCGCATCCACTGCGATCTGCCGATCACCTTGGAGCGCTCCGGCAGCCGTCACCTGCGCGGGACCGTCGGCGGCGGAGGCGTGCAACTCAAGCTGGACTCGGTCAACGGCAGCCTGACAGTGAATTCGAAATAATCGTGAGACGCCGGCCGCATCCCATTCATGGGACCGCGCGATTTCAGTTTCAGACTTTCGCGCGAAGCACCGACGCAGAAATTTTTCCTTTTGCCTCTGATTATTAGGCATTAAACGCAAGCCAAGTTCCTTGGCACAACCCCTGCAGAGCAGGAGGAGTGATGCCGGCCTCACATTCGCTCCACTATCGCGTGCATACGCGGACTTTCATCACGCTCGTCCTCGTCCTCGCGATAGTCACGGTGATGCTCGCCGAGCCGCCGCAGCGCACGCTGCTCCGCGAGGCCGCCGCCGCGCAACAGGCCGGAGATAACGTCACCGCCCTGGCCAAGCTCAAGCGCGCCGCGAAATTCGCGCCCGACTATCCGCGCATCCATCTCGAACTCGCCCGGCTGCACGCCCGGCAAAACGATCCGGCCGCCGCCTTCGCCTCGCTCCGCGTTCTCGCCGACATGGGTCTTGCCTTCGGTGAACTCGATCACGACCCGGCTTTCGCCGCGCTGCACAACGAAGCAGCCTTCGCGGCGCTCCGCGACGCATTCGCCGCCAACGCCCGCCCGCTCGGACTCGCGGGCGAGACCCGCCGGAGCGTCGCCGGTGTCACCGGCATCCTCGAATCGGTCGCCACGCACCCGCACACGGGCGAGACGTTTTTCGGCGACGTGCGCAACCGCTGCATCTGGCAGCGCACGGACGACGGCAGCCTGAAGAAGTTTTCGGCGGACGACGACGGCCTGCTGGGAGTGTTCGCCCTCAAGTTTTCCGCGGACGGCCGCACACTCTGGGCCTCCTCCTCCGCCGTGACCGCCATGAACGGCTATCGCGACTCCGACAAGAGCCGCGGTTTCGTCGCGGAATACGATCTCGCCAGCCGCAAGCTCCGCCGTCTCCACCCGCTCCCGGCCGACGACCGCGAGCACGTGCTGGGCGATTTCGCCGTGGCGGCGGATGGCACGCTCTACGTCACCGACTCCACCGCGCCAGTCATCTGGCGGCTGCCACCCGGCGCGGACGCCCTGGAATCGTGGATCAGCTACCCGTGGTTTATTTCCCTCCAGGGCGCGGCCGTTTCCAGCGATGGTCGCCTTCTCTTTGTCGCCGACTACGCCAACGGCATCTGGCGCATCGACCCCGTCACCCGCCAGGCCACGGCCCTGCGCGCCCCGGCCGGCAGCACGCTCTTCGGCATCGACGGCCTCTACATGGCACCCGGCGCACTCCTCGCCATCCAGAACGGCATCACCCCCCAGCGCGTGCTGCGCATCGCCCTCACGCCCGCGGGCGAGGCCTCCGCCGTCACCGTCCTCGCGCAGGATCCGCAGACCATGCCCGACCTCTCGCTCGGCCAGCTCGCCGGGGAGCGTTTCGAGTTTATCGGCGATTCGGGCTGGGTGCTCTTCGACGACCCGGCGGCCCAGCCGGCCGCGCACACGATCACTCTCCACTCCATCCCCTTCACCTCCACCCATCCCTGAAGTTCCCCCCGCGAACCCGTACTCCCATGATCATCGAGACCTTTTTCCAGGACCTGCGCATCGGCCTGCGCGTGCTCGTCAAAGAAAAGAGCTTCTGCGCCCTCGCCGTCACCGTGCTCGCCGTCGGTATCTGCGCCGTCACCACGATGTTCAGCGTCGTCAACGGCGTCATGCTCCGCGGCTTCTCCTATCCCAATGCCGCGCGCCTCACCAGCGTCGGCTTCACCGATCCGACCCAGGCGGTGAACAACTTCAACAACGCCGGCTTCGTCTTCTCCGCCGACTACGAGGAGATCCGCGGCGACCAGAAATCCTTCGAGTCGACGGCCGTTTACATCAACGGCTCGACCGTCAACCTGACCATCGACGGCAACCCGCAGCGCCAGACCGGCGCCTACGTCACCCATGACTTCTTCCGCGTCCTCGGCGTGAAGCCCGCGCTCGGCCGCGACTTCACCGAGCAGGACAACCAGCCCGGCGCCGAGAAGGTCGCCCTCATCAGCCAGCAGATCTGGCAGCGCGACTTCGGCGGCAGCCGCGAAGTCGTCGGCAAGGGCATCCGCCTCAACGGCAAATCCGCCACCATCATCGGCGTGATGCCCGCCAATTTCAATTTTCCCGTCAACGAGCAGATCTGGATCCCCCTCTACAGCGAGTTTCCGATCAAGCCGCGCGGCGAACCCAACGCCCAGGGGAACCAGGTCGCCATGATCGGCGCGCTGCGTCCCGGCATGACGCTCGACCAGGCCAACGCCGAGTTCAACGCCATCGCGAAGCGCTTCTCCGCCGCCTATCCCGACACGCACAAGAACCTGACCGCCGCCCGCGTGCAAACCCTCATCAGCGCGTTCACCGGCCCGCAACTCAAGGGCCTTCTGCTCACGATGCTCGGTTTCTGCGTCGCCGTGCTCCTCATCGCCTGCGTGAACGTCATGAACATGCAGTTCGCGCGCGCCACGCTCCGCGCCAAGGAGCTCGCCATCCGCTCCTCGCTCGGCGCCACCCGCGTCCGCCTCATCCGGCAGATGCTCACGGAGAGCCTGCTGGTCGCCACCCTCGGCACCTGCATCGGCATCGGCCTCTCGATCTGGTCGGTCGATTACCTCGACGCCGCGGTCCGCAACCAGACCAACCCGCCGCCCGCCTACATCCGTTTCGACATCGATCCCACCGTCCTCATCTTCACCATCGGCGCCACGCTGGTCGCCGCGCTGGTCTCCGGCCTCGTGCCGGCCTGGATGTCCTCCCGTGCCAACGCCGGCGAGGTGCTGAAGGAAAGCGGCCGCGGCAACACCAGCCGCAGCGTCAATTTCGTGACGCGCGGCCTCGTCGTTTTCCAGCTCATGATGAGCTGCGTGCTGCTCATCGGCGCCATCCTGCAGGTGCGCTCCATCACCAAGCAGAACGCCATCGACTACGGCTACGACACGACGGCCATCATGTCCGCCCGCATGGGCCTGATGGACGGCGATTATCCCGGCAGCGAGGCGCGCAAGCGTTTCTACGACCTGCTGCTCCACCAGCTGCGCTCCAACCCCGAGGTCGAGGCCGCCGCTCTGACCAGCCGTTTCCAGATGGTCTTCTCTGGCAACAGCCCGATCGAGATCGAGGGCCGCAAATACACGGACGACAAGGACCGCCCGATCACCAATTTCGAGCAGGTCAGCGACGGCTACTTCGGCGTCACCGGCCAGAAGCTCATCGAAGGCCGCGATTTCAACGGCGATGATCTCGACGCCAAGCAGCCCGTCGCCGTCGTCAACGCCGCCTTCGCCAAGAAGCATTTCGGCAACGAGAGCCCGCTCGGACGCCGCTTCCGCCTGAGCCTGAACAACGGACAGCAATTCACGCCGTGGCGCACTATCATCGGTGTCGTCACCACGGTCCGCATGCTCGGGCCGTTCAACAACCCGGGCACCGACGACACGGGCTACTACGTGCCGTTCTTCGCCGGCCTCTTCCAGCCCACCGCCGCCATGGCCCCCGTCTCGCCGCAATTCGGCACCATCATCGTGCGCCCGCGCGGCGGCCAGCGCGGCGAGGCGGCGCTCTCCGCGCTGCGGGAGGAGACCAAGAAGGCCGACCCGAACCTGCCGCTCTATTTCGTCAACACGCCCAAAGCCAATCAGGACGGCTTCATCGGGCAGAACCGGATCATTGCCGTGCTCTTCGCCATCTTCGGCGTCGTGGCCATGCTGCTCGCCTCGGTCGGCCTCTACGGCATCATGTCCTTCTCGGTCAACCAGCGCTCGCAGGAGTTCGGCGTGCGCATGGCCCTCGGCGCCGACGGCTCGCGCATCATGGGCATGGTGGTCCGCCAAGGCTCGCTGCAGATCATCCTCGGCCTCGTGCTCGGCCTCGGCTTCGCCCTGCTCGCCGGTACTCTCGGCGCCCAAGGCATCCAGAACTTCCTCTTCGGCGTCAGCCCGCGCGACCCCGCCACCTACACCGTCGTCGCCGTGCTCCTCTCCGTCGTCTCGCTCATCGCCATCTACGTCCCCGCCCGCCGCGCCACCCGCGTCGACCCGATGATCGCGCTGCGGGCGGAGTGAACGCACACCGCCAAGCTGCCATCATGTCACCTCTGCTCTCACGCGCGTCTCTCGTCGGCCGTGGCTCCGGATCTGCGGAGCGAAGGCTGATGATCGCACTGCGGGCGGAGTGAGGACTTCATCTCCTTCAACCCGCGTCTCAATTTCCAACCCCTCCACGCCGTGTTTCAAGACCTCCGCTTCGCCTTCCGCTCCCTGCTGAAGACTCCCGGCTTCACGCTCGTCGCCGTGCTGACCATGGGCATTGCCATCGGCTCCTGCACCGCCTTGTTCAGCGTGCTGCAGGCCGTCGTGCTCCGCCCGCTGCCGTATCCCGACCCCGCTTCACTCGTCGGCATCTGGGCCATCAACAAGGAGCGCAATCTCGAGGCGCCCGCCCTCTCGTGGGCCAAATACGAATTCTACGGCCAGCGAAAGGACGTCTTCGCCGACATCTCGATGTCCGCCGGCAACGGCTTCACGCTCACCGAGGGCAAGGGCGAGCCGGAGCAGGTCGCCGGCCTGCACGTCACCGCCAATTTCCTGCCCATCCTCGGTCTCCGGCCTGTCCGCGGACGCCAGTTCACCGCCGAGGAGGACAAGGAAGGCGGCCCGAATGTCGCGATGATCAGCCACCACCTCTGGCAAAGCCGCTTCAGTGCCGACCCCGCCATCATCGGCCGCATCATCCAGATCGACGGCGTCGGCCGCGAGATCGTCGGTGTTCTGCCCGAGCGCATCCCCGTCCCCTTCAACGGCACCGAAGTCATCGTCCCCCGCGCCGACGACCTCCCCTACTTTCCCAAGGCCAATCGCGACAACGGCATCGTGCACCAAGCCATCGCGCGGCTCGCCCCCGGCGTAACCGTGGCGCAGGCGCAGCTTCGCGTGAGCGAGATGGAAAAACAGTTCAAGGCCGACCGTCCCAGCCACATCGACGCCCAGAATCACAACGAACTCCGCACCCTCACCCAGCAGGTGCTGGGCAATCTCGGCCGCACGTTCTGGACGCTCGCCGGCGCCGTCGCCGCCGTGCTGCTCATCGCGTGCTCGAACATCGCCAACCTCTTCCTCGCCCGCGTCAGCGCCCGGCAGAAGGAGATCGCCATCCGCCTGTCGCTCGGCGCGCGCCGCCGCGAGGTCATCCGCCAGTTCGTGACCGAGAGCGTGGTCTTCAGCCTCGCCTCCGGCGGCATCGGCATCCTGCTCGCCTGGTGGAGCCTCCGCGGCATCCAGATTCTCGCCGGCCCCCAGCTGCCGCGCGCCGACGAGATCGCGCTCGACCCCGTCGTGCTCACCTTCTCGCTGCTCGTCTCGCTGCTCGCCGCCTTGCTCATCGGCCTGTATCCGGCACTGCAGGCCTCGCACACCGACGTCCAGACCGTGCTCAAGGACAGCACGCGCGGCGCCGGCGGCGGCACGACCGCCAAGGCCTTCCGCCACGTGCTCGTCGTCGCCCAGGTGGCGATGTCGCTCACGCTCCTCATCTGCGCCGGCCTGCTCGTCACCAGTTTCTACAAGCTGCAGAAAGCCGATCTCGGCTTCGCCGTCGAAGGCCGTGCCTTCGGCGCCATCACCCTGCCCAACGCCCGGTACGCCAAGCCCGAGGCCTCCCGCGAGTTCTTCCGCCTGCTGCAGGAAAAATTGAGCCAGGCACCCGAACTCGCCGGTGGCGGCGCCGCCTTCGGCATGCCGCTCACGGGCATCGGCGCCATCTCGCCCTTCGCCGTGCAGGGCCGCCCCATCGCGCCCGTCACGGAGCGTCCGCTCGCCAGCCTCCGCTTCGCCACGCCGGGCTATTTCTCCGCCATGGGCCTGCAGCTCCGCGAAGGCCGCTTCTTCACCGATCAGGACCGCTTTGACGGTGAAAAAGCCGCCATCCTCAACGAGACGCTCGCCAAGAAACTTTTCCCCGGCGAATCCGCCTTGGACAAGGTCATCCTCACCGGGCCCAACGCCGACGTGAAGAACCGCATCGTCGGCGTCGTCCGCGATGTGAAGGCCAACGGCCTCGCCGTGCCCCCGCCCGACGAAATCTATTATCCACGCCTGCAGCGCGGCGGTGCCTTCATGAACGCGGTCGGCGTCGCCCGGCCCGGCCAGTCTGCCTCCTCCGTGATCCCCGTGCTGCGCCGCATCCTGCACGAGCTCGACCCGACCCTGGCGCTCGCCACCCCGCAGACGGTCGACCAGCTCGTCAGCCAGTCCATCGGCGTCCAACGCGTGACGATGGCGCTGCTGCTGGCCTTCGCCGGCATCGCGGCTCTGCTCGCCGCCGTCGGCGTCTACTCGGTCATGGCCTACGGCGTGACGCAGCGCACCGGTGAGATCGGAGTCCGCATGGCGCTCGGCGCGACGGCGGGCGACATCCTGCGCCTCATGCTCCGCACCGGCACGCTGCAAGTCGGTCTCGGCCTCGTGCTGGGCCTGGTCGGCGCGTACGCCTCCAGCCGTCTCCTGCAGGAAGCGCTCTACGATGTGAAGCCCTTCGACCCCGTCGTGTTCGGCGCCGTCGCCGCGTTCTTCGCCGCCATCGCCACGCTCGCCTGCCTCATCCCCGCCCACCGCGCCACCCGCATCGACCCGATGGTGGCGTTGCGGGCGGAGTGAATCATTCCTCTTTCTCTTAATCTTTCCCGTTCTCTCCACCCAACCCGCACCTACCGCTCGCCCACACATCTGACGAAAGAGTAAGAGTAAGAGAAAGATTCCGCGACTCTCTACCGCCCCAGCGCCCCCTACTCACCACCCGCTACCCACTATCCGCTACTTCCCCCTGCGCGCCGAACGCCCCTGCAGCCCGCACCGAGACTCCGCGACCACCATCCCAGTCAGTTCCACCCTCTTCATGATCAACCTCCGCTTTCTCATCCGCAGCCTCGCCCGCACACCGTTTCTCACCGCGGTCGTGATTCTCTCACTCGCCGTGGGCATCGGGGCCAACACCGTCGTCTTCGGCTGGCTCAGGAACGCCATCGTGCGCCCCCTGCCCGGTGCCGATTCGCCGCTCGTGATGTCGCTCGAGGTGAAGGACGACACCGGCAACTGGGTCTCCACCTCCTGGCGCGAATACCAGGACCTGTGCGCCATGGTGCCGTCCGTCGCCGCCATCTCGGCGCAACGTCCGCGCTCCTTTTACCTCGGCAATACCGAGCGCGACGCCCGTGCGTTCGGCGAATTCGTCTCGGCGAATTTCTTCGAAACGCTCGCCCTGCAGCCGCAACAAGGACGCTTTTTCCACGCCGACGAGGTGGCCGCGGCCGGCGGCGCGCCGGTCGTCGTCATCAGCCACGATTTCTGGCGGAAGCAATTCGCCGGCGCGGCCGATGTCGTCGGCCGCCAGTTGAAACTCAACGGCGCGCTCCTCACCATCATCGGTGTCGCCCCACGTGGTTTCCAAGGCGGCTACAACGCCCTCGCCTTCGACGTGTGGCTGCCGGCCACCCTCGCTCCGGTGCTTCAACCCGCGACCGAGGAACTCACCTCGCGCACCTCGCGTCCCTACACGATGCTGGTCCAGCTCCGGCCCGGCGTGCCGCTCGCTCAGGTCCAGGGCGAGCTCGACGCTGCGGCGCACAAGCTCCTCGCCACCTACCCCGAGACCAACCGCGGGCTCGGCTACGGTCTGCTGCCACTGTGGCGCTCGCCGCGCGGCGGCCAGATCATCGTCATCTCCTTGGCGACACTCCAAGCCTTCGCCCTGCTCATCCTCGCGGTCGTCTGCATCAACACCGCCAATCTCCTGCTCGCGCGCGCCTCCACCCGCCAGCGCGAGATCGGCGTTCGCCTCGCCGTAGGCGGCGCACCCTCCCGCATCCTCCTTCAATTGCTCGCGGAGAGCGTCGTGCTCGCCTTCATCGGCGCCGCGAGCGGATTGCTCTGCGCACTCTGGGGCGTCGAAGCGGTGAAGAATCTCCCCCTGCCCTCCGGCGGCGGCCTGCCCGTCAAGATCGCGCCCGAGCTCGACTGGACCGCCCTCGTCTTCGCCGGCGGCATCGCCACGGCTTGCGGCATCCTCTTCGGGCTCGCGCCCGCCTGGCAGCTGGTGCGCGCCGACGTCCTCCAGGCCCTGCGCGGCGGACACTCCTCCTCGCGCCGCAGTTGGCTGCGCGATGCGCTCGTCGCCACCGAGGTCGGCGCCGCCTTGGTGGTGCTCGTGCTCGCCGCACTCTTTTACCAGAGCTTCCGTCACGCGCTCGCGGCCGACACCGGATTCGACGCCCCCCACATCATGCTCGCCAACGTGGACCTCGCCGGCCGCGGCTACACCGAGGCCAACGCCCACGCCTTCCTCGAGGAAACCCTCCGCCGCCTGCGGGAGACGCCGGGCGTCGTCGCCGCCGGTGCGGCCAGCAAGGTCCCGCTCGACGTGATCGCCTACCCGCGCGGCGTCTTCGCCGTCGAGGGCAAGCCCTTCGACCCAAACTGGAAGGCGCTTTATTGCGACGTCACGCCGGGCTACCTCGCCGCGATGGGCCTGACGATCACCGAGGGCACGGACCTCGCGCCGCTCGCCCGCCGCGATCTGCCGTTCGATGCCGTCGTCAACGAGGCGATGGCGCAACGCTATTGGCCCGAAGGCTCGCCCGTCGGCCATCGCTTCATCATCAACGATACCACCTTCGTCGTCGCCGGCGTCGTGCGGAACGCGAAATACGAAAACCTGAACGAAGCCCCGAAGCCGATGGCGTGGCTCACCATGCGCCGCCAGCTCATCTTCGCCCCCACGCTGCACGTGCGCACCTCCGGTGATCCGCGCGCCATTCTCGGCGCCTTGCGCCAGACCGTGCACGCGATCGATCCCGAGGTCGCCTTGCTCGACACGCGCACTTTCGCCACGCACGTGGACAACAGCCTCGTGCTGCAGCGCATGCCGGCGCGGATGCTCGCCGTGCTCGCGCCGCTCTCACTCGCACTGGCCGCCATCGGCCTCTACGCCGTCATCGCCTACTCGCTTGCCCAACGAATGCCCGAGATCGGCATCCGCCTCGCCCTCGGCGCGACCCCGTCCGGAGTGGTCCGCCTGATGATCTGGGAAGGTCTGCGCGTCGTGCTCGTCGGTGCGGGCATCGGCTGGGTCTTCGCGCTGGCCATCGGCTATGCGCTCCGCGCGCAGTTCATCGGCATCCGCTTTGGCGATCCCCTCATCTACGGTGGCGTGCCCGCCCTGCTCCTCGCCGTCGCCACACTCGCCTGCTGGCTCCCCGCCCGTCGCGCCGCGCACATCGACCCGATGGTCGCGCTGCGGGCCGAATGAGCGAACTTGAGCCCGCCTTCAGCATGTCACCTCTGCTCCCACCTGTGTTTCTCGCCGCGCCAAAGCCCGCAGGGCGCAGGCGGGGGATCGCCCGGCGGGCGGAGTGAGTGCCGCCCTGTCTCACTTCCCTGATCCCATCGTGCTCCTGTGATCCAAGACTTTCGTTTCGCCCTCCGCTCGCTGCTCAAAACCCCCGGCTTCACGCTCGTGGCCGTGCTCACGCTCGCCCTCGGCATCGGTGCCAGCACGGCGATGTTCTCCCTCGTCAACCGCGTGCTGCTGCGCCCGCTCGCGCTGACCGACCCGGATCGCCTCGTCTTCCTGCGGGAACACGTGCCCGTCCTCAGTGCGAGCCCGCTCGCCGTCAACGCCGCACACTATCAGACGTGGCGCGATCGCGCGCACTCGTTCACCGAACTGGGCATCGCCAGCCCCGCGGTCGTGGCGCTGCACGACGCCGGCGTCGCCACGCCGGTCGCGCTGACCCATGCGACCGCCAGCTTCCTGCCGGCGCTCGGACTCGCCCCGGCGCTCGGCCGCACGTTCACGGCCGAGGATGAGCGCGGCACCCACGGCGATGTTGTCCTGCTCTCCGACCGGCTCTGGCGGACGCGCTTCCAAGCCGACCGGATGATCGTCGGCCGCACGGTGCTCGTCGATCGCAAGGTGCACACGGTCGTCGGCGTGCTGCCGCCGCTGCCGGCCTTCGCCTCGCTCGGCCTCGTACCGGCCGGCTACTCCGAGCCCGACCTGCTCAAGCCCATGACGCTCGCCCCCGAGGAACTCGCCGACAAATGGGGCCGGCACAACTACGCCGTCTTCGCCCGTCTGCGCCCCGGGGTCACCGCGGATGCCGCCCGCCGGGAACTCGACGCCCTGGCCGTCGACATCGCCCGTGAGGCCGGGGAGAAGGCCGAACTGCGCGGGGTCGTCACGCCGCTGCACGAGCGCGTGGTCGGGCACAGCCGGCGCAGTCTCCTGTTGCTGGCTGGCTCCGTGGCCGCGGTGTTGCTCATCGGCTGCGGCAATCTCGCCGGTCTGCTGCTGGCGCGCGCCGAGCAACGCCGCCCGGAAATGTCGCTCCGCACCGCGCTGGGCGCCTCGCCCGGCCGCGTCTTCCGGCTCGCCCTGCTCGAGCCACTGCTGGTGGCGGCGCTCGGCGGACTCGGCGGACTCTTCCTCGCGGACACGACGGTGAGTCTGCTTCCGTTGTTCGCGCCGGCCAGCCTGCCCCGCTTGGGCGAGGTCGCGCTCGACGGGACCGTGACGCTCTTCGCCCTCCTGCTCACGCTGGCCTGCGGCCTGCTGGCCGGACTCGCGCCAGCCTGGCAACTGGCGCGCCGCGCGCCCGGCTCCGAACTCGGCGCCGGGGGCCGCACGCTGGCCGGCTCGCATCGCACGGGCCGCAGCCACCGCCTCTTCGTCACCGTGCAGACCGCGCTCAGCGTCGTCTTGCTCGCCTGCGCCGGACTGCTCGCGCACAGTTTCCACCGGCTTATCCACGCCGACCAGGGGTTCCAAGCCCGCGGCGCGCTCGCCACGCAGGTGATCCTGCCGGCCGACAAATACGACACGCCGGAGCGTCGCGTGGAATTCTACGACCGCCTGCTCGGACGCCTCGCCGGCGTGCCCGAGTTCGAGGCGGCGGCCATCTCCAACAAGCTGCCGCTGCAAGGCGAGACCTGGGTCGACAAGATCTGGGTGATCGGCGACGGCCGCACCGAGGCGGAGCGTCCCAGTGTCAACACGCGCATGGTCAGTCCGGGATATTTCCGCGCACTCGGCCTGCCCTTGCTCGGCGGACGCACTTTCCGCGCCGGAGACGACCGCGTCGAGACCGTCGTCATCTCCAGTTCGCTCGCCCGGGTGCTCTGGCCCGGGCAGGATCCCGTCGGCCGCCGCCTCACCCGCAACGGCGAAAACGAGTCCGTGGTCGTCGGTGTCGTGGCCGACGTCCGCGCCGATGCCGACCGCAACCCGGTGCCTACGATCTACCGTCCGTTCGGCTATTGGGCGCAGGGGCGGACCAACCTCATCGTGCGTCCCCGCGGCGCGCCCGAGGCCGCTGTCGCGCCACTGCGCGCCGCGGTGCGATCCGTCGACCCCGAGGTGCCGCTCACGTCGTTCCAGACCCTCGCCGACATCGCCACCGGGGCGGTGTCGCCGCAACGCTTCCAAACCAGCCTGATCATCGCCTTCGCGGTGGTGGCGACGCTGCTCACCGCGCTCGGCCTCTACGGCATCGTCGCCTACGCGGTGGCCTGCCGCCGCAAGGAATTCGGCGTGCGCCTCGCGCTCGGCGCGACACCCGACGCGCTGCCCGCGGCGGTCGTGCGCGAATATCTCCGGCCCGTCATCCTCGGGCTCGGCGCGGGCGTGCTCGGCTATCTTGCCACCGGTCGCCTGCTCGAAGGCCTGCTTTTCCAGACCAACCCGCGCGATCCCTGGCTCCTCGCCGCGGTCGCCCTGCTCGTGGTTCTGGTCTCGGCCCTCGCTGCCTGGCTGCCCGCCCGCCGCGCGGCCAAGGTCGACCCGATGGTCGCGTTGCGGGCCGAATGAGCGAGCGTCACCCATTCCCGTACCATGCGCCTCCACTCACTTCCGCGGCACTCGTTGGCCTTGGCTCCGGCCTGGCGGAGCGACGGCCGTTGGTCGCGTTGCGGGCCGAGTAAACTTGAAACAATTTTCCTCCCAACGTTTCTCAACCACATGTTCCGTACACTTCTCTTCTTCCTCTCCCTGCTGGCCCTGACCGGCGGCGCCGCCGAGCCCGCGCTGCGCGACCGGGCCAACGCCCTGTTCGCCGGGCAAAAATGGGCCGAGGCCCAGGGCATGCTTGAAAAGAGCATCGCCACCGAGCCGCAGAACGCGGAGGCGTTTTATCTGCTCGGCCGCGCCCTGCTGAATCAGGACAAGCAAGAGGCCGCCGTGTCCGCATTGGAAAAGGCCACGACGCTCGAACCGAGCAACAGCGAGTATTTCAACCGGCTCGGCGACGCCTACGGACTCACCGCCCAGAAGGCCGGCCTGCTTTCCAAGATGAAATGGGCCGGCAAATGCAGCGCGGCCTACGAGAAAGCCATCGAACTTGACCCCAAAAACATCGCGGCCCGCTTCAGTGTGCTGGAGTATGCCCGGCAGGCTCCGGCCCTCGTGGGCGGCGGCATGGACAAGGCTTATGCGCAAGCCGCCGAGATCAGGAAACTCGATCCCGCCCTGGGACGGCGCGCTTACGCCACCCTCTACGCCACCGACAAGAAATACGATCTGGCGTTTGCCGAATATGAGGAGGTGCTCAAGGCCATCCCCAATGACTATGGTGCCTTGTTCCAGACTGGCCGCCTCGCCGCCATTTCCGGCGCGCGGCTGGAGCGCGGCGTGGAGACGCTCAAGCAATGCCTCAGCGTCACGCCGCCTAACGGCCAGCCCGGACACGACGCCGTCAACTGGCGCCTCGGCATGATTTTCGAGAAGCAGGGCGACAAGGCCGCCGCGCGCGCACTCTACGAGACGGCGCTGAAGATCAACCCCAAGTTCCGGCAAGCGCTCGAGTCGCTCAAAAAGCTGAACTGAGCCCGGGCACAGGCCAAGGCAGTGTTCGCCAAGAAAAACACAAAGGTCGGGCGGTTGAGCAATTGAGCCGGCGCCTGGAGGTGCGCGGAATTCAATTCCGCTCCAGGGGCAGTTTCTCGTCCCTTCTTATGGCACTCCGCGAATCGGTCATGCTTGGTTTGTTTTTTTGCGCTCTTGGTGCTTTTTGTGGCCATTCTTCCGGACTGGCCTGGCTTTAGGCGCATCGCGGCTCGCAATCGCCGCAGAATCGCTATCCTCGTCGGCAATGACCGCCGCTCCTCGCGACGAATTTCTCCGCCTGCTCGCCGCCAGCGTGCACGACGGCGCGCTCGTGAAGCTCACGCTCGGCAAGCCGCGCGGCACGGAGCCGTCGCTGGAGAACCTCTTCGTCCGGCCGGTCGCCCTGCGCGGCGCCACACACTACTCGTTCCTCTGGCGGCACGCCACCAACGACGTGACGAAGAACCACCCGCCCGCGGAGGCGCTCCGGCAGCTGGGCGAGCTCATCGGCACCGGTTTCCACAGCGCGCACCTCTTCACTCCCGCCCGCACCGTGCAGCTCGAATACAACAAGAAGGGCGAGCCACGCCTCACCTTCGGCAAGGCCGCCCCGGTGAATACCGAGGCCAGCCACGACCGCACCAAGGCCCGCCTGCTCCCGGCCGACAGCCAGGGCTGGCTGCACGCGCTCGGCGTCACCAACTCCGCCGGCGTCGTGCGCGAGGGCCTCGCCGACAAGCACCGCCAGATCCACAAGTTCGTTGAGATCCTCAGCCACCTCGTCGCCGATGCGAATCTGCTTGGTCCCGCCGGCACGCCTGAATCCGAAGGTCGGGCGAACCGCTCAGGCACCAGCACTGAGCGCCGTCCCGGTGAGCCGACGCCGTTCGACTCGGCCAAAGCATCACACCCGGCCGAACGGCTCGGCGGGGACGCCTCGCCCTACCCCCGCCCGCTCGAGATCGCCGACATGGGCTGCGGCAAGGGCTACCTGACGTTCGCCACGCACGACTACTTCAACCTCGTCGCCCACCGCCCGGCACACGTGCGCGGCATCGAGTTCCGTCCTGAGCTGGTACAGCTCTGCAACGACATCGCGCGCGACACCCAGCGCGCGCATCTGCGCTTCGAGGCCGGCACCATCCAGGACGCCCGGCTGGACCGGCTCGACGTGCTCATCGCGCTGCACGCGTGCGACACCGCCACCGACGACGCCCTCGCCCGCGGCCTCGCCGCCGGCGCGTCGCTGCTCGTCGTCGCCCCCTGCTGCCAGAAAGAGCTGCGCCCGCAGTTGACCGCGGCGCCGGTGCTGGCCCCCGCACTGCGCCACGGGATTTTCCAGGAGCGCCACGCCGAGTTCGCCACCGACGCCCTGCGCGCGCTCCTGCTCGACTGGGCCGGCTACGACACCAAGGTCTTCGAGTTCATCTCCACCGAGCACACGGCGAAGAACCTCATGATCGCCGCCACCAAGCGCCCCGCACCCGATGCCCCTACGCTCCGCGAGAAAAACGCCCGCGCCATCCGCGACCTCGCCGCCTTCTACGGCATCAGGACCCAGGCGCTCGCGCGGCATCTGGATTTCAATCTGCCGTAGCATTGCCGTTTTCGTGTTTTTTGTGGCCAATCCGCGTCCGCATTTCAGCCTCCATCGGAAATGAACTGGGAATCACTCGACTGGGAGGTGCTCGACCGGCTGCGGGAGACGTTTTTGACGGACGCAAAGTCGGCCGGCCCCTACTGGCACACGCTGACCGACCTCGAGTGCTACGACCTGACCTACGGCGAGCGCATCGGCTGGAAATGGGACGCCGTGTTGCGTGAGTTGCGGCAGCGCGGCTGGGCGCCTCCGCTTTGTCATCGCGAGCCCGCCAACGGCGGGTGTGGCAATCCAGTCAGCCGGATTGCTTCGCCGTCGGGCGAAGCCGGCCGTCTCGCAATGACAGGCTCGGACACGGACTCGCCTCCCCCTACCGCCGGTGATAGGTGGAGCGCGCTGACCCCAACGCGCTCTGAGCGGATTGAGGTCAATCCGCTCCACCCCAAGTCCGATATCCTCGACTGGGGTTGCGGCAGCGGTGTCGCGGGCCGGCGGGTGACGGAGTTTTTCAGCGCGCACCATTTCTCGCGACTGGTGGTGCATGACCACTCAGCGCTGGCGATGGATTACGCGGAGCACACGGCGCGGAAGCAGTTCCCGGGGCTGACGGTCGAGCGCGCGAGCGTACGCGACCTGCGCGGCGACGCACCGATCGGCGTGCTGGTGGTCAGCCATGTGCTCAACGAGCTCGACGACACCGCGCGCGCTGAGCTGGGCGAGTTGATCGCCCGCGCGCAGACCGTGCTCTGGGTCGAGCCCGGCACGCACGAGGTCAGCCGCGCGCTCGTCGGCTGGCGCCAGCAATGGCGCAGCGCGTTCGAAGTCGTGGCGCCGTGCACGCACCAGGCGGCGTGCGGCCTGCTGGCGCCGGAGAACGCGCGGCATTGGTGCCACCATTTCGCGTCGCCGCCGCCGGAGATTTTCGCCGACTCTAACTGGGTGCGCTTCGGCCAGCGCGCCGGCATCGATCTGCGCGCGCTGCCGTATAGTTTTTTGGTGCTGGCGAGAAAAACTGGAGAGGCCGCTGACGGCGCCCATAGAGCGTCGCTACAGGAGGAGACTGATACGGGTGCCTCCCGCATCCTCGGCGATCCGCGCATCTACAAGGGCTACGCGAAGATCTTCAACTGCAGCGCGGCGGGCGTGGAGGAGCTGACGTTGCAGCAGCGCGTGGACAGGGCGCTGTTCAAGTCGCTCAAGCGCGCGCGCGGGCCGCTGCTCTACCGCTGGACGCGCGAGGGCGCGCAGATCACGGGCGCCGAACCCCTGTTCGCCTCCGTCGAATCACCGGCGGCGGACGACGAGGCACATCCCGATTCCGGGACGGCTTGATTTCGCTTTCGACCTGAAACGTAACAGCGGCGGCCGGAATTGTCGCGCAAGCCGTTGGCTTGCAACTTTAGCGCGCTTGGATGAGTTCTGGCATATCCCCTGCAAAGTCATTCCTGCCCGCCGGTTCTGGCGCTCTCCTCATGATCAACCTCCGCAACGTCGAAAAAGTCTATCCACTCAAAGGCGGCGTGTTCTACGCCCTCCGCAACATCAACCTCGCGATCCGCGAGGGCGAGTTCGTCTCCATCATGGGCCCGTCGGGTTCCGGCAAGTCCACGCTGTTGCACATCCTCGGCCTGCACGACAGCGCCTGGGGCGGCGAATACCAGCTGCTCGACCAAGCCGTGGACAAGCTCGACAAGAAGAAGCGCTTCGAGCTGCAGAAAAAGCACATCGGTTTCGTGTTCCAGAGCTATCATCTGCTCGACGACCTCACCGTCTACGAGAACCTGGAAATTCCGCTCTCCTACCGCGACATGCCGAAGAAGGAGCGCGAGTCCGTGGTGTGCGACGTGCTCGACCGCTTCGGCATCGTGGGCAAGAAGGACCTTTACCCGAACCAGCTCTCGGGCGGCCAGCAGCAGCTTGTGGGCGTCGCCCGCGCGCTCATCGCCAGCCCCTCGCTCCTCCTCGCCGACGAGCCGACCGGCAACCTGCACTCCGACCAAGGCCGCGAGATCATGCGACTTTTCAAGAAGCTCAACGAGGAGGGCACGACCATCATCCAGGTCACGCACTCCGAGGAGAACGCCTCCTACGGCTCCCGCACCGTCCGCCTCGCCGACGGTGTGATCATCAGTCAGTAACCGCGCCCACGCGGCACCCCGATGAATTCCCTGCGCTTCGCCTTCCGGCTCCTGCTCCGCCAGAAGAGCTTCAGCTTCATTGCCGCTTTTTCCCTCGCCCTGGGCATCGGTCTCGTAGCGACGCAGTTCAGCCTGATCGACGGCATCCTGTTGCGCGGCATCCCGGCACCCGACGCCCAGCGCATCATGCACATCGGCCGCCTCGCCCCGGCGAGCCAGGGTCGCGACGGCTGGGAACTGCTGCCTTACCGCGATTTCATCGCCTTCCGCGACCGGCAAACCTCGTTTGACCTCCTCGTCGGCGCCACCACCGGCCGCATGAATCTTAGCGCGCCGGGTCGCATGCCCTCCAGCCATCCGGGCGGGTTCGTGACCTACAACGTGCCCGAGCTGATGGGAGCGCAACCGATGCTCGGCCGGTGGTTCACCGCCACCGAAGATCAGATCGGCAAGCCAACGCTCGTCGTCCTTTCGCACAAGCTCTGGCAGGAAGAGTTCGCCTCCGATCCCTCCGTGCTCGGCCAGCCGCTCAGTGTGAACGGTGTCGCCGGCACCATCATCGGCGTCATGCCGCCGCATTTCTCCTTTCCGAGCTCCGAGCGTCTCTGGGTCAATCTCCGCCCCGGCCCGAACGACCCGCGCACCACGCCGGTCGACCGCGCCGAAATGATCGGCCGCCTCAAGCCCGGCGTGTCGGTCGAGCAAGCCCGCGCTGAATTCGACGGCATCGCCGCCAGCCTCGAGCGGCAATGGCCGGAGAGCAACCGCGGCTACAACCGGATGGACATCGACAAGATCGCCTTCGCCTACGCTGGCGGCGGCACCGTTCCGATCCTCGCCCTGCTTCTCGCCATGACGGTGTTCATCCTCGCCCTCGCCTGCGTGAACGTCGCCAACATGCTGCTCGGCCGCGCCGCCCAGCGCACGCGCGAGCTCGCCGTGCGCGCCGCGGTCGGCGCGAGCCGGGCGCGGCTCGTGCGCCAGCTCCTCGGCGAGGCCCTCCTGCTCGCGGGCCTGGGCGCCGTCGGCGGCCTCATCGCCGCGCAGTTCGGCGTCGACCTGCTCGACACATACCTCGCGCACCAGCCGTTCACACCCGACTGGTTCGATTTCCGCCTCGATTACCGCGTCGTCGGCGCCACCGCGCTCCTTACGGTCCTCGCCGGCCTCTTCGCGGGCATCATGCCCGCGGTCCAGGCCTCGCGCCTCGACGTCAATACCGCGCTCAAGGACGACGCCCGCGCCGCCGCCAGCATGGGCCTCGGGCGCGTGGCCCGCTGGCTCGTCACCGCGCAGATCGCTTTCTCCTCCGCCCTGCTGGTCGCCGCCTGCGTCCTCGGCTGGACGGTCTACGAGACCCGGCAGACCAACCTCCGCTACGACCCCGACCGACTGTTGCGCGGCCGCATCGAGATCTACGACGCCGTCTACCCTTCCCTCGAGAAGCGCGCGCAGTTTTTCCGCGAACTCATGGAGCGCCTGCGGAGCGAACCCGGCGTCGACTCCGTTGCGGTCACCAGCCGCGCTTTCATCGGCAACGGCGTGCCGACGCCGGTTGCGCCCGAGGGCGTCGTCTTCAAGCACGCCAACGAGCGCCCCTCGCTCTGGCTCGAGGTCGTTTCCACGGACTATTTCAAGCTCGCCGGCGTCACCGCGCTGCGCGGCCGCCTGTTCGACGCCCGCGAGCAATCGCTCGCGAACCGCGTGGCGGTGATCAACGAGTCCTTTGCCCGCAAGTTCTGGTCCGGTCAGGATCCGATCGACCGTCGTTTCCAGAGCAGCCAGACGCCCGAGGGCGAGTGGATCACCGTCATCGGCGTCGTACCCGACATGAAGATGCAGGGCCTCTTCGCGCCCCCAGGCATCGACGAAGCCGGCTTTTACCTCGTGCAGGATCAGATGGGCTGGGGCTGGCTCGACATCTTCATCCGCACCAAGGGCGACCCGCTCCAATACGTCACCCCGGTCCGCAAGGCCATCGCTTCGCTCGATCCCAATCAACCCATCCACTCCATCGGCACCCTGACCAGCATCACGGCGCAGGCCGCCCGTGGCTTCACCATCGTCGGCGTCATGGCCGGCATCTTCGCCGGCGTCACCCTGTTCCTCGGCGCCATCGGCGTCTACGGCGTGACTTCTCTCGCGGTCAGCCGCCGCACACGGGAGTTCGGCGTGCGCATGGCGCTCGGCGCCACCGTCGGCCAGGTGTTGCGCCTCGTCCTCGTCCAGGGCGGGCGCCAGATCGGCCTCGGACTCGGCGTGGGCCTGGTCGGGGGCTTTCTCCTCACCCGCCCGGTGCAAAGCATCTTCGGCCCCGGTGTCATGAATAACCCCGTCGTGTACCTCGTGGTGGCCGCCGTCATTGCCCTCGTCGGCTTGCTCGCCCTCTGGCTGCCCGCACACCGCGCCGCCCGCCTCGACCCGATGGTCGCGCTGCGGTCCGAGTAATTTCCACGTCCCTTCGCCCGACGGACATTCCCGCCACCCGTCGGATTACCCCACGCCTCCCCATGCCCCAAGACCTCCGCTTCGCCCTGCGCTCGCTGCTCAAGACCCCGGGCTTCACGCTCGTCGCCGTGCTCACGCTCGCGCTGTGCATCGGCGCCAACAGCGCGATCTTTTCCGTCGTCAACGCCGTGCTCTTGCGTCCCTATCCTTGGCCGGAGTCGGGCAAGCTTGTCTATGTCTACAACTCCTACCCGTTGATGGGCCTGCCCAACGCGAACACCTCCGTGCCCGACTATGTCGACCGGCGCGAAGGGGTAACGGGCTTTGCCGACAGCGCGCTCTACACCAACCGAAGCTTCAATCTCTCCAGTGAGAGCGAGCCGGAGCGCATCTTCGGGCTGTCCGCCACCCCCTCCCTGTTTTCCACCCTGCTGTCCAACCCGATTCTGGGCCGGGTTTTCACCGCCGAGGACGCCAAACCCGGCTCCGACCACGTCGTGGTGCTCAGCCATTCGTTGTGGAAAAACCGCTTCGGCGGCAACCCCCGCATCCTGGGGCAGACCATCCGGCTTAATACCGAAACCTACACGGTCATCGGTGTCATGCCCGACTGGTTCTATTTCCCCAACCCGCGCGTGCAGGCGTGGGTGCCGTTCACCATCACCGAGCAGATGCTGCAGAAGGAGCGGGGCAACGAATACTCCACCATGATCGCCCGGCTCAAGCCCGGGGCCACGCTTGCGGGAGTGCAGCGCGATCTTGCCGCGATACAGGTGCGCAACGCCGAGCGGCTGCCGGAAGAGCGCGAGTTTTGGAAAACCAGCGGCTTCGGCGGACGCGTGCAAGGGTTCCTCGAGCAAAATGTCGCCGACATCCGCGGGATGCTGTGGCTGGTGCAGGCGGGGGTCGCGGCCGCGCTGCTCATCGGCTGCGCCAACGTCGCCAGCCTGCTGCTCGCCCGTGCGATCGCCCGCGAGCGCGAGCTCGCCATCCGCGCCGCGCTCGGTGCCGACCGCCGGCAGCTCATGCGCCTGTTGCTCACCGAGAGCGTGCTCCTTTTCCTCGTCGGCGGCCTGCTCGGCCTGCTCGTCGCTTGGTGGAGCCTGAGCGGGCTCGGATCGCTCGGACTCAGCACGCTCCCGCGCGCCTATGGGGTGGAACTCGATTTCCCGGTGTTCGGCTTCACGCTGCTCTGCGCGTTGCTCACCGGGCTCGGCTTCGGAGCACTGCCGGCATGGTCCGCCGCCAAGGGCGATGCCGCCGCGGCGCTCAAGGAAGCCGGCGCTCGCGGCTCCGCCGGCCGCCGCACACAACTCATGCGCGCCGGGCTCGTCGTCACCGAAATCGCCCTTGCCGTCATGCTGCTCTCCACCGCCGGGCTGCTGGTGCGCAGTTTCGAGAAACTGCAGCAGGAGAATCCCGGCTTCTCATCCGGCGGCGTGATCACGGCCCGCCTCTCCCTGCCCACGGCCAAATACGACAAACCCGAGAAGCGGATCGCATTCGCCCAGGCCACCCTCGAGCGCCTGCGCGCCCTGCCCGGGGTGCGTGCGGCCGGGATGACCGATGTGCTGCCCTTCACGGGCAACAACAGCATGAGCAGCTATTCGAGCCCCGACGTCGTCGTACCGGCAGGCGCGCCCGCGCCGCACGGACAGGTGCGCGTCGTGGATCCGGGGTATTTCAAGGCCATGGGGCTCACCTTGCTGCGCGGCCGCTATTTCACCGAGGCGGACAATGCCACCGGGCAGAAAGTCGTGGTGATCGACCGGGTGCTAGCCGACAAGTATTGGCCGGGCCAGGACGCCATCGGCAAGCGCATCGACCGCGGCAGCGACGCGCCGAACTACCGTGTCGTCGTCGGGATCGTGGCCCCGATCAAGTTCCAGAATCTGGAGGAGAACGTGCAGAAGGAGACGCTCTACTATCCCTTCGCGCAAGATCCCCGCACCAACCTCGTCCTGGTCGTCAAGACCGGCGGCGATCCCGCGCCCCTCGCCGCCGCGGTCCGCGAGGCCGTGCATGCGGCCGATCCGGAGCAACCCGTCTTCGACGTGAAGACCATGCAGCAGCGGATGGACAATGTCGCCCAGTCGCGCCGCGCGCCGATGCTGCTGCTCTCGCTGTTCAGCGGCGTGGCGCTGCTGCTCGCCGTGCTCGGCGTCTACGGCGTGCTCGCCTTCTCCGTGGCCCAGCGCACCTCCGAGTTCGGCGTGCGCCTGGCGCTCGGCGCCTCCGCCGGCGACATCGCGGTGCTTGTCCTCCGACAAGGAGCGTGGCTCGTGCTGGGCGGCGTCGCCGCCGGTCTCGCCGGCTACCTGGCGCTGAGCCGCCTCGTCGGACAACTGCTCTACGGCATCGCGCCGACCGACCCGGTGACGCTCGCCATCGCGCCGCTCGTGCTGACGCTGGCCGCACTGGCCGCGTGCCTGATCCCGGTGCGCAAGGCCACGCGCGTGGACCCGCTCGTGGCGTTGCGCGCGGAGTGAACAACGACTGGCCAAGCTCCGCCTGCCGCTCGCCTTGCTCCGCGGACCTTTCGCCTCTTTTTGCGTAACTTTTCGTCCGAATTGCGATTGCCAGTAACCAGCCGCTCCTCCCCATGCCCCACGATCTCCGCTTCGCCCTGCGCTCGCTGCTCAAGACCCCGGGCTTCACGCTCGTCGCCGTACTCACGCTCGCCCTGAGCATCGGCGCCAACACGACCATCTTCGGCCTCATCCAGGGCGTGCTCCTCACGCCGCCGCCGTTTCCGCAACCGGACCGCTTGGTGGCCTTGCGCTGCAAGCAGCCGGCGATGAGCTGGCCGGTCGTCGCCGATTTCCATGAGTACCTCGACTGGCAGGAGCAGACCGATCTGTTCAGCGACGTGATGGTCTACAATGGTTTTGTCACCCAGAACCTGACCGACGACGCGGGCGCGCGCCCGGTCACGACTCCGACGGTATCCGCCAATTTCCTGAAGACGCTCGGTCTGCGCCCGGTGCTCGGCCGTGACCTGACCGCCGCGGACTGCGCGCCCGGCGCCGCGCCGGTCGCCCTCATCGCCCACGCGCTGTGGAAATCGCAAATGCACTCCGACTCCGGCGTGATCGGACGCACCCTCAAGCTCAGTGGCCGGATGGTCACTGTCGTCGGCGTGCTGCCGGAGGGCTTCACGGCCGTGACACCCGACGAACGCCCGCTGGACCTGATCGTGCCGCTGGCCTACACCCGCGAATCCTCCCGCCGCGGCAATCATCACTTGTGGGTTTACGCCCGGTTGAAGGACGGCGTCAGCGTCGCCCAGGTCGAGCACCGGATGAACGACGTGGCGCTGCGCCTGCAAAAGGAGCACGGCATCACGCACGGCATCGTGACCATGAGCCTGCAGGAATGGTCCACGCGGAGCGTGCGCCCCCGCCTGCTCACGCTCATGGGCTCCGTCGCGCTGGTGCTGCTGATCGCCTGCGTCAACCTCGCCAACCTGCAGCTGGTGCGCATCACCGGCCGCACGGCCGAGATCTCGATCAAGATGGCGGTCGGAGCCAGCCGCTGGCGCATCGCGCGCGAGTTGCTCGGCGAAAGCCTGCTCCTCGGTCTCGCCGGCGGCGCGCTGGGTGTGCTGCTGGCCGACACCACCCTGCAACTGGCCGGCGGTCTCCTGAAGACCCAGTTCGCCACCTTTGCCCGTTTCGAGATCGGGCCGCGCGCCCTGCTGTTCTCGGCCGGCCTCACCCTCCTGGCCACCGCGCTGTCGGGCCTGATCCCGGCGTGGCGCGCCACGGCGTCGTGGGACCGGTTCATGCGCGCCATCGGGCGCAGCTCGACCGCGACGCCCCAGCAGCGCCGGTTGAACAATCTTTTCATCATCGCCCAGGTCGGCCTCACCCTTCTGGTGCTCGTCAGCGCAGGATTGCTCGTGCGCAGCATGCATCGGCTGCTCACGCAGGAGCGAGGTTTCACCGCGGAAAACATCTCCGTCTTCCGTGTCTCGCTGCCTCCGGCCCGCTACGGCGCCGACGCCGGCAAGCGCGAGCAGTTTTATACGCAGCTGCTGGGCCGTCTCCGTGCGCTGCCGGGCGTCACCAGCGCGGCCTCGGGCGACAGCATCCCGCTGCGCTCCGGCACCAACGGCTATTTCTCCGTGCCCGGCGTCACCTGGGTCAAGGGCCAGGAGCCGCTGGCGGACAAGCACACCGTCAGCCCCGGGTATTTCCAAAACTTCGGCATCCCGTTGCTCAAGGGCCGGGATTTTGATGCGGCGCTCGACCGGGCGCCCACGCAGTCCGGGCCGTTCTCCGCGGCGGTGATCGTCAACGAGGCCTTCGCGAAAAAATATTTCGGCGACCGCGATCCCGTCGGTCAGCGTGTCGCGTACGACAGCGACGACGCGAACCAGAACCCCAGCCAGGTCTGGGATACGGTGATCGGCGTCGTCGGCAACGCCCGCATGGTGGCGCTGGACCGGCCGACCGGGCCGGCGATGTATCTCGGCTACCTGCAGGCGCCACCCAGCACGCAGTACATCGCCGTGCGTTCTCCGCTCGATCCGGCGGCGCTGCTGCCGGTGCTGCGCGAGCAGTTGCGCGCCCTCGACCCGGAGCTGCCGCTCACGCAGCTCACCACCATGCAGGTCGTCGTCGACGGCGCCCTCGCCCAGCGCAAACTCATCACCTGGACCGTCGGCAGCGCCGCCGGCGTGGCGCTCGCGCTCGCCATGCTCGGACTCTACAGCGTCATCGCCTATACCGTGGTGCAGCAGACGCGTGAGATCGGCGTGCGCATGGCGCTCGGCGCCCGGCCGGAGATGATCGGCCGCTGGATTCTTACGCACGGATTGCGGCTGGTCGCGCTGGGCATGCTGCTCGGTCTGGCCGGTTCCTTCGTCGTGACGCGCCTGCTCGGTTCCCTCATCTACGACGTGGCCGCGTGGGATCTGCCGACCTACGGCGGAGTGGTCGCCTTGCTCGCCACGGTGGCGCTCCTCGCCTGCTGGCTACCCGCGCGCCGCGCCGCACGCGTCGATCCGCTCGTGGCGCTGCGGGCGGAGTGAGGTTGCGCGCCGTCACCGCGTCCCAGTTTTGGGAACGTTAAATACCAGCAGCGGGGCGCGACTGGTTCTCGGACGCACCGGGCCTGCCTAACCTGTTGCTTCGCAGCGGACCGAAACGGCCGCGCGGTGGCACAAGGCTTGCGGTATTATCGGGACACACTCCCCCTATGGACGACCTCCCTGTCTTCCTGCAAATGTTCGTTCGCTTCTTCGCGGTGCTCGTCGCCGGCATCTGGCTGCACAACCTGGCCAAGAATCGCGCGCCGCAATCCCCGGAGGCAGAGCGGCCCGCGGCACACGCCCCCGCCCAACCGACCTGCCCCGTGACACCGTGCACGCCGGCGGTCACGTTGCCAGCATCGCCGAGCACGCCGGCCGGCAAGTGAGTCGAGCGCCGCGGCGCGGCTGCTGGCGAACGATGATCGTATTCTGTGGCCAGTGAGCGCACCGGCCTCCTCCCACCGCATTCGGACCGACGGATGGCACGGTTGGCCGTTTCACCGTTGAGCCGCGTCCCTCGGCCGATCAATTTTCCCCCCATGAAACTACTCCCCCTGTTCCGGCCGGTGCTGATCGCCGCGCTGGCCCTGGCCGCCGCCGCCTCGCGCGCCGCGGACACCAACCCCATGCAGGAACGCGCCGACCGCTTCCTCGCCCTCGTCAACGCCTCCTACCAGGCGATCTATTACGTCGAGAGCGAAGCGCAGTGGAAGGCCTCGACCGACGTCTCGCCGGTGCACGACGCCTCGGCGGAGACGGCCGGCAAGGCCCGCGCGGCCTTCGTGGGCAATCCCGCGCTCATCAACGAGACCAAGGCCCTCCTCTTCCACCGCAACGAACTCAACGACCTGACCGTGCGCGAGCTCGAGCGCCTGCTGCTCATCGCCGCCGAGTCGCCCATGACCAACCCGAAGCTCACCGCCGCGCGCATCGAGGCCGAGACCGCGCAGGCGTCTACGCTCAACGGTTTCGAGTTCAAGCTCGCCGGAAAGCCGGTCACGGTGAACGAAATCGACAACCTCCTCCAGTCGAGCACCGACCTGAAGGAGCGCCTCGCCGTCTGGGAAGCATCGAAGGAATCCGGCAAGGCGCTGAAGGACGGCCTCATCAAGCTCCGTGACCTGCGCAACGGCGTCGCGAAGGAAATGGGCTACAACGACTATTTCGCCCTGCAGGTGGCCAGCTACGGCATGACCACCGAGGAGATGATCAAGCTGAACGACGAATTCATGCAGGTGCTCCGCCCGCTCTATCTCCAGCTGCACACCTGGGCGAAATACAAGCTCGCCGAGAAATACCACCAGCCCGTGCCGAAGCGCATCCCCGCGCACTGGATCAACAACCGCTGGTCGCAGGAGTGGGACGGTCTCTCCGAGGGCGCGGACCTCACGCCGTTCTTCAAGGACCGCACCGCCGAGTGGGTCGTGAAAAGCGCCGAGACGTTCTACACCGGCCTCGGCTTCCCGAAAATGCCCGCGACGTTCTGGACGAAGTCCGACCTCTATCCCGTGCCCGCCGGCCAGGCGCGCAAGAAAAACACCCACGCCTCCGCATGGCACCTCGACCTCGACAACGACATCCGCTCGCTCCAGTCGATCGAGCCCAACCCATGGTGGTTCACCACCGCGCACCACGAGCTCGGCCACGTCTTCTACTTCATGAGCTACACGCGGCCCGACGTGCCGCCGCTCCTCCGCAACGGCGCCAATCCGGCCTTCCACGAAGGCTTCGGCGAGCTCACCGCGCTGGCCGCCTCGCAGGTGCCCTACCTCAAGTCGCTCGGCGTCCTGCCCGCGGATTTCAAGGCCGACGAGATCGCGTTCCTCCTCAACAACGGCCTCGTGCCCGGCATCCCGTTCATCTTCTGGTCGTCCGGCGTGATGGCGCACTGGGAAGCCGACATCTACGCGCACAACCTGCCCGCCTCGGAGTGGAACAAGCGCTGGTGGCAATACGTGCGCGAGTTCCAAGGCATCGAGCCGCCGAGTGAGCGCGGCGAGGAGTGGTGCGACGCTGCCACGAAGACGCACATCAACGACACGCCGGCCTACTATTATTCCTACGCCATCGCGCAGGTCTTCAAATACCAGCTGCACGACTACATCGCCAAAAATATCCTCCATCAGCCCCCGCAGAGCTGCAATTACGCCGGCAGCAAGGAAGTCGGCGACTTCCTCCGCAAGATCATGGCGAAGGGCCAGACCGAGGACTGGCGCAAGGTGCTCAAGGAAGCCACCGGAGAAGAACTCAGCACGCGCGCCATGGTCGAATACTACGCGCCGCTCATGCAGTGGCTCCAGGAACAGAACAAGGGCCGCCCCATCGGCTGGGAGTAAGTCCGGTCACGCCAAGCTGCGTCTGACGCTAGCTATCAAACTCCAGTTAACCCGAAGCCGGCCGGTAATGGCCGGCTTCCCATTTTCGGGATCACGTAATCCCGAGCACGAAAGAATGTCCGCCTGGTCGAAAACCAATGCGTTGTTTTAGCGCCTGCATCGCAGCGCTTTAAAACTGCTTCGGTCGCTGGCACGGCGGTTGCAAAATGGGCGGCAACACTACCCGCTCATGTTCACTTTCCGGCGCATTCTCGCCTCCGTTTTTCTTCTCGGTTCCTCCGTCGCGCTTTGGGCGCAGACGTCTCCGGCCGCCGCGCCGGAGCCGGCGGGCGCCGAGCACATCACGCTGCAGGACGCCATCCAGCGCGCGCTCGCGAAAAACTACACGATCAAGTCCCATGCGTTCGACGTGTCCGTCGCCCGCGCGCGCGTGACCGAGCAGTTCGGCATCTTCGATCCCAAGCTCACGGGCTCCTACAACTACAGCGACAGTGAGCTGCCTCAGCTCGTCGACCCCGCCACCGGCGTGCGTCCGGCCGCGTCGATCAGCCGCGACGACTCCTATTCGCTCGGCCTGAACGGCCTGCTGCCCTGGGGCCTCAACTACACCCTCAGCGCCGACTCCGGCAACACGCGCGGCACCTCGAATTCGTTCGCCGACAACTACAATTCCTTCGCCGGCGTGTCCGGCCGCCAGCCGTTGCTGCGCGACTTCGGTTTCGGCGCCACCACGGCGCAGATCCGCATCGCCCTCACGAACCGCAACATTTCCGAGTGGTCGTTCAGGCAGTCGGTCATCGACACGCTCACCCGCGTCATCTTCGCCTACTACGACCTCGACTACGCCTACGCCCAGCACCGCAGCGTGCTGCGCTCGCGCGACTCGACCGCCGCCCTCGTGGCGGAGAACGAAAAGCGCAACAAGGTCGGCCAGATGTCCGAGTTCGACGTCACCCAGGCCCGCGGCCGCCTCGCGCTGCGGGAGGAAGGCGTGCTCTTCACCGAGCGTCAGATCCGCGACGCGGAGAACGAGCTCAAGGCCCTCATCTCCGACGACCGCACCACCAAGCTGCTCGACTGGCGCATCCAGGTGGACTCCCAGCCGGTGCCGCCCGTCGTGATGGTGAACGCCGCCCTCGATTTCCTCGAAGCCCTCAAGAAGCGCCCCGATTACCAGCAGGCCCAGCTCGCCCTGAAGCGCGGCGACATCAACTACCGTTACCAGCGCAACCAGCTGCTGCCGCGCGTCGACCTCGTCGGCAGCTACGGCTACAGCGGCTACGACACCTCCCGCCAGGTCTCGCGCGATCTCGTCCGTCACGAGGATTACCGCTCCTACAGCTACGGCATGCAGGTGACCGTTCCCCTCACCTTTACCGCCGAGCGCGGCCGTTACCGCGCGGCCAAGTACCAGCTCCGCCAGGCCGAGACCGACCTCCAGCGGCTGGAGCAGGACATCGTCGTCCGCGTCGGCAACTCCGCCGGCCAGATCGAGACCTCCCGCAAGCGTGTCGAGGCCACCCGCGCGGCCCGCGAGCTCGGCCAGCAGACGCTGGACGCCGAGGTGAAGCGCCTCCGCGCCGGCACCGGCAGCACGTTCTTCGTCCTGCAGCAGCAGGAACTCCTCTCCAGCTTGGAAATCAGCGAAGCCCGCGCGCTGGCCGACTACAACAAGGCCATCGCCGAATACGACCGGCAACTCGGCACGACGCTCGAAAAACTCAATGTTTCACTGAGCGTGCCGAAGTAATTTTGTCAGTGTGTGTGTGTGTCCAGCAGGCGGCTTCCGCGAGGGGTCGCCTGTTTGGTTTTTGGTCTCAGAGCGCGCGAATCTTCACATTCCGGAAGGCGACACCGTCGCCCGCCAACACGAGGCGCCCGCCGGGGAGCGCGCCGAAATCGGGGAAGGCCTTGAAGCGGCTGCCCGCCACCGCGCGTTTCCAGTCGGGGCTGCCCAGCGCGAAGCCCGCCACGCGTTCGCCGTTGATCCAGTATTCCACCTGCTTGCCGTAAACGGTGATGCGGGCGCGATACCAGACGTCGAATTGCGGCGTGATGGCGCGGTCCGGTTCGTTGAGCCCGCCGTTGCCGGCGAGCTTGTCGCCGTGGCCGGCCAGCTCCATCACGGGACCGGTTTCCTCGGGGGTTTTGCCATCCTCCGACACGCGGAAATAGACCTCACCATGGCCGCCGGGTGCGACCTTCCAGTCGAACAGCAGCTCGAAATCGCCGTACTCCTCCACACTCGCCAGCGCGAGGCCGGCCGCGCCGGTCAGGGATTGCTCGCGCACGTGCCAGTTGGCCGGCAGGGCGTTGGCCCGGTAGCCGCGCCAATCGCCCGCCGAGACACCGTCGAACAGCAGCCGCCAGCCCTGCGAGCGCTCCAAGGCCGTCAACTTCACGGCGTCGCTTCCTGCCGCCAACGTCGCGACGGCCAAGGCGAGCACGGGCAGGAGGAATTGCCTGGATTTCATGCGCGGCAGCCTGCCCCCGGACGGTGGGCAGGTCAACCCCGGCCTCGGCAACCGGCGGATGGCATAATTTTTTGCGCTGCAGCTTAATCCGGCGAACTTTACGCCGATGTAAGGCTGGCATGCAGAATGAGCAGGCCAAAGAGACCCTCAGACGGGCATCCGCCGCCATGCAATCCGGCCAGATTGCGTGCGTGCCCGAGTTGGTGCGTCTCATCCAGACCCTTTCCAGTCGGGACATGGAGATCGCCGTCGAGGAGCTCGCCGGACTCATTTCGCGCGACGCCATCATTCTGACCAAGGTCCTGGCCGCCGCCAACACCTTCGGCTACAACCCGTCGGGCGTGCGCATCAGCAGCGTCTCCCAAGCCGTGCACCACATCGGCTACGACCGCGTGCGCCGCCTCGCCACTTCCCTGCTCCTGCTGGAAAACGCCCACCGCAGCACCCGGCCCGACGAGCAGCGCGAGGCCACCGCCATCGCCCTTTGCTCCGGCATGATGGCCCGGACGCTCGCCGGCAAAATCCCCGGCCAGGTGGACCCCGAGCACGCGTTCATCTGCGCCGCGCTGCGCAATTTCGGCCGCATCGTCCTCACCCACTCGATGCTCGACGAATACCGCCGCGCCACCGCGCTCACCGAACTGATGCCCGTGGACGACGCGTTCCGGCAGGTCTTCGGCCTCACCCCGCTCGAGCTGGGGCACAACCTGCTCCAGTCCGGCAACGTGCCCGAGGAAATCCTCGTCGCCCTCCGCGAGTGCAAGCCCGAGAGCATCGAGAACGCCGCTGACACGCACGACAACCGCCTGCTCGGCCTCGCCGACTACTCGATGCAGCTGGCCGGCATCGTCTTCAACCCCAAGCTGACCGCCACGGAATTCGCCGAGCAGACCGGCGCCCTGAACACCCGTTTCGAGAAACTGGTGCCCGGTGCCGCCGAGGTCGTCGGTGCGCTCCTCGAGGAAACGGAGCAGGAGCTCGCGCGCTTCATGCGCAGTTTCAACATCCGCACACTGCCCACGCACAGCCTGCTGCGCCTCAAACAGCGCCGGCTCGGCATCGACCCCGTCGCCTCGCGCGATGTCCGGCCGGATGTCACCAACGGCACCGTGCCGCCGATGCGCGGGCGTTCGCGCGACCTCATGCGGCTCGAGGAACTCACCCTGCTCTGCGCCAATCCCGACGCCGACACGCTGCCGCGTCTCGTCGCCGGCCTGCGCGACAGCCTCGCCGCCGACGAGTGCTGGTTGTTCTGCCGCGAATCCGGCACGCCCGAGTACCATCTCACCCACGGCCTCGGAGCGCGCTGGATGGATTTTCGCCCGACCGCCCGCTTGCGCGAGGGCGAGCGGACCGTGCTCGGCCTCTGCCTCGCACGAAAGGAGAACATCCTCATCCACGACGCCGCGGCCCCCACCATCCAGCCGCACCTCCCCGCCTGGCTGCGCGAGCACGCCCCGCTCGGTGCATTCGTGCTCCTGCCCATGCACAATCAGGAGCAATCCCACGGCCTGATCATCGCCGGCTGGCGCGGCCCGCATCCCATCGCCCTCGACGCCGAGCACGGCCAGTTCATCCGCCGGCTGCTCGCCGCCGCCACGCCCCTGCTGAACCCCGCTGCCGCCTCGGCCGCCTAGCGGGCTGCGCGGCAAAGACGCTTGCCGCCCGGCGCGTTTCCCGCGATGCGTCGGTCATGCCCAAGATCCCGCTCGAGGACAATTTCACCGACGTACTCGGCAAGGCCCAGCGCGGGCTCAAGCTATCCGACCAGACCCTGTCGGCCCGCGCCGGCGTTTCCCTCGCCGATCTCACCGCCCTGAAGCGCGGCGAAATCCGCGAGCCCGCCCTGCGCGCCGTCGCGCAGGCCCTCCGGCTCGGCCCCGATGCCCTCGTCTCGCTCGCCCGCAAGCAATGGTACCCCGAGCAGCCCGTCTTCCCGCGCGGCTTCGCGATGTTCAACACGCCCCACGAGGGCATGGGCGTGAACAGCTACCTCGTCTGGGATACGAGGACGCGCCATGCCGCCGCCTTCGACACCGGCGCCACCGCCGAACCCATGCTCGACACCCTGCGCGCCGAGGGTCTGACACTGCGGTACATCTTCCTCACTCATTCGCACGACGACCACATCGCCGATCTCGCCCGTCTCGCCGGTGAGACCAAGGCCGAGGTCTGGAGCAGCGAACTGGAGCCCATCGACCGCCCCGGCGCCCGCACCTTCAAGGAGAACGCGCACTTTCATCTGGGCGAGATCGCCATCAAGACGCTGCTCACCTCCGGTCATTCCCCGGGGCAGACCAGCTATTACGTCACCGGTCTGTCTTGGCCGCTCGCCATCGTCGGCGATTCGCTCTTCGCCGGCTCCATGGGCGGCGGCCTCGTCTCCTACGAGGACCAGTTCCGCAACAACCGGCAAAAACTCCTCTGCCTGCCCGGCGACACCGTGTTCGCCTGCGGCCACGGTCCGCTGACGACCCTCCGGCAGGAGAAGAAATACAATCCGTTCTTCACGCGCTGAGCATCTTCCCGCGCTGAATATTCCTCCGCGTGAGCCGATATACCTGATCGCATCCCGGTCCGGCCTGCCCGATGCCCCGTCACCCCAGCCGTATTTTCCCCCTCTGTCTAGCCATCGTCCTGACGGTGCTGGCGTGCCCGGGTTTTGCAGTTCCGCCCGACCCCACCCCCGCACGTACGCTCCGGGCCGGCGTGGAGACACACAGCGAACCTTTCACCTTCGCCGACGCCCAAGGCCGGCCGGCGGGATTCGCCGTCGATCTGCTCAAGGCCTCCGCCCGGGATCAGAACCTCGACGTCGAATTCGTTGTGCTGCCATGGAACGAACTGCTGGACGCCTTCAAGGCCGGCCAGCTCGACATCATTTGCAACGTCGTGGATACGCCGGAGCGGCTCTCTTACATCGATTTCAGCGCCACCACCATGCTCATGCGCGGCGGACTCTTCACCCGCAACGACTCCCCTCCTATCGCGACCCTCGCCGATCTATCCGGCCGGCGCGTCGCCGTACCGCGCGACTCGCGCGCGCATGACTACCTTAAACACCTTGATGCGCAGATTGCCTTCGTGTTCGTGCCCACCCTGCAGGATTGCGTCGACACGGTGCACGACGGGCGCGCGGACGTCCTCTTCGCCACCGAGATGGTCACGGAGCATCTGATCCGTGGGCGCGGTTATCGTGAAATCATCCCTTCGCCGCTGCAGTTTCCGGATTTCGACTACCGCGAGCATTTCGGCGTCCGCCGGGGGGATGCCCAGTTGCTCGCCCGGCTCAACGAGGGGTTGCTCGCCATACAACGCAGCGGGGTGTACGACCAGCTCTACGAAAAGTGGCTCGGCCCGCTGCAGCCGAGGCGGCTCCGCTGGCGCGACCTGCAGCGATACGCCCTGCCGCTCGTCGCCCTGTTCGCCGCCGGACTGCTCATCCTCGTCTGGCAGCGTCGCATGCTGCGGCGGCTGGCCGAGCACGCCGAGGCCCTGCGCCAGAGCGAAGAGCGCCTCTCGCTCGTGCTGGAGGGCAGCCAGGACGGTTTCTGGGATTGGAACGTGTCCGCCGACCAGATCACCCGCAGCGACCGCTGGAGCGAGATGCTCGGCTACGCGCCCGGCGAGATCGACGGCAAACGCCTCTCGTTCCTCGACCTCGTCCACCCCGACGACCGGGCGCCTCTCCTCGCGGACGAGCAGGCCGTCTGGGCGGGCCGCGAGCACTTCGCCATCGAGTTCCGGATGAAGACCAAGTCCGGCGGCTGGAAGTGGATCCTCGACCGCGGCAAGGTCGTGGCCCGCGCCCCCGGCACCGGCACGCCGCTCCGCCTGGCCGGCACGCACACCGACATCTCCGCCCGCAAGGACGCCGAGGAGGAGACCGAGAAGCTGCAGCGCAAGATGCTCGAAACCCAGAAGCTCGAGAGCCTCGGCGTGCTCGCCGGCGGCATCGCCCACGACTTCAACAATCTTCTCACCGTCATCCTCGGCAACACCGCCCTCGTCCGGCTCGACCAGGGCGCCGGCTCACCGCACGCCGCCAATCTCGACAAGGTCCTCGCCGCTTCCAACCGCGCCGCCGACCTCTGCCGCCAGCTCCTCGCCTACGCGGGCAAGGGCGCCTTCGCGTCCGAGCACCTCGACCTCAACGAGCTCGCCAAGGACACGACCCACCTCCTCGAACTCTCGCTCAGCCGCGCGCAGCTCGAGTTCGCCCTCGCTCCGGCCCTGGCGCGCATCGAGGGCGACCCGTCACAAATCCGCCAGGTCATCATGAACCTCGTGCTCAACGCCTCCGAGGCGCTGGGTGAGAATCCCGGCCGCATCCGCGTCGCCACGCGGCCCATTGTCCTGCGCGACGGCGAACTCGCCAGCGCGCTTCCCTCCAGCGACATCCCCGCGGGCAACTACGTCTGCCTCGAGGTGAGCGACACCGGCTGCGGCATGACGGCGGAGGTGCTCGCGCGCATCTTCGATCCGTTCTACACCACCAAGTTCACCGGGCGCGGCCTCGGGCTCGCCGCCGTGCTCGGCATCGTCCGCACCCACCGCGGTGCGCTCACGGTGCACAGCACGCCCGGCCGCGGCTCGCTGTTCCGCATCTACCTGCCCGCCGCCGCACCCGCGGCCGTCGAGCCGGCGTCCTCCGTCCCCCTCGCTGCCACCCGTTCCGCCGGCACGGTGCTGGTCGCGGACGACGAGCCCACGGTGCGGCAATTGCTGAGCGAGGTGCTCCGCCGGCTCGGCTACGAGGCCGTCGTCGCCGGCAACGGCGAGGAGGCGGTGGCGGTTTTCCGCGCCAACCCTGCCCGCTTCCGCGTGGCGCTGCTCGACCTCTCCATGCCGCTGCTCGACGGCGCCGCCGCCCTCCAACAGCTGCGCGCCCTGCGGCCCGACCTGCCCTGCATCCTGCTCAGCGGCCACGGCGAGCACGACGCCCTCAGCCGCATCCCCGCCGGGGAAAAAGCGTGGTTCCTGCAAAAACCCTTCACGCCCGACAACCTCCGCACCAGCCTCGGCCAAGCCCTGCAAGATTGACCGAGAGCGGCTTAAATAAATTCATAGCCGCATGACTTGCCCGGGGGCAGGGCGAATCCTCCGGATGAGCCGCGGCTCGTCAGGACGACTCGCCCTACCTTGCGCGGCACACTTCAAATTAACCGCATGGACGCGGTTCGAATCCATGCCGGCAACCGGCCATGATTCCTTGACCGACTACCCGCCGACATCAGTGTTCGTTCTCGTTCACCTGGCAGGCGAGGACCAAAATCTGTTTTCCCCATAAAAGAGACCAAGATGAAACTACCCCGGCTTTTTTGCGGCGCCCTTGTATTGGCAACATCGCTCCACGCAGGCGACGCGAACTGGCAGGTGGAGTCGCCCAACGGTGAGTTGCGGCTCGTGGTGCGGCTGGGAGAGATCGCGGCGGCGGGTGAGCCTCAAAAACATCCGGCGCGCCTCTCCTTCCGCGTGGAGCACGGACCGGCCGCGACGCGCGCGGTGGTGCTGGGGGACTCGCCCCTCGGATTGACGCTGGGCGATCAGGATTTCCGCGACGGCCTCCAGTTCGTCTCCGCCGACGCGGTGCGGACGGTGGAAGAGAATTACCTCATGCCGCACGGCAAGCGCCGGGTGTGCCGGAACACCGCCCATGCGCTCACGCTGCACTTCCGCAACCGGCAGGGCGCGGCCTTGGATCTCGACTTGCGCGCTTACCACGACGGGGTGGCTTTCCGTTACCGCCTTCCTGGCGCGGACCCGGCCCGGCACACCGTGCAGGCCGAACACACGGGCTTCGCGCTTCCTCCGGACGCGCGGCTCTGGCTGCAGCCGAGCGACAAGCCCGGCGTCTATTCACCGGGCTACGAGACTTACTACGAGGACGGCATCGCCGCGGGCACGCCCGCGCCGACGGACCAGGGCTGGGCGTTCCCCGTGCTGTTCCGCACGGCGGACGCGAAGCACTGGGGGTTGATCACCGAGGCCAACGCGACCGCGGATTACTGCGCGACGCGACTGGCCGGCACCGCCGCGGACGGTGTGTATCGCGTGCGCCTCCCCGATCCGGAGGAAGGAAATGGCCACGGTCCGGCCGAGCCGACCTCGGCGCTACCTTGGGCAATGCCCTGGCGGGTGATCATCCTCGGCCCTTCGCCGGGCACGATCGTCGAGTCCACCCTGGTCAACGACCTGAGCGCATCCAGCGCGGTCACGGATCCGAGCTGGATTCGTCCCGGCCGCGTGGCGTGGAGCTGGTGGTCGGATCAGGCCAGCTCCCGCGATGGCGCGAAGCAAAAGCGGTTCATCGACTTCGCCGCCGAGATGGGCTGGGAGTATGTGCTCGTGGATGCCAACTGGCCCATCATGGACAACGGCAACATCCACGACGTGATCCGCCATGCCCGGGAAAAAGGCGTGGGAGTGCTGCTCTGGTATAACTCCGGCGGCCCGAACAATGTCGTCACGGAAAAACCGCGCGACAGCCTCTTTTACCCGGCGGTGCGGCGCGCCGAACTGAAGCAACTCCGGGACTGGGGCGTCAAGGGCATCAAGGTGGATTTCCTGCAGAGCGACAAGCAGGCCAGCCTCGCCCTCTACCGCGACATCCTCCAGGACGCCGCCGAATTCGGGATCATGGTCAACTTCCACGGTTGCACCCTGCCGCGCGGCTGGTCGCGGACGTATCCGAACCTGATGTCGATGGAGGCCGTGCGCGGCGAAGAGAACTATCTCTTCGAGGCAACGTTTCCGGAGCGGGCGCCCGCGCAGAACACCATCACCCCGTTCACCCGCAACGCCGTCGGCCCGATGGATTACACCCCCATGGCTCTCGGCCACGGCCGGTATCCGCACCTGACCACCTACGCCCACGAACTCGCCCTGACCGTGCTGTTCGAATCGGGTTGGGTGCACTTCGCCGACGATGCGGATGTCTACCGCCGGCTCCCGGAGGCGCCGAAGCGCTTCATCCAGGAACTGCCCGTGGCGTGGGACGACACGCGCTTTGTGGCCGGCTACCCGGGCCAGAGCGTCGTGCTTGCCCGCCGTCACGGGCAGGCATGGTATCTGGCGGGCGTGAACGGCCGCGACCAGCCCTTGGAGCAGACGCTCGATCTGACGGGAATCCTCCCGGCCGGTGACTACGAATTCTCCCTCATCGCCGACGGGGCGGACGCGACGCAGTTTGCCGCCAAGACGCAGCCCATCGCCAGCCGCGACCTCCTCAAAGTCACCCTGCTGCCCTTCGGCGGCTTCGTGGCGAAGCTCACGCCGCGATAGACGTCCCGCCCGCAAGCGTGACGGCGGTCCTCTCGCCAAAACCATTCACGTCCGACAGTCTGCCCGCCTACGCCGCGGGCTTCGGCGTGGCACTTTTCGGCTTCCGAAAAGTGGAGGTGCCATCCGTAGCAGATCTGCGTCGGCGTAGATCTACAGCATATTAATTTGAAGAGTGGCCGCGAAAGGTAGGGCGAGTCGTCCCGACGAGCCGCGGCTCATTCGGAGGATTCGCCCTACCCCTGGACAAGTCATGCGGCTATGAGTTTATTTAAACCGCTCTAAGCCGGACTCATGCAGTCGAGGTCGAGATAATCTGATTTTTTCCGGCTCTGGCGGCGAGGGCGGCAACTGCATAGCAGGGATCCGCGTCGCTCAATTGGCGGAGGAGGACGCGCCACCAGTGGCGGTGTTTTTCCGT
>JACPIS010000028.1 GCA_016187925.1 Opitutia bacterium | reverse complement strand
GTCCAGTTCGGCCTCGAACAGTCGATGAACCGCACGATCCTGATCGAGGAGTCGGTCATCGGATGGAAAGAGTTCGAGATGGAGGTGATGCGCGACCGCAAGGACAACGTCGTCATCGTCTGCTCCATCGAGAACTTCGACCCGATGGGCGTGCACACCGGCGACTCCATCACCGTCGCCCCCGCGCTCACGCTCACCGACAAGGAATACCAGGTGATGCGCGACGCCTCGTTTGCCGTCATCCGCGAGATCGGCGTCGAGACCGGCGGCTCCAACATCCAGTTCTCCATCGATCCGCAGACCGGCCGCCAGGTCGTCATCGAGATGAACCCTCGCGTGTCGCGCTCCTCCGCGCTCGCGTCGAAGGCCACCGGCTTCCCCATCGCCAAGATCGCCGCCAAGCTCGCCGTCGGCTACGCGCTCGACGAGCTGAAGAACGACATCACGCGCCTCACGCCCGCCAGCTTCGAGCCGACGATCGACTACGTCGTCACCAAGATCCCGCGCTTCACCTTCGAGAAATTCCCCGGCGCCAACGCCACGCTGACCTCCGCGATGAAGTCCGTCGGCGAGGCCATGGCCATCGGGCGCACGTTCAAGGAGTCGTTCCAAAAATGCCTGCGTTCGCTCGAGATCGGCGCGCGCGGGTGGGGCGGCGGCGGCAAATACGGCGGCGACGAGCTGCCCGACGAGCTGACCATCCGCCAGAAGCTCGGCACGCCGAACGCCGAGCGCGTGTTCTATCTCCGCTGGGCTTTCAAGGCCGGCCTGACCGTCGAGCAGATCTTCGATCTGACGAAGATCGACCCGTGGTTCCTGCACCAGCTGCGCGAGCTCCACGAGATGGAGGAATCGCTCCGCCAGAAGACGCTCGCCACCATCGATACCACCGCGCTCCGCCGCGCCAAGCAGTTCGGTTTCTCCGACGCCCAGCTCGCGCACCTGCTCAAGACCGACTTCGACACGATGCGCGCTCACCGGAAGCAGGCCGGCGTGAAGACGACCTACCGCTTGGTCGACACCTGCGCCGCCGAGTTCGAGGCGTTCACGCCCTACTATTACTCGAGCTACGGCGACGAGAACGAGATCCTGCCGTCGAAGAAAAAGAAGATCATGATCATCGGCGGCGGCCCGAACCGCATCGGCCAGGGCATCGAGTTCGACTACTGCTGCGTGCACGCGTCGTTCGCCCTGCGCGAGGCGGGCTTCGAGACCGTGATGATCAACTCGAACCCCGAGACGGTCTCGACCGACTACGACACTTCCGACCGCCTCTACTTCGAGCCGCTGACACTCGAGGACGTGCTCGAGGTCTACGAGCAGGAGGGCTGTGTCGGCGCCATCGCGCAGTTCGGCGGCCAGACGCCGCTCAACCTCGCCAGCGCGCTGAAGGCGCGCGGCGTGAACGTCATCGGCACCTCGCCCGAGAGCATCGACACCGCCGAGGATCGCAAGCTCTTCGCCGCCGTGCTCGACCAGCTGAAGCTCAAGTCGCCGGCCAACCGCATCGCCATGTCCGAGGGCGAGGCGCTCACGACCGCAGCCGAACTCGGCTACCCCGTGCTCGTGCGCCCGTCGTTCGTGCTCGGCGGTCGCGGCATGTTCATCCTCTACAGCGAAAACGAGCTGAAGGACGTCGTCCGCCAGGTTTTCGATGTCATGCCCGGCAAGCCCGTGCTCATCGACAAGTTCCTCGAGGACGCCATCGAGCTCGATGTCGACTGCATCAGCGACGGCGAGATCACGCTCGTTGGCGGCATGCTCGAGCACATCGAGTTCGCTGGCGTGCACTCGGGCGACGCCGCGATGGTGATGCCGCCGCACACGCTCTCGAAGGAGATGCTCGGCACCGTCCGCCAGGCCACCTACGCGCTCGCCCGGGCGCTCAAGGTCGGCGGCCTGATGAACGTCCAGTTTGCGATCAAGGACAACCAGCTCTACGTGCTCGAGGTGAATCCGCGCGCGTCGCGCACCGTGCCGTTCGTCGCCAAGGCCATCGGCGTGCCGCTGGCCAAGCTCGCCGCGCGCGTCATGGCCGGAGCCAAGCTGAAGGACCTCGGTTTCACGAAGGAGATCCAGCCGAAGCACTGGTGCGTGAAGGAAGCCGTGTTCCCCTTCAACCGTTTCCCCGGCGCCGCCATCGTGCTCTCACCCGAGATGCGCTCGACCGGCGAGGTCATGGGCATGGACGACGATCTCGGCATCGCCTTCGCGAAGACTCAGATGGCCGCCAAGCCCGCGCTGCCGCTGCAGGGCAAGGTCTTCATCAGCGTCAAGGATTCCGACAAGCCCCAGGCTGTAGCGCTCGCCCGCGGTTTCATCGAGCTCGGCTTCACCGTCTGCTCGACGACCAACACCGCCAAGCTCCTCGCCTCGCACGACATCGCGGTGCAGCCGGTCTTCAAGCTCAACGAAGGCCGCCCGAACTGCGTCGACATGATCAAGAACGGCGAGATCCAGCTCGTGATCAACACGCCGCGCGGCATGATCCCGCGCCACGACGAGAACGCCATCCGCGCCGCGGCCTACGCCAACAACATCTGCATCATGACGACCCTCACGGGCGCCAAGGCGGCGTTGAACGGCATCCGCGCCATGAAGGCCAAGCGCGTCGGCGTCCGCCCGATCCAAGAATACCGGCACAACACCGTGCCGATGGCCTGAGGCCATGCAGCCAGACATGATTCTCCCGAGGTGGAGCGCGTTGACCCCAACGCGCTCCGGGAATGTCGCCACGCGTTGAGGTCAACGCGTTCCACCCGATGAGCCCCGTCACCCTCGTTGCCCTCTTGCACGGTCCCGACCAGCGCGGGCTCGTCGCGCGGGCGTCCGGCTGGATCTTCGCGCGCGGCGGCAACATCCTTCACGCCGACCAGCATCGCGACGAGGACGAGGGCGTGTTCTTTCAGCGGATCGAGTGGCAGCCGGCGGCGGGCACGAAACCGGCGGCCGAGGAGAAGGCGTTCCTCGCCTACGCGCGCGGCGACTTGAAGATGCACGCCACGGTGACCGATTCCGTGCACCGGCCGCGCGTGGCGCTCTTTGTGTCGAAGGCGGATCACTGTTTCCACGACCTCGTGCTGCGCTGGCGTGCCGGGGAATTCCCGTGCGAGCTCGTGGCGGTCGTCTCCAATCACCGGGACCTCGCCGCTGCGGCACGCAGCTACGGACTGCCGTTTCATTACATCCCGGTCGACCCGGCGAACAGGGCCGCGACCGAGGCCAAACAGCTCGCGTTACTGAAGAGGCTCCAGGTCGAACTGGTCGTGCTCGCGCGCTACATGCAGGTGCTGTCGGCGGATTTTTTGCAAAAGCTCGGCCGGCCGGTGATCAACATCCATCACTCGTTCCTGCCCGCGTTCGCCGGCGGCCGGCCCTACCATCAGGCCCATGCCCGCGGCGTTAAGCTCATCGGCGCCACGGCACACTATGCCACGGCCGATCTCGATGAGGGTCCCATCATCCACCAGGACGTCGCCCGCGTGACGCACCGGCATGGGGTCGAGGATCTGATCCGCAAGGGACGCGACTTGGAGAAACTCGTGCTCGCCCAAGCTGTTCACTGGCACTTGGAAAACCGGGTGCTCGTCTACGGCAACAAGACAGTCGTGTTCGATTGATCCGCTAGAGAGGGGTTTCGTCTTTAGCCTTGAGGGGCGGCGGGGGCTTTCCCAATCTGCCCGGCTCATGACTTCCACCCCCTCTGCTGAAAACCAGCCCAAGGACCACGGCACCCCGGCCGCCACCGCGACCGATTTCGCGGCGTCGATGCACTCCTTTTGGGAAAAGAACCGCAGCTCCATCTACATCCTCATCGCGGCCGTGCTCATCGGCATCGTGGGCCGCGAGGGCTGGCAGTACTTCAGCGCTTCGCGCGAGCGCGACATCGAGGCAGAGTACGCCAAGGTCGCCGGCACGCCCGACAAACTCGCCGCTTTTGCCGCGGAGCACTCCGGTCACTCGCTGGCCGGCGTCGCGCTGCTCCGGATCGCCGACGAGAAATACTCGGCGGGCGACTTCAAGACCGCCGCCACGAATTACACCAAGGCCGCCGAGGCCCTGAGCAACGACGCGCTCAAGGCGCGCGCGAAGCTCGGTGCGGCCATGAGCCAGCTCAGCGCAGGCGACCAGGCCGCGGGCGAGACCGCGCTCAAGGCGCTCAGCGCCGACACCGCGCTCGTGAAGACGATCCGCGCCGAGGCGACCTATCACCTGGCGCTGCTCGCCAAGCAGGCCGGCAGGACCGACGACGTGAAGAAGCTCGTCGAGGAAGTTTCCAAGATCGACGCCACCGGCGCGTGGGCGCAGCGCGCCTTCGTGCTTCGCGCCTCGCTGGAGGAAGGCAAGAAGGCCGACGCGAGCACCGCGATCACGCTCAAGCCGGGCGGCGAGTAAGCGTCCCGGAAAACATCTTCCGATTTTCTCCAGCCCGCCGACACCGGCGGGCTTTTTTGTTTTCCTCCAACAAGGCAATCCTGCCGGAGGGTGAAGGCTTGCCAGCCGAAGCTCCCAAGGAGCAAAGGCTGGTCGGGGCGGCGAGATTCGAACTCGCGACCTCCTGGTCCCAAACCAGGCGCTCTACCAGGCTAAGCTACACCCCGTATCGACCAGCGAATGGACGGCAGTGGAGCCGTTGTGTCAATTGCGACATCTGGTCCGGCCCGATACCGGCGGTTCGCGCGAGGGCCCGGCGCGGGGGCGGGCGAGTTGGGTTACTCCATGGCATTACGGGTTATCCGCGGCGCAAATTGCGAATAATTGCTTCTTGCGTCGACTGAATGCCCCCCCTACATACGGCCTCTCAATCTCTTAAAAAAATGGACACTCTTTCCCGCGACAGCAGTTCCAGCAGCAGCTCCATCGTGCCCATGGCGGGCCTCTTCGCCGCCGTGCTCGCCCTTATCCTGGCGATTGTGGCCCTCGTTAAACTTTCCACGCTCCAAAAGACCGTGGCTGTCCACGAAGAAAAAGTGGCCAAGATCGAAACCATCGAGAACGAGGTGCGCTCCGCCGCAGCCAAGTCCGATACGGACATCAAGAACTTGCGCGACGGCGTGCAGAACGCGCTGAACCAGCTCGGCACCGAGCTCGGCGCCATCCGCGCGCAGGTCACCAAGCTCGAGGAAGCCGCCAAGAAGCCCGCGGTCGCCGCCGGCAAGGGCGGCCCGGTCGCCACGGGCACCGTCGACGCCAACGGCAACTACACCGTCGCGAGCGGCGACACGCTGGCGAAGATCGCCCGCAAGTTCGCCGTGCGCGTCGACGCCATCGAGGCCGAGAATCCCGGCCTCGATCCCGCCAAGCTCCGCGTCGGCCAGAAGATCAAGATTCCGAGGAAGTAATTTTTCCCGGTCGCGAATTTTCCCAACCTCCCCGACCCTCGGTCGCGGAGGTTTTTCTTTTTCCCATGAGCACTTCCGGTTCATCCCAACCCCGCCGCTGGCGCCGGCTCGGCGCGCGCCCGGTCGCGGCGACGCGCATCTTCAGCGTGGAGAGCGTGGACTACCAGCATCCCGCGCGACCGGAACCGCGCGATTTCTTCGTCGTCAACGCGCCCGACTGGGTGAACGTCGTCGCGCTCACGCCCGACCGGCAGCTCGTGCTCGTGCGGCAGTTTCGTTTCGGAATCGATGATTTTTCGCTCGAGATTCCCGGCGGCGTGATCGACGCGGGCGAGGATCCGGTGGCGGCCGGCCTGCGCGAGTTGCGCGAGGAAAGCGGCTACGTGGGCGTCAACGCGCGGCTGCTGGGCAGTGTGCATCCGAACCCCGCGATGCAGAGCAACCGCTGCCATCTGGTGTTGGTGGAAGACGCGAGAAGGACGGAGGCTCTGGATTGGGACCGGGACGAGGAGTTCGAGATTCTGACGCGCCCGGTGGACGAGGTCTACGCGCTCGTCCACGCCGGCAAGATCACGCATTCGCTGGTGATGGATGCCCTGCTTTTGTTCGCTCCGTATTGGGAGAAACTGAAGCGCGGGGGCGCCGTTTGACATTCGGAGCGGCCCGCTTTTACTCCGCCGCAGCCCAATGGACACCGTCACGTCGACCGCCGCACCTGCGTTCGCCAATTCGCCCGAAATGCTGGGCGGCTTGGAAGGCAACCGGTTGCCAGCGCCACTGGAGTCGGAGATCCGGGCCATTTACCGGCACAGCCCGCTCTACGGCCGGCGTTTCCCGCTGCACAACGAGCCGCTGCAATGGTCGTGTTACCGCGAGATCCCGGCGATGACCAAGAAGGAGATCATCGACCGCGGTCCGGCGGAGTTTTTCGCCGATTACGCGGAGATCGAGCGCGGCTTTCAGCAGAAGAAATTCGAGTACGAGCACACCTCCGGCACGACCGCCGGCCCGATGACCGTGGTCATGGAGGACGGCTGGTGGAACGCCCAGACGCGCCGCGCTTACCTCGCGCATCCGCAGCTCGCGCGCTACGCCGACCGGCCGTACCGCAAGTGCGTCCTCGCCCCGGTCGGTTGCTCGAGCAACCTCTGCCCGTATGAGGACCATCCGTTTCCGCACCGCTATTTCGACGGCACGGTGTATCTCAATCTTTCCAGCGATCCGTTCGCGTTTCCGGAAGGGGAGTGGGAGCGGATCGTGCGCGAGGTGCAGGCCGTCAAGCCGCAGGTCATCGAGGGCGAACCGGTTTATCTGTCGCTGCTGGCGCGCGCGTTGAAAAAGCGGCACGTCAGCGTGCCGAGCGTCGAGACGCTCATCCTGACTTACGGCAAGGCGAGCCTGCAGCACAGCCGCCGCCTGGCAGAGGCTTTCCCGGGCGCGGTGCAGGTCGACCTCTATGGCTCGACGGAGGCCGGCTACCTGTTCGTCGGCGATGCGTTCCAGGACAACCTGCGCGTCGTCGAGGGCAACGCTTTCATCGAGCTGCAACCGTGGCGCGAGGGCCTGCCGGATGTTTTCCAAATCTATGTGACGACGCGCGACCGGGTGGCGATGCCGCTGCTGCGCTACCACACGGGCGACATCGTGCGCCGCACGCCGGCCGGTTACCGCATCCTCGGTCGCGAGCGGGATCTTTATTTCCGCCCGGACGGGAGGATTGTGTCCGCCTTTGAAGTCGACGCAGCTTTGCCGGCGGATTTCGCCTGCTGGCACTGGAGTCTGGTGCAGGTCTCCGAGCAGCGTTGGGAATTTCAGTACGTGGCGGAGGATCTCGCGCCCGCGGGTTTGGAGACCGCAGTGGCGGCGGCGCTCGGCGAAGGCGCGCGGGTGAGCCTCTTCCGCCGGAAGTTCATCCAGCCGGCGTCGAGTGGAAAGTTCGCGCTGCTGAAGCCGTTGGCGCGCTGAGAACCGGGTCGCGCACAAGCGCTTCACTCATAGGTTAGTGACCCTAATACAACGGCATGCCCTGCCGGGTGCCTTGCCAAAAAACTGGCGCGGTGGTTTACGTCAAACCGCACATCCGCCTCGCTGGCCCCAACCCTTCCGTTCCACGCGATGAACCTACTCGGCTCGCTCTTCCACTCGTCCATTGGCAAAAAACTCCTGATGGCGGTCACCGGACTCGTCCTGTTCGGTTTTGTCACCGGCCATCTCGTCGGCAACCTGCAGATTTTCCTGCCGCCGGAGAAGATCAACGCCTACGGGCATATGCTCGAGTCGCTCGGCGCCGGCCTTTGGATCGTGCGCGGCGTCCTGCTCGCCTGCGTGGTCATCCACATCTGGGTCGCCATCCAGCTGACGCTGGAGAATCGCGCGGCCCGCCCGCAGGGCTACGGTGTCGACCACACCAACCGCGCCACGCTCGCCTCGCGCGTCATGGCCAGGACCGGCCTCGTGGTGCTGGCCTTCATCGCTTATCACCTCCTGCACTTCACCATTCGCCTGCAACACCCGGAATGGAGCGAGCATACCTATCGCCTGGCGAACGGCACGATGGCGCGCGATGTCTACACGATGGTCGTGCAGGGCTTTGGCAGCGTCGGCGTCTCGTTCTTCTACCTCCTCGCCGTCGGCCTGCTGTCCTACCACCTGAGCCACGGCATCGTCAGCATGGTGCAGACGCTCGGCCTGAAGAACGAGCGTTGGACCTGCGGCCTTGAGCGCTTCGGCGCCGCGTACTGCTGGGCGTACTTTCTTCTCAGCGCCGCCATCCCGCTTTCCGTGCTCGGCTGGATGCCCGTGCTCAGCGGCCTGATCCACCGTTAATCCTCTCCCGCCATGGCCAAACTCGACTCCAAGATTCCCTCCGGCCCGCTCGCCGACAAGTGGCGCAAGCACAAGGCGGAGATCAAGCTCGTCAACCCCGCCAACAAGCGGAAATACGAGATCATCGTCGTCGGTGCCGGTCTCGCCGGCTCGTCCGCCGCGGCCACGCTCGCCGAGCTGGGCTACAAGGTGAAGAATTTTGTCTTTCACGACAGCCCGCGCCGCGCCCACTCCATCGCCGCGCAGGGCGGCATCAACGCGGCCAAGAACTACCAGAACGACGGCGACTCCGTCCACCGGCTCTTCTACGACACGATCAAGGGCGGCGACTATCGAGCCCGCGAAGCCAACGTCCACCGCCTCGCCGAGGTTTCCGTCAACATCATCGACCAGTGCGCCGCGCAGGGCGTGCCCTTTGCCCGCGAATACGGCGGCCTGCTCGCCAACCGCTCCTTCGGCGGCGCGCAGGTCTCGCGCACGTTCTACGCCCGCGGCCAGACCGGCCAGCAGCTGCTCCTCGGCGCCTACAGCGCGCTCTCGCGCATGGTCGGCGCCGGCGGCGTGGAGCTGCACACCAATTCCGAGATGCTCGACCTCGTCGTCGTCAACGGCCACGCCAAGGGCATCATCGTCCGCGACCTGATCACGGGCGAGATCACCCGCTACTCGGCCGATGCGGTCGTGCTCGCCACCGGCGGCTACGGTAACGTCGCCAATCTCTCCACCTACGCGCGCGGCTCCAACGCCACCGCCATCTGGCGCGCCTACAAGCGCGGCGCCTGCTTCGGCAATCCCTGCTACACGCAGATCCATCCGACCTGCATCCCCGTCTCCGGCGACTACCAGTCGAAGCTCACGCTCATGTCCGAGTCGCTGCGCAACGACGGCCGCATCTGGGTCCCGAAGAAGAAGGAAGACTGCAAGAAGGACCCGAACACCATCCCCGAGGCCGACCGCGACTACTACCTCGAGCGCATCTACCCGTCCTTCGGCAACCTCGCGCCGCGCGACGTCTCCTCCCGCGCCGCCAAACGCATGTGCGACGAGGGCCGGGGCGTCGGCGAGACCGGCCTCGGCGTCTACCTCGATTTCTCCGACGCCATCAAGCGCCTCGGCGAGGCCGGCGTGCGCGAGCGCTACGGCAACCTCTTCGACATCTACCACGAGATCACGAACGAAAACGCCTACCAGGCGCCGATGCGCATCTTCCCCGCCTACCACTACACGATGGGCGGCCTCTGGGTGGACTATAACCTGATGTCCAACGTCCCCGGGCTCTTCGTGCTCGGCGAGGCGAACTTCTCCGACCACGGCGCCAACCGCCTCGGTGCCTCCGCGCTCATGCAGGGCCTGGCCGATGGCTACTTCGTCATCCCTTACACCATCGGCGATTACCTCGCCGGCCAGAAGCCCGGCTCGCGCCCCAGCACGGACGGCACCGACTTCAAGCAGGCCGAGGAGAACGTCCGCGGCCTCACGCAGCGACTGCTCGACAGCAAGGGCCGGGAACCCGTCAGCCATTTCCACAAGCGCCTCGGCAAACTCATGTGGACCTATTGCGGCATGTCCCGCACCAAGGAAGGCCTTGAGCAGGGCATGCAGGAGATCGCCACCCTGCGCAGCGAGTTCTGGCAGAACGTCAAGGTCCCCGGCTCCGCCGGCACCATCAATCAATCGCTCGAACAGGCCGGCCGCGTGGCGGACTTCCTCGAACTCGGCGAGCTCATGTGCCGCGACGCGCTCACCCGCGAGGAAAGCTGCGGCGGCCACTTCCGCGAGGAATACCAGCACCCCGACGGCGAGTGCAAACGCGACGACGAACAGTTCGCCCACGTCGCCGCCTGGGAATACCAGGGCGAAGGCAAGGCGCCGCTCCGCAACGCCGAGCCCCTCAACTACGAGTTCACCAAGATGTCGGTTCGCTCATATAAATGAGCGAACTGATTTACGATTAAACGATTTACGAATTACGATTTCAACGGGCCGCCAACCACCATGAACAAGCAAGAGCTGCTCAAGCGGACCAAGACTTATGCCCTGCGGGTGATCAAGGCGGTGCAAGCGCTGCCGCACGACGACATTAGCACGGTGCTTGGTCGTCAGCTGCTGCGAGCGGGCACGTCCGTTGGCGCAAATTACCGGGCGGCTTGCCGTGCGAAATCCACGGCCGACTTCGTGAACAAACTCAAAATCGTCGAAGAGGAATGTGACGAATCGCTCTACTGGATGGAGCTGTTGATCGAATCCGGGATCATCGCGTTACGCCGCTTCGAGCAGCTTATGCGTGAAGGTGACGAACTCCTGGCTATCATCGTTGCGGCCATCAAGACCACTCGCACCGCCCGCTTGGCGTAAATCGTAACTCTGAAATCGTAATTCTTTTCCCCATGGTCGCTGAAAAAACTTCCAAGAAACTCTTCAACGTCACCCTCCGCGTCTGGCGCCAAGCCGACGCCAAGAGCCCGGGCAAGTTCGTCGACTACCCGGCCAAGGACGTGAACCCCGACATGTCCTTCCTCGAGCTGCTCGACGTCGTGAACGACGAGCTGACGAAGAAAGGCGAAGAGCCGATCGCGTTCGCGCATGACTGCCGCGAAGGCATCTGCGGCACCTGCTCCTGCACCATCAACGGCAAGCCGCACGGTCCCGGCAAGGGCATCGCCACCTGCCAGACCTACATGCGCAGCTTCCAGGACGGCGACCTCATCCTCGTCGAGCCCTTCCGCGCGAAAGCCTTCGCGGTCCAGAAGGACCTCATGACCGACCGCTCGGCCTTCGACAAAATCCAGCAGGCCGGCGGCTTCATCTCCGTGCGCACCGGCGCCGCTCCGGATGCCAACAGCATTCCCGTGCCGAAGGAAGACGCCGACCTCGCGATGGACGCCGCCGCGTGCATCGGCTGCGGTGCCTGCGTCGCGGCCTGCAAGAACGCCAGCGCCATGCTCTTCGTCGCCGCCAAGGTCTCGCAATACAGCCTGCTGCCCCAGGGTCAGCCGGAGCGCGACCGCCGCGTGCTCGCGATGGTCGCCAAGATGGATGAACTCGGCTTCGGCAACTGCACCAATCAATACGAGTGCAGCGCCGTGTGCCCGAAGCTCATCTCGCACGATTTCATCGCCCGCATGAACCGCGACTACGTGAAGGCGCTCTTCAAGACGCGCTTCCAGCCGGTCTCCGCCGCCTCGGGCGGCGGCGCGGGTTGAGTCGCGCGCGGTCCGCTGCTACGATAAACCTCTTGTTCCAGGCGAGGGTCTGGTTAAGGTATCGCTGTCGGTATCTTACCCCTGATCCCCAATGAAACTCACACTGCGTTTGTTCGTCGTGTCGATGTTCTGCACGACTGTTGCGTCGGCGCTGGCTGTGGAAAAAACGGCTGCGCCCGAAATGCCTGAACTGAAAAAACAATCGTCGGTGGCTACGCCGCAAACCCCGGCGGTCATGCCGGCAAAAGAGATGCTGTCATCCGAGGAGCTGGCACAATACCAGCAGTTGGATGGCGCGCACGCGGCTGTTCCGGCCCAGCAGACGGCCGGCGCCGACATGGACAAGACCACCATCGCGCTGATCGTCGTCGGCGTGATTGTGATCGTAGCCGTGGCCGCCGGCTCGGGCGGTGGCGGCGGCGGTGGATATTAGCCACGGATGAAGGCATGCTCTCACCCGGAGCCCGGCCGGCCGGCTGGGCTTCGGGTTCTGCCTGCCCTTGCGGCCGGCCTGCTCGGCGCGCAACTCGTTCTGAGCGGCTGTTCCTCGGTGCGGGTCTACCGGGGATTTCCGCTGGGCGGCAACGGCATCTATCTGGGCGGCGTCCCGGCGTTGCGGCAGGATGCGCGTTACGCTTGCGGGCCCGCCTGCCTGGCGGCGGTCGCCGCGTATTGGGGCGTAGGCCTGGATGCGTTTCGCGCCCAGTGCCCCGGCTTTCCGCGGGAGGCGAGCGGCACTGAGCTGCAATCGCTGGCCGGTAAGCTCGGATTGCAGGCGTTTGTTTTCCACGGCTCGGAGGCGGATCTGCGGGCGAATTTGCAGAAGGGGCGCCCCCTGATCGTCATGCTGCCGAAACCGATGGATCCGCTCCTTCCGCCGGGCGGACCGATCGGGAGCGTGCTGCGCGCGGCCGGAGAGCAGTTGCCGCACCCGTCGCATTGGGTCGTCGTGCTCGGCCTGACCGGCGACGGAGACGCGATTCTGCACGATCCGGACAGCGGTCCGCTGCAAATGCGGAAAGAACACTTTCTCCGCGATTGGGCGAAGAAGAGCCACGAATGCGTTCTGGTGGTTCCGCATTCCTCGGTAAACTCCCGGTGACACTCTCGCGGCAACACGGTGAAAGACCTGGCGTTTGCCTGCTCGTCACATGGCTGACGGCGAATCGTGACCGGAGGATGTTTTCATGGGGCCGTCTCTCATCCCATGAAAACCATCCTCATTTCCCTCGGCTTCGCCCTGTTGCTGTTTGCCGCCATCGCGCTCAGCGGGCAGGTGCTCGATATTCTTTCCGCCTCGGCGGCGGCCTTCGCCGCCGCACTGGCCGGTTGGACGTTCACCGGGTACCTGCGGCCAGGCCGGTCCCTTGATCGACCGGGGTCGCATCGCCCGCGCCTGCTCCGACCGGGTCTCCCGGATCGCAGAAGACAGTTCCGCCGCCCCGCCCGGTTGGCCGCCTAACTGCCTGCGCGCCAGTCCGCTTGGCCCGACGCGCGCGAAAGCCTGCAACTTTTCCCGCGCGCCCGGGTTTTCAAAGCGTAACCCAATTCCAACCATGAAAACCGCTCTTATCTCTCTCCTCACCGCGTCCCTCCTCGGGATTGCTTCTTTGGCGAGCGGTCGTGCCTTCGACGCCGCCGAGTTTTTCGCCATCCTCTTCGCCACCGGCCTCGCCGCATGGACGGTCGAGCAATACAGCCGCGAACCGCGCGCGCTCACTTACGCCCGTCCGATCCGCCTTCCGGTGATTCCCGGCGTCCGTCACGCCGTGAAGCAGGTCGGCCGGCTTGCCGCCTGAGTGCGGAACGGCCTTGCGTGGGCGGCCCCGGGCAACCGGGTGCCGCCTTTTTTTGCTTTAGCGGGTGACGATTTCCGTCGTGCCCGCGCTGGTGAACGTGGCCCGGTCCATCGCGTCGCCGTAAAGCCGGAGGGTCAGCGCCGAGCTCATTTGATAACTCGCCGGGCCGCTCGGCAGCGACGTGCCGTTGGCGAGCTTGAGCCGGCCGGTGTGCGTCAGCGTGAATTGCTGCGGGATGCCCACGGCATCGTCGGCGACGATGGTGCCGACGGATTTGCCGTTCAGAGAAAGTTTGTGCGTGGAGCTGGCCACATTGTAGGCGACGACGTTGGGATTGGTGTAACGCAGCGTCGCGGTGAAGGTGCCGTCCGCGGCCTGCTCCAGTTTGACCAACTCGATGCTCAGGCCGCGGACCTTCGTGTTGGTGCCGCAACCGGCCAGCAGGGCGAGGAGACCGAGGGAGGCGCAAAGCAGGGCGAGGGTTTTCTTCATGGGGCGGGAGTGTGAGGGGCGTGGCGGGAGCGCGGCAAGTCTAGTCCTTGGCTTTCTCCTTGGCTGGCTTGTCCTTCTTTTTCGCTCCGCCGCCCTTGCCGCCGAACTCGAACTGCGCGAGCGCGCCGAAGGCCGCGAGCACCAGCACCGCCGGGAGCAGCCAGGCGTTGTTGTCGATCAACGCGGGCATCTGCTGCGGCTGCCGGTAATAGTAGAGCCAGTCGATCTTGTGCGTGAAGTACATCAACGCCACGATGGCGCGGAACGAACCGAGCAGCGCCGTGGCGAGGATGAGCACGGCCTTCTGGATTTTCACCGCGGCGATGCCGCCGATCACGCCGAGCACGCAGCCCGTGAGCAACGCGACCATGTGGTTGTAGTTGGCGAGCAGCAGCAGGCCGAGCGTCGCGCCGAAACCGAACCCCGCCATGAACACCGCCGCGAGGTACAGCATGTACGCAAGAAAGCCGCCCAGCAGCATCCCGACGATCAAGCCGCCGATTTCTCCCGCCGTTCCAAGGTCGAGGGCGGCACCCGCGGCCTGGCCGAAGATGGCGCCGGAGAACGCACCGAGCACCGCCAGCGTGAGTTTGAAGACCCGGTAACCCAGAAAGCAGTCGAGCACACCCCACGCGATGGCGCCGATGGTCAGCCAGGGATAGATTTCATCCAATTGCACGGCGCAGGTCTAGGGCCCGCCTTAGCCGTGGCAAAGAATTTCGCGGTGCCCGGCCGCGCCACTCAGAAGATCGTGACCGCGCGGGCGCTCTCGATCACCACCCAGGCGATGCCGAAGGCCGTGAGCCAGAAAAACGCGAACTTCGCCATCCGGCGCCGGCGCAGGCTGCGCTCATACGAGTCCACATGGCGCGTGCGGTAGCCGCTCGATTCCAGGTAGCTGATGAATTGGGCCCGGCGGCGCCCCGTCGGACGCAGTTGCCGGTCCAGACGCAGTCCGGTGGGACTCGGGAGGCAGTGGATCAGCTGGTGGAGGAACCGGTGCATGCCCGGTATTAATCGGAAAAACTCGCTTCCGTTAAAGGGGATTCCGAGTATTTCACTCGTTTTCACCGCCCCTTTACCATGCACCACTTTCGCTACGTCTCCCACAAGCTCCATTGCGAAGATGTCGATCTCGCCGCCGTCGCCCAGTTGCACGGCACGCCGACGTATGTCTACAGCGCCCAGACGATTACGGATAACTATCGCCGGCTGGCCGCGAGCCTGACCGGGCTGGATCTCCGCATCTGCTATGCGATGAAGGCCAACTCGAATCTCGCGGTGCTTCGTCACTTTGCGAACCTCGGGGCGGCGTTCGATCTCGTCAGCGGCGGCGAATTGCGGCGCGTGCTCGCGGCCGGCGGCCGCGCACAGGACAGTGTTTTTGCCGGCGTGGGCAAAACCGAGGCGGAGATCCAGCTGGCCCTCGAGGCCGGCGTCTATGGTTTCCACGTCGAGAGCGAGCCGGAGCTGGCGCGCATCAACCACGTCGCCGGCCAGCTCGGCCGCAAGGCACCCATCGCCATCCGCATCAACCCGAACGTCGACGCCAAGACGCACGCGAAGATCACCACCGGCAAGAGCGAGAACAAGTTCGGCATCCCGCTCACTGTCGCGGCCGAGGCCTACGCGGCCGCCGCCAAGTACCCGCACCTCCAGCTGCGCGGCGTCCAGATGCACATCGGCTCGCAGCTCACCACCGTCGCGCCGTTCGTCGAAGCGGTCGAGAAGGTGCTGCCGTTCGTCCAGCAACTGAAGCGCGACTACGGCATCCAGTATTTCAGCGTCGGCGGCGGTCTCGGCATCGTCTATCAGGACGCGCTGGCCAGCGGCGCCCAGGCCTGGTGGGACGCCCAGCCCGCGGGCGAGCGCCCGCTCACGCCCGAGGTCTACGGCGCCGCGCTCAAGCCGCTCCTCGCTCCGCTCGGTCTGAAAATCCTGCTCGAACCCGGCCGCTTCCTCGTCGGCAATTCCGGCGTGCTCCTCTCCCGCGTCGAATACCTCAAGCGCGGCTCCGGGAAGAATTTCCTCATCCTCGATGCGGCCATGAACGATCTCGTGCGTCCGGCGATGTACGATGCCTATCACGAGCTCGTGCCGCTGGTGCGCGACACCGCCCGGCCGGCGCTGAAGGCCGATATCGTCGGACCCATCTGCGAGAGCGGCGACTGCTTCGCCAAAGACCGCACGCTGCAGCAGCTGGGTGAGGGCGAATACGTCGCCTTCCTGAGCGCCGGCGCCTACGGCTACACGATGGCCAGCCGCTACAACACCCGCGCCATGGCCGCCGAGGTGCTCGTCTCCGGTGCACGCTTCGAGCTGGTCAACGCCCGCGAGAGTTTCGAGACTATGGTCGCCGGCGAGAAGATTCCCGGCTTCCTGAAAACCTGACCGCCCGTGACCGAGCCGCGCCCATTGAAGTTCACCATCGTTGGCGCCGGTGCCTGGGGCACCGCGGTGGCGGCTCATCTCGCCCGGCGCGGACAGACCGTCTCGCTCGTCACACGCCGGCCCGAGCACGCCGTGGCCATGCAGTTGGCGCGGGAAAACCGCGATTATCTGCCCGGCATCAAGCTGCCCGAGGCACTCGTCGTCACCTCCGACCTCCGCGCGGCCCTGCTCGACACGAATATCGCGCTCATCGCCAGCCCCTCCCACGCCCTCCGCACTTGGTGCGAGCAGATGCGCGACGCCCTCGCCGACGCGACCCGCCTCCAGCTGTGCATCAGCCTGGTCAAGGGCCTCGAGATCGACACCCACCTCCGGCCGAGCGAAGTGATGGCGCAAGTGATGCCGGGCGTGAACATCGGCACGCTCACCGGCCCGACCAACGCCGCCGAGGTCGCGCGCGGGCTGCCCGCCGCCATGGTGCTCGCCGTGGCGCGCAACGAACCGTTCGTCGAGCAGGTCCAGTCCGCCATGAGCGGCACCTCGCTGCGCATCTACACGAGCGATGACCTCGCCGGCGCGGAATACGGCGCCTGCCTCAAGAACATCTACGCCATCGCCGCCGGCATGTGCGACGGCTCGAAGCTCGGCGACAACGCCAAGTCCGCCATGCTCACCCGCGCGCTCACCGAGATGGTGCGGGTCGGCGAGGCACTCGGAGCGAAAAAGGACACGTTCTACGGCTTGAGCGGCTTCGGCGACCTCGTGGCCACGTGCCACGGCCCGTGGAGCCGCAACCGCGAGTTCGGCCAGAAGATCGGCGAAGGCTCGTCGGTCGACGAACTGCTCGCCGGCCGCAAGACCGTGGTCGAGGGCTACCGCACGACCAAGGCGCTGCACGATCTCTGCCTCGCCAAGGGCATCTCGGCCCCGATCCTCGGCGAGGTCTACGCCATCCTCTATGAAGGCAAGAAACCGAACGACGCGCTCATGAGCCTCATGACCCGCGAACTGAAGCGCGAGACGCACGCGCCGTTCCCCAAGAAATAGCCCAGGCTGCGGCGCCTCGCGCTGTGGCGACGGTCTATGGCCACAGCCGTCCCACAAGAACTCGTTTCGGTCCTCCTTTGCATGTCATCCTGAGCGAAGCGAAGCAGCGGTGTTTACTGGGCAAGGACAAAGTGGGGATCGGCGAGGAGCCGGTTGAGCACATGAAGCATTTTGCGCATCACCGCGACGAGCGCGACCATGGGGAGTTTGCCCGCGG
>JACPIS010000027.1 GCA_016187925.1 Opitutia bacterium | reverse complement strand
TTCCTTCATCTCGGTCTCGGTCGCCGCGCCGACGTTGATCACGGCGACGCCGCCGACCAGCTTCGCGAGCCTCTCCTGGAGCTTCTCGCGGTCGTAGTCCGAGGTGGTCTCCTCGATCTGGCGGCGGATCTGCTTCACGCGGCCCTGGATGTCGGACGACTTGCCCGCACCCTCGACGATGGTGGTGTTTTCCTTGTCGACCGTGATGCGCTTGGCGCGGCCGAGGTCGGACAGGGTGAGGTTCTCGAGCTTGAGGCCGAGGTCATCGGTGATGCACTTGCCGCCGGTGAGGACAGCGATGTCCTCGAGCATGGCCTTGCGGCGGTCGCCGAAGCCGGGGGCCTTGACGGCGCAGATGTTGAGGGTGCCGCGAATCTTGTTCACGACGAGCGCGGCCAGGGCCTCGCCCTCGACTTCCTCGGCGATGACGAGGAGGGGCTTGCCGGTCTTGGCGACGGTCTGGAGCAGCGGGAGGAATTCCTGGAGGTTGGCGATCTTCTTCTCGTGGATGAGCACGTAGGCGTCCTCGAGGATGGCCTCCATGGCCTCCATGTTGGTGGCGAAGTAGGGCGAGAGGTAGCCCTTGTCGAACTGCATGCCCTCGACGACGTCGAGGGTGGTCTCGATGGACTTGGCCTCCTCGACGGTGATGGTGCCGTCCTTGCCGACCTTGTCCATCGCGTCGGCGATGATCTCGCCGATCGTGGTGTCCCAGTTGGCGGAGACGGTGGCGACCTGGCGGATCTCCTCGCGGTCGTTGACCTTCTTGGAGATCTTGTGGAGCTCGGCGACGGCGGCCTCGACGGCCTTGTCGATACCGCGCTTCAGGTAGACCGGGTTGGAGCCGGCGGTGACGTTCTTGAGGCCCTCGCGGTAGATGCCCTCGGCGAGGACGGTCGCGGTGGTGGTGCCGTCACCGGCGCTGTCGGAGGTCTTGGAGGCGACCTCCTTGACCATTTGGGCGCCCATGTTCTCGTAGGGATCGGGAAGCTCGACCTCCTTGGCGACGGTGACGCCGTCCTTGGTGACGGTCGGGGAACCGAATTTCTTGTCGATCACGACATTCCGGCCCTTGGGCCCGAGGGTGACCTTGACGGCTTTGGAGAGGAGCTCGACGCCGCGGAGAAGCTTCTGGCGGGCGGCTTCGTCGAACAGGAGTTGTTTGGCTGCCATAGTTGTAGGGATTTGAGATTACAGATTTGAGATTTGAGATCGTGCGGGGGCTCAGGCGATGACGCCGAGGATGTCGTCCTCGCGGACGAGCGTGAATTTCTGATCCTCGATCTTCACCTCGGTGCCGCCGTACTTGGAGATGAGGACCTTGTCGCCGACCTTCACTTCGAAGGGCGTGACCTTGCCGTTCTCATCCTTCTTGCCGGTGCCGAGGGCGATGACCTTGGCCTCCTGGGGCTTTTCCTTGGCGCTGTCCGGGATGATGATCCCGCCGCGGACCTGTTCTTTTTCCTCGATGTGCTGCACGAGCACGCGATCACCGATGGGTTTGATGTTCACTTTAGCCATAGTGGTTTAGTGTTTGGGTTTGGAGTTGTGGGTTGGAAACGACGCGAACCCGCCTCGGGAGAGCACGGGTTCGCGCGAAAGTTTACTTCTTTTCCTCGTCGACGATCTCGACGTCGGCATCGACGACGTTGCCGTCGACCTTCTTGGCCTTCTTCGGCTCGGCGGAGGCGCCACCGGCGGTCTCGGCGCCCGGCTGGGCCCCGGCGGCGGCCTGGGCGGCCTGCGCCTGCTGGTAGAGTTCGGCGCCGACCTTCTGGAGGTTCTCCAGCGCGGCCTTCATCTTGCCGGCGTCGTTGGACTCGAGGTCCTTCTTGGCGTCGGCGAGGGCGGTCTCGAACTTGCCCTTCACGTCGGCGGGGAGTTTGTCGCCCGCGTCCTTGAGGGTTTTCTCGAGCTGGTAGATGGTGGTGTCGAGCTGGTTCTTGGCCTCGACGGACTCCTTGCGCTTGGCGTCCTCGGCGGCGTGGAGCTCGGCCTCCTTGGTCATCTTCTCGACCTCCTCCTTGGAGAGGCCGGAGGAGCCCTGGATGGTGATCTTCTGGTCCTTGCCGGTGCCGAGGTCCTTGGCGTGGACGTTGAGGATGCCGTTGGCGTCGATGTCGAAGGTGACCTCGATCTGCGGCGCGCCGCGCGGAGCGGGCGGGATGCCGTCGAGCTTGAACGTGCCGAGGATCTTGTTGTCGCGGGCCATCGGGCGCTCGCCCTGGAGGACGACGATCTCGACGCCCGGCTGGTTGTCGCTGTAGGTGGAGAAAGTCTGCGCCTTTTTCGACGGGATGGTGGTGTTGCGCGGGATCATGGCCGTGGCGACGTCGCCGGCCGTCATGATGCCGAGAGTGAGCGGGGTGACGTCGAGCAGGAGCACGTCGCGCACCTCGCCCTTGAGCACGCCGCCCTGCACGGCTGCGCCGACCGCGACGACCTCGTCGGGGTTGACGCCCTGGTGCGGGGGCTTGCCGCCGAGGGTGTGGGCGATCTCGACGACCTTGGGCATGCGGGTCATGCCGCCGACGAGCACGAGCTCGTCGATGTTGGCGGTGGAGACGCCGGCGTCCTTGATGCAGTTCTTGAACGGCTGGAGGCAGCGCTCGAAGAGCGTGTCGCAGATCTGCTCCATCTTCGCGCGGGTGAGCTGCACGTTGAGGTGCTTCGGGCCCGAGGCGTCGGCGGTGATGAACGGCAGGTTGATGTCGTAGGTGGTCGCGGAGGAGAGGGCGATCTTGGCCTTCTCGGCCTCTTCCTTCAGGCGCTGGAGGGCCATGGGATCCTTGCGCAGGTCGATGCCGTTCTCCTTCTTGAAGCTCTCGACGAGCCAGCCGATGATGGCGTCGTCCCAGTTGTCGCCGCCGAGGTGGGTGTCGCCGTTGGTGGCCTTCACCTCGAACACGCCGTCACCGATCTCGAGGATCGAGACGTCGAAGGTGCCGCCGCCGAGGTCGAACACCGCGATCTTCTCGTCCTTTTTCTTGTCGAGGCCGTAGGCGAGCGAGGCGGCCGTCGGCTCGTTGATGATGCGGAGCACCTCGAGGCCGGCGATCTTGCCGGCGTCCTTGGTGGCCTGGCGCTGGGCGTCGTTGAAATAGGCGGGGACCGTGATGACGGCCTGCGCGATTTTCTCGCCGAGGTAGGCCTCGGCATCGGCCTTCAGCTTGCCGAGCACAAACGCGGAGATCTGCTGGGGCGCGAAGGTCTCGGTCTTGTCGCCGACCTGCACCTCGATGTAGGCGTCGCCGTTCTTGCCCTCGACGACCTTGAAGGGGAAATTCTTCGCCTCCTCGCGAATCTCGGTGAACTTGCGGCCGATGAGACGCTTCGCGGAGAAAATCGTGTTCTTCGGGTTGGTGACCGCCTGGCGCTTGGCGGCCTGGCCGACGACTCGCTCGCCGGTCTTGGTGAACGCGACGATGGACGGCGTCGTGCGCGCGCCCTCGGCGTTCGGGATAACCACCGGCTCGCCACCCTCCATGACCGCCATGCAGGAGTTGGTCGTGCCTAAATCGATGCCTAGAATTCTGCTCATGCGCGCGAGACTTGCAGCCGGTGTGCCTTCGTGGCCGGAAATTTTTACGCGCTGTGGGCCAGAAACTTAACTTAATGCAAGGCTGCTCGAAACGTGCCCGGCTTTGCGGCAAAGCGCCACCGTGTCACGCTTTCGCGCCACAGCCCTGTCCCACTGGCACAACTCAGGAAGCCGGTTGTATTTCCGCCGCTCTGCCCTACGTTGCCGGCATGGAAACGCTCCACGTGCCCGAGACCGTGCCGGTGATGACGCTGCCGAACACGGTGTTCTTCCCGCAGGCGCTGCTGCCGCTCCATATTTTCGAGCCGCGCTACCGGCAGATGCTCGGCGAGGTGTTGGCCACGAACCGGCTGTTCGCCGTCGCCCGGCTCGATCCCGCCCGCGCTGCCGCCCCGGGCGCCAACGAGCCGTCGCACCGCATCGCCACCGTCGGCATCGTGCGCGCCTGCCAGAAGTCCGACGATGACACCTCCAACCTGCTCCTGCAGGGCGTCAGCCGCGTCGAGATCCGCGAGATCGTCCGCGAACATCCCTACCGCATCATCGCCATCAAGCCCCTCCTCTCCACGCCCGGCGGCAACATCACCCAGCTCGAAATTCTCCGGCTCGAGGCGCTGCGCCTCCTGAACCTGCGCCGCAAATACGGCGCGCCCATGCCGAAGGGCATGGCGCAGTTTCTCGAAAGCATCGAGGACCACGACACCTTCGCCGACGTCGCCGTGTTCAACCTCTGCGAGGACAGCGCGCTCAAGCAGCGCATGCTGGAGGAGCTCGATACGCGGCGCCGGCTCCAGCTTTTCGCCGCGCAGCTCAAGAGCGAGGTCGAGGTCCAGAAGCTGCGCCGCAAGCTCCAGGGCGGCCTCGCCGACGAGGGCATCGCCAACAATTAAGCCGCCCCTCGCGGGACGGCTTGATTGGGAAACTGGAGCCAACAACTGGATTCGAACCAGCGACCCGCGCTTTACGAAAGCGCTGCTCTACCAGCTGAGCTATGTTGGCGCGAGGGACGGATATCGCGGAGTCGGCGGGTGCGAGGCAAGCACGTTTTTGTCACCTCAACGCACCCATTGCCGCACGGCCCACAGCGACACGAGACTTACGACCACCCACAGGGCCACGCCCTGGGCGAAGGGGCGCCAACCCACCGACTTGAGGCTTTCGCGCGAGAGCCCGGCGCCGATCAGGAACAGCGTCACCGCCAGACCGGCCTTGGCCGCCTGCACCAGCCACGGATAGGCCGGCGCGCCCACCGGCACGAACGACGCCAGCGCCGAGGCCGCCACGAACAGGAAAATGAACCACGGCACCACGGTCTTGCCGCCCGGCTTGCGCACCAGCATGGCGGCGACCGCCACCATGGGCAGGATCCACAGGGCGCGCGCCAGCTTCACCGGCACCGCGACAGCCAGCGCCTCGGGCGAGTAACGGGCCGCGGCCCCCACCACCGAACTCGTGTCGTGGATGGCGATGGCCGCCCAGTAACCGAACTGCACCGGCGCCAGGTGCAGCGCGTGGCCGATGGCTGGAAAAACGAACAACGCCACGGCGTTCAGCACGAATACGCAGCCGAGAGCCACGGACATCTCGCCCGCCGCCGCACCGAGCACGGGCCCCATCGCCGCGATGGCGCTGCCCCCGCAGATCGCCGTGCCCGTCGAGATCAGCCGGCCGGTGGTTTGGCCGACCTGGAGCCAGTGCGCCAGCAGCAGACCCAGCCCCATCGTGGCAACGAGCGAAGCCGCCGTTATCGCGAGTCCGGTCGAGCCGGCCTGAACCACGGCACCGAACTGGATGCCGAAGCCGAGCCCGACCACCGAAGCCTGCAGGAGAAATTTCTGCACCTTCGCCGCGCGCCCCGGATCGGCGCGCCCGATGACGAACGCAAAGACCAATCCGGCAAACAGCGCGAGCGGCGGCGTGATCCACGGCAACGCGCAGGCGGCAGCCAGACCCCAGAACAGGGCGATTTTCCATTTCGGCGTGGCTTCGGGCATCGGAGCACGTTGTCAGCGGATTTTTGCCGACTCCAGCCGAGAAAATTGGTCCGTTCATTTCTGTCCGTGAAAACCGACCTGTTCGATTATCCCCTGCCCGAGCGCCTCATCGCGCAAAAGCCCGCCGACCGGCGCGACCAGTCGCGCCTGCTCGTCGTGCACCGGGCGGAGCACCGCATCGAGCACCGCCATTTCCACGACCTGCCCGGCTACCTGCGGGCGGGCGACACGCTATTTCGCAACAACGCCGCCGTCATCCCCGCCCGCCTGCATGCCCGGCGCCCGACCGGCGGCCACGTCGAATGCCTGCTGCTCCGCCCGGCGGTGAACAGCGGCGGTCCGGCCAACGCCACCGCGGCGGAGGAGTGGTGGTGCCTGCTGCGCCCGGGCAAGAAGCTGCCAGTCGGCGCGACGTTCGGGTTGGAAGGGATTTTCACGGCGACAGTCCGGGAGAAAACCGACGACGGCACGGCGCGCGTGGTGTTCGAGACCGGCGGTGGCGACATGCTCGCCGTGGCCAACCGCATCGGTGAGATGCCGCTGCCGCCCTACATCACCGGACACGACTCCGACGCCGACCACGCGCTCGACCGCGAGCGTTATCAGACGGTCTACGCCGATCGCGGCCACCAAGTCGCCGCCGCCGCACCGACCGCCGGGCTGCATTTCACGCCGGAGTTGCTCACGCAGCTCGCGATGCAAGGTGTAACTTTTGCCGATCTGACGCTGCATGTCGGGCTCGGCACTTTCCGTCCCATCGCGACGGAGAACATCGAGGATCACCCGATCCACCGCGAAGTCTATGAGCTGCCCGCCGCCACGCAGCGCGCCTTGTTCGCGCCGCGAACCGGGCGTCGCATCGCTGTCGGCACGACCTCGGTGCGCACCATCGAGGATTTTTGGTCGCGCCAGCCCGATACCAACGGGTGGAGCGACCTGCCTGCCCGTCGTAGCCTTGGCGAAGTCGGGACCTCAGAGCGCTCTGAGCGCGTTGGGGTCAACGCGCTCCACCCCGATCAGCCCTTCATCGGCGAAGCCGGCATCTTCATCTACCCGCCGCGCACGTTCCGCGGGGTGGATGCGCTCATCACGAATTTCCACCAGCCGCGTTCCACCCTGCTCTGCCTCGTGGCGGCGTTCCTCGCCCCCGGCTCGACCGACGGCATCGCGTGGCTGAAGGAAATCTACGCCGAGGCTGTCGCCCGCGAATACCGCTTCTTCAGCTACGGCGACGTCATGCTGATCCTTTGATATCCTTCCGCTTCGCTCTGTAATTTTAATTGCGGGCACAACAAATCTGGCTAACCGTCTTGTTCCGCACTCCCATATAACCTTATGAAACGTCTCTTCACCGTCCTGACTGCCCTCGTTCTCGCTGTTTCGCTCCGCGCCGAAACCGAGACCTTCAAAATTGACCCCGTCCACTCCTCCATCGGCTTCTCGCTCCGCCACCTCTTCTCGAAGTACTCCAGCAACTTCACCAAGGTCACGGGCGCCATCGTCTATGATGCCGCCGAGCCCGAGAAGAGCAGCGTCGAGGCCACGGTCGACATCGGCTCCCTCAACACGGCCAATCCCGACCGCGACAAGCACCTCAAGTCGCCCGACTTTTTCGACGAGGCCAAGTTCGCCACCGCCACGTTCAAGAGCAAGTCGTGGGTCAAGACCGGCGAAGGCACCTTCGACGTCACCGGCGACCTCACCATCAAGGGCGTGACCAAGGAAACCGTCCTCCAAGTCACCCTGCTCGGCACCGGTCCCGGCATGGGCGGCTCCACCGTCTCCGGCTGGGAGGCGGCCGCCAAGATCAAGCGCACCGACTTCGGCGTTTCCTACGGCCCGAAGATCCTCGGCGAGGAAGTGACGCTCAACATCTCGATCGAAGCCGGCTACAAGAAGTAAGCCGCGCCATTTTCTCCGTATTTTCAGGACGGCCGCGAGGCCGTCCTTTCTTTTTGCCCGGCGGCTGCTACGTTGGCCGCGTGACCGCCGACGAAGTCCAGCACCTGATCGAGGAAGCCACGTTCGACTACACGATGGGCGACAACGACGCTGCACTCGCCAAGCTCGCCCGCGCCACCGCGGCAGCGCCTGACGCCCTCCCCGCCTGGCACGCGCTCGCCGAGATCAATTTCAACCTCCGCCGCTTCGACGCCGCCCTCGCCGCCGCCGAGCAGGCCCACGCGCTCAAGCCCGACGACCTGTTCATCAACACCACCCTTTCCCGCGTCTGGATGGAGAAGGGCGACAAAGCCAAGGCCGAGCACTTCGGCGCCCAGGCCAAAATCCAGAGCTGGAAGGAGCAGCTCAAGGACCCCGACGCCACGAAGGGCGGGCTATAAATTGAGTGCGGATGTGGGAGGGGCTTTATGCCCCGACTTCTTTGCATGTCGAACAGTCGGGGCATAAAGCCCCTCCCACACGACAAACAAAAAAGCCCCGGCACGGGGCCGGGGCCTGAAAAGCAAACTTGGCCGAGGCGTCAGTCCTTCTTCGACGCCTCACCCTTCGCCGCCTGGGTCTTGGTCGCACCTTCCGCCTGCGACTGGCCGAGAAACGCCGGCAGGCTCAGGCCCACGCTCTTGGCGATCTCATTCAGCGGGAGCACACCCTTGTAGAGGTCCTGCACAAACTGGCCGGGGCCGGCGCCACCCGCCCCGTTGCCGCCCATGACGACGACCTTCTCGAACTGCATGCCCTTGATCGCCCCGGCCTGGACCTCGGCGATGCGCACGATGTTTTCGGCGATGAGCAGCTGAGTGGCGCCGGAGGTGTCGTCGGCGACCTTGAGCAGCTTCTCGAAGCCTTGCGCCTTCGCGTCGAGCAGTGCGCGCGTGCCCTCGGCCTCGGCGGTGAGCTTGGCCTGGATACCGCTCGCCTCGGCGCCGAGCTTGACGCGAATGCCCGTCGCCTCGCCCTCGGCGACGCGGCGGATGCCCTCGGCCTCGGCATCCTTTTGAATGACGTAGGCGGCCGCCTGACCCTCCTGGAGAATCTTGGTCTGCGCGGCCTTGGCCTCGGCATCGATGCGGATGCGCTCCTTGTCGATCTCGGCCTTCACGATCTGGTCGGCCTGCTGCTGCGCTTTTTCGCGGGCCGCGCGGGCAAGTTCGGCCTCCTGCTGGGCCTTGTAGGATTCCTGGAGCGCGCGGGCCTCGGCCACCTTCTGGGCGGCTTCGGTGCGGCGCTTGGCCTCGGCCTGCTCCATGGCGAGGTCGGCGTTGGACTTGGCGATGACCACCTGCGCGGTGTTCTGACCCTTGCGCGCCTCGGCCTCGGCGTTGGCCACGCGGATGGCCTGCTCGCGCTCGGCCTCGGCCTTGCCGACGGCGCCGCGCTGGTTCTCCTGGGCGACACGGATCTGCGCGTCGTTGATCGCCTTGGCGGCGGCCTCCTTGCCGAGCGCGTCGATGTAGCCGGAGTGGTCCTTGATGTCGCGGATATTACCGTTGATCATGCGCAGGCCGACCTTGTGGAGCTCGACCTCGACGCCCTTGGTGATGGAGGCGATGAGCTTCTCGCGGTCGTTGTTGATCTCCTCGATGGTCATCGAGGCGAACACGACGCGCATCTGGCCCATGATGATCTCGGAGGCGAGCTGCTGGATCTCGTCGAGCGTGCGGCCGAGCAGGCGCGTGGCGGCGTTCTGCATGACCTCGGCGTCGGTCGAGATGCCGATGGTGAACGACGCCGGCGTATCGATGCGGATGTTCTGGCTGGAAAGCGCGCCCTTGAGCTCGATCTCGATGTTGATCGGCGTCAGGTCGAGGTAGCCGTAGCTCTGGAAGAACGGGATCACGAAGGTGCTGCCACCGTGGTAGCATTTGGAGGACTGGCCATCGGCCAGCTTGCCATACACGACCAAAATGCGGTCGGGCGGGCACATGCGGTAGCGGGAGATCAGCGTGATGACGATGATCAGGAGGAATACGACGACGAAGCCGATGGCTAGGATCTGGATCATGGGGGTTGGATGGTTGTTGGCCCGAAGATGGAAATGCCGCGGCGGAGCGTGCTCAGAGCGCCTCGACCAGCACGGTGCGGTTGTCGATCAGGCTGACGACGCGCACCTTCTCGCCGCTGGCGATCGGTTGCCCGGCGCCGCTGAGCGCGGCGAAGGTTTCCTGCCGGCCGCTGAAATTCACGACCACCTGTCCGCCGGCCGCCTTGTGCGGCGGCACGGTGACATAGACGGTGCCGACGGCACCGACCGCCTTCTGCACCTGCACGGTGCCGTCGCTCTTCATGGCGTAGATGGCGCGGAACAACAGCACGACGACCGCCATCAGGGCGCCGCCCGCCACGCAGGCAATTGCCAAGGCCGAGATCAGCGACCACCCGGAGTCCATGGCGAGACCGCCCGCCCAGCCAAAGCCGAGGAAGAACCCCGTGAGCGGCTTGATGGAGAAAATCCCGCTGCCGCCGTGTCCGAGGTCGTCGGTGCCGATCGCATCCACCGCATCATGATGCTCCATCCCGATGGCGGCCATCGCCGCCAGCACCAGCGTCATGAGACCGGCCAGCAGGCCGATCCCGTAAAACAGCTGCTTGGCCAAGGTGAGCTCGTTCCACCACCCGCCGATCTGATCGATGAAAGCCAATGTCGTCATAAATTTTGCCGCGCAGTTTAAAAGGTTAATTGCGAACGCGATATTACAAACCTGACGGAAATTTAAAGACAAGCGCACACCGCGACCCCAACCCAACCCACCCCGCGCAACCCCCGTTGACAGCCGCCCGCGCGGGCACCTACCCTCCCCGCCCTATGGAGAGACCCGCCTACCTGCTCGAGCTCGAGAAGCCCCTGCGCGAACTCGAGAAACAGCTCGAAGCCCTGCACCAGCAGTCGCTCGAGAACAACATCGACATGTCCGCCGAACTCGCGGCCATCGAGGAGAAGCTCGAGCAGACTAAGCGGGACATCTACTCCAACCTGTCCCCCTGGCAGCGCGTGCAGGTCGCCCGCCATCCGAAGCGCCCCTACGCCCTCGATTACGTCGCCGCCCTCTGCACGGACTTCCAGGAGCTGCACGGCGACCGCCAGTTCAAGGACGACCAGGCCCTCATCGGCGGCACGGCGTTCTTCGGCGACCGCCCGGTGATGATCATCGCCCAGCAAAAGGGCCGCGACACCAAGGAGAACATCCTCCGCAATTTCGGCATGCCCCAGCCCGAGGGTTACCGCAAGGCCCTCCGCCTGATGAAACTCGCCGAGCGTTTCGGCCTGCCCGTCCTCACCTTCATCGACACCCCCGGCGCCTTCCCCGGCGTCGAGTCCGAGGCCCGCCACGTTTCCGAGGCCATCGCGGTCAATCTGCGCGAGATGACCCTGCTCAAGGTCCCCACCCTCGCCATCATCGTCGGCGAGGGCGGCTCCGGCGGCGCGCTCGGCATCGGCGTCACCGACCGCGTGCTCATCTTCGAAAACGCCTACTATTCCGTCATCTCGCCCGAGGGCTGCGCCGCCATCCTCTGGAAGGACCGCGCCAACGCCCCGCAGGCCGCCGAGGCCCTCAAGCTCAACGCCGCCAACCTCAAGGAGCTCGGCGTCGTCGACGAAGTCATCCCCGAGCCGCTCGGCGGCGCGCACAACGACCCCGCCGCCGCGGCCGCCGCACTGAAGGACGCTTTCACGCGCCACCTCGACGAACTCCTCGCCAAGTCGCCCGAGAAACTCCTGGACGACCGCTACGAGCGCTACCGCGCCCTCGGCCAGTTCCGCGAGGCCGCGGCCAGGTAAGGCGGCGGCCCGAGAGTTCCGGGCTCGTGACGGTGCGCCCGATCAGGCGCAGCCCGGCACGTCGGCGAGCCGGTGATACACCTTGAGCCCGCGCTCGAGGGCCAGCCGCACGTCGTTGTCCGCGCCCTTCGAGGCGCCCTCGATCCGCAGCACCGCGTCGCATTTCATGAGCAGGCGGTGGGCGACCGGATACAGTATCTCCTCCCACAGGGCATCGCCGATGCGCGCGGAGCCCGCCTCGCGCAGCAGCGGCAGCGCCACCCACTCGCCGATCATCGGGGTGTGGCCGGCCCGGTAGAGCGGCAGCGCGACGGCCTCGAGCGCGCGGAGATTCCGCGCCATCAGCGCGGGATCGTCGTTGGTGCCGGAGCGATACGGGCCGGCGATCAGGATCATCAGGGGTTGGACGGTGGCTTGCTTCATGGGAGGCGCGCAGTATCGCAGAACGGCCGCTTCACGGGAAACGATTCGTTGCTATCCTATCCATCAAGAATAACGATGAACCGATGGACCATTGGATTCTGCCCGACCTCATCGTTCTCCTGGAAGTGGTGCGCGCCGGCAGCTTCACCCGGGCCGCGGAGCGCCTGCACACCGTGCAGTCCAACGTCACCGCCCGCATCAAGACGCTGGAGCGCGCCGCCGGGGTGCCGCTCCTGCAGCGCCATGCGCGCAGCATCAAACCCACCCCCGCCGGCGAGGCGGCGCTCGCGCTGGCCCTCCGGCTGGATGCCGTGATGGACGATCTGCGTTTCACCTTCGGCCGGGGCGCCCAGGCGAGCATGGGCAAGCTGCGCCTCGGCAGCATCGAGACCACGGCGGCCAGCCACCTGCCCGCGGTGGTCGCCCGTTACGCGCGGCAACACCCGAAGGTCGAGGTCTCCGTCGAGACCGGCAGCTCCGCCTCTCTCCTTAAGCAACTCCAGGCCGGTGAACTCGACGCCGTGTTCGTCTCGCGGGCTCCGGGCATCACGGGATTTCGCGAGATTGTGGCGTTCCGGGACGAACTCGCCATCGTCGCACCGGCCACGCTCGGCTCCACTGCCGAACTGCTGGCATCCGCGGACACGCCGGTGTCGGTTCTGGTCCAGCGGCTGGGCTGCTCCTACACGGACCGCCTGCTCGGCTATCTGAAGCAAAAATCGAAACGCAGCTGCCGGCTGCGGGAACTCGGCACGCTCGAGGGCGTCCTGGGATTCGTCGAAGTCGGCGCCGGCGTCGCCGCCATGCCACGCACATTTGCCCGCACCGCCGCGGGCCGGCGCCGGCTCAAGTTATTTCCGCTCCCGAAGAAATTCGCCGAGTTGAAAACCTATCTGGTGGCACCCGCCAGCCGCGACTCCTCGTTCGCCACGAATGAATTCATCTCCTGCTGCGAAAGACCGGCGAGCGGTGTTTCCGCTGCCTGATTTAGGAGATGGTGCCCGGAGAGGGGGTCGAACCCACACGCCTTTAGAGGGCGACGGATTTTGAGTCCGTTGCGTCTGCCAATTCCGCCATCCGGGCGAACCAAGGCCGCAAACCAAAGCCACCGCCCCTTCCAAAGTAAACCCTGATTTTGGCGAGGAAAGGACTCCAACCGGTTGCCCACGGATTCCGCGGATGGCCACGGATTGAACCATCTGTGAGAATCCGCGTTATCTGCGCTTAAACTGCCCCGGTGTTCTGCGCCCTTTAGTGCCCAATCACTGCCTTGCTCCGCTTGGCTCGAGTCTTCAGTTTTCGGACATGCCCGACTTCCGCGCCTATGCCCCCGCCATTCCGGCCGACGCCCGGGAAATCCGGCTCGGTGCGGACGAGAGCCATCACCTCGTCGCGGTGAACCGCTGCCAGCGCGGTGATCCGGTCGCCGCCTTCGACGGCCGCGGCCGCGAGTGGGTTTGCGAATGCATCGATCCGGCGAAAAACTCCGCGGTGCTGCGCGTGAAGGAGACCCGCCAAGCCAAGCCCCTGCCCCACGCCATCACGCTGGCGCAGTCGCTGCCCAAGGGGTCGACGATGGACGAGATCGTCCGCCAAGCCACCGAGCTCGGCGCCGCGCGCATCGTGCCGCTGCTCTCCGAGCGCACGCAGGTGCACCTCGAGGCCGACCGGCAGGACAAGAAGCTCGAGAAGTGGCGCACCGCCGCGATCGAAGCCGCCAAACAATGCGGCAATCCGTGGCTGCCCGAGCTCGGCCCCGTGCAAAAATTCTCCGACCTCCTCGCTGCGACCAAGGCCTACGACCTCCGGCTCGTCGCCAGTCTGCATCCCGGCGCCGCGTCGCTGAAGGCCGCCATCGCGCACTATCGCACGACCCACGGCCGGGCCCCGCACAAGGTGCTCTGGCTCGTCGGCCCCGAGGGCGATTTCTCCCCCGCCGAGATGACCGCCGCCGTGATGGCCGGCTTCGCGCCGATCACGCTCGGCCCGCTGGTGCTCCGCTGCGACACCGCCGCCGTCGCCGCACTCAGCGTGCTGGGGCACGAGCTGGCCAGTGGCGGTTGATGCAGACGGGGTCGTGACGAATGCGGCAGCCTCGGCGTCCGATCCCGCCAAAAAGCAGAAGGCGGGGTCAGCGACCCCGCCCTACAAGAAGCCCTTCGCGTGAGCCGGCCGCTTATTTCCGGTTCGCGAGATACTTCGTGACATCGTCGCCGGAGACGCGGCCGCCGGGGCCGGTGGCTTCGATGTCGGAAATCTTGGTGGGATCGAGGCCGGCTTCCTGCGCCATCTTGAGGGCGCGCGGCGTCCAGACGAGCGCCTTGCCGGAAGCGGCCGCTGCGGCCGGGGCGGCGTGCGCCGCGTGGCTGGCGACATCGGCGTCGTGCTTGGCCGTGGCGATGGCGAGGTGCTGCAGGCTCTGGTCGGCCGTCTCCATGCGGAAGAGCGTGTCGCCCGAGCGCTTCACCTCGCCCTGGGCGCCCTTGACCTCGAGGATGGTGCCCTCGGCGGGCGACTCGAAGTCGAACGCGGACTTGTCGCTCTCGAGCTCGGCAAGCTTCTGGCCCTTGGCGACCTTGGCGCCGGGGGCGACGACGAGCTTGATGATGGTCAGTTCGCTGACCGTGGCGCCCATCGAGGGCATGGGAACGTCGATGATGAACGTGGACATGGGGTGGATCGTTTCGCCGGAAGATGCGCGGGGATGTGCCGCGGTCAATGCCGGCAATTTCGCCGCTTTCGCTTAATCGTTCTCCTACTTTCGGGCGTTAGGGCGGAAAACCAAGGGGCATTCCACGCACTGGAGGGCTCAGCCCCCGCTGAGCCGCTACAACCCGGGCCCGGCCCACCGGGAGGTGGGCCCTCCACAACGCAGCCGGGACAATGCACAGAATACGGGCTGCCAAACAGGAGACGCGAAACTGACTCACGGGAGAGCGCGGCTTGCCTGCGCCCCGGGCGTCGCCCGGCAACACCCCTGTCCCAACCACGGTGCTCCCGCTTGCTCGGAGGGCTCAGCTCCTGCTGAGCCGTCGCGCGACCCCGAAACGGCCCGCGGGGACGCGGGCCCTCCCCTCAGCTGCGGACGGCTTTCCAGACCTTGAGGCAGGAGGCGATGAGCGCGGGCAGCTCGGCCGTGGGGATCTGGTTGGGGCCGTCGGAAATGGCTTTGGCCGGATCGGGATGCGTCTCGATGAAGAGGCCGTCGGCGCCCGCCGCGAGGGCGGCGCGGGCCAGCGGAGGCACGAACTCGCGGCGTCCGCCGCTCTTGCCGCCGGCGGCGCCGGGCAGCTGCACGCTGTGCGTGGCGTCGAAGATCGCGGGATAGCCGAGCGCCTTCATCATGGCGAAGGAGCGCATGTCGACGACGAGGTTCTGGTAGCCGAAGGTCGTGCCGCGCTCGCATTGCCAGATTTCCTTGGCGTGGCCGTCGCGCAGCTTGGCGACGACGAACTCCATCTCCTGCGGCGAGAGGAACTGGCCCTTCTTGACGTTGACGGTGCGGCCGGTCGCGGCGGCGGCGAGCAGGAGGTCGGTCTGGCGGCAGAGGAAAGCCGGGATCTGCAGCACGTCGCACACCTCGGCGACGCGCGGGGCCTGCTGGCGCTCATGGACGTCGGTGAGGACGGGAAAGCCGTATTCCTGCTTGATGAGGGCGAGCAGCGCGAGTCCCTCCTCCATGCCGGTGCCGCGATCACCGCCGAGCGACGTGCGGTTGGCTTTGTCGAACGAGCCCTTGAAAACGATCGTCAGCTCCGGATGCGCGGCGCCGATCTTTTTCAGCGTGTCGGCGGCGGCGCGGCAGACGGACTCGTTCTCGAGCGAGCACGGGCCGGCGATGAGGAGGAGCTTCTGAGGATCGAAAATCATATAAGCCTTGGTCGTGTCATTCTGAGCGAAGCGAAGAATCCAGCAGGTGTCACGCTCCCGTTTCGATCCTGGATTCTTCGCGTCGCTCAGAATGACAGGAGACGTGCCTTTCTCCTGGGCGTCGCCACAACGTAAACGCGACGAGCCGATTCTGAGCGCGGCTCATCCGGAGGATTCGCCCTACCGTTTCTTCTGCTGCTTGATGGCGGCGCCGATGAAGGCGGCGAAGAGCGGGTGCGCCTTGTTGGGCTTGGACTGGAACTCGGGATGGCACTGCACGCCGAGGAACCACGGGTGCTTCTTCAGCTCGACGACCTCGACGAGGCCGCGCTTGGGGTTCCAGCCGGAGACGACCATGCCGTTCTTCTCGAAGCGCTCGAGGTAGTCGTTGTTGACCTCGTAGCGGTGGCGGTGGCGCTCGGTGACGGTGTCCTGGCCGTAGGCCTTGCGGGCGAGCGTGCCGGACTTGAGCGAGCAGGCGTAGGCGCCGAGGCGCATGGTGCCGCCCTTGAGCACGACGTTGCGCTGCTCGTCCATGAGGGCGATGACCGGGTGCGGCGTCTCCTGGTCGAACTCGACCGAGTTGGCCTTCTTCAGGCCGAGCACGTTGCGGGCGAACTCGATGACGGCGACCTGCATGCCGAGGCAGATGCCGTAATAGGGAATCTTGTTTTCGCGGGCGAACTTCGCCGCGGCGATCTTGCCCTCGGTGCCGCGGTCGCCGAAGCCGCCGGGCACGAGGATGCCGTCGAGATTCTTCAGGCGCGCGAGGCCGGCCTTGTTCTCCAGATCCTCGGCGTCGACGCGGATGATCTCCACGCGGGCGTGGTTGGCGATGCCGGCGTGGTTGAGCGACTCGTAGACGGATTTGTAGGCGTCCTGCAGCTCGATGTATTTGCCGACGACGCCGATCCTCACGCTGTGCTTGGGCGACTTGATGCGGTCGACGATGTCGGCCCAGATGTTCTTCGGGTTCGGGCGGGCGCGGATGCCGAGCAGGTCGCACACGAGCTGGTCCATGCCCTGTTTCTGGAGCATGAGCGGCAGCTCGTAGATGGAGGACTCGACGTCCTCGGCGGCGATGACGGCCTTCACCGGGACGTTGCAGAACATCGAGATTTTCTCGCGCATCTCGACCGGCAGCGAGTGCTCGCAACGGCAGACGACGATGTGCGGCTGGATGCCGATCTCGCGGAGCTTGGCGACGGACTGCTGCGTGGGCTTGGTCTTCATCTCGCCGGCGGCGGAGACGTAGGGCACGAGCGTGACGTGGATGAAGACGCACTCCTTCGGGCCGACCTCGAGGGCGAACTGGCGCAACGCCTCGAGGAACGGCAGGCCCTCGATGTCGCCGGTCGTGCCGCCGATCTCGGTGATGAGCACGTCGACGCCCTTGCCGCCCTTGTAGATGCGCTCCTTGATCTCGTTCGTCACGTGCGGAATCACCTGCACGGTCTTGCCGAGGTAGTCGCCGCGGCGCTCCTTGGCGATGACGGACTCGTAGATTTGGCCGGAAGAAAGACTGTTGGCGCGGGAGAGCTTGCCGGAGGTGAAGCGCTCGTAGTGGCCGAGGTCGAGGTCGGTCTCCGCACCGTCGTCGAGCACGTACACCTCGCCATGCTGGTAAGGGCTCATCGTGCCCGGATCGACGTTGAGATAGGGGTCGAACTTCTGGATGCGCACGGTCAGCCCGCGCATCTCCAACAGGGCGCCGAGCGACCCCGCCGTGAGCCCCTTGCCCAAAGATGAAACCACCCCGCCTGTGACGAAAATATACTTCATCGGCGTCGGTTAAAACGGGCGCAAAATCCATACACAAGAAAAAGCTTTGCCAGAGACACGATTCGCCGCGCATTTTGACCCGAAGTGCAGTCCAAACCGCAGCTTCTCGTCTGGTTGACCTGCGACGCCGTCCACATCGACCCGGCGTCCGGCAAGCACACCATCCTGGGTGTCTTCTCGAACATCAAGGCCCGCGCCTTTCCGGTCATGCATCCCCACATGGTGTGGTTCCTGACCCTCACCGACGTCTCGCCCGGCGCCCACCGCATCAAGCTCTCCATGAGCCTCGACCCCACCAAGCCCGTCGAGCTCATCCATCGCGAGTTCGAGTCCCAGAGTCCCCTGCAGCGCATCAACCTGATCAACGAGCTGCACAATCTCCGTTTCGACCAGCCCGGCGACTACTCGCTCCTCATCGAGGTCGACGACGAGCCTCTGCTCGCCACCAGCCTGACGGTCAGCCTCTGAGCGTCATACGCGCGCTCCGCTCCCACTCCTTTCCCATGTCCGCTCCCCAGCACCCGCACCAATTCGATCTCATCGGCGTCGGCAACCCCATCATGGACATCCTCGCGCACGTCGATGATGCCTTCCTGAAAAACCACGTCGCCGGCGACAAAGGCGGCATGGTGCTCGTCGACGACGATGACATCGCCACCCTGGTCGGCAAGATCGGCACGCAGCTCGCCATGATGCCCGGCGGCTCCGCCGCCAACGCCACGCTCGGCGCCGCGCGCCTCGGCCTGCGCAGCACCTTCCTCGGCAAGATCGGCGGCGACGTCACCGCCGAGCATTACCGCACCAACTTCATCGCCGCCGGCGGCGACGGCTCGCGCTTCAAGCACGCTCCTCTCCCCAACGGCCGCTGCCTCTCCATGGTCACGCCCGACGGCCAGCGCACCATGCGCACGCACCTCGGCGCCGCCATGACGCTCAACCCCGCCGAGATCTCGCTCGCCGATTTCAAGGACTGCCGCCACGCCCACATCGAGGGCTACCTGATGTTCAACCCCGCGCTGGCCAACACTGTCGTGCAGACCGCCCGCGCCGCCGGCTGCACCCTCAGCCTCGACCTTTCCTCGTTCGAGGTCGTCAACGTCGCCCGCGACTGGATTTTCGCCCAGCTCAAGCAGGGCGTGCACGCCGTCTTCGCCAACGAGGACGAGGTCCGCGCGCTCTTCCAAAAAGACGCCTCCTACGACGCCTACGCCCGCAAGCTCGCCGACTACGGCGGCATCGCCGCGGTGAAGATGGGCAAGGATGGCGCCTGGATCGCCAAGAGCGGCGACCTGCACCGCGTCGAACCGGTGGCCGTCCCGCGCGTCGTCGACACCACCGGCGCCGGCGACTCGTGGGCGGCCGGCTTCCTCTACGGCTACCTGCGCGGCGCCCCGCTGGCCACCGCCGGCACCCTCGGTTCAATCATGGGCGCCGAGACCGTCCAACACCTCGGCCCCGCCATCCCTGACGTCCACTGGCCCCACGTTCGCGCCCGGGCCCAGACGCTGCTCGGGAATTGAGCAGCCCGGCCGATATCATTTTTTCACGGCGTTGGCGGGCTTGGCACTCTCTTCGCGATTGGTTGTCGCTTTTGCTTCCTTCCTGATGGCTTCAACTCGCGCCGAGCCGCCTGGCTGGACGGCAACCGAGGTCGGAGTGGCAGGCGGGGGTGTTGCTTCAGGCGTCCGCGGCTCCCATTCTGGAGCAGTATCTCGGTGATCGACCGGCACCGTTGCCGCCATCTTTGCTCTCCTGAGCGGAATCGCAGACACACGGCCTCGGTATTCGACGATCACCACCTGCCGCCGGCTATCGTAACGGCGAACGATAAATGGCGCTCCGGCCTCGTTCAAGCCCACCCAATGGACGCTCCCGCTACTCCGCTCGACGATACGGAAAAACTCGCCACCTTCATCGATCAACAACCCATTAAATTCCCAAAACTGCGCGGCTGGGCCTATTTTTCCCGAAGCGCCTGGCGTTGGCAGCGTAGATGCCTCCGGTGCCGGTTTCACGGGCTCTTTCGTATCCGCGTACAGGCAGGACCCGTAAAACAAGGCCAAGCCGGCAAGGACATGAAATCGCCGCCGTATTGCATGGTGATGGAAACCTAGGTTCATAAGTGTAAGCAGTGGTAGCGCCAAAACGGACAGTATGGAGAAATGCGCCATCGAAGCCTCACGGCTGAGGCTTGATCGCCTTTTTCGGATCAAATTCTAGGTTGCGCGACCAGTTCGGATTTAGCCAAACCTCAGCGGCGACCAAGGCCTCGTTGTCACCTTCTTTGTGATCAACGTTCGGCCTGATGCGCAGACTAACCCGTGCGAAGTTTTTCCCGTTACGACTGGAGATAAAAAAATCGTCCGAGACCGAGCGAACCCACGTCCATTTGATCTTTTCGTCCTGCGCGGCACGCACACTCTGCGCTTCCTGCGTGAATTCAAAACGCGGCACGTAGCCGGACTCGGGAGCAAGATTGTAGTAGTCGCGTTGCCCCGCTCGGATCAGGCCACCTCCAACAACTTCGACCGTCGCCGTCCAAGCAAAACCCTGCTCGCCGTAGCGCATTTGCAGCGGTGTGCGTGAGATTGTGACAACCAGATCGACGTCCTGCATTCCGATCTGTCCAGTTGCTATATTGATTCCAACTGGACCGGTATTGACGGGGAAGCGCCACACCTTGTCGTAATGCACCAACGGCTCAGTTTCCTGTTTTTTCCAAAGCGTGAAGATGACCGGATTCTTCGGATCGGGAATGTGGCGCTTGTGGTCGGCCTCGAAGTAGGAATAAGAAAACAGGGTATGAACTGGGTTAAACTCGTAGCCGGATTTCTTGAAGTCGATACCGAGGGTTTGTCCTGCCAACTCACTGAATCGAAAGTAGCCGCCTACATCCGTGGTGGTGGACGCAACGCTGCGGCCGGATTTGATGCCCGTGTTGTAGAGTACGCTACCAGTCACGTCGGCCCCGACAACAGGCTCGCCAAACTGGTCGAGTGCGCGGCCGTAAAACTCAATCGGATTGTGGTTCAGAGCCTCAAACGTGCGCTTTAATTCCGGGCTTGGCTTTTGCGTGGCCGAGGGCTGCGCCGGTGTCGACGGACCAGATTGCGTCGTGCCCGTCGAGGCATGTGCTGCTGACTTGGACGTACCTGCGGAAGCTGCTGGTTCCTGAGCCGATGATGACCGGGTAGTTGGCGCAGTGTGAGGCGGCGAACGCCTTAAGAGGAAAAGAACGCCAACCGCTGCCACAAGTGCGACGACTCCTATCATGATCCGTTGGCGTGTTTTCATGGCAGCGTTTTAGTTGAGAGATCAAACGCCTGATCGCTTAGCAGGGTTTTCCAGTAATTCCGCTGACGTTGGATTGTAGAGCGGAACTCGGCGCTGTGCCACTTGTGGGCACTATGATTATCAGCGTCAGCTGGCCATATGCCGCTGCTCTGAAGGTTCACAGCTCTGCTGATCCCCTGGCTGATATTCGATGTGGCTCCGAGCGCCTTCATGCGCGACTCGGCGGCGAAGGACGTGATTTCATAGCGATCCGCGAGTGTCGTGCGATTGCCGAGGCCAAGCACAGCCAAGTACGTTGGATTCGTGTATTTCCCATACTTGCGGAAGCCGTCACTCAACGGCGCGCCTTCCGGGTCGCCTTCGTAGACGTAATCCCAAAGGAGCGAAGGATAATCGGCAAAATCCGGCTTGGTAATTTGGTTGAACTGCCACGCCGGAGCAGCCAACGCCCAATCGTTTTCATTATAAAAGTTAACCAGCGTGCCGACTGACGACGACGAGACCGCCGAACCGCCAAGCATGAAGGCCATCCAATTCTTATAAATATTCGCTGTGTGCGGACCGTAGTTTTGTGCGCCGTTCGGGATTTGCGAATGATTGTAGTCCCATTGCAGCGCATCGGTGGAACCTGTCGTCGTCGAGAGCGTGCCATCGTAGGTGTGCGCCGAAAGTGCGGCCTGGCTGGCCACGTAGACCCTCGCGATCTGACCGCCGCCCGCGTCGCTTTGCAAACGCAGCGCCTCGCTCGCCACAATGCCGCCCATGCTGTGCGAGAGGACGTAAAACTCGCCGCCGTAGGCCGAGTTAAGCGTCTGCATCAACTGCCGCAACGGCGTAGCCGAGCGCCACCCACTGAACTCGCCCCGGTCAAAATTGGCGCTGTCGAGGATAGCATCCATCTCGCTGCCAAAGCCGTTTGTCGTCGGCCACGAGAACAGGCCAAAGCGACCCTTGTAACCCTGCCAGTAAAGCCGCTTGTAAGCGGTCTCGGCGTAACGCTCCTTTTCCCACTTCTCCATGTTCCAGCCGTGGACAAAGAGGATGTATTTAGCTTCTTCTGGACTTTGGTCCGTGTAATGGAACGGCGAAGCATAACCAGCCACTGCATCCGGCGTGAAACCTTGATTCATATGTTTGAGCAGTGGTAACGCCAAAACGGACTGGATAGCGAAACGCGCCATTGAAGCCTCACGGCTGAGGCTTGATCGCCTTGGCGGGGTCAAATTCCAAGTTGCGCGAACCGGGCTTCGGGTTCAGCCACCAGGTCAGGCCAACGGTGCTCGGATAGTCCGGATTAGTATCCGATGTGAAATCCATTCTGACCCGCGCGTATCGACCATCTGTCGTTTTTAGATAAAAACTCTTTTCTACATGTCTTTCTTGCACTCGCTCATCGCCTTTCTCGCCGTAGCTCAGCGCAGAGACATAGCCGTTTTCTGGCGCGAGATACATCAGTTTGGCCGTGCTTTCTTGTAGGCCATCGGCAGCAATCTCCGCCAGCCATCGATAATGCATCAATCGCTGACCAGGCCGCGCCATTGGTTGCTGCAAAGTAATGATCACGTCACCGCCAGCGGAGACTTTCCTACCAGTCGCCAAGTCGATCCGCACCGCCGTACCGTCAGGAGGGACATCAAAAAACCTGCGCGCAAAATGGATCGTTGGTTCCGCACCCTGCAGTTTATACATGACAAACACGACCGGGTTGGTCTGATCGGGATGATAACGCTCGGCCTCCATCACCATCTCCGTAAACTGAAATGGGCCATGCTCGCCGCCATATTCGTAGCCGTCCTTGTCGAGCCCGATGCCAAGTGTCCGACCTCTCATTCCCGTGATGGAAAAGAGCCCGGCGGCGTCCGTCCTGGTTTGCGTCTTGTCCACGCCTGATTTCAAACCGGTATTGTAGATGACGGAGGCGTAAACCGTCACGTTGGCCAGCGGCATGGCGTGCTGATCTACCACCTTGCCGTAAAACCCGATGGGTTTGTGGTTCACACTGCTAAGAAGATTGCTCATCAGACCGCGCTTGCTGCTCGGCGGTGTGGTCGGTACCACCGGCGGCGAGACGGAAGTTGCTGATGGGGGCGGCGTCTTCTGCGCTGACACAGTTGCGGACGGCGCTGCATCTGTGGGCGGCGCGGAACGTAATAACCACCAGCGCCAAAAGAATAACCCGAACGCGATGGGAAGGACGACGATCAAAACCCAACGGAGCTTTTTCATGGTGCGGTAATTATTCTAAAGCCGATAGGTCCAAGCAGCGTCTGCCAGTAGACTCTCTGCCGCATATTCGTGGAGCGGAACTGCGCGCTGTGCCACTTGTGCGCGCTGTAGTCTAGGCCATCGTGCAGTTTCACGCTCTGGTCATCTGCAGGCCAGATCGACTGCAGGTTAACTGGATTAAAATTAGGCAACACTGTTGCAGCCCCGACGGCCTTCGAGCGTGCTTCAGCAGCGAACGACATGATTTCATAGCGATCCATCACGTCCGCCCGCGTTCCCAGTTGCAGCGCGGTGGTTTGCATTGTGGCGATGTCCTTTTTCCTGAAGGCATCCGGATCTCCCGTTTGTGGATCTCCCACAAAACTGTAGTCAAACGGCTGGTCGGGCTGGTCCACCCGATCTGGTTTGAAGTATTGGTTCAACTCCCAGACATCGTGCCACAGGGCATAGTCGTTTTCATTGTAGAAGTTCACCCGCCTTCCGACCACAGCACCGTTGCCGGCCAGCCAGTCGGGATAAACGTTCGGCGTCTGCGGGAAGGCCGAACCGTCGAAGAAGCGGCCGATGTTGGTCCAAAATCCAAACACCGCCGCGATGTCCTCGGCGCGGCCGCCATCGTAAACATGCGCCGGAATGGCCGCCTGACTAGCGACGTAGGTATTGACGAGCGTTCCGGCATTTTGCCGCGCGGCGAGTTCCAGCGCCTCGCCGGTGACGACATTGCCCATGCTGTGGGCCACTATATAGACCTGATCGCCGTAGGCGTCGTGAAGACTGAGTAAAAGGTCCCTCAGCGGAGTGGCGGCACGCCACGCGGCCCACTCGCCACGATCATAGTTCGTGCCATCAAGGATCGCGTCCTGATCGTTTTCAAACCCATAGGTGGTGGGCCAGCAGAAAACGCCGAAGCGGCCTTTGTAACCCTGCCAGTAAAGTCGTTTGAACGCGGTTTCAGCGAAGCGATTCTTTTCCCACGGCGGCAGGTTCCAACCGTGAACGTAGAGGAGATATTTGTTTCCCTCCGGGGCATTGGCCCCATAGGCAAAGCCCTCGCTGTGCCCAGTGGCGTAGCCACTGGCCGAGAGCTGCACTTTCTTGCGACTGGCGCTCGCCCACGGCACGCCGCCGTTGGTGTCGCCCACCGTCCAGCGTTCGTAAAATTCGTCGATGTTTTTCAGGTCAATCCACACCCCGCCTCCGCCGCCGATCTCCGTGTAATTCGCACCCTCTTTCCTAAGGATAACGAGCTGGAGCTGGCCTGCGCCAGGCTTGCAACCCTCGAAGAGCAGGCGGGCCTGCGCGTTGCCCGTTGACAGACTGCTGAAAAGCGACGGGGGCAGAATAAACACGCTGCTTCCTTCCACCAAAACGTTCGTCACATTCTGCGGCTGGGTTGCCGCGTCGCGAACATCGGCGATGCAGTAGACCGTGTTGATCTGCTCATTGGCCGCGGTTTCATCGGTCAGGTATCCCAACCCGCCATCTGTTTCGATCTGTCGGTAGAGCTTGATCGCTGGAGTTCCCATCCCGTTCACCCATTTCAGGCCGAGGTAGAGATCAGCCGAACCATCGGTCTTCGGTTTGAGCGAGTCGGCGAGACCGGCCACGGAGAGCTGAATCCGCGCAAAGTCCTCCAAATCACGCTTCGAGGGGATGTTGTTGTTTTGCCAGTCCAACTTGCCGTTGGGGCTCGTTTGCAGGTCGTCCTCCTCCGAATCGTCGCCGTCAACGGCGTGCTGCCGGTCAATGTCATCATTGACCCAGAAGCGATAAAGCTTGTCGGCAGAAGTGACATCTGAGGCATCGGTGCTGTTGACTGTGCCGGTGTTACTGAACTTGATTTGCCCGTCGCGATTGGCGTCGACCGCGAGCTGAAGCCAGACGGGCCGCAGACGAAAGCTAGGGGCACCGTTCTGGGACTGCGCCCCCACTTGGTCGCCCAGCATGACGCCCCGATCATTGATGTCTCTCAAATTGCCGATGGTCAGATTATCCGGATTGATGAGCCGGCCGGCAAAATTAATCTGCTGCTTGTTGACCCATAGCGCACCTCCCGCCCGGGTTTTGCCGACGATGTGCCCCCAGCGGTTGATCTTGTTCGCCCAAGCATATTCGTAGCCGTCAGGCAGGCGAATACTTGGCAGCACGGTTATTCCGGCGGCCCGATTTTCCCAATATGCCGGTACACTCGAATAATCCGGCAAAGAGGTGGTTCCCACAATTTGCTGCGCATTGTTCAGTGAGTAGGCCTCCTCGAACGAACCGTTGGTCGCCAACCAATGTGTCTTGGCGTTGCTTCCGCCAAAAAGCGCCCGGGACCCATTGTCATTGATAGCCATCGAGGAACCAGCCGCCTCTCCGGAAAAATTGACCCCGTAGAAAAAAGCCCCGTTTCTGGTACCCGGTGGCAATTCAAAATTGATATCGCCTGTCCCGGTGCGCACAAAATGCCGCCCGTAGTAGCTACTGCCATAGGGGGTATAATCCGCAAGGCTCGGCTCAATGCCCAGCAGCCAGCCGGCGTCATTGATGCCATACAGGTTGATACCGGGCAAGGTGCGTTCAAGGACGAGCCCACCAGTCTCCGTAAAGGAGAAAACCGTCCCCTCTGGCAACGAGCCATATTTATTGATCGCGACCTGGGAAAAATTGTTCAGCAGACCCGCAGAATTGGCACTTGTGCGATAGTGATCGATCACAGCAGCCATGTGCGCGCCCGATGAAGACCAGATGACCGGGGCGGAAACCTGCGTCACAAAATTGAATCCGGTTATCCCCATAACCTGATCCAGGTCGTTCAGGGAATACACAATCCCGCGAAAGGTGCTGCCATTTGGCAGGGCAGTCGGGAGCTTTTCCACATAAAACTGGGCCGTCGCGAGGTCCGGCGCGGCTGGCAGTTGACTCGCAATCCGAAATTCCACCGGGGTGCGGTTCGTCTGCTGCCCGGCGTGGGTGTTGATATTTTGCGCCATCATATCGCCCGCACAGAGCAAAAATAGCAGTAGCTTGTCTTTCATTGGTTTAGGGCGTCTCATTGGCTGGCTGCGACTGGTCGCAGATAAACGCGGGCAATACCATTGGCGTCGGCCCGCATACTGATCGACTGGCTCAGGATGGTACTGTCCGGATTACCCGCCAAAGAGGCTGCGTCAGCCGGGACATCAAAAGTGACGGGAGCGTGTGGATAGGGCGTACCGTCAGACCTATGAATGAAGACGACAAACTCTCCCGTCGGATTTCCAGTGCCACTCAGGACACTGATGACGGGCGCCTCTCCGTTGTAGTAGTCGTGCGGGTCGGTACCGTTGATCGCTTCCTGAATCTGGCTGATCCCATCCTCGTCGTCGTCGGTTGCTGAGGTGTAGTTCAGGGGATCGAAACCATGTTGTGCTTCGAAACCGTCGGACAGGCCATCGCCATCGGTGTCGGGATTGTTGGGATCGCTGCCGAGAATGAATTCATGGATGTTGGTTAGGCCGTCGTGATCCGGGTCTCCGTCCCGATCGTTCAGCGCCGGATCGATGCCATAACCCCTCTCCCAGGAATCGTCCATGTTGTCGCGCTCCACATCAGAGAAACTGAAATTATCAAATCCGACCCGGAGCACATCCAGCATCCCGGGCTCGGTGGCGTTGCCGTAAAGCGTGAAACGATCTAAATATCCAATCGCGTTATCGACCAAGCCCAAATCCGCCGCCACCACCAACCCATCAACCGTGAGATCCCATTTCTTGGCGAGGAAATCGAACCGGAGTCCGAATTCCGGAGTCCATTGCAAGGTGCCGTCGGCATTCAGGTAGACTTGATAGTTATATTCCACGTGGCGCCAGGTTCCTCCCCCGACGCCGTTGCCATTGAAGGCATAAAACTCAGCGAATGTTCCGTTCTTCACCATAGCGACGCGCGCGCCACCCAAATCGAACAATAATCCTTCTGGGGCGCTGGCCGCGACCTTTCCACTGGCAGCGAAATCCGCGAAGATGATCGACTGGTTGTCTGGCTTTGAAAAATATTTTGTTACACTGACGGGAGTGGTACTGGCCGGCAGAAAAACTCCCATTCGCCCCGACCACGCGCTATCGCTGTTGAGTACCACGGTCTCTGAGGTGCTCCATCCTTTTTGGCCATTCAGGGCTCCACTGATGAAGCCTTCTGCGATCTCAAAATCAATCGCCACCGGCAAAGGCGCCGCCACCCTGACAGTGACCGTCGCTGACAATGCTGTCTGTCCGGAACCGTCAGTCGCTCGCGCATAGACCTCATGCTGCCCTTCCGCCGCTCCGGTCCATAAAAACTGAAACGGAGCGCTCATAATTTCACCCAGCCTTGCTTCTCCGTCGAAGAATTCGACCTTCACCACACTACCCATTCCTCCCGCTACAGCAGTAGAGATCAAAATATTAGATCCCACCGCAGAAACTCCGCCGGATGACGGACTCTCTATCCGCACAGTGAGCGGTGCATCGGCAACCAACGGATTCTTCCCGTCCTGAAATTCCTGAAGATTTGACCGGCCATCCCCGTCGGGGTCGGCCGTGGGATCTACCCCGATATGACCAAAAAACTGCCGCTCCCAAGCATCGGACAGTCCGTTTCCGTCGAGATCTGACGGATTGGTCGGAGTGTTTGGATCCGTCCCCAAGACGTATTCCTGCACGTTGGTCAGGCTGTCGCCGTCAGGATCGGCACTGCGGTCATTGAGCGAGGGATTAAGTCCGTGCGCTGTCTCCCACGCATCGTCCATGCCGTCGCGATCGGCATCGCCGGCGATGGGGTTCTCCGGACCCGCGTAGAAATTGTCGAATGCCGCCGCCACGCTCGGGTGTCCCACCGCGCTGAACCAAGTGAACGCCCTGATCGCCGGATCCGTAAACGCCAGATCAGCCGCCACCATCCGGCCGCCGGCGTAGAGATCCCATTTACCGGCTCCATAATCCTCGCGCACTGAGAGACGCAGCCAGTTCACCGACTTGCCCTGCGCATCGACGGGCACTGGCGCGCCGATGTTCTGCCAGACCACCGTGCCATTCGCATCCGCACGCGCCGCGTGAAGCTGGGCCGTGGGCGCGTCGCCCACAAGCGCCACACGCGCGGCTGCTGAGGCAAAAACCACACTCGTTGCCGGCTCCGCCCCGGCCACCGGTCTCGCCAGGAAATCGACGAAAACCGGACTCACGTCTCGGGCAGAGAACGTTCCAATCAGCGACTCCGGCAATGTCCCGCCCTCAATCGACACTTCCTGTCGGCTGTCGCCGATCGTGAACGGTGCAATTTTCACCCCACTCGTAGCCGCCCATCCCTTCTGACCGTGCAATGGTCCCGGCTGATAGCCCTCTTCGGACTCAAAATCGGCTGTGACCGGCAAGCTCAGCGGGCCCGGCTGAACCGTGATCGTCCGCGCGGGCGAGTCGGTGGCGGCGCCCGCATCATCAATGGCCCGCGCCATCAGCGAGTGTGGGCCCGCGGCGAGCCGGGCCACCAGGCGAAATACCGAGCCGTCCGCCGCACTCGCGGTGGTCTCGCCGAGCTTGGTCGCGCCATCATAAAACTCCACCCGGGCCACCGAGCCATCGGCATCGCCGGCATTCGCAAAAATCGCGACATCGACATTGTCGGGCAACACCGCTCCCACAGCGGGCACAACCAGATCGACCGTCGGCGGCTGATTGAGGATCAGCACCCGCAACACGGAGCGCCCATTCATTTCCAGGCGGTCCGCCGCGACGCTGCCGGTGAATTGCGCCGTGCCGCCGAGAGACAGCGCGCCGGCCGGAGCCTCAAGCGCACCGAAAGCGAACACGTTCCCGGCGAGCTGCAATCCTCCACCGGCGAAACGCAGCTTAAGCCATCCCGGGTGATCTGCCCCGCCAATGTTCGTCTTCGGCGAAAAGTCTCCACCCAGGGTGATGACCACGGGCCCGTCGAGCTGCAATGTGCTGCCGGGAGCGAGCGTGAGATTTTGAAAATCATAAACGGCCGGAATGCTCGCGCCGGCCACGCCGAGCGTGAACCCGCCGCCCGGTTTCGCTTCGAAACGGCCATAGGCCCCCGCGGGCACGGTGATCTGGCCAATGTTCGTGCCGAGCGTGAGATCGCGCAACGTCGCGAAATCTCCGGGCGACTGGCCGCCAGCATCAAGCGCCACGCTGCGTGTTCCGGCCGGCGGTTGGGGCGGCGAGACCAAAGGCAGGGCAGCCGCATCGGTTCGCCGCACCACATGGCCAAGCGTCGCGCCACCATTCAGAGTGACGCTGAAACCGGCAGGCAATTCGTTCCCCGATCCATCCCGCGTGTCCGCGTAGTTGACCGTGCCGTTGAGTCGCACCTCGGGAGTTCCCGGCACCAACAGATCGCCGATGATCATGGCATCGCCGTTCAAAACGATGTTTTCGGCCGTGAGCGCATGGACGGAACCTTCGATCCGTCCGCTCAAGACCGGAACATGCCTGATCTGTGCCGTCGGCACGTTTTGGGCCGACAGGGCGGCCACGGGCAAAAACAACACGATCCATGCGCGGGTTTGGAATTTCATCGGATACGCCCGACAGCATGGCCCGCGCTGATCGGCGGCCGGAAGAGAGACGAACCCTCTCTCCGGCGTAAACAAAAAACCACCAAACAGGCCATCAGGCCCTAATCATCAAAAGGAATTCATCTCAGTTTTCCCGGATCGCACATCTGACCGTCATCCGCCACTTCACCGAAAACGATCGGTTGCCGAGGAGACCGGGCGCGCCGCTTTTCCGGTCGAACCTGTGCGCGCTTCTGCTGTCATGGCGGTATGCGCCTCCGGCTCGCCCGCGTGTTTTGCGGCCTCCTTTTCCTCGTTGCCGGATCAGCGGCCCGCGCCGAGTTGTCACCGCAGACCCGGGCGAAGATCAACGCCTCCTTCCCGGCGTATCGCCCGAATCCGCCCGAGCCCAAAAAGCCAGAGACCTCCGCCGTCGGCGACCCACACGACGATAACGACGTGGTGAAGCTGCCGCGCTTCTACGTCGAGGACAGCAAGCTCGGCCGCGCCGACCCCGACGCGTTGCTCAGCCGGCAAGGACGCACCGAGAAAGCCCTGCGCCAGTACCGTGCGTCGATGAACCCGCTCGAGTGGGCGCTGAACAGCTGGCACATCCCCTTCCTCACCCCCTCGGCCAAGGCCCGCGCCAACGCCGCTTACGACGAGCGGAAAAGCGCCGCCGAAGCCCGGCGCCTCGCCGAACTCCAGGCGGCGCCGGGCAACTGATCGAAAAAGCGTTTCGCAGGTCCGGCAGGAGTGAGGGCATGGGTCCGAAAGTCTCCATCCGTTCGCAGGCTTTACTTGATCGGGTCGCCGCCTACCCTGCCTCCCATGCGACCACGCACGCGCCTGCTTTTTGTGCTTTGCCTTGCCCTGATGGCCGGGCTGGCCGGCCGGGCGCAGACCGTCCTGCCCACTCCGCTGCGCATCTACGCCTTCGCCAACAATCTCAACGACTCGCAGGGCGGACCGGCGCTGACCGCCGGCGGCGGCACGGTCGGCAACGGCGTCTATACTTTCAGCGCCAATCCGGGCCTGACTTACACCGACACCGCGTTCGATCCGGCCAACTACACCATCGAACTCAGCTTCTCCTTCCAGACGCTCAACAGCTGGAAGAAGATCATCGACCTCGCCAACCTCGGGGCCGATGCGGGGCTCTACAGCTACAACGGCAAACTGCAGTTCTACAGCCCCGCTATCTCGACTTCCACGGACTTCACAGTCAACACGTCGGTCGACATCGTCCTTACGCGGGACAGTTCCACCCAGCTGGTGACCGGCTACGTCAACGGCATCTCGGTGCTCAGCTTCACGGACTCGGGCAACATCGCCGTCGCCGGCACGGCCGGCTCCCCCGTGATCTTCTTCACCGACGACCATAACACCTCGCAGAACGAGGCGTCCGCCGGCGCGGTCAACTGGATCCGCCTCTACAACCAGCCGCTCAGCTCGACCGAGGTGCTGGCCCTGTTCCAAGCCGGAGCTCCCACAGCCGTGCCCGAACCCTCGACTTACGGCCTGCTCGCGGCCGGTCTCGCCCTGCTCAGCTTCGTGCGCCGCCGGCGCTGAGCGGCCACGCGCCGCTTGCCAAGCGCGTGAATTTGTCGCCAAATGGCGGCTTGGCCCGCACTGAAGTCCTCATCCTCCGCGAACTGCTTTCCAGCGACGGCGACTACGTCTCCGGCCAGAAGCTGGCCAAGCTGCTCGGCATCTCGCGCGTCGCGGTCTGGGCGCAGTTGCAGAAGCTCGAGGGCCAGGGCTTCACCTTCGAAGCCGCGCGCAGCCACGGTTACCGGCTGATGCAGACTCCGGCCGGCCTGCACGAGGCGCTCATCGAGGCCTACCTCGCCAAGCGCCGCCGCCCGCTGCACCTCTGCTGCCTCGAGCGCACCGACAGCACCAACAGCGAGGCCGAGCGCCGGCTGGCGACGGGCGAACCGGTGCCGTTCGTCGTCCTCGCCCGCGAGCAGACCCACGGCCGCGGCCGGCGCGGCCGCCCGTGGCACAGCGCGGCCAACGGCAACCTTTATCTCAGCTTCGCCTTCCGCCCGCAGATCGTGCCCGCGCAGCTCCAGGATTTCACGCTCTGGATGGGACTCAACGTCTGCGAACTCGTCGCGAATTTCTGCAGGCTCAAGCCCGGCCTCAAGTGGCCCAACGACCTGCTGATCGAGGGCCGCAAGGCCGGCGGCATGCTCACCGAGGCGCGCGTCGACGCCGACCAGGTGCGCGACCTCGTCTTCGGGCTCGGCCTCAACGTCAACGGCCGCGCCGCCGACCTGCCGCCCGAGTTGCGCCGCTCCGCCACCACGCTCGCCGAGGCCGCCGGCGGCCCGCTCGACCTGAACAAGTTCGTCGCCGCCCTCATCGGCCGGCTCGACCTCGCCTACGCGCAGTTCATCGAGGGGGATTACCGCGACACCTTCGCCAGCCTCTGGAAGCGCCACGACATCCTGCGCGGCCGCCCGGTCACGATCATCCAGGGCGTACGCACCGTTCACGGCACCGCCACCGGCATCGACGACGAGGGCTCGCTGATCGTGCGCCTCGACACGGGCCGGACGGAACGCTTCCGCGCCGGCGAGGTCACGCTGGGCAAGGAAGTGGCCTGACACGAGGCTTGCCCGCCGGGGCCAAACCCCGTGTTAATGGAGTGCTTCCGCGCCCGCCGCATGGCCGAAATTCCCGACATCACCATCGAGGTCGAACACCTCCAGAAAAATTACGGTTCCCTTTCCGCCGTCAACGACCTCGGCTTCACGGTGAAGCGCGGCGAGATCGTCGGCCTGCTCGGGCCGAACGGCGCCGGAAAGAGCACGACGATGCGCATCCTCACCGGCTACCTGCCGGCCACGTCGGGCTCGGTGAAGATCTGCGGCCTGCCCGTCGCCTCGCACCCGGAGCTGACCAAGCGCCACATCGGCTACATGCCGGAGAATAATCCGTTGCCCGAGGATCTGCGCGTCTCCGAGTACCTCTGGTTCCGCGGCCGCCTAAAGGAGGTGCCGCGCGCCAAGCTCCGCCAGCGCATCGACGAGGTGCTCGAACTCTGCGACCTCAAGCGCAGCCGCCACCGCGTCCTCGGCCGCCTCTCGAAGGGCACGAAGCAGCGCGTCGGCATCGCCGAGGCCATCCTCGCCGAGCCGGCCGTCATCATCATGGACGAGCCGACCATCGGCCTCGACCCGCACCAGATCCTCATCGTCCGCGATCTCATCGCCAGCCTGCGCGGCCGCATGAGCGTCATCATCTCCTCGCACATCCTGCCCGAGATCGAGGTCACGTGCGACCGCGTGCTCATCATCAACGGCGGCCGCATCGTCGCCCAGGGCTCGCCCGCCGAGCTGCGCCACGAGATTTTCGGCCACACCAGCTACCGTATCGAGCTCGCCGGCGCCACGGACCAGTTGGCCGCCGTGCTGAAGGAAGCGGAGCCCGGCCTCCAGGTCGCCGCCCTCGGCGACTGCGGGCCCGACGGCTTCTGTATCGCCACCCTCACCTCCGAGGCGGAGGAGGATATGGGCGAAAGACTGCTGCAGCTCCTGCCCGCCCGCGGCTATCGCATCCGCGCCCTCGGCCACACCCTGCCCTCGCTCGAGGATGTCTTCCTCGCCGCCACCCGCCGCAGCTGGGACGCCCGCCTGCCCGACAAGCCGAACGACGAAGAAGGCAGCCGCGCGCCCTTGCCGAAATTCTGACCGGCCCGGCTTCCCCCGATTTCCAGCACTCAACTCCCTCCCTCCCGGTGCGCCACTTCTTCACCATCCTCTCGCACGAGCTCCGCTCCCTGCTGTTCAGCGCCAGCACCTACATCGCCGCGGTGCTGTTCCTGCTCGTGATGGCGTTCGTCTTCACCGGCATCCTGGAAAACTACACGAAGACGCCGCAGGAGGCGCCGCCCGCCGCCGTGTTCTTCCAGCTGTTCTGGCTGCCGGTCTTCTTCATGGTGCCGCTCCTGACCATGCGCTCGCTCGCCGAGGAGCGCCGGCTCGGCACGCTTGAGACGCTGCTCACCACCCCGGTGTCGACCGCCGAGGTCGTGCTGGGCAAGTTCGTGGCGTCCTACGTGCTCTACCTGCTGCTGTGGGCCTCGACGCTGGGCTTCCATTACGTGCTGTTCCGCTTCGCGCGCGATGCGCGCCTGCTCGACCCGGGACCGCTCATCGGCGGCTATCTCTTCATCGCGGTCAGCGGCCTGCTCTTCATCGCCGTCGGCATCTTCGCCAGCGCGATGACGCGCAGCCAGGCCGTCGCCGGCATCCTCTGCTGCACGATGCTCATCGGCCTGATCCTCGGCCTGCGCTATGCCGCCGACCTCGCCGTGCTCAACCAGGAGGTGCTGCGCCCGGCCAAGGCCGCCGTCGACTCGCTGCAGATTTTCCAGCACCTCGACGACTTCACGCACGGCGTCATCGATACGCGGCAGATCATCTTCTATTTCTCCGGCGCGACGCTCGCGCTCATCTTCAGCATCCTCGGCGTCGAGGCGAAGCTCCTCCAAGGCTGACATGCGCTTCGCCGACAGCTTCCGCACCGCCCGCTGGGTCCGCCTGATCAACCTGCTGCTGCAGGCCGTGCTCTTCCTCTCGCTGTTCGCCGGGTTGAACTACATCGCGCTGAACCACTCGTGGCGCTTCGACCTGACGCAAAGCCGCCGCCAGTCGCTCTCCGCCGAGACCCGCGCCTACCTCGACCGGCTCGACACGCCTGTGCGCATCGTCGTCACGTTCACGGACGACTCCGACAGCGTCGAGATCGCCCAGGCCTACCGCGACCTCAGCGGCCTGCTGCGCGAATACACCTACGCCACCCGCGCCAGCCCGAAGGGCCGCATCGAGGTCGAGTACCTCGACGTCTACCAGCACCGCAAGGAGGCCGAGACCCTCGGCATCGAGCTGCCCAACATCGTCGTGCTCCTGTGCGGCGACCGCCGCCGCGTCGTGCGCATCGATGAGCTTTACACTATCAAGGGCAAGACCACCCGCGAGGCCTTCAAGGGCGAGTCGACCCTCACCGCTGCGATCCTCGACGTGTCTTCGCCGGACAAGAAGAAGATTTATTTCCTCCAGGGCCACGGCGAGCTCAACCCCGACGACGTCTCGCCCCGCGGCCTGTCGCTCCTCAGCGACGAGCTGCGCCAGCGCAACTTCGCCCTCGCCGGCCTCGACCTCGCCCAGACCCGCAAGATCCCCGACGACGCCGCGCTCATCATCGCCGCCGGCCAGCAGGGCCGCGTGCAGCCCTTCGAGGAGGAGCTGCTCCGCAATTACCTGCAGACCCGCGCCGGCCGCCTCGTCCTCATGCTCGACCCGATGCGCCAGCACGGCCTCGACAACCTGCTCTTCGACTGGGGCGTCATCGTCTACGACAACGTCATTCTCGACTCCAACCCCGAGGAACAGAACGAGAGCAACAACCTCCGCCTCCGCCGCTTTCTCCCGCACCCCATCACGCAAAACCTGATCAACAACGGCCTGCCCGTGATCGTCGGTCTCTCGCGCGTGGTCAGCGACGACCTCGGCCGCGCCGCGGACGACGGCCTGATGGTGAAGAAACTCATCGCCACCGGCGACACCGCCTGGGGCGAGACCAGCTACCGGCTGAAGATTCCCCAAGTCTTCACGCCCGGCCAGGACCTCCGCGGCCAGCTCGGCGTGCTGGTGGTCACCGAGCGCGTGAAGCCCGCCGCCCTGCCGCTCAGCGTGCCCGGCGGCCGCCTCGCCGTCTTCGGTACCGCCGACCTCGTGACCAACGACCGCGTCATCAACGTCGGCAATCTCAACCTTTTCCTCGCCACGGTGAACTGGGCCGTCGACCGCGACACGCACGTCAACATCCCCGTCCGCCCCATCGAGCGCTTCCAGCTTTCCCTCTCCGCGGAGGAACTCGGCCGGCTCCGCCTCGGTCTGCTCCTCCTCGTGCCCGGCGCCGTCGGCCTGCTCGGCCTGCTCGTCTACTGGACGCGCCGCTCCTGACGCCGGCCGCAATAACCTCTAAGCCGTAGGCTCCCGAAACCGCCCCCCATCCCTTCCCCCTCGCTGACCAAGCTTACCGCCTAAAGCTTATCGCTTATCGCCTCCTCCGATGCGCACCAAAGTCACCCTCGTCCTGGTTTTCCTCAACGTCGTCCTCTTCTACTACATCTTCCACTACGAGGCGAAGTGGAAGGCCGAGCGCGCCCAGTTCGAGGCCCGCCGCCGCGTACTCGGCCCGGAGGCCGCCGCGCTCGACAGTTTCACCCGCTCCGGCAAGAGCAGCCCGGCGGTGCGCGCTGAGAAGCGCGGGGAAAGCTGGTGGCTGACCCGCCCCTACGACTGGCCCGCCAACGCCAACGCCGTCTCGCGCATCCTCAGCGAGCTGCAGCTCCTCGAACACGAGACCAGCTTCGCCGTCGCCGACCTCCCCAAAAGCGGCCAAACCCTCGCCGACTACGGCCTGGCCGATCCGGCCTTCACTTTCGCCTTCACCTCCGCCGGCAAGACCTACGAGCTGAAGATCGGCGACGACACCAAGATCGGCAACCGCCTCTACGTCCTCTCGCCCGACGGCAAACGCATCCACGTCGTCGGTCGCAGCATCATCGACAGTGTCGGCCTCGCACTCGACCAACTGCGCTCCGAATCGATCTTCACCGTCCCCGTCTTCGAGGTCCGCTCCCTCGGCCTCCAGACCGCCGCGCCCGCCAACCTCAAGGTCCGCCTCCGCCGCGAGGGCGCCCGCTGGGCCTTCGAGACGCCCATCCTCGCCCGCGCCAACAAGGGCGAGGTCGACAACACCGTCAACGCGCTGAACGCCCTGCTCGCGAAAAAATTCTACGACCCCGCCGACCCGAAGCTCGAAAAGGCCGGCCTCGACGCGCCCACGCTGCGCATCACGCTCGAAGGCAATGCCCGCCGCGAGACCCTGCTGCTCGCCGCCGCGTCGCCCGACGGCGGCTACTTCGCCAAGATCGAGGACAAGTCCGCCGTCTTCAACGTCGCCGTGCCCGCCGACCTGCTCGAGCGCCTGCGCAACGCCCAGGAAACCCTCCGCGACAAACGCATCCTCGACTTCGAGGCCAAGGCCGTCACCGCGCTGACCCTCGTCGCCCCCGGCCAGCCCGAGTTCAGCCTGCAACGGCTCGAAGGCGCGACCGGCGGCGGTTCCTGGCAGCTCGTCACCCGCAGCGCCGCCGGCCAGGCCCCGCAGACCCTCCCCGCCGACTCCGCCGTCGTGCAGGACCTGTTGCAGCGGCTCGAGCTTTTCGCCGCACAGAAATTCCTCAGCGACGCCCCCTCGGCCGCCGACCTCGAGAACTACGGCTTCAACCGCCCCGAGCGCGAACTCACGCTCAACCTCAACACCGGCGGCGGCCCGCGCGGCACCGACGCCTCGACGCTCACCCTCCAGATCGGCATCAAGCCCGACGAGCGCGCCGCCGCCTACGCCCGCGTCGCCAACGCGCCGTTCGTCTACCAGGTCGACCCCGAGGTGCTCGAGATGACGCCCGTCCTCGCCCGGCATTTCCGCCAGCGCCTGCTGCGCGAGCTGCCCGAGGGCGCGCACATCACCGGACTCAAGCTCAGCGAGATCGCGAGCAGTGCCATCGTCTTCGAGGCGGCCAATCCCGTCGCACTGACCCCCGAATCCCTCGCTCAGGCCAAGCTCACCGACAAAGGTCGCCAGATTCTCACGACGATCCTCGCAGAGATGCGCCGCCTGCGCGCCCAGCGCTTCGTCGCCGACGCCTTCAATCCCGACCACGCCGAGAGCGGCGGCGCCAGCCAGCCTTGGAAATACCGGCTCGACGTCACGCTCGCCCTCACCGGCGGCACCGGCGCGGCTACCAGCTCCACCTCCACGCTGCTCCTCACCGACCGCCTCGGCGGCACCACGCAACTGGCCGGCACGGCCGAGTTCGGCGGCGTCACCTTCGAGATCACCCAGGAGCTGCTCGACGCCCTCTTCGCCGCGACCTACGCCGAGAAACACGACCCCGGCGCCCCGGCCAAGCCCGCCGCCGAGCCGGCGGACAAACCGAAACCCGCGCCCGAGGCCCCGCCCGCCCCACCCGAAACGCCCAAGTCCTGACGCCAGCCCTGTAGCGCCGGTCTGATCCAGACAAACACCCACTGGCCCCACCAAGGTATCGTCCACGATTTGCGCTTTTGACCCTACGGCGGTCATAGACCGCCGCTACAACCGCCACCGCCCCGCGTCCATGTCCGCCACTCCCCATCCCCAGATCAAATCGCCGCTGCGCTACTGCCTGTCGTGCGCGGCGACGCTGGTCTGCTGGGCCCTGTGGATCGTCCTCGGCCTGGGCATCGCCGGCCAGCTCTACATCGCGGCGATGGAGGAAGTGCCGGTGCCGGACTTCGTGTTGCGGCGCATCGAGGAGCGGCTCGCCGCGGAGAATCTCGCGGTGCGGTTCGGCCGCGCCAACTTCGATCCGACCGGCCGGCTGCGGTTGGAAAACGTGCAGCTGTTCTCGCGCTCCTTCGAGGAGCCGCTGCTGACCAGCCGGCTCCTCTCGGTCCGCAAGGGTCCGTGGGCCATGCTCTCCGGCCGGCTCATCCCCGACGAGATCGAGCTCGAGGGCGCCACGCTCCAATTGCCCGCCATGCTCTCCCCCAGCGGCACCGCCGAGCCGTTGCTGCGCGACGTCGCCGGCCACGTGCATTACGAGGAAACCTACTGGCGGATCGACCAGCTCACTTTTCGCGCCGGGCCGCTCGCCGCGACGCTGCGCGGCGAGGTACAGCTGCCGCGCGGCACCGGCGGCCGGCCGCTCAGCGTGGCGGATCTGGTCAACCGCTACCTGCAATCCGCCCGCCGCATCGCCCTGCACTTGCCGCAATTGCAGGCGCTCGAGCAACCGCAGCTCCACCTGCAGGGCAACGTCAGCGCGCAGGGCCGCTCCGAGCTCGCCTTCCAGCTCACGGGCGCCGGCCTCCGCCGGCCGCTCGGGCGCCCGCTCGAGCTCGGGCCGTTCGAGGCGCGCGGCGTGTGGTCGGAGGCCCGGCCGCACAGCCTCGCGCTCTCCCTGCGTACGGGCGGGATCGCCTGGGCTGAATTCTGCGCGCTGCAGGAAATCCGCGGCAACCTGCGGCTCGGTTTCAGTTCCGATTATCTCAGGCTCCTCACCGCCGAGGGCGAACTGGCGGCCGGCCAGCTGACAGTGTTCGGCGAGGAGTTCGACGCGCCGGTCTTCCTCGGGACGTACCGCGTGCCCGAGGGGCGCGCCCAGCTCGCCGCTTCGCTGCGCAGCCACGGCGGCGTGCTCACGCTCCGCAGCTCCCTCGACCTGCCACGGCAGGCGGCCGAGGTGGCGTTCGACGGCATGGTCGCGCCGGCGCTCGTCACGGGCATGCTCACGCGCTACGGACCGAAACTGGAACCGTACTTCCGCTTCGGCGATCCGTTCGAGGCGCACGGGACCGCGCGGCTGGCGCCCGGCTGGCATTTCGACGGACTCAACTCGCGCGTGCGCGTGGACCGGCTCGACTCGCACGGCGTGCTGGTCACCTCCGCCCGCGGCCGGATCGACGTGGATGCCGCCCTGAACTTCCTCGCGCATGACGCGCTCGCCACCATCGGGGAGAACTACGGCCGCGGCTCCTACTTCATGAATTTCCGGACGATGGACTACCGCTTCCTGCTCGCCGGCGCCCTGCGGCCGCCCGTGATCTCCGGCTGGTTTCGCAGCGACTGGTGGCCGAATTTTTGGAGCAACTTCGCCTTCCCCGCCGCGCCGCCGCTGGCCGACGTCGATGTGCAGGGCAACTGGCACGACGGAGCGCGCACCAGCTATTTCGGCAGCACGGACGCGGAGGCGCCCGTGGTGCTCGGCGGCGACTTCGAGCGCGCGCGCACGCGCATCTTCCTGCGACCGCAGTTCACGCATGTCATCGAGCTGACCGCGGAGCGTGCGAAAGGCACGCAGCGCGCCGGCGGCTGGTTCAAGCGCTTCGCCGACGAGCACCGCGCCACCGCCTTCGAATACGACCTGCAGGGCAACCTCGACCCGGCCGTCACGCGGCGCGTCGGCGGGCCGGCGGCCGAGAAGGTGCTGGCGATGCTCGATTTCGCCCGGCCGCCGCAGGCGCACGTGTGGGGCCGCACGGATTTCCACGGCGAGCACGCCGTGAGCAACGTCCGCTTCGACGGCCGCGGCGAGGGCGGCGTGCAGTTCAACAAGTTCCCGTTCGACGCGATCCACGTCGTGGGCGGCCTGAGCGCCGACGACCTGCGGCTCGACACGATCGAGTTCCGACTCGCCGGCGGCACGGGCACCGGCAAAGCCTCGCTCGGCAACCTGCCCGGCGCGCGCGCGCTGGGCTTCGACCTCTACGTGAAGGACGCCGACCTCGCGCGCACCATCCGCGCGCTGGAGCAGTTCGAGGCCGCGCGCTCCGGCACGAAGATCGCCTCGATGACCGAGAGCAAATTCCTGCAACGCGCCAGCGGCGGCCGGCTCGAACTGGCGGTCTCGGGTCTGGGCGATCCGGACAACCTCCTCGCGACGCTGAAGGGCTCGGGCAACGCGCAGCTGACCGGCGCCGAGCTCGGCGAGATCCATCTCTTCGGCCTGCTCTCGCAAGTGCTCAGCGCGGTGTGGCTGAACTTCAGTTCGCTCAAGCTCGACACCGCCCGCACGAGCTTCTCGCTGGCGGACGGCCGCGTGCATTTCCCCGACCTGCGGGTGAACGGGCCCAGCGCCGTCATCGACGCCAAGGGCGATTACCTGATCGCCACGAAGTCGCTCGACTTCACCGCCAGGCTCAAGCCCTACGAGGAGACGCGCAACCCGATCACCGCGGTGGTCGGCATCGTCATCAATCCCCTCACGAGCATCTTCGAGCTGCGGCTCACGGGCCCGCTGGCCAAGCCGTCCTGGTCGCTGTCGTTCGGTGCGCCGTCGCTCGGTTCGAGCAGCACGCCCGCGGCGCCCACGCCACCGGCGAATCCGGTTCAGACCGCGCCGGCGAACAACGGCAAGAAATGACCGCACGGACCTGATTGCCAAGAGGCGCGCCGGGGCGTATGAGCTTGATCGGTCGCCCAGGTAGAAGCCCCTGCTTCCGCATTGCTATGCCTTGGGGCGAAGCCTACGGATAAATCGCCCCAAGCATGTTGCCCTTTCACCGCCGTTCACCGGTCGCGCAGCACTACGCGCATCTTTTGCCGTTTCTGGCGGTGGCGGGTTATGGCCTGTTCATCCTGATCGGCTGGTGGGGCGGACAAGTTTCCTGGGTGCAACCGCGCTCCTACGACGTGCCGTTGAGCGCCAACGCCGCGCTCTGCCTGCTGCTGCTCGGCCTCGCCCCGCTGGCCGTCGCGCTCGGGCAGTCGCGCGTCGGCGTGGCACTGGCCTTGCTCGCGGCGGCGATCGGCTGCCTCTCGGCGACGCAAGGCCTGACCGGCGTCGAGATGGGCCTGGACAATCTGCTCGTGCGGCACCAGGCGCTCGTGGCGGGCGCGCACGTCGCGCGCATCCCGACCGTGCTCGCGGGGGTGTTCGCCGCGGCCGGTTTCCTGCTGACGTGGTACAGCCTGCCGCGCCCGCATCCGCTCCGGCCGTTCATGCTGGCGTGCACGGGCTCGCTGGCCGGCGCCTACGGTTTAGTGACGCTGCTCGCCTCGCGCATCGGCCTGACCGCCGTGGAGGACTGGCAGCATCACGCGCATCTCGGGCCGCACACCGCGGTGGCACTGCTGGTGCTGAGCCTCGCGCTGATCCTGCTCGCCGCCCGCGACTCCCGCGGTCCGGCCGGCTCCAGCGGCCCGCGCTGGCTGTGGCTGCCCGTGGTGGCGGCCACCACGACCACCACGCTGCTTTTCTGGATGTCGCTGCGCGAGCGCGAGGTCGGCTACATCAACAGCACCACCCAGCTCACGATCAACAACATCGCCGCCCTCTACAGCGGCGACGTCGAGGGGCACATCCACAACCTCAACCGCATGGCCGCGCGCTGGACCGACGCCAGCGGCCTGCCGCAGGAAAACTGGGAGCGCGAGGCGCGCGCCCTGCAGGGCAGCTTCCCCGCCTACCGGACCATCAGCTGGGTGGACGCCGATTACCGCACCCGCTGGCTCTGGCCGACCGCAGGCAACGAGGACGACCTCTCCTTCAACCACACCTCGCACCCGCTCCGCCGCCAGGCGATGCGCTTCGCGCACGATTCCCTCACCTACGGCCTCGCCGCCCCGCTGGTCACACCGGGCAAGCCGCCGAGCTTCGCGATCTACGCCACGGTGCTGCGCGAGGGGCGCTTCGACGGCTTCATCGTCGGCGAGCTCGGCTACCGGCCGATGGTCGAGGTGATCGACCGCCGCCTCGACATCTCGTCCCGCTACCTGCTGACGGTCTCGATCTGGACCGGCGGTGACCGGCGCGATCCCCAGTCGGATGTCACCGTCTACGAATCGGCGACCCCGGCCACGGCCGACAGCGAGCGCGTGCGGCAATCGGCCGTCTTCAACCTGTTCAACCAGCGGATCACGATCCAGCTGCTGCCCCGCGCGGAGTTCATCAACCCCCGCCGCCAGTACCTGCCCGAGCTGGTGCTCGTCTCCGGCCTGACCCTCAGCGGCCTGCTCGGACTCGTCATCAACCTCGCCCAGGCCGCCCGCTCCCGCCAGCGCGCGGCGGAGAGCACCAGCGCCCAGCTCCGCGCGGAAAACGAGGAACGCCGCCGCGTCGAGGCCCAGCTCAAGGTGACCGACGAACGCCTCAACCTCGCGCTCGATGCCACGCAGGTGGGCGTCTACGAATGGGACGTCCTCACCGACGAGGTCATCTACAGCCCCAGCGTCTGGACCTCGCTCGGTTACGATCCGGCGCAGATGCCGTCGACCTACCAAGTCTGGATCGGTCTCATCCATCCCGAGGACATCCCGGATTACCAGGCGGCGGTCGCCTCGCATTTCCGCGGCGAAACCGCCTTCATCGAGCTGGAATACCGCATTCGCCACGCCAACGGCGACTGGCAATGGGTCTCCGCGCGCGCCAAATGCGTCACGTGGGACACCCACGGCCAGCCGACCCGCGTGACCGGCACCTGCCAGAACATCACGGCGCGCCGCCTCGCCGAGGAAGCCCTCCGCGCCAGCCAGGCCGCCACGCGTGTGCTCACTCACGTCGCCCGCCGCACAGAGAATGTCGTCTTCATCACCACGCCGAACGGCAACATCGAGTGGGCCAACGACAGCTTCTCCCGTCTCACCGGCTACGCCGCCGCGGACGTCAAGGGCTACTACCTGCTCGACCTGCTCTCCAGCCCCGACACGGCCCCGCAGGCGCTCGCCGAGATCACCCAGGCCCTGCTGCGCGTCGAGCCCATCACCACGGAGGTCATCGCCAAGTCCGCCGGCTCCGAGCGCAGCTACCACCTGCGGCTCGAGTTGCAGCCCGTGAAGAACGAGCAGGGCGAGGCGGAAAACTTCATCGCGATGGGCACCGACATCACGACGAGCGTGCAGACCGAGGCCAACCTCCGCCGCGCCAAGACCGAGGCCGACGCCGCCTCGCGCGCGAAGTCCGAGTTCCTCGCCACGATGTCGCACGAGATCCGCACACCCATGAACGGCGTCATCGGCATGACCAGCCTGCTGCTCGACACTCCCCTCACACCGGAGCAGCGCGACTACGTCAGCACCATCCGCACCAGCGGCGACGCCCTGCTGGCGGTCATCAACGAGATCCTCGACTTCTCCAAGATCGAGTCGGGCAAGCTGGAGTTGGAAAACCAGCCGATGGAGATCGCGCAGTGCATCGAGGAGGCCATCGACATCTTCGCCCTTCAGGCCGCGGCCAAGCGCATCGAGCTCACCTACTACATCCATCCCGGCGTGCCGCCGTGGATCCTGCTCGATGCCACGCGCGTCCGCCAGGTCCTCGTCAACCTCGTCAACAACGCCGTGAAGTTCACCGTCGAGGGCACGATCACCATCGAGGTGGCGCCGGCGACCGTGCCCGACAGCGACAACACCCGCCCGCCCATCATGCTGAAGGACGGCGAGCGGCAGATGATCGACTTCTTCGTGCGCGACACCGGCATCGGCATCCCGCCCGAACGGCGCCACCTGCTCTTCAAGCCGTTCAGTCAGGTCGACTCCTCGACCACGCGCAAATACGGCGGCACCGGCCTCGGCCTCGCGATCTGCGACCGCCTCTGCCAGCTCATGGGCGGCACGATCGACGCCAGCGAGAATCCCGGCGGCGGCTCCGTCTTCCATTTCTGCCTCATGGCCGAGCCGGTCGCAGCGCCGGTCGATCCCCACCCGCGCCCCCTGCCCGAGACGCTGCAGCGCACCAACGTGCTCGTGGTCGACGATCTGCCGCTGAACCGCCATCTGCTCGCGCAAACCGTCTCCCGGCTCCACTTGCACGCCCTCGAGGCCGCCCACCTGCACGACGCCAGCGAGATCGCCCTCCAGCAGAAGATCTCGGCCGCGATTGTGGACGTCGAGCTGATGGGCGAGGACGGCATACCCTTCGCCGACGAGCTGCGCCGCCGCTTCCCGGACCTGCCCGTGATCCTGCTGACCAACCCGATGGAGTCCGCCAAGCGCGCCAACAGCAGCGATCCCTGCCAGGCCCGGCTGCCCAAGCCCATCAAGCCCGCCCTGCTCATCCAGACCCTCCACCGCCTCCTCACCACCGGCGCCGCGCACGGCGACACGACTCCCCCGGTGCCGATGACGGCGGGGCCGACCCTCGCGGAATCGATCCCACTGGAGGTGCTGCTGGTCGAGGACAATCCCGTCAACCAGAAGGTCGCACTGCGTTTCCTCCAGCGCCTCGGCTACAACGCCGACGCAGTCGGCAACGGGCTCGAAGCGGTCCACGCCTTCCAGCAGCGCGACTACGATCTCGTTTTCATGGACATGCAGATGCCCGAGATGGACGGGCTCACCGCCACCCGCGAGATCCGCAGCCGCTTCCCCCGCGAGCGCCAGCCGAAGATCGTCGCCCTCACCGCCAACGTCGTCCAAGGCGATCGCGAGCGTTGCCTCGCCGCCGGCATGGACGACTACCTCAGCAAGCCTTTGAGGTTCGAGGCGCTTGAGCAGATGATCCGGAAGTACTTTCAACCCACCAAAGGAGACTAGACCTCGCGCTGCGGGCGGGTAGCCTCGGGGTCCCCCACGTCTACCCATGAACCTTGTGCGTCGCTCCCTCGCCGTCGCGCTCCTTGCGGGCGCTTGCTTTGTCCCCTCCGCCGCCTCCGCCAAGCTCACCGCCCTCGTCGGCGGCCGGCTGATCGATGGCTGGGGCGGACCCCCGGTCAACCACAGCGTGATCCTCATCGAAGGTGAGCGCATCCAGGCCGTCGGCACGGTCGACTCGCTCCCCGTGCCCGCCGGCGCCGAGATCGTCGACTGCCGCGGCATGTCCCTCCTGCCCGGCCTGTGGGACTGCCACGTGCACACCATGCTGCTCGGCCACTCCGACTACGATCATTGGGACAAGACCTACCCCGCGCGCCTCGAGCAGGAGATCATGCCCGCCGCCGCGCACCAGCTGCTCAACGCCGGCGTCACCAGCGCCATCGACCTCGGCGCGCCGCTCGAGGCCAGCATCAACGTCCGCGAGCGCATCAGGCGCGGCGAGATCCCCGGCCCGACGCTCTACGTCTCCGGCCCGTTCATCCAGCATGCGCCCTACCCGGGCACCGAGGCGTTCCGCTGGGGCGTGTCCGGCCCCGACGACGCCCGCGCCAAGGTGAAGAAACTCGCCGACGCCGGCGTGGACGTCGTCAAGCTCATCGACCAGGACCAGATGACCGAGCCGGAGATCGCCGCCGTCGTCACCGAGGCCCACGCACACAAGCTGCCCGTCGTCGCCCACGCCCACCGGCCCAACGAAATCCGCCTCGGCCTGAAGTACGGCGTCGACCGCTTCGAGCACACCGGCCTCGCCACCGCGCCCGAATATCCGGCCGACATCATCCAGCAGATCCAGGAGCGCACCGCCCAGATGGCGCTCGGCCCGATGTTCTGGTGCCCGACCATCGAAGGCTTCTTCAACTACGAGGACAACGTCCGCAACCCGCTGCACATCGAGGACCCGGCCTGGCAGCTCGATGTGCCCGCCGATATCGTCGCCGACATCAAGGCCTCGCTGAAGCACCCCGGCTGGCTCGCCTATTACCAGATCACCCCGCTCCGTGCGAAGACCTCCGCCGCCAAGTTCGCCCAGCTGCAGAAGACCGGCCTCGTGCTCCTCATCGGCACCGACTCCGGCATCCCGATGAAATTCCACAACCAGTCCACCTGGCGCGAACTCGACATCTGGGTCAACAAACTCGGCGTCGACTCCATGACCGCCCTCCGCGCCGCCACCTACTGGCCCGCCGTCTCCATGAAGGTCGACCGGGATTACGGCACCATCCAGGCCGGCAAATACGCCGACATCATCGCCGTCAAAGGCGACGTCCTCCGCTACATCGACTTGCTCCAACGCGTCGACGTCGTCTTCAAACACGGTCAGCGCTACAAGTGACACTTCGGGCCGGGCCCCGTTTCACATCAGCGCCCGCAGCCGCGCGATTTCTCCCGACCTCGCCGGATCGCTGGCGAGGTTTTTCATTTCCAGCGGGTCGTGCTCGAGGTCGAAGAAGAGCCACGGCTCCTCCCGTCCGTCGGACCTGCGCTTCAGCACCAGCTTGTGCTGCGCAGTACGGAAGCCGCGCCAGGCGTCGGGGCATTGCAACGGAATCGCCGTCGGGCTGGGCATGGAAATCGGCGCGCTGTCGCGCTTGCAGTGCCACTCCCGCCCCTCGGCCCACGCCACCGCCATGTGCGGCAGGTCGACGAGGCTCACCGTGCTGGCGTCCTTCCGGCCGCGATTCTCCGCCCGCTGGCCGCGGATCAGCAGCGGCACGCGCACGCTCTCCTCGTACGGCCACGCCTTGCGGAACAGTCCGTGGCTGCCGTGCATGTCGCCGTGCACCGAGGTGAAGACGATGATCGTCTCGCCCAGATTGATTTCGCTGAACAGCCGGCCGACCGCGCGGTCCGTCGCCTCGAGGTGTGCGTAATAGCCGGCCAGCTCGTCGCGCGCCTTTTTCTCCGCGTCGCCCCCCGTCGGCACGTTGCCGCGCAGCTGCAGGCTGGCGGACGGCGCCTCATGCACATGCGGCGCCGGAGCGTGATACGGCGGGTGCGGCGATTCGAGACTGACGACGCAGAACACCGGCCGCGTGTGCGGCTCGCGCAGCCAGTCGACCGCGCGCTGGGTCAGCACGTCGGCTTGGTAGCCCTTGAAATGCCGCGGCTCGGGCAGGCGCGTGCCGTGCAGCCACGGATCGTTGAGCAGGAATCCGCCCTCGAAGCCCTCCCACAGTTCGAAGCCTCCGCGCCGCTCGGGCGGCACGATCTGCTTCGCATGCGCCTCGCCGACGAACGGGGCGTTCCGGTCGCGCGGGGCGAGATGCCATTTGCCGAAAAACCCCGTCGCGTAGCCGCGGTCACGCAAGGCGTGCGCCACCGTGCGCCCCAAAGGCAGGGCGGGACCGCTGGGCCCGCCGCTCGCGCCCGTTGCGCCGGTCCAGTAGATCGGCAGCGGATCGTGGTAATCGCTCACGCCGTTCTCCGGGCAGTGTTGGCCGGTCAGCAGCGCGGCGCGCGCCTGCGGCCCGAGCGGATGCGGCGTGACCGCCTGCGTGTAGTCGACCGCCTCGCTCGCCAGTCCGTCGAGCCACGGCGTGCGCGCATTCGGGTCGCCCGCGTAGCCGCACGCCTGCGCCCGCCATTGGGTGGTCACGATCCAGAGAATATTCGGCGGCGACGGCATCGGGCTTCAAAATGACCCGCCGAGCCTGCGTGGCAAACCTTCGCCATCCGCCAAAGCTTGGTGAAAAGCCCCGGACACTCGGAAATTTCTGGCGCCGTCGGACCGTACGCGCACACTGCGACCATGACTCTCGCTGATGCCCGCACCGCCATCGTCGCCGCCCTCGGCCGGATGAACACGCTCTACACCCAACCCGTGTTCGACGAGTGGGTGATGGTCTCCCTCAAGCCCGACCGCGGCGCCATCCTCGCCTACCAGGGGCCGCGCGCGGAGAGCTACAAGAAGAACTTCACGACGGACATCCAGCCGCTGCGCGCCGAGATCGCCGGCCAGAAGCTCGCCGTCGGCGACTTCGCCTTCGCCAACACGGCCGATGGCACGCAGCACGACGTCTGCATGCGCATCGGCGACGCCGGCTATCTGTTCTGCAATCACACCGGCAAGACCATGGCCGAGATCCGCCAGAGCCCGCTCTGGCGCGACGCCCAGAAACCCTTCGTCGAGCTCAGCCACAAGTTCCACGGCGACCCGCTGGAGTGACTCGGCGGCCCGCGGGGACGCGGGCCCTCCACGTTCAGCTGAGCAACCCGTCCCAGACGAACCAGCCGTAGGCCGCGAGCAGGACGCCGCCCGCCCAGCGCGGCAGCCCGCCGAAGACGAGCAGGCAGAACGTGTGGATCCCGACCGCGCCGAGCAGCAGCAGCAATCCGCCGCTGAACGCCGCCGGCACCGCCGCCGGGACCAGCACGGCAAACAAGCCGAGGCAAAGCGGGATGCAGATATGGCCGTCGCCCACCTGTGAGGCGTACACGACGTCCGCCCGGCGTTTCCAACCCCAGTAGAGCGCCAGCAGCGCGTTGGGCAGCACCATCAGCCAGCCGCTCAGCCAGCCGAGATTGTCCGCGCTGACGAAGCCGCCCTTCTGCGCCGAAATCCATGCCACCAGCCAGTCGATGCTCTCGTAAAGACCCCAGGCGCTCACCAACACGAGCAGCGCGTCGACATAGAACATGACGCCAAAGGAAATCTTCCGCTGCACGTTGTGCTTCATCACGTCGTAGACTTGGAAGCTCTGCCAGAAAAGGAACAAGCCGATCAGCAGCAGGCCGTCCGTGCGGCTGAGCTGGCCGTCCTGTGCCAGCAGCCATGTCGCCCCGGTGAAGAACAGCACGGCCGTGAGGGTGAGCAGGAGCGAGAGCCGGTTGATCTGCGCGCCAGTCGCCGCCGCGCCGCCGCCGCGGCCGCTGCTCTTTGCTTTCGCCTTGGGCGCAGCCTTGCCGCCTTTGGACGCGGAGGATTTGCCACCGCCCGCCGGCATGACCTGCAAGCCCCACAGCACCGACGGCAGGCCGAGCAGCAGCGTGAGATTGGTGACGTTGTTGACGAGGCAGTTGGTCAGCACCTCGCGCGCCGCCCCGCCCCGCGGGATGAGGATGAAGACGAACAGCAGGTTACCCAGCCCCGAGCAGTAAGGCATGATCAGCGTGCCGAGCGCCGTGCCTTCCAGGCCGTGGTCCAGCATCGCCTCCAGCCGCCAGAGCATCAGCAGCGACGCGCAAAGAAAGATCGCGAGGTAGGTCCACGGATCGGTCAGACCCAATGACTCGATGATGTCCGGCAGCACGCCGCCTAGTCAGGCGGGTGGAGGCGCGGCTGTAAACACTGGCGTGGCTCCGGTGAATGGCGCGAGTGCGGGACGGTCGGGATATGAAACCGGGCGCACTTTTCCTCGGTTCCTCCAACAAGTCGGGGCATAAAGCCCCTCCCACAAAAAGCCGACTGCTATGTGGGAGGGGCTTTATGCCCCGACTTCGTTGAGCCATTCCGGCCATGGAGACTCCTCGTTCGTCAAGCCGCCGAACCAGGCCCAATCCGCGGGCTCACAATAGTAGCCCGGCCAAGTCTCCGCTCCCGGTGCGAGGTTCGCCCGGTAAGGATTCAAGAATATGTAGAGAAACACCGGCAGCCGGTCCTCTGTTTCGCGCATGCGGTGATCGTAATAACCTTCCTGCCAGCGCAGGCCGTTGCCGCGCAGCACGGGCGACAAACGGCCTTTGAAGGCCCGCACGCATTCCGACAGCGCTACTTTCTCACCGGGATTCACCAAGAGGTGAATGTGGTCTGGCATGACCACGGCCGTGCGAACGCGCCAGAGTCCGTCCTGCTCCAGCTTCGTCCATTGCCCGCGCACGGCTGCGGCAGTCGCACTCCCCTCCAACCCGCTCCCGCGCGATTCCAGATTGGTGGTCAGGAAATACTCGGCCCCGGGCGCCGAGTAGCGAAAGCGTCGCAGGGCCGCATAGCCTGATTCATTGGGTGGGCTCGGCATCGGAATGGCAATCGTCGGGGCATAAAGCCCCTCCCACACGCGATCAGGCCCGGTTGTGTCGGGTGCAGGACGATTGGTGGATTATTTTGGTCTAGGGTGTGGGAGGGGCTTTACGCCCCGACCCTCACTGCAGCCGGATCGGCAGGCGCTGCCAGCGGGCGGCGAGGTCGGCGAAGACCGGGCCGGTCTTCGGCTGGGTGACGTCGTCGCCGGCCTGCAGGGTGTGCGAGGGGCGGAAGTCGCCGAGCACGGCGCAATAGTCGTTGTTGACCATGATGCCGATGAGGTCGCCCTGCTTGCTGAACATCAGGTCGCCGCGCTTCGGGGCAAATTCGCCGAAGAGCCGCGTGACGATCCGGTTGTCGACCTTCACGTAGCCGGAATTGGCCGCATCGATGCGGAAGGGCGTCTCGCCGTACTTGCCGTCGTCGGCGCGGACGAGCAGCGCCTCGGAGGCGCGGAAGACGTCGGTCGCGAGCCGGTAGACCTTGGCGCCCATGAGGGCCGCGAGCGTCTCGTCCACGGGGGCGACGATGACGCGCGGATCGGCGGCGAGGAACTGGATTTCCTTGAGCGGGGCGTTGAACGCGCCGCGGTTGAGCTGGCCGGCGATCTTCTCGTAGTCGGGCGGGTTCTCGAAGTTGTAGCTGAACGGCGTGTCGCTCAGGTGCATGAGCGCGTAGGTGCGGCGGCCGTCGGAGACGAGGATGGTCTGCGCGTCCTTGTCGCGCACGGTCGGGCTGAAGAGACCCGGGCGGCGCGTGGTGATGCGGGTGGCCACGCGGTTGGCGAGGAAGTCGGCGAAGATGGCGTTGGGGTTGACGGGTTTGATGTCGCGCACCTCCTGGGTGAGCTCGGTGGACTTCTGGGCGAGCTGGCCGACGCCCTGGGTGAGCGCGACGGTCTGCTCCTGCACCTTGGCGCGCTCGGTGCGCTCGACCTCGATCTGCTGCTTCGCCTCGGTGAGGTTCTGCGTGATCATCTGCTTTTCCTGCTCGGCGACGCGGACGGCGACGTTGAGGTTCTCGATGCGCTGGCGGGCGTCGGCGTTCTGGCGTTCGAGGGCGGCGAGCTGCTGCTGCTGGCGCTCGGCCTCGGCGCGGCGCTCCTCGAGCTCGCGCTGCATCTTGGCCAGCTGCTCCTTGGTGAGGAAGGCCTCGTTGGTGGCGGCGGAGTATTTCTTCTCGAGTTCCTTGACGTTGGTGGTGGTCGCGGAGAGGGCGCCCTCGAGCTGGATTTTCTGCTGGGAAACCTGCGCGAGGTTCTTCTCGCGCTCGGACAGCGCGCCCTGGGTGGAGCTGAGCTGGGCGGCCAGCTGCTCGCGCGAGGACTTCTCGTCCTCGAGGGAGACGCGCATGAGCTCGACCATGTCGGCGTTGACGGCCGGCGACGCGCTGGCGGTGACGGGGGCGGAGCTCTGGATCCCGGCGTGCTGCGGCTCGGCCTTCTCCCAGCGCGTGAGCGCGAGGAGGTTGAGCAACAGGAAGTCGCAGATGATGAGGAGAAGGGTCTTGTTCATGGCCGGCCCTCAAGCCGCCGCGGCGGCGCCCGGCTGGGATTCGAGGATGAGCTTGCGCTTGTAGGGGCGCACATGGCGGATCTTCACCAGCGCCACGCACACGATGCCGAAGAGGTTCGACGAGTAAGCCGCGAGGAGGTTGGCGTCGATGACGCCCAGCACCTGCAGCACGAGCGCGGTGGCGGTGCCGGCGATGCCGACGTAGAGGCCGCCGTCGAAGAGATTCTCCTCGTTCTCCATGAGCCGGAGTTTCAACAGCGATGGCACCACCTGCCGGTCGATCTCGGAGATTTTCAGCAGGCAGGTGACGTACATCGCGACCTGCAGCAGCGCGAACGTAGTGATGGAGAGAACGGTGGATATGTCCATGGTTGTGGTGGTTGAAGTCTTGGCGGCGGGGGCGACGCCGGCGGAAATCTGCCCGAGTACGGGGATGATGAGCCGGATCTGGTAATCGGTCGACGCCGCGGCCTTGAGCAGGAACGGCTCGGAAAACACGAAGAAGATGAACGTCAGGATGGCCGCGAGCACGCCGCTGCCCATCCGCGGGAAGGCGCCGCGCAACGCGGACTCGATGCCGGCGAACATCCGCAGGTCCACCGAGCGGAAGAGCAGGAAGGCGCCGCAGAGGAACGCCGCGTATTTGGCGAACAGCGCGAGCTCCGGGTGGCGCAGCGCGAAGGAGGCGCCGAGCTCGAACTCCAGCCCGCTGCGGTTGGTGACCGGCACCTGCCGCTGCACGAGCTGCTCGACGGCGCCGCGGCCGAAGGAGAGTGCCAGCTTGAGGTTATCGGCGCCCGGCCGGCCGTAGGCGATGAGGTAGCGGGCGACGGCGTCGGCGGACTTCGTCATGAGCGCCGCGGTGTAGATGACCGGCAGGTGCTCGGGCGCGACGCGCGTGAGGTGGGCGAACTGCGCCACAGTGCCTGTGCTCGTGGCCGTGCGGAGGAGATCGGAGAGCTGGATCCAGTTGAGGCGCTTGCCGAGGGTGAGGATATCGAGATAAAAATCCTCCAGCGTGCCCATCTGGCCGGTCATGACGGCGGTCTCGGCCAGCTCGCGCACCTCGCGCTGGAGCGACGGGGCGAGGTGCTCGGTCTGCCAGAGATAGGTGGTGAGGAGGATGACGGCGTCGAGCGGCTGGCCACCCGGGCGCGCGGCGGGCACGAAGCGCTTGGTGGTGGTGAGCGCGCCGGTCTTGAGCAGCGTCTGCACGCCGGGCAGGCGCGAGACGGTGAGATACTGGCGGAGGTTTTCGCGCGCCTGCTGCGTCACCATGAAGCGCAGCACCGGCGTCGACTCGGCGGACGAAGCGGCGTTGCGGCCGGCGAGCAACGGCTCGAGGGCCACGTCCCACCCGCCCCACGGGATCATCTCGCGGTGGCGCTGGGCAAAGTTGTCGAAAATCACCCCGAGCGCGCCGGCGCCCGGATCGTTGACGGACTTGGCGGCGTCGAGCACGAGGGCCGCCGGGCCGGGCTTGTCGAGTTCGAGCAGCTCGCGGCTGAACGCGGCAACGGAGGGCGTGTCGCGGCCGGCCTCGCGCAGCAGCGCGGGATTGAGGGATTTGACGTTGACCGGCAGGAGCCAGGCCACCGCCAGCAGGCCGACGCCGAGGACCAACCAAGCCAGCCAGGCCGGTGAACGGGCGCTGGGAATGAAGGCCGGCGTGGACATGGCGGGTGGCATAGCGGACGTTGGTGGCTTAAACAAATTTATTTGCCGCAGGGTGACGCGGAAATACCCTGTCCCCTTCGACCGATGACCTTGCCGATTGTTCATTTCAACAGCCCCGTGCTGCGCAAAAAAGGCGCAAAAATCACGACGTTCGACGCCCCCCTGCGTAGACTGGCCGCCCAGATGATCGAGACCATGCACGCCGCCGCCGGCATAGGCCTTGCGGCCCATCAGATCGGCCAGCCCATCCAGCTCTGCGTGGTCGACCTGCGCGAGACGCAGAGCGAGTTCGACTGGGAACTCGACGGCGCCAAGCCGCCGCTGGAGATTTTCATGCCGCTCACCGTCATCAACCCCGAGGTGACCGTCGTGCCCGGCGAGGAGACCGTGTACGAGGAGGGCTGCCTGTCCTTCCCCGGCATCAACGGCGACGTGAAGCGGCCCGACGAGATCACCGTCAAATTCCAGGACGGACACGGCACGCCGCACACGCTGCACTGCAACGGCCTGTTCGCCCGCTGCATCCAGCACGAGGCCGACCACCTGAACGGCATCCTCTTCATCGACCGGATGGACAAGGCGACCCTCACCGAGATCAACGACGAGCTGAAGGCGCTCAAGAAGCGCACCCGCGAGGCCGCGAAAACCGAATCATGAGCGACGCTCCGCAACGCAGTCCCCGCTCCATCGCCACCCGCACCGGGGACGACGGCACGACTTCCCTGCTCTACGGCCAGCGCGTGCCGAAGGACCACCCGCAGGTCGAAGCCGTCGGCGCGCTCGACGAATTGAACGCCGCGCTCGGCCTCGCCAAGGCCCACCGGCCCGCCGGCCGCGACTGCACCGAACTCGAGCGCATCCAGCACGAACTCGTCGCCCTCATGGGCGAAATCGCCTGCGCGGAAAAGGATGCGACCCGCTTCATCGAATCAAAATTTGCCAAGCTCGATGGCGCCGCCCTCGCCCGGCTCGACGCCGCCGTCGCCGCCATCGAGGCGCGCCAGCCGAAGCTCGATGGCTGGGCCACGCCCGGCGCCAATCCGCACGCCGCGGCACTCGACCTCGCCCGCACCGCCGCCCGCCGGGCGGAGCGCCGGCTGGTCGGTCTGCCCGCGCAGGGCCGCACCGTGCGGCCTGTGCTGCTCCACTACGTGAACCGGCTGTCCGACCTGCTCTGGCTGCTCGCCCGCGAGGCGGAGAATTGAATTGTAGGAGCCTGCTGGCCGGCGATAACTGAACAATCGCCTGCCAGCAGGCTCCTCCAAAGATTCACCATGCGCACCGCCGCCATCGTCCTCATCCTGCTCGCGCTGGGCTACCGTCTGTTGCCAACGCTGGACCTGACGTGGGCGAACTTCCCGCCGTTCGCGGCGATCGCGTTCTGCGGGGCGGTTTATTTTCGCGACAAACGGCTCTGGCTGCTGCCCTTCGCCGGCCTGTGCCTGACCGATCTCTATATCAATTGGTTCTACGCCCGCGACTATGGCTACCACCTCGAGTGGACCGGCTACGTGGCCCGCGTGGCCAGTTTCGCCGCCGGCCTCGGGCTCGGCTGGTGGGTGTCCACCCGCAAGTCATGGCTGTGGCTGCTGAACGGCTCTTTGCTGGGCGCCCTGCTGCGACCTGATGTTCACCGGTTTCTTCGCCGGCGTGATGGAGTGGCTGGCGCCACGCAAGGGCGAGCCGAGCCTGCTGGACAGTGAGGAAGAGGAAACCGAAGACGAACCGGTCGAGGCGGAGGCCGAGGCCAAAGAATGACGCCGCGCCTTGCGGCGCGGCGTCCGGTGTCAGTGCGTGTGTGCTGCTAACTAGAGGAGGTCGGCCGCCAGCTCGGCGAGCCGCGAGCGCTCGCCCTTCGACAGCTTGACGTGCGCGTGCAGCGCCTGGCCCTTCATGCGGTTGTGGCAGTAGACGAGGCCGTTGCTGCGCGCGTCGACGTAGGGGTTGTCGATCTGGGCGGGGTCGCCGATGAGGACGATCTTGGAGCCTTCGGAAATGCGGGTGATGACGGTCTTCACCTCGTGGGGCGTGAGTTGCTGCGCCTCGTCGAGGATGAAGAAGCGGCGGGCGATCGAGCGGCCGCGGATGAAGGCGAGCGCCTCGATCTCGACGACGCCGTTCTTGATGAGCCGCTCGTAGGGCTTCATGGGCGGCAGGGCGCCGTTGCCATTGCCGCCGTGCGACGGCTGCGGCGCGGACATCATCGACATCACGTCGTCGTGCTTCTTCTTTTTCTTGCCGACTTTCTTGGCGACGAACTGGGGTTCCTTGGGCGCCTTCGTGGGCATGAGCACCTCGAGCGCATCGTGGTAGGGCTGGAGCCAAGGCTTCATCTTCTCCTCGAGCGAGCCGGGGAGGAAGCCGATGTCCTTGCCCAGCGCGATGACCGGACGGGAGATGGACAGGCCGTCGTAGCGCGAGGCCTCGTCGCAGGTCTGGTGGAGCGCGGCGGCGGTGGAGAGGAGGGTCTTGCCGGTGCCGGCCTTGCCGAAGCAGGTGATGAGCGAAACGCTGTCGTCCATCAGCGCATCGAGGAAAAATTGCTGCTCGAGGTTGCGCGGGCGGATCGGAATGCCGCCGGGGGCCTTGACGAAATCCGGGAAACGCAGGCGGCGCACGACGCCCTTGCCGGCGTAGCGGGCGGGCATCGTCTTGCCCTCGGGGGTGATGAGCAGGACGTATTCGTTCAGGTAAAGCGCCTTGGCCTGCTCCTCGGCGAGTTCGAGATGGCCCTCGGAGCAGAAGCGCTGCATCTCGTAGACGTCGAGCGTGAGCGTCGGGTAGGAATCGTTGTCGGGCGCCTCGGGCACCTTGTCGTTGAGATAGTCCTCGGCCTCAAGGCCGACGGCGCGGGCCTTGAGCTGCACGTTCACGTCCTTCGTGACGAGGATGGTGGGCGGCGGGAAGGTTTCCTGGACGAAGAGCGCGCTGGCGATGATGCGGTTGTCCTTCTTGGTGAAGTCGGACAGCACGGCGCGGAGGCGCTGCATCGCGGGCGAGGACCAGTTGTTCTCGACCAGGTAGCGGTTGATGATGACGGAGAGCGTGCCGCCGCTGGGCAGCTTCACGCCCTCGTGCATGGAGCGCGAGTCGGGCAACAGCTCCTGCAGGATGCGGTGCACCCGGCGGGCGTTGCGTCCACGCTCGGTGGACTGCTCGCCTTTGATGGCATCAAGTTCCTCGAGAACCTCGACGGGAATCGCGAGATTGTTCTCCTCGAACTTGAAGATCGATTGTGGGTCGTGCAGCAAAACGTTCGTATCGAGAACGTATGTCTTCGCCCTAACCCCGACGTGATGCTGCGGTGAGTGGGATACCGCACTTAGAGTGTTTTCCATCGAGTGGATAACTTGTGAACAACCCATGCATCCGCTTGGCGGTTTTGTAAATGCAAAACTGCAAATCGGTGAAGATATTGTGCCCACGCGCCGTGCCAAAAAAAAGACCCTAGCCGCCGCGGGCTGGGGTCGGAGTGGCGCCGGCACCGGTCAAAGCGCCGGAAGGAGGCCATCTTCTCAGGGCGAGCCGACGAGTCCGGTCACGTCGCTCGTCACGAGCTTCGAACGCACGTCGGAGTTCACGTGCGTCGAGGTGCAGCCGCTGAAGGTGACGCCGTTCACGTGGCGCAGGTAGTAGGCCCACGGTGGCAGGTCGCCGAACATGTTGGACTCGGGATACTGGCCGGGATTCGCCTCCGGCGGGCTGCCGGGCACGCTGGTGCGGCCGCCCTCGAAGAATACATCGACGTTGGTGAACGTGAGGTTGGTGATCTTGTAGGTGGTGCCGTTGTAGATGTGGCCGGTGATGAGCGCGGCTTGGTGCGGTGAGTTGGACCAGAAGGTCGTCCAGCCGGAGACGTCGGTGAGGGAAACGTCGTTCATGCTGCCGAGCTTCGGCACGTCGCCAACCGGGTGTGTCGTCGCCTGCTGGGCGAGATACAGGAAGCACGCGCTGCCGACGTTGGCGAAATCGATGCGCTTGAAACGCACGGCGTCGACGTCGGCCCCCTCGCGGGACTCGACGGCCATCGCGGCGTATTGCACGTCCTTCACGTAGTTGTCCTGGATATCGATGGCGTAGAAACCGCCGTAAGTGGCCGTGCCGAACTTGATGCCGTTCGAGCCGCCGCTGGTGCCGTCGCCGCCGAAGACGGAGTCGCGGACCGTCATCGTGTCGATGCCGCGGCGGACCCCGGTCTTGAGGCACATGGCGTCGTCGCCGCTGCGCACCGCGCAGTATTGCACGAGGATGTCGGCGCCATCGACGACATCGATGCCGTCGTGGGTGATATTATTGCTCTGCAGGTTGATGTCGTGGATCGACACTTGGTCGGACTCCATGCTGACGAGACTCCAGACCGCGCCTTTCTTGAGGTAGAGATTCTGGATGGCGATGTTGTTGGAGAGCACGGACCAGATCAGGATGGGCCGGTCGCCCTCGGTGCCGCCGAAGGAGTCGCCCTGGCCGTCAATGGCGCCGCCGCCGTCGATGCGCACCTGCGTGCGGCTCGGGACGTAGAGGAGCGCGCGCTTGCAGTTCTTGCTGACCTGCGTGTTGCCGGTGCCGGGTGTCTGCGTGGGATAATCCGCGGCGTTGGCGCTGCCCAGGAGCGTGGCGGTCGGGTCGATGAAGAACGTCATGTTGCTGCCGAGCGTGAGCGTGCCGGATTTGTAGGTGCCCGAGGTGAGGAGCACGGAGCCGCCGGTGCCGGCGCAGGCGTTGATGGCGTTCTGGATCGCCGTGGTGTTGTTCGTCGAACCGTTGCCGACGGCGCCGTAGTTGCGCACGTCGTAGACCGGCGTGGGCGCGGAGCCGATGTAGGAGGCTTCGTTGAAGATGCGGACCCCGTCCACGTAGAGCGTGCCGGTGTTCGTGTTGTCCATGAAGAAGCTCACTCTGTTCACCGAGGTGGTGGCGTTGCGCAGCGCCTGGTCGTTCATCTTGCGCACTCCGTCGACGTAGAGATCGAACTTGTCGGTGCCGGTGTCGATGACGAGACGGAGGCGATACCAGACATCGGCCTCGAAGGCCTGCACGGTGGTCTTCGTGCCGCCGACGTAGGCCTTGATGTTGCCGTCCTCGAACAGTACCGAGGCTACCGTGGTGCCGCCGCTGTTGTAGATGTAGGGCAGACCGCGGGATCCGGCCGTCTCGCGCGCCATGACATCGGTCTCGAACACCACGCGCCCGCTCTGGTCGGCGAATGTCGTGGAGAGGCTCGAGGTGCCGGAGGTGTTGAGCTTCTGCACCCGCACGCTCTTGTCGTTGGCAAAAGGCACCGTCTTCACGCTGACGGAGCCGCCCCCGGTGGACACCACCGCCCACGGGCTCGGTGGCGTGGAATCGGTCGTGAGCGTGTCGAAGCGATCAGCGAACACCGTCGGCTGCTCGCTATAAACACGCACGGTGTCGACGTAGAACGTGCCGGTATTCGTGCCGTCCATGAAGAAGCTCACGGTGTTCACGCTGGTCGTGGCGCCGCGCAACGCGGCCTTGCTGAGTTTCTGCGCGCCGTCGATGTAGAGGTCGAACAGGTCGGCATCCGTGTCGATGACGAGGCGGACGTGATACCAGACGTTGATGGCGAAGCTCTGCACCATGGTCGACGTGCCGCCGACGTTGGCGCGGATGTTGCCGTCCTGAAACGCCACGGACGCAACCGTCGTGCCGCCGCTGTTGTAGATGTAGGGCGTCGCCCGAAAACCGGTGGTCTCGCGCGACATCACGCGCGCCTCGAACACGACACGGCCGCTCAGGTTCGAGGTCGTCGTCGTCAGGCTCGACGTGCCCGAGGTAAGGAGCTTCTGGATGCGCACGCTCTTGTCGTGCGCGTTCGGCTCTTCCTTCACCGTGACAGAACCGCCGCCGGTGGACACCACCGTCCACGGGCTGCCGGGAGTCGAGTCCGTGGCCAGGCTGTCGAATTTTTCGTTCAGAACAAAGGTGTTGGCCGCACGGAGACCCGCCGTCGGCAGCATCAACGCGAGCAAGGCGCAGAGCGGCAACCACGGTCTCGCGCCGCGCAGGGTGAAAACAGGATTCTGGCCGGATGAGCGGACACGCACCCGGGAGGGCGCGGAGACGGACTTTATCGGGGGATGTGATTTCATGACGTTATGGGGGAGGTGACAGTCGATGAAACGGTTGAAAGCGGCAGTGGCTCTGCGCAGACGTGGTGAGAGGGGCACGCGTCTGAGACGAGGGGGTATCTCAGGCGGGCGATTCTCGTGGTGCGCGGGGTAACGAGGAGGGCGCCTCGCTAATGCCCTACGGTAAACCTCGCGAAATGAAAGCCCGCCCTTGAGCACATCGTTACCCTTGCCCGCAGCGGGAACGGACCGCTTCGGGTGCAAATCCAGCCTAATCCAGCGGCGCCGCCGGCTTGGACCGGGGCTTGGGTGGCGGCCCCCACAGCCGCACCAAGTATTCCGCCAGATTCTGCAGACTCACCCGGCGCACGCCGCCGTGGCTCAGCTCCCGCAGCGCCGCCACGTGCTGGCTCCGCTCGGTGAAATAGTCCCACAGCTCGCGCTCCAAGCCGCGCAGCACCTCGCCCGGCGCGCCCGTGCGCTTGCCCGCCTCCTGCGCCTTCCACTGCCAGTGCTTTCGCTCCTCCGGATGGCGCTCGATGTGGTCGAAAAGGGTTTGCTCGTATCTATTTAGGCTCATGGGCGGTAATTCCCAACCCGGGCGGAGTGGCAACGGCGGCATTGCTTTTGAACATCCATCCACTATATGGGTCAGATAGTTACTCAACCAGACACACACCATGTGGCAAAAGCTTAAAGACCAAATCCCCGCGATTATCCTCACTGCGCTGCTCCTTGTGGGCGCCGGTTTCTGGTTCTACCAGAAGACAGTCGCCGAACTCACCGCCAAGCAGCAGGCCGAGATGACCGCGCTGCGCGAACAGACCAATGCCGAACTCAAGGCCTCCGCCGAGGAGACCCGCCGGCACATCGAGTCCGTCAACCAGCTCCTGAAGGACGCCATCGCCAAGCGCGCCGCCGACGTCTTCATGACCGACGAGGAGGTCGCCAAACTCAACGCCGAGAAGGTCAACCAGCTCGCCGAGGCCATCGCCAAGAAGGTCATGCCCTACGGCTCCAACATCCCGAAGACCCCCGAGGAAGCCGAGAAGCTCCAGAACGAGCAGGTCGACAAGGTCGGCAGCCGCCTCGCCGAGAAGATCTCCCCCATCCTCTCCGAAATGTCCAAGGACCAGAATCTCACCCGCGAGACCATCAACCAGTATAGCCAGCGCATCTCCGACCAGATCAGCGGCGTGCTCACCTCCGAGATGTCCCGCAACCAGCAGTTGAACAACCAGCTCCTCTCCTCGCAGGCCATCGCGCAGGATTCGATGAAGCTCTCCCACGAGATCACCGCGCTCTACCTCAGCAGCTTCAAGGACCAGGGCCTCCTCACCCGCCTCCTCACCCTGCCGGCCAACATCGTGCGCGACGCCTCCACCATGAGCATCGTCAACAGCTCCGACCGCAAAAAGATGGAGGAGAAACTCGTCACCGAGATGAACGCCATCCAGAAGCGCCTCGACGAGCTCCAGACCCAGCTCCCGAAGAAATAACGGAGCCACTGCCACAGGTTTCCCCAGGCCGCGCTTCCCGCGCGGCCTTTTTATTTTCACCCTGCGAAAACAATCCTCCGCAGCCTTGGCGCGAGAGCGTCTTTACCCAGAATACCACCCATGCCCCCGAGTTCCATTGCGCTCAAAATCTCCGCCGAGGACGCCCGCCGATTCGTCCGCCGCGCCGTCCTGCTCGACACCCCTGCGCCGGATGTCGCCACCGCCCTCGCCCACCACGGCTACATCCAGATCGACCCGATCAACGTCTGCGGCCGGATGCACGACCTCATCCTGCGCAACCGTGTGGCCGGCTACCGCGAGGGCGACCTGCACCAGTTCATCCACTCGCCCGCGCGCCCCGGCTTCGAGCACTATTTCCCGCACGCCGGCATCCTCGTGGCCTTTCCCGCCGAAGCGTGGCCGTACCTTTCCCCGCTGATTGCCCGCCGCCGCCTGCGCCGCGGCGCAGCCTACCGCCGCAAGCTCAGCCCGAAGCACGAGGCCCTCGCCCAACGCATCCTCGCCGAGATCGCCGCGCGCGGCCCGCTCACTTCCGACGACATCGAACACGAGGGCCGCTCGCGCACGGGCTGGGGTTCGCCCGGCCGCCTCGTGAAGAACCTCCTCGAGGTGATGTTCGTCCACGGCCGCGTACTCATCACCGGCCGGCGCAATTTCCGCCGCGTCTACGACCTGCCCGAGCGCGTTCTGCCGGCCGCGCTGCTCGCCACGCCGGGCAAAAGCACCGCCGAAACCGCCCGCTGGACCGCCCTGCTCCGCCTGCGCCAGCGTCGCCTCGCCTCCCTCAAGCGCGGGGAGTTCCCGTTGGTCGACGATCTTGTGCAGCCGGTCGTCATCACCGGCGTCAAAACCCCGCCGCTCTTCATCCTCAAGTCCGACCTGCCCCTGCTCGAACTCTCAACCCTCAGCACTCAACCCTCAACTGCGGCGCAGCCGCCACTCCTCCTCGCTCCGCTCGACCCGCTGGTCTACGACCGCCGCATCACGTCCGCGCTCTGGGGCTTCGACTACACCTGGGAAGTCTACACGCCGCCGCACAAACGCCAGCGCGGCTACTACGCGCTGCCCGTGCTGGCCGGCCACGAGATCGTCGGCCACGTCGACCCCAAGGCCGACCGGCCCGCGCGCCGCCTGCGCGTCATGGCCCGCTCGGTCCGGCGCGGTCACAAAATCGCGCCGGCGATCGACGAACTGGCCCGCTGGCTGGGGCTGCGGCGCTGATTTTTCGCTGTTGGCTTGCCCGCGCGTGCCGCCGCCCCGCACACTCGCCGTTTTGTGGACGACCTGCACCTCACGCTCAAAACCACCTTCGGCTACAGCGCCTTCCGCCCGCTGCAGCGCGAGATCATCGACGCCGCTCTGGCGGGCCGCGACGTGTTCGCCTTGCTGCCGACCGGCGGCGGCAAATCCCTCTGCTTCCAGCTGCCCGCGCTGCATCGCACCGGCCTGACCATCGTCGTCTCGCCGTTGATCGCGTTGATGAAAGATCAGGTCGATCAGCTGCAGGCCGCCGGCGTCGCCGCCACTTACCTCAATTCCACCCTTACGGCCGACGAGGCCCGCTCGCGCCTGCGCGGCCTGCACCGCAGCGAGTGGCGCCTGCTCTACGTCGCGCCCGAGCGCCTGATGCTCGACGACTGGAAGGAGAACCTCGCCAACTGGAACGTCACTGCAATCGCCATCGACGAGGCGCACTGCGTCTCCGAGTGGGGCCACGACTTCCGCCCGGAATACCGCCAGCTCGCGCGGCTGCGCACCTTGTTGCCCGACGTGCCGGTCATGGCCCTCACCGCCACCGCCACCGAGCGTGTGCGCGCCGACATCATCCGGCACCTGAAGCTGCGCAGCCCCGAGATCTTCGTCGCCAGCTTCAACCGCCCCAACCTCACCTACCGCGTCCTGCCCAAGGACCAGCCGCTGAAGCAGCTCATCGAATTCGTGCGCAAGCGCGAGGACGAGTCCGGCATCATCTATTGCGCCAGCCGTGCCGCCACCGAGCGCGTGGCCGACGGCCTCGCCGGCCGCGGCTTCTCCGCCCGCGCCTATCACGCGGGCCTCGACGCCGACGAGCGCGCGCGCAATCAGGAGTCGTTCCTCCGCGACGACACCAAGATCATCTGCGCCACCATCGCCTTCGGCATGGGCATCAACAAGCCCAACGTCCGCTGGGTCATCCATCACGACCTGCCGAAGAACATCGAGGGCTACTACCAGGAGACCGGCCGCGCCGGGCGCGACGGCCTGCCGGGCGATTGCCTGCTGCTCTTCAGCGGCGGCGACGCCGCCAAGCAGACGCACTTCATCGAGGAGATCTCCGACGACCAGGAAAAGGCGATCGCCCGCGGCCAGCTCCGCCAGATCCTGCACTACGCCGAGAGCGCCGGCTGCCGCCGGAGCGAGCTGCTGGCGTATTTCGGCGAGCAGTTTCCCGGTGACAACTGCGGCGCCTGCGACAACTGCCTTGAGCCGCGCGAGACCTACGACGGCACCATCGTCGCCCAGAAATTTCTCTCCACCATCTACCGCATCCGGCAGACGGGCCGCTTCGGCGTCGGTCTTAACCACGTCGTCGAGGTGCTTACCGGCGCCGAGACCGAGAAGATCGCCCGCTGGAACCACGACCAGCTCACGACCTACGGCATCGGCAAGGAGCTCACCCGTCCGGCTTGGGCCGCCGTCGGCCGCGAACTGATGCGCCTCGGCTATGTCGCGCAAGCCGAGGGCGAGTATCCCATTCTCGAACTCACCGACGAGGGCCTGGCCGTGCTCAAGTCCCGCGCCGCGATCACGCTCACCAAGCCCCTCGCCCTGCCGAAGGCGAAGCGCATCACGCGCCGCGAGGGCGAGATCGAGTGCGACGAGATCCTCTTCGCCCGCCTGCGCGAACTGCGCAAGCAGCTCGCCGACGAGCGCGGCGTGCCGGCCTACATCATCTTCGGCGACGCCACGCTCCGCCAGATGGCGCGCGAATACCCCACCCGCCTCGCCGACCTCGAGGGCATCACCGGCGTCGGCGAGAAGAAGCGCGCCGAGTACGGCGAGATTTTCACCGCCGCCATCGCCAGTTTCCTCAAGACGAATCCGCGGGTGAGCTTCGGCGGGCGCTGAGCGAATTGGCCTCTCGGTCCGGCTGGCAGCCCGGCTGTTTCATGGAGACGCGGCGCCCTCGCCGCGTCTTGCTCGAAAATCGTGACGGAGGACACTCCGACTCCAGATTACAGAGTGCCGCTGACGTGTATGCTGCGTGTGAAAATGCGGACTAGGGACTGTTAACACTACGCTAGCGCCAACCAGATGAGAGCGAAGGTGACGAAAGAGCGGAAAATTACATCGAGTTTGTCGTAGCGGGTGAAGATGCGGCGGAAGCCCTTGAGTCGGCGGAAGAGTCGTTCGACGTGATTGCGCTCCCGATAGATC
>JACPIS010000026.1 GCA_016187925.1 Opitutia bacterium | reverse complement strand
TCTTTGGTGCCCAAATCCAACCGCACCGTTTGGTTCGCCGTCATGTTGACGGCATCGTCGCTTGTAATGTTCACACCATCAACGACGCCAAACGGTGCGCCTTTTGGCGATCACTGCTTCAGCTGCATGAGTCCGGCTAAGAACTCATTTCAAAACCTGTTTGTCATCGCGAGGTGCGCGAAGCGCGCCGTGGCGATCCAGCTGGATTGCTTCGGCGTTCCGTCGGTGCGAAACGCCTCGCAACGACAGGTTTTGAAAGGAACTCTAGAGCGCGCCGTCCGCCCGATCGTTGCGCAGACGCGCTTCGAGGGCTGCCAGCCCTCCGGGCAAAAAGTACAGCCGCTGCCGCGTCGTGCGCGTGGCCTGGGCCGCCACCATCACCGCGGCGTCCGTGTGAAGGCAGTTGAGCCAGGTGTTGCCGGAAAGGCGGTAGGTTGCGTCACCCTCCAATCGGGCCGAGGCAAAAGTCCAGTATCCGTCACGCGACACCACCGCCATAGTGCCGGGGACACCCGGCCCTCCGAACGGTGCGGACTCCGAGGACGTGATCCAGCGGATGCAGTCGCCAGGCCGCGGTATCTGTCGCAAGCTGACGAAGCCGCGATCCCGGGTCCAAAGATAGGTCCGCAGCATCTCGCAGTCATAGAACAGGGGATGGTTGGTCAGGCTGAAGCAGGAGCTGGTCAGAAATTCTCCGTCGGTCGTCGATCGGTTCGTTACCTGCGTGACGAGGTCGACGCAGTCCCGGCCGGCGACGAACTCGAAGGTTACATCGAGTTCCGGGAAGTGCAGGCTGTACCTGGGCCGTCCGGTCGGGTTCTTGCCGACCTGTAACATCGGATCCACTTCTCCGAGTCTCGACAATACGGGAGCTCCCTTCCAGTACATCGCTTCGGCGAGGAACAGGGCAACGGGCCAGGCACCCAGCGCGTCGGATTGCAGGAGAAACCCGCGGAGTGGGGGAGACCCGGCGGGGCGCCCGGCCTCCAGGAATCGCTTCGTCCAATCGAGCAGTCGGACTGCGACGGCCTCGGGAGCATCGCGGAGCGGCCAGACCTGAATTTCCTTCGTGGTTGGGAGCGATGCGGGCTGGGGGAGCGAGGCGGTCCGGACGGTCGTTGCGGTTGCCGCCGCGCTAGGTGGCGCGACAGGCTGCCGGTCGCCATCCAACGCGCACCGGAATCCGATCCAAGGCGTGGCGAAGCTCGCCATGGCCCAGGAGGTGGCGGCGGTGCGGAACTCCACCGGGTCGCTTTGCAGCCAGCTCGATCCTTTCACGGCCACGAACGTCGTGCCGTGATGCGGCCGCGTGGTGCCCGTCCACTCGCAGACCTGCTGAATGAAATCCTCCATACCTGCGGCGCTTTCACCATGTCGGCGGGTGCCCAGCCGATCGGTTGCTGGTGCCCGCCAGTCCGGAATTTTCGCCCGGTTGTCCGATTGAACCGGTCCCGGCCAGTCGTTCCCCCACGGGAAGAGGCCGGCTCGCTCTGACCGGACGGCGACCTCCCATTCCTCGGCGGTGGGCAATCGTTTGCCCGCCCAAGCGGCGTACGCCGCCGCCTCCACGTGGTTGATGTCCACCACAGGGTGGTCGGCGGTCTCCGCGGCGTACCAGCCTCCGGGCCAGGGCGCCCGCCCGCCGGTGGCCACGACGTACTCGCCGTACTGACGGTTGGAGATCGGAGTCCGGTCGATCCAGAACGCCGGCAGCCGCGCAGTGTGTTTGTCGAGGTCGTCGTTGAACCAGGTGGGATCACAGGCGAAACGTTTGGCGAGTTCCATGCGCTCGGCGGGAGAGCTGCCTACCTCCCGTTCTGTCGCGGCGATTTGGACCATGCCGGCAGCCTCGACCCCGGGGGCGGTCCGAACCGGTGCTCCGGTCTGTGCCGCCGCGCTGGCAATGAAGGGGCATCCCAGGGCAGCCACCAGAACGATACCGGAGGTGGTCTGGCGCTTCCGTCGACAGAGGATAAGGCGGGTAGACAGTTTCATGAGGAGCGAGGGTGATGGATGACTCCCGATCGCGTTTTCACTTGCTTCCGGTGCGACGGATTAGCGGGTCAGATGGTTTGCGCGGCCTCACCCAGCAGTTGGAGGTCGGAGGCTTGTTCTCCTTCGTTCCGGGGCAGCGGCGGAACGTGGACAAAATTGGGATCCGCCTGCTGTCGGCGGAGCACGGGCAGAATGTCCTGCGTCCATGTGGCCCAGAGTCCGTGGGTGGCCGGTGGCAGATCGTGCGCGATGGCGCGGCGGAGACGGGGCAGGTTGTAGAAGGGAACCGCGGGGAACATGTGGTGCTCCACGTGGTACTGCATGTTCCAGTAGAAGAACGCCGGCAGCGGACCGCAGGTGTAGGTCCGGCAGCACAGCCGGAAATCGGGCGTGTCCGAAGCGAGTCCGAAGTGCTGCGGTAGACCGGTGAGTGTGGTCAGCCACGAGGAGTACAGGCAGCCGAGGTTCACGACGACGACCAAGAACCAGTGACCGGAGAGAATGAACACCGCAGCCAGTGCCAGATGTCCGCAGAGCAAGGTGCGCGCCCAGTCGATCATCTCCTGGCGAGTTTTCTGGTCTGTTTCCGGCACGACTCGCTGCAGCCACTGGGCGCGGAAGAAACCGTCGTGGCCCAGGTTGCCATCGGCGACAGCGATCCAGAACCGGAACAGCCGAAACAAGGCCAGGGGGTCGATGGCCACGGCTCCGAGAAAAAAGCGGACGCTCTGCCAGTCGAGGGTTTGCGGCAGCACGACCTCCCCGTCGTGATCGCGGTGTGTGGTGGCCTGATGGTGGCGGATATGGCTCGCCCGGTATGCGACAGGATCGAACCAACTGAGGAAGGCGTACAGGCGCAGGAAGAATGTATTCCAGCCTTGGGTGGCGAACGGAGTCTTGTGACTGAGTTCGTGGCAGGCGCAGCCTCCAAAGAAGCTTCCGTTCGTGCCGTGCAGAAAGAGCACGCCGAGCAGCAAGGGCAGCATCCACGGCCAGTTGTTGCCGTCGAGGTGTCGGTGAATCTTGAAGGCGAGGGCGCCGGTCGCGGCGAAGAGCGCGAGCTGGAGCAGCACCTGCGTGAACGCTCGGGTATCGCTGCGGCGCATGAGTTCGCTCATGAGCGCCTTGTCGACCTTGCAGCGGTACCAGTTGATCTTGATCTGCTCGTTCATAGGGCGGGTGAAATTCGACAATGACGTTGCCGACGGTGGTGAGTGTAACCTATGGGGGTGCCTTCTGCCGGTCAACGAGCCGGCTGTCATCGCCTGCCCCCAAAATTGATGACACGTCGCGAGTGGAGCGCGCTCGCGAAGGAGCGGTGTGGTGGAAATTCTCGGATCATGTCCGATCACACTTTGCTGCTGCTGGCCGTTGCGGTGGTCGGGGGGCTGGTACTGCTTATCGCGGTCTTTCGGATAAATGCCGTCCTCGCCTTGTTCGCTGCGGCGATGGCCATGGGTTGGAGCGTCGGGCTGCCTCTGTTGCCTTCTGCGACGAGCTCGGGAGTGATGGGTGCGATCGGGATCGGTTTTTGGAAAACCCTGGCGAGCTTGGCGGCTATTATCGCGTTCGGCGGAGCGCTCGGAGGTCTGCTCGCGGAATCCGGCGCCGCCGGCCGGGTCGCGGAGGCGCTCCTGGAGCGCGTGGGCACCCGCAATCTCGACGTGGCGTTGATGCTGGTGGGTTTTGGGGTCGGGATTTCGGTCTTCTTCACGGTTGGAATGCTGCTGTTGGGCCCGCTGGTGTGGAGTCTGGCCCGGGATGCCCGCCTGCCGGTGCTGCGGCTGGCACTGCCGTTGGCCGCCGGCCTGTCGGTGGCGCAGGGATTGATCCCGCCGCACCCCGGCCCGATGGCGGCTATCGCCATGGTGCACGCCGATGTGGGCCGCACTATCCTTTACTCGTTGTTCGCCGGATTGCCGACCGCGTTGCTGGCCGGCCCTATGCTCGCCCGCTGGTTGGTGCGAGAGGAATCGTCTCTGGCCGACGCAACGCCGGTATTCGCTCCCCGGACGGAACCGCGATCCAGTGTGTTGCCGGGCTTGGGAACCAGCTTGGTCGCGATGCTGCTGCCCGTGGGGCTGATGCTGGCTCCTTTCGTCGCCGAACTCTTTGGCCTGCCGACGGGGCACCCTTTGGAGCGGCTGGTGGCGAACATTGGGAGACCTTGGGTCGCAATGCTCGGGGCGACTGGACTCGCCGTTTGGACGCTTGGCTTCCGGTGCCAGCGCAGCACGGCCGAACTCTGGAAATGGATACAAGCGACGCTGCGCCCCTCCGGCGAGCTGCTTTTCATCATCGGAGCCGGTGGGGCTTTCAGCCACGTGTTGCAGGTCGCGGGGGTAGGGCGGGCCCTGATCAACTTGGGCGTGCTCGGGGGAGTTTCGCCGTTGCTGGTGGGTTGGATTCTGGCGGCTTCGCTGCGGGTGGCAGTCGGCTCGGCGACGGTCTCGGTCATCACCGCGGCCGGCCTGATGCAGCCGATGCTCGACACCCATCCGCAGCTGAACCGGGAACTGCTGGTCTTGGCGATGGGGGCGGGCTCGTTGGTGTGCTCGCACGTCAACGATTCCGGTTTCTGGCTGATCAGGGGATACTTCCGACTCGGGATTGGACGGACCCTCCGGACGTGGACCGTGGTGGAAACGGCGATCGGCGTGGCCGGACTTCTGATCCTGATGCTCATCGAGCATGTGTCATGATGAAGAGGGAAATCCTGTTCAGCGGACACAATCCAACGGCAGGAGCGGATGGCTTCCCGAGTGATTTAACGTGCAGTTGCCGGAGCGGCCGGCCGGTGCGGTTGCCCCAACCATGATCCCGGCAATGGCGCTGGTACAGCGCGCCGGGCGGATTCCGCGGATTGGAATTGTCATCAAATTCAGGGACATGACAGGCCTTATCCAGAGGAATACAGTCTGGAGATGCTCTCCGCTTTGGCTACTGCCCATCGGTTGCTGCGCGACTGGTGTTGTTCTTGTTTTTGTTCGTTAACTGATGCTATTCCTATTCCGTCGGCAAAGCGCCGCCCTTCAAGGGCGGGCGGAGTCTTGGCCGTGTTGGTAGGATTGCTGCATTCGGTGGCGGTCGCGGAAATCCAACATCGAGCGGCAGCCGCGTCTTTCGAGGCAGCGCGGGAAGCCACCGTGCAGCTCACCGTATCTCCCGATCATCAGAATTGGACTTATCGGCTGGGTGAGCCCGTGAACTTTCGCTTTGCCGTGACGCAGGGGGGCAAGCCCGTCGGTTCCGTCCCGATCGTGTACCGGGTTGGGCCCGAGCAAATGCCCGCGCAGGAGCGAAGCGCGGTGATACCGGCGGATGGGTTGACGGTGACTGGCGGGACGTTGACAGAGCCCGGCTTCTTGCGGTGCGTGGTCACGGCGGAAGTTGCCGGGCATGCCGTCCGCGGGATGGCCACGGTTGCCTACGCTCCCGAGGCGATCACGCCGACCCAGACCGAACCGGCCGATTTCGATGCTTTCTGGCGGCAGGCGAAGTCTGAACTGGAGAAGGCGCCGATGGAACCCAATCTCAGCCTGGTTCCAGAAGCATGCACCGAGACGGTGGATGTCTATCGGGTCGATTTTCGTACCGTCGGACCGACTTGGGGGCCTGTTCCTCCGCGGATTTACGGTATGCTGTGCGAGCCCAAGTCTCCCGGGAAATATCCGGCCGTGCTGCGATTGCCCGGAGCGGGCGCACGCCCGTACCAGGGCGACCGGGAACTCGCGTCGCATGGCATCATCACGCTTGAGATTGGCATCCACGGCATCCCGGTGAACCTGCCGGCGGAAGCGTACCTGCAGCTTATCGTGGGAGGACTGAATGGCTATTGGCTCTTCAATCTGGACAACCCGTCCGCGTACTACTTCTGGCGGGTCTACCTGAGTTGTCTGCGAGCCAACGATTTCCTGGTCGGCCGGCCAAAATGGAACGGGAAGGACTTGTTGACTGTAGGCGCCAGCCAAGGAGGGCAGTTGGCGATCGTAACGGCGGTTCTGGATTCCCGGGTGACAGGTTTGGCTGCCACACATCCGGCGTATTGCGATGTCACCGGAGAACTGCACGGACGGGCGGGTGGCTGGCCCCGGCCCTTTGTAGCTTGGAGCACAGCAATGCAACCGGCCTCCGGCATCCCGAGCAAAGTAGCCACGACCGGTTACTACGACACGGTGAACTTCGCGCGGCGACTCAAGGTTCCGGGGCACTATTTGTGGGGATACAACGACGAGACCTGCGCTCCGATTTCGCTTTACGCAGCGTACAACACGATTACCGCGCCGAAAGAACTGCGTTTGATGTTGGAACTCGGGCATGATTACCGCCCCGAAATGGGAGCTGACATGCTCGACTGGATCCTGCGCTACCTGGCCCTGAAGTGACTGGGACCGGCCAATCGCATTTTCGCCCCCGCGCGATAAGCCCATGTATTCCGCCATCAACGATTATCTTTGCCGAAACGGATTACGCATTGCCCGGAATCCGTGCATCAGCCCCGATTACTGTCTGGATTGGAACGCCATCGTCATCCGGCTGTGCGCCGGCGAAAGTTTCCGAGAGTGGCCCAAGGCGCGCTTCGGCACCTCGACCGGCCAGTGGAGACTATGGGAGTGCGAAGCGACCGGTGACGTTTTCTGGCAGCACTTGCCCCGGCTCGGAGGGGCAAACTTCAACGGTTTGGAACAGGGGATCGGCCTGGATGACAAGAGCAGCTATTTCCCAGCCACGTGGGCGAATCTTCTCCGCCTGAAGAATCAGGTCCAGGAGTTTGACCCGGACTCGACCATTTTTCCGACGGCCGCGGCGCAACTGGGACGCAGCACGATCGGGGTCGGGGCGCGTTTCACCACGCTGCACTGGCCGGCCGTCGAATGGGCCATGAGCACCCTGGGCATCGGACTGACCGCCAATCAGAACAGCATTCCCCGCGAACTCGTTTTCGATGTGGACGCAATGCTGGCCGGAAAACTGGAGACGGTGCCGTTTCCGTTCGTCGGGGCCGCCGTCCCGGAGGGACATCAGGGGCAGAGCGTTGAAGGCATGAGCCACGGCGCTGTCATTTCGAAACTCAAGCACGGCTTCCACCGGCGCCGCATCGCGTGGTCGTTCAATGCCGACCATCAGCCCATCGGCGGCAAGTTCGACGTGCGCGAAGACGCATTGGTCAGGGGGTGTCTGCTCGCCAGCTATATCACCTTCGATCTTTCGCCCGAGCTCGCGCTTAACCAGCCCGCCCGGCTCGCCGACATTCCATCCGACATCGTCGTCAAGGCCCGCGCGCGCGTCGCCGCCACCGGTCTGAAGCTCGATGACGCCACTTTCGACCAATTGCTCGCCACCGTGTGGACGCCGATGCGGAAGATGAAGCGTCGCGACGAAAAATATGCCATCGCCCGAGCCGCCGCCTTCACCACCGAGGTCGGCCGCAAGTATCTCCGCGAGCTCTCGATCGACGAGTTGCCCGGCATCACTGCGCCCGCGACCACCGCCATCATGCTCGCTCTTTGCGAAGTGCTCGGCATGCCGGTCAACTTCGTGGCACCATCCTTCGGTTTTCAGAAGAACACGCCGTATCCCGACAACGTCGCACTGAAACGGCTCATTGAGGCACAGTGGCACGTCTGCCGGCAGTTTGGTGTCTCCATCGGCTTTCATTCCGGCTCAGGCAAGTCCGCCGAGAATTACCGGATCATGGGGCAGGTCGCGGGTGGTGCACTCGAGATCAAGACCAGCGGACGATACACCTACGAGATGGGCGTCGCGCTCTCGCAGTCGAAGGACGTCGCCGATGCCGCGCTCTGGCGCGACTGGTACAGATTCACGGTCGACCTGGCCGTTGCCGGCGCCTTCAGCGCCGACGCGACCGAGCAGACGATGGCACGCCTATTCGTCACGACCACGCTCTCCGCCGCCGGCCGGCCGGTTGCGGTCTTCGCGTCACCTGCCGCCTGCCGCGCCGCCCTCGAGGCGCTGCCGCCCTCAGCCGAGCACATGACGTTTTTCGAATACAACTTCCTTTATGTCCTTGCCGCCGGTGGCCGGGCGGGAAAAGCCGCCCTCGGCGACCATACGCCCGCTGGCTACCGCCAGCGGGCCCGCTTCTACGCCATCAGTCCCGAGGCTCGCCTGCGGTTTGCCCAGCGGGTCGCAGCTTACTTGATCTTCCTCGCCGAGAATACCGGTTTGGTTTCAGCGGAACGCAGCGCCAGCGCGACCAGCCGGTTGGGGCGCTATTCAACACTCGAAGAGATGCTGGAGGATATCTCCCGCTGACACACGATGCTCGCGTCGCATAACCCAAGGATTAAGCGCACAAAATGGTGGTGAGGCTTCCGGTCAGGTCGTGTCATTCAGTAAGACTCTCTGGCAAATGAGCGAACTCGTAAAATCCACTGGTACGGAAGGACTAAGCCGGACTCATGCAGTTGAAAGGGAATCTGATTCGCAGGTCGTCTGAACCATCCAGTTCAACTGCATAGCAGTAGGCGTTTCGTCAAAATTGAACCTGCGTGTGAACGACTTGCACGAAACTTCACCCGATTTTCAACGACCTCACTGAATGAGTCCGGCTAAGTTACGCTATGGCGCTTGCTGGCGCTTCCGGCCAAAGTAGTGGAATGGCTGCCCGGGCTGGGATCGAACCAGCGACCAAGTGATTAACAGTCACCTGCTCTGCCACTGAGCTACCGGGCAACGGTGGCTCCCGAAGGAACGGCCAAAAAGAGGCTCGCTTTAGGCCTTGTCAACACCGCTCTCCTGTAAAAACGCACAATTCCCGCTCGGGCGCGAAAGTTTTGGTTGCATCGCCCCGGCGCGACCCTTCAACTCTCGACCCTTTTTCAATTACGCCTGCCTCCAATCCCGGAGTACCAGGGGGAAAGAAATCCATGAAGAAATACCAACTCACCGTCACGGCCCGCGAGGGCACAGGCCGCAGCGCCTCCCGGCGCCTGCGCAAGGCCGAGAAGATTCCGGCCATCCTCTACGGAAAGCACACGAAGCCCGAGACTCTGGCCGTCAATGCACCGGAGTTCATCAAGCTCCTCAAGGAGATCGCCGGCCGCGCCGCGCTCATCGAGTTGAAGCGCGACCAGGGTGCCGCGGCGCTTTCCTTCCTGCAGGAAATCCAGCGCGATCCCATCACCGACCGCTACCTCCATGTCGACCTCCAGGAGGTCAAGGAGAACGAGAAGATGGTGATCAACGTCACCGTCCTCATCACGGGCGAGTCGTCGGGCGTGAAGAACGAGGGCGGTATCCTCGAGACCACCACGCACCGCCTCCGCGTCCGCTGCCTGCCGAAGGATCTCCCCGCTTTCATCGAGGTGGACGTCACGCCGCTCAAGGTCGGCGAGGCCATCCACATCAGCGAGCTCAAGGTTCTCCCCGGCGTCGAGTTCCTCGACGACAAGAACCAGACCGTCGTGCTCTGCGTTGAGCCGCCGGCCGAGGAAGTCGCCGCGACGCCTGCCGCGGGCGAAGCCGCCGTGCCCGCCGAGGGTGCCGCTGCCGCTCCGGCCGAGGGTGCTGCTCCGGCCGCCGGCGCCAAGCCGGGCGAGGCCGCCGCTGCCGCCAAGCCGGGCGACGCCAAGGCCGCCGCTCCCGCCGCCGGCGCCAAGCCGGCCGCCGCTCCGGCCAAGAAGTAATCGTTTTCCCGCGGCCCGTTCGCTCTCGCGGTCGGGCCGCGTTTTCCGCACGTTCTTTGAGTCATGTCCGTTTCGCTCATCGCAGGATTGGGCAACCCCGGGCGCGAATACGCCGGCACCCGTCACAACCTCGGTTTCACCGTGGTGGACGCGCTGGCCGCGGCCGAAGGGCTCTCGTGGAAACACGAGCCGCGCTTCGAGGCCGACATCGCCCGCTGGAATGTCCGTCCCGGCGTCACCCGCTGGCTCGCCAAGCCGCAGACCTATATGAACGACAGCGGCCGCGCCCTGCGCCGGCTGCTCGATTTCCATAAGCTGCCGGTCGAGGCGCTCGCCGTGGCCTACGACGATCTCACGATCGACGTGGGGCTCGTGAAGGTCACCGTGCGCGGCAGCGCCGGCGGCCACAACGGCGTCGCCAGCCTGCTGGAGCATGTCGGCAGCGGATTCGTCCGCTACCGGCTTGGCATCGGGGCCCCACGTCCCGCCGCGATGGACCTCGCCGACTTCGTACTCGGAAAATTCTCCCCTTCAGAACAAACCATCATCGATCAAAATCTAAACACCTTCGTGGACGGCCTCCGCCTGCTGCTCGACAGCGGCTACTCCCGGGCCATGAACACCCTCAACCGCCGCAAAACCCATGACACAGACCAAGCGTAATTACCGCGCCGCCTTCATCCTCGACAACCGGGGCAAGGAAGACTCCGTCGACCAGATCATCGAGGGCGTGAAGAAGGAAATCGCCGCCGTCCAGGGCGACGTCACCGCCATCGAGAACATCGGCCGCCGCGACTTCGCCCGCAAGACGGACGCCAAGTTCCCCTCCGGCGTCTACGTGAACATCTCGTTCGCGGCGCCCGCCGGCGCCGTCGCCCAGCTGCACGAGCGCCTGCGCCTCAACGACAGCGTGTACCGTGCGCTCGTCGAAAACGCCTGACCGGGCCCCCGCGCCCCGCACCCCATGGCCAATCTCAACAAAGTCATGCTCATCGGCAACCTGACGCGCGACCCGGAGCTCCGGGTCACGCCGAAAGGCACCGCCATCTGCACCTTCTCGCTCGCGGTGAACCGCAAGTTCCGCGACGAGTCCGGCGCCGACCGCGAAGAGGTGACCTACGTCGACATCGAAGCCTGGGGCAAGGCCGGCGAGAACATCTCCAAGTACTGCACCAAGGGCCGCCCGCTCTTCGTCGAAGGCCGCCTGCGCCTCGACCAGTGGGAGGACAAAAACACCAAGGAAAAGCGCAGCCGCATGAAGGTCGTCTGCGAGAACTTCCAGTTCCTCGGCAGCGGCCGTGGCGACGGCGCCCCCGCAGGTGGCGGCGAGGGCGGCGAAGGCCGCTCCTACTCGCCCGCGCCCCGTTCGACCGGACAGCAGAGCGCCCCGGCGCGCCCCGCCGCCCCGGCCCAGCAGGAAAACCTCGACGAAGACGTGCCGTTCTAAATTGGAGGGCCCGGCTCCCGCCGGGCCGCGGTTCAGCAGCAGCTGAACCCTCCAGGAATCCCAACCACATTTAACAACCCAACTCAGTCATGGCTCACAGCGAAGTGCTCCTCCTCAAACCGGTCGACGGCCTCGGTGCCGAAGGCGACCAAGTCAAAGTCCGCGCCGGCTACGCCCGCAATTTCCTCCTGCCGCAGGGCATGGCGGTGCCGCTCACCCAGTCCAACCGCAAGCAGGTGGACGCGCTCAAGAAGGCCCGCGGCCTGCGCGAGGCCAAGGAACTGGGCGGCGCCCAGGAACTGGCCAAGCAGATCGAGAAGACCGCGATCGCCATCGCCGTGAAGACGGGCGAGGGCGGCAAGCTCTTCGGTGCCGTCACGGCCAACGACCTGCACGACAAGCTCGCCGCCGCGGGCGTCACCATCGACAAGCGCCGCATCCAACTCGGCCAGCCGGTCAAGACCCTCGGCAAGCACGAGGTGAAGATCAAGCTGCACCCCGAGGTGACGGTCGACTTCACCTTCGAGGTCGTCTCCGAGCACCCGATCGAGCCCGCGCAGGCCTGAAACCGGTCAATCTAGCTCACGAAGCTGCGATGGTCCCATCGCAGCTTTTTTGTGGGCAAGTTGTGGACACCGCACTCTTGAACAAATGACTGAATTCGAGGTTGCTCGGGGCTCCTTTTTCCAAGCCAATCTGAGCTTTCATGGCTGAAGCCGTCACAGAACCCCGTCGCAGCGGCTATTCCCGCCGGACCACCGAGTCCGGCCTGCCCGCGTCCGCGCCGGACCGCTCGCCGCCGCACTCGGCCGAGGCGGAAGAGCACGTCATCGCGTGCTGCCTGCTCGACGGCAGCGACACGATCGCGCGCTGCCTCGAGGCGCGCGTGTCGGCGGATTCGTTTTACCTGCCGGCCAACCGCCTGCTGTTCGAGGTCATGCTCGACCTCTATCAGAAGAGCCCGCCCGTTTCCCTGGAGATTCTCGCCGAGGAACTGAAGACGCGCCGCCAGCTCGAGGCGGTGGGCGGCTTCCCGTACCTGATGCAGGTCACGAGCAAGATCCCGACGACCGCGCACGCCGGCTATTTCATCGAGAAGGTCCGCGAGAAGCACCTGCTGCGCGAGCTGATCAAGACCGCCACCGGCGCCGTCGAGCAGTGCTACAGCTTCTCGGGCGGCCTCGAGGAGTTCGTCGACAAGGTCGAGCAGGACCTCTTCAAGGTCACGCAGGACCGCGTGAGCGACAGCGCCGAGGAGATCAAGGATTCCATCAAGGAGGCCAACACCGTCATCGCCAAGCTGCTCATGAAAAAGGGCGAGCTGACGGGCGTGACGTCGGGCTTCAAGGACCTCGACGCGATGACGTTCGGCTTCCAGCGACAGGAAATGATCATCGTCGCGGCCCGTCCCTCGATGGGCAAGACGAGCTTTGCCCTCAACATCGCGGAGGCCGCCGCCATGCCGAAGCCCGGCAAGGGCGACCCGGTGCCGACCCTCGTGTTCTCGCTCGAAATGAGCTCGTCGCAGCTCGCGTTGCGCATGCTCTGCTCGCGCGCCCGGGTGAACCTGAAGCTGCTGCGCGACGGCCTCGTCTCGCGCGACGGCCGCGAGGTCAACGCCCTCGGCCAGACCGCCGAGGAGTTCAAGCGCGCCCCCATCCTGATCGACGATTCGAGCAATCTCACGATCATGGAAATGCGCGCCAAAGCCCGCCGCATCTACGCCCGCAAGAAACTCGGCCTGATCGTGGTCGACTATCTCCAACTGGTCAGCGGCTCCGACCCCCGCGCCCCGCGCGAGCAGCAGGTGGCCGAAGTTTCCCGCGGATTAAAGGCGATGGCGAAGGAACTCGACCTGCCGGTCATTGTTCTAAGCCAGCTCAACCGCTCGTCGGAGAAGGAGAACCGCACCCCGCGTCTGTCGGATTTGCGTGAATCCGGCTCCATCGAGCAGGACGCCGACGTGGTGCTCATGCTCTCCCGCCCCAAAGATGCCGACGAACGTTTCCAGACCGCTGCCGGGGCGGCCGATTTAATCGTTGCCAAGCAACGTAACGGCCCGGTAGGTGATTTGAAACTAACTTTCCTTCAAGAAATTACGCGCTTTGAAAACTTCACACCGTAGCCCGGCGATTCGGGCTCTCCTCCTCGTTTTTGTCTTCGTCGCCGGGCTGACCGGGCTCTTCGCCCAGGAGGCTCCCGCGGCGCCGCAGGGCCCCGCCCAGAAAATCGGCACGCTGAACGTGAAGTTCATCGGCGTGGCCAACGTCAGCGAGCAGGTCGTGCGCGCCAACATGGCGTTGCGCGAGGGCACCGATCTCGACGAGTCGATCATCGATCGCGACATCCGCACGCTCTACAGGACCGGTCTCTTCGAGTTCATCGAGGTCAAGCGCGACAACGCGCCCGGCAACGTGGTGAACCTCGTCGTCGAGGTGACGCCGAAGTACCGCGTGCTCAACATCCGCTTCGAGGGCAACAAGGCCTACAAGGAGAAGCGCCTGCTCAAGGAGATCAAGAGCACCCAGAACGGCGCGCTCGACGAGCGCCAGGTGAAGGACGATTCCCAGAAACTCTACGAGTTCTACCAGAAGAACGGCTATAACCAGGCGCAGGTCAGCTACACGGTCGACCGCAACCGCAGCACGGGCTTCGGCACCGTCATCTTCAAGGTCCGCGAGGGTGCCAAGGTCCGCATCTCGGGCATCAAGTTCGTCGGCAACGACCACGTGAAGGTCCGCCGGCTCAAGAAGGAGATGGAGACCGCCACCTGGCATCCGTTCTCCTGGCTCACCGGCGGCGGCCGCTTCAAGGACGACAAGTTCGACGAGGACCTCGACAAGCTGCGCGACTACTACAAGGAGCAGGGCTACCTCGACGTCGAAATCGCCGAGGACAAGGTCAGCTTCGACTACCCGTCCGCCGGCAAGCTCTACATCACCATCCGCATCAACGAGGGCCGCCGCTACCGCATCGGCGACATTGCTTTCTCGGGCAACAAGATTCACGACAGCCGCCTGCTCAACCTGCTGTTGAAGCAGAAAAAGGGCATGATCTTCCGACCGTCCAAGCTCGATAAGGACGTCGAGAACCTCGAGGACTTCTACGGCCGCGACGGCCACCTCGACACCCGCGCGCGCCTCGTCCGCAAGCCCAACCTCCAGACCGGCGACATCGACATCGAGTACAAGATCGAGGAGAGCGAGCGCTTCCAGGTCGAGTCCATCAAGATCGAGGGCAACACCAAGACCAAGAGCACCGTCATCCTCCGCGAACTCGTGCTCGCCCCCGGCGACGTGTTCGACTCCGTGCGCCTGAAAATTTCCAAGCTCCGCCTCGAGAACACGCGCTTCTTCGAGGACGTGAACGCCACGAACGAGTCGACGAACATCCCCGGCCGCCGCAACCTCAAGATCACCCTGCACGAGGCCCGCACCGGCAACCTGACCTTCGGCGCCGGCTTCAGCTCGCTGGAGAAGGCCGTCATCTTCACCGAGCTCACCCAGTCGAACTTCGACCTCTTCAATCGCAAGTCGTTCTTCCAGGGCGCGGGCCAGAAGTTCCGCCTCCGCCTGCAGCTCGGCTCGCGCTCGAGCGAGGTCATCCTCGCCTTCGAGGAACCGTGGCTCTTCGAGCGCGAACTGGCGCTCGGCTTCCAGATCTTCCGCACGACCTCGGACTTCAACAGCGCCTTCTATGAGGAAATCCGCGTCGGCGGTCAGATTTACCTCCGCAAGCGGCTCTTCGGTCTCGTCGAGGGCACGCTGAGCTACACCTACGAGATCGTCGACATTCAGAACGTCGATCCGAACGCCTCGGAGCTCATCCGCTCGCTCGCGGGCCAGACCAAGGTCTCGAAACTCAGCTTCACGCTCGGCCGCGACACGCGCGACAAGATCGTCAACACGACGAACGGCAACCGCATGATGCTCACGACCGAGCTCGCCGGCGGCCCGCTCTCGGGCGACGTGAACTACTACCGTCTCGAGTTCCAAGGCTCGCAGTTCCTGCCGGTCTTCTCCTTCCAGCAGCAGGTGCTCTCGCTCATCGGCCGCGCCGGTGTCGTCAACAATTTCGGCGACAGCAAGACCGTGCCGTTCTTCGACCGCTACTTCCTCGGCGGCCCGCAGACCCTGCGCGGCTTCGAGTTCCGTGATGTCGGTCCGCGCGACACCTTCGGCGAGCCGATCGGCGGCAAGACCTACGGCTTCTTCAGCGCCGAGTACTCGTTCGACGTCGTGAAGCCCATCCGCTTCGCCCTGTTCTACGACGCCGGCTTCGTGAACCTCGGCGCGTACGACTTCAACCCGAAGAACTACAACGACAACTTCGGCTTCGGCCTCCGCCTCTTCGTCGCCGGCGCGCCCCTCAGTCTCGACTTCGGCATCCCTCTGACCGGTGACAAGTTCAACAAGAAGGGCAGCCAGTTCAATTTCTCGTTCGGCACCCGCTTCTAAACCCTGCTAGCTTTACCCATCATGAATAAAGTCATCCGCTCGCTTATCACCCTGGCCGCCCTCGGGGTCGCCGCCACGCTGCAGGCCCAGTCGGCCATCAAGCTCGTGACGGTCGACATGGCCAAGGTCTACGAAACCCATTACAAGACCGAGGAGGCCAACGCCAAGTTCAACGAGGCCGCCCAGAAGGCCCAGGAGCAGCTCGACGAGCTCGCCAAGCAGGTGCAGGGCCTCGCCGACCAGTACAAGGATCTGGTCGAGCAGTCCAAGAACACCGTCCTCAAGCCCGAGGTCCGCTCCAACGCCGAGGCCGAGGCCCAGAAGAAGCTCGAGACCATCCAGCGCCTGCAGAACGACGCCCAGAACTTCCGCGTCAACACCCAGCGCTCGCTCCAGCAGCGCATGAAGACGCACCACGACCTCGTCCTCGAGGAAATCACCAAGGTCGTGAAGGACATCTCCCGCGCCCGGGGCGCCACGCTCGTCCTCGACAAGTCCGGCCTCACCGCCTCCGGCATCTCCGCCGTCATCTACGCCGACGCCGGCTACGACATCACCGACGATGTCGTGAAGGAAGTGAACAAGGACCGCCCGCCGGCTCCCGCCGCCGCCACGCCGCCCGCGGCGACGCCGCCGGCCGCCACGGCCCCGGCGAACAACGCCGCCCCGGTGCAGTTCAACGTGCCGAACGTGACGCCGAAGAAGCCGTAAGAAATCTTGCCAAGCCCTGTTCCACCGAACAGGGCTTTTTTGTGTCCGTGCCCCGCTTTTCGCCGGCCAGAAATCTGGACCGGCGGGCGAGCACCGAGTCACCCGCCCAATCCCCATGCAGGTCGCTTACACCCCCGACGAGATCACCGCCATTGTGGCGCCGCAACGCTCCGCCGGGGCCACGACCGAAAAAGTCCGCGACATCGCTTCGCTCTCGACCGCGCGCGCCGGGGACCTTTCCTTCCTCGGCAATCCGAAATACCGGAACGAGGTCGCGGCCAGCGCCGCCTCGGTGATTTTGGTCCCGCAGGATTACGCGGGCGAACCGCAGGCCAACCAGCTTTTCCTGTTCGTCGACAATCCCTCCGTGGCGCTCGCGCGCATCTGCGCCCGCATCGAGCAGTTGCTCTGGCCCCGGCCCGCCGCCGGCGTGCACCCGACGGCGTTCGTCGCCCCGGGCGCCAAGGTCGATCCCCGGGCCACGGTCGGCCCGTTGTGCGTGGTGGAGGAGGGCGCCAACGTCGGCGCCGGCTCCGTCCTTCAAGCCTCCGTCTTCCTCGGCCGGAACGGCCGGGTGGGGGAGAACTGCTGGGTCCAGCCGGGCGGCATCATCGGCGCGGAGTGCGTGCTGCAGAACCGCGTCCGCCTGCAACCGGGTGTCGTCGTGGGCTCGGACGGCTTCGGCTACGAATTCGTCAAAGGGCGCCACGAGAAAGTCCCGCAGATCGGCATCGTGATCATCGAGGACGACGTCGAGATCGGCGCCAACTCGACGCTCGACCGGGCCCGTTTCAGCCGCACGGTCATCGGCGAGGGCACCAAGATCGATAACCTCGTCCAGGTCGGCCACAACGTCATCATTGGCAAGCATTGCATCCTCTGCGCCCAGGTCGGCATCTCCGGCAGCACCACGCTGGAGGATTACGTCGTGCTGGGCGGCCAGGCCGGCGTCGGCGGCCACATCACCCTCGGCAAGGGTACCAAGGCGGGCGGGCAGACCGGCATCGCCTTCGACACGCCCCCGGGCAGTTACCTCAACGGCACCCCGGCCACCCCCTACATGACCGAGCGGCGCCTGCAGGTGCTGCATCAGAAGCTGCCCGATCTCTTCAAGCGCGTCGAATATTTGGAGCAAAAACTGAAATAGGCTTCCGCCCCGGCGTAATTCCCTTTAGCTCGCGGCTGCATGAGGGACACGAGGCTTAAAATTTTTTCCGGATCATCCAATCGCGCACTCGCAGAGGAAATCTGCAAGTCCATCGGCGTGCCGCTCGGCGAGGCGACCGTCACCTGCTTCCCGGACGGCGAGTCCTTCGTAAAGATCAACGAGAACGTCCGCGGCGCCGACGTCTATATCATCCAGTCGACCTGCCCGCCGACGAACCATCACCTGATGGAGATGCTGATCATGATCGACGCCGCCAAGCGCGCGTCGGCCCAGCGCATCACCGCCGTCATTCCCTTCTACGGCTACGCCCGGCAGGATCGCAAGGACCAGCCCCGCGTGCCGATCACGGCCAAGCTCGTCGCCAACCTGCTCACCGCGGCCGGCGCCAACCGCGCGCTCACCATGGACCTGCACAGCCAGCAGATCCAGGGCTTCTTCGACGTGCCGGTCGATCACCTCTTCGCTTCGCCGGTCTTCTTCCAATACCTCGCCACCAAGCGCAGCAACAAGCTGGTCGTCTGCTCGCCCGATGTCGGCGGCATGAAGATGGCCGCCGCCTACGCCGACGTGCTCGGCGCCTCCCTCAGCCTCGTGGCCAAGAAGCGCGTCAACGCGACCACGGTCGAGGCCATCAACATCGTCGGCGAAGTCGCCGGTTGCGATGTGCTGCTGGTCGACGACATCACCGAGACGGCCGGCACGCTCACCGCCGCCGCCAAGATCCTCCGCGAGCACGGCGCCACCAGCATCCGGGCCGCCGTCAGCCACGCGGTGCTCAACGATGTCGCCTACGAGCGCCTCAAGGGCGGGGTCATCGACGAGCTGATCACCACCAATTCCGTCCCCGTCGACCCGCGCGGGCTGCCCATCACGGTCCTGAGCATCGCTCCGCTGCTGGGCGAGGCCATCCTCCGCATCAACAGCAACGAGAGCGTCACGAGCCTTTTCAAGATCAAGGGCTTCTAAGACGGATTGCGGAACCGGGTGGGAGGGCTATTGTCGGAGCCTTGCCCTTTTCTATGAAAACCAAACTGGTGGCCGCTCTTCTTTCCCTCGGCGTGGCGTTGCTTCTGGTCGGAGCCGATACCAAGGCCCGCGACAAGACCCCGCTCAAGAAACCCGAGCTCAAGCTCGACGCCTCGCCGGTCGGCGAAGGCAAGGCCCCCGTCCTCACCAGCTACGCCGACATCCTCGAGGGCATCCGCCCGGCGGTGGTTTCGGTGTACTCGAGCAAGATCGTTCGCGAACAGGCCCCCGCGATCCTGCGCCAGCTCTACAACGTGCCCGATCGGGAGCAAAAATTGGAGGGCCTCGGCTCGGGCGTGCTCATCTCGTCCGACGGTTTCATCCTCACCAACAACCACGTCGTGGCAGACGCCGACGAGCTGAAAGTGCTGCTGAACGACGACCGCGAATTCACCGCCAAGGTGGTTGGCACCGATCCGAAGACCGACATCGCCGTCATCAAGATCGAGGCCGACAAGCTGCCCTTCGCGACCGTGGCCGACAGCGACAAGCTGCGCGTGGGCGACGTGGTCTTCGCCATCGGCAATCCCCTCGGCGTCGGCCAGACGGTGACGATGGGCATCATCTCCGCCACCAGCCGCCGCGTCGGCATCCTCGACGAGGTCGCCGGCTACGAGGACTTCATCCAGACGGACGCCCCGATCAACAAGGGCAACTCCGGTGGCGCGCTGATCGACGCCAAGGGCCGCCTCATCGGCATCAACTCCGCCATCATTTCCAACAACCAGGGCAGCGTCGGCATCGGCTTCGCCATTCCGCTCAATCTTGCCCGGAGCATCATGAACAGCCTGATCGAGACCGGCACGGTCGCGCGCGGCTACCTCGGCGTCACCACCGATCCGCTCACACCCGAGATCGCCGAGTCCTTCAACCTGCCGAAGGACACGAAGGGCGTCATCGTCACCGATCTCAATCCCGCCAACGGTCCGGCGGCCAAGGCCGGCCTCAAGCGCGAGGACATCATCGTCGGCATCAACGGCAAGCCGGTGAACTCACGCGACGATCTCCGTCTCCTTATCGCGCAGACGCCGCCCGGCACCAAGATTTCCGTGAAATACCTGCGCGACGGCAAGCCGCAGACCGTCGAGGCCACGCTCGGCAAGCTGCAGGAGGAAGCGGATGCCGAGGGCGAACTGCTGCCCGGCGTCAACATCTCGCCGTTGACCGACGATCTCCGCCGCGAACTGCGCGTCGACAACCGCGTCGAGGGCATCGTCATCACCGACATCAAGCCGACGTCCCGCTACGGTGACGTGTTTCCGGTCGGTGCCATCATCGAGCAGATCAACCGGATGGCGGTCACCGATCTCGCCACAGCGCGGCGGGCCATGCGCGAAGGCCGGAACATGGCGCTCATCAACTACCGCGGTGGCTACCGCTACGTGGTCTTCACCGTCCGGTGAACGACATCTGACCTGCAGTTTAAAGCAAAGGCGCGCCGGCTGGGCGCGCCTTTTTTCGTGGCGCGGTGGGCCAGGGCAATGGGATCATCTCGTGGTCATGAGTCTTGTCATTGCGAGGAGCACCGCGACGAAGCAATCCAGCTGGGTCGCCACGGGGTGCTGCGCGCACCTCGCGATGACAGAAAGGCGAAACCACGGCAGTTCAATTCAAGCCAGCCGAAGCCGCCGGCCAATCCCGGCTCAGCTGCCGGGCTTGCTCGCCGGGAGTTTGGCCAGCTCCGGGGGCAGTTGGTCTGCCGGGTAGGTCGGGTAGCTCATTTCGAGCAGCGAGCAGGTGGGGACACTGAACTTGGCCTGACCCTGGTTGCGGTCGACCAGCACGGCCACCGCGACGGCGGTGCCGCCACCCCGGGCGACGATGTCAAGGCACTCCTGCACGCGGCCGCCGCGCGTGATGACATCCTCGACCACCAGCACCTTCTCGCCGGGCGCGAACGTGAAGCCGCGGCGCAGGACGAGGGAGTTGTTTTCCTTTTCGGCGAAAATGAAGCGGCATTTCGACTGCCGGGCGACTTCCTGGCCGATGACCAGACCGCCCATGGCTGGCGCCAGCACGGTGGTGTATTTCAGCCCGGCGAGCCGGCCCATGAGCAGCGTGCCGAGGCGCTCCACCTCGGGCATGTATTGGCAGACTTGGGCGCACTGGAAGAAATGCCCGCTGTGCAATCCGGAGCGGAGCACGAAATGCCCCTGCAACAGGGCCTTGGTGCGCGTGAAAATGTCGGTGACTTCTTGCTGGACGGCATCCATGCCGCGAAACGTGTGGCATTCACCGGGAAAATGGAATTCATTTTCCATCGTTTCCGCCATGAATCCCGCCGTGCCCGCACTCGAGGATGAACTGGGCGATGTGCTCGAAAAGGCCGCCCGGCACGTCGGCGTGCCCATGGAAAAAATCGCCGCGCTGGCGGACGTGGAGATGGGCCGGATCAAGGATGCCCTCGATTACCGCTCGGAGCTGACCCAGGCGGAGCTCGGCCGGCTGGCCCGGGTGCTGCACCTCAACGAAGTGGGATTGTGCGCGCTGGCCCAGGGGCGTTATCCCACTCCCGAGGACTGCGGCCTGCCGTTCCGGCTGCATCCGCTGCGCATGCCTTTCGGAGTCGGCGTCGCCAACGCCTATCTCGTCTCGACCGGCGGGGACAGCGCCGTGCTCTTCGATACCGGGGCGAGCCACGCCGAACTGCACCGGGCGTGGCCCGCCGCCATCACGCGGATCGAGGCGGTGTTTGTCACGCACTACGAGGCCGAGCACATCGGCGGATTGGAGACCGTGCTGCGGGAGACCGAATTGGGCCGTTTCTACGGCCCGCCCACGGGCCGCTGGCCCCAATGCCGGGGGTTGGGCGAGGGGCAGAGCGTGGAGGTGGCAGGATTGAAAATCACGGCGCTGCACACGCCCGGCCACGCGCCGGAGCACAATTGCTACACGATCGGGTTGGCGGGAAAATCCGGTCCCGGCAACTTGCTGATTTCCGGCGACCTGATTTTTGCCGGTTCGCTGGGTGGCGGATATTTCTGCTGTCAACGCCAGCTCAAGCATGCGCGACGCGTGCTCGAACTGCTGCCCGGCGACATGCTGATCGCCCCCGGGCATGGCCCGCTGACGACGGTGGCCAATGAGCGGAGATTCAATCCGTTCCTCGTCTGAAGTGGTCGGGGCGGTGAGATTCGAACTCACGACCTCTACGTCCCGAACGTAGCGCTCTACCAGGCTAAGCTACGCCCCGATCCTAGAACCGGCTCGGCGCCGGAATGAGGGGCCAACAAAGGGTGTGCGCGGAGGCAGGGCAAACAAAATCTTCATGAGCCTGCTAAGCGTTTTGGCGCGCGGGTTTGGGCAAGAAAAAAGCCGCGTCGGATGACGCGGCTCGGGGAGGATTCCGGTCCTCGCTCAGTTTTTGGGAGCTGGGGGAGGAGGGATGGTCGCGAGGGTGCTGGCACCCGCCTTGGTGCCGAGCATCTCGACCATGCGCTGGATCTCGATTTCGGCGTTGCGGCGGCTGACCTTCGCGAGCTCGACCTGCTTGGCCAGTTCGAAGACCTCACGGGTGGACTTTTCCTTCTGCGTGCGGAGGGAGCCGAGCTGAATGTCGAGGTCGGCGGCTTCCTTGGCGAGCTTGTCCGACTCGGCGGAGTAGTTGTCGGCCTCGTCCTTGAGTTTCTTCATGGCGTCGAGGTAGTCCTTCTCCTTCTTCTCGGCGCGGGCGCGCTCTTCGGCGTCGCGCTCTTCCTGGCGGCGCTTGGCGTCCGCGGAGGCCTTGGCCTCGATCTCGGCCTTGCGTTTGTCCTCGGCGGCCTTGATGGCGGCCTTCTCGGCCGTCTTGGTGGCTTCCTTGGCGGCCATCTCTTTCAGGGCACCGTTGTAGAAGAACAGGAAGGTGCCGAGGAGAACGGCGGGGACGATGAGGTAATACTTGTTCATGTGGCGAGAGGGTGGTGCGGGTTAGCCTTTGCGGGCGGCGGCTGCGGCGTCGGCGGCGGCCTTGGCGGCGTCGGCGGCCGCAATCTTGTCGATGAGGTCGTAATAGGTCTTCACGTTGGCCTCGGCCTTCTTGATGTAGTCACGCAGGAACGACTGCTCGTCGACATGGTGCGTCTTTTCGTCGGTGAGCTTGGCGATCTCGGCCTTCACGGCGTCGATGTCCTTCTTGAGGCGGTCGACCTGGTCGCGGAAGCGCTTGCGCTCGTCGAAGGTACGCTGGCGGCGATCCTCGGCTTCGAGGCGGGCCTTCTTCTTGCCCTCCTCGACGAGTTCCTTCTCCTCGCGCTCCTTCTTGCGTTTTTCCTGGGCCTCGACGGCGGCCTTGATGGCTTGCTCGCGGGCAGCGATGTCGCGCTTGGCCTTGAGCTTGCGCTCCTCCTCGACCTTGGCCTTGGCCTCGGCAATGCGCGCCTCGTAGGTCTTGGTGAAGTTGAGGTAGAATCCGCCGAAGACCAGCACGCCGACCAGCGGGATTAGGATGTAGATTTTGTTCATGTGCGGGGGATCTCTAAAAGGTTACATTTTGTTCATCTTGGCCTCGCGGTCCTTGATGGCGTCCTCGATGGCGGAGAGCATGCGTTTGGCTTCCTTGGCACCGTCGGGGTAGGTCATGGCCTTCTTGGCGGCTTCGAGAGCGATATCGAATTTCTTCAGTTCGAACGCGATGTAGGCGAGGAAGAGGTAGGCTTGGTGGGGCTTGTGGCCGCCGCCCTTGGTGGCGCAGGCTTGGATATGGGTGAGCGCCTCGGGGAGCTTTTCGAGGCCGTAGTAGTTCTGGGCGATCTGGTATTCGAGCTGCCCGTCCTTCGGAAACACCTTCGTGGCCTCCTTGAGGACATCGATGGCCTTCAGGTCGCGGTTGAGCTGCTGGTAGGAGTAGGCGAGGAGTTCCCAGTTCTTCTGCTCGTTGTCGATGGAGCCGTCCTTGAGGCCCTTTTCCAGCAGCTCGGCGGCGCGGGAATACTGGCCAAGGTTGAAATGGATGCCCACGAGGTTGAAGTTATCCTTCGGGGCGTTCATGAACCCGTTGGCTTGAGCGCGCTCGAAGGTGACGATGGCGCGGATGTCCTGCTGCTGGTTCAGGTAGAGGGCGGCGAGCTGCGTCCAGTAGGTCTTGTTCTCGGGTTTCTGCTTCACGAGGAGCTCGAGGAGCTCGGTGGCCTCGCTGTTGCGGTTGAGCTGCTGGAGGCAGACGAGCTTCAGGACGTAGAGGTTGTCCTTCGGATGGGCCGTGAGGTGGAGGGCCTTGTCAACGACCTCGAGCGCGCGAGCGATGGTCTGCGTGTCGGGGTGGTCGGCGTCCTGAATGGCGCGATTATAGAGCAGGGAGGAGTAGAAGAGCAGCGCGTCCACCGTAGGCTTCTTGGTGTTCTTGACCCAGCGGGTCATGTATTTCTCCGACTTGTCGTAATAGCTCACCACCAAGGTCGCATTCTTGGTCGTCGTGGCCTCCTGGAAGTAGAGCTGGGCGAGATAAAAAGTAAGCTCCTGGGAGATGCGCTCGTCGAAGTAGGCGGGGGTGTGCGTATCGGAGAGCTGCAGGCACTGCTCGAGCGGCTCGATGGAGCGGCCGTACTCGTTCTTCTGCAGGAGGGTTTGGGCCTTGATCTGGAGGAGAACGGCGGCGTCGTAGCTGGTCTTGTCCACGACCTTGGCCAGTTGGGCGTCGAGGACGGCGAGGGCCGCGTCGTAATTCTTGGCGTCGGCGGCGGTCTTGTAACCGGAGCCGAGGGCTTCGCTGACGGATTCCGAGAGAGAGTAGGTGCGCTCGGGCTGCTCCTGGGCGGCGGCGCTCGATGCCAGCACGAGGGCGGCGACGGGCGCGGCGAGGGCAAGACGCAGGGAGGAAAATGACTTCAACATGGCAGCTTAGGAGTCTTCGTTGAGGTTGAACACGAGCGGGACCTGCATCTTCGTATTGACCGCGCGGCCGCCCTTCTTGCCCGGACGGAACTTCCATTTCTGGACGGCCTGCAGGGCGGGCACCTCGAATTCGCGCTGGCTGGACTTGATCACGTAGGCCTCCACGACGTCGCCGGAGCTGGTGACGATGAAGCCGATGGTGACCTCGCCGCTGATGCCGGCGCGGCGCATTTCAAAGGGATAGGCCGGGGCCGGCTGGACGCGCGCCTGGGGCACCTGATCGAGGTTGGCGACGTCGAACAGATCCTTCATGCCCTTGCCGAACTGCGCGCCCGGCTTGGTGACTGGGATCGAGATGGCGCCCTTGGCGGCGGTGAGGCCGGGAGGAGGCGGGGGCTGAAGGGGCTGGGTGAAGGCGTTGACGGGAACGACGGAGGGGAGGTCTACGAGGCTGGGCGGGGCGAGCTGGTTGGTCACCTGCTCCTCGGGGAGCTCGTCGACGGTCTCTTCCTTGTCCGGCTCGATGGGCGGCATCTCCATCTGGATGAGCTCCTGCTTTTCTTCCACGGTCTTGGCCTTCTTGACGGCCTTGGTGTTGAAGCCGAAGAGGAACGTCACGTGCAGGAGCACGGAGGCGAGGATACCAACAATCAGGTCTTTGCGCATGGGGGCGTCTCCGGATTATTTGCCCGTCGGGCGGGTGCGGGTTTCAACCGAGAACTTCTCGATGCCGGCCTTGCGGACCTCGTCGAGCACCGTGATGGTGGCGCCGAAGCGGGCCTTCTCGTCACCGGCGATAAGGATGCGGGGATCCTCGGACTGGGTCTTCATGTGGGCGATACGGGCGGGCAACTCGGCGAGGTCGATGAGCTCGCGGTTCCAGAACAGGGCGCCTTCGCCGGAAATCTGGATGGTGGCGGTGTCCTTCTCGTTGGGCGGCGTGTTGCTGGGTGGCGCCGCGACGGGGAGGTTGACCGGCACCGACTGGATGCGGTTCAGCGAGAGGGTGAACAGCACAAAGGTCGCCAGCAGAAAGAAAATGACGTCGATGAGCGGGATGATCTCGATGCGCGCCTTCTTGCGATTCGAAACTTTGATTTTGATGCCTTCCATGAGGGTGGCTGCTTTGTCGGTTATACGCGCGTGGAACTGTTTTATTAGAGACGTGCGCTGGCGTCAGCGGACGCGAGTCTCGATGTAGACCTTCGTGAAGCCGGCTTTGCGGGCCTCGTCGAAGACGTAAATCGCCTGCGCGAAGAACGCGCGCTCGTCGCCGTTGATCAGGATGCGACCTTCCGGCTCCTGAACACGGTATTGCTGCAGGCGTTGGAGAAACTCGTCGAGGGTGACGAGGTCCTTGTTCCACGCGAGGGTGCCCTCGTCCGTGACCGTGATGGTGACCGAGCCGGCAGGATCGCGGGGCTCGCTGGTCGCCGAGACGGGCAGCTGGACATTCAGGCCGTTCGATTTGTTGAGCGAAAGAGTGAACAGGACGAACGTGGCGAGCAGGAAGAAGATGACGTCAATGAGAGGGATGATCTCAATGCGTGCCTTCTTGACGCCGCCGGGGCCTGTACCGCCGCCACCACCGTGCATATCAGTAGGGATTAAGGGTTGCCGAAAGAATGCTCAGCGCGCGCTCAGTGGGCGGCGTGGGCACTCTCGCTCTTGTTGATGATGATCTCGAGCGAATTGGAGGCGTCCTCGACTTCGTGGCGGGCTTCCTCCAGGCGGGCATTGAGATAATTGTAGGGCAGCAGGCCGGTGACCGCGACCATCAGACCGCAGGCCGTGGCGATGAGCGCCTCGGCGACACCACCGGTGATCTGGCCGGCGGCGGCGGCGATGTCACCGCCCGAGAGGGCGCCGAAGGTGTTCATCATGCCCGTGACCGTGCCGAGGAGGCCGAGCAGCGGTGCGGCGGTGATGCAGGTGTCGAGCGTGGGGAGGCCCTGGCTGAAGCGCTGCAGTTCCTGGTTGGCGGCGCGGGTGAAGGCGTTGCCGAGCGAGTGTTCCTTGTGGGTGAGGGCGTAAACCATGATGCGGGCGACGTAATCGTTGGACTTCTTGCCCAGCTCGACGGCGCCGTCGATGTCGCGGGCCTCGACCTTCTCCAGCATTTTTTCAACAACGTCGGGCTGGCGGCGGGAGTTCTCGCGGAAAATGAAAATGATGCGCTCCATGGCGACCGTGATCATGAGGAACGAGACGAGGAGAATCGGCCACATGATGGGGCCGCCGTGCTTAAACAACTCCATCGGAGTCTGATTCATCAGGAACGCCAGGGGCATGTGTGCAGTGATCATAATGCGATTAGATGTGGATTGAAGTTAGTCGGAATCGACGTTGGTTGGGGAAAATCTCGGGACACGGGCCGGTGGGCAGCCGAGCATTCAAGCTCGCGCCTGCCTCGTATTCAGGTCGGCCGGGAAAGTGGGTGTGTGCTTTGACTGCGGGGGCAAGAGGTGAACTGGTACGGGGGCGAATGTTGTTTGGAACTGCTTTCGACTGTCAATGCGCTTTCTGTGCCGGAATTTTTTTTCACGTGTGGCTGCCCGACTAGGACTCGAACCTAGACAGAACGAGTCAGAGTCGTTCGTGCTACCATTACACCATCGGGCAGTGGGAAAAAATCGACGAAGGTCGCGAAATGAGCGATGAGCGCCGCCCCGTGGGGAAGTGGAGCCGGCGACTGGATTCGAACCCGCAACCGCCTGTTTACAAAACAGGTGCTCTACCGTTGAGCTACGCCGGCGTGGCGCGCTGCGCATGAGAGTCGGAGAAATTGACAAACAACACAAGCTTGGTGGCTCCCCGGGGACTCGAACCCCGAACCAATTGATTAAGAGTCAACTGCTCTACCATTGAGCTAGGAAGCCGGAAGCAAGACGGGCAAAAGTTGATATTGGCCGGACCTTGTCAACCCCTTTTCCCGATTCTGCGCGCCAGAGGAGAAAATTGGTTTTTGCGCGGGCAAAAAATCCGCCCGCTCACGCGTTCGGCGCGGCCCATTTCGGCAGCGCGAGATCGCTCGGCAGGTGCAATCCGGGCGGCGCGGCGAGCAGGCGCGGCACCGTGTTGATCAGTGCCGCGACGGTGGCGTCGTCGCCCGCCACGCCGCCTGACACGAGCACGTCGAGTGGAGGTTGTCCCCGGATGAGGATGCGGTCGTGCGGCTCCGGTGCGTCGAGGTACATCCGGATATCGAGCACGATTTTTTCCGCATCGCCGCGCCGGCCGATGGCGCGCTGGTGGATGCCGGTCGTCCGGCCGGGCGGCACCTGAAAAAATTTCGTGCGGACTTCCCGCTGCGCGACCACGGGTTCGCCGGCCTCGGTGATTTCGTCCAGCGCCCAGCCGAGCGCGTGCGCGATGAGCGCCACCGATTCGCACAGGCCCGCGTGGCCCGCGGCGCCGGTTTGCAGTTTCGCGCGGAATTCCTCGGAGTCCTGCCCGCTGCCGATCTTGGCCTGCAGCGGCTGGCGGCGTGTCGCGGCGTCCACGACGCGCTCTACATATATGCTGTCCACCGTGCGGCTGACGCCGGTCAGGCAGAGCGGCAGCACGTCCATCACGAAGCCGGGATTCACGCCGGTGGCGGTCAGGCGCGCGCCGGTGTGCCGGCAGAGCGCATCGTATTCCTTCGCCAGCTTGGGCGATTTGTGCGCCGGGAAAATCAGTTCCTCGCAGGTCGAGGCCACGTTCACGCCGAGCTCCAGCGCGGGGCGCATCTGCGCGAGCGAGGTGGCCGCGCTCGACGATGCCGTGTGCAGGATCACCTCGGGCGGCGTCTCGCGGAACAACTGCTCGAGATCGCGCGAGACGCACAGGCCGTCGAGCGAGCCGAGGCCGGTCAATTCGGTCAGCGGGCGTCCGGCCTTGGCCGGGTCCTTGTCGACCGCGCCGATCACCTCGATCCAGGGCAGGGTGGCGGCGAGCTTGAGCGATTCCAGTCCGATCGGGCCGAGCCCGAACTGCGCGACCTTCACTTTCTTCATTTGCCCTATTGAGCGCCGCGCGCGGCCCAAAGTAAAGCGTGCGCGCGGCGGACCGCCGTTGTAGCCGCCTCCATGCCGGGCGGTTAGGCCGGAGGAGGAGAGGGGGCGGAAGCACTTTTCCCGACAAAACACTTGCCAAGCGTGCATCGGCTCTCTGTTTTCGTCCGCTCTCCGTCATGCAAAAGACCAAAAAGTCCGTTGCCAAGCGCTTCAAGCTGTCCGCCAAGGGCAAGCTGATCCGGCGCACGCCTGGCTTCCGTCACCTGCTGGCCTCGAAGAGCACGAAGTCCAAACGCCGTGCCTCCCGGGACAAGCTCGTGGCCGATGGCCATGCCGAGCCGCTCAAGCGCTGTCTGCCCTTTGGGCTCTAACCCGACAGCCGAAGCGAAAACCATAACTTCGCCAGGCAGGTGACCGTCTAACGAACCGACCTGCCGGCGACCCAACCTCCACTAAACATGGCTCGTGTCACCAACTCCCCCGCGTCGCGCAAGCGCCGCAAGAAAGTGCTGAAATACGCCAAGGGCTATTTCGGCAGCAAATCGAAGCTGTTCCGCTACGCCAAGGAAGCGGTCCAGCACGCCTGGCAATACGCCTACATCGACCGCAAGAAGAAGAAGGCCAACATGCGCGGCCTTTGGATCGTGCGTCTGAACGCCGCCTGCCGCGAGGCCGGCATCACCTACAGCCGCTTCATCGAGGGGCTGAAGGCCGCCAACATCCAGCTCGACCGTCGCCAGCTCTCCGAGATCGCGATCGCCGACGCCGTGGCGTTTACCGGCCTGGTCAAGCAAGCCCAGAGCGCGTTGAAGGCCAAGGCCGCCAAGGCCTGACGACAAAGGGCAGGGCGGGTCGTCCCCGACGAACCGCCCACCCGACAACGCGAGCCGGCTAACAGGCTCGCCTTCGGTTTCAGAAACCACTTCCCTGAAGGACGGGTCTCCCCGCGAGTCCCGTCCTTTTGTTTTTTCCACCCTCCGCCTGTTCGGTGCACTGTTTCTTGGAGGGCCCGTCTCCCGACGGGCCGCGGCCCAGCGGGAGCTGGGCCCTCCACGATCCGGCTCCGCCCGCGCTGGTCCCCTGAATTTTCCCGATGCAAGACACCCTCTCCGCTCTCCTCGCCAAGGCCCCCGCCGAGCTGGCCGCGCTGACCACGCGCGCCGAGTTCGAGGCCGCCAAGGCCCGCTACGTCGGCCCGCACGGCGAGTTCACCGCGCTCATGAAGCAGCTCGGCACCGTGCCGAAGGAGCAGCGCCCCGTCATGGGCAAGCTCATCAACGAGGCCAAGGCCCGCCTGCAGACGCAGCTCGACGCCACGCTCCAGCGCATCGCCGACGCCGAGATCGCCGCCCAGCTCGGGCCCGCCGTCGATCCCACGCTCCCGTCGCCCGACGCCGGCCCGGGCACCTACCACCCGCTCACGCTCGTCCGCGAGGAGATGTGCCGCATCCTCCGCAAGGCCGGCTTCAGCGTCGCCGACGGCCCGGAGGTCGAGACCGAGTATTACTGCTTCGACGCGCTCAACACGCCCGCCGACCACCCGGCGCGCGACGCGCAGGACACGTTCTACTTCCCGACGCCGGCCCGTTTCGGCAACGTCACCAAGAAGGTGCCGGAGGAAAAATACCTCCTGCGCACGCACACCTCCTCGGTGCAGATCCGCACCATGCTCCAGGGCCAGCCGCCCATCCGCATCGTCTCGCCCGGCCGCGTCTACCGCCGCGACACCACCGACGCCACGCACAGCGCCAACTTCCACCAGCTCGAGTGCCTCTACGTCGACAAGAACGTCACCGTACGCGACCTGAAGGCGCTGCTCGACTACATCTTCGCCTCGCTGCTCGGCAAGGACACGAAGACGCGCTTCCGTCCGCACTACTTCGGCTACACCGAGCCGTCGTTCGAGGTCGATCTCTCCGCCAAGCACCTGCCCAAGGTGAAGAAGGAATGGATCGAGATCGGCGGCTGCGGCATGGTCGACCCCTCCGTGTTCGAGGCCGTCGGCTACGATCCCGCGGTGTGGAGCGGCTACGCCTTCGGCATGGGCCTCGAGCGCCTCGCGATGCTCGTCTACGGCATCGATGACATCCGCTACTTCTACCAGAACGACGTCCGCTTCCTGAAACAGTTTTCTTGAACCACTAATCCACACTAACGGGACACGGATCCGCTCCGTTTTATTAGTGCGGTCTTAGTGGCCATTAGTGGTGAAAAATCTCTTCCGTGAAAATCTCTCTCAATTGGCTTAAGCAATACCTGAACCTCGACGGCGTCTCCACCGACGAGCTGCAGCGCGCCATCACGTTCCTCGGCTTCGAGGTCGAGGGCGTCGTCAACACCGGGCTGCCGCCGCTGGCGCACGTCGTCGTCGGTGAGATCAAGACGCGCGCCAAGCACCCCAACGCCGACAAGCTCTCCGTCTGCACGGTCGACGTCGGCGCGGCCCTCGGCGGCCTCCGCACCATCGTGTGCGGCGCGCCCAACTGCGACGCGGGCAACCGCGTCCCGGTCGCGCTCCCCGGCGCCGTCCTGCCGGGCGATTTCAAGATCAAGCAGTCCAAGATCCGCGGCCAGCAGTCCGACGGCATGATGTGCGCGCCCGACGAGCTCGGCCTCGGCGCCGAGCACGCCGGTCTGCTCATCCTCAATCCGGTGTTCCCCATCGGCGCGCCGCTCAACGAGGTCATGCCGGGCGGCGACACCGTCTTCGACCTCGAGATCACGCCCAACCGGCCCGACGCGCTCAGCCACATGGGCATCGCCCGCGAGCTGGCCGCGTGGTTCCGCCGCAATCTCAAGTTCCCGGAGATCAAGTTCCGCAACGAAACCCAGGGCCATCGCCCCGACATCCTCTCGGAGATCCGCGTCGAGGCGGCCGAGGACTGCCCGCTCTACGTCGGCATCGCCCTCGCCGGCGTGAAGGTCGGCCCGAGCCCGCAGTGGATGCAGGACCGCCTCGCCGCCGTCGGCCTGCGCCCGATCAACAACCTCGTCGACGTGGGCAACTACGTCATGCTCGAGCTCGGCCAGCCGCTGCACGTGTTCGACGCGAAGAAGATCGGCGGGCGCAAGATCGTCGTCCGCCGCGCCGCCGACGGCGAGTCGCTCACCACGCTCGATGGCAAGGAGCGCCAGCTCAACAGCCGCATGCTCGTCATCGCCGACGAGACGAAGCCGATGGTCGTCGCCGGCATCATGGGCGGCGCGAGCGCCGAGGTCGACGCGACCACCACCGACGTGGTGCTCGAGGCCGCGTATTTCCGTCCGCAGTCGATCCGCTGGACTGCCAAGCGCCTCGGCCTCGCGTCCGATTCCTCCTACCGCTTCGAGCGCGGCGTCGATCCGCACAGCACGCTCGAGGCCGCGCAGCGCGCCGTCGATCTCCTGCTCGAGACCGCCGGCGGCACCGTGGTCGGTCCGTCGTTCCAGGTCGGCGGCGACCGCCCGTGGTCGCGCGAGATCAAGATCACGCCGGCCTACATCCGCTCAAAGCTCGGCTTCGACATTCCTGACGACGCCATGCGCGACGCGCTCAAGGCGCTCAACCTCGCCATCGTGGGCGAGAGCATGCTGCAGGACGGCTCGCCCGAGTGGACGGTCGACATCCCCAGCTATCGCGGCGACCTCGACCGGCCCATCGACCTCGTCGAGGAAGTGTTGCGCCTCTACGGTACCTACAAGGTGCCACCCGCGCCGTGCACCGGCCCGGCCCTCGTCTCGCACGACGACGACCCGGCGGTGATCTACAACCGCCAGGTCAGCGAATACCTCGTCGGCCAGCATTTCCACGAGGTGGTGAACTACACGCTCCGCTCCGAGAAGGAGCTGAAGACGTGGGTGTCCGACGCCGCCGTGCAGGAGCTGGCGCTCGCCAACCCGTTCGTCGAGGACCAGTCGCACCTTCGCCCGAGCCTCGTGCTCTGCCTGCTCGAGTCGCTCCGGCTCAACCAGTCGCGCGGCAACAGCGTCTCGCGCCTCTTCGAGACCGGCCGCGTGTTCCTGGAGACCAACGGCACGGTGCACGAGTGCGCCTCCGTCGGCTTCGCGATCTGCCACAATGAAAAGGACCGCGCGTGGCTCGCCCGCCCGGCGCCGGATTTCTACACCGTGAAGCGCCACGCCGAGATCGTCGCCCGCGCCGCCGGCGTCGAGCTGGCCCAGCACGAGATGGTGCCCGTGCGCGGCGCCTACTGGGGCTGGCAGGAGGATCACTCCGCCGCCGCCGGCGAGATGAAGGACGGCTGGACCGCCCGGTTCGGCCTGCTGAACCTGTCCATGACCCGCGCGCTCGGTATCGAGGGCAAGGTCTGGGCGTGCTCGTTCGTCATCCTCCCCGAAAAACTCGCGGGCGCGACCGTCCGCCGCCGTTATCAGGACTTCAGCCTGTTCCCCGCCGCGCTGCGCGATCTCGCGCTCGTGGTCGGCTCGCACCGCCATGCCGAGGAAGTCCGCGGCCAGTTGCTCAAGGTGGCGCGCGAGGCGGCGGGCACGGCCTTCGCCGTGGAAGCGGTCGAGGTGTTCGACGTCTACACGGGCACCGGCCTGCCCGAGGGGAAGAAGAGCCTCGCGTTCTCCCTCACGTTCCGCTCCGCCGAGCGCACGCTGACGGACGACGAGGTGAACGCCTCGTTCGCCAAAATCCAGCAGGCGATCACCGCCGATGGCTCGATGACGGTGCGCGCGTGAGCCTGCGCCCGGAGCGTGTCCTGCTCCGCGCCGGGTTTCTCAGCGGGCGAATTTTCCCAGGAAGGCCCGCACGTCGGCCGGGATGACCGGGGCGAGGTTGGGCACGGTCCACGCGTAGAGCTGTTGGATCTCGTTGCTGCGCTCGCGCAGGGAGTGGAGCGCGGGCGCGGGGTAGTGGGCCTTGTGCTCGTCCTTGACCTCCTCCTGCGAGTAGACCTCGAGCACGGGCCGCAGCTTGTTGCCGCGGGCGAAATAATTCAGCATGCGGAACTCGAAGCCGTTGATCGCGCCGCCGGGTGCGGCGCGCCACACGGTGAGCTGGGCCTCCTCGTCGCCGCGGTATTGCTCCTTGTGCTCGCCGGGCGCGTCCTGCCGCACGAGCTCGGCGGGGGCGGGCGTCAGCGAGGCGCCGAGCACCACCGTCTCGAAGAGCTGCTGGTAGGCCTTCTGGGTGTTGAACTCGTCGAAGCGCAGCGCGAGGCCGCAACTGGCGTGCGGCGGGCCGGCGCGGAAATGCGCGACCGTGCCGTCGATCACGAGGTTGTGCGGGCCCAGCACCAACCGGAGCGAGCAGCGCTCGCCGCGCATGGCCGTCACGTCGGGGGCCAGCTGGACATTGGCGCCGGTGATGGACAGGTCCGTGATGACGCCGGCGAGCTCGCGCGGTTTGCCGCCGGGGCCGAGGAGGATGAGCGTGGCCTGCAGCGGGAAGCCGGCGCCGACGTTGTAGCGCTGCGACAGCCGTTGCTCGCGCTGGTTGACGGTGTCCCGCTTGAAATCGAGGATGCTCCGGAAGAAGGACACGGGCGGAGGCGTCAGGCGGACACGAGCTGGTTGAGGAATTTCCGCACGTCGATCGGCACGGCCTTGGCGAGGTTGGGCACGGCGAGGCAGAACAGCCAGCGCACCTCCTCCTGCTGGGCCTCGGTGAGGCGCAGCGGGACGGGTGATCTCTTGCCGGCGGGATCGGTGAGGCCGTAGGTGTCGAGCTCGGTCATGCCCGAGCCCCAGCGGACGCCGTAATTGTTCATCCGGAAATCGAAACTGTGCAGCGCGCCGGCGGAGCCCGAGCGCCAGATGGTCAGCAGCGCGGAGGAGTCGCCGGAGTATTGCTCCATGTGCAGGTCGGGCGCGGTCTGCTTGATCTTCTTCGGATCGATCGGGGCGAGGGAGGCGCCGATGGCCACCGGCTCCAGCAGCTGCAGGTAGGCCTTCTGCGTGGGAAAATCGGGGAAGGTGAACGACAGGCCGCAGAGCGCGTAGTCACGGTAGACCCGGAAGTGCGCGATCGTGCCGGCCAGCTGCAGGTGGTAATTGTCGAGGCTGAACCGGAGGTAGCAGGCCTCGCCCCGCGCGCCGGCCGCGGCGTTGTGGAGCTGGATGCTGGCCCCGGTGGAGGAGAGGTTCATCAGCCGGCCCGCCCAGTCGCGGCCGGACGTGTCGGTGACGATGAGATGCCCGTCGGCGTCGTGCGCCTGGAGGGTCAGGACGGTCTTGAACGGGAACGTCGGCCCGACCGCGTAGCGGGTGGTCTGGCGCTGTTCGCTGGCCTGGACGGTCTCCTCCTTGAAATTGAGAATGCGTTTGAAGATCAGCACGGTGGGGACGACTAGAGTAACCTTTCAGACGGCTCAAGCTCCGCGTGCATGAGCGGATTTTTTGGAAAAACTCGGCTTCCGGCCGCGGCTGCCGCCCGGCGAAGCCCGTGCGCGCGGGCAGCGCCTCTCGTGGGAGTGACCGCGACACGGAGGCTATGACAATTCCCTGACAACTTCGTGACCGCGCGGTGACAACCCCAAGCCCGGTTTCTGTTTCAATGGCCCTGTAACCGCCATCCAACATGAAATCCAACCTCCTCCCGTTTCTCCTCGCGGCCGCGCTCTCCAGTGTGGCATCGCTTTTCGCCAAGGATACCGCCGAACCGGTCCGCCTCCAGATCGACCTGGATCGCGCCATCCTGCCCGCCGGCACCACCGAGCACGCGGTGGTCAAGATCGGCCTCGATTGCCTCCGGCCGCCGCGCCACGGCACCCGCCCGCCGGTCAACCTCTCGCTCGTGATCGACCGCTCCGGCTCGATGAGCGGCGACAAGATCGCCAAGGCCCGCGAGGCCGCGCTCGAGCTCGTCCGCCGGCTCGGCCCCGACGACATCATCTCGCTCGTCGCCTACGACACCGAGGTCGACGTGCTCGTGCCGGCCCAGCGCGTGCGCCAGGCCCGCGGACTCGAGGCGGCCATCTGCTCGCTCGAGGCGCGGGGCAACACCGCCCTCTACGGCGGTGTCAGTTGCGGCGCCGCCGAGGTCCGCCGCCACGCGGAGGACCGCCGCTATGTGCACCGCGTCATCCTGCTCTCCGACGGCCAGGCCAACGTCGGCCCCAGCTCGCCCGAGGAACTCGGCCGGCTCGGCGCCTCGCTCGTGCGCGAGGGCATCTCCGTCACGACCATCGGCCTCGGTCTCGGCTTCAACGAGGATCTCATGACGCGTCTCGCGCAGCGCAGCGACGGCAACACCTACTTCGTCGCCGAGAGCTCGGAGCTCCCGGGCATCTTCGCCGCCGAGCTGGGCGACGTGCTCAACGTCGTGGCCCGCAAGGTCGTCATCGAGATCGATTTTCCCGCCGGCGTGCGCCCGCTGAACTTCGTGGGCCGCGACGGCGTCATCCGCGGCCAGCGCGCCGAGCTCACGCTCAACCAGCTCTACGGCGGCCAGGAGAAGTTCGCCCTCGTCGAGGTCGAGGTCGATCCGTCCGAGCCGGGCAGCGAACGCGAGATCGCGCGCGCCCGCGTCAGCTACGAGGACGCGGTCAGCTCCCGCTCCGCGACGCTCAACGCCTCGCGCAAGGTGCAGTTCAGCACCGACCGGCGGGTGGTCATCAGCTCCGCGGATCACAAGGTCCAGGCCGACTACGCCGCCAATGCGCTGGCCGTCGCCAAGGACAAGGCCATCGCGCTGGTCGACGCCGGCCGGAAGGACGAGGCCGGCCAGATGCTGGCGCTCCAGGCCCAGGAACTCAAGACGCTGGGCGACACCTACGGCAACGCCGCCGTCTCGCAGAGCGCCGCCGCCGCCGCGCCCGAGGCCGACCGCCTGGCCCGCGAGGGACTCGATAACGCCAAACGCAAGGCCTACCGCACCGAAAGCTCGCAGGTGAAAGCCCAGCAATCCTCCCCCGGCAGCCGCCCATGAGCGCCCGTGGCGCGGGGCGGCTCGCACTGGTGCGGACCGCCCCGCTTTTCCCGTCTTCCCAAATCCACCAATCCGCCTAGCCTCGCCGCCGTGTCTCCCGCCTCGCGCCGCATCATCGCCTACTGGCTCCTGCTGCTCGTGCCCACTCTCGTGGTGGGCGTCGGCGCCATCCAGCTTCTGCGACGCGAACAGGCGCGGCTGGGCGAACAGGAATCCTACGCCAGCGGCGCGCGCCGCGCCGCCGTCGCCGCCCGCGCCGGACTCATCGTGGAGAACATGGAGCTGCTCGTCGGCGACGTGACGGCCGGCCTGCTCGACACGCTCGGAGCCATGCCGACCGCGGGCCTCGATGCCGAGCTGACGCTCTGGCAGAAAAACAATCCGCTCGTCCGCACCGCGTTCCGCTGCACGCCCGACGGCCGCATCATGCATCCGCCCGCCGGCGCCGACGAGGAGGCGCGCGCCTTCCGCCGGCGTTTCGCGCCGCTGTTCGAGGGCAACCCGCCGTGGCGGCAGCCCGCGGGCTATGCGCAAGCTTCCCGGGTCGCCTCGCCCGAGGCCGAGCAGGCGGCCGGTCAGCGCAAGGACGAATACGTCGCGCAACAGCAGGCGCTGCAAAACGTGGCCAAAGTCCAGAGCGCCCGCCGCGAGGCGCAGGACGTGGCGAAATACAAAGCGTACCGCACCGCCGGCTCGTCCACGGCGCCGACCATGATGGCGTCCACCGAGGCCGACGCCGGGCAGCTTGCCGACAAGAAGACGGCCTACGACTCCTATGACAGCGCGAGCGGAGCGGCGGTCGCAACACCGGCGTTGGGAAACGATTTTGGCGCCACGCGCAGCGGCTGGCTGCCGTGGACCACGGACGGCCGGTTGCATTTGCTCGGCTGGCTCGACCAGCCCGCGCTCGGCGAAGTGCGCGGCGTCGAGGTGAAGCTGGAGGCGCTCATCGCGCGGCTGGGCGGCGTGCTGCCCGCCGAGACCGGCGCGGGCGAGGGCTACGCGCTGCGCGACGACAAGGGCCGCATCATGCACCAGACCGGCTGGATTCCGCGCAGCGGCGCCGAGCCGGCCGCGCGCGTGGAGTTGTCCGCCACGACGCTGCCCGGCTGGACCGTGGTCGCCTTCCTCGACGCGCCCGCGCGCAGCTCGGCCGCGGGCCCGGGTCTGCTGCTGGTCGGCTCGTTGCTGATCGGCATCCTGATCGTCGCCATCCTCGCGGGCGGCTCGCTGCTGCTCTGGCAGGCGCGGCGCAGCGAGGCCGAGGCGGTGCAGAAAACCTCGTTCGTCGCCAACGTTTCCCACGAATTCAAGACGCCGCTCACCACCATCCGCCTTTACGCCGAGCTGCTCGAACAGGGGCGCGTGGCGGAGGAGGCGAAGCGCACCGACTACCTGCGCACCATCGGCCGCGAGACCGAGCGGCTGGCGCGGCTCGTCGGCAACGCGCTCGACTTCAGCCGCCTCGAGCAGGGCCGCAAGAAATACGCCCGCGAGCCGCTCGACCTCCGGGCCGAGCTGGCCCGCCTGCTCGACACGCACGCGCCGCGCCTCGCCGAGGCGGGCCTCGTGTTGCATCGCAGCCTGCCCACGGGGCCGGTGGCCGTGACTTCCGACCGCGATGCACTCGGCCAGATCGTGCTCAACCTTTTGGACAATGCCGCCAAATACGCCGCAGCCGGCGGCGAGGTGACGGTCGAGCTGGCGGCGCGCCCGGCGGGCGGCGCGGTGGTGCGCGTGCTCGACCGCGGCCCCGGCGTGCCGCCGGAGCACCGCGACCGGATTTTCGAGAAATTCCACCGCGTGGACGACACGCTCATCGCCGAGAAAAGCGGCACGGGCCTCGGCCTCAGCATCGCCCGCCAGCTCGCCCGCGGCCTCGGCGGCGACCTCCGCTACGAGCCGCGCACGGACGGAGGCGCGGCCTTCATCCTCGAACTGCCATGAAAGCCCGCATCCTGATCGCCGAGGACGACGCGAACATCCGGCTGGGGCTCATCGCCACGCTGGAGAGCGACGGCTACGCCGTGACCGCTGCGAGCGACGGCGCGCAGGCGCTCCGCTTGTTCCCGCAGGAGAAGTTCGATGTCGTCATCCTCGACGTGATGATGCCGCAGAAGAGCGGCTACGATGTCTGCCGCGAGCTGCGCGCCAAAGGCAGTGCGGTGCCGATTTTGTTTCTCACCGCCAAGGGCGAGGAGGTCGACAAGGTCGTGGGCCTCAAGCTCGGCGCCGACGACTACGTGCTGAAACCTTTCGGCGTGCACGAGCTGCTGGCGCGCGTCGAGGCGTTGCTCCGGCGCGCCCGCACGGCGCATCTGCCCGCCGCGGCCGGAGCGGAGCTGCCGCCGGTCTTCCGGCTCGGCGCGGCCGAGATCGACCGCCGGAAATTCACCGCCGTGGTGGCGGGCCGCACGGCGGCGCTCACCGCGCGCGAGCTGAAGCTCGCCGAGGTGTTCGCCGCGCATCCGGGCGAGGTGCTCACGCGTGACGCGCTGCTCAACGCGGGGTGGGGCGTCGGTTACTTCGGCACCACGCGCACGCTCGACCAGCATGTCGCCCAGCTGCGCAAGAAGGTGGAGCCCGAGCCCGACGCGCCGCGGGCCATCGTGACCGTGCACGGCGTCGGCTACCGCTACGACATGCAGCCGTGAGCGCGGGCGGGCCCGACTGGGCCGAAAGCCCCGGGGTGGGCCGCTTGCTTTGCGCGGATTTCTCGGCAACGTTGCGCGCATGAACGCGCAAAATTCCACGAACATGACGCGGCGGGACGCACTCAAGACGATCGGGGCCGGCGTGATGCTGGCCGGCATGGCGGCGATGACGGGCAAGGCGCTGGGCGCCGACACTCCGGCGGCTGGAGCACCCGCGGCGGGCGCACTCGGCTGGGAGCTGCCGAAGCTGCCTTACGCCTACAACGCGCTCGAGCCGCACATCGACGCGCGCACGATGGAGATTCACCACACCAAGCACCACCAGGCTTACATCACCAACGCCAAGAAGCTCCTCGAGGCGCACCCCGACCTGCTCGCGCGCGGACCCGAGGCGCTCGTGCGCGACCTCGCCAGCGTGCCGGAGTCCATCCGCCCCGGCATCCGCAACAACGCCGGCGGCCATGTGAACCACGCGTTTTTCTGGAAGATCATCGCGCCCGACACCGGCGCCTCCATCGGCCAGCTGCCCGTCGCCATCGCCGGTGCGTTCGGCTCGATGGACGAGTTCAAGAAGCAGTTCGCCGACGCCGCGCTGAAACGCTTCGGCAGCGGCTGGGCGTGGCTCGTGCTGAAGGATGGCAAGCTGCAGGTCACGTCGAGCGCCAACCAGGATTCGCCGCTCACCGACGGCGCGCACCCGCTCATCGGCCTCGATGTCTGGGAGCACGCCTACTACCTCCACTACCAGAACCGCCGCGCCGACTACATCACGGCCTTCTGGAACGTGGTGAACTGGACCCAGGCCGAGGAAAACTTCGGCCTCGCCTCGAAGGTCTGAGGGGTTGCCACAAAGAGGCGCAAAGAAACTCAAAAACTTCGGTGGTGAACGAACTCCGCCGGGCTTCCACCTGTCGAGCCGAAGCTTGGGCGAAGGCCGATAGACGCCTGATCACTTTGTTCGCCGTCGGATTTTTCGCGCTTTTTTGTGGCTAAAAATGAATCAGCCCGGTCGTGCTTAGGGCTCATTTCAAAACCTGCCTTGTCATCGCGAGCTTGGCGCAGCCGGGCGTGGCGATCCAGCTGGATTTCAGATGGATTGCTTCGTCGCGGCGCTTCTCGCAATGACAGGCTTTGAAATGAGTTCTTGATCTGCTTTCGTGTCGTTCGTGTGTTTCGTGGTGAAAATCTGACTCATTCCGGTTCCGACCATGACCGCTAAATCCTTCGACGAGATCGGCCAACCCGGCGCGCGGCGGCACCTGTTCCTCTGCGCCGGGCCGCGCTGCTGCACGCCGGAGCAGGGGCAGGCGAGTTGGGAGCATCTCAAGGGCGCGGTGAAGGAGCATCAGCTCCCCGTGCTGCGCACGAAGGCCGCCTGCTTCCGTCTCTGCGCCGAGGGCCCGTGGCTCGTCGTCTATCCCGAGGGCATCTGGTATTCGCACGTCACGCCCGAGCGCTTCGACCGCATCCGCCGCGAACACCTCGAAGGCGGCACTCCCGTCGCAGAATGGGTCCGCGCGGTCAACCCGCTGGGCGGCGCGTGAAGCTCCCTGCCTACTCCGGCATGATCAGCGGCAGCGGCTCGCGGCCGAAGCGGCGATAGACCGGGAAGTCGCGGGTATCGACGGTGATGATCCTCGCCTTGGGAAACTGCTCCGACAGCACGACCAGCGAGCCATCGCAGACGTCCATCCGCTCGTATTTGGCCATGAGCTGGCCGAGTCGCGCGGCGTGTTGTCCGAGAATCGGCAGTGCACCGAGTTCGCCGCGATGGATGAAGCTGAGCAGTTCCCGGGCTTCGGCCGTATTTTGCCCGAGATTCCAAGCCACTTCGCAAACCACCAGTTCGCCTGTCCAAAGCGGCTCCGTGATGGAGAAGAAGATATCCCTTGCCCAACCGTGCCAGCGGTCCCGTCTGGCGAACAACGCGATCAGCGGACCGGCATCAACGAGATAGCTTGGTTGGGCCAAAGCCTTCACGGCTCGAGAGGTGGTAATCGCCCTCCATCATGCCGGCCACCCGCTTTGCCGCCTCGGCAAAACTCGGCAGACGCTTGGAAGGCGCACGCCGTCCGTTCCTGGCCTTGGCCCGGGGAGAAACGATGCGGTGCGACTTGAGTTTCACGCCGGCAAAAAGTCATCGGCCACCCGCAAAGTCAAGGCACGCCTCGCGCCGCATCGGTCCGCGCGGTCAACCCGCTCGGCGACTTGATCGGCAGTGATCGGATCAAGTGGCGAGAAAATAGATGAACTCTTCCAATCGGGCGCCGCTCGGCAAGGAAAACGCCTCTTCGCCGACGCGAGTGAATCCTGCTTTCTCAAGCACGCGAATCGAGCCGAAGTTGTGGCTGGCAACGCGCGCATTAAGTGGCCGCGTGGACTCCAAGCGAAGGAACTGCGCCAAGGCAGCGGAGGCGATGCCTCGGCCCCAGAACTCACGACCGATCCAATAGGATATGAGTCGCTCGTTGGATGCGGCGTCGGTCCATGCGCCAATGTTTCCGGCCACCTGGTCGCCCGCGAGAATGGTGCGGTTTACGGCCGCGGGATTGCCGAGGATATTGGTGGTCCAATGGGTAAAGAACGCATCTCGATCCCGCGAAGGGAATGCGGCGAGCTTGGTGGCCTCGGGATCGAGCTGATGAACGAAGAAGATCGGGAGATCATCAGTCTTAATAGGACGGAGTGAAACACGCTCTTCCATTTTGCCGATCGTTAGAAATGTGCCGCGCGCGGGCAAGCGGAGAGTGAGCCCTTCCGGATTTGGCTAACGTTAGAGGCTTACTCATTTTGCCCAGACGTCACCGATGAGACTCAGGCGGGCGAGCGTGGAGTGAGCCCTTTTGAACGAGGGAAAATGCTGAGCGGAGCAGGCACATACGATTTAGGTCACATCCCGCGCGTTGTTCTCTGGCGGTTTGGTTCGGCTCGGTCTTCATAGGCCAAGAATCGCGCGAACAATGAGCGTCGAATAATAGATCGGGAGCGGCCACGCCAGTGCACCGACAAAAACTATCTTCTTCTTTTCTTTCCAAGCTCCAACTGCGGCAATTGACGCGACTGCGCCGACAGCACACGCCAGCAAAAACAGAAATACGACTGCGTAACCCATCGTCGCGGGGCCACCAGGAAAATCGAAGAAACTGATCGTGAAGACCACGGCAAGGACAGCACTGACGATATACGTCCAAGCCGCGACCCGACCGATGATGAGCTTTGCTGGCGCGTTCATTTCTTCCGTCGATCGACTCGGATCAGCCACGCCCGCCGGGCGCGCGATCTTGGAAATAGAAAGCGACGGCCGCGAGCGTGACGACCAGATACCAGCAAAAACAAAATCCTGCACTCGCCCAAATAGCTCTTGGATCGCCGTCGATCGAATAGCGCGCGCCTCTTCCCCAAACGAATCCCTTCTTAATGATGAGATAAAGGAACACCAAGCCAGCAGCCGCCATGAGCGCGCTGATGAAAATGCCGGTGCCGCGTGCGCCGCGTAGCTGAAGGAAAAGATACAGCCCGACGTTTGCGATGTAGGGCAAGAACACCAGGGACGGCTTCGATCTCAGCGCTTTGGTCACGGGAGGTTTTTCTTCTGCCAACGATTGAGGTCAGCCACGAGGGGCTTTGCCCCGAGCCGGCTGTGCCGGCTGGATGGGCTCGTTCTTTTCGAGCGCAACGGCGCTTTCGATCGCAGGCCGCTCGAAATCAAAGTGCTGAAAATGCTCTGATGCGGACGAGAAAGCAGAATCCAAAAAGAAGATGAAGCTTCGCCCCAAACTTGCCTCGCGTTCGCTAGCCAAGGACTTGATCCAAGACTTCCATAGCGGGAGCACTTTCTTGCTGGGTAACCTCGCAACGTCGCCCTTCAGCACCGTAGACTGGTCAAACTCGACGATGAGCCAAAGTGAATAGGGGCTTCCGGGACCGGTCTTGGCGGCGGGATCGGAAACGGACAGCCCGAAACGTCCTTTCATCTTCACGTCAACGACTCTTCCAGTGACGATAAACGCAGCGTCACGAACCTGACTTTCGAGCGGAGTCTCGACGACCGATGTCGCGCTCGCCACGGCAGCGCCGATGCAAGAGAGAAGGAGAGTTGAGTAGAAGCGGCAGAACATCTCGTTAGCCCATAGTTCACCGATGAGACACGCGCGGGCGAGCGTGGGGTGAGTCCTTTTGAACTACGGAAAATGCCGAGCGAAAACGGAGCATGTGATTTAGGTCACATCCCGCGCGTTGTTCTCTGGCGGCTTCCACGAGAAGGCGTGTCGAGGGTTATGTTTAAAATGGTTCACCATTTTTCTGGTCGGTGCCGCTGGCCCTCGGCTTCCCGGATGGTCAGGTCACATACGCACCCAATATGGCGGCGTCAATGGCCGGGTGTATGGCCGTCGCCGAGATCCTCGTCCTGCACGATCATCTCAAAGAGACTGCCGACGGGGTGGAGGATGGACTTGGGGTAGAGGAACCATTTCACGATCTGGCGGGTGGCGTAGGCGGGGTGTCCCTTGGCGCCGAGGCGCGGGGCGAATTCGTTCCATGCCGCGATAGTCTGCGGTGAAACTCCCGGCTGCTGGAGGAACCACGCGACCAGCGCGGCATCGTTCTCCGCGTGCTTCACGGCGGACACGACCTTGCGCATCTCGAGCCGGAAATGCCGGAGAAAATAGCCGTCGATGCCGCGGCGGCTGCCGAAGGCGATGCGGTAGCTGAGCGGCATCTCGCCTTGGAGAAACACGCGCGTCTTGGCGGCGAGGCGTGGCAGCCAGCAGCAGCCGGCGAGTTGGGCGGCGGGGTGGGGAAGCTTCATCGGAGCGAGAGAACAGGCCAGCCGCCTGTCCGGCAATGGCAAGCGTGGCGCGCGGGGTTTCCGCCCGGAACAGGGGCGGATTTATCTCCCCGGCACAAAAAAGCGCGGCCGGCGGGCCGCGCTGAAAAGGGTGGGGTTGACGGAGGCGTCAGAGCCGGGTCGCCGGGATGGCGGGGGCGGCGTTGCGCGCGTGCTTCTTGCTGCAGGCGGGGCACAGGCCGAAGAACTCGACGATGTGCGTGATCTGCGTGTAGCCGCGCTCCGCGAGCATGCGCTCGGGGCCCTCGACGGGGAAGTAGTCCACGCGGTCGGTGCGGCCGCAGGCCTTGCAGGCGACGTGGTAGTGCTTGGGCTGCGCGCCGAGCGTGAGCTCGTAGAGGCTGGTGCCGTTGTGCTGGAAGCTGCGGCGCACGATGCCGATGTCCTCGAACGCGGCGAGGCAGCGGTAGACCGTGACGAGGTCGCACTGGTGGCGTTGGAGTTCCTGGTGCAGCTGCTCGATGGCGACGGGCGCCTCGCGCTGGAGCAGGGCCTCGATGATGGCGATGCGGGGCTTGGTGATGCGCATCCGGGCCTGGCGCAGGTGCCCGCAGGCGGTCTCGAGCGGCGACTCACCCGGCTTGATCACACCGGACAGCGGGTGGTTGGATTGGGTCGCGGAAATCATGTTAAGTCGGGCAATTTGCATCTTTTCCACCGGAAAGCGAGGGGCAAAGTTGGCCGGGCCGGGGCACGCCGCTCACCCGGTCGTAAAAGAAAGCGGCGGCTGACACGCGCGTCCGGCATGGGAGGGATTGCGGAGCGGCGCGCGCTGTGCTAGCGGTGCTGGCTTAACTAAATGCAAGACTTGGAATTCAGCGAAGTGGTGGAGCTCATCTGCAAGGAGGACAACCGGTTCGACCGCAAGGCCTACACCTTCGTCCGGCAGGCGCTCGACAGCACGGTCAAGGACCTCAAAAAAAAGCAGCCCGACCGCACGACCAAGTCCCAGCACGTCACCGGCGCCGAGCTGCTGGAGGGTATCCGCGCCTACGCGCTTGAGCAGTTCGGCCCGCTCGCCAAGACCGTGCTCAACACCTGGGGCATCACGCGCTGCCGCGACTTCGGCGACATCGTCTTCAATCTGATCGAGTACAATGTCTTCAGCAAAACCGAGAACGACCGCCGCGAGGACTTCGCGGACATCTACGAGTTCGACGAGGCGTTCGTGAAACCTTTCGTGCCCGCGCGCAAACCCCGCCGCGCCTCGCTCGGCCCGTCCGGTCGCGGCGCCGCCAGCCCGGGCGAACCCGGCGCGTCCGGCCCGACCGAGCTCGGCAAGGCCTGACCCGCACGCCGCCCGGCAGGTGGGGCGAGTCGTCCCGACGAGCCGCTCCGTGTCCGCGCCAAGTCCGTCTTTTCTTTCAATTTCCCTCATGCCCAAGCCCACCTCCGCGCGCGCGCGCGACCTCAGCCTGCTCGAATCCCTCTGGCGCGAATCCGTCGAGCGCTACACGCTGCCCAACGGCCTGACCGTCCTCCTCAAGCGCGACACGGCCGCGCCCGTCGCCTCCGTGCAGGTGTGGGTGAAGACCGGCAGCATCCACGAGGGCGCGCACCTCGGCGCGGGCCTCTCGCACTTCCTCGAGCACATGCTCTTCAAGGGCACCGAGCGCCGCGCCGGCCGCGACATCTCCGCGACCGTCCAGGCGTACGGCGGCTACATCAACGCCTACACGACCTTCGACCGCACCGTCTACTACATCGACATCCCCGCCGAGCACACACCCGTCGCCATCGACCTGCTCGCCGACGCCGCGCTGCGCTCCACGCTGCCCGCCGAGGAAGTTCTAAAGGAAAAGGAAGTCATCCTGCGCGAGATCGACATGTGCCTCGACGATCCCGACCAGCGCCTGTCGCAGGCGCTCTTCGAGACGGCCTTCCGCGCGCATCCGTATCGCCAGCCGATCATCGGCCACCGCGATGTCTTCGCCGCCAACTCGCGCGACGACCTCGTCGCCTACTACCAGGAGCGTTACGCGCCCAACAATCTCGTCGTGGTCATCGTGGGCGATTTCGACCCCGCCGCCACGCACGCGGCCATCGCCGAGCATTTCGGGAAAGCGCCGCGCCGCCGCCTCGCGCCCGTGCTCGTGCCCGACGAGCCCGCGCAGCTCGCGCGGCGTGACCGCCACCTTTTCGAGGACGTGCAGGTCTCGCGCTGCGGCCTCGGCTGGCAGATCCCCGGCCTCACGCACGCCGACGCGCCCGCGCTCGACATGCTCGCCATGGTGCTCGGCCACGGCGACAGCTCCATCCTCTGGCAGGCCATCCGCGAGCAGAAGCGGCTGGTCCACACCATCGACGCGATGACGTGGAGTCCCGGCACCAGCGGCCTGTTCTACGTTTCCTACCTCGCCGATCCGGACAAGCGCGCCGCCGCCGAGACGGCGGTGTTGCGCGAACTCGCGCGCCTCGCCCGCGACGGCATCAGCGCCAGGGCGCTCGCCAAGACCGTGCGGCAGGCCGTCACGTCCGAGATCAACATGCGCAAGACGATGTCCGGCCAGGCCTCGCGCCTCGGCGCCGGCGAGGTCGTGGTGGGCGACGTCAACTACACGCGCCGGTACTTCGAGCGGTTGTTCGCGCTGACGCCCGCCGACCTCAAGCGCGTGCTGCAGACCTATCTCGTGCCCGAGCGGCTGACCGTCGTGTCGTCGAATCCGACCGGCGCGGAAGCCAAGGCGGGTGGCGAGGCGGCGAAGACAGCCGCGTCGCTCGACTTCGAGGAGATCAAGCTGCCCAACGGCGCGCGCCTGCTGCTCCAGCCGAACCGGCAGCTGCCCAACCTGCATTTCAAACTGGCGTTCGCCGGCGGCCCGCTGTTCGAGCCGGCCGGCCTGCGCGGCCTGAACGCCCTGCTGTCCACGTTGCTCACGAAAGACACGACGAAGCGCACGGCCGAGCAGGTCGCACGCGCCATCGAGGAGGTGGGCGGCTCGTTCACGGATTTTTCGGGCAACAACAGCTTCGGCCTCGCCGCCGAGGTGCTGCCGGCCGACGCCGGCCTCGCCTTGGAACTGCTTGGCGACGCCGTGCTGCGGCCGGCGTTCAAGCCCGCGCGGCTCGAGATCGAGCGCGAGTCCGCGCTCGCCGGCCTGCGCGAGGCGCTGGACGACGTCGTGACCGTCGGCCGGAAGAAGCTCCGCGAAAAATTCTTCGGCGCGCATCCCTTCGGCATCGAGAGCGTCGGCAACGAGGCCGGCCTGAAGGCGATCGGCGTGGCCGACCTCAAGGCGCTGCACCGGCAGCTGCTCGTGGCGGGCAACACCGTGCTCGCGGTCGCGGGCGACTTCGATGCGAAGAAACTCGCGCCGAAGCTGAAGGCGTTCCTCGCGAAGCTCCCGCGCGGCGCGGCGGCGCATTCGCCGGCCGTCGTGAAGCAGAGCGTGGGCGAGTTCACCGAGACGCAGCCGCGCCAGCAGGCGGTCGTCTTCCAGGCGTTCCCCGGCCCGGGCCTGCACGCGCCGGATTATTTCGTGAGCGAGGTCGCCGAGGAGCTGTTCAGCGGCATGTCGTCGAACCTCTTCGAGCGCGTGCGCGAGCAGAAGAGCCTGGCGTATTTCGTGCGCTCCAGCCGCGTGGTCGGGCTCGGCACCGCGATGTTCTACTTCTATGCCGGCACCAACCCGCAGCGCTACCCGGAGGTGCTGGAGGAGTTCGCCCTCGAGATCGCGCGCGTGTCGTCGGGCGGCGTGACCGCCGACGAGCTGCGCCGCTGCCAGACGCGGCTGAAGGCCGGCAAGCGCATGGCGATGCAGACCAACTCCGCCCGCGCCACGCAGGCTGCGCTCAATGCGGTCTACGGCCTGCCCGTCAACGACTGGCGCAACTACGACGCGCACATCGACGGCGTCACGCTGGCCGACCTGCAGAAGTTCGCTAAGAAATATTTCACCGCCGCCCAGCGCACGCAGCTGGTCGTCAAGCCCTGAAAGCGCCTGATTTCCGGTTGTCGTGTTGGTTGCCGCAGGTCGGACGACAGGTAATTTCGGCCGCGATGAATCCCAAGTCTCCCCGCTCCCTCCTCACCGCGGCGCTGCTGGCGCTGTCGGTTTCGATCCCCGCCTTCGCCCTGCCCGCCGACCAGGCGCAGCAGCTCAACCGCTCCAACCGCTCGACGTCACTCACAAGCCGCGGCAAATCCGGGTTCCGGGCCTACGTCGCGGAGCAAAAGGAGAAGCGCGAGACCAAGAAGGCGAAATACGACGCCGACAAGGACGGCCAGCTCAGCGACGAGGAGAAAGCCAGGATGAAGGAAGACGCGAAAGCGCACCGCGAGGAGCTCAAGGAGAAGGCACTCGAGAAATACGACGCCAACAAAAACGGGAAGCTCGACCCCGAGGAGAAGGCGCAGATGGAAGCCGATCACAAGGCGGAGAAGGAAAAGCGCCAAGCCGAGCACGCCGCGAAGAAGGCGGAGCGCGAGGCGAAGAAGGCCGAGCATGACGCCCAGAAGACCGCGAAGGACGAGCCCAAGGAAAAACAGAACTGACCCGCCGAGGGCCAGCTTGGCAGTACAAACCCCGGAGACATCCGGGGTTTTTTGTGTCGCGGCTCCGCCCGGAACAGTCGATTGGCTCCGCGCCGTGCCTTGGAGCCGCGCCGCCCCCGGCGCGGAAATCTCCCGAACGCGGCGAGGGCGCCGTGTCTCCATGGCTGTAGCTCTGGTCTGCGACCACAGACATCCCACAGCGCACCCGACTTCCGGCGCCAACTTCGTATCCTGTCATTCTGAGCGCAGCGAAGAATCCACGCGTGCGAATCGTATCCTGTCATTCTGAGCGCAGCGAAGAATCCACGCGTGCGAATCCTGCATCGCGCCCGAGCACGTGGATCCTTCGCTTCGCTCAGGATGACATGCAAAAGAGGACCGAAACGAGTTCTTGTGGGACGGCTGTGGTCACAGACCGCCGGGAATCGGTGCAGCCGCTTATATCAAACGCCGTAGCATTTGGACTTTGGCGCGGCAGCGCCGGTAGGGACGGACCGCCGGGCCGTCCGTTCTGTTGGCCAGTAGAATCCTTACGGCGCGCCCAGCGGTCGCGCCCTACCTCGTCGAACCTAGCCCGATAATCTATTTCCTGCGGGCGCTTGGTATTAGCTCCCGCACCCCGGACGGAAGTCCGGGCTCACTTCTTATCCGTCAGGCCGCCGCTCCACTTGAGCTTCTGGCGCATGACGCCGAAGTGAGAGTAGTCGCGACCTTGCGCGAGCAGCAGGCGGCGCGGGGCGAGGGAAATCTCGATCGAAGCCTCGGTGACGACGGAGTTGCGCTGGCCGTCCATCGCCACGAGCAGGCGCGAGTCCTCCGTGCGGTTGAAGATGCGCAGCTTCACCTTGTCGCGAAAAATGATCGTGCGGTTGCTCAGCGTGTGCGGGCAGATGGGCGTCATCGCGATGACGGGCGCATCCGGGTGGATGATCGGGCCGCCGGCGGCGAGGTTGTACGCGGTCGAGCCGGTCGGGGAGGAGAAGATGATGCCGTCGCAGTAATAGTCGGTCACGAGCTCGCCGTCGGCGAAGACCTCCAGGCGCACGAGGCGGGAGTTGACCTCGTTCTTGATGAGCACGTCGTTGAGGGCGACGTCGCGGCGGCCGGGGCCGATCTTGCATTCGAGCAGCGAGCGCGAGGCGAGGCGGTAGGCGCCGCCGAGCAGGATACCGAACTTCGTCCGCGCCTCTTCGGCGGAGAAGGTCGTGAGGAAGCCGAGGCTGCCGCGGTTGACGCCGATGATGGGGATGCCTTGGCGCGCGGCATCGCGCACGGCGCCCAGCAGCGTGCCGTCGCCGCCGACGACGCAGCAGGCGTCACAGCCCTTGAAGTAGCCGCGGGGAAGCTTGCGGCCCTTGTTGAGCTTCACCTGCTTCACGCCGGCGCGGCCGGCGATTTCCATGAGTTCCTGGGTGAGCTCGGCGGCGCCGGGCTTGTCCGGATTCACAACGAAGGCGAGGCGGCGGAAGGGCGGCATGGCGGACGCAGGCTAGCGGGCCCCGCGCGTTTGGGAATATCAATTTCTCCGCATCGGCTGCTGTTAGCGCGGTTAATCCTTTTTTCGCAGCCCCAGTAGAAACTCGCGGTTGCCGTCGGCGCCGTGCACCGGGCACTCCATCTCGCCGTGCAACCCGGCGCCGGGCAGCTCGCGCAGCGCGAAATCGCGCACCTCGGCCAGCACGCGGGCGCGCACGGCGTCGTCGCGGATGACGCCCTGGCCGCGGTCGACCTCGGCCTTGCCGGCCTCGAACTGCGGTTTCACGAGCGCGATGAGCGTGCCGTTGCGCCCGAGAAACGGCCACACGGCGGGCAGCACGCTTTTGAGCGAAATGAAGGAGAGGTCCATCACCACCACGTCGTAGCTCGCGCGCGGCAGGCTGCCGGGCGCGAGGTGGCGGGCGTTGACTTTCTCGAGGTTGGTCACGCGCGGGTCGCGCCGGAGCTTGTCGTGCAGCTGGGCCGTGCCGACGTCGACGCAGGTGGCGGACGCCGCGCCGGCCTGCAGCGCGCAGTCGGTGAAACCGCCGGTCGAGGCGCCGACGTCGAGCAGGTGCGCGCCGGACAGGTCGACGGGAAATTTCTCGAGGTAGGCGGTGAGCTTCTCACCGCCGCGGCTGACGAAGCGCGGGGGCTGGTCGATGCTCAGCTCGAAGTCGGCCGCGTATTCCTTGCCGGGTTTGTCGAGCCGCTCGGTGCCGTGGCGGACGCGGCCGGACATGATGAGCGCCTTCGCCTGCGAGCGGGAGGCGCAGAGCCCGCGGGCGACCAGCAGTTCGTCGAGTCGGGTTTTGGCGGCCATGCAGACCGCCAGTTGAAAGTTGAAGGTGGAAAGTTGAAAGACGGAAATGGGGGACAAGGCAAAGCAGCCGGACGCCCATGCGACCCAAGGGATGGATTTCCTCCTCGAACCTCAGCCCTTCCAATCTCTTTCAACCTTCGACTTTCAACCTCTGCCTTCCCGGCGACCAGCACGTCGTGCGACCGCCGACGGTTTCGCGCAGGAGCTTCACGCCGGTGCGCGGACAACGGCCGCCATCCTCCCAGCGATGCCAAAACAGCCACCACTTCGGGATGTGGACGTTGAGATCGGGCGGCAGAGCGCCGCCCTCGCCGGCGATGGTGCGCAACGCCAGCTGGCAAACGCGGCGGCACTCGCGGTGCAGGGTGCGCACCTCGGCCGGACTCAGCGAGCCGGCCAGGCGCTTCGGATGAATGCCGGCGCGCCACAGCACCTCGTCGGCCATCCAGTTGCCGATGCCGGGGAAGCGTTCCTGCATGAGGAGCACGGCCTTGATCGGCGCGCGCCCGCGACGGCGGAGAAACGCGGCGACCGCTTCGACAGTGAAGGCGTCGGAGAGAATCGCCGGGGCGATGCCCGTCCACCACTCCGGGGCGGCCCGGCCGGTGGAGAACAGCACGGCGCCGAACATGCGCGGGTCGGTGAAGACGAGGGAGCGGGCCTTTTGCCGCAACACGAGATGGTCGTGCTTCTGCGGCGCGTAGCCCGGCGGCTCGGCGCGCAGTTCGCCGCTCATGCCGAGGTGGACGCCGAGCCAGCCGGTCGACGCGGCGCGGGGAAGGCCGCCGCCCGAGAAGCGGAAGAGCATCTGCTTCGCCGCGGCGGCGGAGCCGCGCAGCGTGGCGCCGGTGAGACTTTTCTTCAGCCGGGCGACCATGCAGGCGCGGAAAATCTTGGCGCGATCGTGCGTCAGAACGTTCAGCACGCGATCATCATGGCCGACGCTCCAGCGTCTGCGGAAGAACTCGACTTCAGCCAGCTCGGGCATGAGGGAAGGGTGAGGGTTGAGCGCTGAGAGTTGAGAGCCGGCTCCGGGCTCACGCCGATCGGCGGCTGCGTCGCGGGCGCGGCCTCATTTCAAGGTCGCGACGAGGGCGGAGAAATCCGCGTAGATGCCGAGGCCGGGGTAGGGGCGGGCGCGCCAGGCGGCGGCGTCGAGCTTGCCGGTGCAGACGGCGGCGGTGCGGATGCCGGCGTTGCGCCCGGCGTCGATGTCGCTCTCGCGGTCGCCGACCATCCAGCATTGCGCGGGGTCGAGCTGGAATTGCGCGATGGTCTCGTGGATGAAGTTCGGCGAGGGCTTGCGGTAGTGCGAGGGCTGGTGCGGCGCCTCGGGCGCGATGCAGACACCGTCGAACACCGGCGCGGGCAGGGCGAGCAGCTCCTCCATGCGCGCGTTGCAACGGTGGGTGTCCTCGATCGTGTGATAGCCGCGGCCGATGCCGGACTGGTTGGTGAAGAGGAACAGCCGGTAGCCGAGCGCGCGGGCGCGGCGCAGGGCGTCGGCGGCACCGGAGATGAGCTCCACGCCCGCCGGGTCGGCGAGGTAATCCTTGTCGACGATCAGCGTGCCGTCGCGGTCGAGGAAGAGCGCCTTGGCCATGACCGGGCGGGTCAGTTCTCCTCCGTGTCGGCGTGCGCGAGGATTTCCTCGGGCGTGACGGTGGCGGTGCCGAGTTTGCCGACCACGACGCCCGAGGCGATGTTGGCGAATTGGGCGGCTTCCTCCAGCACGGCGCCGGCGGCGAGGCCGAGCGTGAGGGCGGCGATCGCGGTGTCGCCCGCGCCGGAGACATCGAACACCTCGCGCGCCATCGTGGGGATGATGCGGCCGGCCCTGCCGTTGTGCGACAGGAGCATGCCGTCCTCGCTGAGCGTGATGACGAGGTGCTTCGGGCGGTATTGCTCGTAGATGCGGGCGCAGACCTCGGCGGCGGGGAAGGGCTGGTGCGGCTCGGGCTCGATGCCGGCGAGCTGCAGGGCTTCCTTGCGGTTGGGCGTGATGAGGTCGGGCTGGTAGAACTTGAGCTTGCGGCGCGGTTTCGGGTCGAGGGCGACGAGCTTCTTCTGCGCGCGGGCGAGGGCGGTGACCTTGGCGACAAGTTCGTCGGTCAGCAGGCCCTTGGCGTAGTCGGAGAAGATGACCGCATCGACCTTGCGGATGACCTTGTCGAAGGTCTCCTCGATTTTTTCGGGATCGATGGCGTAGTGGTGCTGCGGCGACTCGCGGTCGAGGCGGCAGAGCTGCTGGCGGCGGACGAGGATGCGGGTCTTGACGATGGTGGAGCCGCTGCCCGGCGTGGCGATGGTCGTGATGCCCTTCTGGGTGAGGATGCCGCTGAGGCGCTTGCCGGCGTCGTCGCGGCCGAAGAAGCCCGCGATGGTGGCCTTGGCGCCGAGCGAGGCGAGGTTGAGCGCGACGTTGGCGGCGCCGCCGGCGCTGTAGGAATCGCGCTCAACGTCGATCACCGGCACCGGGGCCTCGGGCGAGATGCGCTGGGCGTCGCCCCAGATGTAGTGGTCGAGCATCACGTCGCCAATGACCAGGACATGCAGGCGGGAGATTCGGTTGAGGAGGGATTTCATCGTGAAAGGGGGGAGCGGTTAACGGATTTCCCAGTTGTAGGGATGACGCGAGAGCATTTTGGCGGAGCCTTTGGTGACTTGGACGACGTCCTCCCAGCGGCAACCCCCGAGGCCCGGGTAATAAAGGCCCGGCTCGACGGTCAGGACAGCGCCCGCCTTGAGCACGGCGGAGATGGCGCTGATGCGGCCGGGGTCGTGGACGGCGAGGCCGAGGCCGTGACCGGTGCCGTGGATGAAGCCCACGGAGCCGTGCTTGCCGCGCTTCGTCTCGTAGCCGGCCTCCTGGAAGATGTGTTGGACGAGCTCGTGCACGTCGAGGCCGTCGATTCCGGCGGTGACGAGGCGGATGGCGGCGCGCTGGGCGGCGAGCACGGTGGCGACGAGCTTCTGCTGCGCCTCGGACGCGCGACCCTTGAGGTAGGTGCGTGTCATGTCGCCGTAATAGCCCGTCTTCACCACGCGCGGGAAAATATCGATGATGATGAGTTCATTCGGGCGCAGCGGGCCGGTGCCGCGCTCGTGCGGGTCGCAGGCCTGGTCGCCGCCCGCGACGATGGTGTCGCGCGCGTCGCCGCCCTGCGCCTTGATGGCAACCTCGATATGGAAGCGCAGCAGCTCCGACGTCAGCGGGCGGCCCTGCCAGACGAGCGTGCGGCCCTTGCTGCGGGCGGCGCGGAGGATTTTCTCGGCGGTCGCGTAGCCGACCGAGCACAGCCGGTTGCCCTCGCGCACGGCCTCGGCCTCCCACGGCGCCTTGATCTCGCGCTCGGGGAACAGCGAACCGCCCGCCAGCTCGAGCCGGATGCCGAGTTGGCGGAGCTTCAGGTAAAGGCTGGCGGAGAAATCATCGGCGACGCGGAAGCCGCGCACCTTGTAGGCCTTGGCGAGGCAGGCGATCATCTCGGCGATGCCGGCCTTCTTGCCGTAACGGGTGCGGGCCTTCTCTTGCCACACCTCGCGCGGCAGCACGACGTCGAAGTCGCCCGTGCGTTTCACGCGACCGAACTCCAGCGCGCTCTGCACGGTGATCTTCTTGCCGCGCGCCCCGAAGGCGATGAACGGATCGTGCACCTCCACCCGCCCGAAATACAGCATGTCGGTGCTGGCGTGGGTGTCGGCGTAGAGCAGGGGAGGCAGGGGGGAGCGCAAGGGCGATGTGGGATTGAGTTTTGGAGGCAGGTGTCTAGCCATGAATCCCAGCAAAACGCAAAAATGTTTTCCCGACTCGCTCCGCTCCCCGTCCTGGCCGTTTTCCTCCTCGGTGCGCTCACCGCCTGTGGCGGCAAGGACGCCGCCAAGGACGCCGCGCCCAAGACCGCCGAGGACCGCTTCGCCCTCAAGGTCGGCGACGCCACCGTGCAGGCGCAGGTCGCGGCGCTGCCCGACGAACTGCAGCGCGGCCTGATGTATCGCTCGTCGATGGGGCGCGACGAAGGCATGCTCTTCGTCTTCACTACGACGCAGCAGATGGGTTTCTGGATGCGCAACACCACGCTGCCGCTCGACATCGGCTATTTCGACTCCAACGGCGAACTGAAGGAAATCTACCCGATGTACCCGCTCGACGAGCGCACGGTCACCTCGCGCAGCCGCGACATCCAGTTCTGCCTCGAGATGAACCAGGGCTGGTTCAAGGACCGCGGCGTGAAGCCCGGCGCGAAGCTCGACCTCAAAGCCGTCGCCGCCGCGCTGACCGCCCGCGGCCTCAAGCCCGAGGCGGCGGGGCTGCGGGATTAACCTGCGCCGTTAAACTGCTTTGTCATTTTGAACGCAGTGAGGAATCCACGGAAACGGGCGTGATACCGCTTCCGGCCGCATGGATCCTTCGCTTCGCTCAGGATGACACGCTCCGTGGGCGGGCGCGTGCTCTGAAAGCCGCTCAATCCTCCGCCTCGTCCTTGCGGCGCTTGTCGACCTTCTCGATCTTGAATTCGTCCTTCGGCAGGATGTTGTCGGTCTTCACGACGGCGACGGGCAGCTTGGTCTTCACCCAGAGTTCGGACTCCTTGAAATACTTCGCGCTGGCGCTCTCGAGCGCCTCGCCGACGGACTTGACCGGCAGCATGCGGCCGCGCTTGGAGGCGTTGAAGTCGTAGGCGCCCTTGAAAATGCGATCGGTGGTCGAGTAGGGGCTCGCGTTCTCCGGGATCTGCACGACCCAGCCGACCATATCCTTCTCCGGCAGTTTGCCCTCGGGATCGGAGAGCAGGATGACGAACTGCTTCTTGGGCGGCGGTGGCTTGATGTCCTCGTCCGCGGCGGGCGCGGTGACCTCGTTCATCTCCTCGACGATCTCGCGGAGGAGCGAGGGGTCGAGCTTGTGCTTCTTGAGGATGTCGGCGACCTGACTGACTTCGATTTTGGCCATGGGAAAGGGCAGGATGAACCACGAAACCCGCGAAAGGACACGAAAAAAGTTAAGGTACTTCAGCAGGCCAAGTGTCATCCGGCGCGGAGCGAAGGATCTGCTGGTTCGTATGGGGCGCGGTCCCGGCAGGCATGGATTCTTCGCTACGCTCAGAATGACAGCAACGAAACCTAGGGGTGGATTTACCCCTACGCCCGGAGGGACCGCGCGAGGGCGTTGTCGCCGGGCTGTCGGCTCGACTTCGGGCCTTTCGTGTCCATTCGTGGGTTTCGTGGGCCAAGACCTGAACGAACTTTTCGACGTGGTGGACGAGCAGGACCGGGTGACCGGCCGGGCGCCGCGGCACGAGGTGCATGCGCGCGGCTGGCGGCACCGGGCGGTGCACGTGCTGGTGGTCAACCGCGCGGGCCGGGTGTTCCTGCACAAGCGCTCGATGCAAAAGGACGTTTACCCGGGCGCGTGGGACACGTCGTGCGCCGGACATGTCGGGGCGGGGGAGACTTACGATCGCACGGCGTCGCGCGAACTGGAGGAGGAACTCGGCTGCCGGCCGGCGGTGCCACCGCAACGGCTGTTCAAGATCGCGGCGCGGCCCGAGACGGGCTGGGAATTCGTCTGGGTTTACCGCGTCGAGGCCGAGGGGCCGTTCACGCTGCAGCCGGACGAGATCGAGTGCGGCGGCTGGTTTTCGCCCGAGGAGATCGACCACTGGGTGCGGGAGCGGCCCGGCGAGATCGCCAGCGCCTTCGTGCTGCTGTGGCCGCTCGCGCGCGGGCGGCTGCAGCCGTAAGGCGGCATTCGTCGGACGGTGCCTTGGGTCGGGTCTGGGCGCGGGTCGGGTTCCACGCGGCGCAGCGGGAGCTGCGCCCTCCAAAGGTCTATTGCCGCCGGCAAAGAGCGCGGGCGCCTCACTGCGGGCGCTGGGCCTTGAGCTGGTTGTATTGCTTCTGACTCATCAGGCGCCGGGGGAGGCGCTTGTCGGCTTCGCTGAGGAGCTTGTCCCACTCCTCGTCGGTGGGCTCGTAGTCCTCCCACGAGGTGTGGTGACCGTGTTTGCGGCTGAACGTGACGTTGCCGCCGTGAAAGCGCACGGAGATCTGCCACTTCTTGCCTTCGTCGTCTTTGGACCACCAGCCGAATTCCATAAGCCGTAGCCGTAACGGTTCCCCGGGCCGCGGCAAGCGCCGAGAATCCGCTATCGACCCGGCGCGCGCGCTGCGCTTTATCGCGGCCATGCGCTGGCCCGCCTGCCTCCTCCTGTTGCTCGCAACCGTCGCCCTCCGGGCGGATGAATATGGCCGCGAGATCGCGGAGCAGCACGCGCACCGGGCGGGTGACCGGCTGGCGAAACTCCAATCGCTCTACGCCGAGGGGCGGACGCTCATCAACGACGAGAGTGTGCCTTTCAAGCTCTGGGCGCGCCGGCCCGACCAGCTGCGCTTCGAGAGCGTCACCGACCAGCGCCGGGTGGTGCAAGTGTTCGACGGGAAGCACGAGCCGTGGATCAGCCACAGCGAGGCGAAAGCGGGCGCGCCGCAACCGATGTCCGTCGGCGAACGGAAGGATTTTCTCGCCAACGCCGACTTCGACGGCGCACTGGTCGACTTCGCCGCCAAAGGCTACACGGTCGACTATGCGGGCGAAGACACCATCGATGGCCGCAAGGCCGGCAAGCTGCTCGTGATGAGTGCGAGCGACGACATCTTCTTTCTCTGGCTCGACGCCCAGACGCACGAGGTGGTGAAGCGCGGCGTCTTCCGCGTGTCGGGCGGGCAACGAGTCATGGTCGAGACCACGTTCAGCGATTTCCGCGAGGTGGGCGGCGTGCTGCAGCCGCACCGGATCGAGACCAAGCTCGGCGAGCGCACACTCTACCTGATGGTGATCTCGAGGATGGAGGCGAACTCCGCGCAGGTCACCGATGCCGTGTTCGCCGCGCCCGAGGGCTGGCCGGAGCTGAAGACCGCGCCGGCGAAGGCGCGCTGAGCGCCTGATGATGTAGGGCGCGCCCTTGCGCCGCGCCTTGGCCTCGCGCCTTTGGCCTGACGCGAGGTCAGGCCCTACGGTTGAGGGCGAGGGCCCACTCGGGCGCGGGCAAGCCCGCTGCGGTTCCCGGGGCGGCGGGGCGGTCGCCAAGGCTGACGCACTCGTCGCGACCCCGCCCTACAAAAATGACCAGCCTCACTCGCCGAGCTTTTTGCCCAGCATCATGTAATTCTGCACGTAGTCGCGCACGGCGGCGGCGAGGGACGTCATGGCCCGGGCGTAGCCGCTGGCGCGGAGCTTCGCGGTGTCGGCCTGCGTGAAATACTGGTACTTGCCGCGGAGCTCGGCGGGCATCTCGATGAACTCGATGTTCTGCGGCTTGCCCATGGCGGAGAAAATCGCGCCGGCGAGCGCGAGCCAGGTGTTGGCCTCGCCCGAGCCGAGGTTGTAGAGGCCGCCGGCGGTCGGCGCGGACTCGGCGAAATGCAGCGTCATCTCCACGGTGTCCTTCACGTAAAGGAAGTCGCGCTTCTGCTCGCCGTCCTTGAAGTCGGGGCGGTGGCTCTTGAAGAGCTTCAGCCTGCCGGTGGTGTTGATCTGCTCGAAGGCCTTGTTCACGAGCGAGCGCATGTCGCCCTTGTGGTCCTCGTTCGGGCCGAAAACGTTGAAATACTTCACGCCGACGATGTGTTTCAGCCAGCCGGCGCGCTGCGCGTAGAGGTCGAAGAGGTGTTTCGAGTAGCCGTACATGTTGAGCGGGCGCAGCGCGGCGAGGTCGTCGGACTTGTCGTCCATGCCGCGGGCGCCGTCGCCGTAGGTGGCGGCGGAGGAGGCGTAGACGAAGCGGGCGTCCTGTGCGAGGGCCCAGGCGGCGAGCTCCTTCGTGTAGTTGAAATTGTTGTCGATGAGGTGCGCGGCATTCTTCTCGGTCGTGGCCGAGTTGGCGCCGAGGTGGAAGACGTGCGTGAACTTGCCGAAGGCTTTCGGATCCGCCGCCAGCCGCGCGCGGAAATCGCCCGCCTCGACGTAGTCGGCGAACTTGAGCGCGACGAGGTTCTTCCACTTCTCGTCGGAGCCCAGCAGGTCGGTCACGACGATGTCGGACGCGCCGCGCTGGTTAAGCGCCCAGACGAGCGCGCTGCCGATGAAGCCGGCGCCGCCGGTGACGAGAATTCGGCCTGAGGCGAGGGAAGACATGGGGCTAGGAGAAACCACTAATGGACACGAATGAACACTAAATTTTGGCACCGTCTGGTCTCCAAAGGTAGGGCGAGTCCTCCGGACGAGCCGACGTGATGATCGCAGCGAACCACGGCTCGTCCGGAGGATTCGCCCTACCTTGCACGTGTAGGCAGCGGGCTTGTGCCGCGCTGTCAGAAGGCTCGACGCAAGGTCGAGCCCTACAGTGACAAGGTCGAACCCTACAGTGACGGCTACGGCGACGGCTCAGTCGCGCGAGAGCTCTTCGGCGCGGCGGGTGGCGGCGAGGAGGGTTTCCTTGAGAGTCTCACGGAACTGGCGGGCGGCCAGCACCTGCAGGCCGGCGTAGGTGGTGCCGTTGGGCGAGACGACCTGGTCGCGCAACGCCTCGGGCTCGGAGCCGGTGCGGGCGACGAGTCGCGCGGAGCCGAGCACGGTTTCGAGGGCGAGTTGGGCGGCGACTTCGCGCGGCAGGCCGGCGGCGACCCCGCCGTCGCGCAACGCGGCCACGAATTCGAAGACGAAGGCCGGGCCGCTGGCGCTGAGCGCGGTGACGGCGTCGAAATGTTTTTCCTCCAGTGGCAGAAACTGCCCGAGTGCGCCGAGCAACGCCTCGACGGCGGCGCGGTCGGCGTCAGCGAGCGGAGCCTGCGAGCAATACGGCGTGATGCCCGCGCCGATGGCGGCGGGCGTGTTGGGCATGGTGCGGACGAGCGCGCGGGCGCGCGGGAAGCTTTGGGCGAGGCGCGCCAGTCGCTTGCCGGCCATGAGGGAAACGACGAGCTTGCCGGCGGTCAGCTCGGCGAGGCGCGGGTCGGCGGTGGCGAGGGATTGTGGTTTGAAGGCGACGATGACGATGTCGGCCGGGCCGAGCAGGCGCGCGAGGTCGGGTTCGCAGGCGATGCCGGTGTCGGCCGCGAGCTTTTGCGCCGTGGTGCCGCCCTTGCTGGTGCAGGCGAGGTCAGCGGGCGCGCAGACGCTTTTTGCAAGCAGGCCGCGGACGATGGCGGAGGCGAGCCGGCCGGCGCCGAGAAAGGCGATTTTGCGGGACATGGCGGAAGCTGAGGGTTGAGGGTGGGAGTTGAGCGACCGGAGAGACCGGAGGGGAGCGAAAAACGAGTCTTATCGAGGATTACCGCAGGATGGGACGAAGCGGCGGGTAGGGCGAATCCTCCGGATGAGCCGTGCGCCGGAGCGGCCCGTCGGGGGACGACTCGCCCTGCCACAGGGACGACTATTGTAACTTCAAAGGGAAAGGTGCAACCGCGCTCCGTGCGACCTATCGGTCGTGTGAGCAGAACTCTCAACACTCAACTCGGGCAGGCCGGAGACCTGCGCCGCTCAGCTCCGGCCCTTGCGCTCGAGCGGGTGGCGGATGGTGGCGATGGCGCCGCCGCCGGCATTGTCGGAGAGCGAGACCTCGCCGCCGAGATTGCGGATGGAGTGGCGGGCGATGGTCAGGCCCATGCCGACGCCGACGGTGTGCTTCGAGCTGATGAACGGCTCGAACACATGGTCCTTCACCTCGGCGTCGATGCCGCGCCCCTTGTCCTCGACGTGGATGAGCAGGTGTTTGCCGTCCTCGCCCTTGTCGGTGACTTCGGTGCGGATGGTGATGGGGCGCTGGTCGTCGGGCGCGTCGCCGTAGCTCTCCCAGGCGTTGATGAGCAGCTTGGCGAGGGCGTCCTCGATCACTTCGTAGTTCGTCTCGAGCGCGAGGTCGCCGGCGGGGTTGACGATGGTGACGGGCTGGTCGATGCGGAACTCGGTCTGGTAACGGCGCACGCCGCCGTCGACGATCTGCGGCACGGTGGCGCGCATGACCGGCGGCTTGTTTTTCACCACGAGGTTGGTGAGCTGCTTGATGATGCTGACGATGCGGTTGACGGCGTCCTCCAGGCTCTGGGCGTTCTTCTTCACGAGCTCGGGCTTGTCGTGATAGGCCTTGATGAGGTCGACGTAGCCGATGACGACGCCGAGGAGATTGTTGAGGTTGTGCGCGATGCCCTGGGTGACGGCGCCGATGGTGGCGGCGCGGCGGGACTCGCCGAGGCGGCGCTGCAGGTCGATCAGCTCGCGGTTGATGGCGACGAAGCGCAACTGCGTCTGCACGCGGGCAAGCGTTTCGTCGAGATCGATGGGCTTCGTGATGTAGTCGACGGCGCCGACGCCGAGACCCTCGATCTTGCCCTCCTTCGAGGTGCGCGCGGTGATGAAGATGACGGGGATCGACTTGGTGTCGCGGTCGGCCTGGATCCGTTGGCAGACCTCGATGCCGTCCATGTCGGGCATCATCACGTCGAGGAGGATGAGGTCGGGCTTGTCCTTCGCGACCAGGTCGAGGGCCTCGCGGCCGGAGTAGGCGGTGGCGACATTCATGCCCTCGCGCTCGAGCTTGCGCTTGAGCAATTGCACATTGATGGGCTGGTCGTCGACGACGAGAATTTTTGGGGCGGCCATGCGGAAGTGAAGAGGAGGAAACGGGTTTTAGGTCGCGCTGGCAAGCGCGCGTCGACCGGTGTGAATGCCCTAGGCGATGCCCAGATTCTGGCGGTAGGCTTTCACCGTGTTCTGCATCAGCATGGCAACGGTCATCGGGCCGACGCCGCCGGGCACGGGCGTGATCTTGGCGCACAGCGGGGAAACGGTCGGGAAATGCACGTCGCCGGTGAGGCGGTAGCCGGATTTCTTCGTGGCGTCGGGCACGCGGTTGACGCCGACGTCGATGACGACCGCGCCGGGTTTCACCATGTCGGCGGTGACGAATTCCGCCTTGCCGATGGCGGCGATGAGGATGTCGGCCTGGCGCGTGAGCGCGGGCAGGTTGGCGGTCTGCGAGTGGCAGAGGGTGACGGTGGCGTTGGCCCAGGCCTTGCGCTGGACGGCGAGGAGCGCGGCGGGTTTGCCGACGATGAGGCTGCGGCCGAGCACGACGACGTGCTTGCCCGCCAGAGTGACGCCGCTGCGGCGGAGCAGCTCCATGATGCCGGCGGGCGTGCAGGCGACGAAGCCGGTCTCGTCCTCCTGCGCGAGCTTGCCGAGGTTCATCGTGTGGAAGCCGTCGACGTCCTTGTGCGCGGCGATGCGGCGGAAGACGGCGACCTCGTCGATGCCCTTGGGCAGGGGCGACTGCACGAGGATGCCGTCGACGCCGGCGTCGGCGTTGAGCTGGTCGACGAGGGCGAAGAGCTCGGCCGGCGTGATGGTGACGGGTGGGAGGATGAGGCGGCTCTCGATGCCGATCTCGGCGGCGTTGGCCTGCTTCTTTTTCACGTAGGAAACGGAGGCCGGGTCGTCGCCCACGCGGATGAGCGCGATGCAGGGCCGGCGGCCGGGGAAGGTGGCGACTGTGGCCTTGAGTTCGGCGATGATGGCTGCGGCGATCTTGTTACCGTCGATGATTTCCATGGGTAGAAAAAAGAAAAGCCGGCCACGTGGGCCGGCTCAGGGCAAAACTTATTTTCGTGTCATGGCCTCGGCGTCGACCACGAGGTCCTTCCCATCGACCGTATTCCGGACGGTGCCGGTGATGACCACCTGGATGTTGAGCAGGGCCTCGATTTTGTCGGTGAGGACGAGGCGCTTGGTGTCGACGTAGGCGAAGCGGCGGCCGTTGGAGTCGGTCAGCTGATAATCGTAGGGCGGGTTCGGGTTGATGATCGGGCGGCGGGCGCTGACGAGCGTGCCGGTGAACAGGCGGGGCAGGTCGGCGGTGTTGCCCGTGACCGGGACGGGGTGGCCGAGGGCGGTGGAGCTGCCGGCGGAGGGGCTCACGGTGGGGACGGTGAAGACGGGCTTGGTCTCGACGCCGGGGGTGTTGGCGGTGGCGCCGGTGGCGATGAAGCCCTGGAGCTTCTTCTCGAGCTTGATCTGGCAGTAGTCGCCGTGGAGGCCGGTGACCTCGGTCTTGTCGCCCTTCTGCGCGACGGTGAGGACGGCGGAGCCCTTGTCGGGCGCGGCGAGGATGTTGGCGCCTTCGCGGACCTCGAGGCCCTTGGTGATGTCGCGGCTGTGGGCGTAGGCGACGAATTCACCGCTGAGCTCGACGCGGCGCCAGCCCGCGGGGGCGTCGCCCGTGTAGATGATGGAGGAGCCGGTCTTGAGGCGGGTGATGACGGGCGACTTGGCGTCGGCCTGCACGAACACGGCGGTGTCGGCCGTCAGCGTGTCGGCGGCGAGCCGGACGGCGGCGAAGGCGAGGGCGGCGAGGAGGAGTTTAGTCTTCATGGACGGTGGGTGCGGGGGCCGCGTCTCGCGTGAAGTGCGGACGGGGCGTCGCGAAGAGCAGTGAGATTTCCTTCGTAGAAAGTTGTTTCACGCCGCGCAAAGGAATTCCTCGCAGCGGGAAGGCGCCGATCTGGTAGCGGCGGAGGCGCTTCACGGGGTAACCGAGCGCGAGGAAGAGCAGGCGGATCTCGCGCTTCTTGCCGTGGTGCAGGTGGACGTCGAGGTTGGCGGAGGACTTGTCGCGCGAGGGGTTGAGGAGGTTGGCGCGCTCGACCTGCAGGTGCTCGCCCTCGATGGTGACGCCCTTGAGCAGCTGGCCGATGCGGCCGGCGGGGAAGGGCTCCTCGAGCGTCACGTGGTAGCGCTTCACGATGTCGTTCGACGGATGCATGAGACGGTTGGCCAGGTCGCCGTCGGTGGTGAGGATGACGAGGCCCTCGCTCTCCTTGTCGAGGCGGCCGGCGCAAAAGAGCCGGAGGCGGGCCCACTCGCGCGGCAGCAGGTCGAAGATGGTGGCGTCGGCGTGCGGATCGCTGTTGCTGCAGACCAGGCCACGCGGCTTATGCATCGCGAGGGTGATCTTCGGCTGGGCGAGGGCGCGCACGGGCTTGCCGCGGACGGTGACCTTGTCGGTGCCCGGCTCGATCTTCTGGCCGAGGACGGCCTTCCCGCCGTTCACATAGACCTCGCCGGCCGCGACCAGGGCCTCGGCGGCGCGGCGCGAGCAAAGGCCGCTCTCGGCGATGTATTTCTGGATGCGGACGGGCTCCATGCGCCGCAGCCTTGGCAGGCGGCGCGGTGCGGCGCAACGACATTTGCCCGGATGACGTGTATCCAGCTTGCCACGCAGCGGTCCGCGGTGGCATTTTCGCCGCTCCTATAAACCTATCGCCACGTCATCCATGACTGCCGCTTCGTCGCCCAATCCCTACACCAAGGACAACCCGCTTGCCGCCAAACTGCTCGAGAACCGCGTGCTCAACAAGGACGGTTCGAGCAAGGACGTGCGCCACCTCGTGATCGACATCGCGGGCAGCGGCCTCACCTACAGCGTGGGCGATTCCCTCGGCGTTTATCCGACGAACCGCCCGCAGCTGGTCGAGGAGATCATCGAGCTGCTCGGCGCCACGGGCAACGAGCCCGTCAACCTGCCGCGCCTCACCGCCCCGGTGAGCCTGCGCGAGGCGCTGAACTCCAAGGTTTCGCTCTCCGGCCCGACCAAGAAGATCCTCGAGACCATCGCCGCCAAGACCACCGACCCGAAGGAGAAGGCGCAGCTCGCCGCGCTCCTCGCCCCCGAGGCCAAGGAGGCCCTGGAAATCTATATCGGCCAGCGCGAATACATCGACGTGCTCGAGGAGTTTCCCGGCGCCCGCCTGACCCCGCAGGAATTCGTCGACCACCTGCGCCGCCTGATGCCGCGCCTCTACTCGATCGCCTCCTCGCCCAAGATGCACCCGGGCCAGGTGCACCTCACCGTCGCGCCCGTGCGCTACGAGTCCAATTTCCGCCGCCGCTACGGCGTGTGCTCGACCTTCCTCGCCGACCGCGTGACGCGCCGCAAGACACTCATCCCGGTCTTCGTCGCCGAGTCGCACTTCGGCCTGCCCGAGGACCTCGCGAAGGACGTCATCATGATCGGCCCCGGCACGGGCATCGCGCCGTTCCGCGCGTTCGTGCAGGAGCGCGTGGCCACCGGCGCCACCGGCCGCAACTGGCTGTTCTTCGGCGATCAGCACGAGAAGACCGACTATCTCTACGGCAACGAGTGGAAACAGCTCCTCGCCGAGGGGAAGGTGGCCCGCATCGACCTCGCCTTCTCCCGCGACCAGGCGAAGAAAATCTACGTGCAGGACCGCATGCGCGAGGCCGGCGCCGAGCTCTGGGCCTGGCTCAAGGGCGGCGCGCACTTCTACGTCTGCGGCGACGCCCACCGCATGGCCAAGGACGTCGACGCCGCGCTCCACGAGATCATCGTGCAACACGGCGGCCTGGAAACCGCCGCCGCCGCGGAATACGTGAAGCAGATGAAGAAGGACAAGCGCTACCAGCGCGACGTGTACTGAGCCGGGATAGTGAGCTCAGCCGCGCTCACCGGGAACGGCGGACTGTGGCTGGAGCGGTGCTTTTTTCCTAAGACGAACCTCTGAAAGGTCGACTGGGTGATAAACTCTCTGCCCCACGTCCTTCTCAAAGCTCTCGTAGCCTGGCGCCGCGACGTATAAAACACCGCCGCAGAGGGTAAATTCAAATGGGATGCCAATTGCGGGCCCCCACTTGTGGTCGGAAGCGAGACTGAAGCTACCGTCTTCTTTCGTGCGAGTGCTTACCGACTCGTGCTTTCTGAATCCTACTTCGGCACCGATGACCGGCTTGCCGGTGTCGGCATCAAGAACTCGTCCGGTAGCAACTGGCGTCGTGGTATATCGCCAAGCGACGCACCCTTGTTGGAGTAGTGATATGAGTGTAACCAATCCAATTAAGTACAGTCGCTTCATCTATTGCCGATGAGAGTCATACACCAGACAGCGAAAGATGGTGTCGTGGGGTAGTCGTCATCGCGCTTGGCAGTGCAACGGATTGGGGGAGGGTTGTCCAGAGTGTGCACAAGGCTCTTGGCCGGCGCGAGGCGAACGGCAGGGGCGCGAATTCCGCCATCGGTGTGTATTCGGGTTCATTCGTGGTTCCCTTCTGTAGTCAGCAGAGCCGGATTCTTTCGCTCCTGCGGACTAGCGTCTCGTCCGCGCCAGCGAGTCCGCCACGACCCACGCGGCGCCCATCACGGCGAGATTCGATGCGTTCTCGCTCCAGATCCATTGACTGGCAGGATCGGCCAGAAGCATCGGCACATGGATCAACGGGGTGAAGGACGCGAGCATGGCGGTCAGCAGGATCGCAGCGAGGCGGGCCTGCACGCCGGTCAGGATCGCCACGCCCGCCGCGATGAATCCAATCCCGGTCGCGTAAGCCCAGAATGCTTGCGCAGGCGGCAGCCATTTGGGGACCAGCGGGGCGGTGAGGCTCAGGTAGACAAAATGCGCGGTGCCGAACACCAGCGCACAGACTCCGAACGCCAGCTGGCCCACGCGCGTGAGGCGGGCGGCCAGGGCCACATCGATCTTGGCGCTGGCGGCGTAGACGATCAGCCCGCCCGCGGTGAATGCGAGTTGGAAGGCGAGGCCTTCGTAGGTCAGGAACTCGGCGTAATGGGCGAGCATGACGCGGCCGTACATCAGGCCGACGACGATGAGCGCGTAGTAGGCGGTGAGCGCGGCAGCGCCCCAGGCTGTGGTCCGACGCCACACGACGGCCGCGGCCGCGACGAACATGTAGGCGGCGGCGGCATACGCCAGGACGGTGCGATGGGGAAAATCCTTGGGCACCGGCTGCCCTTGGTTGAAAGTTCCCCACGCCAGGCTGAGCATGCTGATCGCCATCACGCCCAGCCCGTAGGCCCGCCAGCCGAAGCCCGTCGTCGTTTTTTCCGTGGTCATGGCTTTTCCACCTTTCCAGCGCGCGACCGAACAGGGTCATTCGCCCGACGGCGAAAGATGATTTCGTGGGGTGGTCGTCATCGCGGTTGGCAGTGCAGCGCATTGGAGGCGGGTTGTCCAGAGTGCGGATGAGGCTTGGGGTGGGGGCGGAATATTTCTGCAAAAGCCTTGGCTCCCGGTAGAGCGAGGAGTCCCGCGGGACTCCCCGGCCCCCCGTTCCGCCACGCAGACAACAGGGCGTTCACGGCGGAGCGGGCCGCTCCGCCCTACCTGATCCGCCATGCGTGTGCATTCGTGGTGCCTTTCCGTCGCCGCTCTTTGGCCGGATTTTTCGCGCTTGCTCGCGGCGGGGCTTCCGCGTCCCATCCGCGCCACCATGAGTCTGACGTTCAACAATCGTGTGGCGCTGGTCACCGGCGCGGGTCGCGGCATCGGCAAGGCCATCGCCGAGTTGCTGGCCAAAAACGGCGTGACGGTCATCTGCGTGAGCAAGTCGGCCGACAGCTGCGGCGCCGTGGCGTCCGCCATCACCGCCACCGGCGGCAAGGCCAAGGCGCTCGCGGTCGACGTCGCGGACGGCGCCGCCGTGGCGAAGGCCAGCGCGGACCTGCTGGCCGAGTTCGGCCACATCGACATCCTCATCAACAACGCCGGCATCACGAAGGACGGCCTGCTGTTCCGCATGTCCGAGTCCGATTGGAGCAGCGTCATCGCGACGAACCTCACGAGCTGCTTCCACTGGACCAAGCTCATCGGCCGCCCGATGACGCAGAAGCGCTGGGGCCGCATCGTGAACATTTCCTCCGTGGTCGGCATCATGGGCAACGCCGGCCAGGCCAACTACTGCGCCGCCAAGGCCGGCATGATCGGCTTCACCAAGGCCATCGCCAAGGAGTTCGCCGCCCGCAGCGTCACCTGCAACGCCGTCGCCCCCGGTTTCATCCAGACCGACATGACCGCCGCTCTGCCGCCCGAGGCCGCCGAGAAAATTTCCTCGGTGATCCCGCTCAAACGTCTCGGCGACGCGGCCGATATTGCGCATATGACCGCCTATCTTTGCTCCGAGGAAGCGGGCTACATCACCGGCCAAGTTTTTACCGTTGACGGCGGCATGGTGATGTGATGCCTGTTTCCCAACGTTTTAGCCCGACCCCTTTCATCACACATGGCCGACCAGAAAACCATCGAACAGCGCGTCAAGCAGATCATCGTTAATCAATTGAACGTTAACGAAGAGCAAATCACCAAGGAAGCGTCGTTTCTCGACGACCTCGGCGCCGATTCACTCGACACGGTCGAGTTGATCATGGCTTTCGAGGAAGAGTTCAAGAATGAGATCAAGGGTGAGATCCCCGAGTCCGACGCGGAGAAGCTCCAGACCGTCGGCGATGTGATCACCTACATCGAGCAAAAGGCTGGCGCCAAGTAAGTAGATTTTGACCAAGGCGTTCTATCGTTCGGTAATTCCGGACTGGTAGAACGCCTTTTTCTTTTCACTGTGTCTCCTGATGGAAACCGTCTCCCCGCATAAACGAGTCGTTGTCACCGGCATGGGCGTCATCGCCTCGCTCGGTCACAACGTGAACGATTTCTGGACCAACCTCCTCGCCGGCAAATGCGGCATCGAGCGCGTGTCGCTGTTCGACGCGAAGGATTATTCCTGCCAGATCGGCGCCGAGGTGCGCGGCTGGGATCCGACCCAGCACATGGATGCCAAGGAGGTCCGGCGCAACGACCGCTACACGCACTTCGGTTTCTGCGCGGCCAAGCAGGCCATCGCCGACGCCAAGCTCGACATGACCAAGGAGGATGCCGACCGCGTCGGCGTCATCATCGGTTCGGGCATCGGCGGCATGTTGACCATCGAGGCGCAGCACAAGGTCATGATGGAGCGCGGCCCGCGCAAGGTCTCGCCGTTCATGATCCCCGCGCTCATCTCCAACATGTGCGGCGGCCTCGTCGCCATCGAGCTCGGCGCGCGCGGTCCGAATTTCGGCGTGGTCAGCGCCTGCTCCACCGCCACGCACGCCATCGGCGAATCGCTCCGCATGATCCGCACCGGCGAGGCCGACGTGATGGTCTGCGGCGGCGCCGAGGCCGCCATCACCCCGCTGGCCTACGCGGGCTTCTGCTCGATGAAGGCCATGAGCACGTGCAACGACAACCCGCAGAAGTCCTCGCGCCCCTTCGACCTGAACCGCGACGGCTTCATCATGGGCGAAGGCTCCGCCATCCTCGTCATCGAGAGCCTCGAGCACGCCCTGGCCCGCGGCGCCCACATCTATGCCGAGCTGGCCGGCTATGCCGCCACCTGCGACGCTTACCACATCACTTCGCCCGATCCCGACGGCAAGGGCTTGTCCCTCTCCATGACCCGCGCGCTCAGCGACGCCCGCATGAAGCCCGAGGACATCGACTACATCAACGCCCACGGCACGTCGACACCCTACAACGACAAATTCGAGACGATCGCCCTCAAGAAGGTCTTCGGCGACCACGCCCGCCAGGTCCACATCAGCTCCACCAAGTCGATGACCGGGCACCTGCTCGGCGCTGCCGGCAGCATCGAGGCGGTCATCAGCGTCAAGACCATCGAGAGCGGCGAGATCCCGCCGACCATCAATTACGAGACGCCCGATCCCGAGTGCGACCTCGACTACACGCCGAACGTGAAGCGCAGCGCGAAGGTCGACACCGTGTTGACCGACAACCTCGGCTTCGGCGGGCACAACGCCTCGCTCGTCTTCCGCAAGCTCTGAACCGGGTGGGGCAGGGGTGCGGCCCGGCTGCGCCCGGGCGTCGTCAGGCGACGCCCTTGCCTCGTAGCGTGGGTCCGGCCGAGGCCTCCGATGCAAGCTGAGGCTTGCCCCCTTTGCCGGGGTATGGCACCGAAGAGGTGCACACACCCCGATGAATACCCCGTTGCGTCACCTCCTCGCCGCGGCGTGCCTGTTCGCCTGCACGCGCGCGTTGGCCGCCGAAGAACCGAAACCACCTTCACCCGACGAGGCCAAGGCCGCCGCGCTGGCCTGGGTGAAACTCATCGACGACGAACACTACGCGGACAGCTGGAAGCAGGCCTCGACCCGCTTTCAGGCTACGGCGACCGAGCAACGCTGGGTGGATGCCATGACGCAGGTGCGCCAGCCGTTGGGTTCGGTGCAGTCCCGCGAGTTCAAGACCGCCAATTTCACGCACGACGTGCCGCGGCTGCCGAAGGGTGATTACTGGGTGCTGGAGTTCGCCACGAGCTTCGACGGCACGCCCGCCATCGAGGCGATCACGATGGTCCTCGATACCGACGGCAAGTGGCACGCCGCCACCTTCCGCATCAAGCCGGCGCCGCCGGAATGAGCGGCGCGCAGGCGGCGCGAAAGAGCATTGCTAGCTCGCCGGCGTGACCGCTACAGGATTGGGGCATGGGCGATGCACCACGCAATGTGCGACTCCTGTTCGCCGCACGCATCGTGCGGATGTTCGCCTATGGGCTGCTCGGCGTCGTGCTCGTGCTCTACCTCGCGGCGCGCGGTCTCGACGAGGCGCGCATCGGATTGCTGCTGACGCTCACGTTTCTGGGCGACGCGGTGGTGTCACTCTGGCTGAGCACGCACGCCGACCGCTGGGGCCGCCGGAAGGCGCTGCTGGTCGGCGCGGCGTTGATGCTGCTCGGCGGCGTGGTGATGGCGCTGACGGGTGACTTCATTCTGCTGACCATCGCGGCGACCATCGGCGTCATCAGCCCGACGGGCAACGAGGTCGGTCCGTTCCTCGCCGTCGAGCAGGCGGGGCTGGCGCAGGTGGTGCCGGCGACCGAGCGGACGCGATTCTTCGCCTGGTACAACCTCATGGGCTACGCGGCCACAGCCGTCGGCGCGCTGGTGGCCGGTGTGCTGTCCGAGTCGTTGCAACACGCCGGGTGGAGCGACCAGCAGAGCTACGCGGCGCTCTTCTGGGCCTATGGCGGACTGGGTCTCGTGATCGCCGGGCTGATTGCCCGCCTCGATGGCACGGTGGAGGCGCCGGCCCGCGCGCGCGCGGCGGAGGCCGGGGCGGTGTTCGGCTTGCGTGAGTCGCGCGGCACGGTGCTCCGGCTCAGTGCGCTGTTCTCCGTCGATGCCTTTGCGGGCGGCTTCATCGTGCAGAGTTTTCTCGTCTATTGGTTTCATGTGCGGTTCGGCGTGGGCGAAAGCGCGCTCGGCGGCGTGTTTTTCGGCACCAACCTGCTTTCGGGCCTGTCCGCGCTCGCGGCCGTGCCGCTGGCGCGCCGGATCGGGCTGGTGAACACGATGGTGTTCACGCATCTGCCGTCGAACGTCCTGCTGATGCTCGTGCCGCTGATGCCGAGCTTCGGCTGGGCGGCGGCGGTGCTCTGGGCCCGGCACATGATCTCGCAGATGGACGTGCCGACACGCCAGTCCTACGTCAGCGCCGTCGTGCCCGAGGCGGAGCGCTCGGCCGCGAACGGCGTCACCGGCACGGCGCGCCAGCTCGGCACCGCGCTGGCGCCGTTGTGCGCGGGCGTGATGCCGGCCGCGGCCCTCCTGGCCGGCGGTCCGTTCTTTTTCGCCGGCGGACTCAAGATCGTCTACGACCTCGCGCTGTGGCGGAGCTTCCGCCGCGTGAAGCCGCCGGAGGAGCAGGGGCCCCGGCGCGGTTGATTTGACCGGTCGCGCAGGATGCACGCAGCCTTCCGCCCGCGTGTCATAATCTAATAGTCGCCCGGCCCGACCGCTCCCGGATTGCGCGGGTGGGGGTGCCCGTTTTCCTCGGGCAAAATCGACCACCTCATGACCACCGCCAAAAAACGTTTCAGCCTGACCGAGCGCGACCCCGAGCGCAGCCTCGAGTTCGAGTTTATCCGCGCCACCGAGCATGCCGCCCTCAACTGCGTCCATTGGATCGGCCGCGGCGACAAGGAGGGGGCCGACGCCGCCGCGTGCGACGCCATCAACGGCACCTTCGACCACATCGACATGCGCGGCGAGGTGGTCATCGGCGAAGGCCAGAAGGACGAGGCCCCCGGCATTTTTCTCGGCGACCGGCTCGGCACCTGGGCCCCCGGCTCGCCGAAGTTCAACATCGCTCTCGACCCCATCGACGGCACCACGAACATTTCGAAAGGCCTGCCCAACTCGATCTCCGTGATGGCCGCCGTCATCGCCCCCGAGCAGGGCCCGGCGATGCTGAACATCCCGACGTTCTACTCGGAGAAACTCGCCTACGGCCCGCAGGTCGCCGACGCCATGCGGCGGGACAAATCCCTCGCCTTCAACCTCGACACGCCCGTCGAGGAAATCGTCGAGAAGACCGCACGCATCCTCGGCAAGAACGTCCACCAGGTTGTCGCCGTCGTCCTCGACCGTCCGCGCCACGAACGCATCATCAAGGGCATTCGCAAAATGGGCGCGGCGCTCCGCCTCATTTCCGATGGCGACGTCACCGCGGCCATCGCCCCGTCGCTGCCCGACAGCAGCGTCGACCTCTACCTCGGCATCGGCGGCTCGCCCGAGGGCGTGCTCACGGCCGCGGCCCTCCGCGCGCTCGGCGGCGACCAGCAGCTCCGCATGTGGGTGCGCGACGACGACGAGCGCGCCCGCATCGCCTCCGATCCGGCGACCAAGAACCTGAAGAAAATCTTCCACGCCGACGACCTTGTCATGGGCTCCAGCGCCATCTTCTGCGCGACCGGCATCACCTCCAGCTGGCTGCTGCCCGGGGTAAAGCTCGTCGGCCGCAAGGCCACGACGCATTCCATCCTCATGCGCGCCCGCAGCCGCACGGTCCGCTACATCCAGGCTGTGCACGATCTCGACCACAAGACGATCTACCTGCGCAGCAAGACGCGCGAGACTCTGATTTGAGCCATGCGGCTCCTGAGTCGTAGGGCCGCACCTTGGCGTACGGCCTCCCGCGAAAGGCGCGACGCAAGGTCGCGCCCTGCGGAACATTGGTCAACCCATGTGGGAGGGGCTTTATGCCCCGACTGTACCCCGACTGAACAGGCGATTGTTCGTGTCGGGGCATAAAGCCCCTCCCACAACTGGGCCACGATTGGCGGGAACTCAGTTCCGCATTGAGGCGGAAGGCCCGTTCGGCTGGACTCGCGGCATGATGACCACGCTTCGTCACTCCTCCCGCCGTGCGGCAGTGTGCCTCCTTGCCGTTGCCGTGTCCGCCTTGCCCATCGCGGCGGCGGCCTTCGAGACCGTGGCGCCCAAGCCGCAGGCGCCCTCCGCGGTGCTGATTCGCAATGCCCGGGTGTTCGACGGCAAGGGCGATGCTCTCGTCGACGGCCTGAGCGTGCTCGTGGTCGGCAACAAGATTGCCAAGGTGACGAAGGACGCGGTCGAGGCCCCGGCAGGCGCGCTCGTCATCGATGCCGCCGGTCGCACGCTGACGCCGGGTTTTGTCGACGTGCACGTGCACGCCTCGGCCTGGGTGCCGGGCGCGCAGACGCGCATCTCCTCGGCGTGGCAGATCGGCGTCTACATGAGCAAGTCGCTCGAGGAAACGCTCCAGCGCGGCTTCACGACCGTGCGCGACGCCGGCGGCGCCGACGGCAGCATTGCCGACCTCGTCGAGCGCGGCATCGTCAACGGTCCGCGCATTTTCCCGTCCGGTCCGGCGCTGTCGCAGACGAGCGGCCACGGCGATGGCCGCGCCCCCTATGCGGCGCACCCGTATTTCACGCGCACCAACGAGGCGCTGGCGGCCAAGGGCCTGAGCTGGCTCGTCGACGGGCCCGACGAAGTGCTGCGCGCCGCGCGCGAGAACCTCAAGAACGGCGCCACGCAGATCAAGATCCTCGCCGGCGGCGGCGTGCTCTCGCAGTTCGACCCGTTGTTCACCGTGCAATTCACGCCCGAGGAGATCCGTGCGGCGGTGACGGCCGCGGGCGACTGGGGCACCTACGTGATGGCGCACGCCTATAACGTGAAGTCGGTGCGCCGCCTGCTCGAGAACGGCGTGAAGCAGATCATGCACGGCCACCTGCTCGACGAGGACACCGTGAAACTCGCCGCCGAGAAGGGCGCGGTCATCGAGTTCGAGCTCGTCTGGGTTTGGGAAGAGGAGGAATACGGCAAGTCCAAGGGCCTCTCCGAGGCGAACCTCGCCAAGGTGCTCGAGGTGAAGCGCGGCATGAACAACCTCACCGGCTACATCAAGAAATACCATGTGCTCACCGGCTTCGGCACCGACCTCGTGGGCAACCAGCATTATCAGAACAAGGAGTTCGCGCTGCGCGCCGCGCACTTCACGCCCGCCGAGGTGCTCCGCCAGGCCACCAGCGAAGGCTATCAGGTCATCGCGATGTGCGGCCCGTTGAACCGCTACGGGAAGTTCGGCGTCATCGAGGAAGGCGCGCTGGCCGACCTGTTGCTCATCAACGGCGACCCCCTGAAGGACATTTCGATCCTGGAGAAACCCGAGTCGAGCCTGGCCCTCATCATGAAGGACGGAAAGCTCTTCAAGAACACCCTCGAGGCCGGTCGTTGAGCGTGCGGCAGAGGCATTTCCAAATTTGAGAAATTCCCGTTGACGGGCCGTCGCGAAGCCCTCTTTACTCGCCGTTCTATCTCCCGTGGCTCGGTAGCTCAGTTGGTAGAGCAGAGGACTGAAAATCCTTGTGTCCCCGGTTCGATTCCGGGCTGAGCCACCACTTTAAAAGGCCGCAACCCCCAGGGGTTGCGGCCTTTTTTGTAGGAATTTTATCTGCCCGGTTATTGTCCTGTTTTTAGCGTGCGCGGATCAAGCACGGGTTACCTGTTAGGGCTACGCTTCGTCGGCTTGTGCGATGTGCGCGTATGTATGCGGAAGGAAAAGTGCCCGAATGCGCGTCGTTCAACTCTTGCAGCAAGATGAGGTGACAACCTCACAGCGAAAATCTTGACGCGAAGAAGGCCTGCGGACTTTCTCTCGCGCACTTGCCGAGCGATGTGGGGCCATGCAGCGCGAAGCGGGGGTATCCCAATCGCGTGTATTTTTATTGGCCCAATCCTAATTGCTCTGCGTCCGGCTTAGGGCGGGGCCGTGTCTCGACACAATTGTCTGCTACGCGCCTGAAGCTTCACTTAGTCGTAACACGAATCGCAGTGACAGGACTTGGTTTTGTCCGCCCCGGACATTCGTAATCCATGAAAAAAATTTCCATCGCCCTCGCGTTGGCGTCACTCCTCGCCGTCGCTCCTCTCCTCGCCCAAGAGGCCCAGGTTCGCCACGGCTTGGCGATCAACGCCAAGATCGAGGGCTCCGTGCAGGTGATGACCGCCGAGGATGTCACGCTCAACGGTGGCGCTCAGGTCACGGGCAATCTCCTCCTCCCCGGCACTCCCTCTGTGCGCCTCAACGGCAATCCCGTTTACGGCGGCACGCTCGACGGCACCGGCTCTGCGACTCCGACCAATCACCGGGTCACGCTCAACGGCAATGCCAAGCTCGGTCACGTCATCCGGCGCACAGATCCCGTTCCCCTGCCGACCGTCGCGCCACCGCAATCACCCGCCGGCACGCGCTCTGTCACGTTGAACAGTACCACCCAAACTCCCGGTGATTACACCACGCTCCGCGATCTCACGCTCAACGCCGGAGCCGGCCAAGTCACCGTGCCGCCCGGAGCCTACGGCAGTTTCAGCGCCCGGCAGACCACCGGGTTTGTTCTCGGCATCCCCGGGGTCACCGCGCCGTCCGTCTATCATTTCCAGCGCTTGAACATCGACAGCAACGCCACGCTGCAGGTGGTCGGACCAGTCCTCATCACCGTCCGCGAGGACCTCACGACCACGGGCGTCATCGGCGCATCCGCGCATCCCGAGTGGCTCGCCCTCCGCCTCTCCGCGGGCTCACTCACCCTTAACGGCGGCGCCACCGTCTACGCGCACGCCGAACTCCCCGCCGGTACGCTCACGCTCAACGGCAATTCCCTCTTCGCCGGCCGTGTCTCCGCCGATCAGCTCACCGTCAACGGCGGTTCCACGCTCCGGCTCGTCGCCCCAGTCGCCGTCAACCAGCCGCCGGCGGTCGCGCTCACCGCGCCGGTCGATGGCGCCACCTACACCGCCCCCGCCAGCCTGCAACTCAAGGCCGCCGCCACCGACTCCGACGGCTCCATCGCCCGCGTCGAGTATTACCAAGGCGCCACCAAGCTCGGCGAGACCCTCGCTGCGCCGTACGAGTTCGCCCTCTCCAACCTCGCCGCCGGCACGTACAGCTATCACGCCCGCGCCGTCGACAACCTCGGCGCCGCCACCGATTCCAGTTCGGTTTCGATTACGGTGCAAAGTCCCAACCAGCCACCGACCGTCGCGCTCACCGCGCCGCCCGACGGTGCGCTCTTCACCGCTCCCGCCACCTTTGCGCTCACGGCCGACGCCGCGGACTCCGACGGCTCCATTGCCCGGGTCCAATTCTACCAGGGGATCACGCTTCTCGGCGAAGCGACCGCGCCACCGTATGCCCAGACCGTCACCGGCCTGACGCCCGGCACTTACGCCTTCACCGCCCGCGCGATCGACAATGCCGGCGCGGCTACCGACTCCACGGTCGTCACCGCCACGGTCGTCGCGCCCAACCAACTTCCCTCGGTCGCCATCGCCACACCGGCCGACGGCGTCACTTACGAGGCCCCGGCCACGCTCACGTTTACCGCCACCGCCTCGGACCCCGACGGAAGCATTGCCAAGGTCGAGTACTTCGAGGGAGCGGCCAAGCTCGGCGAGGCCACCACCGCCCCGTATTCGTTCACGCTCACGAGCGTTTCCGCCGGCAGCCACAACTACCTCGCCCGCGCCACTGACAACACCGGAGCCTCCACCGATTCCGCCGCCGTCAAGATTACCGTGGTGAGTCCCAATCAGGCTCCGACCGCCGCGCTTACGGCTCCCGTTGACGGCACCGTCTTTACCGCGCCCGCCAGCATCGAGCTGACCGCCACTGCATCCGATTCCGACGGGGCGGTCACTCTCATCGAGTTCTACAACGGCGCCACCAAGCTCGGGCAAAGCACCAGTGCTCCGTATCGCTTCACCTGGGCTTGGGTCAACGCCGGCACCTACAGCCTCACCGCCCGTGCCACCGACAACGCCGGCGCCACGGCCTCCTCTGCGCCCATCACGATCACGGTCCAGGCGCCGAGCAACGACCTGCCGCTCTTCGCCAATTTTGAACCCTCCGAGGGTTATCAGCTCGGTTCCCTGAACGGCCAGGCTGGCTGGACCGGCACTGGTCCGGGGGACATCGTTAACGCACCTCTACTCCAGGGCACGCAGACGATTCTGCTGGGCCCCTCCCAGCCGCCGACTGAAGTCACTCGCCAGCTTTCCGCCAACGGCACCCCCGTGGTGTGGGTTGATTTCTACGGAAGGCCGGCGGCGGGTCTGCAGCCCGACACTTCCTCCCAGTACCGCACCACCGAGGCGCGACTGGCTTTCGTGCAATCCGGCCCCCAAGGGGAGTTTTTCTATTACGCCGGTGATTCGGCTGGCGGCGGGAGTTGGGTGGCTTCCGGTTACAAGACTCCGCTCACCCCCGAGGGCTTCGCTCAGACCGGACAGCGCATCACCCTGCGCGAGGATTTTTCCGCCAAGACCTATGATGTCTACGTGGGCGCGGCCATGATCGCCGCCGACATTCCCTTCGCTGATTCCACCCGCACTAGCATCGGCCGCTTTACCGCCACCGGACACGCCACGGTCGCCACGCTCTTCGACGACTTCCTCGCCGCCTACGACAGCCCTCTCTTCGTCGACGCCGACCACGACGGCATGGACGACGCCTGGGAAACCGCCCACGGCCTCGACCCCACCCGCGACGACCGCACCGGCGACTTGGACGGTGACGGCCTGACGAACATCCAAGAGTTCATCCGCGGAACAAACCCTTCCGCCGTAGACAGCGATGGAGACGGGCTTCCTGACGCTTGGGAAGTCGCGCATCACACCAATCCCATGGTTGCCGACGCCGCGCTCGATCCGGATGGCGATGGCCTCACCAACGCCGAAGAATACGCCGCCGGCACCGATCCCCAATTGGCCGACACCGACGGCGACGGCCTGCCCGATGGCTGGGAAAAGCAACATGGACTCAACCCCCTCTCCGCCGCCGACGCTGCGCTCGATTCCGACGGCGACGGCCTCACGAATCTCCAAGAGTACCAGCAAGGCGCCGATCCACAGGATTATTACAACGGAGTATTGCCGCAAATCACGTCACTGGTTGCTCCCGATGGTGCTCTCGGGTTCGGCGACATCCTCAGGCTCCTTGTCACCGATTCGGCCGGACAGCCGTTGGCCAACGCGCCGGTGAAATTTACGGCCACGGTGGGTGGACACTTGCTGGCTGCTACATCCGAGGGCACGGCACTGCCAACCGTGACGGTACGCTCAGGACAGGACGGGGTGGCAATCGTCTATGTGAAAGCGGGGAGCAATTGACATGAAAATCATCCGTTTCTCCTCACTCTGCCTTTTGGCTCTGTGGTTGTTCACTGGAGCCGCGCTCCACGCGCAGAACGTCACCCAAGCGGAGATCGTCAGCGGTGCCCAGACAAAGACGCTCACCATCAACCATCAGCCGCCCGGCCCGGCTGATACCAATCACAACGGCCTGCCTGACGCGTGGGAGCAGCAATACTTCGGCCGGCTTGGCGTTGATCCCTTGGCAGACGCTGACGGCGATGGGCGTTCCAACGCTCAAGAATATGCCGCGGGTTCAAATCCGGTCGACTTCTATCAAGGCCGCGCTCTCGTGCTCAACGCGATCCCGCGAGCGGCAACCTACGCTTATGATGCATCGGGCCGGGTGATTCGGGCGGATTATGGCGGTGACGGTGTCCAGCAATTCACCCATGATTCGGCGAGCAATCTGACTGCGGTGGCCACGTCCGGTGTCGGAACAACGCCGATTGCCCAATGGCGCGCGGCCAATAGTCTGCCTGCAGACGGCACGGGTGATGGCGCAGACTCGGCGATACTCGCCAACGATGGCCTGCCCAATCTCGCCAAATATGCCTTGGGATTGGATCCACACGCCGCGATCGTGGGCGAATATCCTTCGGTCAAACTAATGAATGTCGGTGGCAGTGATTATCTCACGCTCACTTATGTGCGCCCCGATCCTGTGGCCACCGATTTGACTTACACAGTACAAGTTTCGGGGAACAATGGGGCCACCTGGTCTTCGGGAGCAGGCGCGACGGTTGAGGTCAGCGCCACCACAGTCGGTGGTGTCGCGACCATTGTGGTGCGCGATTCCACACCTGTGGGTTCGCCGAATTTTGGCCGCCGCATCGCACTTTTCATTGAGAGAAAGTAATCCTATGAATTTTCAGAGTCTCTACTCGTGGGTTGCAGCCCGGTTGCGCGGTCAAGCGAGTCTTCGTCGTTATCGATGCAAAGCAGCCCTCCCGCCATTCCTCGCATTGGCAGCCATGGCAATCGCTCCCCTATGTCTCCATGGTCAGGACGTAGCCGGTGGCTCAGGCAACATCGGAGGGTATCCAGGTGTCTTTCGCTGGGCGGATTCATCTCTCCATATGACGGGAGTGTACGACAGCTCTACGGTTGAATACCAAGTTGCAGTAGGAACATGGCAATATGAATTCTATGGAGACACGACATACTTTCCTGGACTCATCAGTTATGACAATGGTGGCGGTGACAGTGGGTTTTTGCGGGATGGGCAAAAGCATGCTTTCCGGCGAGGGTATAAATATGGTCTGTATTACTGGAAAACGTCAGGTGTTAATCCAGAAGCAACGCTCGGGCAGCCGACTTACTTCCTTGTTCCCGGTGCCTTGGAAATACTGGATGACAAGAAGCTTCCCACGAAGGGCGACCCGGTGCAATTGGCGACGGGTGTCGAGGCGAGGCAGACAACCCTCTTCCGCCTGCAAGGAGCGCGGAACGGGGAGTTCATTGCCTCCTACAACTCCCGTTTTGCCAATACCCCCAGCACAGCCGTGCAGACTCCATTAGGCCGTGGATGGACTCATAATTTTGAAGCCCATATTTTTGTTAATCCGCAATCGGGTCCGTTCATTTATTGGGATCGCTACCACTATACCTTCGGAGCCGCACTCCCTTCGGGGGGCTACGTACTAGCGGGGGACATTGGGAAATTCGACAAGCTGGTGCATTCCCCCGATGGAACTTGGCTCCTGACTCGTCGAGATCAGTCCTCTCTCCTGTTCGATGCTTCGGGAAAGCTGATTGAAGATCGAGATCCTCAAGGAAGGAAGCTGCTGTTGGCCTACGATGCCAATGGACGCTTGGCGAACATCACCGAGCCGATTTCTGGTACCGGTTTGACCTTCGCTTACGATGCTGCCGGGGCTCTGTCGAGTGTGACAGATACTTCCGGTGCCACGGTGGGTTTCACGGTTTCAGCCGCCGTAACCCTCACCCAAATCACCAACCAGAATGGCAAGACGACGGGTTTCGAATACGATGCTTCGGCCCAGATGACGGTGGTAAAGGACCACCTCAATCAGGCGATTGTCACAAATGTCTATGACAACAGTCATCGGGTGGCAACCCAGGGTGACGGAATAGTGGGCCACCTGAATCATGGTTTTGGCTACACCGGATCGACGACCACCTACACCGATCGAAACGGCAAGCCGGCGGTTCACGCCTTTGATGGCAATTACAACATGGTGTCTGAAACAGACGCCTTGGGTCACATCAAGAGATACACTTACGACAACGCCAACCACATCACCTCGGCCACCGACCCACTCGGCCGGGTCACCAACTATACCTACGATGCCCGAGGCAATCTGCTCACCGCCACCGACCCTGCCGGCAAGGCGACCACCTACACTTACGACTCTCGCAACAACCTTTTGACCACCACCGATGCGGCGAACCAGGTGACCACCCGCACTTACGACGCGAATAACAACCTGCTTACGGTCACCGACGCCCTTGGCCGCGTCACCACCTGGACTTACGATGCTAATTCGCTGCCGCTCACGATGACGCTCCCCGGTGGCGGCATCTACCACTACACCTACACGGCCGGCCGGCTCACCACCGCCACTGATCCCAACGGCGTGGTCACCAATTTCGGCTACGAGGCCAACGGCCGGTTGCTCTACCGCGAGGACGCGCTCGGTAAGCGCGTCACCTACACCTACGACGCCATCGGCAACGTCCTCACCGTCACGCTCTCGCCGCCCGCCCCTGGCCTCTCGCCACTTGTTACCACCTACGCCTACGATCACCGCAACCGCGTCACCAGCCTGACGGACCCGACCGGCGCTGTCACCACCTACACTTACGATAACAACAGCAACATCCTTACCACGACCGACGCTCTCGGCAAGATCACCACCTACACCTACGATGGCGAGGACCGGCTCAAGACGGTGAAGGATGCACTCAACCTCACCACGACCTACAATTACGACGATGTCGGTCGGCTTGTTTCCGTGGTCGATCCTGCCGGCAACACCACCGGCTACGAATACGATGCCGCCGGCCAGCTCACCGCCGTGGTCGATGCTCTCGGCCGGCGCACCACCAGCGGCTATGATGCCCGCGGGTTGCTCACCGGCGTCACGGATCCGCTGGCCCGCACCTCGCAATTCACTTACGACGACCTCGGCCGTCGGCTCACGGCCAAAGACCCGCTCAACCGGATCACCGCCTTCCAGTACGACGCCTTGAACCGTCTTAAGCAGGTCACCGACCCCGGCAGCTTGGTTGCCCAACAAGGCTTCGATGCCGATGGCAATCGCACCTCGCTCACCAACCCCGCGGCCAATGCGACCGCCTTCGCGTACGATGCCGGCGGCCGACTCACTACCGCGACTACTCCGGAAGGCCGTGTCAGCTCCTACACGTACAACAGCCGCGGCCTCGTGGCCTCCGCCGTCGAGCCTTCCGGCCAGACGACCTCGTTCAGCTACGATGACGCCCAGCGCCTCACCAGCACGCTTGACCCCGTTGGCACCATCGCGCTCACCCGCGATGCCGCCGGCCGCGTGCTGACCGTCAGCGAAAATGGCAAGACGCTCACCCGGGCTTACGATTTGCTAGGCCGGCTCACTTCCTACACCGATGGCGATGGCAACGTGATCGGCTACCAATACGACGACCTTGGCCGGCTCACGAAACTCACTTACCCCGATGGCAAGCTGGTCGCTTACGCTTACGACATCGCCGGTCGGCTCAGCACGGTCACGGACTGGGCCGCGCGCGTCACGACCTACAGCTACGATGCTGTCGGCCGGATGACGCAGCTCTTTCGGCCGAATGGCACGAAACAGGTGCGGACCTACGATGCCGCGGGGCAGTTGACTCAGCTTACGGAGCTGGCATCAGATGGCGTCACGGTGATCTACTCCGGCACGCACAGTTACGACGCGGCTGGCCAGCTGACGGGCGAGACCCTGCTGCCCGGTATCACACCGCAAGCGGTGAATTTTTCCCAAACCTTCGACCGGGATAACCGGCTGCTCACGCATAATGGCGCCGCCACGACCTTTGATGCCGACGGGAATTTGCTCTCGGTGGCTTCGGGCTTAACGCCTAGTGCTTATAGCTACGACGCCCGCAATCGACTGACCAGCGCCGATGGATTGAGTTATGGCTACAACGCCGAGAATAGGCGGGTATCAGTGACGGATTCATCGGGCACGACTTCGTTTGTCGTGAACCCCAATGCCGCACTCGACCAAGTACTGGTTCGCATCGCGCCGGACGGCACAAAGACCTTCTATGTTTACGGCCTCGGCCTGCTGCACGAGGAATCCGGCACGGCTGTGCGCTATTATCACTGCGACCGCCGCGGCGACACCATTGCGCTTACCGATGGCACCGGCGCCGTCACCGACCGCGCCAGCTATGGCGTCTATGGTGAACTCCTTTCTCGCACCGGTACCACCAACACACCCTTCCGCTTCAACGGCCGCTGGGGCGTGCAGACCGACGCCAACGGCCTCTACTACCACCGCGCTCGCTACTACCACCCCCAGTTGAGACGGTTCCTGAATCAAGATATACTGCTGGGAGACATCGACGATTCAGCTTCGCTGAATCAGTTTGCTTATGTCGGCAATAATCCGATCAGCTTCATCGACCCGCTCGGGTTGGCATATACAGCTGCGCGTCCTCTCCAAAATTCATTGGGCGGTGTGGTCTCCCCATTCATTGGGAAAGGATATGAGGGCAAACATCACCAAATATTCTTCGAAGATGGTAAACAGCCCTCAAATCTGGGCCTCTTTGACGATAATAGCGTTCGTCCAGACGATGCCCCAATAAAGCTGCAGGAGAAATATGAGAGAATTAACCAAGGATTTGATGATGCCACCATGAGACAGTCTGTTGAAAACGTTAAAAAGGCACATGGCACCCACTGGACGCCGAGCGATAATTGCCAAGATTTCGTTCAAAGAGTAGTCGATGAATATTTCCGCCTGCAAAGAGAGAAGTTACTGAAGCAGCAGAAACTGAAGGAAGAACAAAAGAAGCTGAAACCCGCCGCTTAATTTGCATGAATCGAAATTTCAAAATATTTGTCTTATCATTTCTAATCGCCTGGGCATTAGGGGAAATTGTGCTCTCGATAGTCAGTCCTAGTGGGGGTTGGCTTGCGCTGCCCGCGCTCTATGTGGCCCCAACATACATTATGATGGGGAAAGGATTTGACGGTCCCATAACATCATTTTTTGTGGTTCTTTGTATTGTATCAGTATGTGTCCAGCTAGCCGTTGGCTGGTCTGCTGAGCGAGTGATCAAGCGCGTGATTAACCAGCCGTCCTTTACTCAAAGAGTCCTATGGCAAGCAGGCGCATTGATAGGACAAATCATTGTGGTTATCTGCGTGGTGAGAGTACTGACTAATTAGACCCAACCTAGAGCATCTCAATGGGCGGGCAGCCGCGGGGTGAGGTCGTCCTTGGTGGTCATCGCCGGCAGGCGGGTGAGGACATCCTTCAAGTAAAAGGCAGAAAAGGGTCAGGCTGCGGGGGCGTGTTGCCCAAATCGCGTTACTGATTGAACACGGAGCGAGCGGGCGCGTCTGACTTCGGCAATATGATGGGCATACAAGAAGGGCAGAAGGAGATGTTCAGTTATCAGGTTGATCTGGACCGGCGGGTGCGGGCCGATCATCCGTTGCGGGCGATCCGTGCGACGATCGATTTCCGCTTCGTACGCCAGGAGGTGGCGCATTGCTACGGCTACAACGGACAGGTCTCGGTTGATCCAGAGGTGATCCTCAAGCTCATGTTCCTGCTCTTTCTCGACAACGTGAAGAGCGAGCGGGAGTTGATGCGGATGCTGCCGGAGCGGCTGGATTATCTGTGGTTCCTCGGGTTTGGCCTCGATGACGAGATCCCCGACCACAGCGTGCTGTCCAAGGCCCGGGCCCGCTGGGGTCAGGAAATCTTCGAATCCCTGTTCGTGCGGTATGCGTCCGATGGGCGTCCCCATTGACGGTTCGTAGTAGCCACTAATCTGACAGAGGTTCTGTTGGGGATGGTGGCTAGTGCCTACGAGTCGTTTTCGTAGTAGCCACCATTACGAGGCAGACCGCGAAGGCTCGCGCACTTCGCGCCAACGAGCCGGAGTCAGAGCCGCGAGGTCGTCCCGATTGGTCATCCGCGGCAGGCGCTTGGGTGGCGCGCCGGCTTGAATTCCTCGGAGAGAAAATAGGCCAGCCCTCCGGCTCGCGGGTGGGGCGTGGCGAGCACCTCGGTCAGCCAGTCCCGCGCGGGCAGCTCGTCGGTGAAATGCCGCGTGATGGGCCGGGCGCGGGTGAACGCGCCGGACAGCTCCACGACCCAGCGTTGGTGCAGGCCGTCCTGCGCCGGCAGGACGAGTTGGTAGAACTTCACCCCGGAGGCGCGCACGGGGATGTCGCGCCGGACGAACGACGGCGCGGGCCGGCGCCCGGGTGTCGAGATGGTCTGGAACGGGTTGTTCATGCGGAGCGCAGATCAGGGATGGTCGCCGTTGCGGCGGCGGGCCTGGTCCTCGACGCAGCGGACGGCGAGCGCCGTCCAGCCGGTCTGGTGGCTGGCGCCGACACCGCGGCCGTTGTCGCCGTGGAAGTACTCGTAGAAGAGCACGAGGTCCTTGAAGTGCGGGTCGCCCGCGTAGAGATCGCACTCGCCGTGCACGGGCCGGCGGCCGCGGTCGTCGGCGAGGAAGATGGCGCCGAGCCGGCGTTGCAGCTCGAGCGCGGCCTCGCGGAGCGTGACCATGCGGCCGGAGCCGGTGGGCGCCTCGACGAGGAGCGTGTCGCCGTAGTAGTTGTGGTAGCGCTCCAGGCCCTCGACGAGGAGGTAGTTCACCGGGAACCAGATCGGGCCGCGCCAGTTCGAGTTGCCGCCGAAGAGGTAGCTGTTGCCCTCGGCCGGCGTGTAGTCGAGCCGCAGCTCGCGGCCGTCGGCGCGGAAGATGAACGGGTTTCGCTCGTGGTGCTTCGAGACGCCGCGGATGCCGTGCGGCGAGAAGAACTCCGACTCGTCGAGCAGGTAGCGCAGCACGCGCACCAGCCGCTCGCGCGGGGCGATGGCGAGGAGCGCCTTGCGGTGGCCGAGTTCGCACTCGCCGTTGCCGTTGGAGATGTGGCGCGCCAGCTCGGGCCGGTGGTGCAGGAACCACTCGTAGCGCTTCTTGAAACCCGGGAGCGCGTCGATCAGGTCGCGGTCGAGCACCTCGACGGCGATGAGCGGCAGCAGACCGACGAGCGAGCGGGTCTTCAACGGTGTCGTGTGCGAGCCGAAGTCGATCTGGTCGTAATAGAAGCCGTCGTGCTCGTCCCACAGGCCGGTGCCGCCGGCGGAGTTCATGGCGTCGACGATCTGGACGAAGTGTTCGAAGAACTTCGAGGCCATGTCCTCGTAGGCGTGGTTGACGGTGCCGTCGGGGTGGCGGGCGAGTTCGAGCGCCATGGCGAGCATGGTGTTCGCGTAAAAAGCCATCCAGGCCGTGCCGTCGGCCTGGCGGAGGTGGCCGCCGCCGGGGATCGGCTGGCCGCGGTCGAACACGCCGATGTTGTCGAGCCCGAGGAAGCCGCCGGAGAAGAGATTGCGACCGTCGGCGTCCTTGCGGTTCACCCACCAGGTGAAGTTGAGGAGCAGCTTCTGGAAAACGCTCTCCAGGAAACGGCGGTCGCGGTGACCGCGCGCGGCGGCGATCTTGTAGACGCGCCAGGCGGCCCAGGCGTGGACGGGCGGGTTGACGTCGCCGAACGCGAACTCGTAGGCCGGGATCTGGCCGTTCGGGTGCATGTACCACTCACGCAGGAAGAGCAGCAGCTGGTGCTTGGCGAAGTCCGGATCGATCTTCGCCATCGGCACCATGTGGAACGCGAGGTCCCACGCGGCGAACCACGGGTATTCCCACTTGTCGGGCATCGAGATGATGTCGCGGCTGTGCAGGTGCGCCCACTCGCGGTTGCGGCCGCGCTTGCGGGACTCCGGCGGGGTCGGCGTCGACGGGTCGCCCTCCATCCAGTGGTCGACGACGTAATAGTAGAACTGTTTCGACCAGAGCAGGCCGGCGTAGCCCTGGCGCGCGACGTTGCGCTCGTCGGCGGTGGCGCCGGCGGGGATGATGCGGTCGTAGAACTCGTCCGCCTCGCGGCGGGCGCGGTCCAAGGCGCGGGTGAACTCCCGGCCGAAGGCGACGGGCTTGTCCGTCTCGCGCGCGAAGAGCTGGAGTTCGACCGTCTGTTCGCCGCCGGCGGGGATCTCGAGCACGTAGTGCAGCGCGGACTTGGTGCCGGTGAGCGCCGGATTCACGGCGGAACGCTCGCCGTTGACGACGTAACGGTGGAAGGCGTCCTTCACGTGGGGCGAGCTGTTCGGCGTGCCCCACAGGCGTTCGTGGTTGGACTCGTTCTCGGTGAAGAGCGGCACGGGCGTCACACCGCCGGACGACTTGGCAAAACGAAACTCGAATGCGCCGAGCGTCTCGTGGTCGGCGGTGATGGCACCGTCGCCCGCGAGCCGGAGCTGCGGTTTTTCGGTGACGCCCTCGCGCGTGCAGCCCCAGGTCCACATGTTGCGGAACCACAGTTGCGGCAGCAGGTGCACGGTGGCGGCCTCGGGGCCGCGGTTCGCGACCGTGATCCGGATGAGTTGGTGATCGGGACCGGCCTTGGCGTAGTCGGCGAACACGTCGAAGTAGCGGCCGCCGTCGAACACGCCCGTGTCGGCGACCTCGTATTCCAACCCGCCGAGACCGCGGCGGCGGTTTTCGTCGACGATCTGCGCATAGGGGAACTCCGCCTGCGGATACTTGTAGAGCGCGCGCATCCACGAGTGCGTCGGCGTCGAGTCGAGGTAGTAATAGAGTTCCTTCACGTCCTCACCGTGGTTGCCCTCGGGGCCGGTGAGGCCGAAGAGCCGCTCCTTCAGGATCGGATCGCGGCCGTTCCAGAGCGCGAGGCCGAAGCACAGGCGGCACTCGCGGTCGGTGATGCCGAGCAGGCCGTCCTCGCCCCAGCGGTAGCTGCGGCTGCGGGCGTGGTCGTGCGGGAAGTAATCCCAGCAGTTGCCGTGCTCGGAATAATCCTCGCGGACGGTGGCCCACTGGCGCTCGGCGAGGTAAGGGCCCCAGCGCTTCCAGTTCTTGGCGCGGGCGCGGTCTTCGGCGAGGCGCTGGTCCTCGGCGGTGAGAGGAGCGGTGGCAGGGGCGGGAGCGGTAACGGTTTTCATAGGCGGTTGTAGTCGGGCACGTCGGCGGAGGAGAACGAGAGGGAGACGGGCGCGGCGGCGCGCTCGGGGGAAGCGATGGCCGGGGCCTTGGTTTCGCAGGCCTCGCGCAGCGGGATGTATTCAGGCGCGGGACGGACGGAGGCAGTCTGCGGCTCCCCGTCGATGCGGAGGTATTGGACGAAGTCCTTCGGGAAAAACAGATCGAGCGTCCAGTCGAGCGCGACGCTGACCTTCTTCTCCAGCCGCGGCAGCTTGCTGAGGTAGATCGTGCGCCACATCCACCAGGCGAGGAATCCGGAGAAGTTGAAGCCGAACACGCGGGCCACGCCCGTGCGGCGCCCGATGGAGGCGAGCAGACCGAGGGTCTTGAACGAGAAATCCTCGCGCGGGCGGCCGTGGATGGACGCGAGGAGGTTGCGCGCGAGCACCGCGCCCTCGCGCGAAGCATGTTGCGCGGTCGGCGGGTGGAACGCGCCGGGCTGGCGGACGTCGGGAATGAGCGCGCAATCTCCCACCGCCCACACGCCGGGCGCGTCCGCGACTTCGAGCGTGGACTGGACCTTCAGCTTGCCGCGCTCCTTGGGCAGCGCGACTTTTTCGAGGATCGGGTTCGGTGCCGTGCCGGCCGTCCAGATGAGCGTGAAGCGTTCGATGGTCGTGCCGTCGCTCAGCGTGACCGTGCGCGGCGTGACCGCGGTGACCTTGCTCTTCGCGTGGATCTCGATGCCGCGCGACTTGAGCACGCCGTCGGCGTAGCGGCCGAGCTCGGGCCCGAGTTCGGGCAGCACGTGCTCGCCGGGGTGCACCAGCACCATGCGGATCATCGCGGGCTTGAGGTTCGGGTAGAACGGCAGCGCTTCGTGGATGAAATCGTTGATGCTGCCCATCGTCTCGACGCCGGCAAAACCGCCGCCCGCCACGGTGAACGTCAGCAGCGGCACGCGGTCGCTCTTGGCGCACTCGGTGTCCGCCTCCTCGAGATGGGCGATGAGCCGGTTGCGCAGCGTGATGGCGTCGTGCAGCGTCTTCATCGTCAGCGCGCGCTCCGCCAGGCCGGGGATGCCGTAGAAGTTCGTCACGGAGCCGAGCCCGAGCACCAGGTGATCGTAGTCGAGCGCGTGGGCGTGCTTGGTGAAGCCGTGGACCACCGTGACCTTCTTCGCCGTCAGATCGACGGACTGCACCTCGCCGACGAAGGTGCGGACGTGGCGCAGCAGCTTGCGCAGCGGGCTGACGATGTTGGTCAGGTCGAGGTCGCTGGCCGCCACTTCGTGCAGCATCGGGGTGAACAGGAAGAAATTCTCCTGCGTGACGAGGGTCACCTCGACCGTGGGGTCGCGGCGGCTTTCGAGTTCGAGGGCGGCATAGAGGCCGCCGAAGCCGCCACCGAGGATGAGGACGCGGGTCTTTTTCATGCGAGAACGGGTTCGGGTTGGGAAGGGGCGGCGCTCCGCGGGCGCGGAGCGGCAAGGGCGGGTTGGAGCACCTGCAGTTCGAGGCGCAGCAGTTCGCCGAGCGACCAGGCTTGAAACGGGCAGCCGCCGGGTGTGTGCGGAGCGGTGGCATCGGCGACTTCGCTGATGTGGCCGAGGCCGGCCTCGCGCAGATGCGCCTGCAGCGGCGCGAGGAAGCGCTCGCGGGCCTCGGTGTGAGCCGCGCGGGTGTTGCCGTGCGTACGGAGCCACGCCTCGACGAACGGGCCGATGAGCCACGGCCAGACTGTACCTTGATGATAGGCGCCGTCGCGCTCGCGCACGCCGCCGGCGTAGCGCGCCTGGAAGTCGGGATGGTCGGGCGAGAGCGAACGCAGCCCGAGTGGCGTGAGCAGGTGCTGCTCGACCGCCTGCACCACGCGCGCGGCTTGCGAGCCGGCCAGCACCTGGAACGGCAGGCCACCGACGGCGAAGATCTGGTTGGGTCGCAGGCTCGTGTCGTTCCGGCCGGCGACAAAGTCGACGTCGACGACATCGAAGAGGCAGCCGCGCGCCTCGTCCCAGAACACGCGCGCGAAGTTTTCCTGCGCGAGCGCGGCGAGGTCGTTCCAGCGCTCCTCGAAGCGGGCGCCGGCGCGCAGGGCATTGATCCAGAGAGCCTGAATCTCGACCGGTTTGCCGATGCGCGGCGTGACGACCCAGTCGCCCACCTTCGCATCCATCCACGTCAGCTGCACGCCCGGCTGGCCGGCGAAGAGCAGGCCGTCGGTATCGGCGCGGATGCCGAAGCGCGTGCCCTCGGCGTAGCCGAGGAGGATGGCGTTGACCGCCGCGGCGAGACGCTTGCGGTCGGCGGCCGGCACTTTTTTGCCCGTCGCGGCGACCGCCTCGAAATAGTCGTGGACCGCCACGACGTACCAGAGCGAGGCGTCGACGGAGTTGTACTCCGGCTCGCGCGCGCCCTCGGGGAAGAAATTGGGCAGCATGCCCTCGGAAACGGCGCCCGACCACTCGAGCAGGATGGAGCGCGCGAGATCGAGCCGCCCGGTGGCGAGGCAGAGCCCGCGCAGCGCGATGAAGGTGTCGCGTCCCCAGTCCGTGAACCACGGGTAACCCGCGATGATGGTGTGGCCGAGGCCGCGGCGGACGAGGTAGTCGTCGGCGGCGCGGTGCAGCGGGCTGGCGAAGCCGGCACGGCGCTTGGTCTCGAGGGCGCGGAAGTGCGCGGCGACGTCGCGCGCCTTGTCCATGAAGAAGCCGTTGTAGTCCTCCTGCGGCGTGGGCGAGGCGAAGACGAGCACGGCCTCGGGCTCGGAGAAGTCCCAGGTGAACACGCCGGGCGAGGCGAGGTCCTCCGTGTCGTCGAGCCCGCGGGCGCGCTCGGTTTCGTAGAGGAAGTTGCGGTACCAGGCCGGGTCGTGGCGGTAGTCGGCGTTGGTGTTCACGGCGACGGGCGGCACGCCCTCGTAGGCGGACCAGAGCAGCGGGCGGCCGGAGCGGTCGGGCGTGAAGTTGAAGGCGCCGTTCTCGCGCTGCAGCGCGTGCGGATCGCGGCCCGAGAGAAACGGCCGGACCTCGAGCGAGCAGCCGGCCGGGTTGCCCTCGAGCCGGAAGGTGACGACGGTGGCCGCACGGCCGTGCGGGACGAAGATTTCCTGGCGGACGGCGCGGCCGCAGGGCAGGCGGAAAACCCAGGTCGGCCACGGCTCGGCGGTGAAGGATTCGAGCCGGGCGATGCCGTTGGGCGCGGTGACGCCGGGTTGGTAGCGCTGCGCGCTGAGAGCGTAGCGGTCGTCGGGCGTGGTCACATGGGCGTCGAAGCCGTTGACGAGCACGAAGCGTTGCGAGGGCGTGATGGTGCGCATGAGCAGCGCGTGGTAACGGCGCGTGCGGACGAGGCCGGCGCCGCCGGAGGCAAAACCGCCGAGGCCGTCGGTCTCGAGCCATTCAAGGTGGGAGGACATGGAGCGTGATGGGGTTGGGTAGGGAAATAGCTCGCGCAGCGCCCGGTATCGGCCGCATCTGCGGTGCGCCCAAAAGCGGGCGCTGCGCGAAAAGTTTTCGCGTGGAATCAGCCGCCGGTCTCGAAGCCGGGGTAGAGCGTCATGCCGCCGTCGACGAACAGCGTCGTGCCGTTGATGTAGTCGGAATCGTCGGAGGCGAGCCACACGGCGGCGCGGCCGATTTCCTCGGCTTCGCCAATGCGCTTGTAGGGAATGAGCTTGAGCAGTCCGTCGTAGGCCTCGCGCGTGCCCCACGCCTCGGTGTTGATGGGCGTGCGGATGGCGCCGGGGCCGATGCTGTTCACGCGGATGCGCCACGGGGCGACTTCCTGCGCGATGCTCTTCATCATGAGCATGACGCCGCCCTTGGACGCCGCGTAATTCACATGGCCGGCCCACGGGATGACTTCGTGGACGGACGACACGCAGATGATCTTGCCGGCGGCGCAGGAGATCTCCTTGCGCACGCCGCGGCGCTTGAACTCGCGCACGGCTTCGCGTGCGCAGAGGAACTGGCCGGTGAGGTTGACGTCGAGCACGCGCTGCCACTGGACGAGTGAAAGCTGGTCGAACGGTGCATCCTTCTGGATGCCGGCGTTGTTGACGAGGATGTCGACGGTGCCGAACGCCTCGCGCGCCCGGGCGAACATCGCCGCGACTTCGTCCTCCTTGCTCACGTCGGCGCGGTGGATGATGGCCTGCGCGCCGCAGCGGCGGATCTCGGCGGCGACGGCCTCGGCGTCGTCCGGGCCGCTGACGTAGTTGACCAGCACGTCGGCCCCGGCGTGGCCGAGGGCGATGGCGATGGCCTTGCCGATGCCGGAGCTGGCGCCGGTGACGATGGCCTTCTGGCCGCGGAGCGTCTTGACGATTGAGCACGCGGGCATCACGGGCTCGGGGAAGGTTTGCTTGATGAAGTCCTGGTCGGGAACGGGGGTCATTGGGCGTGGAGGAGGGGTTGTCGTGGTGGTTACGGAGAAATGGATACGCGGAGCCCCGCGGGTATTTCATCCGCGCAGGAATTTTCCCGAGTTTTTCCCGGGAATAATTTCCGTCAGGTCACGGTCTGGGCCGGCGCCGGGCGCGCCAGCCGCCAGCCGACGAGCAGCGCGCCGGCGGGAAACACCGCCGCCGCGGCGTACAGCACCGCCAGCGACCGGCCTTCGCGCAACGGCCCGAGCACGAAGGAGCCGAGGCCGTTGCCGATCATCAGCGCGGCGATCAGGGCCGACGAGACAAGTGCGGCGCTCGCCGCAAAACGGTCCGAGGCGAGCCCGATGGTCAGCGGAAAAAATGCGGAGCAGCCCAACCCGGCCAGGGCGAAAAGGGCGATGCCGCTGGTGGCGCCGCGCACGGCCGGCAGCAGCAGGCAGGCTGCGATCATGAGCAAGGGCAGCGCCCGCCAGAGCGTGACCGCCCGCACGCGCAGCAACAGCGCGGAGCTCACGAGCCGGCCGACGGCGATGGCCGCCCAGAAGGCCGAGAGCGCCAGACTGGCCGTCATCCCCGACACACCACGCTCCTCGTGCAGATAGATGACGGACCAGTTGGCGAAAATTCCCTCGGCGAACGAATAAAGCACCGCGACCGCGGCAAACCCCCAGAACACCGGCGCACCCAGCGGCGAGTCCGTGCGGGTGGCGCCGGCACGGGCCAGGTTTTTGGCCGGCTCCGGCAGCCGCACCAGCAGCGTGGCGATGAGCAGGGCGCCCGCGGCCAAGGCGACCGCCAGCGAAAACCAGGGCCAATGCTCCGCCTCGAGCGCCCGGGCCACGAGCAGCGGACCGAGGGCGAGTCCCGCGCCGATGCCCGTGTGCAGCGCGACGAGGGCGGCTTGCGCGCGCTCGGGCAGCAGGAGTGCCGGCAGGGCGTTGAGCGGTGCGGCGCCGAGCCCGAAGGCGAGTCCGGTGAAGCCTGCGCTCACCGCCGACAGCGGGAAAACCCACTCGCCCGGCATCCGGCCCGCAATGGCGAGCGCGAGCTGCGAAAGTCCGGTGCCCAGCAGGGCGAGTGCGAGCAGCAGGCGCAATCCGAGCCGGCGGGCGAGCCAGCCACCGGCGGCAGCTCCAACCACGGCGAGGGCGAGCTGCGGCAGGAAGACGAGGCCGTATTGCTGGTCGGACAGTCCGCGCATCGACTTGAGGAAGGTCGAGCTGGCCGGATAACTGACCAGCATCAGACCTTGCAGAAATGCCGTGCCGTAGACGATGGCCAACGCCGTCACGAAGGAGCGGAGGGAGTACTTCATGGCTGCGCGGCCAGTTCGACGAGATGACCGTCCGGATCGCGGACGAGCAGGCGGGCGGGTTTGTCGCCGGGGTTGGACAGAGAGACCAGCCGGCCGCCCGCCTGCACGAGCTTGGTGGCGACTGCGACAGGATCGGCCACCACGACGGTGGTGCGCCAGGCGAGCAGGTCATTGGTGCGGGCATCCGCGGACAGCGGCCGACCGCCGGCCGGAGCGAGGTATTCGAGAAACTCCACACCCGGCCCGCCCGGGGCGCGCAGCGCGGTGATGCGCAGGTGCGCGCCGAAGACATTGTTGAGATGCTCCTGCTCGGTGCCGTAGTTGTCGGCCCCGCCGGCGACTTTCAAGCCGAGGGCTTCGCGGTAGAAGGCGAAACTCTTCTCGGTCGCGCCAATGACGATGGCGGTGTGGTCGATGCCGAGGAAGAGTCTGCCGGCGGGCTGCTGCCAGCGCGGGTCGCCCTTGCCGACGGGGAAATGGATCACCTCGAGGTGATGGCCGTCCGGATCGCGGAAGTAGAACGCCTCGATGCCGCCGGCGTTGGGATTCCAGTCGGGCAGGCGTTGCGGAGCGGTCGAGGCGTGGCGGACGTGGTGGGCGCGCAGGCGTTCGTAGGCCGCGGCCATGTCGGACACAACGATGGCGATGTGTTGAAACCAGCGGTCGTTGCTCCGCGTGCCGGCGGGGAAAGGCGCGCCCTCCGGCGTGAGGAACTCGACGAGTTCGATCTCCTCGGCACCCAGCCGGAGCCGGGCGGAACGGATGTGCGCGCCGAAGACGCCGGTGGAGCGTTCGAGTGCGTCACCGAGTACCTCGTGCTCCGAGCCGGCGACCTTTTCGAAGGTGAGAACCTCCGAGTAGAACGCCGTGGCGCGGGCGAGGTCGGACACGGTGATGACCACCGGTCCGACCCGCTGCGCCTGGGCGTGGAGCAGCGGGGCCAGCGCGCCGCCGAGCACGAGCGCAGCCAGCAGGAGTGCGGAGGCGGGGGAGAGCCGCACGCGGAACAAGGACAGGAACATGGCGGCGAGGGTCAGCGGGTGGCGGCGAGTTCACTCCGGTCGGGCGATTGATCGGCGCGGACGCCGAGACGCTCGATGAGGTGATCGCCGACGCGGAGGGCGTTGGCCATGATCGTGAGCGCGGGATTCACCGCGGAGCTCGACGGGAAGAAGCTGCCGTCGACGACGTAGAGATTGTCCACCTCGTGCGTGCGGCAATGGGCGTCGAGCACGGAGGTCTTCGGGTCGTGGCCGAAGCGCAGCGTGCCGTTCTGGTGGGCGACGCCGGCGAGCGGAATGCGCTGGCCGACCCAGAGCTGGCGCGGGACGATGGCGGTGCAGTCGATCTCGCGCAGGAGGCTCTTGAGCTTGGCGACGAGGCGCCGGTGGCCTTCCTCGTTGTTCGGCTTGTAGGCGAGCACGATCTGGCCGTCGCGGTTGAGGGTGACGCGGTTGTCGGGGTCGGGCAGGTCCTCGGAGGTGAGCCAGAAATCGAGCGAGTGCTTGGCCATCAGGTCGAGCGTCATGCCCGGCACGAGCGGCGGCGCGCCGGCGGAGAGCGTGACGCCGTCCGTCTTGCCGACGAAGGAGATGTGGCCCATCGGGAACTCCCATTCCTTCGTGGCGAAATAATAATCGTTCAGCGAAAGCGTCTTTTGGAACTGCGTCGGGTTCGGCTCGCGGGAAATGGCGAGCATGACGGAGTTGATGTGGCCCATGTAGTGGCGGCCGACGAGGTCGGAGCCGTTGGCAAGGCCGCGTGGGTGGCGGTCGTTGGCGGAGCGGAGAAGCAGCGCGGCGGAGTTGATGGCGCCGGCGGAGACGACGACGAGGTCGGCCGAAAGCGTGTGCAGGGCGCCGTGGCGGTAGGCGTGGACCTTGCGGACGTTGCGACCCGAGGCGTCCGTCTCCAGCCGCGTGACGAGCGTCTCCGGCATGAGCGTGACGTTCGGGAACTCGAGGGCGGGGTCGACGGCGCAGGTCTGCGCGTCGGCCTTGGCGTTGATGAGGCAGGGGAAGCCGTCGCAGGTGTTGCAGCGGATGCAGGGGCTGCGGCGCGGGTCGCGCTCGTTGAGCTTCACGCCGAGCGGCGTGTGGAACGGCCGGTGGCCGAGACGCGCGAGGTCGTCGTGAAGCTGCTGGATGCGCGGCTCGTGGCTGATGGCCTCGTACGGGAAGGGCGAACTGCGCCACGGGTCGGTGGGATCCTCGCCCGAGGCGCCATGGACGTGGTAAAGTTTTTCCGCCGCGGAGTAGTAGGGTTCGAGCTCGCGGTAGGTGACCGGCCAGGCCGGGGAGACGCCGCCGTGGTGGCGGAGTTCGCCGAAATCCTGCTCGCGCAGGCGGAAGAGCGCGGCGCCGTAGAACTTCGTGTTGCCGCCGACGTAGTAGTTGGTGTGCGGGTGGAGCTTGGCACCGTCGGCGGTGAACCACTCCTCCTTGGTGTTGTAGCGCGCCTCGACGTTGACGGCGCGAGTGCTCCAGTTGTCCTTCTCGCGCGGGACGTAGGGGCCGCGCTCGATGAGGAGGATGCGCTTGCCGGTGGAGGCGAGTTTCCAGGTGAGCGTGCCGCCGCCGGCGCCGCTGCCGATGATGATGATGTCGTAATGCGATTCCATGAGGGTATGGTCGGTGATCCGACGCATACGCAACGGCCGCAGAACGTGCGAAGGCGCCTAAAGAGGAGTGTTGTGGCTGCTAGATGAGCCAGGGGGCGTTTCTATTCCAACGCCGTGAAGAATTCTCGGCCAGGCGCGGCGGCCGCGAACGGCGCGACTCAGGCGATGTCGGAGGCGGCGAGCAGGATCGCGGCCGAGCGCTCCAAGCCGCGGGCGTCCTCGGCGTCGAAGCGGTTGAGCCGCGGGCTGTCGAGGTCGAGCACGCCGAGCAGGCGGCCGTGGTGGAGCAGGGGAACGACCACCTCGGAATTCGAGGCGCTGTCGCACGCGATGTGGCCGGGAAAATCGTGGACGTTGGACACGACGACGCTCTGCTGCTTCGCGGCGGCGGTGCCGCAGACACCGGCGCCGACCTTGATACGCATGCAGGCGATCCTGCCTTGGAAAGGCCCGAGCACGAGTTCGCCACCGCGCAGCAGGTAGAAGCCGGCCCAGTTCAGGTCGGGCAGCATCTGCATCAGCAGGGCGGAGGTCTGCGCCAGGTTGCACACCCAGTCGCGCTCGCCGTGCAGCACGGCCTCGAGCTGGCGGTTGAAGGAGGCGTAGAACTCCGGCTTGCTGGCGGCGTGGATGGCGGTGACGGCGTGGGACATGGCGGCTGGGCGGAAACAGAAGACAGCGCCCGGCAGAAAGCAAGCGAGGCGCGAGAAGCGGGTCCGCGAAAAGCTTGGAATAAAGCCCGGGAACGGGTCTCCTACCAGTGCATGCCCAGTGATGTTTTCACGCAATTGGTGGATGCGCACTACGCGCCCCTCTACCGCTTCGCCTTGAGCCTGACGAAAAACTCGTCGGATGCGTGCGACCTCACCCAGCAGACGTTCTTTATCTGGGCCCGCAAGGGCGAGCAGCTCCGGGAGGCCGACAAGGCCAAGTCCTGGCTGTTCACCACGCTCTACCGCGAGTTTCTCCGCGGCCGCCGCCGGGCGGACCACATGACCGCGCTGGAGGACCTGCCGCCGGGCGAGTCCGATCCTGCCGCGCCCGAAGTCGACTTGGTCACGGGCATGGACGCCGGCCTCGTGGTGGAGGCGCTGCAGGAAGTGGACGAGGTGTACCGCGTGCCCCTCACGCTCTTTTACTTGGAAGATCTTTCATACAAGGAAATCGCCGACACGCTCGGCGTCCCCATCGGCACAGTCATGTCGCGCCTCTCGCGCGGCAAATCCCAGCTCCGCACGGCGCTGGCGCGCAAGGAAGCCGGGGTCCGTAACAAAGTCGTGCCCTTTGAGGGCGCACCAACGAGGAAACTCTCATGAACAACCAGGAGGCCAAGTTCGTTCTCCACGCCTACCGTCCCAGCGGCGCCGATGCCGGCGACGCGACCTTTTGCGCAGCCATCGAGCAGGCCAAGCAGGACCCCGTCCTGAACCGCTGGTTCGAGGCGCAGCAGGCCTTCGACCGCGCGCTGTCCGCCAAGCTCGGCAGTGTGCAGCCGCCCGCGGGCCTGCGGGAGTCCATTCTCACCGGCGCCAAGTTCAGCCAGTCCGGCAGCACCGCGCGCTCCTGGTGGCAGCAGCCGGTCTGGATGGCCGCGGCGGCCAGCGTCGCGCTGCTGCTCACCGCGGCGGGCCTCGCCCTCTGGCCCAAGCAGGCCTTGGCCAGTGAGGAGCTGGCCGCCTTTGCCATCGGTGACACGCTGCATGGCAATCACGACGGCGAGCACGGCGCTGATGCCGCGGCCTTCGAAGCGATGCTGACGAAGACCAACAAGCGGCTCAGCGCGGGTCTGCCCGTTGCCTTCGAGAAATTGCGCAGCAACGGCTGCCGCACGGTCAGCTTCAAGGGTCACGATCTGCTGGAAGTCTGCTTCGAGCGCGACGGGACGTGGTTTCACTGCTACGTCGCCCGCTGTGCGGATTTCCCCGCGCTGGCGAAGAAACTCGCGCCGACGTTCAAAGACAAGCCGGGCGCCAGCGCCGCGGCGTGGTCCGACGGCGAGCATATCTACGTCGTCGCCAGCCGCGCCGGCCATGCCGCGCTGCAAAACGTGATCTGAGCGAGGGCGCGGCACTTTAGCCGTGCCAAGCCACGCGGGGTGCGCCTAGCATGCCGCGCGTGACCCAGGCCCATCACACCGCCGAGCATGCGCGTCTCGCTGAGGATGCGCGGCGGCACAAGAACTGGAAACGCTGGGGCCCGTACCTGGCCGAGCGGCACTGGGGCACGGTGCGCGAGGATTACTCGGCCGAGGGAGAGGCATGGACGTATTTCCCCTTCGAGCAGGCGGCGTCACGTGCCTACCGCTGGGGCGAGGACGGCCTGCTCGGCATCACCGATCGCGAGTGCCGCCTGTGCTTTGCCATCGCGCTCTGGAACGGCCGCGACCCAATCCTGAAGGAGCGGCTGTTCGGCCTCAGCGGACCGGAGGGCAACCACGGCGAGGACGTGAAGGAGGCGTATTTCTACTCGGCGGCCACGCCGACCCACAGTCATCTGCGCGCGGTCTACCATTACCCGCAGGCCGAGTTTCCCTATGAACGGCTGCGGGAGGAAAACGCCCGGCGCGATCGCAGCCAACCCGAGTTTGAACTGACGGATGCGGGGGCGTTCGCGGAGAATCGGTTTTTCGAGATCACGGTCGAATACGCCAAGGCTGGTCCGAACGACATCCTGATCGAAATCACCGCAACGAACCGCGGGCCGGAGCCCGCGCCACTGCACGTGCTGCCGACGCTGTGGTACCGCAACACCTGGTCGTGGGGTTGTACGCACGAAGGCTGCACGCTCAAGCCGCGCATCCAGCCGGTGGGCATGGACCGCCTCGTCACGCACCACGAGACGCTGGGGCGATACTTCTTCGATATCGAGCGGCAGCCGGGCGGCTACCCGCCTTTTCTCTTCACGGAAAACGAGACGAACGCCCGCAAACTTTTCAGCAGCGAAAACCCAAGTCCGTTCGTGAAGGACGCGTTTCACGAATACGTGGTCCACCAGCGACCGGAGGTCGTGAATCCCAAGCGCACCGGCACCAAGGCCGCCGCACTCTGCCGGTTTGAACTCGGCCCGGGTGAGAGCCGGGTCATCCGTGCCCGGCTCTATGCCGAGGACGAGGCGCCGAAGAAAGTATTCGGCGAGGATTTCGCCACGGCGGTGGCGGAGCGCCGGCGCGAGGCGGAGGAGTTCTACGCGGTGGTGCTGCCGGCGGGCATCCCCGCGGAGCAGCGCAATGTCGCCAAGCAGGCCTTCGCGGGGCTGCTTTGGTCCAAGCAATTCTACCATTACGCCGTGCAGGATTGGATCGAGGGCGACCCGGCCCAACCGCATCCGCCCGCGGCGCGCCGCAAGGGCCGCAACAGCGACTGGCCGCATCTTTTCAACCGCGACATCCTCTCGATGCCCGACAAGTGGGAGTATCCGTGGTTCGCGGCGTGGGACCTGGCGTTTCACATGATCCCGATGGCGCGGATCGATCCGCATTTCGCCAAGGACCAGCTGAACCTGCTGTTGCGCGAGTGGTACATGCACCCGAACGGCCAGATCCCGGCCTACGAGTGGAATTTTTCCGACGTGAACCCGCCGGTGCACGCCTGGGCGTGCTGGCGCGTCTACAAGCTCACCGGGGCGCGCGGCGGCCGCGACCGGCTGTTCCTGGCGCGCGTTTTCCAGAAATTGCTGGTCAACTTCACATGGTGGGTGAACCGCAAGGATCCGAACGGACGACACCTGTTTGCCGGCGGCTTCCTCGGTTTGGACAACATCGGCGTGTTCGACCGCTCGAAGCCGCTGCCGACCGGCGGGCATCTCGAGCAGGCCGACGGCACGGCGTGGATGGCATTTTACTGCAGCACCATGCTGGCCATGGCGCTGGAGCTGGCGGAGCACGATCCGACCTACGAGGACATTGCCTCGAAGTTCTTCGAGCACTTCGTGGCCATCGCCGACGCCATGAACCGGCTCGGCGGCACGGGGCTCTGGCACGAGGAGGACGGTTTCTACTACGATCAGCTCATGCTCGATGGCGGCACGTTCCCGTTGCGGCTGCGTTCGCTGGTGGGCATCATCCCGCTTTTCGCCGTGGAGTTCATCGAGGAGTCGCGGTTGGACCAGCTGCCGGGCTTTGCCAAGCGCACCCGCTGGTTTCTCGAGAACCGCAAGGACCTCGCGGCGCACATCTCCTACATGGCCCGCGGCGGGCATGCCGGCCGGCAGCTGCTGGCCATCCCGTCACGCGACCGGCTTGCGCGCATGCTGCGCTACGTATTCGACGAAAAGGAGTTTCTCTCGCCCTACGGCGTGCGCTCGCTTTCCCGCATCTACGGCGAGGCGCCGTTTACCATCGAGGCGGGCGGCGAGCACTACCAAGTAAATTACGTGCCCGGTGAATCGGATTCGTGGCTGTTCGGCGGCAACTCCAACTGGCGCGGTCCGGTCTGGTTGCCGATGAACTTCCTGCTGATCGAGGCGCTGGAGCGATACCACCACTTCTACGGCGACACGTTTCTGGTGGAATTCCCGACCGGCAGCGGGCGGCGCATCACGTTGCAGGCTGCGGCTGAGGAACTCGCGCAGCGCCTCATCAAGCTCTTCCTGCCGGGGTCGAACGGCGACCGCCCCTGCCACGGTCCGGAATGGGAATACCTGCGCCAGCTCGGGCAGGACGGGCATGTGCTTTTCCACGAATACTTCCATGGCGAGACAGGCCGGGGACTGGGTGCCAGTCATCAAACCGGGTGGACCGCGCTGGTGGCTCGTTTGATTGAGGATTTCTCCTCAGACAGAGCAAAAAAATAACAAGGCCGTTTAGGCTAAAAAGGCGCATATCGGGCGCGATGAAATCGCGACTTGCGCGGGTGGTTGTAAAGATCGGGACAATGCGGCTCGCATTGTAAATTTGGGAGCAAAAAACCCGCTTTACTACTCTGAAAAGGAACGCATCAGTGCGCGCTCCTTTTCCATGAAAAGCCGACTCCAACTCATCCTCCTGCTCGTCACCTTCGTGTCCGGCCTGCTGCCGTGCGCGGTGGCGTCCGAGCGCTGGGAGACTCTGCGAGCCATCAACTGGGTGGAAAACCCCACCAACCACACCCATTACGGGTCCAAGGGCGAACTCGGGCCGTACCAATTCCGGCGTGATACCTGGCGCATGCATACCCGCAAGCCCTTCACGCTGGCGACCGACCGGGCGACAGCCGACGAAGTGGCCGTCATTCACTACGAATGGCTCAAGCGCCAGCTGGCCGACGCCGGGGTCGAGCCGACCGCCTTCAACATCGCCATGGCCTGGAACTGCGGTGTAAACGCCGTGATCTCGGGCCGCGCGCCCACCGTCTCCTATCGCTATGCCGAGCAGGTGACCAATCTGGTCGAATCGTTTCAAAGCCGTGGGCGGGCCGAGCGTCTTGCCCGGGTGGCAACCCCCGCGGAGCAGGTGTCCGGTGCCAAGGTGGAATTTGCCGTCCAACCGGCTCCGCTCCGGTTCGTGCTGACGCCGGGTGCGACCACGTTTGTGGTTGCCAGCGAAAAGCCGCGCTACGTGCTCACGGAGCAGGCTCCGCTGCTCACGCTCGAAAGCCAGCCGCAGCGCTTGGCCGTTACCCTGGAATAACCCGCCGGCTCCCGCCGCCGCCCGGTCCGGCCGACGCCTTATTCGAGGAATGTCGTCTGCTTGGGCGGCTTGGCGCTTTTGCGCGCGGCCGCCTCTTCCTCGGGCGTGGCGTTGAGATGGCGGGGCGGGCGCGCGACGCGCGACGCCACCGCCGCCTCGCGGTCGGCGACGATGCGATCGCAAATCTTCTCCACCTGCAGGTGCAGCCAGTTGGCCGTGGGACCGTTCTCCGTGTAATCGGCCGGGCCGTAATGGTCGATGCGGCCGGTCTGGCGCAGGCGGTCGTTCTGCTCGAATTCGGCGCGCACGGCCGGATTGTAGACGGCGTAGGTCCTGCCGCCGCCTTTTTTGACGACGGAGAAACTCGGGACATCGCTCGGACCGTCGGCGATGTAGATCATGTTTTGGACCGGTATGCGGCGGTCTTCGGGCGTGACCTTGGCGTTGACGTCGATGGCCGGGTTGCGGTTCGTGCCCTTGTTGATCTCGAAAATGGCGCGCGTCTTCGTGGTGTTGTCGATCATGACGCCGATCTGCGCGATCTCGGCGGCGGCCTCGAGGCCGAACTCCTTTTGCTTGAGGAAGCCGGGGCGGAGCGGGTTCTCGATGAACTCGCAGCCCCAGATGCCGTCGACGAACGGGGCGATGGCGCTGCCGCGGATCATCTCGGCGAGGCCGGTGCTGACGATGTAGTGCTCCAGCTCGATCTCGTGCTTCTGGTATTCGGGCTTGGCCTTCGCCCAGGTGCGGGATTGCTCGAAGAACTTCGGCAGGCCGGGATAAAATTTAATCTCCCCGCCACACTCGCGCAGGATCTTGTTGTTCAGTCCGCCCATCGGGCCGGCGAGCACGTACGTCAGCAGATGGTTGAGGTAGCTGATCTCGGGCGCGATATTGTAGCCGCGGCGCCGGTAGTTTTCCGCCAGCGCGTTGGTCTCGGTCCAAAAACTCGCCTCGTCCACGCCGAAGCGGCGGAAGAGCGGCGCCTGCATGTACGCGGGAATAAGAGTCTTGTCGAAGTCCCAGATGCAGGCGATGATGTTTTGAGTGAAGAGCGTCGAAGCCATCGCGGAAATTTTCTACTAGGCGGCGGGAGCCGCCGAAGATTGGCTCGCACCAAAGCCGCTCGCCGCGGCTGACGCAATTCGCAATTTCTCTCCTGCGCCACCGCATGGACCAACTGCCCGACATCACCCCGTTTCAGCACCGCCTCGACGAGCTCGACGCGCAGATGGCGGAGCCGTCGTTCTACGCCAATCCGCGGCGCGCCGCCGAGGTCACGCGCGAGCAGCAGCAGCTGCGGCAGCTGGTGGAGAACCACCGCGCCTACGAGGCCGCCGGGCGCGAGATCGCCGAGCACACGGCGTTGCTCAAGGACAACGCCGCCGATGCCGAATTGCGCAACCTGGCCGAGCTGGAGCTGCCCGAGTTGTTGCGCAAGCGCGGGTCGCTGCACACGGCCGTGCTGCAGGCGATGATCCCGCCGGAGCCGTCGGACTCGCGCAACACCGTCATGGAAATCCGCGCCGGCGCGGGCGGCGACGAAGCCAGCCTGTTCGCGGCCGATCTCTACCGGATGTTCGTGAAATACGCCGAGGGGCGCGGCTGGAAGGTGCAGCCGATGAGCTCCAGTGCTTCCGACCGCGGCGGATTGAAGGAAGTCATTTTCCTCATCACCGGCAGCCAGGTCTACAAGCAGCTCAAATACGAGAGCGGCGTGCACCGCGTGCAGCGCATTCCGGTCAACGAGGCGAACGGCCGCATCCACACCTCGACCGTCACGGTGGCCGTGCTGCCCGAGGCCGAGGAGGTGGACGTGCAGATCGATCCGCAGGACTTGGAAATCACCGTGCAGCGCGCCAGCGGGCCGGGCGGGCAGGGCGTGAACACGACCGACTCGGCGGTGCGCATCATCCATAAACCGACAGGGCTGCTGGTCTATTGCGCTGACGACCGCTCGCAGCAGAAGAACAAGGCCCGTGCGATGGCCGTGCTCCGCTCGCGCCTCCTCAAGCTGAAGGAGGAGGAGGAACGCTCCAAATACGCCGCCCAGCGCAAGAGCCAGATCGGCACCGGCGACCGCAGCGAGCGCATCCGCACGTATAATTTCCCGCAAAACCGGGTCACCGACCATCGCATCGGCCTCACGCTCTACAGCCTGCCGCAGGTGATGGAGGGCAACATCGCTGCCTTGATCGAGGCGCTGCAGCGCGCGGAGTTCGAGGAAAAGCTGGCGGAACTGACCGGTGGGCCGCTGCCGGTGCGGCGCACGGCGGGCGACGAGGACTGACCATGCTGACGCTGCTCGAGATCATCAAACGCACGACTGAGTTTTTCGAGAAACGCGGCATCGAAAACCCGCGGCTGAATGCGGAACAGCTCATCGGCCATGCGCTCGGCTTGAAGCGCATGCAGCTTTACCTGCAGTTCGAGCGGCCGTTGGCCGAGCCGGAGTTGGTGAAGATCCGGCCGCTCGTGAAGCGGCGCGGTGAGCGCGAGCCGTTGCAATACATCATCGGCTCGACCGAGTTTCACGGGCTGACGTTGAAGGTGGATCGCCGGGCGTTGATTCCCCGGCCGGAAACGGAACACTTGGTCGGCGTGCTGCACGAGCGGTTCATCGCCGCGCCTCCGACCAGTGTCCTCGACTTGGGAACAGGGACCGGAGCCATCGCCCTGGCGCTGGCCAAGGCTTTTGCTCAGGCGACCGTCACTGCGGTGGACAGAAGCCCCGACGCGCTGGCGCTGGCGCGGGAGAATGCGCTGGCGTCGGGCCTGGATGCCCGGATGCGGTTGCTGCAATCGGATTGGTTTGCGGCGCTGCCGGCCGGGGAAAGCTTCGCCCTCATCGTGAGCAACCCGCCGTACCTCTCCGACGAGGAAACGAAGGCGACTCAGCCGGAGGTGAAGGATTTTGAGCCGTGGGTGGCGCTTTCGGCCGGCCCGGACAGTGCGGTGGCGCTGGAGCACATCATTCGCGAAGCGCGCGGTCGGTTGCAATCTGGCGGTCTGCTCGCCTTGGAAACGGGCATCGATCAGCACACGCGGCTGCTCGCGCTGGCCAAGGCGGCCGGTTATGCGCAGGCGGAGTCGCTGCGCGACCTCACCGGACGCGACCGCTACTTACTCGCCACGGTTTAAGCTGGCAGCAGGCACGGTACCGTTGGCCCAGAATTGGGTGTCCTTGGCCAGATTGGCCGCGTCGAGCACGACGCGGAGGGTCTCGCGGAGATGGATGTCGAGCTTGGCCGCGGTGTCGGCGTCGAGCGCATCGGTATCGCCGTCATCCGCGTTGGTGGCGGCGGGTTTTTGCCCGGCGGCCTCGGCCGTGATCACGGCGGCGAGTTTGATCTCACGATGCACGAAGTTGGTTTTGGCGAGCTTGGCGACCTCGGCGTCCATGTGTTTCTTGAAGTCGGCGTCGGACTGCTTCTGGGTGCGGCGCTCGTCGAGATTAAGGGAGACGACTTTCTGCTCCATCTGCTGCTTGAAGTGGGAGACGCTCTCGATGAGGTAGGAGAATTCCTCGAGGGACTGCTGGCGCTCGTGGCTAGCTTGGGCGAGCGGCTGTACGAAGGCCTTGGCGAGAGGTTTGCCCTCGAAGGCGTTGGCGTTGTTGATCTCGTCCCAGACGAGGGCGTGCGGAAGATTGGATTCGCCGACGTAGGGCAGATAGTCGTCGATCGAGGGCAGGGCGATGTCGGGGGTGACGCCCTTCTTCTGGGTCGAAGAGCCGTTGGGCAGGTAGAATTTCTGAATGGTGAGCTTGGCGGCGCCGGTGCGGTTGGCGGTGTTCTGGGCGATGCGCGGCAAGTAGTTTTTCATTTCCAGCACGGCTTGGACGGTGCCCTTGCCGTGCGTGGAGCTGTCGCCGACGATGACGGCGCGGCCATAGTTCTGGAGCGCGCCGGCGAAAATCTCGGAGGCGGAGGCGCTGAAGCGCGAAGTGAGGACGGCGAGCGGACCGTCGTACGCGATGGGGGTCTCGGTGTTGTTGTCGACCACGAGGCGGCCGAGGGAGTCGCGGACCTGGACGACGGGGCCCTTGCCGATGAAGAGGCCGGTCATGTTAACGGCTTCGGAGAGGAGACCGCCGCCGTTGCGGCGCAGGTCGATCACGAGGGCCTTGGCGCCGGCCTGCTTGAGCTTGCCGACGAGTTCGGCGACGTCCTTCGTGGCGCTCGCTTCGGCTGCGGGTGAGTTGGAATCGTCGGGGGCGGAGGGGCCGTAGAAGGAGTTCAGCGCGATGACGCCGACGGGCACGATGACGCCGGAGGCGTCGGGCACTTCGTGGATGGAGGCGGTGGCGCGGGCGGAGTTGAGCTTGATGACGTCGCGGGTGATGGCGACCTCGCGGGTTTTGGCGTCCGGCGTATGCGGCTGGATGGAGAGGATGACCTTGGTGCCCTTTTGGCCGCGGATCATCTCGACGATGCGGCGGAGCTTCATGCCGATGAGCTCGACGGACTCGGCACCGGGTTGCTGGACGAAGGTGATCTTGTCGTTGACCTTGATCAGGCCGCTCAAGTCGGCGGGGCCGCCGGGAACGATCTCGCGAACGACGCAGTAACCGTCGTCGTCCAAGCCGAGCACGGCGCCGATGCCGACGAGCGACAGGCGCATCTGGATGCTGAAGTCCTCGAGGGTGTCGGCGGAGAAATAGGAGGAGTGGGGGTCGTACATCTTGGTGAGGCTGGTCAGGTAGGCCTCCTGGATGTCGTTGGCGTCGATATCGCCGAGGTTCTTGAGCAGTCGCTCATGGCGTTTGCGCACGGTGGCCTTGGCCTCGTCCACCGTTTTGCCGTCGAGTAGCTGGGGGAGCATCTCGTATTTCAGCCGCTTGTGCCAGAGATCGTCGGCTTCAGCGGCGGTCACCGGCCAGGGACTCTTGCTGCGATCGGGCGTATAGGCCTCCTTGGCGCCGAAATCGAAATCCTTGCCGAGCTGATCGAAGATCCAAGAGGTGCGGGATTGGACGCGTTGCTCATAGAGCCGGAAGATGGCGAAGGCGGCGTCGATGTTGCCGAGGTAGGCCAGGTCGGTCATGAGCCGCGGGCCGTATTGCTGGCGGAGGGTTTGCTCGTCCTGGGCGGAGAAGAACAGCCGCTGCGGGTCGAGGTCGCCCATGTATTCCGTGACGAGTTGGTTGTAGTCGGTGGAGCTGACGGCGTCCTTGTTGTAGTGAAAGTACTCGAGCATCTGGACCAGGGTGCGCGTCTCATTGCTCATGAGCGGCGTGGTCGAGTAGTTACGGTCGGTGGCGGCGAGGCCAGCGGTCCAGGCGACCAAGAACAGGAGAACGAGGCGAAAGCGGTGAAGCGGGGAGTTTTTCACGAGAGGTATATCGGCACGTTTTTAGTGGCTGGACCGGGGGAAATGTTTCCAGAAAGCGTCAATAAACCAGCTCATTTGTTCAGGCTGATCGAAAAAGCCGACAAACGCAGGGTTTCCTGCGGTGGACCCAAGGAGAAGTCGGCCGCCTCCAAGTACTAGTGGCGGGAGAGCAAATCACGGGCTTCGTCGAGCAGGCGCTTTTCCTGTTCGGTCAAGGAGCCGAAGCCCTCGCTGTTGATCTTGTCGAGGATGCGGTCGACCTCCGAGCGCAAGTTGCTGGGGCCCTTGAGGTCGATCTTAAAGGCTGGCTGCGAAGCCTTGCTCTTCTGGCGCTTGCGCAACCAGGCGGGCAATTGGATGACCGGAGAAGCGGCACGATCCCAGCCGTTGTTGGCGTGGAAGAGCCGGTGGTAAAGCCATCCGGTGAGCATGCCACCCAAGTGGGCCGAGTGGGCGATGCCCGTATCGAACGAGCCGCCCGGCAGCTCGCTGAACAGAAATCCGAGCGTCTCCATGCCCACCAATATCCAGGCCAGCAGCTTGGGCTTGAGCGTGATCGGCACCACGAAGAACAGCAGGAACGTAACCTCCCTCTCGGGGTAGATGCAGGCGAACAGGATAAACAGCGCCGCTACGGCGCTCGATGCGCCCATGAGGACCGTTCCACCTCCGGCGGCGGCATGCACCGCGATCCACAGCAACCCGCCGCCGATTGCGGCGGCGGCATAGAAACTCAGAAAGCGTCGGGAGCCGAGCAACGGCGCCAGCTCGCGGCCGATCAGGTAAAGCCCCAGTCCGTTGAGCAGCAGATGCAGCACGTCGGCGTGCAGGAAGGCATAGGTGACAAATGTCCAGATATGCCACTTGGCCAGAGCGTACGGACTGAGCGCGAAGAAGGCGGTAACAATGTTACTGTGAAGCCAGCGCTCGAAGGTGAACTGCATGACGAAGGCGGCGACAAGCGCACAGATTATCCACGTCAGCATCGACGTGGTCTGCCGGGGATAGTCGGAGCGCATGTAGGCGCGATCAGAGAGCATCTGGGGCGAACCTACGCCGGGACCCGTCAAATACAAGCCCACGTCTGGCCGGATGACGCGGGAAAGCCACTTCCACTTCTTGACAGGCGTTTGGATAAGTTTTGAGTGACGCGACGATGGCTAACAAAGCTGACAAATGGAAAGACAACGTGGCCGGCAAGTTTTACGTCGACCAGCAATGCATCGATTGCGACCTGTGCCGTGAGACGGCCCCGGCCTTCTTTACCCGTCATGACGAGGGCGGCTACTCCTACGTGCACAAGCAGCCCACGACGGAGGAAGAGATCCAGCTTTGCACGGAAGCCCTCGAGGGTTGCCCCGTCGAGGCCATCGGCAACGACGGCGAAGAGTAACGTCCAGAAAGCCCGCCGGCAAAATTCGGCGGGTTTTTGTTTTACTCGCAGGTTAAGCTGGTTTCACTGACAGCTTAACTTATGCGTCGCTTGAATACCGTGAAGACTTTCCTGATCTCGACCGCGTTGGCCGGCGCCAGCACGGCTACTCCGCTGCAGGCCCAGACCGACGAGGGGATCGTCTCACTGCCGGACTATCATGTGCTGTCCCAACAGGTGGCGAATCAGGAGCCGGTCGGTTCGATCCCCATGGCGATCTCAGGTCTGCGCTTCGAGCCGCGGGTCGACGTGCAGTCCCGCAATCTCGCCGAGGCCCAGGCAGATGTTACCATCCGCGGGGGAATCTTTGAGAGCACTGGCTTCAAAGTGGGTGCGTTTGCCCTCTACGATCCGCAAACCGGGCACTATTTCGCCGAGCTTCCGATCGCTCCCGCGATGTTGTCTGCGTCCAAGGTGCTGACCGGGACGGCCAACGCCCTCGCAGGGTTCAATGCCGGCGTAGGCACGGTGAGCTATGGATGGGGCGCCATCGACGCACGCAGCGAGCTGGCCTTGGCGGCTGGCGATTACGGTTACAACCGGCAGAGCTACTACCAAGGTGGGCTTGCTCCGGCGAAGCTGGCGGATCTGACCCTCGCGGGAGACGTCGAATGGGCGCGCTCCGCGTCGGATGGCTCGCGGCCGTTCGGTGATCAGGATTTTCAGCGCATTGGCGGGCGGGTGCAGTTGCGCGGCGACCGTACGCAGACGGATCTGTACGCCGGTTATCAGCACAAATTCTTCGGCTGGCCCAATCTCTACACGCCGTTCGGTTTCAATGAGAGCGAGAACCTCCAGACGGTTCTGATCGCGGCCAATCATCGTTGGGCGGATGGTGCGGGCAATCGCCTGGAGGCAGGCGCCTATTACCGGCGGAACAAAGACGACTACGAGTTCAACCGCGCCGTACCCGGGGCCTCGAATCCCTTCCAGCACTCAACCTGGGTCCGGGGCGGGGCTGTGAACGGCTGGCGGCAGTTCGACTCGGGTGCCGTGGCCTTTTCGGCGCAATACATGCGCGATGGGCTGCGCTCCACCTCGCTGACGTACGGGCCGTTCAATGCGCGCAGTTACTACAAGTTCTCGCTTGTTCCCGAGCGCACCTTTGCCCTCGCGCAAGGCAGCCTGACGCTCCGCGGCGGCGCGGCCTACGACGATTCCGATGAAGCCAAGGCGGCGGTCTCACCTGTGTTGGCTGCGATTTGGCAGCGCAGTTCGCAGGAGCAGTACTACTTGGAGTACGCCGAGAGCACCCAGCTGCCGACGTATACGGCCTTGAAGTCGAGTGCGACGTCCGGCCTCTTCCGCGGCAATCAAAGTCTGGGTCGTGAAACCAGCCGCAACCTTGAACTCGGCTCCAGGCGCAAGGCCGGAGACTGGAATGTCGAGGCGGCGGTTTTCCATCGCTGGGACGATGATCTCGTGGATTGGACATTCCGTCGCGGAGTCACCGCCCGTACCGCCAATCCGGTGAACGTCCGCACGATGGGTTTCGAGTTCGTCGCCAGCCGCCGCACGCGCCGCTACGACGTGGTGCTCGGCTACACCTGGCTGCACAAGGACGCCGACTACGGGCCGGCGGCGGTCGATGCCAGTTTCTACGCCCTGAACTTCGCCCGGCATCGTCTGACGGCGGCGGTGACTTTGCGCTTGGGGAGAGGACTGGAGCTTCGCTCGGACAACGAATTCCGTGTTCAACAGGAGAACCCGTTGCGTACCGTTGGCGGGGACAGCGCGATTCTTTCCTCGCTCGGCCTGTATTACCTGCCTCCGCAGCTGCGGGGCTGGGAGTTTTCCCTCCAGGTGGACAACCTGTGGGACAGCGACTATCAGGACGTGCCGGCGGTACCCGCCGGTCGTCGGCAGGTTGCGCTGGGTGTAGCTTGGCGTTGGTAGAAGAAGAGAGAGTCACCTTACAAGCAGTCTGGCCGTTTCCAGCCGCGTGTTTTTCGCTGGAAAAAACGGACAACAGTCGGACTTTGATGGCAGTTCAACTCACCCTTTTCACCATGCTCATCTGGATCATCCTTATCATCGTTCCCTTGCTCTTCGGCCTCTATGCGCAGATGCGCGTTTCGAGCACCTACAACAAGAATGTCCAAATTCCGTCGCGCGGCGGCATCACCGGCCGCGAGGCGGCTCAGGCCGTGCTCGAAAGCGCCGGCATCCACGATGTGGAAATCGTCCCGGTCGAGGGGCAGCTCACGGACCACTTTGACCCGACGCACAAGCGCCTGGCTCTTTCGGAGCACAACTACAATGGCACGAGCCTCGCCGCGCTCGGGGTCTCCGCACACGAGGCCGGCCACGCCATCCAGCAAAAGGTCGGTTACTCCATGATGAAATTCCGCCAAGTCATGGTGCCGGCGGTGCAGATCGCGTCGCCGGTTGCGTGGGGCGTGTTGAGTTTCGGCATCCTGCTGGCTTCGCTCCTCGGTGCGAAGGCCCTCGGCATTATGATCCTTCAGCTGGGCGTTGTCGCCCTGGTGGTTATCGCGCTCTTTCAATTGGTGACTCTTCCGGTCGAGTTCGACGCCTCCTCCCGCGCAAAGGCGCAGCTCGTGAATCTCGGCATCGTGGACGCCGACGAGATGCACGGAGTGAACGAGACGCTGGACGCAGCGGCCCTGACCTACGTGGCCGCCTTTGTCTCCACCCTCGGTAATTTGCTCTACCTGCTGCTCATCCTGACCGGCGGCCGCCGCGACGATTGAGCGGGGCGTCAGCCCCGGGCATTCTTTGCCCTCCTGCGCCCAAGGCGCGGAGGGCTTTTTTGTTTCCGTCGTGAAAGCAGAAGTGGCGGAAGGGGAGGGATTCGAACCCCCGGAGCCTTGCGGCTCAGCGGTTTTCAAGACCGCCGCGATAGACCACTCTGCCACCCTTCCGTGAACGAAACGCTCGGCCGTTGTTTCTCCTCGCAGGCTGGGCGGAGTTTGCCAAGTGTCGAGTCAGCAAATCAGCCGCGCGGGCCAGCGGCGCAATCCCGCCATGGCTCCTTCCAAATCCACCGCTGTTGCCGAGTTCCAGGGCCTGTACGGCCCGTTCACGATTGCCGAAAAGGTCCTGCAGAAAATCTGGCTGCACGGCGACTTCGTGCAAACCGGCGCCCGACTCGCCGATGGGCGGTCCTTGGAGATTGTGTCGCCGGGCGCGTGGAATCTCCTCGGCGGCCCGGATTTCCGCGAGGCGCACCTCCGGATCGCTGGTCGCGAGGTGAGGGGAGAGGTCGAGGTCCATTTTCACGCCTCGGATTGGACGGCCCATGGTCATGCCACCAACCCGACCTACGCCAACGTGGTCCTGCATGTCGTGCTCTTTCCGCCTGATCAAGCGACTCCGGCGCGTCGGGCCGACGGAGCCGAGTTGCCGACGCTGATTCTCCTGCCGCTGCTGCATCGCGACTTGGAGGAATACGCAGCCGACGATGCGTTGGAGACGCTCACGGCGCGGGACGACTGGCGTCAATTCGCCGAACTTTCGGCGCAACCGCTCTCGGAAATTCGTGAGGCCTTGGATGCCCGGGCTCGTGCTCGGTGGAGACAGAAGCTGCATTTTGCCCGGCGGCGGATCAACAAACTAGGTTGGTCCGATGCAGCGCATCATACGGCGCTGGAGATTCTCGGTTACCGACACAACCGGGCTCCCATGCTGGAGATCGCCGCGCGCCATCCGTTGGGTGACTGGGGCGAATCGGCCGATGCCGCTGTGCTTTGGGCCGAGGGCCGGGACCGCTGGCTCATGCACGGCGTGCGGCCCGCCAACCAACCCCTGACCCGGCTGCGCCAATACCAGCGGTGGGCTCGCGCGTGCCCGGACTGGCCCGAGCGCTGGCGCTCAATGGCGGAAACCATGCCGGTGCCGCCCTCGACGGATGCCACCAAGGCCTCGCGCCTCGCGCTGCAACTGCCGTCGCTGCGCGACCGATTGCTCCGAGAAGTTTGCGGTGGCGCCGTGGGCGGCTCGCGACTCGATACTTTGGCTTGTGACGGTCTGTTGCCCCTGGCCGCAGCCGAGACCGGCCGCGACTTGTCCGCGCACTGGTTCCACTGGTACCTAGGGGACGTGCCCGATGCCATTAGGCGGGCGCTGCGGCGGCTGGGGTTGGCGGACGACCGGGAACACCCGCTTTGCCATGGTTTGGGCCAGGGTTTGCTGGGGTGGGTATTGGATCGCGAGGCGCGCGCAAGTTCCTGATTTCGTGGGGTCTGGCGCGGGGCTTGACAAGCGTTTGCGCCGCACCCTAATTTTGTCCCCCAGTCAAAGTTCACTTTCCTATTAGAAGTGGGCCCTCGGGTCCGCTTTTTTTTTCCTCACAATTCTACACACATCATGAGCAGCGAAATCCTGTCCGTCCTCGAATACATGGAGAAGGAGAAAGGCATTCCCCGTGCCGATATGATCTCCGCCATCGTCAACGCGATCAAAACGGCCGCGTTGAAGGGCGTGAATTCGGGTCAGGAGCTCAAGATCGAGATCAACCCCAAGAACGGCCAGCTCAAGGCCTGGGCCATCATGAAGGTGGTCGATTCCGTTTCCGATCCGAAGAAGGAGATCCACATCGAGAAGGCGCAGGTCTTCAAGCACGGGGCCGCGCTCGGTGAACTCATCGAAAAGGAGATCGATCCGTCCTATCTCGGACGCATCGCCGCGCAGACCGCCCGCCAGGCGATCATGCAAAAACTCCGGCAGTTCGAGAAGGAGCGCATCTACGACGACTTCAAGGACTCCGTGGGCGACATCGTCAGCGGCACCGTCCGCCGTCGCGAGCGCAACGACCTCTTCATCGACCTCGGCAAGGCCGAGGCCGTCATGCCCGGCAAGGAACAGGTTCCCGGCGAGGAGTACGCCCCCGGCGAGCGCATCCGCTGCCTGCTGCTCGAGATCGAGAACAGCAGCCGCGGCCCCGAGGTCATCCTCAGCCGCGCGACCCCCAAGTTTGTCCGCCGCCTGTTTGAACTCGAGGTCACCGAGATCGCCGACGGCACCGTCAAGATCGAGGCCTTTGCCCGCGAGCCCGGCTACCGCACCAAGATCGCCGTCACCAGCACCGACTCCAAGGTCGATCCGGTCGGCGCGTGCGTCGGCGCCCGTGGCGCCCGCGTGAAGAGCATCGTGCGCGAGCTCGGCGGCGAGAAGATCGACATCATTCCGTATCACGCCGACCCGAAGGAGATGCTCGTCGAGGCGCTCAAGCCCGCCGTCCCGCGCGAAATCGTGCTCGACGAAAAGAACAAGCGCATGCTCGTGCGGGTGGCCAACGAGGACCTCGCGGTCGCCATCGGCCGCAAGGGCCAGAACGCGCGCCTCACCTCGCGCCTCGTCGGCTGGCGCCTCGACATCGAGGAGTGGAAGGCCACCGCCTCCGACCCGCGGGCGCAGGCCATCGGTGCGCTCGTTTCCGCTTTCGGTTTCGACAAATCCATCGCCGAGCGCCTCGTCGCGCACGGCATCAACTCGCCAGGCGCCTTCGAGGGCGTCGAGGCGGGCGATCTCGTCGAGGCCGGCTTCACGCAGGAAGAGGCCGACGGCGTCATCGCCAAGGTCTCCGGCGCCCAGGCCTGAGAATTTTATCACCTACACATCCGACACCACTGAATGAGCATCCGCATCCACGAACTCGCCAAGCGCCATAACATGGAGGGCAAGGACATGCTGACCTTGCTCAAGGAGCGTGGCTACGTGTCCGCGGACACCAAGTCGGTCTCGAGTACCGTCGCCAACATCTACGTCGATGAGATCGACAAGGAATTCGCCGCCAAGGCGCCCGTCGCCGTGCCGGCCGCCGAGCCGTCTCCCGCTGTGCCCGAGGTTTCGCAGGTCAGATTGCCCGCCGGGGTGTTCGTGAAGTCCGCTCAGGACGTCGTGCGCGAGAAGGAAGAGGCGGCCAAGGTCGCTGCCGCCGCGCGTGCGGCGGCTTCCGCTGCGATTGCGCCGGCCCCGGCTCCTGCGCCGGCCGTCGTGGCCGCGCCCAAGCCTCCGCCGCCCGCTCCGGTGGTGAAGTCCGCTCCGCCACCTCCGCCGCTCGCCGCCCGCGTCGTTGCGCCGGCCCCCCTTCCCGCGCCCAAGCCGGCTCCGGCTCCCGCCGCGGTCGTGAAGTCGGCCCCGCTGCCGCCTCCGGCCCCCATGGCCAAGGCGCCGCTCGCGCCACCGCCGGTCCCCGCTCCGGCCGCGCGCCCGGCTCCGGGCGTTCCGCCCAGTCCTTCGGTCAAGGCTCCGCCGACTCCCCCGATGGCGCCTGCGCCGTCGTCTGTCACGGTGACGGAAGAAGGCGGGGTGAAGATCATCCATGCCAAGCCGCCGATCATCGTGCGCGACTTCGCCGTCGCGCTGGGCCTGAAGCCCTTCAAGCTGATCTCCGAGCTCATGGAGATGAGCATCTTCGCGTCGATGAACCAGTCCATCGACGAGACGGTTGCCACCAAGCTCGCCGAGAAACACGGCTTCCTGCTCGATATCAAGCATCGCGGCGAGGCCCAGCCCGCCGCCACCGTCGCCGCCAAGAAGGAGGACGCGAAGAAGAGCAAGGAGGACAAGGCGCGCGAGGAAGACCTTAAGAATCTCGCGCCGCGTCCGCCGGTCGTCTGCATTCTCGGTCACGTCGACCACGGCAAGACCTCGCTGCTCGACGCCATCCGCAAGGCCAACGTCGCCGCCGGCGAGGCGGGCGGCATCACACAGCACATCGGCGCCTACCAGGTCGAGCACAACGGCCGGAAGATCACTTTCCTCGACACCCCCGGCCACGCGGCATTCTCCAAGATGCGCGCCCGCGGCGCCAACGTCACCGACATCGCGGTCCTTGTGGTCGCGGCGGACGACGGCTTCATGCCGCAGACCGACGAGGCCCTGCAGCACGCCAAGGACGCGAAGGTCGCGCTCATGGTCGCCGTCAACAAGATGGACGTGAAGGGCGCCAACCTCGATCGCGTGAAGACCCAGATGCAGGAGCGCCAGATCGCGCCCGAAGACTGGGGCGGCGAGACCGTCACCGTGCCGGTGGCGGCGATCAAGGGGCAGGGCATCACCGAGCTCCTCGAAATGATTCTCCTCCAGGCCGACGTGCTGGAGCTCAAGGCCAACCCGAAGGCCGAGGCCAGCGGCATCGTCATCGAGTCGCAGGTCGACGTGGGCCGCGGTCCGCTGGCCACCGTCATCGTCCAGCGCGGCACGCTCCGCGTCGGCGACGCCATCGTGTGCGGCCCGCACTGGGCCAAGGTGCGCGCGATGTTCGACGACCAGGGCCAGAACCTCAAGGAGGCCCCGCCTTCCATGCCGGTGCGCGTCATCGGCTGGTCCGGCACGCCGGACTCCGGCGCCAAGTTCCAGGCGGTCAAGAACGCCCGCGAGGCGGAAAACCTCGCCGAGGACGAGGAGCACCGCGTCAAGAAGGAGGCGGTCACCGCCGCCGCCGTGCCGAAGGATACCTCGCTCGACGCACTCTTCGCCAACATCGCCGCCACGCAGGAGAAGGTGCTCCGCGTCGTCCTCAAGTCCGACGTGTTCGGCTCCGTCGAGGCCGTGCGCAACGTCCTCGAAGGCATCAAGAGCGCCAAGGTGAAGCTCGATATCGTCGCCGCCGACGTGGGCATCATCAGCAAGAACGACGTCCTCATGGCCAGCGCCTCGAAGGCCGTCCTCATCGGTTTCAACACCAAGCAGGAGAACGGCGTCTCCGCCCTCGCCAAGCACCACGGCGTGACGATCGAGAGCTTCGAGATCATCTACGAGCTGGGCGACCGCGTGAAGGAGATGATGGCCGACCTGCTCGAGCCCGACCTCAAGGAGCTCAAGCTCGGCGTCGCCGACGTGCGCCAGGTTTTCCCCGTTTCGAAGGGTTTCGTGGCCGGCTGTCTCGTCACCGAGGGCAAGATCAACCGCGGCGTCACCGCGCGCGTCCGCCGCGGCAAGGACTCGCTCTACGAGGGCAAGGTCGGCACACTTCGTCGCTTCAAGGATGACGCCAACGAGGTCCGGGCCGGCCTCGAATGCGGCATCCGCCTCGACGGCTTCGACGACTACAAGCCCGGCGACAAGATCGAGTGCTTCGAGATCCAGAAGGTGCGCGCCTCGCTCTGAGCGCGGCCGCACTTTTCTCCGGCTCTCGGTCCCATCCCGCCAGCCTCCCATGAGCAACCGCCTTCTCCGCGTCAATGAGCTGATGCAGCGCGAAATCAGCGCCTACCTGCGCAAGCGCTACACGAGCGAGGCGACCGCCATCACCATCTCCGGGGTCGAGATCACCGGCGACCTTCGCGAGGCGAAGATTTTCTTTTCGGCCGTCGGCGATGCCGAGGCGGCCGAGCGCGCCGGCAAATGGCTGCGCAGCAAGTTGAGCGAACTCCGCTCGGTCGTGGCCAAGAACGTCGTCATCCGCCACGTGCCCTTGCTGACGGTCCACCACGATGCTTCCAGCGCCCGCGCGCTGCGCATCGAGCGGCTGCTCGACGAGATCGACGGGGGCGACAAGAAGGCATGAATTACTACCCGAAATTCGCCGGGCGTTTTGCGGTCCTGCTCCATGAGCTCGAAGGCAAGCGCGTGATCGTCATCGGTCATCAGCGGCCCGACGGCGACTGCATCGGTTCGCAGGTGGCGCTCTGCCGCGTGTTGCGCGCGTTGAGCATCGACGCCGTGTGCATGAATCCCGATCCCGTCCCGCGCCGCATCAAGTTTCTGGTCGCGGACACGCCTTTCTTCCGGCGCGACGACATGGAGCATGGCGATCGCATCGCGCTGTTCACCGACTGCGCCGACCACGGCCGGGCGGGCGACAAGATCCAGGCGATGTACCCGAAACCTTTCGGCTGTTTCGACCACCACCTGTCGAACGACGGCTTCGCCAAGCACAACTTCGTCGACACCAAGTCGGCGGCGACCGCCGAGGTGCTGGCCGGTTTGTTCTTCGATGCCGGCCTGCCGGTCGATGCGGTCACGGCGCAGGCGCTCTACACCGGCCTGATGACCGATACCGGGCAGTTCCGCTTTCCGTCCACCACGCGCCGCGTCTTCAGCCTGTGCGCGGATCTCGTGGGGCAGGGGGCCGACCCGGCGCTGGCCGGCATGGAGCTCTACGAGCGCGAGTCGCCCGGCAAGCTGAAGCTCCTCCAGCACTACATCGGCTCGCTCAAGTTCGAGTGCGGCGGCCGCGCCTGCATCGGCGTGCTGCCCAACGGCATCTTCGAACAGCTCGGCGCCAGCGTCGAGGACACCGAGGGCCTGGTCGATTACTCCCGCTCGGTCGATGGGGTCGAGATCGGCGTCCTGATCGAGGAGCGGGCGGGCATCATCAAGGCCAGCCTCCGGGCCAAGCACGCCGCCTACCGCGTGGACCTGATCGCCGCCCAGTTCAACGGCGGTGGTCACGCCAGCGCCGCCGGCCTCAATTTTCCCGACACGCTGGCCGGTTTCTATCCGAAACTCCTCGCGGCCATCACTCAGCGACTGGCCGCCTACGATGCGGTCCAACCGAAATGAGTTTGAAGCCCGCCAAGGAGATGGAAGGTGTCCTGCTCGTCGACAAGCCGACGGGCATGACCTCGCACGACGTCGTCTACCGCCTGCGCCGCAAGCTGGCGATGCAGCGCATCGGCCACGCCGGCACGCTCGACCCGATGGCCACCGGCCTGCTCGTCATGCTCATCGGCAAGGCCACGCGCATCTCCCAATACCTCATCAGCGAGGACAAGGTTTACGAAGGCGAGATCACGCTCGGCAGCACCACGAATTCGCAGGACGCCGAGGGCGAGGTGATGGAGACGCGCCCGGTTCCGGAACTCACCGAGGCGCAGGTGCACGAGGCCATGAAGGGTTTTCTCGGCGACCAGTACCAGACGCCGCCGATGTTCTCGGCGGTGAAGATCGGGGGCGTGCCGCTCTACAAGAAGGCGCGGCAGGGCGAGGAAGTGGAGCGCGAGCCGCGCTTCATCCGCGTGGCGGTGTTCGAGCTGCTGTCGTTCAGTTCGCCCAAGCTCACCTTCCGCCTCGCCTGTTCGAAAGGCACCTACGTGCGCACCATCGCGCACGACCTCGGGCAAAAGCTCGGTTGCGGCGCGCATCTCTCGGCTTTGCGCCGCACGGTCAGCGGCAAGTTCAGCATCGGGCAATGCACGCCGCTGGCTGAGATCCAGGAACTGCCGCTGCCGGAGATCGAGAAACGGCTGATCCCGGTCTATCAGGCGGCGCCGAGCGTGGCGCTGTGAGCACGACGCGCCAGTTCGACGGTCTCGCGCGGGTGACGCTGCCCGCGCGCCCGGTTCATCTGGCGATCGGCATGTTCGACGGCGTGCACCTCGGCCACCAGTCCGTCATCGAGTCGGCCATCCACTCGGCCCGGCGTAGCGGCGGGCTGGCCGGCGTGCTGACGTTTTGGCCGCATCCCAGCGCCATCCTGCGCCCGGAGCAGCCGGCGCGGATGCTCATGCCGCAGGCGATGAAGCGCCAGGTGCTGGGCGGACTCGGACTGGATTTTCTCGTCGAGCAGGAGTTCACGGCGAGCTTCGCCCGGACAACCGCGCGCGAATTCGTGCAATTGCTCAAGACCCACCTGCCCGCGCTGGAGGCGGTCTACGTCGGCGAAAATTTCCGCTTCGGCCGCGGACGCGAGGGCGATGTCGCGACTTTGATCGCCGAGGCGCGCGCTGCGGGCTTCGCGGTCTACAGTGCCCCGCGTTTGAACCACAACGGCGCTCCGATCAGCAGCTCACGCGTCCGCGAACTTGTGGCGGCCGGCGAGATCGAGCAGGCCAACGCGCTGCTCGGGTATTCTTATTTTTGCGAGGCCGTGATCGAGCCGGGCCGGAAGCTCGGACGCACCATCGGTTTTCCCACCCTGAACCTGCGCTGGGAGCCGACGTTGGCGCCGCGCTACGGCGTTTACGCGGTGAGCGTGACCGAGCCCGGCGGACGCAAGCTGCCCGGTGTGGCCAACTACGGTCTGCGGCCGACCGTGGAGCTCACGCAGCGGCCGCTGTTGGAAGTCCATGTGCTTGCCGAGACGAGCCTCGCTTATGGCGACAAGGTGACCGTGCAATGGCTGCGTTTCCTGCGCCCGGAACGGAAGTTTGGCGGGGTGGAGGAGCTGCGGGCGCAGATCGAAATCGACCGGGAAAACGCCCGCGCGGCGCTGCCCAATCTTTCTCCGCAAGAACCCCCAAAGAGCGCTTGACTTGACTTAGTCGGAATCTACTTTGCGGCCTCTTTCCCACACGGGGTGGTAGCTCAGCTGGTTAGAGCGTCTGCCTGTCACGCAGAAGGTCGCGGGTTCGAGTCCCGTCCATCCCGCCAGTTTTATAATTAGGCCGGAACGACTTACGTTCCGGCCTTTTTCATGCAGCGGGGCAAGGCCGTCGGCCTCACGATTTGGCGGGCAAGGGCGCGAGCAGGAACTCCAGCGGCTGGTCGACGCGGACGCGCCAGGATTTTTCCGAGTGCTCGGCGCCGGGAAATTTTTTGGTGAGCCAGTCGCGGCCGGCGGTGTAGCCAGCGGCGCGCATGAGGGCGTCGACGCGCAGCTGGAAGGGCTCGTAGAGGGCGTCGAGCGTGGCGGTGCCGAAGTCGTAGTAGATCTTGTGCGTGCCGGGCGCAGGCAAGTGCTTCGCGATGTAATCGACGACACATCCTTCGCCGACGGGCCAGTGGGTCGAGACGCAGCCGGCGCCGCCGAACACGTCCGGGTATTCCAGGAGCGCGTAGGCGGAGATGAGCCCGCCCATGCTCGAGCCCATGACCGAGGTGTGCTCGCGGTCGGGCAGGGTGCGATAGGTGCGGTCGATGAACGGCTTCAACTCCCGGACGAGAAACTCGAGGTAGCCGTCGGACTTGATCGTGTGGGTGGCAAGGGTCGGTCCGCCGGGGTAGAGCAGGAGCGTGTCGCCGGTGACGGCCTTGCGGGGCATGTATTCGGCGAGGCGTTGCTCGCCGTTGTTCCAGACGCCGACGATGATGGCGCCGCGGGTCTTGCCCGCCGCGATGAGGCGGAGCATCGCGGTGTCCACGGACCACGGGACGCCGCCGTAGCTGGTGGCCGGGTCGAAGATGTTCTGCCCGTCGTGCAGGTAGACGACGGGGTAGCGTTCGCCCGAGTTGGCGTCGTAGCCCGGCGGCAGCCACACGTCGACGTTGCGCGCCGCGATGAACTGCGAGGGGAAGGAGGGGTGCTTCACGATGCGGCCGGCTCCGGTGACGGTGACCGTGGTCTCGGAGCCGAGCGTGGTGCCGGCGAGATTGTGCACGAGCACACGATACTGCCCGGCGTGCGCGGCCGCCGCCTCCGGCACAGTGTAGGTTGCGGCAGTGGCGCCGGGGATATTCTCGCCGTCGTGCAGCCACTGGTATTCGAGCGGGCCGGTGCCTTCGGCCTGCGCCGAGAGCGAAAGCGGAGCGCCGGCTGCGACTGTGACGGAGGCGGGGGCGGAGGCCGTGAGCCGGGGCGTCTGCGAACCCGGGATGCCGAAAACGGCCTTGCCCGGAGCGATGGTGACGTGGTCGACCCGCGCGGCGGTGCGGTGGCCCCGGAGGTCGTTCACCGTGGCGACGAAGGAGATTTCCTCGCCCGGTGCGAGATCGGCGGGCGGCGTCCAGAGCACGCGGTAGGGCGCAGCGTCGTCGGTGCCGAGCAATTCGTATTGGCCGGGGCGCGACGAGCGGGTCAGGGCAAACGTCACCTCGGCCAGGCCGTCGTTGCCGGTGACCTCGGCGCGGATCTCGCGGCGGCTCGGAAAGACGATGTTGTCGACCTCGCGCGAGTTGAAGGTGAGCGCGGCGCCGGCGGCGGGCGTGACGAGCGCGATCTGCGGGGCCGTCGCCGGCACGGGCAGCGCCGCCTCCGCGCGCCAGAGCGCGAATTGCAGCGGGGCGAGCGTCACGCGCACGGTGCCGGCCGCATCCGCGGCGAGGCGGTCGCCGCCGACGGCCTCGGGGTGGCGGGAGTCGAAGAGCGGGGCGAGCACCGCGCCGGCCGGCTGGCTCGTGGGGACGCTGGCGGTGAGCGTGGCGGTGCGGGAGTTGTTGAAGACGGCGAGGTACTCGACGTGTTCGCCGCGTTCGATACGGGAGAAGGCGAAGAGGCCGGGCTCGGCGGTCGGGCGCAGGAGCATGGCGCCGGTGCGGAGGGCGGCGTGGTGTTGCCGGAGTGCGCCGAGTTGGCCGAAGAAGTGGTAGAACGGGTGCGTCGGATCGAATTTGTCGTCGGCGCCGGTGCGCGTGGTGGCGAGAAGCTTGGCGTCCCGGTAGACGGGTGCCTGCGGGGCGAACATGTCTTCGCGTGCCTGCTGGTCGTTGCCGCCCGCGCCGAGCATGCCCTGCTCGTCACCGTAGTGGAGCACCGGCATGCCGCGCGAGAGATACATCAGGCCGTGGCCGAGGCGCGCGAGGTCGGCGATCTGGTAGAGGGAGGCGCCCGGGTTGTCCTGGAGGAGGAAGTAGCCCCAGCGGCCGATGTCGTAGTTGCCGAGGAGCGTGATGGTCGAGTGGACGTTGCTGTCGTGGTCGGTGTAGTAGTCGTCGCGGAAGAAGAATTCATCGAGGGCGGCGGCGGGGCCGCCTTGGGAGACGTATTTGCGCGCGGCGAACGCGAAGGCGAAGTCGGTGGTGGAGTCGGCGGGCATGGTGCCGGTGGAAAACTCGCTGAGGTAGGCGACGTCGCCGGCTTCGTTCATGACTTCGCCGAATTGGATAAAGTCGGGACGGCCGAGGCCGCGGGCTTGGGCGCGGATGGCGGGGTTGAAGGCCTGCCAGAAGGCGGCGCCGGCGTGGCGCATGGTGTCGATGCGGAAACCGTCGACGCCCCAGCCGAGCCATTGGCCGAAAATGTCGATGAAACCGCGGACGACGCGCGGGTGCTCCGTCATGATGTCGTCGAGGCCGACGAAATCCCCCAGCACGGCGCTTTCGCCGGTGAAAGAGCTGTTGCCGCGGTTGTGGTAGAGCGTGACGTCGTTGAGCCACGCGGGGTTCTTGAGATGCTCCTGACCGGGCGCCAGGACGGGCACGTAAGGAAAGCTGTGCTCGGCGGACAGGGTGGGGAAGGCGGCGGGGTCGTTGAGGCCGTTGAAGGCGACGGCGCGCTCGTCGAACGGGTGACCGGCGGCATCGCGCGTGGGCGTGGTCTTGGTGTCGACGTAGGCGTAGTTGCCGCCGGCGTATTTGATGATGTCGCCGGTGTGGTTGACCACGATGTCGAGGTAAACATGGAGGCCGCGGGCGTGGGCCTGGCGGATGAACTCGCGGTATTCGTCGTTGGTGCCGAGATGCGGATCGACGTTCAGGAAGTCGACCGGCCAATACCCGTGGTAGCCCGCGGAGCGGTCTTGGGGCTGGACGGGGTTGTTCTTGTACGGCGGAGTGGTCCAGACGGTGGAGACGTTCAGTCCCTTGATGTAATCGAGCTTCTCGGTCAGCCCGATGAAGTCGCCGCCATGGTAGTAACCGATGCGGGTGGGATCGAAGCCGTTTTCCTCGGGGCCGCCGGGCAGATGCCCGGTGTCGTTGTCCCTGCTGCCGTTAGCGAAGCGGTCGGGCATGAGGATATAGATGGTCTGGCCGGCACCGGGATGCGTGAAACGCGGGACGCTGACGGGAGTGACGGACTCGGCTCGGACGGCAACGGCGGCAACCACGCCGACGAGGAAGGGGTAGAAACGGCGGATAACAGGGGGCATAGGCTGTAAGAGGATGCGAGGCGAGGGCGCGCGGTCAAACGGGTCACGCGGGAGAAGTCTTGCAAGGCCGGGAAAAAACCTAGGTTGAGTCCACCCATCCGGAGCCAACTTGGAACTGCTGCGGCCTCGCGCAGCGAAGCGACGGGGAAGGGGGAAGAGTGGTTTCTCCTCTGAAAAATCGAGAAATTGACCAAATGAAATTCTGAGGAACCGCTCCGCGCGAACGCGTCCCGAACCTAAGACTTTTCGGAGTCATCTCGGTTTTCTGAGCGGTTTGCAGGTCGCCGCGCGCAACCGCGGCACTCAGATTTGGCCCGCCGCCGGAGTTCCCCCTCTGCTTCCGACCGGCATCACCCCACACTTTCCCCCTGCTATTTCTGGCCGCGATGGCCGGTTTTCGACTCTCCCCGAAACATCATGCACACCCACCTAATAACTGATACCGTGCGCCGGTACCTCCTCCGAGGACTGGCCACCGGCCTGCTGCTCACCCAGCCGGCCCTTTCGGCGTTCGCCCAGGCCTCCGCCAATCCGGATCCCGAGCAGGACAAGAAGAAGGACAATGCCTCCGACAAAGTCGTGGTCTTGGATACCTTCAAGGTCACCGCCGGCTTCGCCGGCAGCTTGGCGGCCGCTGCGGAAACCAAGCAAAAGCAAACGCTGATCGCCGAAGTCATCGCGGCCGAGGACATCGGCAAGCTGCCCGACATCAGCATCGCCGAGTCACTCACCCGCCTGCCCGGTCTGGCCACGCAGCGCCTCAACGGCCGCGCCCAAGCCATCGTCATCCGCGGTCTCGAGGGTGATTACAGCGTGGGTCTGCTCAATGGCCGCGAGCAAGTGAGCACCAACGCCAACCGCTCCGTCGAGTACGACCAGTACCCCGCCGAACTGCTGAGCGGTGTCACGGTTTACAAGGCCACGGACGCTTCGCTCATCAGCCAGGGTCTGGCCGGCACCATCAACATGCAGACGGTGCGCCCCCTCAGCCAGGGTCGCCGCGTCATCGCCGCCAACGCTTTCTACGAGTGGAACAGCATGGGCGCGCTCAACGCCGGCTCCAAGGACACGGGCAACCGCGAGACCTTCACCTATGTCGATCAGTTCGCCGACGGCAAGGTGGGCATCGCTTACGGCTTCTCCCATTCCGACCGCCCCGGTCAGGGCGAGCAGTGGAACGCCTGGGGTTACCCCAACGTCGATTCCGGCACCAGCGCCAGCCAGCCCTTCGTGCTCGGCGGTGCGAAGCCCTTCGTCCGTTCCAGCGAGATCATCCGCGACGGACACACGGCCGTCATCGAGTTGGCCCCGAGCGAGAACGTCCACTCCACGATCGACCTCTTCTACTCCGATTTCGAGGAGACCCAGTTGCTCCGTGGCATCGAGATTCCGCTCTGGTGGAGCTCGGCCCAGCTGCAGCCCGGTTTCACCGAGAGCAACGGCCTGATCACGCAGGGCACCTTTAAGAACGTCTTCGGCGTCGTCCGTAACGACATCGTCAAGCGCAACGACCATCTCTTCTCCGGCGGCTGGCGCCTCGAGCTCGGCAACAAGAACGGTTGGAAAACCGACCTCGACCTCAGCTACTCGCGCGTCAAGCGCCGCGATCTCGTGCTCGAGACCTACTCCGGCTATGCCTCCAACCAGGTTGGTACGCCCGAGACCCTCACCTACACGCTGCACGGTACCGGTGCGGGCGCGACGTTCAGCCACCTGCTCGACTACTCTGACGGTAATCTGATGCGCCTCCAGAGCCCGCAAGGCTGGGCCAACGACCAGTTCCCTGGCGGCCAGGCCGGTTTCGTCAAGGGCCCGTATGCCCGCGACCTCATCAGCCAGTACACGCTCAAGACCCAGCACGAGCTGTCGGGTTTCTTCAGCAAGTTCGAGGCGGGCCTCACCGCCAAGCGCCGCTCCAAGTATGAATTCGACCTCGGCCCCGGCGGCACGGAAGGCTTCTTCCTCGGCTTCAAGAACGGCGCCACCAGCGCCCCGCTTCCGGCCTCCGTCGGTCTCACCGACCTGTCCTTCATCGGCATGGGCAACCAATACAGCTATGACCCGCTGGCACTCTTCAACAGCGGCTTCTACGAGACCAAGCCCAATCTCAACCCGGCCCTCCGGGCGAACAACTTCGAGGTGACCGAGAAGATCTGGAACGGTTACGTCAATCTCGACATCGACCACAAGCTCGGTTCGGTGCCCGTCACCGGCAACATCGGTGCTCAGATCGTCAATACCGAGCAGAGCAGCACCGGACAGGCGATCGGCGCCAACGAGATCGTCGCGGTCCACGAAAGCCACAAATACACTGACTTCGTGCCCGCGCTGAACCTCGTGTTCCACGTCACCGACCAGACGCTCGTGCGCTTCAGCGCCGCCCGTCAGCTGGCCCGTCCGCGCATGATCGACATGCGCGCCGGCAACACGTTCAACTATAACCAGACGCTGGCGAGCTCCACGGATCCGCTCAACGGTCCTTGGTCCCGTAGCGGTGGCAATCCGAGGATCGAACCCACCCGGGCCAACTCGGTCGACCTGTCCATCGAACACTACTTCAAGGACAGCAAGGGCTACTGGGCGGTCGCCGGCTTCAACAAGCAGCTGACTTCCTATACCTTCAACAAGACGCAGATCGTCAGCTTCGTCGGTTATCCCACGGGCATTGCCCCCGGTAATCCTGGCGCCACGCCCGCGATCTTCACCGGTCGCTCCGACGCTCCGGCCAACGGCGACGGTGGCTACGTTCGCGGTATCGAGTTCACCCTGTCGATCGCGGGTGAGATGATCACCCCGATGCTCAAGGGCTTCGGCTTCATCGGCAACACCTCGTTCCTCAAGAGCTCGATCCAGCCCGACCCGAGCAATCCGTCCCAGCCGCTGCCCGGCCTGTCGGATCGCGTGTCTTCGGCCACGTTCTACTACGAAGCCAAGAGCGGTTTCGCGGCCCGCGTCAGCGCCCGCTATCGCTCCGACTTCCGCGGCGACATCTCGACCTTCGGTCCGCGCGGTGTGAACTACCGCAATCTGCAGGCCGAGACGAATATCGACGCTCAGGTCAGCTACGCGTTCCACAAGGGCAGTCTCAAGGGTCTGACTCTGATCGCGCAGGGCTATAACCTGAACAATGAGCCGCTGTTCGCCGCTTCCGGCCCGGACACGCGTCTCGTGCAGGACTACCACAAGTACGGCGCCACCTACTCGATCGGCGCATCGTACAAGTTCTGATCCGCCCGGGTTAATCAACCCGGCGTTCAACTTCGGTGCGGCCATCAGACGGGTTCTGATGGCCGCACTTTCTCCGGCGGCTGCGGCTACCGCAGCGACCGCTTACTTTTTCTTCAGTGCGTAAATACGTTTCATTGCTCGCGCTGCTGGGGTTGCTGACCCCGGCGCTGGCGCTCGACTGGTCCGGGCTCCGCCCGGCCGGAGCCGTCACCCTCGTGTCCCGCCGCGACCGCGGCGTCGAACTCACCTGTGCGGGCGGCGATTCCCTCCAGCTCACGGTCCTCGCGCCGGATTTGATCCGGGTGCGCACCGTGTTCGCCGGCCAGCCGCCGGCACTCGATCATTCCTGGGCTGTCGCCCAGACCGACTGGCCCGCCGCGCCCTTCCAGATCGCCGAGGACGCCGCCACCCTCACGCTCACGACCACGGAGCTGAAAGTCGTCGTCACCCGCGACCCGCTCCTCATTGAATTTCGCGACGCCGCCACCGGCCGCGTCCTCAGCGCCGATGCGCGCCCCATGGCGCGCGACCCTCGGTCCGGCCGCGTGGCCGCCGCCAAGCGGCCCGGCTACGAAGAGCATTTCTACGGCCTCGGCGAGAAGGCCGCCCGCCTCGACCGCCGCCGCGGCCGGTTCGAACTCTGGACCTCCGACACCCCCGGCTACGTCGAAGGCACCGATCCGATCTACCAGAGCATCCCGTTCTACCTCGGCCTCGAGCACGGCACCGCCTACGGCCTCTTCTACGACAACGCCTGGCGCTCCACCTTCGAGTTCGGTCACCTCACGCAGGAGGCCGTCGAATACTCCGCCGCGGGCGGTGAGCTGAACTACTATTTCTTCGCCGGCCCCTCGCTCAAGAAGGTCGTCAGCCGCTACACCGAGCTCACCGGCCGCATCCCGTTGCCGCCCCTCTGGTCGCTCGGCCACCAGCAGAGCCGCTACAGCTATTACCCCGACAAACTCGTCGAGCACATCGCCGAGCAATACCGCGCCCATGACCTGCCGCTCGACGTCCTCTACCTCGACATCCACTACATGGACGGCTACCGCGTCTTCACCTGGGACAAGACCCGTTTCCCCGACCCCGCCGGTCTGACCCGCCGCCTCGCCGAAAAAGGTATCCGCGTCGTCACCATCATTGACCCCGGCGTGAAGCACGAGCCCGACGGCCGGGCAGCGGAAGGTAGGGCGGGACCGCTGGGCCCGCCGAACACGTCACCCGCTGCCGCCCCCGCGGCCGCCGCCCCCGCGCGCTACTCCGTCTACGACGAAGGCGCCGCGAAGGATTACTTCCTCCGCCAGGCCGACGGGTCCGTCTACGTCGGCGAGGTCTGGCCCGGCAAGGCCGTCTTCGTCGACTACACGAAGGAAGCCGCCCGCCGCTGGTGGGGCGAACAACACCGCGCGCTCACCGACGTCGGCATCGCCGGCATCTGGACCGACATGAACGAGCCGGCCGACTTCCTCGATCCCACCGGCAAGCGCCACGAAAACATCCGCTTCGACGACCTCGGCCAGCACACCCCCTACAACGGCATGCGGAACACTTTCGCGCTGAACATGGCCCGCGCCACCTACGAGGGCCTGCAGAGCCTCCAGCCCGACCGCCGCCCCTTCGTCATCACCCGCGCCGGCTACGCCGGCATCCAGCGCTACGCCGTCAAGTGGACGGGCGACAACAACGCCACCTTCGATGCGCTCGCGCTCAACGTCCCGATGTTCGCCTCGCTCGGGCTCAGCGGCGAGACCTTCGTCGGCGCCGACATCCCCGGCTTCATCGGCCGCGGCGACGGCGAACTGCTCGCCCGCTCGTATCAGATCGCGGCGTTCTCGCCGTTCTTCCGCAACCACTCCGCCATCGACACCTACGACAAGGAGCCGTGGCGCTTCGGGCGCCATTACGAGGACATCGTCCGCAAGTTCATCAAGCTCCGCTACGCGCTGCTGCCCTTCCTCTACACGACCATCGAGGAGGCCCACCGCACGGGCGTGCCGCTCTTCCGCCCCTTGGTCCTCAATTTCCAGGACGACGAGAACACCACCACCATCGACGACGAGTTCATGGTCGGTGACGCCCTGCTCGCCGCCCCCGTCACCCGCGCCGCGCAGCGCGAGCGCGATCTCTATCTGCCCGCCGGCCTCTGGTTCAACTACTGGACCGGTGCCGCCGTGCCCGGCGGACAGACCATCACGGAGAAGGTGCCCCTCGACCACCTGCCGCTCTACGTGCGCGGCGGCAGCATTATTCCCTCGACCGAGCCCATGAGCCATACGGGCGAGAAGCCGTGGAATCCACTGCGCTTCGGCGTCTATCCCGATGCCGAGGGCCGCGCCGCCGGCTCGCTCTACGAGGACGACGGCCTCAGTCCGGCCTACCTCTCCGGCCAGAGCCGGCGCACACAACTCCGCAGTTTCCGCGAGGACGACACCACGGTCGTCGTCTTGGAAGCCCCCGTGGGTGCCTATCGCCCCGCGGCCCGCAATTTCGAGCTGCAGCTTCACGCCCTGCCGGCTTGCTCCACGGTGCACCTGGACGGCACAGAACTGTCCCCAACTCCCGCCGGCTCCACCGGACCCGGCTGGCACCGTCTGGACGAGCGGACCGTCGTCTTGCGCCTCGTCGACGACGGTCGACCACACGAAATCCGGCTGCGTTGAAAGCCCACCCTCCCATGGCAGCAAAGGCCACCTCTTGGTTGAACACCCGCACGGCGGGCGTGCTGGCGCACCTCAGCACACTGCCGGGCGAATACGGTATCGGCAATCTCGGCCGCGGCGCCCGGAGCTTCGTCGATTTCCTCAGCGAGGCCGGCGTGCGCTACTGGCAGATCTGCCCGATCGGTCCCACCGGCTACGGTGATTCGCCTTACCAGCTTTTCTCGGGACGGGCGGGCAACCCGTATTTCATCGATCTCGGTGAGTTGATCGCCGACGGCTTCCTCACGAAGGCCGACGTGGCCGGGTTGCGCAAGCTGCCGGCGGACACGGTCGATTACGGCCGGCTCTACGAGACCTTCTGGGGCGTGCTCGCCAAGGCGCACGATGCGTTCGCCACGGCCAAGGCCGACCAGGTCGACGGACTGGGTTCGTTCGCCGATTTCCGTCGGGAGGAGGAGAGCTGGCTGGTGCCGTTTACGCAGTTCATGGCGCTGAAGAATCATTTCGGCGGCTGGCCGTGGACGATGTGGCCCGAGCAGTACCGCACGTGGAGCCCGGGCCTCGGCGCGGCCCTCCCGGCCTCCGCGAAGCGCGACGCCGAGCGCCACGCCTTCTACCAATACCTTTTCTTCGGCCAGTGGCGCCGGCTCCGTCGCTACGCGCAGGAGCGCGGCGTGGGCGTCATCGGTGACGTGCCGATCTTCGTGGCGCTCGACAGTGCCGATACCTGGCAGAACCGCGCGGTCTTCCGCCTCGATCCCCAGGGCCAGCCGCTGGTGGTCGCCGGCGTGCCGCCGGATTATTTCTCCGCGCAGGGGCAGCTGTGGGGCAATCCGCTCTACGACTGGGAGCACCTGCAGCGCACGGGCTACACGTGGTGGATCGACCGCCTGAAGGCGGCCTTCGAGCTCTACGACATCATCCGCCTCGACCACTTCCGCGGTTTCGACACCTATTGGGAAATCCCGGCCGGCGCGACCGACGCCTGTGGCGGACGGTGGCGCAAGGGCCCCGGCGCGGCTTTCTTCAAGGTCGTGAGCGACGCACTGCCCGAGGCGCGCATCATCGCCGAGGACCTCGGCTACATCGGCCCCGACGTCGTCGAACTGCGCCGCAAGGCCGGCCTGCCCGGCATGAAGATCGTGCAGTTCGCCTACGGCCACGATGCGCACAACGTCAACCTGCCGCATTTCTACCCGCCCGACAGCGTCGCCTACACGGGCACGCACGACAACATCACCACCCGCGGCTGGCTCGAGAGCCTCTCCGGCGCGTCGTCGGCGCAGATCGACGCGTATTTCCATCTTGGCGGCAGCCGCTCGGCCTGGCCGATTATCCGGCACGTCCTGTCCACTGTCTCCCGTCTGGCCGTGATCCCCGTGCAGGACCTGCTGGACCTGCCGGCGGGGGCGACCTTCAACCGCCCCGGCACCTCCGGGGGCAATTGGCAGTGGCGCTTTTCGGCACAGCAACTGGCCGGACTGAACGGAGAAAAGCTGGCTACGTTGCGGGAGTGGATCAGACTCTACGACCGCTGTGGCGACCGCGCCCTGGTCGAATACAGCGAGCCCCTGAAACATTGAGCTTCACCCCATGAGCACCCCGCGACCCCTCTCCCTGCCGGCCATCTGGAACATGAGCTTCGGCTTTCTCGGCATCCAATTCGGCTGGGGTCTGCAGATGGCGAACATGAGCCCGATCTACAAATACCTCGGCGCCGCCGACGACCAGATCGCCAAGCTCTGGCTCGCCGCGCCGCTCACGGGCTTCATCGTGCAGCCGCTCATCGGCGCGATGAGCGACCGGACCTGGGGACCGCTCGGCCGGCGCCGGCCGTATTTCCTCGTCGGCGCGATCCTCAGCTCGCTCGCGCTGCTGCTGATGCCGAACTCCGGCTCGCTCGCCGAGTGGCTCATCCCGCATTTGCCGAAGTTCTACATGGCCGCCGGCCTGCTCTGGGTGCTCGATGCGTCCATCAACGTCTCGATGGAGCCGTTCCGCGCCTTCGTGGCCGACAAGCTGCCCGAGGAGCAGCGCGGCATGGGCTTCGCGATGCAGAGCTTCTTCATCGGCGTCGGCGCGGTGGTCGCGGGCATGATGCCCTACATGTTGCGCAACTGGTTTCAGGTGAGCAGCGAGGCGGACGGCGCCAACGCCTTGCCGACCAACGTCAAAATCTCGTTCTACGTCGGCGCCGTGGCGTTCCTCAGCGCCGTCCTCTGGACCGTCATCTCGTCGAAGGAAAATCCGCCGGACAACCTGGAGGAGTTCCGCCGCAAGAAAGCCGAGAGCGGCGGCCTCGCGCACCTGCTGAAGGAAATCCCCGATGCACTCGTGCACATGCCCGGCACGATGCGCCGGCTGGCGCTCGTGCAGTTCTTCACCTGGCTCGGGCTGTTCTGCATGTGGCTGCATTTCTCGAACGCCGTGCCGGTGATCTTCGGCAGCAACGATCCCTCGTCCGACCTGTTCAAGCGCGGCGCGGAGTGGGCGGGCGTCTGCTACGCCGTGAAGGATGCCGTGACGTTCCTGGCCGCCTTTGCCCTGATGGCGGCGGCCCGCCGGGCCGACCGCCGTCTGATTCACGGCGTCTGCCTCACGGTGGGCGCGATCGGCCTGCTGGCGGTCGGCTTTATCCACGGCGAGGAGCAGCGCTATCTGTTGCTCGCGGCACTCGCCCTCGGCGGCGTCGCCTGGGCGTCGATCCTCTCGATGCCGTATGCCATCCTCGCCGGCGCGCTGCCTTCGGCCCGCATGGGCGTCTACATGGGCATCTTCAATTTCTTCATCGTGCTGCCGGAGATCCTCGCGGCACTCTTCTTTGGTCCGTTCGTGAAGAACTTCCTGCATGGTAATCTCGTCCACGCCGTCATGGCGGGTGGCGTATGCATGCTCGTGGCCGCGGCCGCACTCGCGCTGGTACCAGCCGAGGGCGGGGCAACGAAGCCAGCGGCGGCGTGAACCCGGACCGGCAAGGACGGGCGACGCCGGTCTCCTTGCCTCAAAGGATGTGGTCGCTCGCGGGTGCGCGCCGATGTCTGTCTCTCGTCGCGCTGCTGCTTGGAGTGGTGGCGGACGGAGCGGCCTCGACCTGCACGATCAGCCCGGCTGTGCCCGTCTCCGGCCAGACCGTCACGGTAACTTACGACCCGGCGGGTGGACCGCTGGCGGGCGCGGGCACGGTCCAGATTTACCGCTCGTTCAACCGCTGGATGCAGATCGCCGGCCCCGACCAGACGATGACGCGCGATGCGGCGACCGGCCGCTACACGTTCACCTACACGGTGCCCGAGGCCGCCTACGAGGTGAACTGCGTCTTTCACGACGCCGCCGCAGCCGTTTGGGACAACAACAACCGGGCCGACTGGAATTTTCCCGTCACACCCGCCCCGGCACCCGCGGCGCTGCCGCCGTTGATCATCCTGCCGGCCAATGCCAGCCGGACCCGCGTGATGATGCAGGGTTTTTATTGGGACTGCCCGGCGGGCTGGTACAACACGATGGCCGGGCAGGCCGGGCGGTTGCGCAACATGCGTGGCGGACACGGCATCGATCGCATCTGGTTTCCGCCACCGAGCAAGGCCCAGAGCGGCGCCAGCTCCATGGGCTACGATCCCTACGATTACTACGACGTGGGCGCGTACAATCAGAAGGGGACGACGGCCACGCATTTCGGGACGCAGGCGGAATTGAAGGGCGCCATCGCGGCGTTTCACGCCCAGGGCATTGTGTGCCTGGCGGACATCGTGCTGAACCACCGCTCGGGCGGAGCGAGCGAAATGAATCCCAACCTGGGCAGCATGGGCACGTTTATGGATTTCAGCGGAGTCGCGAGCAATCGGTGCGCGTGGCACTACAACCAGTTTCATCCCTCCACGCACGAGGGGAGCGACGAGGGCCGCTTCGGCGACATGCCCGATCTCTGTCTCTCGCTGGATACGCCCGACTCCGCCGGTTGGCCGCGCTACGACATGATCCAGTGGGGCAAATGGCTGATGGATGCCGCCAATGCCGGTTTCGATGGCGGCTGGCGCTTCGATTTCGTGAAGGGTTTCCGGCCGTCCATGGTGGGGGATTTCCGCGCGGGCACGGGCGCGGCCTTCGGCGTGCTCGAATGCTGGGACGGGGAAGTCCGAAACGTGGAGGCCTACGTGACCTACAGCCGGGGCACCGCGGCGTTCGATTTTCCCGGCTACTACACGATGGCCGATGTTTTCAACCACGCCGGCAGCGTCCCTGTCGCGGCCTTGGTCGATCCGACCCGTGTTTACGCGGCGAAGGATCCCGCGCATGCGGTGACGTTCGTGGCCAACCACGACACCGACACGATCACGAACGACAAGATGCTGGCCTACGCGTTCATCCTGACGTACCAGGGTTATCCCTGCCTGTTCTGGTCGGATTATTTCAACCGCGACCTCGCCACGCTCGGCGGCCAGACGGGCAACGGAATCGACGCGCTCGTCTGGGTGCGCGGCGCCCTCGGCGGCGGGGCGCCGTCGATCGAGCCGTTGCAAACCAGCGATCCGGACCTGCTGGTCTACGGCACGAAGGCCGGCACTTCCTCCGCGCCGGGCTACATCGTGGCGATCAACGTGCATCCTTCGTCGGCGAAGAGCGCGACGGTCACCACGAGCGACACCGCGTTGCGCGGCGCCACGTTGCTGAGCCATGCCTGGTATTCCTATGCGAACGGACAAAACGTCCAGCCCGCGGGCGTGGCGTGCAGCGCCAGCGGTGTCGTCACCGTGCAGGCGCCGCCGAGCGGCTATGCGGTCTATTCGGTGAATGTCACCTCACCGGCCGTCGCGCCGACGGGTCTGGCTGCGACCGCGGGCAATGGCGAAGTCGCGTTGAGTTGGACGGCCGCGACCGGCGCGACCAGCTACAACGTGAAGCGCGCCACCGTCAGCGGCGGACCTTACACGACGGTCGCGAATCCTGACACCACGCGCTACACCGACACCTTCGTGAGCAACGGCACCACGTATTACTATGCCGTCTCCGCGGTCAATTCGTTCGGCGAAAGCGCCGACTCGGCGTCGGTCAGTGCCCTGCCGAAAGCCCCGGCGCCCGCGCCGGCTCCCAGCGCGCCCTCGGGCGGTGGTGGCGGTGGCGGCGGTGCGCCCAGCTGGTGGCTGGTAGCGGCCTTGGCTGTCGTCGGCTGGCTGCGCCTGCGCTCACGGGATAGGCACCGTTGAGAAGCAGACGGATTACACCCATCGCCCGTAGCATTTGGCCATTGTCATCGCGAGGCGTGCGTAATGCGCCGTGGCGATCCAGTCCCTCGGCAGCGCTTGGGACACTGAGCCAGTCGAAGTGCTGGATTGCTTCGTCGCATTGCTCCTCGCAATGACAGTCCAAAGCAAAGGGATGCCGCTATGAGCCTGACGGATCGACGGCTGGGATTTTCCCGGCCTGATGACGAGCCGCTCAAGAAACCGCGGAGGACAAAGCGCTCACGCGCCGACCGACTCGGTCGGCGACTCGGCCGGTGGCGCCGCTTTCTTCTTCGGCACGCCGTGGGTGTAGTCGAGGCGGTCGTGATAGACCGTCTTCGGCTGCTCCTCCTGCTTGTTGCGCTGGGTTTCGAGCTGCACGCGATATTCCTGCGGGGTCATGCCCTTGTGCTGCTTGAAGACGCGGGCGAAGTAGGCGGGGTCGGCGAAGCCACTGGCGTAGGCGATCTCCGAGATGTTGAGCGCCGTGGTCTCGAGCGCGAGCGTGGCGCCCTGGATGCGGATGCGCTGGATGTAGTGCGTGAGGCGCTCCTTCGTCTCCACGTGGAAGAGGTGCGAGAGGTAGTCGGCCGAGCAGCCGAGGATCTCGGCGATCTTTTGCACGCTCAGGGCGGAGTTGCCGTATTGCTCGCGGACGAGGCATTTCGCCTGGAAGACCTTGCCGATGTCGTTGTTCAGGTTGCCGGTGCCGGTCTCCACGATGTTGCGGAACATGCCGAGCAGGGCGATCTTCAGGCCCTTCAGCACGGAGTCGCGCGCGGGACTCTGCATGAAATGCGTCTGCGCCAGGCTGTTCGCCAGCGTGATGAATACGTCGAGATTGGGCGCGTCGAAGAACTCGATCACCTCGATGTCCGGCCGGCCGGGCTGGGCCTCGTAGGCGAAGTGCAGGCTGATCGTGTTGTTGTAGAAACCCGCGACGAGGTTGCGGAAGGGGCGGTCCGCCTCGGCGTAAACGGCTTCGCCGTGCGGCACGCCGGCGGGGATGACGCACAAGTCGCCCGGGCCGAGCTCGAAGTTCTCGCGCGGAAACCGGAAGTCCGTGCGCCCCTGCATCTGGAGGAAGATCTCGGGCCGGTAGTGGTAATGCATGCCCCGCTTCTGCGGGCCCGGCTTGACCTCGCGCGGCACCTTGAGCCGCAGCTGATCCCGCTCGGCCTGCCGGATGGCCTGATCGAGCACCGCGCGCATCTCGGCGCGGTTTTGCGGGCTGAGGGATTTGGCGGAAAAGAGATTGGTCATGGCTCGCGGTGTAGGTCGGGGTCCGCGGCCCGGGGTGGGGGTCCAGCTTGGTCGGGGGAGGGGTGGGGTCGGTGCGTTTTTATGACGCCTGACAGCACTTAGACAAATGCAAAGGCAACCTGACTTCCGGGCCTGTCCGGGAGCAAGTCTATTAACGCCCCATGCCCTGCGCCGGATGCCGGCACACACCTGTCCGGTGCGGCGCGAGGTCACTGGGACGCTTCCAAACTGTTGCGCCAGAGCGTGGCTTCGCCCGGCAGGCCGTGCGTGGTGAGTTTCAGCGCGATGGTCGCCTCGTCCGGTTCGATCACGGCGTGCTTGGGATCGGCGGCGAATTCCGGCCGGAAACGGCGCGTGATCGCCCACGCCGCCCACGCGCGCCAGCGGCGCTGTTCGCGCCGGGGCTCGTTCATCCGGTCGGCGAGGTGCTGGTAATGCACGCGCGGGTTGCCGATGAAAATCTCCGCCGGCACATGCCGCAGCATCCAGCCGAGCGTCGCGTAGGGCAGCGGCCAATCGCGCAACACGGGCTCGCCGCCGCGCAAGTCCGCCCCCAGCGCGCGATCGACGCACAGGATGGCCCGCGCGGCCAGGCCGCGTTGCCAGAGATATTGTCCGTAGGTGAGGGCCGTCAGGTAGAAGGCTTCATCGCGCGCCGTGCCGTGCGCCGTGAGGTGCCCCGCGTCCATCGCGGCGGGCGCGGGCGGCAGGTGGGGGCAGGGCGGCAGGCGCATGCGGCAGCGTCGGCGGCGGCACGAACAGGCTCAAGTTTATCTTGGCGAGCAGCCCGTCCGCAGCGCATAACGGTGGCCTGCAAACCGAGGCCTCAGACTCCATCAACGAAGTGCGCGGCTGGCGGCGGTTCCTGCTCTGGCTGGCCGCCCTGCTGGTCCGCACTTGGGGCCGCACCTTGCGCTTCGAGGCGGACGCGGAGACGCTCCGCCGGCTGACGTTCTCCGCCGAGCCCGCGGCCATCGTCCTGTGGCACAACCGGCTTTTCCTGTCCGCGGAGATTTTTCGCCGCTACCGCACGAAGCGCCACGTCTACGGACTCGTGAGCGCGAGCAAGGACGGCGCGTGGCTGGCGGCGTTCTACCGCATGGTCGGCATCCAGCCGGTGCGCGGCTCAAGCAGCAATTTCGGCCGCGAAGCCGCACGCGTGCTCATTGAGAAAATGGGCGAGGGGCACGACATCGGCATCACGCCCGACGGCCCGCGCGGGCCGCTTTACAGCGTCGAGCCGGGCGTGCTCGTGGTGACGCGCCGCCGCAACGCGCCCATGGTCCTGCTCGGCGCGGAATTCGGCCGCGCCAAGCGCCTGCGCAGCTGGGACAAGTTCTACGTGCCCTGGCCGTTCACGCGGATCAAGATGCGGTGCACGCTCCTGCAACCCAAGGACGGGGCAGGGGAGAAACTCAGCGCCGACGACGTGCGCGCGGCGCTGCAGGCGATCAATCCGGACCCGGCCGACGCTTAGAACGTCGGCGCGACGGTCACGCTCTGGCCGGCCACGACGACGTAGTCGTTACCGGCGTTCCAGGTCAGGTCGTTGACGAGGACCTTGAAGGTGACCGGCGAGGTCGCGCCCTTGACGGTGGCGGCCCAGAGGTCGGCGGCGATGCAGTCCATGGCGAGGCCGCGATCCCAGCTCAGGCCGGGGCCTTCGCCGCGCAGGTAGAGGTGGTTGCCGAAGCCGATATCCGCCTTCGCGGTGATAAAGGTCGCGGGCGGCTCCGTGATGACGGTCTTTTTCTTCGCCGGAGCGGCGACTTTCTTGGCGGGAGCCGCCTTGGCCGGGGCGGCAGTCTTCTTGGTGGTCTTTTTCATGGCAAAGTTGAGTTGAAGTGAAAGGGACGAGGGTTTGATTCTGACCCGTCCCGCTGGGGTGCAACAGCAAATTGAGGGCCAGTTTGACGGTCGGGTTAAATCTTTCCCGTCAAGGCGGTAGCCGGGGCACAAAATTTTGGTTTACTCCGGCCGGGCCGTCCTTCAATTAACCCGCTCCACTTTACGGGGCAGTAGCTCAGTTGATAGAGCGCGTCGTTCGCAACGACGAGGTCGTCGGTTTGATCCCGATCTGCTCCACCAATTTCCATCTGAAGCAGATGGAAATTGCCGTCCAAAGCCTTGGCGACGGACGGCTTTGAGCCACGAAGCGAGCTACGGCTCGGCAAGCCAGCCAGGAATTCGTAGTTAAAGTTAAGACTTACGAGGCTCTTTCAAAACCTCCGCGGATTTTTTAGGCGCGGCGGGAAAAGTGCGGCGGAGCGGAAGGGTCCGACAGGAAAACGGCTGCGGCGAGGGCCGCGCGCGATTTTTCGTCGCGCGTGGCCACGCCGTCGCGGGCCGCGCGAGGGAGGCGGGGCGTTTGCTCGATGGCGCGTGGCGCGCTCGGCCCTAGAGCAGACGCGCGACCAGCGCGCTAGCGGTGGGCGCGATGAGGCCGAACATCAGGTGGCACATCACCTTGGCGCCGCCGCGCACGCGCACCCAGCGCGCGCCGTAGCGTTCCTTCAAC
>JACPIS010000025.1 GCA_016187925.1 Opitutia bacterium | reverse complement strand
CGACGGCGTGGCCACGCACGACGAAAAATCGCGCGCGGCCCTCGCCGCAGCCGTTTTCCTGTCGGACCCTTCCGCTCCGCCGCACTTTTCCCGCCGCGCCTAAAAAATCCGCGGAGGTTTTGAAAGAGCCTCACGTGACAAACTATTTCGGCCGCCACCAGAGGGGATTGTCACTTATTAAGCGGCAAGTTCCTGCCCGCGGGCAGCGGGGAAAAACGTCCGTTGTGCAACGTCACTCAGGCGCACATCAGGAAGTCGCGGCCCTCGGCGTAGCCGCGGCGCTGCAGCTCGGCCCGGATCAGGTCCCGTGCGCCGCGCGACGCCACGTAGCCGAGCACGAACGGCGCGCTGACATCCGTCGCGGCACCCGACGGCACCGGCAGCGCGGCGGGCGCGATGACCGGCACGCCGCCGACCTGTTTGCCGGTCTTCTTGGCATCGACATCGATGTAGCCGGCGAGAGTGACGCCGTGCGCCGCCAGGTGCGTCGCGCGCTGGCGGGTCGGACGGCCCGCGCCCCAGACGAAGACCGGACGCGCCGGGTTCAGCTCGCGCTTCAGCCACTCGGCGAGCCAGCGGGCCTTCAGGCGGAAGAACGCCTCGGGGTCGTAGCGCGCGTCCGTGCGCGAGAGCCGGCCGGGCGGATCGTGCCACGTGAAGAGCGGCAGCGGCACCTTGGCCATGCGCACGTCGAGGTCGAGCCAGCGCAGCCACAGCTCGTAGTCCTCGGGGAAATCGCCGTCGCGGTAGCCGCCGTGCTCCTCGACCAGCCCGCGCCGGAACATGGCGCTCGGGTGCGCAAACGGCGCCTCGACGAAGCGGTTGAGCATGATCTGCTCGGGTGTCACGAGCGAGTTCACCCAGTCGACGTGCAACGCGTAGCCCGCGCTGGCGCGCCGGTCGCCGCCGAACTCGACGAGGCAGCCCGCCACGCCAAGGTCGGGGTTGTCCTTGAGAAACTTCATCTGCTCCATCAGCCGCGCGGCGTGCGACTCGTCGTCGGCATCCATCCGCGCCACGAGCGGCGAGGCGGCGGCGGTCAGCCCGGCGTTGAGTGCGCCGACGATGCCGGAGCGCGCGATGTTGAGCACGCGGATGCGCGGGTCGCTGGCCGCGAGGGCAAACAGGATTTCCTGCGAGGCGTCGGTGGAGCCGTCGTCGACGGCGAGCAGTTCCCAATCGGTCAGCGTCTGGCCCTGGATGCTCGCGACCGCGCGCGCCACCGTCGCGGCGGCGTTGTGCACGGGCATGACCACGGACACGAGGGGCATGGCGGGAAGGCTGCCGGGATACTTCGGTCCCGTAAAGATACCTTTCGAAAATATCTGCCGGTCGGGCGGACGGAGCGGAGCGCTCCGCGGCGGCGCACCGGGCCGGTGCGCCCTACCCATGACCTCCGCGCGAGCCGAACGCGTTGGGGTCAACGCGTTCCACCTTGGCGCAGGGTGGAACGCGCCGACGTTCTGGAGCCGCGACGCATTTTCCGTCTGGAGCTGCGGCGCCCTCGCCGCGACTGCGAGCGCTCCCATGTGTGGGAGGGGCTTTATGCCCCGACGACTTCGTGAGCCTCACTCCGTCACCGAGCCCTCGCCGCGGGGGAAAAGCATGACACGGCAAGGGCGCCACGGCTCCGGAGGCGGCGCGTCTTCAAGGGGAAAACTTGGTCGCCGCAGGTAATCGTCCGCGAACGGGTCCGACACTGTCATCCTGCGCGCAGCGAAGGATCCAGTGAAACGACCACCGGCAAGCCCGATCGTGGATTCTTCGCTGCGCTCAGAATGACAACCCACGCGTCGCGGCGTAAAGCCGCTCCCACCTTGGGCAGGAGCCGCCTTGGACAGGATCCACCTTACTTCACCGTGCGCTCCTTCGAAATCACGCCCTTGTCCTGGAGTTTCTTGACCTTCGGCTTGATGACGAAGGAGCAGTAGCCCTGGTTCGGGTGGTTCTTGAAGTAGTCCTGATGGTAGTTCTCGGCGGCGTAGAATTCCTTCAGCGGCACGATCTCGGTGACGATGGGGTCGTCCCACTGCGCCTGCGCGGTGATCTTGGCGCGGGCGGCGGCCCTCTGCTGGGCCTCGTTCTGATAGAAAATCACCGAGCGATACTGCGCACCCTCGTCGGCGCCCTGGCGGTTGAGGGTCGTCGGGTCGTGCGCGTCGAAGAACACTTCGAGCAGCTTCTCGAAGCTGAGGACGGCCGGGTCGAACGTGATCTTCGCAACCTCGGCGTGGCCGGTCGTGCCGGTGCAAACCTGCTCGTAAGTCGGGTTGGTGACGTGGCCGCCGGCGTAGCCGCTGACGACGCTTTTCACGCCGGGCACGTGTTCATAGACGGCTTCGATGCACCAGAAGCAGCCACCGCCGAGGATGGCGGTCTCGGTCTGGCCGGAGGCGTTGGCGCCGGCGGCGTTGGCGCCGGCGGCGGAGGAAGGAGTCGTGGTCATAAGAAAAAGGGCCGCGAGCGCGGCGAGTGACGGGAGGAAACGTTTCATGCTGGTCGTGGGAGCGGCGCGGCACCGCTCCTATTCCCTGTGTTTCACTTCGCCCGTTGGATGAGTTCGACCTCGTAGCCCTCGGGCGCGTCGATGAAGGCGATGACGGAGCCGCTGCTCGTCTGGGTCGGGCCGTCGCTCAGGGCAAAGCCCTTCCGCTTCAGCTCCGCCGCGAAGGTCGCGAGGTCGTCCACCGCGAAGGCGAGGTGCATCAGGTCGGGCTGCACCTGCACGGGAGGCGCGCCGGCCGGCATCTGGCAGAGCTCGATCTCCTCGTCGCTGTGCGGCGTGGCGAGGAACACCAGCTGCGCGCCGCGCGGCGAAGTGTGGCGGCGGCTGACCGTCAGGCCGAGCGCGGACTCGTAGAACTTCACGCTGCGCTCGATGTCATTCACCCGCATCCGGGTGTGAAGAAGCTTTTTGACGGTCATGCGCGGGAACGTAGGCGGGCGCCGCCCGAAAGCAAACTTCGAGCAGGGGCACCACGAAACACACGAAAGACACGAAAAGTCCCGACGCGGAAAAGTGGGAGGGGCTTTACGCCCCGACGGCTTTGGACCACCGCCGTCCCACAAGAACTCGTTTCGGTCCTCCTTTGTGCATGTCATCCTGAGCGAAGCGAAGGATCCACGTGCTCGGGCGCGATGCAGGATTCGCACGCGTGGATTCTTCGCTGCGCTCAGAATGACAGGATACGAAGTTGGCGCCGGAAGTCGGGTGCGCTGTGGGATGTCTGTGGCTTTGGAGGGGCGCGCCTGGGCGTGGTCGAGCCACGCCCCTACTACTCGAAAAATTCCAAGCGGAAAAGTGGGAGGGGCTTTATGCCCCGACGGGGCGCTGCTGGAGACGCGTCGACCTCGGCGTGTCATGGCACCTTGGCCGCGGCAGGGACGCCGCGGCTCCACAGCCGTCGGGGCATAAAGCCCCTCCCACCTCTATCCGTTCCAATCCGTTTAATCCGTGGTCAAAAAATCCCCCGCCAAGCCGCTAAGGCGCCGCTGGGGCGCAATCCGTCCCTGCTGCTTCGCGCCTTTGCGTCGTGGCGTGAGACAAAAACCACCGCCCCCACCCGTAGTTTTTTGGTGTCTCTTTGCGCGGCTTTGTGGCCAACTTCCGCACCCCCATGTCCCTCGACATCGCCGCCATTCGCGCTTCCGCCGTCCGCATCGCCCCTTACGTCAAGCGGACACCGGTCCTGACGAGCGACGCCCTCGACGACGCGTGCGGCGGCCGGCTGTTCTTCAAGTGCGAGAACCTGCAGGCCGCGGGCGCGTTCAAAGCACGCGGCGCCGGCAACGCCGTGTTCTCGCTGACCGACGCCGAGGCGGCGCATGGCGTCGTGACGCACTCGTCCGGCAACCACGCCGCTGCCGTCGCGCGCGCGGCCGGGTTGCGCGGCGTGCCGGCGTTCATCGTCATGCCGCACAACGCCCCGCAGTCCAAGGTGCGCAACGTCGAACGCTACGGCGGCCGCATCACCTACTGCGAGCCCAGCCTCACCGTGCGCGAGCAGACCTGCGCGCGTCTCGCGGCCGAGACCGGCGCGGCACTCGTGCATCCGTTCGACGACTACCGCGTGATGGCCGGCGCCGGCACCGCCACGCTCGAGCTGCTCGAGGAAGTGCCGGACCTCGACCTCGTGCTCTGCCCGGTGGGCGGAGGCGGCTTGCTCTGCGGCACCGCCGTGGCCGCCAAGGGCGCGAAGCCGGGCGTGCGCGTCGTCGGCGTCGAGCCCGAGCAGGCCTCCGATGTCGCCCAGTCGTTCCGGGCCGGCCGGCGCATCTCCATCGCCGCCACCCCCACCATCGCCGACGGCCTGCGGACCAACTGCACCGGCGAGAAAAACTTCCCGCTCATCCGCGAGCACGTCGACGATGTCGTGACGGTTTCCGAGGACGCCATCGTCGCCGCCATGCGCGCGCTCTGGGAGAACCTGAAGGTGGTCGTCGAGCCGTCCGGCGCCGTGCCGTTCGCCGGCGTGCGCGAGGGCCGGGTGGACGCCCGCGGTAAAAAGATTGGCGTCATCCTCACCGGCGGTAACGTCGACCTCGATTCCCTGCTTTGGATGAAAAAATAGCCCGGGCGTTGGTTCACAGAGCACACGGAGGCCCCACCCGAGGGCACAGAGCAGAGGATCGGCTGGCCTGTTCAAATAGGGAGGCGAATGCCTCTTATTGCTCGACGAGGTAGTTGAGGAAAACGCGTGCCCTCGACGTGCCATGACGACTGGCTCTCAGCGGGAGCGCCGCAGTTCCCAGGCAGCCGGGACAAAAGACTCTCCGTGTCCTCCGGTTTGTCTCCTCGGCCTCTGTGTCGAAAAAGTTGCTTCCATTGGACGAATCCGTCTGAGTCCCGCCCGTGCAATCCGCTGCCCCCGCCTTTTCGTGTCCTTTCGTGTGATTCGTGGACACCCCTCTGTCTGAGATGAGTTCCGTCTACCCCCCGCGCCCCGCCCTCTCCCTCGAACTGCTTTCCACGCCCTGCCTCGTGCTGGAGCGCGAGAAACTCGCCCGCAACCTCGCGCGCATGGCCGCGACGGTCGCCGCGCGCGGCGTGCACCTCCGCCCGCACCTCAAGACCGCCAAGTGCGCCGAGATCGCGCATCTCGCCGCGCCGGACCGCGCGCCCATCACCGTCTCCACCCTGCGCGAGGCCGAGTATTTCGCGCACCACGGCTGGACCGACATCTTCTACGCCGTCGGCTTCGGCCCCGGCAAACTGGCCCGCGCCGCCGGGCTGCTGCGCGCCGGCGTCCGCCTGGTGACGATGGTCGACCATCCCGACACCGCCGCCGCCCTCGCCGAATTTGCCCAGCGGGAAAAACTCACGTTCCGCACCGTCATCGAGATCGACAGCGGCGACCACCGCGGCGGCGTGACGCCCTCCAGCGCCCTGCTGCTGACCATCGCCCGCGCGCTCGGCCGGCACTTCGCCGGCGTCGCCACGCACGGCGGCCAATCCTACGCCGCCCGCTCGCCGCAGGAGATCGCCGCCGTCGCCCAGACCGAGGTCGAGTGCGTGCGCATCGCCGCCACGCGCCTGCACATGGACGGTTTTCCGAGTGAGATCGTCAGCGTCGGCTCCAGCCCCACCGCGCTCGCCGCGGGCCTCGACCTCACCGGCGTCACCGAGGTGCGCGCCGGCGTCTACATGTTCTGGGACCTGTTCCAGGCCGGACTCGGTGTTTGCACCGTCGACGACATCGCGGTGACCGTGCTCGCCGAGGTCATCGGCCGGCCCGCGGACCGCCCCAACGAATTTCTGATCGATGCCGGCTCGTTCGCGCTGTCGAAGGACACCGCCACCGCCGCGCTGCCGCCGGAGAAGAACGCCGGCTACGGCTGGCTCTGCGACCTCGACGGCCGCCACCTGCCCGGCCTGCGCGTCGCCCGCACCTGGCAGGAGCACGGCCTCGTCGTCAGCGACGCGCCGCTGCCCGCCGGCTCATTCCCGATCGGCAGCCGCGTCCGCGTGCTGCCCAACCACGCCTGCCCCACCGCCGCCGCCCACGACCGCTACTTCGTCACGACCGGCGACCGCGGCATCGTCGCCGAGTGGCCGCGCGTGAATGGGTGGTGAGAAACTTCCAAGCGTATAAACTAAAACTAAAGTGAGTATGGATGAGCATATACTAAGTCGCGAAGCCACGATCGAGTTTCGTCCATTTCTATGGTTGTTTGCGGATGCTGCCTATTATGCGGACTTAGCCGGAGACAAAAATATTGAGCGAGAGTTTAGAGCGTCGCATGCAAGGTGCTCTATTCTGATGACTGTGTTTGCTGTGGAAGGAGCTCTGAATTCAGCATTAATTGCACGATTTTCCTCTAAGCGACTATTTCGTCGCATTGAGAGATTTCCCTTCCCCGAAAAAACTGAGTTTGTTGCGCACACTTTTGGCGCGCAGGCGAAAATAGATTCCAATGCAGGCTTCCTGCTAGATATGGAAGAGCTGGTGGACGTGAGAAATCAGCAAGTTCACCCAAAGAACACGCGCAAAAAAATGGTTGGTGGTAAAGATGCACAGGGCAAACCGAGCTATCGTAATCCAAAGCCGGGTTTTTCACCAAGGCTCCGAATACCAGACAGCCCAAGTGAGTGGGATCATGACACGGCCGTTACTGCGATAAGAGTTGCCGATCGGTTTTTGAGCCAATTCTTCACAGATATCTGCTTACTCAAGGAAGCCGACAAAACTACCATTTTTCTTAGTGGCTTAGAGGGGGATGGCTGGACCGCCACAATTCACGAGCAGCATGCTGAGAAACAGCTGCAGAAATCCAGAGCAGGCTTGAAACTCGGTCTACAATATATGCCGGATAGTTTTCTGAACATGCAGCATCTGCCCGAGGGAAACTGAAAACTGGTCAGATTTAAAGTCTTTCAGTTACCCTTCTGCCCAGCTCAATATAGGATGCCATCTGAAGCCCTCACACCGCCCGCGTCATGTCGATGTTCCAGGTGCCGGGCGGGTGTTCGAAGCGGCCGTGGGGAGCAAAACCTTCTCGGAGGTAGAAGCGCACGGCGCGGGCGTTGCGTTCCTGCGTGCCGCCCATGAGCACGAGGCGCGTCCGGCCGGTGGCCCGAACCGCCTCCACCACGCTGGGGAACGCGGCGCCGGCCACGCCGGTGTTTTGGCAATCGTCGGCCACGACCGGCGCGAGCGTGACGGCGGTCGCGGCATCCAGGGCGGAACCAAATAGGGTCTGGCCTTGGGGTTTGGGGTTCTTGTGAGTCTCTTCCGCAACTTCGGAGCCGGGGGCCAAGACAATACACGCCGGGATGAACGACCGGAGATTTTTCATGCGCGCAGCCTGCCGGCTTCCCGGGACAAGTCACGGGACTGAAAACGGGGTTTATTGAGAATCGCATGACAGGCTGACGCTTTAAGGTAGGGCGCGACCGCTGGGCGCGCCGAGCAGAACGGACGGCCCAGCGGTCCGTCCCTACCCGTCAGCCCAATGCGCGAGTTCCAATAAGTATTTCCGTCACCTTGACCGATGTTCCCGCCGTGGCTCAATTTCAGGCGGCAGTCTGAAGCCCTCACACCGTCCGCGTCATGCCGATGTTCCAGGTGCCGGGCGGGTGCTCGAAGCGGCCGTGGGGAATCCGTCACCAATCCTCCACCAGCAATCCGGGCACGCGACGAAACTCACCGGTGTTGCCGGTAACGACGCAGGCTCCGAGTGCGAGGGCCTGGCCCGCCAGCAGCGCATCGCAGGGGCCGATCGGCTGGGCGTTGGGCCGGAGCGTCGCCAGGTAGGCGCGGACGTTGCCGGCATAGGCCGCGGCATCGGCGTCGAAGGGGGCCACGTCCGGCATGACCCGGCGGAGCCGGGAAACGCGCTCGCGGTGCGTGGGGTTGCCGGACTTGGCGGCACCATACTCGAGTTCGCTCAGGACGATCGCGGAAATGCGGCAGAACGGCAATTCGGCGAGCAGCCGGTCGCGCAGCGCCTGGTTCGCTTCCCCGCCCCGCAGAAACCGGGACAAGACGTTCGTGTCGGGCAGGTAGATCACGGCGCCCGGCGTTCAGGATTCGCGCAGGGGAAAATCGGACGCGGAGCCGAAGAGCGCAGCCAGCGCCTTGCGCCGCTTGGCCAGCCCGGCCGGATCGACCGCCACGAAGCCGGAGGCGGTGGGCGTGAGCGCATAGGTCTTGCCCACCGGCACCTGCAGTCCGGCGGGCAGGCGCAGCGCCGCGGAATTGCCGGACTTGAACACCTTGCCCATGGGGGAACCGGCCGGCTTGAACGTGCCGGCGCGCTTGGACTTGGCGGGGAGTGCAGTGGGCTTCATTGTATCTACGCAGTATATCCGCGCGGCCGAGGCGCAAGCCAGAACGTCTGGGCGACATGAAGACTTTGCACGGCAGAAAGAGCTGAAGCGTGTCCGATATTAAGTATTTCAGTCACCTTCAGGAAGGTTTCCGCTGTGACTCAATTTCAGGCGACAACCTGAAGCCCTCACACCGTCCGCGTCATGTCGATGTTCCAGGTGCCGGGCGGGTATTCGAAGCGGCCGTGGGGAGTAAAACCTTCGCGGAGGTAGAAGCGCACGGCGCGGGCGTTGCGCTCCTGCGTGCCGCCCATGAGCACAAGGTGCGTCCGACCGGTGGCGCGGGCCTCCTCCACCACGCTCGGGAACGCGGCGCCGGCCACGCCGGTGTTTTGGTAATCGTCGGCCACGACCGGCGCGAGCGTGACGGCGGTCGCGGGGTCCAGCGGCTGGCCGCGCGCGGCCAGCCGCTGGGCGTCCTCGGCGCGCAGGCCGAGCTCGAGAATGAAATACGCGACGATCCGGCCGCCCGGCTCGGCGACGACCAGGCGCAGGGCGTCGCGCTCCGGCTGGGCGGCACACAGTCGCGCGGCCTCGGGGGCGGTCAGCGGGTGCGGACCGAAGAACGAGCGCGTCGTGGTGCCGAGTTTTTCGAGAAAGCAGCCGAACGCATCCGCGTCGGTGCGCTCCAGCCGCCGCACGTGCAGCGGGCGTCCGTCGCGCAGGGTGAGCGTGGTTTGTGGCATGATTCCGAATCAGGCAAAGAGTCGGGGATTTTTTCAAGGCCTGTCCCGACAAGAAACGTAACAGCGAAGCCCTCCCGCCCGGCTCTGGATTCAGGATGGATCGCGTCGAAAGCGGAAGAGCTAAGGGCGCTTGAGGGCAAGCGCCCCTACCGCGGCTTGCTGACGTTCAAGGTAGGGGCCGTTGCCCTCAACGGCCCTTGAGCCGGATAGGCGTTAGTGCGCCGCCTTCCGCCGCGGCTCGATGTCGGGCAGGAGGCCGGTGACGAGGCCGATGAGCGGGAGCCAGGCGCAGACGGAGAAGACGAAGCCGATGCTGGTGTGGTCGGCCAGGCGACCGAGCACGGCGGAGCCGATGCCGCCCATGCCGAAGGCGAAGCCGAAGAACAGCCCCGCGATCAGGCCCACGCGGCCGGGCAGCAGCTCCTGCGCGTAGACGAGGATGGCGGAGAAGGCCGAGGCGAGGATGACGCCGATGACGACGGTGAGCGCGACCGTCGCCGCCAGCCCGACGTGCGGCAGCACGAGCGAGAACGGCGCCACGCCGAGGATCGAGCCCCAGATCACGCGCTTGCGGCCGATGCGGTCGCCCACCGGCCCGCCGATGATCGTGCCCGCCGCCACGGCGAAGAGGAACGCGAACAGGTAATACTGCGAGGCCGCCACCGTGACGTGGAATTTGTCGATCAGGTAGAACGTGTAGTAGTTGCTCAGGCTGACGAGATAGAAGTATTTCGAAAAAATCAGCACGAGCAGGATGGCGATGGCGAAGACCACGCGGCCGCGCGAGAGCGTCACGTGTTCGTGCGCCGCGCCGGCCGGGCCCGCGCGCGCGGGCTGCCGGGTGAGATTGCGCGCATACCAGCCGCCGACCTTCGACAGCAGGAGGATGCCGCCGAGCGCCAGCACCGAGAACCACAGGATGGCGTGCTGCCCGCGCGGCACGATGATGAGCGCCGCGAGCAGCGGCCCGAGCGAGCTTCCGAGATTGCCGCCGACTTGGAAAAGCGATTGGGCGAAGCCGTGGCGGCCGCCCGACGCCATGCGCGCGACACGCGAGGCCTCGGGGTGGAAGATGGCCGAGCCCAGCCCGACCAGCGCCGCCGCGCCGATGATCAGCGGATAGGTGCCGGCGCCCGCCAGCAGCACGAGGCCCGTGAGCGTGATGCCCATGCCGGTGGCGAGCGAGAACGGCCGGGGATTCCGGTCGGTGTAGAAGCCGATGAGCGGCTGCAGCAGCGAGGCCGTGCCCTGGAAGGTGAGCGTGATGAGGCCGACCTGCGTGAAACTCAGCCGGAACTGATCCTTCAGCACCGGGTAGATCGCGGGCAGCAGCGACTGGATGGTATCGTTGAGCAGGTGCGACACGCTCAACGCGATGAGGACGTTGAGGGCGGTCTGCTCGGCGGCGTGCTGCAGGGCGGAGGGCGTCGCGGGCGCGGTGGTCGGTTGGCTCACGCGCGGACTGTCGGCGCTCGCCCCCGGGCCGTCAAGCGGGGCGCGGCGCGGGCGGGAGCGGCTTCCAGTCGCGCCGGAATGTCCGGTGGAGCCGCGGCGCCAGTGCAGTTGCCGGCCGCGGAGGGCTCACGTCCTCGTGAGCCGCAGGTTCGACTGCTGCTTCAGTACTCGTCGGGGCGTAAAACCCCACGACTTGCCATCCGCTCAGCGATGCTGCGCCAGCCACGCCTTCAGCTGCGGGATGATGCTGCCGTCGAAGGGCGCGGCGGACCAGTTGAACGCTTCCGCCATGTTCGCGAAGTTGGGAAAGTCGTGACCGCGGCCGGGCAGCGCGCGGAACTCCGCGGCGCCGGGCGAATTCCGGTTCACCAGCTCCGCGATCAGCTCCATGTCCGCGCGGCTCATGATCCAGTCGAACTCGCCATGCAGGGCCAGCGTGGGCGCCCGCACCTGCGACCAGGCGGCGGCGAGGTTGAGTTTTTGCAACTGCTGGTAGAAGGCTGGCGGCCGGCCGTATTGCACGTCGGGCGTGTCGTCGGTCCAGAATTCGCGAAGCGCCGGCTTGGCAGCGAAGATGTCGGCCGGCGCCCGCCCATGGATGAGGTAGTCGGTGTAGAGCTCCGCGACGCCCGACATGGCCCGGCTGACCTCCGCCGGCGTCCAGCCCATCAGCGTGAACCGGCGGCGCTCGATCTCCAGCATGTGCTCGTACCACGTCTTGCACCAGCCGCCCTCGACGATGAAGCCGCGCACCGGCGCGCCGTCGGCCACGAGCGGCGCGTAGCCTCCGCCGTTGCTCAGGCCGAAAATGAAGATGCGCTCCGGGTCGATGAAATCGAAATCCCCGAGGCGGCGGAACGCCGCGCGGCAGCCCGACAGCTCGGTCGCGAAATCCGTCTCGGCGCACACGCCCTCGCTGTCGCCCACTCCGGGTTTGTCGACGCGCACCAGCACGTAGTCGCGGGTGTCGGCCAGGCCGCGCAGGACCAGCTTGCTGCCGTCGCGCGTGGCCGCGGTCGGCGCTTCCACGGAGTCCTCGCTCAGCCACGTCGCCACGAGGATGACGGGCAGGCGGCCGGTGACGCCCTTCGGGCGCGTGACGATCATCCGCAGCTTCTCGCCCTTGGCGTCCGTGACGCTGGTGTAGATGACGTCCGCGTTCGCGTAGGTCTCGCGCGGGGCCTCCGGCACGAGGCCGCGCAAGGTCAGCGCTTGCCCGCCGCGATCGACTGCGAAGGTCGCGGCGCGCTCCGCCGGCAGGAGGCGGACCATTTCGGCCGCGTTGCGGGCGCTGTCGAGGCGCCGCCCATCGATGGCGGTCACGATGTCGCCGACGTGCAACCCGAGTTTTTGCGCGGCGCTGCCGTCGAGGATGCTCACGACCTTGCCGCCGGCAACGGGTCCGGCGGTGAACTGCACCGCGGCGCCCAGCCAGCCGCGCCGGGGCAGGCCGCCGTCATTTTCCGCCACCTGCGCCCAGGCGGGCGCGAACCCGCCGGCCAGCAGGGCCAGTCCGGCCAGAACGCAAGATAGTCTACGCATGCCGCCAGCATGCAGCGGCTAGGCAGCCGGACCAGTTTGTTGCGACTAGCCGCCGGCCGGCTGCGACGGATCACACCCGCCACGTCGTAAAGACAGCATCGCCGGCGGGCCGTAGTGGCGCCGCCGGCGGCTTGGGGTGTGGTGTGTGCTGCTGAAAATGCTCAGGCGCCGTCGTCACCGATGGAGCCGGTGGCGCAGCCGTTGGCCGCCTCCTGGACGAGGGCGATTTCCTCGGGCGTGACGGGCTGGCGGCACACCAAGGAGGTGCCGGCGTCCTCGTCGCGGGAGAAAAAGTCCGGTGCCTGCGTGCGGCACTGGTCGCAATCGATGCAGCTGGAGTCGACGTAGAAGCGACCAGCCACGTTCTTGGGAAGTCTGTCTGCTAGGAGAGCCATGGATGTTTCCTGGGTGAGTTGAGCAACCACTATAGCCGCGGACGGCGCGGGCTTCTGCTCTCCGGTTGACGAATGCTTGCCATTTCTTGGCGTGTCGCGGGGACGAGGCCGGAGCGGAATGTAGCGGCACGAGGGCGGAGGGCCTGCCGGCGGTCATAGACCGCCGCTGCAGGGCCGGACCGCGCGGCCGGGAGGTGGGAGCGGCTTCACGCCGCGACAGTGCACCATTCCCGAACCTGTCGGGGCATAAAGCCCCTCCCACAAATCTCCTCTGCGGACTCCGGGCGCGGAGGGCTCACGTCCCCGTGATCCGCAGGTTCAGCCGCGGCGGCCAAGACCCTAAGCGCAAGTGATATGGCTTCTGCACAAAGAATGAGCAGCTTCTGTCAATTTGTAGCAGGCATTTGCCATTGAACCCGGGCAGTCGTTTTCAAAGGCTGGAACTCCGTCAATGAGCGCCCATTCCCACGCGTTTCTGGCTCTCTTCCTGGCCGTCGCCCTGGCCTTCCCGCTCATCATGCTCGGCGTGGCCGGACTGTGGGTGCGGCTCTTCCAGGCGCGCAAGCCGGGCCCGATGAAGAACTCGACCTACGAGTGCGGCCTCGAGTCCTCCGGCGACTCGTGGATCCAGTTCAAGGCGCACTATTACCTGTATGCGATCCTGTTCCTGATCTTCGACGTCGAGGTGCTGTTCCTGCTGCCCTTCGCCGTCACCTTCACCGGCCTGCCGGCGGGCGCGCTGGCCGCCATGCTGGTGTTCATCCTCCTGCTCGCCGAGGGCCTCGTGTGGGCCTGGCAACGCGGCCACCTCGAGTGGAAATAACATGAGCGACACCCCCTCCACGCCCGCCGCTCCCACCCCGCCCTCTTCTTCGCCTGCGGTGAAACCGCAGGACGAACCGCGCCGTAGCCCAGCGGGCGAAGGCGGGCCCGCCGCCCCGACTCCCACCCCCTTCCCCGCCGCCGGGAACATCTCCGACGCCGAGCGGGAGGAGCTGCGCCGCCACGGCATCCTGCTCACCAGCCTCGAGGAGCTCTACAACTGGGGCCGCAGCAATTCCATCTGGCCGCTCCAGTTCGGCCTCGCCTGCTGCGCCATCGAGATGATCGCCGCCGCCACGGCGCGGTTCGACATCGCGCGCTTCGGCGCCGAGATTTTCCGTCCGTCACCGCGCCAGGCCGACCTGATGATCGTCTCCGGCACCGTCACCAAGAAGATGGCCCCGCAGGTCGTCCGCCTCTGGAACCAGATGCCCGAGCCGAAATACTGCATCGCCATGGGCGCGTGCGCCATCTCCGGCGGCCCGTTCAAGCAGGGTTACAACGTCCTCAAGGGCATCGACCGTTTCATCCCCGTCGACATCTACATCCCCGGCTGCCCGCCGCGCCCCGAGGCGTTGCTCAACGGCCTCATCGAGCTGCAAAAGAAAATCCAGGCCGAGCGCGTCAGCGGCGCCGGCGCCGCCAAGCAGTTCCGCGCCGACGCCCCGAGCGAGTTCCCCGTCCCGGCCTACGGCGAACACGACCTGCAACCGACGAAGAACCCCGCCGTCTGGCAGGCGCCGACCGCCATCCGCCCGGGCAAAATCTGACCATGCTTTCCTGCCTTCCAGTTTCCCCGGTGGAGCGCGTTGACCGCCACGCGCTGACTTCCCCCGCCGCCTTGCCGAGCGCATTGGGGTCAGTGCGCGCCACCTTCTGAACCGCCCATGGAATCCCTCGAGCAGATCCGCGACCGTCTCCTCGCCCGCTTCCCGGGCGCGACGGTGACGCTCGTGACGAATCCCGGCCCGGCCGCCGAGCACTCGCTGCTGATCGACGCCGCGCACGGGCGCGACATCGCCTTGTTCCTGCGCGACGATGCGGCACTGCAACTCGACTATTGCTCCAACGCCACCGGCGTCGACTGGCCCGACAAGGAAATCGTCGACGTGAAGAAGGTCTCCGTGCCCGATCCGGCTGGAGGCCCGGCGAAAATTGTCGAGGAGAAGACCAAGCGCACCGAGCCCGGCTGCCTCGAGGCCGTCTATCATCTCTACTCCATGGCGCTGCGCCACGGCCCGGTCATCCTCCGCCTGCGCACGGCCAACCGCTCCGACCAGGTGAAGCTCCCGTCGCTCACGCCGGTGTGGCGCTCGTGCGATTTCCAGGAGCGCGAGATCTTCGACCTCTACGGCATCGTCTTCGAGGGGCATCCCGACCTGCGCCGCCTGCTGATGTGGGATGAGTTCAAGGACCACCCGATGCGCAAAGACTACGTGGCGCCCGACGACTTCGAGTGGGAGCCCACGCCGCACGACGAGGTGCTCGAGCAGGCCAAGACGCATTATCCAGTGCCTGCGACGCCCGCCGCTGGAGCCGCGGCGCCCGCGCCGCGGACACCCCCGACGGAGGCCAAGCCATGAACGGCTCCGCTCCCACTCCTTTCTCCCCGTTCGGCGGCCCGACCGTGCGCGCGGTCAATGACCCGTTCCACGGCGACCTGCTCGAAGTCTCGATGGGGCCGCAGCACCCGTCGACCCACGGCGTGTTCCGCATGGTCGTGACGCTCGACGGCGAGGTCATCGTCAAGCTCAAGCCCGTCTTCGGCTACCTGCACCGCAACCACGAGAAGATCGCCGAGAACACGACCTATCTCTCGACGATGCCCTACACGGACCGTCTCGACTACCTCTGCTCGATGACGACCAACTGGGCCTACGCGCTCGCCGTCGAGAAGCTCGCCGGCCTGACCGTGCCGGACCGCGCCCAGTATCTGCGCATCATCCTCGCCGAGATGACGCGCCTGGTGAACCACACCTGCCTCGTCGGCTTTCTTTTCAACGACCTCGGCACCTCGTTCACGCCGCTGCTCTACGGCTTCCGCGAGCGCGAGAAGTTCCTCGACCTGTTCGAGGCGCTCAGCGGCTCGCGCATGATGTGCAACTACCAGCGCTTCGGCGGCTGCCGCGTCGACCCCACGCCCGAGTGGCTCGAGGCCGCCCGCCGGCTCGTGGAGAATTATCCGCGTTTCCTCGACGAGTGGGAGACGATGCTCACGGGCAACGAGATCATGCTCGCGCGCACGCAGGGCGTCGGCCGCCTCGACCCGCAGCACGCCGTCACCGCCGGCATCACCGGCCCGTGCCTGCGCGCCTCCGGCTGCAACTACGACGTGCGCAAGGTCGACGGCTACGGCTTCTACCCGCGCTTCGATTTTCGCGTGCCGCTCGGCGCGCACGGCGACACCTACGACCGCTACATGATGCGCGTCCTCGAAATGCGCGAGTCGGTGAAGATTCTCCAGCAGGCCTTCAAGGAACTGCCCGCCGGCCCGGTCATGGACCCGAAGGCCAAGCTCCGCGGCTTCCGCCCGAAGCCCGGCGAGGCCTACGGCCGCACCGAGAGCCCGAAGGGCGAGCTCGGCTTTTATCTCATCAGCGACGGCACGCCCAATCCCTACCGCTACCGCGTCCGCCCGCCCACCCTCATCAACCTCACCCTGCTCGAGGAAATGTGCCTCGGCCACACCGTGGCCGACGCCGTCGTCATCCTCGGCAGCATCGACATCGTCCTCGGGGAGGTCGACCGATGAACGCCCGTCGCACCACCTCCCGTCTCACTCCGGCGTGTCATTCTGAGCGCAGCGAAGAATCCAACAGAACGTCCGCTCGCGTGCGTCGGCCTGGATTCTTCGCTGCGCTCAGAATGACAGTTTCGCGCGACCCATCCTGGCGCTCCGCGCTCAGCACTCCGCACTCCGCAATCTAGCCATGCTCGGCTCCGGCATCATCAAAGGCCTCCTCGTCACCGCGAAGAACTTCGTGGGGAGCTACCATGACCCTGCACGGATGGTGACGGTGCAATACCCCGAGGAACGCACCCAGCTCCCGGAGAACTACCGCAATTTCCCCTTCCTCGTCAGCGAGGACGCCGCCGACCCGATGGGCACGCTGCGCTGCGTCGCCTGCCAGATCTGCGAGAAGGAGTGCCCGCCGCAGTGCATCTACATCGAGAAGAGCAAGGACAAGAAGCCCGACGCCACGGGCAAGATGCAGCTCTACCCCGCCATCTTCGACATCGACACCTCCGTCTGCATGAACTGCGGCATCTGCGCCGAGGTCTGCCCGTTCGACTCCATCAAGATGGACAAGGTGTTCGAGGTCGCCGCGACGAACCGCTTCTCCGGCCTGCTCCTGCACCGCGAACAGCTGGCCAAGTCCAACAGCTACTACCACCAGATCCACCCGGTCGAAGCCGACGAGGTCGACACGCGCCTCGCCGCCGAGCGCAAAGCCGCCGAAGAGAAAGCCAAGGCCGCCGCAGCCGCGAAAGCCGCAGCAGCAGCCAAGCCCGCGACTCCGGCCGCACCCGCCGCTTCGCCTGTGGCGAAGCCACAGGACGAACCGCGCCGTAGCCCATCGGGCGAAGGCGGGCCCGCACCCGCTCCTGGAGCTGCGGCGCCGGCGCCGGCGCTGAAACCGCAGGACGAACCGCGCCCGAGCGCAGGAGGACCCGCCACATGAGCTCGCTCGGTCTCTCAGCTCTCAGCTCTCAACTCTCAACTGCGGTGTCGACCGCGGACGCCGCTTTCCTCGAACGCGCGCCGCTCGTCCTGCGCGACGCCATCGTCTCGTGGTTCCCCGCGCCGTTGCAGTGGCTGGTGCACAACCTGATCTCGATCGTCGCCATCCTCGCGGTGTTCGGGGTGTTCTTCGCCTTCACCACGGTCGCCGAGCGCAAGCTGCTCGGCCGCCTGCAGAACCGCCTCGGCCCGAACCGCGCCGGCTTGCCGTGGTGGAAAAACGGCCCGCGCCTCTGGGGCCTCACCCAGCCGTTCGCCGACGCCGTGAAGGCGCTGACGAAGGAGGACATCGTGCCCGCCGCGGCCGACAAGGTGCTGCACTTCCTCGCGCCGGTCATCGTCGTCGCGTTCTCGCTCATGACGTTCGTGGTGCTGCCGTTTGGCCGGCACCTGATCCCGGCCGACCTCGATGCGGGGCTGCTCTACTTCTTCGCCGCCGGCGCCGCCACCGAGCTCGCTATCTTCATGGCCGGCTGGTCGAGCCACAACAAATACTCGCTGCTCGCGGCGATGCGCGCGCTGGCCCAGCTCATCAGCTACGAGCTGCCGCTGCTGCTCTCCACCGTGCCGGTCGTGCTCGTCGCCGGCACGCTCTCGACGCGCGCGATCGCCGAGGCGCAGGGCGGCTGGACGCTCGGCTTCCTCCCGCACTGGCACGTGTTCACGCCGTGGGGCTTCGCGGGCTTCGTCACCTTCCTCATCGCCGCGCTGGCCGAGAGCAATCGCTCGCCGTTCGACCTGCCCGAGGCCGAGAGCGAACTCATCGCCGGCCACCTGACGGAATACTCCGGCTTCAAGTATGCGCTGTTCTTCATGGCCGAGTATTTCGGACTCACCGCGCTGAGCGGCCTCGGCGTCACGCTTTTCCTCGGCGGCTGGCAGGCACCGCTGCCCTTCCTCGAGTTCATCCCGTCCTACCTGTGGTTCATGGCCAAGCTGGTCGCGATGATCGGGTTCTTCATCTGGGTGCGCGGCACGCTGCTCCGCCTGCGCATCGACCAGCTCACGCGCCTCTCCTGGCAGTTCCTCGTGCCGCTCGCGCTGCTCAACCTCGGCAACGCCGGCTTCTGGGCGCTGACCGCCGGCTGGTCCGGCCCGCTGCAACTCGTCCGCTGGGGCGTGTCGCTCGTGGTCGTCGTCGTCCCCTTCGTCCTGCTCGGCCGCCGGCTCAACGCCGGACGCGCCCCGCGCACCTACCGCTATGCCTAGAATTACGAAGAGCGATTTACGAATTACGATTCCCACCGCGACCGCCCATGCCGCGCAGAGTGCGGAGCCCGGCCAATTCGTAAATCATAAGTCGTAAATCCAAAATCATCCGTGACTCTCGCGCTCATTCTCATCGCCTGCCTCATCCTCGGCGCCGCCGCGGTCGCGATGGCGCTGCGCAATCTGATCCACAGCGCGCTGCTGCTCATCGGCAGCTGGACCGGCATCGCGGCGTTCTACCTGTGGGCCGGCGCGGAGTTCGTGGCCTTTGCGCAGATCCTCATCTACGTCGGCGCCATCTCGATGGTCGTGCTCTTCGCCGTGTTGCTCACGCGCCAGGCCGACCCGATGCCGCCGGTCGAGTTCCCCTCGCTCAGCCGCTTCATCAGCGGGCTGATCGTCGGCGGGGGCGTGGCGGGCGTGCTGCTCGGCGCCATCCTCGGCACGCCGCTGGATGTGCCCGCCGCCGCCCAGGCACCCGAGCTGACCGTCCGCGATCTCGGCACGCAGCTCATGGGCCCGCACACCGCGGCGCTGCTCATCGTCGGCCTGCTGCTCACGGTCTCCCTGCTCGGCGCCGTCGTGCTGGCCTCGGTCGACCACCCCGACGGCAAGGAGGACGCGTCATGAGTCCTGCATTTTCTGCCACAAGAAGGCACAAAAAGTCCGACGGCACCGCACGTCCGCTCAGCGCCTATGGGCGCGCGGTCCGAACTTTCGCATCGGACTTGGATTTTTGCGCCTCTTTGCGGCCCATCGGCCAGTCTGAGATCGGAGGTGCCTCATGAGCCCGCTGCAGCTCTGCCTCGCGCTCTCCGCCCTGCTCTTCAGCATCGGGCTTGTCGGCGCGCTGTCGCGCAGCAACACCATCCTCGTGCTGCTGGGCATCGAGCTGATGCTGAACGCGGCCAACCTGAACTTCATCGCGTTCTGGCGCTACGGCCCGCACTCCGCCGCCGGCACGGGCGTGATCTTCGTCCTCTTCTCCATCGCCGTCGCCGCCGCCGAGGCAGCCGTCGGCCTCGCGCTGGTGATCGCGGTCTACCGCCACCAGAAGAACATCCGGCTGCAGGAAGCCAACCGCCTCAAGGGCTGACCATGATTTGTCACAAAAAACATCAAATGGTCCGTCCTGCTCAGTGCATCGCCACGGCGCCGATAGGCGCACGCGAAATCCTGACCGGCCGGACGGATGATCTTTGCGCCTCTTTGTGGCCATCAATTCAGGGCCGATTTTTTAACCACGGATTTCACGGATGAGCGCGGATTACCAGCAGGTCAATTGGAGGGCCCAGCTCCCGCTGGGCCGCGGCTCAGCGGGAGCTGAGCCCTCCATCCATCCGCGCCTACCCGCGCCATCCGCGGAGAACCCTTCATGACTTTCTCCGCCCAACACCTCTGGCTCATCCCCGCCTTGCCGCTCGCGGCGGCGGCCGTCGGCGCGCTGACCCCGCGCGGCGGACGCAAGCTCGCCGCGGGCGCCGCTCTCGGCGCGATGGGCGCGGCGTTCGTGCTGGCCTGCCTCGCGCTGCAGACCGCGCTGGCCGATCCCGCGGCCAAGCTCGTGAGCAACTTCGACTGGTTCGACCTCGGCAACGGCGCGCTGCGGCTCGGCTTCCTGCTCGATCCGCTCACGGCGTTCATGGCCGTGATGGTCACGTTCGTCGGCCTGCTGATCTTCATCTTCAGCACCGGCTACATGAAGGAGGATGCGAACTACAAACAGTTCTTCTGCTTCCTGAGCCTGTTCGCCGCCGCGATGCTCGGCCTGGTCGTGGCCAACAGCCTCCTGCTGCTCTTCATCTGCTGGGAGCTGGTCGGCCTCGCCTCGTATCTGCTCATCGGCTTCTGGTTCCACAAGCCGTCCGCCGCCGCGGCGGCGAAAAAAGCCTTCATCACAACGCGCATCGGCGACCTCGGCCTGCTGCTCGGCATGCTCTGGCTGCAACACTCCGGCGGCACGTTGCTCTTCTACGACGGCGGCCACGGCGCGCTCGAGCCGGCCGTGCTTCAGTCGCTCCTGGGCCAGACGGTCGCCGGCGGCCTCGCGCTCTCCACGGCCATCGGCCTGCTCATCTTCTGCGGCGCGATCGGCAAGTCCGGCCAGTTCCCGCTGCACGTCTGGCTGCCCGACGCCATGGAGGGCCCGACGCCCGTCTCCGCGCTCATCCACGCGGCCACGATGGTCGCCGCCGGCGTGTTCCTCATCGCCCGCGTCTACCCGCTGATGATGGCCGACCAGCTGCTCGCCCACGTCCCGCTGCACGCGCTGACGGTCGTGGCCTTCATCGGTGCCATCACGGCGCTGCTCGGCGCGTTCATCGCCGTCGCGCAAAACGACATCAAGCGCGTGCTCGCCTTCTCCACCGTCTCGCAGCTGGGCTACATGATGCTCGCCCTCGGCGTCGGCTCCTGGGTCGCGGCCATCTTTCACCTGCTGACGCATGCGTTTTTCAAGGCCCTGCTCTTCCTCGGAGCCGGCTCGGTCATCCACGCCGCGCACCACGAGCAGGACATCCGCGCGCTCGGCGGCCTGCGCGGCCCCATGAAGGTCACCTTCGCCACCTTCGCCATCGGCACGATGGCGCTCGTCGGCGTGCCGCTGTTCTTCTCCGGTTTCTGGAGCAAGGAGGCCATCCTCCACGCCGCGCACGGCTGGGAGGTCTCCCACCTGCCCTTCTACGCCGCGCTGCTGGGCGTCGTGCTCACCGCTTTCTACAACACCCGCCTCGTGAGCGAGACCTTCTTCGGCCGCCCGCGCTCGCCCGCCGCCGAGCACGCCCATGAGAACAGCGCGGCGATGACGCTCCCGCTCGTGCTGCTCGCCGCGTGCGCCGTGCTGCTGAGCCTCGTCAACCTGCCGTCCTATCCCTGGCTGCAGGCGAAGCTGCTCGGCCAACACGAGGTGCACGGCCACCCTCTCTTCGAGGGCGCCGGCCTGATGGGCCTCTCCGTCCTGCTCGTCGCCCTCGGCCTCGGCGCCGGCTGGGCCCTCTACGGCCGCACCCTCCGCCCCACCGCCACGGCCAAGGACCCGCTCGAGACGCGCACCCCGGGCGTCTTCGCCGCTTTGGGCAACCGGCTGGGTTTCGACGAACTCTACGCGGCCACGGTCTTCAAGCTGAACGACGGCCTCGCGCTCCTCTCGGATTTCTTCGACCGCTTCGTCTGGGGCGGCCTCGTGGCCCTGCTCGCCAGGCTCGGCGAGTTCACCGGCCTCATCAACCGCGACACCGACGAACAGGGCCTCAACGCCGGCTTCAACGCCGCCAGCGAGGACCTGCGCTGGCTCGGCAAATTCTACTCGAAGGCGCAGACGGGCGACGCCCACGGCTACCTGCGCGCCATCGCCCTCGGCTTCGTGATCCTGCTGCTCCTCGTCATCCTCACGGGAGGTGGCCGATGAACTCCCTGACCCTTTCTTTCCTCTTTCTCTTGCTCGTTCTCTTTCTCCTCTGGGAAGCCCAACGGGCGTGGACAAGCCACGCCCCTACAAGACTGCTCGCTCCCGCGGCGGACTTTGATCTTTGCGCCTTTTTGCGGCCAACCCCCTTCCTGAGCGCATGAACTCCCTGCCGCTCCTCTCGCTGCTCGTCTTCACGCCCATGGCCGGCGCCGTGCTGCTTTTCGCGCTGCCGCGGCTGGCGCCCGGACTGAGCCGGACCATCGCGCTGTTCTTCAGCCTCTCGACGCTCGTGCTCGGCACGACGGTGCTCTGCAACTTCGACCCCGCGGCCGTCGCGCCGCAGTTCGTCGAGCACCACGCGTGGATCTCGACGCTGCACGTCAACTATCACCTCGGGCTCGACGGCCTCAGCCTCGTGCTGGTGTTGCTCACCGGCATCATCGCCCCGGTCGCGCTCTTCGGCACCGGCAAGCAGGCGAGCCAGCCCGCGCTGCACGCCGCGCTCTTCCTCCTGCTGCAGGGCGCCGCGCTCGGCGTGTTCCTCGCGCTGGATTTCTTCCCGTGGTTCATCTTCTGGGAGCTGAGCCTCGTGCCGGCGTTCTTCCTCATCAAATTGTGGGGCGGCAAGGACGCGACGGCCGCGGCCTACCAGTTCGTCATCTACACCATCGGCGGCAGCGCGTTCATGCTGCTGGGCTTCGCGGCGCTCTACGCCGCCACCGGCACGTTCGACTTCCTCCAACTGGCCGCGCTTGCCCGCGAGGGCACGCTGGCCGGCCAGCTCGCGGGGCTCGGCGGCATCTGGCCGCAGGCGGTCTTCCTCGGCGTGCTGCTCGGGCTCGCCGTCAAGGTGCCGCTCTTCCCCTTCCACACCTGGCTGCCTTCGGCCTACGCCGAGGCGCCGACCGGCACGTCGATGTTCCTCACCGGCGTGATGTCGAAGATGGGCGTCTACGGTTTCCTGCGCATCCTTTGGCCGCTCTTCCCCGCGCCGCTGCACGCGGCCGCGCCCTGCCTGCTCTGGCTCGCGCTGGGCGGCGTGGTGTTCGGCGCCTACGCGGCGCTGCGCCAGACCGACCTCAAGCGCATGGTCGCCTACTCGTCCGTCAACCACCTGAGCTACTGCCTGCTCGCGCTCTTCGCCGTCACCGCCACGGCGCGCCCCGGCAGCGAGTCCGCCACCGCGGCGCTCAGCGGCACGATCCTCCAGCTGTTCAACCACGGCCTGTCCGCCGCCGCGCTGTTCTTCGGCGTCGGCGTGCTGGAAAGCCGCGCCCACGGCCGGCGCGGCCTGAATGACTTCGGCGGCGTGCGCACGGCCGCCCCGGTCTTCGCCGGGCTGTGCGGCATCGCGCTGTTCTCCTCGCTCGGCCTGCCGGGCCTCAACGGCTTCGTGGGCGAGTTCCTGATCTTCCGCGGCGTGTTCGGCCTCGCACCGTGGGCCGCGGGAGTCGCCTGCCTCGGCCTGCTGGCCACCGCGCTCTTCCTGCTGACCTTCTGGCAACGCGTCTTCCACGGCCCGGCGAACGGCGCCGGGGTGAAGTTCCGCGACCTCGACGCCACCGAGGTCGTCACGCTGCTGCCGCTCGTCGCCCTGATGTTCATCCTCGGCATCGTGCCGCAGCTGCTCGCCGGCCTCATCAACCCGCTCGTGACCGCGTGGGTCGCGAATCTGCCATGAAAAGTGACCAGCGAAAAACTTTAGGCTTTAAGCCTGCCATGCCGCGCCAGTCCGCGGCACTTCTGCCGCTGCACGCTTCAGCAGCCGCCCAGCGCACTGCGCCTACGGCTTACGGCTTACTGCTTACCGCTCACTCATGACCGCCCTGCCCTGCACCATCTACGTGACCTTCACCGGCGCCCTGCTCGCGCTGGTCGTCGGGTCGCGTTCCGCCGTGGCCGCGCGCGTCGTCGCGCTCGTGACCGCGCTGACCGCGTGGGGCCTCACGCTGTGGGCGGCCGTCGGTTTCGTGCCGCAAGCCGGCCTGCAGACGCTCGTCGACGCACCGTGGATCGCCGAGATGGGCATCCGCTATCATCTCGCGGTCGACGGCATCAGCCTGACGCTGCTCGTGCTCACCGGCCTGGCCGCGACGGCCGGCGTGTTGTTCTCCTGGAACATCGAGGAACGCGTCGGCGAGTTCTTCGGTCTCTACCTCGCGCTCATCGGCGGCGTTTACGGCGTGTTCATGAGCGCCGACGCGTTCGTGCTCTTCGTGTTCTACGAGATCGCGATCGTCCCGAAGTATTTCCTCATCGCGAACTGGGGCTCCACCAACCGCGAATACGGCGCGATGAAACTCGTGCTCTACTCGTTCGCGGGCAGTGCGCTCGTGCTCGCCGGTCTGCTCTGGGCCTACGCGGCGGGCGGCGGCCACAGCTTCGCGCTCGGCGACCTCGCGGCCAGCGCGGTGAACTTCACCCGCGGCCAGCAGCTCGGCATGTTCGCGCTGGTCTTCCTGGGCTTCGCGGTGCTGGCGGGCCTGTTCCCCTTCCACACGTGGGCACCCACCGGCCACGTCGCGGCGCCGACCGCTGCCTCGATGTTGCTCGCCGGCGTCGTCATGAAGCTCGGCGCCTACGGCTGCCTGCGCGTCGCGATGGCGACGTTTCCGGTCGGCCTCGCTTACTTCGCTCCGGTTATCGCCTGGTTGGCCATCATCGGCATCATCTACGCCGGCCTCGTGGCGCTGGTGCAGGAGGACTTCAAGTTCGTCATCGGCTACTCGAGCGTGAGCCACATGGGCTTCGTGCTGCTCGGCCTCGCCGCCGCCAATCCCGTGGCCGTGAGCGGCGCGGTGCTGCAGATGTTTTCGCACGGCGTGATCGCCGGCCTGCTGTTCGCCGTCGTCGGCCGCATTGTCTACGAGCGCACGCACACCCGGCAGATGGCCGACCTGCGCGCGCTGCCGCTCCACCGCCTGCTGCCGTTCGCCGCGGTGGTGTTCGTCATCGCCGGCCTCGCCTCGATGGGCCTGCCGGGCTTCAGCGGCTTCCCCGCCGAGCTGACGATCCTCATCGGCGTGTGGAAAACTTCGCCGCTCTGGGCTCTGGTCGCCGCCACCGGCGTGCTGGTCGCCGCGGCTTTCACGCTGCGCGCCATCCAAGTCTCGTTCTTCGGCAAGACGGAGCGCGTTGACCCCAACGCGCTCCACTCTGCGGCGCGCCCAGCGGTCGCGCCCTACCCCGATCCGCTCCACGCGCATCCGCTGCCGCCCATCACCTGGCCCGAGAAGGCCGGAGCGCTGCTGCTGATCGCCGCGACGGTCTACATCGGCCTCAACCCCGACTCGCTGCTGCGCTGGATCCAGCCGGCGCTCGAGTCGCCGCTCTTCCAGGCGGCGCTGAAGGGAGGCACGCCATGAATTTGAACTACGCCGAACTCTTCCGGGCCCTGTTGCCTGAGACCGCCCTCGCGCTCGGCGCGCTGGTGGTGCTCGGCCTCGATCTCTTTGGCGGCAAGAACCGCTCCGCCGAGCAACGCCTCCGCGGCAGCGCGCTGGCCGGGCAGGTCGCGCTTCTCGCGGCACTCTACGGCACCGTGGCGGCCGGCGCGACCGGCCATGTCTTCGGCGGCGTGCTGATGCTCGACAGCCTCACGCGCGCCACCCGGCTCGGCGTGCTGGGTCTCGCGTGGATTACGCTCGGCTTGCTGCCCGCCGCGAAGCCGGTGCGGCACCCGGCCGAATACGTCGCCGTGCTCCTGTTCGCGACGGCGGGCTTCACGCTCATGGCGGGGGCGCAGCAGTTGCTCGTCGCCTTCCTCGCGGTCGAGCTGGCCAGCCTCTCGCTCTACATCCTGGCGGGCTTCGCGAAGACCAGTCCGAAGTCGGCCGAGGCCGCGTTGAAATATTTTCTCTTCGGCGGCATGTCCGCGGCGTTCATGCTCTTTGGTTTCAGCCTGCTCTACGGGCTGACCGGCTCGCTCGACTTCCCCGAGATCGCCGAGCGGCTCGCCGGCATGGGCGTGAGCCCGTTGCTGGTGGTGGCGCTCGTGATGGTGCTCGTCGCCTTCGGCTTCAAAGCCGCCGCCGCGCCGTTCCATCTCTGGGCGCCCGACGCCTACGAGGGCGCGCCCGCTCCGTCCGCCGCGCTCATCGCCTCGGCCTCGAAACTCGCGGGCTTCGTGCTTTTCTCGCGCCTGCTCTGGACCGGCCTCGGGCTGGCCGCCGGCAGCGCCGCGCACCTGCCGCTCATGGTCGGCTGGGCGCCGGTCGTGGCCTTCATCGCCGCCGCCTCGCTGCTGCTCGGCAACATCGGCGCGCTGGCCCAGACGAACGTCCGCCGCCTGCTCGCCTACTCCGCCATCGCCCACGCTGGCGCGCTGCTGCTCGGCGTGATCGCGGCGGGCCGCACCGGCCCGGGTCCGCTCTTCTACTACGCCGCCACCTACGGTCTCGCGACGGTCGGCGCGTTCGGCGTCATCGCCGTGGTCGACCGCGCGGGCAGCTGCCAGCAGATCACCGATCTCGCCGGGTTGCACCGGCGCTCGCCGTTTCTCGCGGGCTGCCTCGCGGTGTTCATCCTGTCGCTCGCGGGCGTGCCGCCGCTGGCGGGTTTCTTCGGCAAGTTCTCCGTCTTCGCCGCCGCGCTCCGGCTCGGCGGGCTGGCCGGTCCCGCGGGCTGGCTGGCGATCCTCGCCATTCTTCTCAGCGCCGTGGCCCTGTATTACTATCTCGTCGTGCTGAAGCAGGCGCTGGTCGCGGCGCCGAAGGATGGTGCCGCGCGGATCCCGGTGCCGCCGCTGGCGGCGCTTTCGCTCTTCGTGTCGGCGGGCCTGCTCGTGCTGTTCGGCCTCTGGCCGTCGCTGCTGTTGGGCCTCTGGCCGTCGCTGCTGTTGGGATTATTCTGACCTGCAAGCGGTTCTGCAGGGCAGGGCGGCAGACTGGCGGACTCACCGGCTAATGGAGGGGCCTTGTCGCCTCAATATATGCTGAGTAATTGATGTTGCCTGTCTAGAGCCATCCAGACCTACCTTGACGCCCGCCGAGTGGCGAGTTCATGACCATCCGACTCCGAATCCTAGCGCTGCTTTCGTTGCTCAGCCTGGTCTTTCTGGGGACCTTTCTGTTTTTCGAAGACATCCAAAAAAACGAGGACGTGCTCGCGCAGCAAAAACGCGAGGCGGATCTCTCGCTCCGGCTGCAGCGGTTGGTCAGCACGACTTCGCGACCGACCTACCGCTATCTGCGCAATTACGCCACCCGCAGCGGCATGGTGGAATTTCTCACCAATCACGACCCGGCATGGGCCGACAAATCCATCAAGAGCCGCCTCGACATTTACCGCATCGATGCTGTGTGGGTGCTCAACCGCGACGGGGCGGTCGTCTACGGCCTGAACCGACCGACCGACTCCGCCCTGGGCAGCGCCCCCGTGCCGGTGGATGAATTGTCCGCGCATTTCCAGACGAACGACCATTTCAGTTTCTTCGCGATGCTCGGCGACGGGCTTTATCAGATCCAAGGCATGCCCATCCTGCCCGCGTCCGATCTGGACCGGCGCAGTCCGGCCGCCGGATGGCTGCTCGCCGCCAAACGCTGGGGCCAGCCCATGCTGGAGGACCTCGCCGACGCCGGCCAGGGCCAGATCGTCCTGACTCCGGCGAAGTACCAGGCCGGCCGTACGCGGCCCGAAGAATTGGAGGCGTGGCTGCCGCTGCTCGACCAGCGCGGCCAGCCCATCGCCGGGCTGGATTACCGCGTGGTGAATCCGTTGGCGGAGGATCCCGCGCAGGAGCGTCTGGAGGTCGTCCTCTTCGTCCTCAACAGCGTGGGCATGCTCCTGCTGCTGGGCGTGCTGCTGCACTACTGGATCCTCCGGCCGTTCTCGCTCGTGCGGAAAAGCCTCGCGATGGACGATCCGGCGCCGCTCGCCCCGCTGTTGCATCATCGCGATGAATTCGGCCAGCTGGCCCGCCTCGTGCAATCCTCGCTGCGCGACCGCGAACTGCTCGCGCTCAACCTCGAGGAGCGGGCCCGGCTCGGCCGCGAACTCCACGACGGTGCGATCCAGGGCATCTACGGCGCCGGCATGGCGCTCAGCAGCATCCAGTCGATCATGAACCGCGATCTTCCCGCGGCGCAAAAGCTCCTGGACGAAACCCGGAGCGAACTGAACCGGATCATCCTCGAGTTGCGCAGCCACGTCGAACGCGCCGATCCGAAGCCGCTCGACACTTCCTTCGGCGAGGCCGTGGCGCGGCTCATCCAATTGCTCCACGGGCCGGGCCCCGTGGTCACCGAGCTCGACATCGACGAGACCCTCGTGGCCGACCACGCTCCGCTGCTTCGCAGCCAGGCCCTGCAGTTCGTCCGCGAAGCGATCAGCAATGCCCTGCGGCACGGCCGGCCGTCGCGCCTCTCCGTCTCGTGGCAACGCACCCCGGAGGGCTCGACCCTCACCGTGGGCGACGACGGTCGCGGCTTCGACCCCGAGACCGTCAGGCCGGGCGGCCGCGGCCTCGGCAACCTCGGCGAGCGGGCCGTCGCGCTCGGCGGCCGTCTCGAGATCGACTCCAGCCCCAACCGGGGAACCCGCATCAATCTCAAACTGTCCTCCAACAAGCTCCCCCCATGACCGCCGCCGCCGCCGCCACCATCAGCATCCTTATCGTTGACGACAGCCCCCTCGTCCGACACGGCATCCGCGCCGCCATCGAAAGCGAACCCACCTCGGAACACCTGCAGATTGTCGGCGAGGCCGACACCGCCTTCAGCGCCGTGGCCGAGGCGCAACGGCTGCGCCCCGACGTGGTGCTGCTCGACCTGCGCCTGCCCGACGACAGCGGCCTCAACACCTGCCGCAAGCTCCGCGAGCTGCTCCCCGCGACCTGCGTGATCGTGCTCACGTCATCCACCGACGACCGCTCCATCTACGATTCGGTGATCGCCGGAGCACAGGGTTACCTGCTCAAGGAAATCCACCCGGCCACGCTGATCCAGGCCATCGAAGACGGCTTCGCCGGACGCCCGGTGTTTACCGGAGACATCGCCATGCGGGTGCTCGACATCATCCGCCAGAATCAAACGCGGTCGGACACCCCTTCGGCCCTCGCCTCGCTCTCCCCGCAGGAACGGCGCGTCCTCGCCGCCATGGCCGAAGGGCACACCAACAAGGAAATCGCCGATCTCCTGGGCCTGAGCACCAACACCGTGAAGAATTACATCGCCAATATGTTCCAGAAACTCGGCATCGAACGCCGTTCGCAGGCCACGGCATTGTATCTGAACAATCGCCCTACCCGGCCTGAATAGGGAATGAGTAGGTAATTTCGGGCCTGAGCACACCACCCGTTTTCGGGAGTCGCCCGACTCTGTCGCGATTGCGCCGATCGCCGTAGGATGAAGCCATCGTGAGCCATCCAGCCAGCCCTGCTTATCCACGCGCGGCCCACGTCGCGCCCTGCTTGTTGCCTGTGCCCCGCCTCCAGCGCGGCCTCTCCCTCGTGGAGGTCGTCATCGCGCTCACCCTCTTCAGCCTGTTGTTGATCGGCGGCCTCTCCGCCCTCACCACCATGCACGGCACCGCCCGGCGGCAGGGCGTCTACAACTCGGCTCTCGCCTTGGTCGAGAGCAAGCAGGAGTGGTTCCGCGCGCAGAACTACGCGCCGCCCGCGGCCCCGTTTCTCTCCACGGCCAACACGGTCACGGACACCGTACCGATCACCCTCAGCGAAGGCGGCGGCTCCATCGTGGTGAACGTCACTCTCACCAGCACCGTCTCGGTCGTTTCCAGCGGGCATCTGGTCACCGTCGTGGCCACCTACACTTACCAGAACAAGCCCGTCACCATCACCACCCAGACCGTGATCAACGAGCACTCGGTCGCCAACGCGAGATTGAGCTGATGACACTCCGCCCCGACTTCCGCCGCGCCGGCGCATCCGCCTTCAGCCTCGTCGAGCTGATGGTGTCGGCGACCATCGTATCGTTCGTCACCGTCGGATTTCTCACTTATATGCGCTACGCCGGCATCTCGGCGCTGAACGTGACGAACCAAGCCGTCTATAACCAACAGGCGGGCAACGCCGCCACGCTCATCGTGCAGCGCACCCGCCTTTGTCACAGCTTCTCCGTCCAGAACAGCGGCGGCACTCTCGTCATCGACATCGACGATGATCCGACCACCGACTCCGACGGCGATGGCAATCTCTACAACGACCCCGACCACCAGGAAACCTTTCAGTTCTCCGATGCCGACAGCGACCCCGCCACACTGACGGACAACACCCTGTCCTACAAACCCACGGCGACGGCCACCGCACAGTTGCTGGCCCGCCGCATCAGCAGAATCGGTGGCGCAAACTATTTCGCGGCCACCAGCACCAAGACTGTCTCCCTCAGCTTCGCCGTCAGCGGCGGGGACAACTCCGCCCGCGGTCAGCGCGTGGAAATCATCAGCAGCGCCTCCCGCCTGAACTGACCCACCCGGGCGGCTGCCCTTTTAACCATGAAACTCCCTCCCCACCTCTCCCGCAATCCGCGCCGCGGCTCCATCATCGCCTATATCGTGATCGCCATGGCCCTGATCGCCGTGATCGGCAGCGTAGCGTTGTATCTGACCCAACAGGTGGGTGTCGCCGGCGGGCGGAAACGCCTCACCACCGCCTACCAGTTTGCTGATGGCGGCGGCTCCATCGCGGCGAGCGATCTCGACCGCGCCTACACCAACAGCCCGTCCAACGTGCCGCTCGGGCTGACCACCGACGCCAGCTTCCCCTACACGCTCGACAGCACCCTGAGCACAGCTGACGAAAACTGCTACACGCGCACCATCACGACTCCCTTCATCAACCAGTCCGTGCAAACGCAGGTCTGGTTGCCCGTAGGGGCCACTTCTCCGTCGACCGCCCGCATTGTCAGCACCGCCACCGTTGGCAGCGTGACCAAGACCGTGAACCTGCGCCTCACCATGATCTACGGCTGGGGTGCCGCCATCATCAGCACCGCACAGGGCAGCACCTCCACCGCCGTCGCCAAGTCCAACGCCCAGGCCGGCAACGTCGTCGTGAACGCCTCGACCGTCAACCGGACCTTCATCGACGGCGGTGTCATCGCCAACGGCACCGTCAACCAGTCCGCCAACGCACATATCCCGACCGCTGACATTTCCCAAGGCAATTTCGGCACGCCCAACCAGATCCCCGACTACACCAACCCCGGCTCCACCGACCAGCTCTTCAACTTCGACCGCTTCATGGCCGTGAGCGATGTCATGGGCACCCACTACGCCAACACCGCCGCATTCAAGGCCGCGCTGGCCGCCGCGCCCGGCGGTGTGCTGGAGGGCGTCATTACCGTGGATGTGGAGCACTCCGGCACGCTGCCGAAGTTCGACACCGCCGGCTATCCCTCCGGCATCAACATCCGGGGCACCCTGGTCCTGAACTTCGCCACTGGCTGGACCGGCACCGAGAAGCTCGTGATCACCACCCCGCTGAGCATCAATCCGGCCGACCTCAGCGGCCTGGTCATCGGCGACCCCACCACCTACACCACCGGCTACCCCGCCACTTTCACCAACTCGGCGCGGCAGGCCAAAAACGCGAACATCAGCGCCGCGGGCTTCGTCAACTTCACCGCTCAGGACGACCTGCCCGCCATCATGTACAAGACCGCGATTTGCGACTTCCACGGGCCGGTGAATATCTCCGGCGTCGTCTACTCGCCGATCTACGCCGAGATCGAGCAAAAGAGCGCCAACCAGACGCAATACATCAAGGGCTCCGTCATCCTGGGGCACGGCCTGCTCTACGAGAACAACCAGTCCACCTCCAAGAGCATCATCAGCTTCGATTCCGCCTCGGTCGACAACTTGGCGACCGCAGGCATCAAAGGTAAGGTGATCCGCGTCGTCGACCGCCGATGATCACACTCCGCCAACTCCTCGCCGCCGTAGGTTGCTTCATCGGCCTGCTCTACCTACTTGCCACGTTCGCCTCCCCCGCAAGCAAACCCGCCCCCGCCGCGATTATCGCCCATGCCACCCCCCGGCCCGATCTCGTGACCCGCGCCCAGCAAGCCGCCGCAGAGCAGCACCTCGCCTCAGCCCGCCTCACCACCTTGGAACGGACAAAGCGGCAGTTGGATCGCCGCCAGACCGCCGCCGACCAGATGGCCGCCTACCGCCAGCGCCACCTCGACGCCCACCGCACCGAGTGGAGCAATCTCATCCTCCGCCATTGGTCGCAGTATCAAAACCTCCATGCCGCCGCCGGGCGCAGCCCCGCGCTTGAGACCCCTTGCACCATTTGCGACGATTCGTTCCTCAAATTCTGCCTCATCTGCGACGGGCACAACGACGGGAAATGCCCCGAGTGCCACGGCTCCGGCCATCTCCCCGGCGGCGATATTTGCCCCGCCTGCTCGGATACCGGCAAGTGCTTCATGTGTGCCGGCACGGGCAAGATGCCCTGCCCGTTTTGCGATCAGCGTGGCATGGTTTACTTCGACCACGCCCCGCCCTCGTTCGTCCCCATCCCGCTCTGAACCACGCCCGGCATGAAACCGAACCTGATCGCGCTGGCGCTCTCGGTAATCGCCTGCGCGCTTTCCGCCGCCTCGCTGTGGCGCTCCGTCTCACCGCATCCCGCGCCCGCCATCGCCGCTCCGGCTCCCGCCGAACCGGACTATCCCCTCGAGGATAAAATGAACCGGCTGCACCGGCTGGCCCTGAAACTCGGCCGGGCCCTCGATCAGGAGAATCTCACCCTCGCCGCCTTCTATCACCACGAGATGGACGCCATCGCGGAGGAGATCGTGGTGCACGGGGTCATCCACGAGGACAAACCGGTCGGCTACATGGCCTCGCTCATGCTGCAACCGCCCCTCGCCTACCTCGAATCCAGTCTCGAACACTCCGACCTCCCCGGCTGTCGGCGCGACTATCTCCAGCTGCTCAAGGCCTGTAACACCTGCCACACCGGCATCGGCATCATCCATCCGCCCATCGTGCCGCCCCCGCCTTTGGAATCCGAGTCGCCCGACGGTGTCCCCCCGCCGCCTTCTCCTCGATCCTGAAGAATGCTCGGGGTGGGACTCGAACCCACACGCCTTACGGCACGGGCTTCTAAGACCCGCATGTCTGCCATTCCATCACCCGAGCGGAGGAACGCTCAGGGGAATTGCCGATTTCCCTCCCTGCCGCAAGCGGAGAAAGCTCAGCCCGCCGCCTCGCCCAGACGCTCGCCCATGCGCGCGTAGACTTCCCTCTGCTGCGCGCTCTGCGTCACGAGGTCCGCATCGAGCCTGATCCGACCGGGCGCAAAAATCGTCACGACGCATGACCCACCGAACTTGAACAGACCCATCTCGTCGCCCTTCGCCACGGCGCGGCCGGGTGTGAACGTCTGCAGGATGCTGCCGACCATCGTCGCGCCGATCTCGACCACCGCCACACGGCCGAAGACGGGCGAATCGACTAGCGTGACCATGCGCTTGTTCTCCCACAGGAAGGCGAGGTTCTGCCGCAGCGCGATCGGCGACACGGAGTAGAGCCAGCCGTTGATCAACCGCGGCTCGCCCGGCGTGCCGCCAATCGGGAAGTGAAACCGGTGGTAGTCCACCGGGCACAGCCGCGAGATGAGCAGCGAGCCGCCGGCGAATTCCTGCGCGAGCGCCTTGTCGCCAAGGAAGGACTCCAGGTTGAACCGCTGGCCCTTCGCATAAAAACCCTCCGCGAGTGCGACATCCTGGAACGCCAGGTGCCGGCCGTCCGCCGGCAGCACCGCCACGCGGTCGCCGGGGGCGATAGGCCGCGCACCGGACTTCAGCGCGCGGTAGAAGAAGTCGTTGAAATTTTTAAACGCGAACGGCTTCTTCGCGAACTCGTCCACGTCGAGGTTGTAGTCGGCGATGAATGGCAGCACGCGGCGGGCGCTGTCGCGCATCGACATCCGCCAGCCGTAGTAGCGCGAGAGCACCGCGCGCTTCACCACGGCGTTCAACGCGAAGCGCCCGAGCCCGCTCCCGTAGGTCCAGCGCAGCCACTTCTCGCCGTAGACCTGCTCGGTCTCGACGGTCTTCTTCGCGCGGTGAAAATAGCGGATGGGCTCGGTGGACATGAAGGCAGGAGTGAAGCGATGGCGCGCGTCGACCTCAACGCACTTCTTCAGCGTCGCCCCGGTCAGGCGCCGGGGTCAAGCCGCTCCACCGGCACGCGGCGTTTGCCAAAGCCCGGCCCGCGGCTACTGTCCGGCGGCATGGAGAACTTCACCTTCCACAACCCCACGCGCATCCACTTCGGCCGCGGCCAGATCGCCCAGCTCGCCCAGGAAATCCCGGCCGACGCGCGCACCCTCCTGCTCGCCGGCGGCGGCAGCATCAAGGCCAACGGCGTGCACGCGCAGGTGCTCAAGGCGCTCGGCGCGCGCTCCGTCACCGAGTTCTGGGGCGTGGAGGCCAACCCGGATTTCGACACGCTCATGCGCGCCGTGGAGCTCTGCCGCCGCGAGAAGCTCGACTGGATCCTCGCCGTCGGCGGCGGCTCCGTGCTCGACGGCGCCAAGTTCGTCGCGGCCGCCGTGCCCTTCGCGGGCGACCCGTGGGACTTCGTGGTGAAACGGGGCGCCGGGATAAAGTCCGCCCTGCCGCTCGGCGCCGTGCTCACGCTGCCCGCCACCGGTTCCGAGGCCAACTGCTTCTCCGTGATCAGCCGGCGCGCGCTGAAGGAGAAACTCGCGTTCGGCCACCCGTCGGTCTTCCCGCGTTTCTCCGTGCTCGACCCCGAGACGACCTTCTCGCTGCCACCACGCCAGATCGCCAACGGCATCGGCGACGCCTTCTGCCATGTGCTCGAGCAATACCTCACCTACCCGGCCGACGCTGCCGTGCAGGACCGCTTCGCCGAGGGCGTGCTCCGCACGCTCGTCGAGGTCGCACCGAAGACCATGGCCGCGCCGACCGACTACGCCGCCCGCGCCAACTTCGTCTGGGCCGCCACCTGCGCGCTCAACGGCTGGATCAGCCCCGGTGTGCCGCAGGACTGGGCCACCCACACCATCGGCCACGAGCTCACCGCGCTGCACGGCATCGACCACGCGCGTTCGCTCGCCATCGTGCTGCCCAGCCTGTTGCACCTGCAACGCGTCACGAAGCGCGAAAAACTTCTCCAGTTTGCCGAGCGCGTCTGGGACGTGCGCGACGGCAGCGCGGACGCCCGCATCGACACCGCCATCGCAAAAACCCGCGCCTTCTACGAGTCGCTCGGCATCAGGACGCACCTCGCCGACTACCAGGTCGACGCCGCCGTCACTGCTCCCGAAGTCGCGCGCCGCCTCACCGCCCGCGGCGTGACGGCCATCGGCGAACGCGGCGACCTCACGCCTGCCCGCATCGAGCAGATCCTGCGCGCCGCCGCCTGAGTCCCACTCGCGGCGCCCGCCGCGGCTGGCGGAGCGTCATTTCCGGCGCGTCTGCTTCTTCAGGCGGGCGCGATAGCGGGCGACCTTGTCGCGGTTGCCGCACTCGTAACAGCACCAGCGCTGGATATTGCCGCGCGTCTCGTCGTAATAGACCCAGCGGCAAAGCGGGTTCGGACACACCTTCACGCGCTGCGGCTCGTATTCCGTCAGCAGTTCCGCGAGTTCGAGACCGAGCGCCGCCGCGAGCCAGCGCGCGCCGTGCGCCGCGGGCTGCTCCTGCCGGACCACGCGCCCGTGCTCCACCGTCAGCCGGCAGTTCACCGGCACGTCCCCGATCCAATCGTTCAAGCCCGCGAGCATGCCTGGCGATGCCCGCCCGGTGCGCCTGGCCAGCTTCTCCAGCCAGTCGCGCACCAGCGGCCGCAGCTCGCGCAGTTGCTCGCGCAGCGCGGCATCATCCGTCTTCGCCCCCAGGCGGCGCGCATAGGGCGCGAACCACTCGGGCAGGTCGAGACGGTCGACCGGCGTCCCGTCGGGATTCCAGCGCAGCAGGTTGGCGAGGTCGATGGCGAGATTGTCCACGCGGGCAACCTAGGCCGCGAACCGCCCCACGCAAGCCCCGGGACGGTTTTCGAGGCCAAGCTTGACACCTATTAACTTGTTTATTCGGTTACATACATCATGCCCTTCCGCCTGCCGCTCCGGTTGCCGGCCATCGCGGCTGCGCTCCTGCCCCTCCTCGCCATCTCCGCCGTGCCCGCTCCCTCTCCCCTCCTCTCGGTCCTGCCCGCCGCGGCGCCCCATCCGTCGGTCGCCGACAAGCTGGCGCCGTTCGCCCCGCTGATCGGTTCCTGGGACGTGGACATCGTCTTTCATTCCCCGGAAGGTGACCGGCGCGTCACCGGGGAATGGCATTTCGACTGGGCGTTGGAGGGGCGCGCCCTCGTCGACATCTGGATTGCACCGGCGCGACCGCTGCGCAGCGGGCCGATGCCCGTGTCCGGCGAATGGGGCATGACCGTCCGTTTCTACGATCCGTCGATCGACGCCTGGCGCTCCACCTGGCATGGCCCGAAGCACCACGTCCTGATGCCGTTCATCGGACGGCCGGTGAACGGCGAACTGGTATTGGAAGGCTCGTTCGCCCCCGGGGAAGTCACCCGCTGGGTTTTTGGCGACATCACCGCGGACGCGTTTCGGTGGCGCGCCGTCACCTCGCGCGACAACTGGAAAACCGAGACGCTCACGCAGGAGATGTTCGCCCGGCGTCACGTCGAATCCGGATCGACTCCGGCCCAGCCGCCTCCGCCACCGTCCCTGCATCGCGAACTGGCGTTGATCACCGCGCCATCCCCGTTGGGCCTGCGCCCTCCGGCGCCCGGGCGGATTCCCGGGACGCGACGCATGCCCACCGCCTTGCTCGCCGCCGGCTTGCTCGAAGGCGTGACCCTCGCCCAGCGCGTCGACCTCGACGAGCCCGCCTACGATCCGGCGATCGATTCCACCTCCGGCATTCTCAACTTGCCTGCGCTGGTCGAATTCACGCGCACGCTGGACCGCACCATCACGGCCGAGCTGCAGGCCGGACGCCTGCCCGTCGTGCTGGGCGGTGATTGCAGCGTGCTGCTCGGCCCCGCGCTCGCGCTCCACCGGCTCGGCCGCTACGCTCTCGTCCATGTCGATGGGCACAGCGACTTCGGCCACGAGGGCAACACGGGGCGTCCCTACGCCAGCATCGCCGGCGCGGACCTCGCCGTCGTCACCGGCCGCGGCCCCCGGCTCCTCACCTCGCTCGACGGACCCGGACCCTATTTCCGCGACGAGGACGTGTTTCAACTCGGCGAAAAGAACGAGCAAGACACGCCGGATTTCGCCCGGACCACGGTGCATCGCTTCCCGCTCGCCCGCGTGCGCGCCCACGGTCTCGCCGCGACCCTCAAGCAATTGATCACGGAGCTGGATCGCGCACCTGTCGCCGGCTTCTGGCTCCATGTCGATCTCGACGTCCTCGATCCGGCGCTCATGCCCGCCGTGGATTCACCCGATCCGACCGGATTCACCTGGGACGAGTTGGACGCCGCCTTTGGCGCGCTGCTGTCGCATCCCAAACTCGTCGGCGTGAACATCGGCATCTACGATCCGGATCTCGATCCCGACGGCACCCACGCCCGTCGCATCGCCGCGCTGCTGCGCCGTCATCTGGCGGGATTGTCCGCCCGCTAGCCCATCCCGCTCTGCCGTAACCGCGACGTGGCCGGTGCGTCTTCGGGTTCACTTGATCATGCGCTTCTCTCTTCCGCTCTCCTTCCTGCTGCTCCTCCAACTCGCTCTCGCGGCCCCGACTCCTCCGGTCCAACCGGCCTCTGGCCCCGGTGGCTCCGATTACCTCTACGCCCGAGTTGGCCAGCACGCCACGGGTGAGGGGGCCGAGGACGTCACGGTCTTCTGGCCCGAACAACCGGCCCCGACCGGCCCGCTGCCGATCGTCGTCTTCACGCATGGCTGGGGTGCCGTGAAGCCGGAGCACTATCAGGCGTGGATTCACCACCTTGTCCGCAAGGGCGCCATCGTGCTTTATCCGCGTTATCAGGCCAGCCTGCGCGCCAAACCCGAAACCTTCACGCCCGGCGCCGTCGCCGGCGTCCGCCACGGACTCGACTGGCTCGCCCAGCACAAGGAGTATCCGCAGCCCGATCCGGCCCGCCTCGCCACCGTCGGCCACTCCGCCGGAGGCCTCCTCGCGGCGAACCTCGCCGTCGCCCTGCCCGCCGCCGGCCTGCCCGCACCCAAGGCCGTGATGAGCGTCGAACCCGGCATCACCCAAGGCAAAAAAGGCACGCTCATCCCCCTCGCCGACCTGACAAAGCTCGCTCCGTCCACGCTGCTCCTCGTGATCAGCGGCGAGGACGACCATCTGGTCGGCGACCACGATGCCCGCCGCATTTTCCAGGAGAGCACGTCCGTGCCGGCGGCGAACAAGGACTGGCTCGAGCTTCCATCCGACGACCACGGCGCGCCTGCCCTCGAAGCCACGCACCGCGCGCCCGCCGCTCCCCTGCCCGGCTACGAGCCGCCGCAGCGCCGCGAGCCGAAGGGCTTTCTTCGCAAGCGCCTCGCGCAAAAAGCCAGGGAGCGCATGACCGAGCGGGGCTTCGATCCCGAGGCCGCATCGAAGGAGCCCGCCGTGACCAACGCGCTGGATTACTACGGCACCTGGAAGCTCTTCGACTCCCTCTGCGCCGCCGCCTACGAAAGCAAATACCGCGACGTTGCCCTCGGCGGCGGCCCGGCCCAGCTCGACATGGGCAAGTGGAGCGACGGCACCCCCGTGCAGCCGCTACGCCGGCGAAGTGTTTCGCCCTGAAGCCGCTGAAGGCGACGCTGCCTGTGCGCCCGTTGGCCGAACTCAGGCACCCGGCGCCTCGCCGCGCGCCAACGGCAAGCCTTCGTCGAGCCAACCGGTGAGGCCGCCGAGCATGAGCTTCACCGGACGGCCGAGCCCGGCGAGCCGGACGGCGGCGCGGTGCGCGCCGTTGCAGTGCGGGCCGGCGCAATAGACCACGAAGACGGTCTCTTGCGGCCATTGCGCCATGTAGCCCTCGACGATCTTGCGGTGCGGCACGCTGAGGGCACCGGGCACATGGCCTTGGGCATAGAGCTCGGGACTGCGCACATCGAGCAGGACGAAATCAGCGAGGCCGTTCGTGAGGGAGTAATTCACATCCCAGCAGTCGGTTTCGAAGCGGAAGGCTTCGGCGAAGTGCGCGCGGGCCGAAGCGGCGTCCGCCGGCGGGGTTTCAGTCACAGGCGAGGGCTTGGTGAGGGTGGGCATGAGGGGAATGGGTTGAAGGTTCGCCGGTAATTTAGCTTGCCCGTCGCCTTTCGGGTAGTGTCGCATACGACAATGTCCGGCAAAAACGCGCCAACCCGCCCGCTGCTCGTCACCGCCGTCGCCTACGACGGCCTGTGCACGTTCGAGTTCGGCTGCGCGGTGGAGCTCTTCTCGCTGGCGCGCCCGGAGCTCGGCGTGCCGTGGTATCGCTTCGGCGTCTGCGCGGCCGAGCGCGGACCGTTGCGCGCCGTGGGTGGCGTGAGCATCACTGCACCGCACTCGCTCAGCCTGCTCGACCGCGCGGATATCATCGTGATTCCCGGCTGGCGCGGCGCCGACGAGCCGCCTCCGCCGGCGCTGTTGCGCAAACTGCGCGCCGCCCACGCGCGCGGGGCGCGGCTGTGCTCGATCTGCTCCGGCGTGTTCGTGCTCGCCGCCACCGGACTGCTCGACGGCCGCGCAGCCACCACCCATTGGCGTTACGCGGAAAAACTCCGCCAGCGTTTTCCCGCCATCGACGTGCGGCCCAATGAACTCTACGTCGACACCGGCAGCATCATCACTTCCGCTGGTTCGGCCGCGGGACTCGACATGATGCTGCACCTCGTGTGGCGCGACTACGGTGCGCGCATCGCCAATCTCGTCGCCCAGCGGCTCGTCATCCCGCCGCACCGCGAGGGCGGCCAGGCGCAATACCTGCCGCGCCCTCTGCCGCGCAACGAGCGCAGCCCGCTCGCGCCACTGATCGAATGGGTGCGGGCAAATCCCAAGCAAGGCCATGCCCTGCCCGCACTGGCCCGGCGCGCCGGCATGAGCCCGCGCACACTGCAGCGGCATTTCCGCGAGGCGACCGGGCTGTCGCCGAAACAGTGGCTGGTGCGCGAGCGCGTGGCGCTGGCCAAGGAAGCGCTCGAGGCAACCAACGCTCCGCTGTGGAAAGTCGCCGAGAGCGCCGGCTTCGGCGCCGAGGAATCCTTCCGTCGCCACTTCCGGCTCGTCACCGGCACCAGCCCCGCCCGCTATCGGCAGCGCTTCGGCGGACACCGCGCCTAAGCATTCAATTCAAAACCAGCCTTGTCATCGCGCGCCCGACGCAGTCGGGCGTGGCGATCCAGCTGGATTGCTTCGTCGCCCCTCGACGGGCTCGGAGCCCTGAGCTTGCCGAACGGGCGACGCTCCTCGCAATGACAGATCCAAATAAAATCCTATTGAGGATTACCCAAAGATGAGACGAAAAGGCAGGTAGGGCGAATCCTCCGGATGAGCCGTGCCCCAGAGCGGCTCGTCGGGGACGACTCGCCCTGCCGCCGGATCGACCGTTGTAACTTCAAAGGGTAATATTCGATAAGACACTTTGCCCTGGTCCGGGATTGTGCCGCACGACTGAAACGCCACGCTCGCCGCATGGACACCTCTTTCGCCCGCGTCTGGCTCCGGCTCGAGGGCTTGGCCGCGTTCTTCGCCGCCGCCCTCCTCTATCAGCATTTCGGCCTGCGCTGGTTCTGGTTCGGCGTGCTCTTCCTCGCACCCGACCTGTCGATGCTCGGCTACCTCGCCGGACCCCGGGTCGGCGCGTGGCTTTACAACCTCGCGCACACCTATGCCGTCGCGGCAATCGTCCTCAGCGCCGGGCTCCTGGCGCAACTGAACGGCGCGCCGCGCACGAGCCTGCTCGGCATCGGCCTCATCTGGTGCGCGCACATCGGCTTCGACCGCGCCCTCGGTTACGGACTGAAGTCCGCCGAAGGCTTCCGCTTCACCCACCTCGGCAAGATCGGCCGGGTGTAATGGTCGATCCGCGCGTTCGCGTGGTAGGTAGGGCGAGGCGTCCCGATGCGTAGGCCTGTCGGAAAAAGAATGGCCACAATTCCTCGGCGGATATTTTGCGACGGACGGGTTAGTTAACGGGAATCTATCGATTTATAGCTAAGTCTACTTGTTTTTAAGTATAAATCGGTTCGCGTGGTAGGGCGAGGTGTCCCGCCGAGCCGCGGCTCATCTGGAAGATGTCAAACGGGGCTTCATGCCCCTCCACTAGCCGTCTGTCATCCAAGCGGAATTTCCCTCATACCCCAGCGCCGGCTCGTCACCCACGGCCTTGCAGTGAATATCCTCGGGGCAAGCCCCGAGGCATCCGGCCAAGCCATCCCATTGGCTGTATTTGTGGGAGCGACTCGCGTGCAAGCACGCTCCCACAACCCAAACCAAGGCGAAGCAAGCTTTGCGGCATTGAACCAAAGCGAGTAAAAGGCGGGGCGCTTGACGCCTACGGCTGCCTGCGCTTAGTTGCCACCATGAAAGCCAACTGGATCGAGCGCGACGGCCAGGTGATCGATCTGCCGAACTTTTCGGCGGTCATCGAGAAGGATGGCTCCTGGTTTGTCGCCCGCTGCCCGGAGCTGGGCGTGGCGAGCCAGGGCAAGACCCGCACGGAAGCGCACCGGATGCTCGCCGAGGCGGTGGAGCTGTGGCTTGAGGCGGCGAGCGCGGCCGAGATCAAACGGTGCCTGAAACGCGGCGCCCGCGTGCGGCCCCTGACGTTGGCGCATGCCTAAACTCCGCCCGCTGCCGCCGGCCGAGATCTGCCGCATCCTCGCGGCCCACGGTTTTGTGCGGGAGCGGCAAGCCGGTAGCCACATCATCATGCGGCGTGAACTGCCGGGCGGCGACAGCGCCACGGTGCCCGTCCCCAATCACCGCGAAGTCGCGACCGGCACGCTCAAATCGATCATCCGCCTCAGCGGCCTCGATCACCGATTGTTTCGGAAGTGAGTCTGAGCCCATGACCTTCCTGCTTGCGAAAGCCTGTAGCGACGGCGTGCTGCTTATGGCGGACAGCATCGCTATACCAGACGTCGACGCTCCAGAGCGCAATGCGATCAAGTTCGTGACTGGAAATCGTAACGGCCAAGCTTGCGTGGTAACGTTCGGAGGTTTTGCCGGAGCAAAGGGTGGAATCCAATCCATTGATACCCTGCAAACAGCCGTCGACAATCAACCCGGATTCTTGCCGGAAGTGATCCGAGATGTGATGTTGGCCCGCCTTAGAGACGAAGCGGACAACGGAGACTGGAAAGACGACGCCACCGGACAGGACGACAACGCGAAGCGGGAGAGCTTCCGACAGAATGCGAAGATGTTCGCTTTTGTAAGTCCGCATCCGGGGATGCTGTGGTTCGTATTTGTTCAGACAGGACAAGTTCTGCGGTTCCAACCTGCGGCAGGCTACTTCATGGCCATCAGCCAGCCCGGTCCGAATATCGCCGCATATGACGAGCTAAAGAGCCTGTGTAATCACGGACCGCAGACTATTCCGCAGGCGGCGAAAAGTGCTGCACCGGTCTTTCAGCGCGCCACAGAGCTTTTCCCCTACGAATGCTGTTATCCTGCGGTGATCCTACGCCATACCGCAGAGGGCGTAGTCGGGACCAGCCATCAAGATCTTTCCGAACTCAACGCGGCGGGCGGAACCTAGCCGATGTAGCCAACCTCCAGTTCCTCCCTAGATACCTTCACGAGTGAAGAGGAAGGCGTCTGGGTGTGGAATCATGCGCTCCAACCGAACGTGAGCCAGCTCCGGACGCGAGGCCAGTTGCTTCTTCAGTTCATCGACCGTGGCGACCTCCGCCATGCAACCGACCAAAATTGCCGTAAGCATGTCAGGCGGGAATCGGGCAATCGAATGATCCGCACCCGAGAGACCGTTAGCTCCAGCACCGATATAGCGGACCAGCCGAAATTCTTCCTCATACCACCACAAGCTGGATTTCACGAAAAGGCCCTGGCGACCGTCGCCGACAACAGTAGCGCGATGCTGGCGATACACGACTGGACCGATTTCTCTCGAGGGATTTCTTCGGGCCTCGTGCTCGGCGAACCAAGGATGGTGTTCGTCGAACTCGTATGCGAAGCCTTTATGATTGTCGGCGTAGTGTCCGAACATGAGTGCTGCGCCCATGGATTCCGGAGATGCGTGACTGAGGCAGAGGATGCGAAAATTTTGGTTCAAGTCCGCAAGCAGCCGTTTGATCATGCCGGTTTTGGCCTTCTGCTCGATTAGCTCACCCGCCATCGCCGCTCCGCGTGCAAGCTCCAGGTCCGAAGGATCGTGCATCGCCAAGCCCTCCCATTCGTTTTTGATTCTTTGGTATTCCGGCATCGTCGTGAGAGCGGCAGTGTCGGGCAGCCCGTCAAATGGATCATTGAACTCGCTTGCGGGGCTGAAACGCAAGGTGCACGGGGCCAAAAAGCGCGCGTTGGCAGGGCGGGTATACTTGTAGAGCGACATGAGATGCCTACTTAATGACCAATTCGCCGCTCTCGATTCCGAATTCTACTTCGGAACATTCGGCTATTTCGCCCGAAAGAAGCGCTCTCGCGAGGCGGGTTTCGAGGTGGCGTTGGAGGAAACGCTTGAGCGGACGCGCGCCGAAGACCGGGTCGTAGCCCTTCTCGGCTGCCAATCCCGTCACAGAGATCGAAAGAGGCGACACCGAGTTCACGGAGAATGCATCTCTGAAACCAGATGGCTTTGGGGGCGCTTACCTGACGGATGAATCCGCTCGTCATGATTCGTGGACTCGACCCTCTGTGTTCCTCCGGTTCGGCTCTGTGCCCTCTGTGTCCAATGGTGGTTTTCAGGATGATCCGGCGTCACTTCATCACCAGCGCGTCGTCCTTCACCGAGAATTTCACGGCGCTGTCCTCGGTCACTTCGCCCGCGATGAGGGCTCTCGCGAGTTTGGTTTCGAGGTGGCGTTGGAGGAAGCGCTTCGGCGGGCGCGCGCCGAAGACCGGGTCGTAGCTCTTCTCGGCATCAGTCCGGAGGCAAGCATGGCAGGTTTTAACCTGCAATCATACGTTGAATGGCAGTATTTAACTTGCCTTTTGTCGAAATACGCAGTCTTTAACCTGCATGAAAGCAGGGGCACGAAACATCATCCGCACCGCACTCGACCAGCAGACCTCCGTGATGCAAGACGCTCGAACGTCGATTCGGCGTCCGGGCTGGGGCTGGTTGCAAAGTGTGCGCGAGGCCATCGGCCTGAAACAGACCGAGGTCGCGAAGGCGATCGGAGTCACGCGGCAGTCGTATGCCCAACTCGAGCGGGCGGAAGCCAATCGCTCGATCAGCTTGAAGTCGTTGGACCGGGCGGCCGAGGCGATGGATTGCGAGGTGGTCTACTTCCTCGTGCCGAAGGAAACCGCGGGGCGGACCTTCGCCGAATTGGCGCAAATCCACGACCCGATGTTCAAGCATCTGCGGAAGACAGAGCACTCCATGTCGTTGGAGGGTCAGGCGGTCGGGGATCTGAAAAAGCGCAAGCCGTGACGTCCGACCTTTTCGAAACGCAGCCCGGCGACACGCCGCTGACACCCGAGGAACAACTGGACCTTGTGCCCAGCATCGCGACGCGAGCGGAGCTCAACGCGCTCGAACGCTACAACATCAACGACGCCCGGCTGTGGGCGATGCGCCCCCGGGTGCTCCGGCGTGAGGATCTGCTCACCGATCACTTTGCGCGGGAACTGCACCGGCGGATGTTTTCCGAGGTGTGGCGTTGGGCCGGCAAGTATCGCACCACGGAAAAGACACTGGGCTGGGATTGGCCTCGGATCACCGAGGGGATGCGAACTGCCTTCGAGGACGCGGCGTATTGGGACAAGAACGGGACCTACCCTCTTCTCGAGGCCGCAGCCCGGCTGCATCACCGGTTGGTCGTGATTCATCCCTGGTCCAACGGGAATGGTCGCCACGCGCGCTTGATCGCCGACGTCTGGTGCGCGGCGCGAAAAGTGGCGGAGCCGACGTGGGGCGCGCACGCCGATCTCCTGGCACCCGGCGAGACTCGCCAGCGTTATCTCGCGGCGATGCGGCGAGCGGACGCAGGAGACTTCGGGCCGATAGTGGCGTTCGCGCAGAGCTGAGGTGGCGAACTGGCGCGCTTCACCCCATCACCAGTTCGTCGCCCTTGGCCTTGAAGGTAACCTTCGCGTCCTCGGTGACTTCGCCGGCGATGAGGGCGCGGGCGAGCCGGGTCTCGAGGTGGCGCTGCAGGAAACGCTTGAGCGGGCGCGCGCCGGAAACCGGGTCGTAGCCCTTCTCCGCCACCCACTCCTTCGCTTTCGAGTCGAGCGTCACCGTGACGCGGCGCTTCAATCTAAATCCCGCAGCCCAATCCCGTCACAGAGGTCGGAAGAGGCGACACCGAGTTCACGGAGAATGCATTTCGAAACCAGATGGCTTGGGGCACTCACCTGACTGGTGAATGCGCTCTTCATGATTTTGTGGGCTCAAGCCTCGGTGTTCCTCCGGTTCGGCTCTGTGCTCTCTGTGTCCAATTGCGGCTTTCAGGATGAGTCGGCGTCACTTCATCACCAGCGCGTCGTCCTTCACGGAGAATTTCACCGCGCTGTCCTCGGTGACTTCGCCGGCGATGAGGGCACGGGCGAGGCGGGTCTCGAGGTGGCGTTGGAGGAAACGCTTGAGCGGGCGCGCGCCGAAGACCGGGTCGTAACCCTTCTCGGCCACCCACTCCTTCGCCTTCGCGTCGAGCGTCACGGTGACGCGGCGCTCGGCGAGGCGCTTGTTGATGTCGGCGATGAGCAGGTCGACGATGCGCTCGATTTCCTCGAGCGCGAGCGGCTTGAAGAGCACGGTCTCGTCGATGCGGTTGAGGAACTCCGGGCGGAACGACGTGCGCAGGTCGGCCATGACGGCCTCGCGCACGTTCTCGGGGATCTCGGCGCCGGTCACGCCCTCGAGCAGGTGGCGGCTGCCGAGGTTCGAGGTCATGATGATGACGGTGTTCTTGAAATCCACGGTGCGGCCCTGCGAGTCGGTGATGCGGCCGTCGTCGAGCACCTGCAGCAGGACGTTGAACACGTCGGGGTGCGCCTTCTCGACCTCGTCGAAGAGCACGACGGCATACGGCTTGCGCCGCACGGCCTCGGTGAGCTGGCCGCCCTCGTCGTAGCCGACGTAGCCCGGGGGCGCGCCGATCATGCGCGCGACGCTGTGCTTCTCCATGTATTCGGACATGTCGAGGCGGATGAGATTCTCCTCCGAGTCGAAGAGCTGCTCGGCGAGCGTCTTCGCCAGCTCGGTCTTGCCGACGCCGGTCGGGCCGAGAAACAGGAAGCTGCCGATGGGGCGGCGCGGGTCCTTGATGCCGGCGCGGGCGCGCAGGATGGCCTCGCTGACGAGGCGCACGCCTTCGTCCTGGCCGATGACGCGCGTGTGCAGCTCGTCCTCGAGCTTCAGCAGCTTCTCCTTCTCGCCCTCCATGAGCTTGGTCACGGGGATGTGCGTCCACTTCGAGATGATCTCGGCGATCTCCTCGGCGGAAACCTCCTCCTTCACGAGCGAGGTCTTCGCGGTGCGGCCCGCGCTTCCGCCCTGGGCCCCGCCCTCCTCGACCTTGGCGAGTTCCTTTTCCAACTGCGGGATGCGGCCGTGCTTGAGCTCGGCGATCTTGTTGAGGTCGTAGGCGCGCTCGGCCTTGGCCATCTCAAGGCGGGCGGCCTCGAGCTCCTCGCGGACCTTCTGCACGCGACCGAGCGATTCCTTCTCCTTCAACCAGACGGCGCGGAGCGCGGTCGCCTTCTCCTTGGCCTCGGCGAGATCCTTGCGCAGTTCGGTGAGGCGACGCTTGGACGCATCGTCCTTCTCCTTCTGCAGCGCGGTCTCCTCGATCTCGAGCTGCATGACGCGGCGCTGGAGCTCGTCGAGCTCGGTGGGCAGCGAATCGATCTCGGTGCGGATCATGGCGCAGGCCTCGTCGACGAGGTCGATGGCCTTGTCGGGCAGGAAGCGGTCGGAAATGTAGCGGTGCGAGAGCACGGCGGCCTGCACGAGGGCGTTGTCCTGGATGCGCACGCCGTGGTGCAGCTCGTAGCGTTCGCGCAGGCCGCGCAGGATCGAGATCGCGTCCTCGACCGTCGGCTCCTCGACCAACACGGGCTGGAAGCGCCGCTCGAGCGCGGGGTCCTTCTCGATGTATTTGCGGTATTCGTCGAGCGTGGTCGCGCCGATGCAGTGCAGCTCGCCGCGCGCCAGCATGGGCTTGAGCAGGTTGCCGGCGTCCATGGCGCCCTCGGTCTTGCCGGCGCCGACGATGTTGTGGAGCTCGTCGATGAAAAGGATGATGCGGCCCTCGGCCTGCTTGACCTCGTTGAGCACGGCCTTGAGGCGCTCCTCGAACTCGCCGCGGTATTTCGCGCCGGCGATGAGCGCGCCCATGTCGAGGGCGAAGATCGTCTTGTCCTTCAGGCCCTCGGGCACGTCGCCGCGCACGATGCGCTGCGCCAGGCCCTCGACGATGGCGGTCTTGCCGACGCCGGGCTCGCCGATGAGCACGGGGTTGTTCTTGGTCTTGCGCGAGAGGATGCGGATGGCGCGCCGGATCTCGGCGTCGCGGCCGATGACGGGGTCGATCTTGCCCTTGCGCGCGTGCGCGACGAGGTCGACGCCGTATTTCTCGAGGGCGTTGTAGGTCGTCTCGGGATTGTCCGACGTGACGCGCTGCGAGCCGCGCATCTGCTTCAGTTCCTTCAACACCTCGGCGCGATCGAGGCCGAAGCTCTCGAAATACTTCTTCAGCGCAGCGGGCTTGCCGACGGCGATGAGCGCGAGCAGCAGGTGCTCCACGCTCATGAACTCGTCCTTGAGCTTGGTCGCCTCCTCCTCGGCGCGCGTCAGCACCTCGTTGAGCGCCTGCGTGACGTAGATCTTGGAAACGTCGACGGCGCCGCTGACCTTGGGCGTGCGCTCAAGCTCGCGGTCGGCCGCGAGCTGCAGCGCGCTGACGGTCAGGCCGAGCTTCTCGACCAGCGACGGCACGATGCCGCCCTCCTGCGCGAGCAGGGCGACGAGCAGGTGCCACGTCTCCACCTCGTTGTGCGAGCGGCGGCGCGCTTCGTTCTGCGCCTCCTGCACGGCCTGGCGCGACATGACGGTCATTTTCTCGGGATTCATAAAAGTAGCGTATCCCTTTGCAGCCGGCATTCCAACCTGCGAACCGGCCTTGCCCCTCTGAGCGCCGCCGCCCGGCCGCGCCCGCCGGGCCTATTGGCGCGCCGCCTGTCCCATCCCGGGCCAATCTGGCTTCACCGCGCCCGTTGACTCCCGGGCCGTCGTGGGCTTCCTTGGTCGCGAATGGCTGACTTCCTCACCGACCAGAAACCCGTCTCCCGCGCCCTCCTCGTCGGCGTCCAAACGCCCGACATGTCCCCGCGCGAAGGTGAGGAGCTGCTCGGCGAGCTGAAGGAACTGGTCGAAAACCTCGACCTCACCGTCACGCGCACCGTGCTCGTCAACCTGCGCGACCGCCAGCAGCCGAAGTTCCTCGTCGGCTCAGGCAAGGCCGCCGAGCTCATGGCTCTCGCCAAGGCCGACGGCGCCGATCTCATCGTGATCGACGAGGAACTCTCCCCCGCGCAGCAGCGCAACTGGGAGGAGGAGTCCGGCCTCGCCATCATCGACCGGCAGGAGGTCATCCTGGAAATCTTCGCCGACCGCGCGCAGACGCGCGAGGCGGTGCTGCAGGTCGCGCTGGCCCGCATGGAGTATTCGCTGCCGCGCCTGACGCGCGCGTGGTCGCACTTGTCCCGCCAGCGCGGCAAGGGCGCCATGGGCGGCGAAGGCGAGACGCAGCTCGAGCAGGACCGCCGCATCGTGCGCGACCGCATCGCGCACCTGAAGGCCGAGCTGGCGCACGTCATCTCCCAGCGCGCCACCCAGCGCCGCAAGCGCATGCGCAAGCCCGTGCCGGGCGCCGCCATCGTCGGCTACACCAACGCCGGCAAGTCCTCCCTGCTCAACAAACTCACCGGCGCGCAAATCTACGCCGCCGACAAACTCTTCGCCACGCTCGACCCGACCACGCGCCAGCTCGCCCTGCCCGACGGCCGCACGCTGCTCGTGACCGACACCGTCGGCTTCATCCGCCGCCTGCCGCACCGGCTCGTCGAGGCGTTCAAGGCCACGCTCGAGGAGGTCGTCGTCTCGGATTTCCTCATCCACGTGCTCGACGTCACCAACCCGAACGTCGATCACCACTTCGCCACGACGATGGAGGTGCTCGGCGAACTCGGCGCGGCCGACAAGCCCGCCATCACCGTCTTCAACAAGGTCGACGCCGCCGACCCGAAGAAACTCGCGCTCATGCGCGCGAAGCACCCCGAGGCCTACTTCATCAGCGTGCACACCGGCGAGGGACTCGACCGGCTGCTCGCCCGCTGCGAGGCGCTGGCGATCGACGACAACATCGCCGCCGAGCTGCTCATCCCGCACAGCCGCTACGACGTCGTGGCCCGGCTCCACGCCGCGGGCCAGGTGCGCACGCAGGAGACGCGCGACGACGGCGTGTTCGTGACCGGCCGCTTCCCGGTCAAGCAACGCGCACTCTTCGAGCCGTTCATTCTGCCACCGGCCGCACCGAAGAAGAAGTCCGCGACCAAACGCCCGCGCGTAGTCCGCTCATGATCTCCGTCGCCGACGCCCTGCGGGAAGTCCTCGCTCGTGCGCCGCAGCTCGCGGCCGAACGCGTGACCCTCGCGCAGGCGCTCGGGCGCACGCTGCGCGCTGACGCGCGCGCCGACGCCGACTCGCCGCCGTTCGACGCGTCCGCGATGGACGGTTACGCCGCGCGCCGCGCCGATCTCGCGACGCCGTTGCGCGTCATCGGCGAGGCCCAGGCCGGCGCCGCCTTCGCCGGCACGGTGGGCGCAGGCGAATGCGTGCGCATCTTCACCGGCGCGTCGGTGCCGGCCGGCGCGGACTGCGTCGTGAAACAGGAGGATGTCACCCGCGAAGGCGACACGATCCGTGTCGCGCGCCGCGACGAACCCAATTTCATCCGCCGCCGCGGCGAAAACCGCCGGGCCGGCGACATCGTCGTGCCCTCCGGCACGCGGCTCGGTCCGCCCGAGCTGGCCGCGCTCGCCGCCACCGGCACGGCCCGGCCCGAGGTGACGCGTGCGCCGCGCGGCGTGCACCTCGTCACCGGCAACGAACTCGTCGCCCCCGACCGCACTCCGACCGGCGCACAGATTCGCGACAGCAACTCCACGCTCATCGCCGCCCTGCTCGCCGGCCGCGGCGCGGAGCTGGTGGCACAGATTCACCTGCGCGACGACCTCGCGGCCGCGCGCGCAGCCGTCGCCGCCCTGCCCGCGCACGACGTGCTGCTCATCTCCGGCGGCGCGAGCGTCGGCGACCACGACATCGCGCGTCCGCTGCTCGAGGCGCTCGGTTACACGCTGCATTTTCAGCAGGTCAACCTGCGGCCGGGCAAACCGCTCGTGTTCGCCAGCCGCGGCGCGCAACTCGCCTTCGCCCTGCCCGGCAACCCGGTTTCGCACTGGGTTGTGTTCCAGCTGGTCGTCGGTCCGCTGCTCGACCACCTGCAAACCGGCACCGGCGCCGCCTCGGCGCTGCTCACGGGCCGGCTCGCCCCCGGCGCGAAACTGCCGCCGCCGGACACACGCCACACCTACTGGCCGTGCCGCGCGGTCATCCGCAACGGCGCCTCCGAACTCACACCGCTGTCGCTCGCGAGCTCGGGTGACGGCAGTGGATTGGTCGGCGCCAACGCCCTGTTGCCGCTGACGGCAAACAGCCTCGACCCGGCGGCGCCGGTCGGGTTCATTCCTTGCCCGTGAGTTCGAAGCGCAAATCCTTCTCCCACCTCGATGCCGCGGGCGGCGCCCGCATGGTCGATGTCGGCGCCAAGCCTGATTCTCGGCGCACCGCCATCGCCGAGGGCCGCCTCACCTGCGCCCCCGCCACTATCCGGCTGCTGCGCGCGCAGGCTCTGCCCAAGGGCGATGTGCTGACCGTCGCGCAGATCGCCGGCATCCAGGCCGCGAAGTCCACCAGCGCACTCATCCCGCTGTGCCATCCCCTCGCGCTGACGTCGGTCGACGTGACCTTCAAAGTGCAGCGCGACAGCATCGGCGTGCGCGCCACCGTGCGCACGACCGGCCAGACCGGCGTCGAGATGGAGGCGCTCACCGCCGTCGCCGTCGCCGCGCTCGCGCTCTACGACATGTGCAAGGCCGTGGACAAGGGCATGACCATCGGCGGGGTGCGGGTCGTGAAGAAAACCAAGGCCTCAACGTGAGCATCGATCTCCTCCATGCATTCTCTTCGGCGTGTCATTCTGAGCGGAGCGAAGAATCCAATTCAATGTCCGCCTGCGACCGCGCCGCTGGATTCTTCGCTTCGCTCAGAATGACAGATTTTCCATCTCTGGTTTTCATCCGAACGAACCCGTGTTCATCCGTGGCCAAAAACATGCTCCCATGAAAGTCGCGCGCGTCACCCTCAGCGACCGCGCCGCGGCGGGCGTCTATGCCGATGCCAGCGGGCCGGAAATCGAGCGCGTCGTCGCCGCGCAGTTCGCGGAGCCGCTCGAGGGGACGCGCGTGCTGCTGGCCGACGACCGCGCAGCGCTCGAGGCGGAGTTGCGCCGGCTGGCCGACGTGGAGCGTTGCCCGCTCATCGTCACGACCGGCGGCACCGGCCCGTCGGCGCGCGACATCACGCCGGAGGCCACCCGCGCCGTGCTTGAGAAGGAGCTGCCGGGCTTCGGCGAAGTCATGCGCATGCAGAGCTACGCGAAGGTGAAGACCGCCATCCTCTCGCGCGCCACGGCCGGCGTGCGCGGCCAGTCCCTCATCGTGAACCTGCCCGGTCGCCCCACGGCCATCGCGGAGTGCCTGCCGCTGCTCGTGCCCGCCATCGCCGAGGCATTGGACCACATCGCGGGGTTCCGCCCGGCGCTGCGCCCACCCGCCTGAGACCTTCATCGCTTGCGGCCGAATATCCAGTTCAACCGTCGCGAGCTGGCCGGAGCGTTCGGCGACATCGGCACGTCGCTGCCGTTGATCGTTGCCGTGCTGCTCGCCACGAAGCTGCCGGCGGCGGGCGTGCTGCTGGCCTTCGGTCTCGCCCAGATCGCGACCGGCCTGCTCTACGGCCTGCCCATGCCGGTGCAGCCGCTCAAGGCCATGGCGGTCGTCGTCATCGCGGGCCAGGCCTCCGGCGGATTGCTCCAAATGGCAGGGCTCATGATCGGCGTGCTGATGATCGGTCTTTCTGCCAGCGGCCTGCTCGGGTGGCTCAGCCGGGTGATCCCGCTGTGCGTGGTGCGCGGCCTGCAGGCCGGTCTCGGGCTCATGCTGGCGCGCACGGCGGCAAATCTCGTCGGCCGCGAGCACAGCCCTTGGAGTTGGATCGCGGCGCTTGTTGCCATCGCCGTGCTGGCGTTGTTGCGGCGGCATCCCCGCTGGCCGGGCGCCCTGCTCGTGATCGGCGCCGCGGTCGGGTGGGCGGCACTGTTCCGCATCGACTGGAGCGCGATGGCTCCCGCCATCGGATTCGCCGCCCCGGGGCCGGCGGTCTGGCCGACCGAGGGATGGCTCGCGGCGTTGACTCTGCTCGTGCTGCCCCAGCTGCCGCTCTCGCTCGGCAACTCCGTCATCGCCACGCAGCAGACGGCGCGCGACCTGTTCCCCGAGCGCGCGTTCAGCCTGCGCAAACTCGGCCTCACCTACGGCGGCATCAATCTCCTCGTGCCCTGGCTCGGCGGGCTGCCCGTCTGCCACGGCTGCGGCGGGCTCGCGGGAAACTACGCGCTGGGAGCGCGCACCGGGGGCGCCGTGGTCGTCTACGGAACGATGTTTGTGGTGGCCGGACTGCTTTTCAGCGGCGGGTTCGTGACGCTGGTGCAGGCCTTCCCGCCCGCGGTCCTAGGCGCCGTGCTGCTGGTCGAGGCCACCGTGCTCGTGCTGCTGGTGCGCGACTTGCGCGCGTCGCCCGCCGCGCTCGCGCTGGCCGCCGGCGTGGCGCTGCTGTGCGTGTTCGCGCCACAGGGTTATCTCACCGGCCTGCTCGCGGGCATGGCGGGGTATTACGCGCTGCGGGCCGCCGGGGTCCGTTTTTAATTTGAGGAAGACGCCGGAAGGCGTCTCGTTAGCTCCCGGCCACGCCCATGCCCTTCGACCGCTACAACCGCGACATCGACTATCTCCGCATCTCGCTCACGGACGCGTGCAACCTCCGCTGCGTCTACTGCATGCCGGAGCACATGACTTTTCGGCCGCGCGAGGAGCTGCTGTCCGACGGCGAGTTGCAGCGCCTCATCTCGCTGTTCGGCGCGGCGGGTTTCCGGAAAATCCGCTTCACCGGCGGCGAGCCCACGCTGCGCCCCGGCCTCGTCGACCTCGTCCGGCACGCCACGCAGACACCCGGCATCGAGACGGTCGGCCTCACCACCAACGGCGTGCTGCTCGCCGGCCTCGCCGCACCGTTGCGCGCGGCCGGCCTGCGCTCCGTCAACCTTTCGCTCGACACGCTCGACCCGGAGAAATTCCGCCGCCTCACGCGCTGGGGCAAGCTCGACGCCGTGCTCGCCGGACTCGACGCCGCCGCCAAGGCCGGCCTGCGCCTCAAGCTCAACGCCGTCGTCTCGCGCGGCACGAACGACCGCGAGGACGTGGTGGCGCTCGCGCGCTACACCCTCGAGCACCCGTGGCAGGTGCGCTTCATCGAACAGATGCCCTTCGGCAACAATTCCGAGTTCCAGCTGCGCAGCCTCGTCAACGAGGACGAACTGCGCGCCGTGCTCGCCGCCGCCTACGGCCCGCTCGAGCCGGTGAACAACGGCCGGCTCGACGGCGAGGCGCGGCTTTACCGCATCCCCGGCGCGGCCGGCAGCCTCGGCTTCATCAGCCCGGTCTCGAAGCCGTTCTGCGCCGACTGCAACCGCCTGCGCCTGACCGCCGACGGCGTGCTGCGGCTCTGCCTGCTGCGCGACAACGAGGTCGACCTCCGCCCGCTGCTGCGCGGCGGCGCGAGTGACGACGAACTGTCCGCCACGATCCGGCGCGCCGTCACCGCGAAGCCCTGGGGCCACGGCCTCGAGCAGCACCTCATCCCCGCCACGCGCGGCATGTCCGAAATCGGCGGGTGACCAGATTTTGAAACCACTAATCCACACTAATGAGACACTAATGGATTCGGATTAGTGAAATATCAGTGGACATTAGTGGTTACCCATCCATGTCGCCTTCCCGTCAGTTCCATGTCCGTTTCTTCGCCATCCTGCGCGAGCAGGCCGGCTGCTCCGCCGTGGACGTCGAGAGCGCCGCGCCGACGCCGGCTGCGCTCTACGCCGAGCTGCAGACGCGCCACGCGCTGACTTTCCCCGCCACGCTGCTCCGCGTGTCCGTCAATGAGCGCTACGCCGACATGTCCACGCCGCTCGCCGCGGGCGACCGCGTGGTGTTCATCCCGCCCGTCGCCGGAGGCTGAGACGCGGCCCAGTTGAGAGCTGAGAGTTGATGGTTGAGAGCCAAGCCAAAATCATCAGCGACGAACATCGCGCCTTTCCGATCTCTCAACTCTCATCGCTCAACTCTCAACTAATCCGCTCATGTTCGAACTCACCGCCGCTCCCTTCGATGACACCGCGCTGCGCGCCCGGCTCGACCGGCCCGACGCCGGCGCGCTCGTCGTCTTCGAGGGCCGGGTGCGCGACCACCATCTCGGCCGGCCGGTCACGCAGCTCGAATACGAGGCCTTCGATGAACTCGCGCTCGCCGAGGGCGCAGCCATCGTCACCGAGAGTGAGCGACTTTATCCGGGGGCGCGCGTGCTCTGCGTGCACCGCACCGGCACGCTCCGCATCGGCGAGGTGGCGGTGTGGATCGGCGTGACCTCCCCGCACCGGCAGGCCGGCTTCGCCGCGTGCCGCCACGTCATCGAGGAGCTCAAGCGCCGGCTGCCCATCTGGAAAAAAGAGCACCACCCCGACGGCGCCGCCGAGTGGGTGAACTGCACGACGGAGGCTAAACCCGCGAGTGCCTCCGCCGAATATCACGCCCGCCAGATCGCGCTGCCCGAGGTCGGGGCACAGGGGCAGGCGAAGCTCGCCGCCGCGCGCGTGCTCGTGGTCGGTGTGGGCGGGCTTGGTTGTCCGGCGGCGCTTTATCTCGCCGGCGCCGGCGTAGGCCGGCTGACGCTGGTCGACAGCGGCAAGGTCGAACTCTCCAATCTGCACCGGCAGATTCTTTTCACCGCCGCCGAAGTCGGCGCGCCCAAGGTGCTGGCCGCGGCGGCTCGCCTGCGCGCGCACAATCCGGCGGTCGAGATCACGGCGCACGAGACGGAGTTCACCGCGCGCAACGCCCGGGCGTTCGTCGCCGGACACGACGTGGTGCTCGACGGCACCGATAATTTCGCCACGCGTTTCCTTGTGCATGACGCCTGCCTCGCACTCGGCGTGCCGCTCGTCTCAGCGGCCGTGCACCGCTTCGAGGGCACGCTGGATGTTTTCCGGCGCGGCGAAGGCGGCTGCCTCCACTGCCAGTGGCCGGGGCGCAGCGTCGCGGAGCTCGACACCGCCGGCAACTGCGCCGGCGCACCGGTCTTCGGTCCCGCGGTCGGTGTGCTGGGCGTGATGCAGGCCGCCGAGGCGCTGAAGCTCCTGCTCGGCCGCGAAGGCGACGCCCCGCGCCAGACACATCTCGTCAACCTGCTCGATGGTTCGATGCTGGCCGTCGCCCGCGCGGCACGGCCCGATTGCCCGGTTTGCGCGCGGCTCGATCAGCTCAAGACGTCGAACCCCGTCGCGGCCAGCGATACTTCGCCCTTTCTCGATCGTGCCGGTGCAGCCGCGCTGGGATCGAAGGCCCGGACGGTTTATCTGACCGAACCGGGCGAGGCGGCCCCGAGCGGAGCGACCGCGGTGCCCGCACTCGACCTGAGCCGGTTGCGCGAGCTTGCTGCGGCCGGCCCGCTCGTGCTCACCTGTCGCTACGGCGTGCGCAGCGCCGCCCTCGCCCGTCTCTTCCGCACCGAGGGCGCAGACCAAGTCTTCGCCCTGACCAAGTCTTGAAATGCGACCCAAGAACCGAGACGTTGAACCGCTAGTGAGTTCCGACCATGGCCGGAACTTTACGCCGGTAGCTTCGCCTGATCGGCTGCGCCATCAGTTTTGGGGCCGGCTTATCGCAGGCCGGTCTGCGCCGCAATCAGCGGCGCCCCAATTTCAACTCCGCAGGCGATCAGCCGAAGGGGACTCTGTAAGATTTCTCTCTGAGAAATCTCACTAGTGGTTCCCCAACTCTTCTCCCTCCCATGCCTGAGCTTTCCCGCATCCTTGCCGCGCTGGCCGCCGCGCCCGGCCAACCAGCCGCGCTCGCCACGCTGGTGGGCGTCGAGGGTTCGTCCTACCGCCGGCCCGGCGCGCGGCTGTTGTTGCTCGCCGACGGCACGCGGCTCGGCTCGATCAGCGGCGGCTGCCTCGAGGACGATGTGGTGCTGCGCGCGCAACGCGTGCTCGCCACTGGCCGACCCGAGCTGGCGACCTACGACACCACCGCGGAAAACGACCTCGTCTGGGGCGTCGGCACCGGCTGCCAGGGCGTGGTGCGAATCTTTCTCGAACCGATTCCGGTGATCCGCCCGCCGTGGATCAAGGTACTCGCCGAAAATCTCCGCGCCCGACGCGACACCGCGCTGGTCGTCGTCCACGGCGGCGACCAGCCCACCGGCACGCAATTGGCCGCAGGTGAACCAACGCCGTCCGACGGGGCAGTTTTTCGGGAAACCATCTTTGCGCCGCCAGCCGTGTTCATCTTCGGCGCGGGCGACGATGCGCAAACGCTGGTGCGTCTGGCCAAGGACACCGGCTGGCACGTCACCGTGGCCGACAGCCGGCCGGCCTACGCCATGGCGGCGCGCTTTCCGCTGGCCGATGCCGTGGTGGCAGCACCGGCCGCGCAACTGACCGACGTGCTGCCGCTCGACGCGCGCAGCTTTGCTGTGATGATGACGCACCGCTACAGCGACGACCTGTTGCTGTTGCGCGCCCTGTTGCCCCTGCCCCTGCCCTACCTCGGCGTGCTCGGTCCGCGCAAACGCACCGACCGCCTGTTGGCCGAGCTGCAGCGGAACGGACTCGTCGTCGTCGACGCCATGCGCGCGCGGCTGCACGCGCCGGTCGGCCTTGATCTGGGCGGACGCACGCCGGAGGAAGTGGCGCTTTCCATCCTGGCCGAGATGCATTGCCGGCGCGAAAACCGGTTGCCGGGACATCTGCGCGACCGCCCGGGTCCCATCCATGGCTGAGCAATTTTCCTGCGCGCTCCTTCTGCTCGCCGCGGGTGAATCGCGGCGGATGGGCCGGCCGAAGCAGCTGCTGCCCGTCGGCGGCCGGCCGCTGCTGCGACACGTCGCGGAGATCGCACTAGCCGCGCCCGTCTCGCCCGTGATCGTGGTGCTGGGCGCGCACGCGAAAGAAATTTCTCCCTGCCTCGCCGGACTGGCCGTGCGGGTGGCCGTCAACGAGCGCTGGGCGGAGGGCATGGGTTCGTCGATTCGCACCGGCCTGCACGCGCTCGCCGCGCAACAATCGACGCCGGACGGCGTCATCATCGCCCTCGCCGACCAGCCGGATTTTCCCGCCACGCATCTGGCCAGCCTGATCGAAACGCGCTGCGCCACCGGCAAACCCATCGTCGCCTCCGCGGCGAACGGCGTGCTGCGTCCGCCCGTGCTGTTCGCGGCCGCGTGGTTTCCCCGGCTGCTCGAACTGCACGGCGACGCGGGGGCGCGGGCGTTGCTGCAGGCTCATCCCGAATCTGTCGCGGCGGTGCCGCTGGCTACGTCAGCCGACCTGGACACGCCCGCCGATTACGAGCGCTTCCGGCGCGGCCAGGCCTGAACGCGCTCAGCGCCCGGTCAGCGCGTAGAACGCGTAGCCGTAGCACTCGCGCAGCGCGGTTTCGCTCATCTGGAACGCCTCGGCCTTGGGAATGAATTCCGCCGCGGACAAAACCCGCGACTTGTCGCGGCGGAAATCGACCGGGAACGGCGTGAACGGCACCTTCGCCGCGCGGAAGAGCCGCGCCGCCCGCGGCATGTGCCATGCGGTCGTGACGACGATGACTTTCCTCCAACCGCGTTGCTTCGCCAGCTCGGCGATCGCGCGCGCCTCGTCCCAGGTGTTGCCGACCTCGCGTGTGACCAGCACGCGCTCCGCGGGCGCGCCGTGTTGCAATGCGAGCGTCTTCAAATCGTCGCCTTCGAGCGTCTCGCGCCCTTCCCACGGAATGCGCGCCCCGGTGAACACGAGCCAGTCCGCCTGCTGCGCGGCCAGCAGCGCCAGCCCGGCATCGAAGCGCTCGGAAACCTCCGTCCAATTGGTCACGTAGCCCGGGCCGGTCTTGGGTCCCAACACGCCACCGAGCACGACCACGGCATCCGCCGGACCGGCCTCGGCGATTCTCCGCGCCGGGTAGGCCGACTCGAGCATCCCGACCAACCGGCTGGCCACGACCGGCAGACTGAAGAACACCAGCACGGCCAGCGCCGCGACCACCGGCCAGCGCTTCTTCCGCCAGAGGGCGAAGACCAGCAGCAACAAGACCCAACCGAACGGCAGCACGAAGACTGGCAGGAGTTTATTCAGAAAAAGCATGATCTTAGCGCACCAAGCGCATTTCGACCCCAACCGCTCCTCGGCGCTCGAGCAATGCGATAGACAGGGTGTGTCGGGCGGCATCCCAACGCACATCGGTTGCCGGTTGGCCGTCGATGACCGCGCGGCGCGGACCGCTGAGTCCGTGCAGCACGACGCTCCAGTGGCGTTGCGCGGGAGCGCCGGGCCAACTCCCTTCGCGCGCGCCGATGCGCAACGCCCCAGCGGCGTCGTCCCACGTCAGCGGCGTGACGGAAAATTCGCCGGCGCGGTAACGCTCGGTCGTGCCGTCATCCTCGTAGAGTTCGAACGCGCCGCTGGCCCCGCACCAGACGTGCACTTCCAGGCGGTCCGCCGGAATGAACTGCGAGCTGAGCGCAAATTCGCCCATGGGGATGACCGCACCGGCGCGGACGTAAACCGCCGCCTCGTCGCCGGCCGGAGCCGCGACCGTCTGGCCGCCTTCCGCCCGCGCCCCGCTCCACCAGTTGAACCAAGCGCCGGACGGCAGCCAGACATCCCGGCGGCTCTCGACCGGCGGGGCCACGAGGAGCGATGGACCGAAACGATACTGGTAATCGCGCCGCCACGCCTCCGGTTCGCCGGGCGAGTCGAGGAACAGCGCGCGCGCCATCGGCGTACCGTCGCGCGTGGCCTGCCGCGCGAGGCTGTAGAGATACGGGAAGAGCCGGTAGCGCAGCCCCGCGTAACGCTGCGCGAGCGCGACGACGTCCGCGCCGTAATCGGTCGGCCAGCGCGGGCCCTTGATGCCGTGCGTCCGCCACACCGGGCTCAGGCTGCCGGTCACGATCCCGTAGCGCCGGTAAATCGGCTCGTCGGTCGACTGCCAGCCGCCGGCATCATAACTGAAATACGGCAGGCCGCAGATGCCCGCGGAAAGCATCGCGGGGATTTGCGCCGACTGGTCCGCCTCGTCGCCCTCGATGTCGCCCGACCAGTAGACCGCGTAGCGTTGCAGCCCGCTCGTCGCCGAGCGGAACCAGAAGTAAGGCCGCTTCGCGCCGGCGAAATCCCGGTCCCAACGCTCGACGAGCGCCTTGGCACCCGCGAGCGCGTACAGGCTTTTCAGCTCCAGCCACGGACGCCCGGCATGGAACGGTGCGCGCTCGTCGGCGACGTTGGCCTGGTCGGTCTCGTCCATCCACAGCATGTCGCCGGGATAACCGAGCCGCGGGTCGAGCGCGTTGCGCCACATCAGCCCCCACAGCCAGTCGTTGGTATCGGTCCGGAAAAAATTGGGCAGATAGAACGGCCGCCCGTCCTTCAACTGGCCGCCGCGCACGCCGTACTCCGGTTTCCAACCCTCGCTCTGCATGTACATCGGGCCGTTGAAATCGAGATCGACGATCACGCCCATCCGCTCGGCCCACGCGCGAAACGCCTTCGGGTCCGGATAGCGCTTGGGGTCGAATGCGAAAATGGAGTCCTGCCACGTGCCACCGCCCGCGCGCCAGGTGTTGTCCATGATGATCGCGTCGACCGGAATGCCCGCGGCGCGCAGCTTGGGGAAATTATCGAACCACCACGTCATGCCTTGCGCGAGGCTCTCCGCCTCGCGGTGCTTGTCGGTCACCTGCAGGCCGAACATCGCGCGGCGCGGCAACCGCGGCCGGCCGGTCAGCTCCGTGTAGCGCGCAATCAGCTCCAGCGGCGTCCGCCCCGCAGCGACCACGTAGTCGAGCTGCGCACCGAGATCAGTGCCGGTGATCTCCACATCGAAGTGCCCGCCGGCGTCGAAGCGGAAGCGATGCGGAAACGCGCAATTCAGAAAAAACCCGTAGCCCTTGCTGGAGATAAACCACGGCGCGATGAGCGACGCCTGGAAGCCGTACGAGCGCGAGATCGTCCGGCCGCGCAAATCCAGCGGCGCGGCGTCGCGACCGTAGAAACCATGGCCCAGCCCGGCGAAATGCTCGGCGGCGTCCGGCGCGAATTCGAGGCGGACCGACCGCTCCTCCCAGGTGATCCCGCCCGCCTCGACCAGTTGCGGTGCCGCGCTGCCGTTGCACTGCCAGCGCGCGGTGAGGTTCGCTTTCGACAACGTCACTCCGACGCCGTCCGCCGCGTGGGTGGCGATGTGCAGCGCAGCGGGCTCGTCCGTCACGACCAGCTCCCCACCGAGATCATGCCGCTCGATCATCGGCAGATGCTCGTCCGGCAAAAACTCCGCGCCGCGCGGCACGGCCTGGACACGCAGCATGTGTTCGCCGTAGGGCGTCAGACGCAGCCGCGCCCCGCTGACGCTTTCTACCACGACGCTGCGTTCGACGCGGTGATGTCCGGCGTAGGCGCCGGGGCGCGCAGGCGGCGTTTCGGCGCCGAAGGCGAGATGAATTCCAAACAGGAGCGCGGCAGCGGCGAGCGGCCGGACGAGTGGCGTGAACACCGCGTTTGACGGGGCGAGGCGTGAATTCTCCACGCGGCGATGCAAGGCGTTCGTCCCGCTGGCGGCGATGATTTTCCGCCGGGCGCACGTCCGGCGTCCGCCGCCCCAAATACTCTTGCTGCTGGCGGCCGGCTTCCCCTCTCCTCTTTCCCCGCATGCCCAAGCCATCCGCGGACGAGATTCGCACCCGCCTCGACGCCCTGTTCCGGGCGGAATCGGGCCGCATCCTCGCGACGCTCATCCGTCTGCTCGGCGGTTTCGACCTGGCCGAGGATGCGATGCACGACGCGTTCAACGCCGCGCTGCAGCGCTGGCCCGTGGATGGCCCGCCCGCGAATCCCCGCGCCTGGCTGATCTCGACCGCGCGCTTCAAGGCGATCGACGCGATCCGCCGCCGCGCGCGGTTCGACGCGGCGCAGGACCGCATCGCCGAGACGTTGCATGGCGGCGAACCCGCCGCGCCCGCCGGCGGCGACGAACTGCCCGACGACCAACTGAAGCTCATCTTCACCTGCTGCCATCCCGCGCTGGCGCCCGACGCCCGCGCGGCGCTCACGTTGCGCGCGGTTTGCGGACTGACCACCGAGGAGATTGCGCGCGCCTTTCTCACCTCGGCGCCGACGATCGCCCAGCGCATCGTCCGCGCAAAGGCCAGGATCCGCGATGAACGCATCCCTTACCAGGTGCCGGCGGCCGCGGAACTGCCGGAGCGGTTGGGCGCGGTGCTAACCGTAGTCTACCTGCTCTTCAACGAAGGCTACGCCGCGTCGTCGGGTCCCTCGCTGACGCGCGCGGAGTTGTCGACCGAGGCCATCCGCCTCGGCCGCGTGTTGCTCGAGCTGCTGCCGGAACCGGAGGTTATCGGGCTGCTCGCGCTCATGCTGCTGCACGAATCGCGCCGCGCAGCGCGCGTCAGCGCCGATGGCGGGCTCGTGCTGCTTGAGCAACAGGACCGGTCGGCATGGAACCCCGCTTTCATCCGCGAGGGCGTCGCGCTGGTGGAGCGCGCCCTGGCCACGCGGCGCTTCGGCTCCTACACGCTGCAAGCCGCCATCGCCGCCGTCCACGCCGAGGCGCGCACGCCGGAGGCGACCGACTGGCGGCAGATTTGCGCGCTGTACGCCGCGTTGCTGGCGCTGCAGCCCTCACCGGTCATCGAACTCAACCGCGCCGCAGCCGTCGCGATGCACGAAGGTCCCGCCGCCGGGCTGACCCTCATCGATGCGCTGCTCGCGCGCGGCGAGCTGCGAGATTACCACCTCGCGCATTCGGCCCGCGCCGACCTGCTCCGCCGGCTCGGGCGCCGTGACGAGGCCCGGGCCGCCTACGAGCAGGCGCACGCGCTGGCCAAATCCGACCCGGAGATACGTTTTCTGGAAAAACGGCTGCGCGAACTCGCCTGAACCTAGAAGCAGCCGAGTAACCGCTAATTTCCGCTAATCAGCGCTAATGAAGTTGAAGCAAAGAAACTTTCTGCGCGGGCGCTTCTCCGCTCAGGTGGCGCGTCCGTTTTCTGCGTCTCGAACTCACTCTCCTGATTAGCGTGGATTAGGGGTTGGTTCAGCGGCGTTTTCCTGACTGAAATATTTTCCAGCCGCGCGTCGAAAAGCGCGCCGGCGGATCGACCAGCTGATGAACGGCGCCCAATTCCGGGCCCGTCACCCAAAATCCCTATGAAATACATCTGCCTCGGTTACATCGACCCCAACAGGTTGGCCTCCGTCACGGAGACGGACATGGACAGCTGCTTCACCTACGACGACCAGCTCCGCGCCAACGGTCACTTCAAGGGCGGCGAAGCGCTGCAGCCGCCCAACACCGCGATGACGCTGCGCCACGCGAACGGGCGCGTCGTGGTGACCGACGGGCCCTACGCCGAGACCAAGGAACAGCTTGGCGGCATCATGATCCTCGAAGCGCGCGACCTGAACCACGCCGTCGAGTTGATCTCGAAGCATCCCGGGGTGACGTTCGGCCCGTGGGAGATCCGTCCCGCCGCCGACCTGAGCGAGATGGTGCGCCAAAGCGAGGCGCGCCGGAGCAAGGCCGGCAAGCTGCCGCGCTGATCTCGGCTGGATCGACCGGGCGGCGACACCTTGCGGACGCGCACCGTGTCGCCCCGACGCCGTACCCGCGCGCCGCCTGTTCGAGTTTGCCCGCGGCGCATCGGATGCACAGCCTCGCCGCATGCCCAAACCCCTTCCCACTCTCGCCGGATTTCTTGCCGCCCTCCCCGCCGATCGCCGCGTCACGATGACGATCCTGCACAAGGCAATCCGCAAGGCCGTGCCGAAGCTCGCGCCGGTCATGATGTCCGGCATGGGGCCGTCGCCCGTCATCGGCTACGGGAAGTATCACTACAAGTCGGCCAGCGGCCGCGAGGGCGACTGGTTCCTGATCGGACTCGCTGCGGGAAAAAGCGGTTACGCCCTCCACATCTGTGTCGGCGACAAGGACGGCTACCTCGTCGAGCGGAATGCTGCAAAGCTCGGCAAAGTGAAGACCGGCCGCAGCTGCATCAACTTCAAGAAGCTCGAGGACCTGAAGCTCGACGTTGCAATGAGGCTCGTGAAACAGGCCGCGAAATCCGGAGGCATCAACGCCGTGGTGTGATGGGACGCCGCACGCCGTCACCGCCGCTGTCGCCCGGCCTATCCCTGGGTGATCCTGGGACGATCAAACGGGCCAAGGCCGCCTGCCATGAGCAAGCCGCGCTTGGGCGGCGCGTCGAATGGCTGCCCGGTCCTTTGCGTTCCAGGAACCCTTGGAACGTATTGGGGAAGTTCCCTCGGAGGGAACTGGACAGCGAGTAAAGAATCCCCGAAGCAAGCTCCGGGGCATTTGACAAGACCTCGGCAAACCCGCTCGAGCCCCATGCAATCCACACTCAATCCCGTTCTGCCGACCAAGCCGAAGCAAGCTTCGAGGTATAGACCCACAGCAAATGAATCGCTGCAGCGGCCAGACGAGATGGACCAACATGTAACCGTCCTCCCGCAGGAGCAGGTCGTTCGTGCCCTGTCCGGTCAGGAACACAGCCCTTCCATAGAATCCATGCGAGGGTATTTCGGAAGTAGGTGTAGGATACTGCGGCCGACTGAGCCGGGCCGTGCGCCGCCCCACCGTGCCACAAAGGCATCCCTGAACGCAAGCGGCGGGGGGCCGTCCAAATCGGAGTTCAAGCTGCCCGCAGAATCGGCAGAACGCCACCTTGTTATCCGTGGGCGGCTGGCTACCAGTGCCCATGTAGTTTCGCTCTAAATCCAAACCAGACTCGATCGATCAGTTCAAAGATATCAGAAGCAGGCTGGTTATTGCGGCGATGTCGCTCGTGCTGGCATTGGGCTCAATCGTGCTGACCGTCGTTTCACTCCTTTGATGGACGTGCGCGCGAACGATATGCCGCCTGAAGTGGCGAGCCGGGCAGGAATAGGAACCACCTATTCAACGGCGGGAAACGACCCGCGCAGAAGACTCTCAAGCGCACCGAGCAATTTGGCGGGATCGAAAGGCTTCTGTAGAAAGGCCTGTCCCGGCTGCAATGTCAGCGCGCGACCGGCAATGACCGCGTTGTATCCGCTCGTGAGGATGACCTTGAGGTCGGCACGCCAAGCTCTGAGTTGGGCGGCCAAATCGGTGCCGTTCATGCCGCCGGGCATGACCATATCAGTCAGTAGAAGATCAATCTTCCCATCGCCTCCGGTCCAGATGTTCAATGCCTCCCTTCCGTTTGCCGCTGAGATGACTTTATAGCCATGCCGTTCGAGCATGACACTAGTCATGTTGCGAACGGCCGCATCGTCTTCGACGAGCAGTATCCGCTCGCCGCGACCGCGCGGTAACGACAACGCCGAATCTTTGGTCTCGTCCGGCATGGCCACACCGTCGACGGGAAGGTAGACGCGAAACGTCGTGCCGTGTCCCGGTTCGCTGTAAACGCGCACCCAACCACGATGCTGCTTCGCGATGCCAAATACGGTGGCCAGCCCGAGGCCGGTGCCCTTGCCGGGTTCCTTGGTCGTGAAGAAGGGTTCAAAGATGTGCGGCAACACGTGCTGCGGTATGCCCGTGCCGGTATCAGTGACCGCGACACACGCGTAGCGCCCAAGTTCGGCGCCGCCCATGTCCACGGTAACAGTATCAAAACTGCTTGTGCTGGTTTCGATGGTGATTTCGCCTCCTTTAGGCATCGCATCACGGGCGTTCACCGCCAAATTCATCAACACTTGGTCGATCATCCCGGCATCGGCCACCACGAGCAAGGGCCTGGGGTGCAGATGCAGTGTCAGACTGACGTCTTCGCCGATCAAACGCTGAAGCATCTTGGCGATCTGAGTGATGGCCTCGTTCAAATCGATCCGACTGGACTGCATCACCTCACGCCGACTAAACAGAAGCAGTTGACGGGTGAGACTGGCCGCGCGTTGGGCCGCGCGGGTGATTTCATCCAGTGATTCCCGCGCCGTGGATGACAGATCGCCGGACATGCCCATCAGTGCCGCCTGCCCCTGGATGGCCGTCAGCATATTGTTGAAATCGTGCGCCACGCCGCCGGCGAGCTGTCCGATTGCGTCCATCTTTTGGGTGTGTAGCAGTTGCGATTCAAGTTTCCTGCGCTCGGTGATGTCTCGGGCGACGCTGATTACACCAGTCGGAGCTCCAGTGGTATCGCGGAACAACGTGATGTGCGATGAGACCCAGATCCGGGTCCCGTTTTTGCGCACGCTCTGTCGCTCACCTTGCAGAATTTCGCCGGCAAGCACGCGTTCGAACCGCGCCCAGCGCTCGGCGTGCTCTTCCTGCGGGTGGAACTGAAGGAACGAACGTCCGAGAGTTTCTTGCGCGCTCCACCCCAGAATCTCGGTGGCCGCCTCATTCCAATAGGTGATGTTGCCCGCGAGGTCGGTGCAGATCACGGCGTCGCGCAGCTGGGCGAGGATATAGGCATCACGGCGGACAATCGCTTCAATCCGCTTGCGCTCGGTGATGTCCTCGGCAACTCCCATCAGTGCGATGATATTTCCATGCGTGTCCCGCACGGAGGAGGCGATGAGGCGTAGCTGGAATTCGGAGCCATCCTTGCGACGATTGATCACTTCACCGGTCCATCCTTCCCGCATCGCAGCCTCCCGGATGGCGGCGTGAAGCCCCGGCGGTTTTGTCGCCGGGCTGGCGAGCAGCTCCGGCGTTTGCCCGATCACTTCGTCCTCGCGGTAGCCGTAAGCATTCAAGAACGCCGGATTCACAAATACGAACCTGTCGTCGAGTGAGGCGATGGAGATCATTTCGCTGGTGCTCTCCACCGCGTGGGCGAGCAATCGTGCTTTTTCCTCGACACGTCGAAGCCCGGAGATGTCCACAATCGAGCCCAATATCCGCACGAGTTTCCCGGAGTTGTCCTTGATCCCGTGTGCCCGGTCGAGAACGACAGCATAGGAACCGTCAGCCAGGCGAAACCGATACTCGGACGACCACGTAATCTCTGCCGTTTCGACGGCATCCCGGAACTCTGCTGTCGCGCGTTCACGATCATCAGGGTGCACATGGTCGAGCCACGCCGCGAACGTGGGCACCGTGTCCTGTGCGTAGCCGAACTTACTGCGGAACGTTTCGCTCCACCATGTGGTGTCCGTGGGAATGTCCCAGTCCCAGATTGCATCCCCCGTGGCGCGGGCAAGCAGTTGGAGACGTTCAACCGATGCCTTCAACGCCTCTTGGACTTGCTTGCGTGAGGTGATATCCTGGGCGACTCCGACATAGTGAAGCACTTCGTTGCCGGGAGTTCGAACCGGATAGCCACGATCCCAGATCCATCGAATCGAGCCGTCAGGCAGGAGCAGCCGGTATTCGTGCTCGAACAGCAGCCCCTGTTTTTTAACCTCAAGGTCGGCCAGCACGCGCTTGCGGTCACCGGGGTGAATCGCATCGAGAAAGGAACGCGGATTCTCCCTGAGGCTGGCGCACGATCTGCCCCAGATCTTCTCGTAGGCGGGGCTGACATAAACCATCCGCTCCAGCTTGATGTCCGCCATCCAGAAAACCTCACTGATCGTTTCCGCGATCTGTCGGAACCTTTCCTCACTCTCGCGGAGCGCCTGGGCCGCCCGCCTCGCTTCCGTGACATCGCGTGCGACGACCTGGGCCAGGCGCTGGCCGTGGTAGGAGACGGGCGTGGCGGAGATCTCGACATCAATCTCGCTGCCGTCGATTCGCACGACCCGGTGGTCCATGCGGGGCAACGAAGTTCCATCCCTGATTACGCGGCAGAAATCTTTCTCGAACCTTGATCGAGCGGCCGGATGGACAAAGGCAAAGGGGGATCGGCCGAGCACATCCGTCGCCTGGGTGGCCCCAACCAGCGCCTGGGCGGCGGGATTGGCGAACTCGATCTTTTTCGCGTCCTTTACCAGGATCGCAACGGGAGACATCTCGATGAGCTGGCGATAGCGCTCCTCGCTTTTCTGGAGCTCTTCCTCAGCGGTCTGGCGGGCCACGTCCTTCTCATGTACGCGACGGGCGACGATCCAAACCACGCATCCGACAAGAACAACGGTCACCGCGGAGTCGAGCATCCACCCGAAACCTATCGGATATATACCGCGTTGCTCGCCCTCGCGCTCAAGCCAATTGATCAGGACCGGCAACAGAGCGATGGGGAGCAGCAGGCGGCGCAGGATGGTGCCTCCGGCGCTCCGCGCATTGAACAGGGCCATCAATCCGTCAGTGGGTTGTGCGCAAGCCACTCCTACGCTCAGCGTCAGCAACGCCAGCGCAGTATGTAACGCCGTACTGGTGAAGAAGGGCGCAAGTCCCAGGGTTGCCCGCCCGTAGAGATAACCGGTTACGGCAATGAACGCGCCAAACGCGGCCAACAGAGCGGCAAGCTGTGCCAGCCAGGCGCAAACAGCGCGCATGCCGCAGGTGAGCAGAGAGAGCGCGATGCCCAAAACCAAGAATGCCACTGCGGCCATCGGGGACATGCGTCCTGGTGCCGTTGCCGTGGAGTCGATCACCTCGCGCACCAGCAACTGGTCGATGCCGAGATCGATCCGGGCCACATGCTGCATGAACGTCAGCCCACCGATAAGCGCGGCCAAACCGGCCGTCACCCGAACCCACCAACGCCAGCGGCCAAGCATCGGTTCGGTCGCTTGACTCATCGGCAGCAGCGAAGCCGCCGACAAAAGAAGCGCCAGCGCGGTGTTGGGTTTCATCGCCGCCCAGCCAGGCATGAGTGACTTGAACAGCGGGATGTCGAGCCACCAGCCCATCAAGACGGCCAGCGCGATGGCACCCAGCGCCAAGCCGACGGCTCGGGAAAGCTCGCGGCAAACGGTAACGGCTCTGGCGCTGAGCTGGGGCATTGGTATGATGAGGGCGTGATACCTAAGGTTTTGTGAGGTAGCCAATTTGCTTGGAAGAGTTCAAGTTCACTGACGTGGGTTGGGAGGCATCGGCCTCACAAAATGCTCACAATGCGACCGATTGTGCGTGTTCTTCGTTCCCTGCTGCGGAACAATATTTCTTTCGCGATCGACACGGCGATCAACAAACGGATTGCGACTGCTCCGCCGTCGCATTTCAAACCCGCCGGGTCCGAAGCGAACCATCCTCGGACGCATTCACCCAATTTCGATGTCGTTGCTGGCTATCTTCACCGCCCTGACGGGGCTTATGTCGGAACGTACTCGCCGCAATCGGCGCCGACTCGGCCGGCACATCGCCGTGCTCGTGACATTGTGCACCCTGCCCGTGGCGGGCCTGGCGTTCTATTTCCTTTCCACCGGTCTGAATGCGGAGATCCATCGCGGAATGCGGGAGCGTTCGGGGCTTGGCCGCATGAAACAGGTCACCGGACTTTTGCAGAAAACGGTCGATCTCCTTTGGGACCGCTCGCCCGAAGAGAATGCAGGACATCAGGCGCTCGCGCCGGCGATCGACGAACTGAAAAGGACAGGCAGGGGATGGGACCCGCTGCTGCGAGACCGGCAACCGGTCGGCGAATCCGTCGAGCTTGACGCCGCCGTTCGCGACCTGCGCGAACTCTGGCAGCAGGTCAGCAAGGCTCCGCCCCAAAGCCCCGAACGTCATGCGGTCCTCCAGCGGATGACCGGGCGTTTGCATCTGCTCATCTCCCATCTGGGCGACAGCGCAGGCCTCACCTTGAGCCCCGAAGCTGAAACGGGTGCCATGACCGACATCGTTGTCGTCTGGCTGCCCTTGCACATGGAGCGCCTGCTGCACATGCACGAACGCCTTGTCCACGGCACCTCCGGACAAGGTCTGGATGCCGCATCGACCGCGATTTTTGCACGACAGATGGAGCAGGAGGATCTGGCGAGGATCGAGCGGAGCGTATCCGCGGCGCTGAAGGGCGACGCGTTTTCCGTGCACAGGCTCGCTTCGTTCCAAAGCAGCTATCCGCCGCGGGCCAACCGCTTTTTGGCGGCACAACGCCAGTTTGCAGGAATCTTTGCGTCTCACGAAGCCGCCGGGGCGGCCAATCTGACGAAGGATGTCCGTGAGCGACAGATCCAAGGGGCGGCGCACGAAACGATGGCCTATTGGCAGGAGACGCTAAGCCAGCTCGATTCGCTTCTGGCCGATCAGGTGGCGTATGCACAGACGCGACGGGACCGCGCTTTCACCGCCGCCGCCGGTGTCTTCCTGCTGCTGTTGCCCATCGCCTGGCTGTATTTTCGCTCGTTCATCAAGCCGGTCGTTGAGGATATGGTGGATGAATCGCTTGATCAGCAGAAGGCCGCGGAGGCCGCCCGCGCGGAGGCCGATGAATCGCTCCGGCGACTGCGCCAGACCCAGGCCGCGCTCGACGACCATTGCGCCGTGCTCGTTACCGACACTTCGCATCGCATCCTGGCGGTGAATGACCGGCTTTGCCGAAGCTCCGGCTACCCACGCGAGGAACTGCTCCGTCAATCGCCCTTGCTGTTCGACGCGACCGCTCATCCCGCCGGATATCTGGACAACCTTTGCTCGATGATCGCCGCGGGAAACATCTGGCACGGCAATATCTGCCAGCGCCCGAAAGCTGGCGCCTCCTACTGGGTGGATGCGACGGTGTTCCCCATATGCGATGCGACCGGGAGACCGGTCGAATATGTCGCCATCCAAACCGACATCACTGAACTGGTCCGGGCCCGGGAGGCCGCCGAGGGTGCGGCAAAGGCCAAGAGCCGGTTTCTCGCGATGATGAGCCATGAAATCCGCACGCCCATGAACGGCGTCATCGGGTTCGCCAACCTGCTGGCCGACACCCGGCTCGATGAGCAACAGCGCGACTATCTGCGCACCATCATTACCTCCGGCGAATCGCTGCTCACGATCATCAACGACATCCTCGATTTCTCGAAGCTCGACGCCGGGCGGGGCGAACTCGAAGCGCGTCCCGTGGCCCTGCGCCTGCTCGTCGAGGACGTGCTCGACCTGCTCTCCGCGCAAGCGCGGGCGAAGAACATCGAGCTCGTCTACTGGCTCGACGCCAACGTGCCCGAAGGGATCGTGGGCGACGAGACGCGGCTGCGCCAGATTCTGCTCAACCTTGCGGGCAACGCGCTCAAGTTCACAGCGGCCGGGCATGTCGAGATCTGCGTGCGCCAAGTGCCGTCCACCGGAGACGGCGACCGCCGCCTCGCGTTTCACGTGCGCGACACGGGCATCGGCATCCCGGCCGATCGGTTGGACCGGCTCTTCAAGGCGTTTTCCCAGGTGGATGCCTCGATCACGCGCACGCACGGCGGCACCGGGCTCGGTCTCGCGATCTCGCAACGGCTCGTGGCCTTGATGAACGGCGAGATCGGGGTCACCAGCGCACCGAGGAAAGGCAGCGATTTTCATTTCACCCTGCCCGTGACGGTGGTGGATGTGGCCGGCCAGATTCAAACGCGTGCGCCTGTCGCTCCGCAGGAGATCGAGCGGGCATTGCAGGGACGCCGGGTGTTGGTGGTGGATGACCTGCCCGCGAACCTGCGTTTGGTCGAAAATATCCTCGCCCAATATGGCGCGGGAATGATGCCGGCGTCCTCCAGCGCCGAGGCACTCGCGGCGCTCGACCAGCAGCATTTCGACCTCGCCGTTCTAGATTATATGATGCCTGGTTCGGACGGCGTCGCATTGGCGGCGGCGATTCGGCGGCGCCCGGACACCGCGCGCCTGCCTCTCGTGCTTGTGACCTCAGCTTTGCCAGGACAGAATGAAACGCCGCCCGGCCTGTTCGCCGCCGTCATTTCGAAGCCCCTGCGCAACCTGCAATTTGCCTCCACTGTCGCCCAGACGCTGCGCGGGCGGAAGCCCGGTGCACCGGAGTCGAAACCGGAAAGCGCCAATGCCGCCGCGGCATTCGCGCGAGCGCATCCGCTGCGATTGCTCGTGGTGGACGACAACCCCGTGAATCCCAAGGTCATCACGGCGACCCTTACCGCGTTAGGCTACCAGCCCGCGGCATACAACAACGCCTCCGCCGCACTCGACCGTTTGCGCGAGGAGAAATTCGACCTCGTGCTGATGGACGTGCAGATGCCCGGCATTGACGGCCATGAGGCGACACGTCGCCTGCGCCAAGGACAAGCGGGCGAACTAAACCGCGCTACCCGGGTGGTGGCGCTGACGGCCGGTGCTCTGGCCGAGGAACGCGCGGCCTGTCTCGCAGCCGGCATGGACGACTACATGGCCAAACCGGTCCCCCGCGCTGAGTTGCTCGAAAAGCTCCGCCAGTCGACTGCCGCCAGTCGCCGCTGAACATCCGTCGCCGGTGCCGGTGTTACACCGCGCGGCGGATGCATTCCTAAAGAAAAACAAACGAACATTTCCGAATGAGTCAGGAACGTGTCATCCACCATCTCGTAGTCTATGAATGCATCGGCTTCGCCCTCCTCATCATGCTTCGCTGGCTGAATGAACTGGCGATACTGCCCACGGTGATATTCGGCGTGCCCGCCCGATCGAATCCTCACGAGGCGTTGATGGAATCGGGTGCCATCATCATCGCGGCCATTCCGACGGTGATCCTGACGCGCCGGTTGGGAAAGCGCCTGGTTTACCTGGAGAAGTTCCTGCGCCTCGCCGAACTCATGCAGTTGAGTTTTCGTCAAATTGGATATTGGCCTTCAATTAGTTGCATCGAACTTCGTCGGTTTGAACTGCATGAGTCCGCCTCAGTTCCTGGTGCCGCCGAGTCCATATCAACGGACGGTGGATGCTGATCGAGGAATTATTACGGCCGGAATTCAAGACCGACACGTCGCATGGCATCTGCCCCGTCTGCGCGGCGAAAGTATTCCCGCGAGAAACCGATCGTCCGGGCAGGTAAAGCGCTGGTCCCGCCAAGGACGTCGGAACAAATATGCTTGGGTGCAGGCACGGAAACGAGGCACGGCTCATTTCCGTGCCGCACCTGTTCCACCACCGAGCAGCCGCCGGGTGAACGCCAGCAGCATCGGGACCGACAGCGGCTTTCCAAGCGCGTCGCAGCAACCGAGCATTCTCGCCACCGGGAGCACGTCGTCGAACAAAGCCAGGGTGCCGCCACCGGAGATCGCGATCACTGGCACGTCGAGGTGCGCGGCCCGGCAGTAGTTGAGCAATTCCAGTCCGTCGCCGTCGGGCATGAAAATATCCGTGATCAACATCCGGTAGCGCCGGTGGTGCAGCATCTCCCTGCCCCGCCGCCCGTTTTCAGCGTGCTCCCAAGTGTACCCATGGGCAGTGAGGGCCATCGCGATGACTTTGCGGACGGCGGGATCGTCGTCCACGATAAGGACATCGCTGCCTTTTACGGTCTCTGCGGGTGGAAGCAACATAGCGGAACGACACAATGAGCATTGTGCCATTGGGGTGCAGTCACGCGGCCGGAGTGGCGACCGGGTTCAGGTGTGGTTCGCAGCGCGCCCGTTGGCGCGCACCGAAACCAAATCATGGAAATCCAGGTCTTCATGCTGGCGATGAACCGCTGCCTTGGATGGCCGACTGGCACCACCCGGCATGGTGGCAGGATGCGTGCTGACGAGCCGTTGAGGGTTTGAGGTGTGGTGGTTGACGGCCGGCTTAACCGGCGTCAGTGCAGAGGCGGGTTTCGAGCCGCCGACGCCACCGACGAGGCGCAGCAGCTCGACGACATTTTCGTGCATTGCCTGGGCCTGGGCATTGAGCTCCTCGGCGGCGGCGGCTGTCTCCTCCGCATTGCTGGCATTGGATTGGGTGACCTGATCCATCTGACTGACGGCGGTGTTCACCTGCCCGATGCCTTGATTCTGTTCCTGCGATGCCGTGGCGATCTCCGCCACAAAGGCATCGACCTTGCGGGCCTTTTCCATGATTTCGCCGAGGGCTTGCGCGACACTCGCGGAAATTTGCACGCCGTGGTCGCTCTTTCGGATCGCATCCTCGATTTTGCCGGCCGTTTCCTTGGCCGCTTGCGCCGCGCGTTGCGCCAGAGCCCGCACCTCGTCGGCCACGACGGCGAAACCCGCACCGGCCTCGCCGGCCCGCGCGGCCTCGACGGCGGCATTGAGCGCGAGGATGTTGGTCTGGAAGGCGATCTCATCGATGGTCTTGATGATCTTCGCGATGTCGTTCGACGAGTTCTTGATGGCATCCATCGCGCGACCCATTTCCTCCATCTGGGCCGTGCCGGCGTCAGCGGAAGCGCGGGTCTGATTGGATATTTCCTTGGCCTGCTGCGCACTCTCCGCGTTGCGCTTCGTCATCGAGGCCATCTCTTCGAGCGCGGCGCTGGTCTCCTCCAGGCTCGCGGCTTGTTCGCTGGCGCCCTCGGCGAGCGACTGACTGGCACTGGAAACCTGCCCGGAAGCCGAGGCAACCTGGGTGGCGCCCTCGCTCAATCCGTCCGCGACGCGGCGCAGCCGTGAGTTGATTCCGCGGGTGATCAAAATCCCCGCCAATGCGGCAGCGACAAAGGAACCGGCGCTGAGCGCAAGCGTCATGGTCAGGCTGCGGCCCGCATCGGCATCGACCTGGCTGACCTGCTCCTGCGACATCCGGTCATTGAAATCAACGCAGGCCGCCACAGCCGCATCGAATGCGGCATACGTCCTGGCCCCGTCACCCTTGAGAAGCGCAAGCGCCTCTTGGTTTTTATGATCCCGGCTGAGCACGCGAATGCGTTTGGCCGCGTCACGGAACGCGTTGAGGGCAGGCTCGATTCGCCCGGCGAGAGTCCGCTCCTCCGCGCTCGTGACAAAGGGCTCGTAGTCCTTGATCTGTTTGAGAATAGACCGGGCCAATTCATCGCACTGCCGATCTATGTCCTGTTTCTCGCCATCATCCTCGGCGAGCACATGGCGATTGGTAAGGATGCGATATAGCAGCGTGCTTTTCTGGAGTCCGTTGACGATGTGGATGCTGGGGAGGGTATCTGCGGCGATACCGGCGACCTCGCGTTTTATCCCGCGCATCGTAAAGAGGAATATCGCGGCGGCAATGGCGTTGAGGGCGACGAGGAGGGCAAAGCCGATCGCCAGTCGGCGAGCGATAGTCAGGTTGTTCATGGGCGTGGATCTAGGGTTGATAGGTCCCATCTAGTTCGGCGCGTCTGGTGCAATCCCTTAGTTCACAATTTACTCACAATAGCTCACAATGAACGTGTCATTCCCATGCCTAGGATAAAAATGCCAGCAATTCCCCAATCAGCCGATGCGCCCCTCGACAAAGATCCTCGTGGTGGATGACGAACCAGCCGTTCGACTGGTGCTGACTCGGTTCCTAGGCGCCGCCGGCTTCGCGGTCGTCGAATGTAAGGACGGGGTCGAAGCGATCGAGCAGGTGCCACGCGAGAAGCCTGCTCTCATCGTGCTCGATGTTGAGATGCCCCGGATGGACGGGTGGAAAACGCTCAAGGAACTCCGTCAACGTGGCTGCCGGGCACCGGTCTTGATGCTAACCAACGTGGACAACATCCCCGCGCGCGTCCGGGGACTTGAAGCGGGCGCTGACGATTATTTGAGCAAGCCATGCGATTTGATCGAATTGCTCGCTCGCATAAAGGCTCTGGTCCGGCGCTCACAGATGTCACTGCACGCGCCGAGGCGGCTGCGTTTTGGTGACCTCGTGGTAGAACTCGACCGGAAGGTGGCCACGCGAGGCAAGGAAGTCGTGAGCCTTACACGCACTGAATACGCCGTGCTCGATCTGCTCGCGGAGCATCATGGTAAACCCGTCAGCCGGGAAATGATGCTCGGTGTCGTCTGGCGATCGGCGGAGTCCCCCAATTTCCACACGGTGGAAACCTGCCTCTGGCGACTCCGGAAGAAACTGGGAGAGCGGGCCGGCGAGTCGCGCTGGCTGCGAAATCTGCCCGGAATCGGGCATGTGCTCGAGTGTGAGATCGAACCCCCGGCTGGACCTGAGTGAGCGACTGATATTGTCATGAAAGGCCGCGGTTCCCACGCCCCGTATGCTTTCACCGCCCAGGGCGGGCCAACACCCGCTGAAAAATGCGGGCAACTTGGCCGGGCGCTCAGTGCGACCGTCATCGCCACCGGGGCGCTGGTGCTGGGTCTCACCCTTGTGCAGCATTTGATCGATCGTAGCGGTGGCACGTTGCGGATCGAGAGCACGCCGGGAACCGGCACCGTGGCGATAGCCATGTGGCCCCGCAACGCGGGCGCGCATGAACACTGAACCTCGGTCACAGTCTTGGGAGGGGGATATGTGACCTATGGGTCAGGAGTTTGCCGACCGACCCTCTTGGAATTTTCCGAATTAGCCCTGCATAGGCCCATAGAACCATGTCCCTCGACTTGACACCCAGCCTCAACTGCGGGTTTGGTGTGGGTCGAATGGTGCGAGTCTCCAAGCTTATGGCGGTGCTTCTGATGGCCCTCTGGCTGCCGGCGACTATGTGCTGCAGCCTCGAAGCCGCGGGACTCAAGGTCGGCCAATCCTCCGCCTGCTGTGACGACGAGGACACGACCAAGCCGGTCAAGGACAACTGCCGCGTGGTCGAAGACGGCCACTACGTTAACGCCGTGCCCGCCATCAAGGTTATCCCGGCTCTCACAGCGATTACACTTTTTGAGATTCCGATTTTCCCCCTCTGTATCGAACCGCAGATCCAAGAGATTGCGGCGCGATGCAAGATTGCCGAGTCGCGAGATTGGATTCCCATCTGGCAGTTCGACCGACGCACGGCTGCGCCGGCGAATTCCCCTGATTTGTTGAACGCCTAACCGGTTCCTGCGCGAACCGGAGCGTCGGTGGCTGCCCTGTGCCGTAGTGCGCCTGCAGCCGTGCCGGTCTTTTCCTGCCAACCCTGCGTCCCTCAATCCGCCCATGAAAGTCCCATCTCAATTCCATTTTCCCATCCTCAGTTTCCTGTTGTTCACCCTCACCGGCGCGGGCCGGGCGGAGGAACCCAATCCCCTTGCCATCGATGCGCTGGTTTCCGAAATCACCAGCCAAAATCCCGAGCTGAAATTCTACGAGGCCGAGATCGACGCAGCCAAGGCCGGTCGCCGTTCCGCCGGCTCGCTCGCCAATCCCGAGTTGTCCCTCGACGTTGGTCACAAGCGTGTCCGTGACGCTGCCGGCAGTCTCGCCGGCGAGGGCACGGCTTGGGCCGTTTCCGTCCGCCAGAGCTTCGAATGGCCCGGCCGTCTCGACCTACGGAAAGCGATTGCCAACCGCCAGCTGGCACTGGCGGAGCTGGGCCTCGCCCGATTCAAACTCGCCCTCACCGCGCGAGCCCGGGCACTGGCCTATGGTCTTTATGCGGCCAATACCAAGGCGCAGGCGGTGCGCGAGGTGGCCGACCGGCTTGCCTCGCTCAAGGAGGTGTTTCTCAGCCGGGAATCGGCCGGCATCACCCCGCTCCTCGAAACCCGGGTTATAGAAGCGAGCGAACTTGCCCTGCAGCGTCGTGCCGGCGAAGCGGAACTTGCCCTGCAATCAGCCTTGATTGAATTGAATCAGCTCCGTGGCGCTTCGCCAGAGGCGACCTTTCGGATCAATGCTCCGGAACTGAAATTTAGCGAAATCCCCGGTCACGACGTATTGGTCGCCGCGTCCCGGGAGAACAATTTCGAATTCCGCATGCGCCGGGTCGAATTGGAGCAGCAGGGCTTCGAAGTGGGCCTGGCCCGCAATGAGCGCTACCCGGCCATCAACGTCGGCCCGACAATTTCGCGGGAAACCGCCGGTGACCGGGAGACCGTCATCGGCCTGAGCCTCAGCGTGCCGCTGCCACTCACCTCCCGCGCGCGGGGCGCAGTCGACCTAGCCGAAGCCCGCCGCCGCCAGGCGGAAGTCGTCCTGCAGGTGGCTGAGCGGAACCTGGTAAAGGACGTGCTGATCGCGACCCATACCTTCGCGACGAAGCTGGCGGAATCGCGCCGCTGGTCGCCGGATGCCATCGGGAAATTCCGCGAGGCCGCCGACCTGGCTGACCGCCACTACCGGTTGGGTGCCGTGCCCGTGGCCACCTACATTGAATTGCAGAATGCCTACCTCGAAGCCGTGGAAGCCCTGCTCGACACCCAGCGCGAAGCATTGGACACCGGCCTGAGGCTCCAGGAACTGACCGGCCTCGACTTCAACCCCGTGGAAACCAAGTCATGAAAACCTGCCTGATTTTCCTCCTCGCCGCAGCCTCGATAGTCCTGTCCGGTTGTGGCGCCGCCCATGCCGAACCGGCCCAGGCCAATGCAACGGCCCCGGCTGCTACTTACAAAGCCGGCAACGGGATTCAACTCTCTCCCGGCGCCCGCGAACTGGCCGGCCTGAAGCTGGCCGATGCAGCCGAGCGCCCCCTTGGCGCCGGTGCCCGGGCCACCGCCATCCCTGTTGCCGCGTTGGTCCGGACCGTGAAAGGTGATTTTGTCTACGTGGCGAACGGGCCGTGGTTCCTGCGCACGGCCGTCACGATTGGGATCACCGACGGCGAATGGGCCCAGGTGGCCGATGGCCTGTATGAAGGCGACACCGTCGTCTCGCACGGGGCGCGCACGCTCTGGCTTGCCGAGCTACAGGCCATCAATGGAGGCGTCGGCTGTGCCGACGGAAAATGATGCTCGAACGAATCATCGAATTCTCCATCCGGCGCCGTGCACTCATCGGCTTCTGCGCCCTGGCACTCGTGGCCGTGGGCGTCTGGTCGGCCTTTCGCGTGGCGATCGACGCCGTGCCGGACATCACGAGTCCGCAAGTGCAGATTAACACCGCCGTGCCGGCGCTTGCGACCGATGAGATCGAACTGCGTGTGACCGTCCCCATTGAGCGCGAGATGGCCGGTCTGCCCAACATGGTCGAACTGCGGTCGCTCTCGAAGTTCGGGCTCTCGCAAGTCACAATGACCTTTGAGGATGGCGTCGACATCTACCGCCTGCGGCAACTGGTGACCGAACGGCTGGCGCATTCCAGCGACCAGTTGCCCGCGGGCGTAGTCCCGACGCTCGCGCCCATCGCCACGGGATTGGGCGAGATTGTCCACTACACACTGAGCTATCGCGACGGCGCCCCGAATCGGCCGGCCGACCGGACCGACCAACTCCGGCAGTTGCGCCTGCTGCACGACTATGTCGTGCGCCCTTTGCTCCGTGCCACACCGGGCCTCGCCGAGGTGAACGCACTCGGTGGCTACGAAAAGCAGATCGTCATCGAGCCCGATCCGGCAAAAATGGCGGCGGCCGGGGTCGGTTTCTCCGAGCTGGCCGCCATCGTGCGGGCCAGCACGGAAAATGCCGGCGGCGGCGTGCTCGAACTCGGGGGCGAGGCGATCGTCGTCCGTGCCGACACGCGCGTCCGCACCACGGCCGATCTCGCCGCGTTGCCCGTTAAGTTTTCGGGCGCCGCCGAGCCCATGGTGCTCGGCGATTTTGCGACGGTGTCGGTTGGCTCTGCGTTTCGCGCGGGCACGGCGACGGAGAACGGCGACGAAACGGTGCTGGGTGCCGCGGTCATGCTGGCCGGTGCGAACAGCCGCGGGGTGGCGCTCGAAGCCGTGAAGCGGCTCGCCAACATACAAACCAAGCTGCCGGCCGGCGTGGAAATCCGGGTGGTTTACGACCGCGCCGATCTGGTGCAGGCCACGATCCACACCGTCGAAAAGAACCTTTCCGAAGGCGCGGTCCTGGTCGCGGTGATATTGTTCGCGATGCTCGGCAATTTCCGTGCGGCGGCCATCGTGACCCTCGCGATCCCGCTCTCGTTTCTGTTCATGCTCACCGGCATGGCGCAGGCGCGCATCAGTGCGAACCTGATGAGTCTCGGCGCCATCGACTTTGGATTGATTGTCGATGGGGCCATCGTCGTTGTGGAAAACATCATGCGGCATCTGGCCGAACGTCAGCATGCCCTGGGCCGGCGGCTTTCGCTCGCGGAGCATGTGCACGAGGTGAACGTTTCCGCCCGCGAGGTCGCCCGGCCGATGTTTTTTGGCGTGGTCATCATTACGCTCGTATACGTGCCGATTCTGGCGCTGGCGGGCGTGGAAGGGAAAATGTTCCATCCCATGGCGCTCGCCGTGATGCTAGCCATCGGCGGGGCGCTCGTTCTGGCGCTGACCCTGATGCCCGCGCTCTCGGCGTGGTTCCTGCGGGGCAGGATCGACGAACGCGACGGCTGGCTGGTTCGCATTGCGAAGACGGTTTATTCGCCGCTGCTCCGCACGGCATTGCGCGGGCGCTGGCTGGTGATGGCGGCGGCAGTGCTGCTATTTGCCGCCGGAGGGTGGATGTTCAATCGGCTCGGGGCGGAGTTCATTCCCCAGCTCGACGAAGGTTCGATTACGATCCAGATGATTCGCGGAAACAGCGTCGGGCTCGGCGCCTCCCTGGAACTTCAGGAGCAGACCGAACGGTTTCTTTTGAAGCGGTTTCCCGAGATCAGCCACATTTACGCCCGCCTCGGAACGGCGGAAATTGCGACGGATCCGATGGGGCCGAATCTCTCTGACACCAATGTGTTTTTCAAACCCGTGCCGGAGTGGCGCAAGGTGGATGGCCGCCCGCTTGCGAAGGACGACTTGATCGAATTGATCCGGCAGGAACTCGTCGCAAACATGCCGGGACAAATCTATCTGTTCTCCCAGCCCATCAAGATGCGGTTTGACGAAATGATGGCCGGCGCCCGCGCCAGCATCGTCGTGAAGATCTACGGCGAGGATTTCACCGAATTAGAAACGCTCGCGGCGTCCACCCGGGATGTGCTGCGGACCATTCCCGGCGCGGGCGACGTGGAGTTCGAGGCGCTGGGCCGCGTGCCAACCCTTGAAATCACCCCCAAGCGCGACGTTCTCCGGCGGCTCAATCTTCACGTGGACGAGATCAACCACGTCGTCAGCACGGCGCTTGCCGGCGAGGAAGCGGGCACCGTGATCGAAGGCGACCGGCGTTTTGAGGTCGTGTTGAGATTGCCCGAGCACCGGCGTCTCGATGTAAAGGGTCTCCGGCAGCTGCCCGTGGTCGCGGAGAACGGAGTCCAGGTTCCGCTGGAACGGGTCGCGGATCTAAACGTCGTCGACCGCATCGCCTCCATCACCCGCGAGGACACCCAACGCCGGGTGGCGATTCTGGTCAACCCGCGCGGACGGGACATGGACAGCTTCGTGCAGGAGGCGACGGCGCAAATCCGCGCGAAAGTGAAATTTCCGCCCGGCTACTTTTTTGCCTTTGGCGGGCAGTTTGAAAACCTGCAAACGGCGCGCACCCGGCTCGCCGTCGTCGTGCCTGCTGCATTGGCGCTCATCTTTGTTCTCATCTACGCCAGCTTTGGCAGCGTGCGTCAGGCGGCGCTCGTGTTTGTGTGTGTCCCCTTGGCCGCCACCGGCGGAGTGTTCTCTTTGGCGCTACGTGGAATGCCGTTCACGATTTCCGCCGCTATCGGTTTTATCGCCCTTTCCGGCATCGCCGTGCTCAATGGCATCATGCTGGTTAGCTTCATCAACCTCCTGCGCGCGCAGGGGCGAACCGTGCGCGATGCCTGCGTCGAGGGCACGCTCACCCGGCTTCGGCCATTGCTGATGACCGCGCTGGTCGCCTCCTTTGGTTTTGTGCCGATGGCCGTCTCCAGCGGGGCCGGGGCAGAGGTCCAGCGCCCGCTCGCCACGGTCGTCATCGGCGGGATTCTTACGTCAACCTTTCTGACTCTGGTTGTTTTGCCCGTGCTCTACGACTGGATCGAGACACGCCGCAAAAAAACCGTCCTGCAATAACCCATGATTCCCATGAAAACAAAATCCGTCCTCTTAGCCGCCGCTGTCCTGTGCAGCGTCGTTTCATCAATCGCAGTGGAAAAGATCGTTGGTGGACCCAAGGGTGGCCGTCTGCTCGATGCCGAACCGCAGCAAGCGGAATTCTTTGTCAACGCCGACCGGAAGGTGGAGGTTTCCTTTTACGATGCCGCCCTCAAGCCGGTTGCGCCTGCTGCGCAAGTGGTCTCGGTCTCAGCCGAGCCCAAAGGAGGGCGGACTCCCATTGAAATGGAGAAGACCACAACGGGCTTTGTATCCAAGTCCGCGCTGCCGGCTGGCGAGCCGTATCGTGTGGTTGTCCAGGTGCGTGAGAAGCCCGAGGCGAAACCCAAAAACTTTCGCATTGATTTCAACCTGGAGCAATGCGGCGAGTGCAAGCGCGCGGAATACGCGTGCATCTGCGAGGGACATTGACCGATACTTTCACCTTCCACCAGCTTCCGCATTTCGAAGCCACAGCGGGTTAGAACGAGATTGGATTGCTCAAGATTTATCCTGTGCATTCGGAGAATGCCACCAGACGGGAATAGCCTACTGCATCATGGGCATGCCCGACGGCCACAAACACGTCGTGACCATCCCGCTCACTGACCAGGAAATGCGGGCTTAAGCGCCTTGAGCGTGCGGGGATCACTGCGAATCAGCGCGGCTTTCTTGGCGCGTGACCAGCCCTTGAGCTGACGTTCCCGTTGGATTGCGGTGGTCAAATCGCTGTGTAACTCGGCGTAGACCAACCGTGGGGCGGCGTGATCATGGGTATGCTTGCTGCCGAGGCCCAGTCGATGTTTGCGCAAGCGTTCGCAAAGGTCGCGGGTTTGGCCGACATAGTAGGTGCCGTCGGCTGACTGCAGGATGTAGACCCGCAGCATCCCGGGGCACGGATCCGGACAAGCAATTGCGGGATGCAGATCGGGCATGGATGACATTTGGCGACCCGATCAGGACACGAGAGCGACCGAAACGTGAGGCGGCAAGCTCAAGGTTTATGGCAGATATTCGACCGGCTCGTCACGGGCGAGGTCCAGAACGAAAGCCCTTCGACTGGCTCAGGGCATTCGACGCGCCATGTGCAGCGTCGTCACATTCTAGGTCCATCGAGGATCAAAATGGCCTGCCATGAGCAAGCCGCGCTTGGGCGGCGCGTCGAATGGCTGCCCGACCTGGATTCGAACCAGGACTAGGCGAGTCAAAGTCGCCTGTGCTACCATTACACCATCAGGCACCAAGCGGCCGAAGGAAGCCCCCGCCGCCGGAGGGGTCAAGGGCGGAAATCACCGGTGTTTTACGGCACTTCCCGTCCCGAAAACATCTCCGCCATTGACGCGGCTTTCGCGCGCCGGTTTCATCGCCCTTCATGGGCGCAAAGGCATCTGCCAAACCGGAACTGAAATTCAAACGCATCATCCTCAAGCTCAGCGGCGAAGTGCTGCGCGGCAAGGGGACCGAGCCGATCGACGCCGTCACCCTCGAGCGGATGTGCGGGCAGGTGAAGGAAATCCACGACCTCGGCGTGCAGGTGTGCATCATCATCGGCGGCGGCAACATCTTCCGCGGCCTGCAGGGCGCCAAGCGCGGCGTCGACCGCACCACCGGCGACTACATGGGCATGCTCGCCACCGTCATCAACGGCCTGGCCCTCATGGATTGCCTCGAGAAAATGGGCGTCAACACGCGCGTGCAGTCCGCCATCCCGATGAACCAGATCGCGGAGCCGTTCATCCTCCGCCGCGCCATCCGCCACCTCGAAAAGGGCCGCGTGGTCATCTTCGTCGCCGGCACGGGCAACCCGTATTTCTCGACCGACACCACCGCCGCCCTCCGCGCCTCCGAGATGCACGCCGACATCATCATGAAGGCCACCAAGGTCGACGGCATCTACGACAAGGATCCGAAGAAGCACCCCGAGGCGGTCAAGTACGACCACCTCACCTTCATCGACGCCCTCAAGCAGCGCCTCAACGTCATGGACTCGACGGCGTTCTCCCTCTGCATGGACAACAACGTGCCCATCCTCGTCTTCAACCTCGAGGATCCCCACGCCATCAAGAAGGCCATCTCCGGCGAGCACGTCGGCACGCTCGTCAGTAACTGACCCGCAGGGTCATCCTGAGCACAGCGAAGGATCTATTCGTTTGCCGCGCAGTTGAGTGTTGAGAGCTGAGCGTTGAGAGAAGTAGTCTTCCCCGCCTCAGCCCCCACTTTCGACCACTCCCGCGCTGATCTTTCAACTCTCATCCCTCAACTTTCAACCCCAACCGCCATGTCCTCCGCCATCCTCAACGACGTCTCGGCCCGCATGAAAAAAGCCGTCGAGCACACCCTCCACGAGTTCGCCACCATCCACACCGGCAAGGCGTCCCCCGCCATGGTCGAGTCCGTCATGGTCGAGGCCTACGGCTCCATGATGCCGCTGAAGGGCTGCGCCGCCATCACCACGCCCGACCCGCGCATGATCCAGATCCAGCCCTGGGACAAGGGCCTGACCCGCGCCATCGAAAAGGCCCTCCAGCTGGCCAACATCGGCATCAACCCCATCGTCGACGGCAACCTCATCCGCATGCCTTTCCCCGAGCTCTCCAAGGAGCGCCGCGTCGAGTTCGTGAAGACCGCCCACCGCCTCGCCGAGGAGGGCCGCGTCTCCGTCCGCCACATCCGCCGCGACGCCATGGAAGCCTCCAAGAAGCAGAAGAAGGACGGCAAGCTCTCCGAAGACGACGAGAAGCGTCTCGAGAAGGACGTCCAGACTGCCACGGACAAGTCCATCAAGGACATCGACACCGCCCTCGCCCACAAGGAGAAGGAGCTGATGACGGTGTGAGCACCGGTCATCGCCGACGAGCATTGGTCATCGACCAACGAGCATTGGCCATCGATCACCGATCATTGCCCAATCGTCATCCACCGGGCGCGACTCTCGAAGTCGCGCCTTTTTGTTTCCCCGGTAGGGCGAGTCCTCCGGACGAGCCGTTTCCTTCGCCGCGCCCGCACGCTCGACGCACGGCCCACGGGGACGTGGGCCCTCCACCGATCCTCGCCACAAAGAGGCGCGAAAACACACGAAAAACTCGCAGCTCGAGCTCGTAGGGCTCGACCTTGCGTCGAGCCTCTCATCTTGCGCGCATCACCGGATGTGGGAGGGGCTTTACGCCCCGACTGTCAGACCCTCCAACGCCGCGATTGCGCAGAGCCGTCGGGGCGTAAAGCCCCTCCCACCTGCCCGCCTCGCCGCCGCCGTTTTTGCGCCTTCTCGCGCCTCTTCGTGGCTAAGTCTTGCCACTTCCGGTTTCTGGATTCTGGCTCCTGACTTCTCCGCTTTCATGGAATTCGAGCTGCCACCCGACCACGCCCACGCCCCGTCGCACATCCCGCCGATCCACTTTTTCGCCTGCGGCCCAGCCGCGGGACGAATCGGCCGTAGCCTTGGCGAAGGCTGACACACCATGCCCGATTTCGACCTAGGCTCCTCCCCTGCTGCGGATACCCACGGATCGGCCATCCCGCCGATCGATTTCCGCGCGCTCCTCAACGACGAGCAGTTCGCCGCCGTCACCGCGCCGCCCGGCCCGCTGCTCGTGCTGGCCGGCGCCGGCTCGGGCAAAACCCGCACGCTCACCTACCGCGTCGCCTACCTCCTCTCCCAGGGCGTGAAGCCGGGCGAGATTCTCCTGCTCACTTTCACCAACAAGGCCGCCAAGGAGATGCTCCACCGCGTGCAGGACCTCACCGGCTACGAGCCCGGCCGCTTCTGGGGCGGCACCTTCCACTCCATCGGCAACCGCGCCCTGCGCATCTACGGCGAGGCCATCGGCCTGCCGCGCAACTTCACTATCCTCGACGCCGACGAGTCCGAGTCCCTGCTCAAGCAGGCCGTCGAGTCCGTGGACAAGACCTTCTTCAAGGAGAAGACCAACCCGCGCCCCGGCCCGCTCTTCAGCGTCCTCTCCCTCGCGCGCAACACCCAGCTCTCCCTCGCCGACACCGTCGCGAAGAACTTCCCCCAATACACCGAGATCGCGGGCCGTTTCCCGGCCTTCGCCGCCGCCTACGAGAAGAAGAAGCGCGAGGACAAGGTCGCCGACTACGACGACTTGCTCGAGCTCTGGCTCAAGCTCCTCACCGACGCGCCCGACGTCGCCCAGTATTTCAACCACCGCTTCCGCCACGTGCTCGTCGACGAGTACCAGGACACCAACACCATCCAGGCCCAGATCGTCGACCGGCTCGCGCAGCACCACCGCGTCATGGCCGTGGGCGACGACGCGCAGTGCATCTACTCGTGGCGCGGCGCGGATTTCGAGAACATCATGTCGTTCCCCGCGCGGCACCCGGGCACGGTCATCCACCGCATCGAGACCAACTACCGCTCGACGCCCGAGATCCTCGCCTTCGCCAACGGCGTGCTCAACGCCCAGCCCAAGGGCCGCCACTTCGACAAGGAGCTGCGCGCCGCCCGCAAGCACGGCCAGAAACCCGCCCTCATCCAGGCCATGGACGACCGCGAGCAGGCCGCCTTCGTGCTCAAGCGCATCCAGTCCCTCATCGAGGACGAGGGCGTCTCGCCCAACGAGATCGCCGTGCTCTACCGCTCGCACTTCCTCGCCCTCGAGATGCAGCTCGCCCTCACCCGCGCCGGCATTTCCTACACCATCACCAGCGGCGTGAAGTTCTTCGAGCGCCAGCACGTGCGCGACCTCATCGCCGTGCTCAACTTCGTCTACAACCCCGCCAACACCTCGGCGTGGCACCGCATCGCCATCCTCCTGCCCAAGGTCGGCGAGAAGGGCGCCGCCAAGATCTACGCCGCCGCCCTCGACCACGCCCGGCTCATGCAGCAGAACTTCGTCGACGCCCTCGCCACCGACGACGTGCTCAGCAAGGTCGCCAAGGACGCCAAGGCCGACTGGCCCAACTTCTGCGCCTCGCTCAAGCAGGTCTACGACGCGATGAACGACAGCAAGCCCTCCGACGCCGTCGCCGTCGCCATCGACGGCTGGTACGGCGACTACATGAAGGGCGAATACGCTGACTACCTCGACCGCCTCGAGGAACTGAAGGGCCTCATCGGCTTCGCCGGGCAGTTCACGCAGATGTCCGACTTCCTCGCCCAGATCATGCTCCTCAACGGCGAGACCAGCGAGCGCGAGATCCACCCCGACACCGAGTCGATCAAGCTCACCACGATTCATCAGGCCAAGGGCCTCGAATACGATGTCGTCTTCCTCATCGGCGCCGCCGAAGGCCAGTTCCCCGGCTACCGCACGATCGAGAGCGGCGACTTCGAGGAAGAGCGCCGCCTCTTCTACGTCGCCGTCACCCGCGCCAAGAACGAACTCTACCTCAGTTATCCCCGCGTCGCCTCCCGCCCCGGCCCCGGCGGCATGATGCTCGCGCCATCACGCTTCATCATGGAGCTGCCCGACAGCTTGTATGATGAGCTGAAAATCAAGCGCAGCTACGGGTGGTGAGACCTTTAGGCCCTTATTATTTGGAATCCCTCCACTCTGAGGGAAGGCGCGGATTTAAGCATGGTGTCTAACACGTGGGTCGGCACTTGGGCGCAATACGCATCCTCCGAGATAATCTTCACGGGCAATCCTCGCTGCTTCAACTCAAGTGCTTTCATAACCTTTGTGCCGTAATTGCCAAATTTCCATGCTGGCGAAGGGATGCTGCCGACTACAACGTAATCAGCTTCCAGTCTGGTCGAAGCTAGCAATTCAGCTCCGAGTGATGCCGCGATTTCTTCGGCTATGTGTCGGCCGATATTAAATTCGCCAGTAAAAACCATCTGAGCTCTGGCGAAGTCGATTTCTTCGGGCGCCAAATCGTCAAACTGTAGTTGGGGAGCATAAGCAGCATCCTGCTCCTTCTTGGACGTCCCCAGAATCGAAAATACAACATCCGCCGCCCTTTCAGCATCACTTCGATAAAGCTCTTTCTTTTTAAGCAGTTTTTGGAGCGCCGATTTTTGCTCCGCCAGAACACTCGACTCAAGCAGGGCAGATTCATGGCGCAGAAGTTCGAGAAAGGCTCTAGCCTCAGCTTCAGTAATTTTGCGATCCAAGTTCAGACCAGCACAGAGCCCGTAGACGAATGCAGAAGTTTTATCATCTGGAATGTTCATGAGGATAGCGTGAGTTAGATTCTATTAGTAAAATCCGACGCGTCGCTAATTATCGCGGACAAATCAGCGGCCGCGTCTCGTTGCGGAAGCGACGGTAGATTCCGAAGTCGCGCACGTCGAGCGTCACGATCTTCGCATCGGGGTGCATTTCGGAGGCGGCCAGAAGAGATCAGACTGCGGGTGTTGATATTTTAGCGCGTGTCCAGCGGAAGTCGTCAGTTCTCTGACTCACCCTCAACCGCGCTGCGCTCCGCACTTAATGCCGGTTCTTCACCACGGATTTCACGGATGACACGGATCAGCCCTCGCCAAGGCTACGGCTGACAAGTCACGCCATCTCGGGTATCCATCCGTGCTATCCGCGTAATCCGTGGTCAATAATTCTGCCTCCCATCCATGCCCCTCTCCAAATCCCCCCAAGCCTTCCAACTGCGGACCCTGTTCATGGGCTCCCTCGGCACGATTCCCGAGAGCCATGCCCGCACCGTGGACAAGAAGCAGCTGACTGCCTGGATCAAGGAAGGTCTCATCGAGCATCGCCGTTCCGAAAAGCTCTACGCCCTCACCCCCAAGGGCGAAAACCGGATCAAGTAGCCTAAGAATCATCGATCCGGATTAACCACTGATGCTCCGCCTAACGGCTCTGCCACTTGGTGCAGCTACGCCTGATCGGCTTCGCCCGGGCGCTTCGGGGGCCGGCTAATCGCCGGCTGATTTCTCCAGCGGCGATCAGCCGCTGCCCGGAACCCAATCCGGAGCCGATTAGGCGGAGGGGATTATCAAGCGCAGCCGTTAGGCGAAGCATTAGTGGTTAAAACCGGATGAGTGTTTCACTTCCGAGGTTTGACCTTTCCCCATCCGCCGGCTTCATTTCCCCCATGCCGCGCAAGCGCAAGGTCAGTGAAATCGTCGAGGAGGCCCGCCAGCTGCCCTACGGGGAGCGCGCCGAGCTGATCGAGCAACTCATCGCCGACTCCGCCAAGGACCTCGACCCCGCCATCGAGAAGGCCTGGGGCGACACCGCAATGCGCCGACTGAAGGAGATCGAAGAAGGCAAGGTGAAGCTCATACCGGGTGAACAGGCGATGGCGGAAGTCAGAAAACTCATTGGACGGTGAGGCCGTATGCTTTCCATCCCGAGGCCAGGGTGGAATTCGCCGAGGCGGCACTCTACTATGCCGCCATCGACCCGGAACTCGGCGACCGCTTCTACGATGTCATCGACGGCCTGATCACTGACGCTCGCCAGTTACCCGCCACTTTCCGGTTCATCCGCCAACCCGCCCGCCGCCATTTCACCCGCGAGTTCCCCTACGGCATCATCTATGTGGAGCGTCCGGACGACATCTGGATTCTCGCCGTCATGCCCCTCCGCCGTAAACCCGGCTACTGGCAGCACCGCCTGGCCACCGCATGACTCCTCCGAAATCACAACTGGCCTCCCAACGTCGCACGACCCGGAAATGAACCACGGATTTCACGGATAGCACGGATCACGCACTCGGGCATCCATCCGCGCCATCCGTGAAATCCGTGGGCAAAAATAGACCTCGCGCCCACAGCACGCGCTCCGAGCAGAGTCGGATTTCGTCACAGAGAACACCGAGGCAAGCCGGAGCTCACGGAGCACGCCGCCGCGCTCGCTGCCGTCATCAGCCTCCCTCTGCTCTGTGCCTCCTCCGTGTTCTCTGTGACCCAGCTCTTGTCATCCGATTTTATCCCGCCCATTCCTTCGTTCCTCCCACCGCGCTCGATGCCCCTCTCGAAATCCCCTCAAGCCTTCAAACTGCGAACGCTGTTCATGGCTCCGACGGCACGATCCCGGAGGGCTACGCCCGGACCGTGGAAAAGAAGCAGCTGACCGCCTGGATCGCCGAGGGGCTCATCGAGCACCGCCGAGGCTCATGCACTCGTCGCCGCCGTTCCGAAAAGCTCTACGCCCTCACGCCCAAGGGCGAAGCCCGGATCAAGTAGGGAGTGTCTTTGAGCCTCTCGTGCAACGAGCCTGAGGAAATTAACCACGGATGCTTCGCCTAACGGCTACGCTTGATAATCCCCTCCGCCTAATCGGCTCCGGTTTTGGTTCCGGGGAGCGGCTAATCGCCGCTTGGAATAAGCTAACGCAAATAGGAGTGCTTCAGCATAGTCCTTCCCTGTCGGCGATTAGCCGACCCCCGAAACCACCTGCGAAGCCAATTAGGCGGAGCGGACGTCCAAGCAGAGCCCCGAGGCAAACCGGAGCACACGGAGCACCTCGCCGCGCCCGCGGCCGTTGCCGGCCTCCCTTCGCTCAGTGCTTCCTCCGTGCGCTCTGTGACCCGGCTCTTCCACACCGACTGAGCAAAAGACGTCAGGCCAGGCCGAGCTGACGGGGTCTTATTGCTGACTCTTGACTGACTGGCAGTGCCAGCGCCGCGCGCCGACGTCAGGCTTAGCGCGAGAGGTTCTTCACCTCGATGAGGCCGTCGAGCATCAGCACGACCGCTTGCACTGTCGGGCACGGCGGACAGGTGAAGCGCACGCGGTCGCGGACGTAGGCGATGTCGTCCACGCTCATCGGCTTCAGCTCCTCGTTGATGAGGGCCAGCAGAGCCTCGTCGCGCATGTCCTGCGGCCCCGTCATCAGCTGACGCAGAGCCTCCCGCACGCGAGGAGTGAGATTCGGACGTTTCATGGACGCGGCAACGAACACACGCGCCGCGTTTTCGCCAGTCAACCATGGAGAAACCCAGACCGGTGCAATCCGCAGAGATCAGGCCGAGTATCTTGCGGTCACGCCATCGCGGCTTTGCGGTTCTGCGCGAGACCACTCCGAACGATGCAACTGATGGCGGTCCCGTGATCCGTGTTATCCGCGCCATCCGCGGTGAAAAAAGCCTGTCTGCCGTCAGGGCTGTTGCCCCTTGAGCTGCCGCTTGGCCTGGATGGCCCGCAGCTCCTTGGCCGTGAGGAGGTCGTGCTCCCGGCCACCGCCGCCTTGGCCGCGATCAAGTCATCCAGCGAAATCAGCCAGTGCGTGCGTCCGTCGATCTCGAGTTTCTCCGCCTTGCTTTTCAACCGCGCGAAGTCGCCCACGCCGAGCACCGATGACGCACGTCGATGACGCCGACATCAGTCTCCAGATAAAGGTTCTGGAGCGGGGCGCCCGGCGGCGGAACCGTCAGGAAAGAGAGTTTCTGCGGGGTCATGCGGTGACGCAGGTTCCACGGAGCGAGTGCCTGCCGCAGGGTTTCGACGTTGTCGGACGTCAGGACCGCGCAGAGGTCGATATCGCGGGTGACGCGGGACGCCCCGTGCGTCACGGCGGCGTAACCGCCCACGATCACGAATTCGAATCCGCTATCGACCAGCTTCGCGAGCAATTGGCTGAAGTCCGGCGTCATGCTTTTTCTTCGCTTCCTCCAGTTTCAAGATGAACCCCAGCGCCGCATCGTGCTGCCGCCAGCGTTCCTTCACCGGCAGAGCCAGGTTGGAATCCAGCAGATCGAGGTCGATGCCGGCGCGGCGGGCGTCCTCGAGGGCTTGGGCGGGATTCTCCATGCGCCGACTATTGCGGCTCCACCCGCCGGCGCAAAGCCGGATTTCGGGGAAGCGCGCCGGGGAGCTCGTCATTCATGGGATGACAAACCTACCGGCCGACCCGCTCACGCGTATTGCTGCAGGAAGAGCCGCACGTCGGGCGGCACGCAACGGGCGAGGTTGGGCACGACCCATTGGAACAGGCGGAAGATTTCGCTGGCCTTGGCCATCGGCGCCGGGCGTGCCGCGGTGGCGTCGGTGCCGGCGAGATACTCGGGGTCGTGGCCCGCCCCGACGCGCACGAGGCTGTCCTTGAGCAGAAATTCGAAGGCCGCCACCGACTTGTCGCGCGGGAAGCGCCAGACCGTGAGCCGCGCGGGCCGGTCGCTGGCGTATTGCTCGACGAGGAAACCGGACTCGTCGGGCTTGGTCAGCCGGGCGCTGAGCTTGAGCGCCGATCCGAGCGCCACGACCTCGAGCAACTGGCTGTAGCTGGTCCAGGTCGCCTCGTCCGCGATGTCGTGTTTCAACCCGTAGACCGTGCCGCCGTCCTGCTCGCGGAAGTTCGAGATGTGGCACGGCACGCTCAGCTCGAAATCGCCGACGCTGATGATCAGGTCGCAGGTGTCGCCCGTGCGCGCCCGGATCCCGGGACCCAGCTCCATCCGCGCGCCCTGCTCGGAGATGTCGATCAGCCGGCCCTTCCAGTGCCAGGCGTGACGCGAGTTGCTCATGGGCGCGCCGGTGTCGTCGCGCCCGACGACGCTGAGCACGGCCTTGACGGGAAAGTCCGGATGGATCGCGAAGCGCGGCGCGCGGCGGCGCTCGACCTGCACCATCGTCTCGCCCTCGGATTCAGACTCCGGGTCCTGAAGGATGCGCTTGAAGAATGGCGCGGCACGCATGGGAATTCGCAGCGGAAAGATCGGCCGGTGGGGTTCGACGGCTGGGGGAGACGACGGTGGGCATTCTACCCCATGCCCCCGGCAAAGCAATCTCCGCGAACGACGATTTACGCCCGCGGGTCGACCCCGCGGCGACGACGCCAGTCAGTCCGGCCTGCGCGCATGACCGCATCTTCTCCGCCAATGAAACGACGTGCCCCGCAGGCAGTAGGGCGGGTCGAGGTTTCTCCGCTTCGTCGTTTCCCGCTTTCCTCGGGCGGTTTTTTGCGTCCACTTAGCGCGCCATGTCTGTGTTCGAAACATCCCGGCTCATCCTGCGCGAGCTCACCCCCGCCGACGCGGCCTTCGTCCAAGAGCTCGTGAACGAGCCCGCGTGGCTGCAGTTCATCGGCGACCGCGGCGTCCGCACGCTCGCCGACGCGGAGGGCTATATCCGCAAGGGCCCCATGGCCAGCTACGCGCAGCACGGCTTCGGCCTGTGGTGCGTCGCGCGCCAGGCCGACGGCGTGCCACTCGGCATGTGCGGGTTGCTCAAACGCGAGACGCTGCCGGACGTCGACATCGGCTTCGCGTTTCTCGAGCGCTTCCGCGGCCAGGGCTACGCCGCCGAGAGCGCCGGGGCGACACTCGGCCATGCGCGGCACAAGCTCGGCCTGAAGCGCGTGCTCGCCATCACTTCGCCCGGCAACACCGCCTCGATCCGCCTGCTCGGGAAGCTCGGCCTGCGTTTCGAGAAAATGTTCGAACTCAAGCCCGGCGACCCCGTGCGGCTCTTCGCGATCGAGTTCTGAGGCCGCGCACGAGAGCGGAGTCAGGTCGCGTCCCGCCCGGGCCGCCCGCCCGAGGTAACAGCGTCGTTACCCTTGCGGATTCGTCTGCATTTTCCGCGGGAGGCTAGTGTGCGCCCGGAATCCAAATCCTGAACATGCAATCCCGCGTTCCCTCTCCGTCCCTCTCCAGCGCGGCCTCGGCGCGAGCGGCCAGAACATCCACGCGATCGAGGCCCGCGTCACGATCCAGCCGTAACCATTCCATCCTTTCCTGCCCGATTCCTGCGACCCGGCGCTGCGTGCGAGTGCGGCCTGAGTCTGGGTCCGGGCGGGAATTCGTGCCCGTCCCGGGGTTTTGCGCTGTGCGTTTGTCGTGTGTGCCCCGGGTTCGGGCGCGAACCTTTTTCCAAGCCCGCGCGGCCCGCGCCGGGTCGCCTGCTCCTCCGGGCCGCCTAGCTTGCGCGGTAGTGGTCGGCGACCTTGTAGCCGCGGGCGACGAGCCCGAAGATCGCGGCCGCAGCGAACGCGAACGCGGCGAAGAAAAACATCTGGAACGCCGTGACGCCGAAGCCCGTCGAGGCGATGAAGTCCGTGACCTTGGCGTTCTTCACCCCGGCGTTGACGACGAGCACCCAGAGATTGCCGATGGTCACCGTGAGCAGCCAGAAGCTCATCAGCGCGCCCTTCATCGCCTGCGGCGCCTGGCTGTAGGCGAACTCGAGTCCGGTGGCCGACACGAGCACCTCGCCGAGCGTGAGAAACGCATACGGCAGCACCTGCCACGTGATCGAGAACGCCGTGCCGCCATCGAGCACCACCTGCATCCAGCCGACGATCACCCACGCCACGCCGGAGAACGCGATGCCCATCGTCATGCGCCGCAGCGCCGTCATCTCGTAGCCGAGGCGCCGGAGCGCCGGGAACAGCAGCAGGTTGTTGAACGGGATGAGCAGCATCACGAGCGCCGGGTTGAGCGCCTGCATCTGCGACGACTGAAACCACGCCGGCTTGCTCATGGCGTCGGCCTGCAGGACCCACGTCGAGGCCTTCTGGTCGAAGAGCGACCAGAACGGTGTCACGAGCGCGAAGAGCACCAGCACCCGCAGGACGCCGCGCACGCCCTCGACCGCCTCGTCGGGATGCGCGCCGCGCGCGCCTGCGAGCTGCAGCCGCACACCGATGCCGCCGAACGCGATGACCGCCACCAGCGCGAGGCAGAAGGCCCGCACGAAATTCTCGCCCCCCGGCAGGAACACGAACGCGCTCCCGGCCACCGCCACGCCGAACGCGGCGCACCCCAGCCCCGGCGCGCCCGAGCGCAGCGCCGTCCATGACACGCGCAGGAACGAGTGCGGGTCCGGCGGCGTCGGCGGCACCATCACGTATTTCTTCCGGCCGGCCCAGAGGATGACCGTCGAGACGAACATCAGCGCCCCGGGGATGCCGAACGCGATCGCGGGCCCGAGCTGCTTGAGAAAGATCGGCATGAGCAGCGACGCGAAGAACGAACCGAAGTTGATGATCCAGTAGAAGGCATCGAACACGACCTTGGCGCGGTGCTTGTTGGTCTGGTCGAACTGGTCGCCCACGAAGGAGGAGACGCAGGGCTTGATGCCGCCCGAGCCGAGCGCGATGAGGCAGAGCCCGGTGTAGAAGCCCGGGCGGCTGTCGACGAAGAGCGCGAGACAAAGCTGGCCCGCGCAATAGACGAGGCTCAGCCAGAAGATCGTGTGGTATTTCCCGAAAAACCGGTCGGCCAGCCAGCCGCCGAGCAGCGGGAAGAAATACACGCCGATGACGAACGTGTGGAAAACATCCTTCGCCGCCCCCGCGCGCTCCGCCTCGGGCAGGTGCGTCAGCAGCGTCGAGACGAGGAACACCGTGAGGATGTTGCGCATCCCGTAAAAGCTGAAGCGCTCGCAACCTTCGTTGCCGATGATGAAGGGAATCTGGCCGGGAATGGGCGTCGGGGGGCCGGGCTGCGCCGCAACGGTAGTCGTGCTCATGGGGGATGCCCGTCGACGTTGCCGGGAACACCGGAAAATACAAGGGACGACTCGGCCGGGCGCCCGCCTCCCGTCCGCCGGAAAGCAGCTTGCTCCGCCGCGGCGCGCGCGCATCGTCCGCCGCAGTTCCCCCCCTCTTGCCCCATGCTCCCGACCAAACGCCGCGCCGACGGCATCCTCCTCAAGCAGGCCCTCGCTTTCGCGAGCTTGATCGTGCTTTCGTGGGTGTCCGAAATTCTCCATGTGTCCTTGCTCTTCGGCGCATCGGCCGAGTTCAACTGGGCCCGCGTCATCGCGCGCACGCTCGTGCTGGTCGCCGTCTGGGCGTGGATGCACTGGACGACCCGTCGGGTGCTCCGGCGCCTGCACCACCTCGAGGAGTTCGTGCACGTCTGCAGCTGGTGCCGCAAGGTCGGCTCGGACGACCAGTGGCTCACGATGGAGGATTATTTTGGCGAAAAATTTTCCGCCCAAACTTCGCACGGCATCTGCCCGGCGTGCGCCGTGGCGGCCTTCAAGCCGCTCATCCCCGATCCCGCCGAAGCAGACTAGGCCGGCGGCCCGGTCACCACCGGGCCGGACGGCGGCCGGATTGCCATTATGCGAAAAACCTGCCACTTTGACCGAGGGTGGCGGGTATTGAGCCCAGTCCACCCTCCGCCACCCGGTTCTCCCCTTCATGGACCCGGGCGGCGGTGCGGCCTTATCCTCCCATGCTCTTCGATCTCCGCTTCGCCCTCCGCCAGATCGCCACGCACCGCTGGTTCTCGGCCGCCGTCATCGTCACCCTCGCCCTCGGCATCGGCATCAACACCACGGTCTTCACGCTGGTCAACGCCGTGCTCTTCAAGCCCGTGCCGGTCCCCGGCGGCGAGCGCCTCGTCGTCGTCACGCAGCAGGAATCCGCCAACCCGCGCGGCCGCGGGCCGATCTCTCTCACCGAGTACCGCGCCTACCGCGAGGGCAGCCACGCGTTCGCCGGCCTCGAGGGCGTCGCGCGCTACCTGGCCGTGATCAGCGAGAACGGCAACCCGCCCGAGCGCTACGGCATGGGCGTGGTCACGCCCGGTCTTTTTGAAATGCTCAAGACACCGCCCGTGCTCGGGCGCGGCTTCAGCCCGGCCGACGGCCGGGCCGGCGCTCCGCAGGTGCTGCTGCTGGGCTACGGCGTCTGGCAGAAGCGCTACGCCGGCGCGAGCGACGTCATCGGTCGCACCGTGCGGCTCAACGGCGCACCCGCCACCATCATCGGCGTCATGCCACAGGGTTTCAAATTCCCCGACAACGAGGACGTCTGGAGCGTGTTCACGCCGAACAAGGACCGCGAGGAACACGCGCACCGCGCGCTCATGCTCTTCGGCCTGCTCCAGCCCGGCACGAGCATCACCCAAGCGCAGGGGGACCTCACCGCCGTCTCGGCGCGCCTGGCCAAGGAATTTCCCGATACGAACAAGGACCTCGTGGCGCGCGTGCGGACCTTCCACGACCTGTTCAACGGCGGCCCGATCAAGCTCATCTTCCTGACGATGCTCGGCGCCGTCGGCTTCGTGCTGCTCATCGCCTGCGCCAACGTCGCCAACATGATGCTCAGCCGCGCCATCGCGCGCAGCCGCGAGATGGCCGTACGCGCCGCCCTGGGCGCGTCGCGCGCGCAGATCGTCCGCCAGCTGCTCATCGAGAGCGTGCTGCTCAGCGTGATCGGCGGCCTGCTCGGGCTCGGCCTCGCGGCGTTCGGCGTGCACGCGTTTGACCTCGCCACGCAGGACGTCGGCAAACCGTACTGGATTCACTTCGAGATGGACTGGCGGGCCTTCACGTATTTCGCGGCCATCTCCGTGCTCAGCGGCATCGTCTTCGGGCTCGTGCCCGCGCTGCGCGCCTCGCGCGTCGACCTCAACACCGCGCTGAAGGACGGCACCGCCGGCGGCACCGCGCGCGGCGGCCGGCTCACCGGCGCGCTCGTCGTGTTCCAGTTCGCCGCCACGGTCGTGCTGCTCGCCGGCGCCGGCCTCATGATCCGCAGTTTCTTCGCTGTGCAGCAGGTCAACCCGTTCGTCCCGGCGAAGGAAATCTTCACCGCGCGCGTCTTCCTGCCCGACCTCAAGGGCGACCGTTACGAGACGGAGCCGGCGCGCAAGCAAATGCACGACAAGATCCAGGCCCGCCTCGCCGCGCTGCCCGGCGTGACCAGCGCCGTCCTCACCAGCGATTTCCCGGGCCTGGGCTCGCAGACGCGCGAGATCGAGATCGAGGGCCGGAAGACCGTCGACCCGAAGCAGCCGTTCCGGGCCTCGGTCATTTTCTCCACGTCCAATTACCTGCCGACGATCAATCTCCCGCTCCTCACCGGCCGCGACCTCAACGAGAGCGACGGCGAAAAAGGCAAGGAGGCAGCCGTCGTGACCCGCGAGTTCGCCGCGCGCTACTGGGCCGGCGAGTCGCCCCTCGGCCGGCGCTTCCGTTTCATCGACGGCGGCAAGCCGCGCGACACCTGGATCACCGTCGTCGGCGTGAGCGGCGACCTCGTGCAGAGCACCAACGACCGCCACCCGCCGCCCCTCGCCTACCTCTCGAACCGGCAGGAGCCCTGGGCCTGGCTCGGTCTGATGCTGCGCACCAAGGGCGATCCCGCTGCGCTCGCCAACTCCGTCCGCGCCGCCGTGCAGGAGCTCGACGCCGACCTGCCGCTTTTCGAGGTCCGGACACTGCCGGAGGCCCTCGACCGCCAGGTGTGGTTCCTGGTGGTATTCGGCACGCTGTTCTTCTCGTTTGCCGCCATTGCGCTGCTGATGGCCTCGGTCGGCATCTACGCCGTCGTGGCGCAGAACACCGCGCGGCGCACCCGCGAGATCGGCATCCGCATGGCGCTCGGCGCCACGTCGGAACTCGTCGTGCGCCTGATGCTCCGGCGCGGCCTCGTGCAACTCGGGCTCGGCCTCGTGCTGGGCCTCGGCGGCGCGCTCGCCGCCACGCGCGTGCTCGACAGCATCATCGGCCTGATCTCCCCGCGTGACCCGCTGACCTTCGTTTTGATTGTCGCGCTGCTCGCGGGCATCGGCCTGTTCGCCTGCTGGCTGCCCGCCCGCCGCGCCGCCCGCATCGCCCCCACCGAGGCGCTGCGGACGGAATAGCGCCGGTTCCTCGGCGGCGGCTGAGCCTCACGGCCAAGCCGCCGCGCCATCCCGCAGGCCCGGGCCCCCAAAGCCCGAGCTTTGCTTTTCCACGCGCCAGCCCCGTTTTTTTCGAAAAATCCGCCACTTTGGGGCCGGCGGCGGGGTATTGCCTGAACCTACCGCCGCTTTCCCCGACCCGCCTCCCCGGGCCGGGCGGCGGTGCAGCCCGCCCCCGCCCATGCTCTTCGACCTCCGTTTCGCCTTCCGCCAGATCGCCGCGCACCGCTGGTTCTCGGCCGCCGTCATCGTCACCCTCGCCCTCGGCATCGGCATCAACACCACCGTCTTCACGCTGGTGAACGCTGTGCTCTTCAAGCCGCTCCCGATTCCCGGGGGCGAGCGCCTCGCGGTGGTCACGCAGGACTGGCCCGAAGGCCGCCTCACCCGCGGCCCGCTCTCGCTGGCGGAATTTCGCGCGTATCGGGACCAGAACCGCACCTTCGACGGCCTCGGGGCCGTGGAGCGCGTTGCCGGTGTCATCGCGGAGCCGGGCGTCACGCCCGAGCGCTACAACATGGGCGTCGTCTCGACGGGGCTGTTCAGCCTGTTGAAGGCGCAGCCGATCCTCGGCCGTGCACTGCTGCCCGCGGACGGAGCGGCCGGCGCACCGGCCGTGCTCATTCTCAGCCACAAGGTCTGGCAACACCACTACGCCGGCGCCCCCGACGTGGTCGGCCGCTCGGTCCGCCTCAACGGCGGGCCCGCCACGATCATCGGCGTCATGCCGGAGGGTTTCCACTTCCCCGGCAACGAGGACCTCTGGACCGCGCTCACTCCGACCCAGGCCCGCGCAGACCGCGCCAACCGCAGCCTGGTGCTCTACGGACTGCTCAAACCCGGACTCGTCGCCCCCGCGGCCCAGAGCGACTTCGCCGTCATCGCGGCGCGCCTGGCGCAGGAATTTCCCGACACCAACAAGGACTTCGTCCCGCGCGTCCAGACCTTCCACGATCAATTTAGCGGCGGACCGGTCCGGCTCCTCTTCCTGTTCATGCTCGGCGCCGTCGGCTTCGTGCTGCTCATCGCCTGCGCCAACGTCGCGAATCTGACGCTCAGCCGCGCCATCGCGCGGCGGCGCGAGATGTCCGTCCGCGCCGCCCTGGGCGCCTCGCGCGCGCGCATCGTGCGCCAGCTGCTCGTCGAGAGCGTGCTGCTGAGCGTGATCGGCGGACTGCTCGGACTCGGCCTCGCGCTGGCCGGCGTGCACGTCTTCGACCTCGCCACGCAGGATGTCGGCCGCCCCTACTGGATCGACTTCGCGATGGACTGGCGCGCGTTCGCCTACATCGCCGCGATTTCCGTGGCGGCGGGACTCGTCTTCGGCCTCGTGCCCGCGCTGCGCGCTTCGCGCGTGGATCTCAACACCGCCATGAAGGACGGCACCAGCGGCACCGCCGCCCGCGGCGGCAAACTCACGGCCGCGCTCGTCGTCTTCCAATTCGCCGCCACCGTCGTCCTGCTCACCGGCGCGGGGCTGATGATGCGGAATTTCTTCGCCGTGCAGCAGGTCAACCCCTTCGTGCCGGCGCGCGAGATCCTCGCGGTCCGCCTCTCGCTGCCCGACGGCGCCGGCGAGCGTTACCACTCGGCCGCCGCGCGCGCCGCGATGCACGAGCGCCTGCAACAGCGCCTCGCCGTCGTGCCCGGCGTCTCACACGCGGTGCTCACCTCGGATTTTCCCGGGCTCGGTGCGCAACAGCGCGCGGTCGAGATCGAGGGCAGACCCGCCGAAGACCCGAAGCGCCCGTTTCAGGCCGCCACGGTCTTCTGCTCGCCCGACTATCTGCCGGCCATCAACCTGCCCGTGCTCGTCGGCCGGGGCCTGAACGAGACCGACGGCGCGCCGAGCAAGGAAGCCGCCGTCGTCACGCGGCAGTTCGCCGCCCGCCACTGGGGCGACGAGTCCCCGATCGGCCGCCGTTTCCGCCTCACCAATCCTTTCGACGGCCAGACCGGCCCGTGGGTGACGGTCATCGGCGTGAGCAGCGACCTCGTGCAAAGCACCCAGCAGCGCGACGCACCGCCCCTCGTCTTCCTCTCGAACCGCCAGGAATCGTGGGCGTGGATCGGCGTGCTCCTGCGCACGTCAGGCGACCCGGCGGCGCTGGTGCCCATGGTGCGCGCCGCCCTCCGGGATCTCGATCCCGACCTGCCGCTCACGCAGGTCTACACGCTCAAGACGGCCATCGGGCAGGAGCACTGGTATCTCGCCGTGTTCGGCTCGCTCTTCTTCACCTTCTCCGCCATCGCCCTGCTCATGGCCTCGGTCGGCCTCTACGCCGTCGTCGCCCAGCATACCGCGCGCCGGACGCGCGAGATCGGCATCCGCATGGCGCTCGGCGCCACCGCCGGCCGCGTGGTGCGGCTGGCGCTCCGGCGCGGGCTGGTGCAGCTGGGCCTGGGCCTGGCGCTGGGTTTCGCCGGCGCCTTGGCCGCCGCGCAACTCATGGCGAACATGATCGGAGTCGTCTCCCCGCGCGATCCGGTGGTTTTCCTCACCATCGCGCTTCTGCTCTCCGGCATCGGCCTGCTCGCCTGCTGGGTTCCCGCGCGGCGCGCAGCGCACATCGCCCCGACCGAGGCGCTCCGTACCGAATAGGCGCCGCTGGCCCCGCTTTTCGCCCACTCGTCTGTCCGCCACGGCAAGGGCGGCGAAGGCATGCTAAGTTGAAGGCATGCACTCCCGTTCCACCCCGTTTCTCTCCGCCGCCCTGCTGCTGGGTGCGCTCCTTTGCTCCGCAGCGGTGGGCGCCGCACCTCCGGCACACGAGCGGTTCATCACCGCCAAGCATGCGGCCACCGAGGCCAATTATCACAACGACCAGACCGGCCTGCGCGCCGCCCTCGCGGGCTTCGCGGCGCTGGAAGCCGACCCCGATGTGGGTGACCACGCGCGCTACCACGCCGCCTGGACGGAGTGGATGCTCGCTGCCTCCAAGTTCCAGGAACAACAGCCCGCCGAGGCCGTCGCCGCGCTGGACTCCGGCGCCGACCGCCTGCGGCAGGTGCTCGCCGCGCATCCCGACGACGGTGAAGCCCACGCCTTGCTCGCCTGGATGCTTATGGCGGTGTACAGCGGCGACCGGAACCGCGCCGCGGAAGTCGTGCCGCTCGTCCGCGAACACCGACAGCGGGCGCTCGCTCGCTCTCCGACCAGCCCGCGCGTCGTGATGCTCGACGCCACCATGCTGTTTTACTCGCCGCAACCCGAGGTCCGCGCCAAAGGCCTCGCCCGCTGGCAGGAAACGCTGCGCCTCCTGGAAACGGAAAAAAACGCCGACCCGACTCTTCCCGATTGGGGCCGCACGCTCGCCGACGGCTGGCTGGCCAACCTTTACCTGACGATGAATCCACCCCAGCCGGCCGAGGCCCGGCTCCACGCCGAAAAGGCCCTGCGCGAGCGTCCGGATTTCTGGTACGTGAAGACTCAGGTACTGCCGCGCATCGGTTCCGGCTCCCCGTGAGTTCCGGGCGCCATTTCGCGGCGCTGTGCGGGTAACGGGCGGTTGCCCCTTGCGGGCCGCCGGACCCGCGGCTGAATCAGCCGCATGTCCACCTACACCGCCGAGATCCACTGGCACCGCGGCGACCAGAAGTTCACCGACAATCGTTACAGCCGGGCGCACTCCTGGAAATTCGACGGCGGCATCAAGGTGCCCGCCTCATCCTCCCCGCATGTCGTGCCGCTGCCGATGTCGGTCGCGGCCGCGGTCGATCCCGAGGAGGCGTTCGTCGCCAGCCTGTCGAGCTGCCATCTGCTGCGGTTCCTCTCTCTCACCGCGAAGAAAGGTTATGTCGTCGATTCCTATGCCGATGACGCAGTCGGCGTGATGGAGAAGAACGCCGCCGGCCGGCTGGCGATGACGAAGATCACGCTGCGCCCGCTCGTCGCTTTCAGCGGCGAGAAGTTGCCTGATCGCGCTGCGCTCGACGCCCTGCACCACTCCGCCCACGAGGAATGCTTCATCGCGGCCTCCGTCCGCAGCGAGGTCGTGATCGAGCCGCGCCTCGCCTGAAGTGTGGGCTCCGGCGCCGTGCCCGGCCAAAAACAAACCCCGCAGTTTCCTGCGGGGTTTTGGTTGGGCCGCCGTCGCCCGGCCGTGGCCGGCCGAAGGTGACGGGGCGTATGGCTCAGAGCTTGAAGGTCAGGCCGACCATCACGGAGTGGGCGGCACCGGAGAGCAGCGCATAGGCGTTGTCCTCGTATTTCTCGTAGCTGTAGCCGAGGCGCAGCAGGCGGGTCTTGGACAGCTCGATGTCGGCGCCGAGCACGACGGTGTGCAGCAGGCTGTCGAGCGAGTCGTCCAAGGAGCCCACCTGGTCCGCCACATAGCCGCTGGAGAGGTGGCCCTCGACGTAGGAGAGGCTGTATTGCCCGTGGAACTTCACGCGGTCGTTCGCCTGGCAATCGCCGCCGAACGAGAGCATGTAGTTGTCGACCGCGGAGCCCTGCAGGTCGCGGAGGGCGAAGGTCGTGGTGGCCTCGAAGCGGCGGCGGCTGCTCTCGTAGAAGAGCACGCTCGCATCGGACTGCATCCAATCGAGGCTCGCGTAGACGTTGGAAGTCTTGGCGGGCTGGTAGGAGAACGAAGCGCCGGCCGACTGCACGGTGCGGCTGATGTCCTGTGTGTAGGACGCGGGGGTGGCGACCGCCTTGTCCGTGAACGCATGGTTGTCGTTCTCCGTATCCTTCAGGTTGTAGTAGCCGCTGACGACCAGGCCGCCGGGCGCCGTGTAGTTCACGACGGCCTTGAGGCCGAAGGCGCGGGCCGGCTCGGTCGGGAGACCGGTCTTGTCCGCGGTCGCGTAGGAGGACGTCACGTGGAAGACCACGTTCTCCAGGGCACGGGAGCTCCACTTCGCGAAGATCTCGTCGGTCGCGGTGTCGTTGCGATACACGGACACGGACTGGATGATGCCGGTCTTGTGGAAGGTGAGGTCGCGGGATTTGTCCTCGCCGCGCCAGCCGAGCGTGAAGGTGGAGGCCAGGCCGGACGGGCGCAGGACCGCCGCCACGCTGTAGCGGGTCGACTCGATGCGGTTGATGCGGGCACAGAGCTTCTCCGCGGCGACGGTCTCGAGCAGGCCGGTGACCGGGAAGCTGGAGTCGTTGTCGCGCTGGCCGTATTTGATATAGCCTTGCACGCCGATGACCGGGGTGAAGCTGGAGTTGACGTCGAAGTAGGCGTTCTCGGTGTTGATCTCGCCCTTGGTGTAGCCCGCGGCGAGTTGCGGCGCGGTGAAGGAATCCTGCTCCAGTTTCGCGAGGCTGTAACCGGCGCTGAGGTTCGTGCCGCCGATGGACTTGCTCACCCGCACGCTGTGGTTGGAGAGGGTCGAATCGGGGACGAAGTTGAGCGGACGGGTCTTGTCCGCGGTCGTGTTGTAGAAATACGGCGCGGCGAGCGGAATGTCGGCATGGGTGTAGTCGCGGGCGCGGTTGTCGAACTTCTCCCAGACGCCGGTGTAGGCCAGGTTCAGCAGCGCCTTGGGGGAGGCGGTGAGGGTCCAGGAGAGGCGGTTCATGTTCTCGTCGATGTTGCGCGAGAACCCCCGCCAGCGCTGCGCCACGTAGCTGCGGTCGCCCGGCACGGTGCTCTGCGCATCGGAGCCGCCCAGCACGTAGGTCTGGAGGCGCTGACCGTAGCGCAGGTAGCCGGTGTAGTTGACCGCCAGGGTGGTCAGCTCGCCGAGCACGCCCGGCTTGAGCGTGAAGCCCAGGCCGTAGGTGAAGCGGTTGACGTGATACAGGAGGCGGCTGGCATCGTCGTTGAACTGCGCGACGTAGCCGGAGCTGGTGTTGGTTTTCGCCGGGTAGAAATACGAGGGATCCGTGCCGCCCGGCACCTGGTTGGGCGAGAACAGCAGGTCGATGCCGCCGGTGGAGCGGCGGATGAAGCTGTAGTCTCCCGTGAAGCGGAGCTGCTCGCTGTCCCATTGGGCGTGGCCGCCGTGCCGATACTGGCCCTCGCCCCAACGCTTCAGGATGAGGCGCTGGGCGTCGCTGAACTGGTATTTCAGGTTCAGGTCGAGGTCGAGATAGAGGCCGGAGCGGCTGTCGCCACCGAAGCCCTTCTGCGCACGGTAGCGCTCAAGGTAACTGGTCTTCTCGGCGCCCACTCCCTCGAGATAATCGAAGAAGTAGAGCTTGGGCGTGATCTCGCCGGTGGGCTTGGACTCCGGCGCGACGGGCTCCGCCGCATTCAGGAGAAGGCTGCCGCAGACCAGGGCGAGGGTGAGGGAAATTTTGTTTTTCATGATCGAGGATCGTTGGGGTTAGTAGCGCAGGTGCTCGTCTTGGCTGCTGCCGTGGATCTGGCTGTGGCAGCTGCTGCACTGGCGGAGGGCCGCCCCGGAGATCGGCGTGCCGTTGGCGGAGGCCGCCGTCTGGCCGTGCCGGTTGTTGGGCAGGCTGTGGCACTGCAGGCAGAGCATCGGCTCGGCCGTGACCAGCATCTTGCGCATGGGCGAACCGTGCGGGTTGTGGCAGCTGGTGCAGTTCTCGGCCGCGGGCGCGTGCTCGAAGACATGCGGCCCGCGCACGTCCTGGTGGCAGGAGGTGCAACGCTCGTTCGTGCTGGTCAGCGTGGCCTGCTTGCTGCCGTGCGCATCATGGCAGCTGGTGCAGTTGACGATCCCCTCGGTCACGGGGTGGTGCGAGTTCATGCTGAACCGCGCCTGCACGTCCTGGTGGCAGCTGGCGCACAGCGCGGCGTTGTTGACGATCGTGCCGCTCTCACCGCCCGACTTGACGTGCGCGGAGGCTGCGCCGTGGCACGACTCGCAGCCCAGCTCGGGGGTCTTGGCCCCGCTGGCGACCAGGTGCGAGTGCGTCGTGTCGTGAAACTGGGTCGTGACGTTCTCGTGGCACTGCGCGCACTTCGCCGAGCCGACGAAATTGGCGCCCGGCACGGTCGGGGGCACAGGCGATGTGCGGCTGATCGCCGCACACGAAACGAGAAGGAGCCCCCAGATGGCGGTTCCTCCGAATAACAGAATGTTTTTAACCCGACCTAATTTTGTTCTCATGTTTGGTTCAGCGATGGTGTTAGCGGCATGCCGGTGGCGATGCTCAGGGAAGAGTGGGGTGTCCCCGTTTGTGTGCGGCCAGCATGCCAGAAAACGACCTCACGCGACTCCGCGCATCTTGCTCGCGTGCGCGCACGTGTTGCGCGATTTTTTGCGCCCACGAAAAATGATGCCTCGATAGGTTATTTCTTCCCTACCTATACATACCGAAATAGAGGAGAGGTCACCCGCCCTAATGCTTTTTCTCTGGCAGCTTCACGCCGGAGTCGCGCAGAAGATCGTCCAGATGCGCGGGCTTCTTCGGCCGGGGCGTGTGATGCGGCGCGGGCTGGGCGGGGTGCTTCGCCTTCTTCGCCGCCGCGGCGAGGCGAGCACCGGGCGCGTGCAGCCCGCAGGGCGTGATGTGCGGCGGCGGCGTGACGTCGATGGTCTTTTTCTTTTCGTCGAGCAGGCGCTGCGCGAGGTCGCCGAGGCCCAGGCGCTGCATCGAGGCGCGGAGCGCGGCCTTCATCTCGGGTTTGTACCAGAAGAAGAAGCTGCGCTGCTCCTGCTTCTCCTCGGGCGTGCGCGCGACCTCGACGGGTTGCGCGTTGTAGGGGTGCACGCCGGTCGCGTAGATCTCGGTGGCGACCGTCATCGGCGTGGGCGTGAAATCCTGCACCTGCTCGAGGCGGAAGCCGAGGTCCTTGGTCTTGAGCGCGAGCTCGGCCATGTCCTCCGGCCGCGAGCCGGGGTGCGAGCTGATGAAATACGGGACGACGGGCGTGTCGGGCTTGCCGGCCTTGGCAGCGGCGCGGTCGAACTTCTCCTTGAACTTGTAGAACAGGTTGAAGGTCGGCTTGCGCATGATGCGCAGCACGTGGTCGCTCGTGTGCTCGGGGGCGACCTTGATGCGGCCGGGCACGTGGTGCGCGGCGAGTTCCTCGACGTAGCGTTCGTGGCTGGCTTTCACCTCGGGGCGCGCGTCCTTGTCGTGCAGGAAGAGGTCGTAGCGGATGCCGCTGGCCACGTAGGCGTGCTTGATGCCCTCGGTGTGGCGGACGGATTCGTAGATGTCGAGCAGCGCGGTGTGGTCGGTGTCGAGGTTGCGGCAGACGTCGGGCCAGATGCAGCTGGGGCGGACGCACTCGTCGCAGATCCACTGCTGCCTGCCCTTCATCTTGTACATGTTCGCGGACGGGCCGCCGAGGTCGCTGATGGTGCCGCGGAAATCCGGCATCTGTTTGATCGACTCGACCTCGCGGAGGATGGAGGCCTTCGAGCGCGACGCCACGAACTTGCCCTGGTGCGCCGAGATCGTGCAGAAGCTGCACCCGCCGAAGCATCCGCGGTGCATGTTGATCGAGTGCTTGATCATCTCGTAGGCTGGGATCGGCCCGCGCTTGCGGTATTTCGGGTGCGGCAGGCGCGTGTAGGGCAGGTCGAAACTCGCGTCGATCTCCTCCTCCGCCATCGTCGGGAACGGCGGATTGACGACGAGCAGGCGCTCGCCGAGCGGCTGGAGCAGGCGGCGGGCCTTCACGCGGTTCGACTCGGTTTCGATGTCCTTGAAATTCTTCGCGTAGAGCGCGCGGTCGCGGCCGCACTCTTCGTGCGAGTGCAGCGTGAAGTCCTCCCAGTTCCTGTTCTTCGGCGCGCCCTCGCCTGCCGGCAGCAGCACGGCGGTCTGGGGAATGTTCGTGAGCGAGGCGAACGGCACGCCGCGCTTCAGCAGGCGGATGATCTCGCGGAGCGGCGGCTCACCCATGCCGTAGACGAGCAGGTCGGCGCCGCTCTCGGCGAGGATCGAGGGCTTCAGCGTGTCGGACCAGTAGTCGTAGTGCGTCACGCGCCTCAGGCTGGCCTCGATGCCGCCGACCATCACCGGCACCTCCGGGTAAAGCTGCTTGAGGATCTGCGCGTAGGTGACCGTCGCGTAGTCGGGCCGGAAGCCGTGCTCGCCGCCCGGCGTGTAAGCGTCCTCGCTCCGCAGCTTCTTGGCCGCGGTATAGCGGTTGACCATCGAGTCCATGCAACCCGCGGTGACGCCGAAGAAGCGCCGCGGCGCGCCGAACTTCCTGAAGTCGCGCAGGTCGTCGCGCCAGTTCGGTTGCGGCAGGATGGCCACGCGCAGGCCCTCGCGCTCGAGCAGCCGTCCGATGACCGCGGTGCCGAACGCCGGATGGTCGACGTAGGCGTCGCCCGAGACGATGACGACATCGACGTAATCCCAGCCGCGCGCCTTCACCTCGTCGGCCGTCGTGGGCAGCCAGCGGGCCGGGTCCCAGACAGGTTCCCGCGAGTAGGTCTTGGTGCTGGGCGTGGCCTCGCTCATGTCGACAAGCCGCACCCTCGGCGAGGTCCCGGCGCAGCGCAAGCTCCGGAACGGATGGGCCGGGCGCAACGAAACCCGCCGGATTTGTGTAACGCCCCGCCGCTTGCGTCGGCGGGCCGGTGCCGTCATTGGTTCAGGCGTCTTATGAAAAATTTCCTCATCGCCCTCGGGGTTCTCGTCGCCGTCGTCGTGCTCGGAGTCCTCTACGTCACTGGCCTCTACAACGGCCTCGTCAACCAGCAGCAGGCCGTCGACGCCCAGTGGGCGCAGGTGCAGAACGTCTATCAGCGCCGCGCCGACCTCGTGCCCAACCTCGTCGCCACCGTCTCCGGTGCGGCCAACTTCGAGAAGTCCACGCTCACCGAGGTCACGGAAGCCCGCGCATCCGTCGGCAAGGTACAGATCGGCGGCAACGCCGCGCCCGACGCGGCCCAACTGGCCGAGTTCGAGAAAGCGCAGGGCGCGTTGTCGTCCGCGCTGTCCCGGCTGCTCGTGGTGGTGGAGCGCTATCCGGACCTGAAGGCCACGACGGGCTTCCGCGACCTGCAGGCTCAGCTCGAGGGCACGGAAAACCGCATCGCCGTCGAGCGTGGCCGCTTCAACGAGACGGCCCAAGCCTACAACTCCGCCATCAAGCGCGTGCCGGCCGTTTTCTTTGCCGCCGCCTTCGGCTTCAAGGAGAAAGCCTACTTCACGGCCGCGCCCGGCGCCGAAAAGCCGCCGCAGGTGCAGTTCGACTTCTCGAAGAAGGAAACGGGCAAGCCCTGACGCGCCCGTGAAAGGATTTCTCCGGTTTTTCGCCTTGGTGGCTCTGCTCGTCGCAAGCGCGGCGCTGCGCGGGGCGGAGCGGATCCCACCCGCCCCGCCGCGGTATTTCAACGACTACGCGGGTACCGTCTCGCGCGCCACCGCCGACCAGCTCAACGCGCGGCTGGAACAGTTCGAGCGCGAGAGCTCCAACCAGCTGTTGGTTGCGATCTACCCGCGCATGGAGTCGAACTCCTCGGTCGAGGACTACACCGTGCGCGTCGCCCAAGCCTGGAAGGCGGGGCAGCAAGGCCGGAACAACGGCGCGGTGCTCTTCGTCTTCATGCAGGAGCATCAGCTCTACCTGCAGGTCGGCTACGGCCTCGAAGCCGTGCTGCCCGACGCCACCGCGAAACGCATCATCGAGGACGAGATCGTCCCGCGTTTCCGCGCCGGTGACAGGGATGGCGGCATGCGCGCCGCGGTGAACGCGATGATCGCCGCCACCAAGGGCGAATACAAGGGCACCGGCCGGACCGTGGCGCAGCGCCAGCGCATAAGCCGCAACAGTGGCATCGGCCCGCTCATCGCATTCGTCGTTATCGCCCTGCTTTTCTCTCTCATCGTCCGTGCCGCGCAGCGCGGTGGCCCGCGAGTCTACGGCAACCCACGGCGGCGGAGTTCACCCAATATCTGGTGGTCCGGCCCCGGCGGATGGAGCGGCGGGGGTGGATCGAGCGGAGGTGGCAGTATTTTCGGAGGCGATGGTGGGGGCGGATTTTCCGGCGGCGGAGGCAGCTTCGGCGGTGGCGGCGCGGGAGGGAAATGGTGACCATGAAAACGCGGCACTTCATCAACAAGCTCCAGCGCCAGCTCATCGAGGACGCCATTCGCGATGCCGAGCAAAAGACCTCCGGCGAGATCGTCGTGCTCATCCATCACAAGCCGGTGCAGGACGCCGTGGCCTTCGCCCGGAACGAGTTTCTCCGCCGCGGGCTGCAGGAGACGAAGGAGCGCAACGCCGTGCTGATCTTTGTCGCGCCGGAGTCGCAATCGTTCGCCCTCATCGGCGACGAAGGCGTGCATCAGAAATGCGGCGACACCTTCTGGAGCGAGCTGGCCGCCACGATGCAGGGAGATTTTCGCGCGGGAAACTACACTGCCGCGCTGCTGGACGGGATTGAGCGCGCCGGCGCACTGCTGGCCGAGCATTTCCCTGCCCGCCCGGACGACAAAAACGAACTACCCAATCGAGTTATCGAGCAGTAGCGGCCATCTCCGCGGCGCGGAGGACGCGCAGCGTGTTGCCGCCCCAGAGCTTTGCGAGGTCGGTCTCCGACCAGCCGCGGGCGACGAGCGCGGCGGTGAGATCCGGATACTGGCTGACGTCGTCCAGGCCGGCCACGCCGCCGCCGCCGTCGAAGTCGCACCCGATGCCGACGTGGTCGATGCCCGCGACCTCGACGGCGTGCTCGAGGTGGCGGACGTAATCGTCGAGCGTGGCGACTGGGCCGGGAAACTCGCGGTCGATGCGGTCCCACTCGGCGCTGGCCCACTGCTTCACCTCGGGCGTGAGCTCGGCGTCCTTGAGTTGCATGAGCATGGCGGAGATGGCGGCGGTGGCGCGCGCACCCTGCGTCTGTGCCACGAGGCCGACCGGCAGGGCGTTCATCTGGATGACGCCGCCCTTGGCCGCGAGCGCGCGCAGCAGGTCGTCGCCGACATTCCGCCGGTGATCGCAGAGCGCGCGGCAGCTCGAGTGCGAGAGCACGACGGGAGCGCGGGAAAGCTCGAGCAGGTCCCGCAGCACGTCGTCGGACGCGTGCGAAGCGTCGAGCACGAGGCCGAGCCGGTTGCACTCGGCGACGACCTCCCGGCCGAGCGGGCTGAGCCCGCCCCACTCCGGCCCGCGCGGGTCGGTGGAGGCGTCGGCGAGGTCGTTGTTGAGCATGTGGGTGAGCCCGAGCAGGCGCACACCGAGGCGGTGGAACCGGGCGACGTTGCCCGCATCGAGGCCGAGCGAGTAGGCGTTTTCGATGCTGAGATAGAACGCGCGTTTCCCCCCGGCCTTGAGGCGTGGGCCGTCGGCGGCGGTGAGGGCGAGGCCGCACGAGGCGGCGTTCTGCCGCAGGACCCCGTGGGTGCGCTCGAACGCCTGTACGGCGTAGTCGTGCGCGTGGCGGTGCCCGGCCGGCGTGCGCGCCACCTGCGTGACGTAGACGGCGAAGACCAGCGCGTCCACGCTGCCCGCCATGCGCGGCAGATCGCATTGCGAGCGGTCGGTGGCGCGCTCGTGCCGCGCGGCAAAGTCCCAGCCGGGTTTGAGTAGGCGCGCCGTCGGCGTGTCGATATGGGTGTCGATCTTGAAGAGGCGTTCGTGGAGCGCCGCGACCTCGGGGGAAGGCATGCCGTCACGGTGGGGAAGCGGCTCCGGCCGGGCAACTGGTTCTTTCGGACCAAAACGCATCTCCGGGGTTGCGCCGGGCGTAATGTTGGACTCTGTTGCGCTCACTTTTCCCTATGTCCGCCAAAGTTGAAAACGTCGTCATCGTCGGCACCGGCTGCGCCGGTCTCACCGCCGCCATCTACACCGGTCGCGCCAACCTGCAGCCCCTCGTTATCGAGGGCACGCTGCCCGGGGGCCAGCTGACCACCACGTCCGAGGTCGAGAACTTCCCCGGCTTCCCCGAGGGCGTCGACGGCTACCAGCTGATGCAGAACCTGCGCAAGCAGGCGGAAAAATTCGGCACGCGCTACGAGAGCGGCCAGGTGCAGGGCCTCGACACCGCGAAGTGGCCCTACACACTCAAGCTCGCCGATCGCGACATCAAGGCGAAGATCATCATCATCGCCACCGGCGCCTCGCCGCGCCTGACCGGCATCCCCGGCGAGAAGGAACTCTACGGCGGTAAGGGCGTGACGACCTGCGCGACTTGCGACGGCGCGTTCTACCGCAACATGGAGGTCGCCGTCATCGGCGGCGGCGACAGTGCGGCCGAGGAGGCGCTGTTCCTCACGCGTTTCGCCAGCAAGGTTTACCTCGTCCATCGCCGCGACACGCTGCGCGCCTCGAAGATCATGGCGGACCGCGCCACCACGCATGCGAAGATCCAGCCCGTATGGGACAGCGTGCCGGTGGCCGTCGAAGGCGTGGCACAGGGCGCCGTGACCGGCCTGAAGGTGAAGAACGTCAAGACCGGCGCCGAGAGCGTGCTGCCGGTGAAGGGCGTGTTCGTCGCCATCGGCCACCAGCCGAACACCGCCCCGTTCAAGGGCGCGGTCGACACGGACGAGCAGGATTATTTCGTGCCGGTCAACGGCTCGCAGGTGAAGACCAAGACGCCCGGCGTCTACGTCGCGGGCGACTGCGCCGACCACCATTACCGCCAGGCCATCACCGCCGCAGGCATGGGCTGCCAGGCCGCCATCGAGGCCGAGCGCTGGCTCGCCGAGCACGAGAGCGGGCATTGAGATTTTTGCCGCGGCCGTGACCCGAGCTGAACTCAAGCGCATCTGGGCCGGGTTCGGCATCCCCGCGGACTATCCCGCGCAGCGCGGCCTGCCGCTACAACGCGAGGCGACGGCGCTCGTCTCCATCGGCCGTGCGGCAGACGACAACAAAATCGTCCGCCTCACCCCGCACGCCGCCACGGCGTGGAGGAAGATGCGCGCCGCCGCGGAGCAGGACGGCGTGACGCTGCTGCCCGTCTCCGGCTACCGCAGCGTGGCGCGGCAGAGCCGCATCGTCCGGAAGAAGCTGGCCGACGGGAAAAGCATCGGCGACATCCTGCGCTACGTGGCGGCACCAGGTTGCAGCGAGCATCACACGGGGCGCGCGATCGACATCGGCTCGCCCGAGGACGTGAAACTCGATGAACGTTTTGCCAAGACGGCGGAGTTCCGCTGGCTGCGGCGACACGCGGCGAAGTTCGGTTTTCACCTCTCCTACCCGCGACGGAACGCGCACGGCATCGGCTACGAGCCGTGGCACTGGTGTTGGCGGACTTGACGCGCACTGAGCGGGAATTGGGTTGCTTAGTCCCATGAATATTAGCCAAGACTAACTCTATGAAGACACCCAAACTCCGTATATTGCCGGTCGTGCTGCTGGCCTGGGGTGTTGCTTGGGCGGGTACCAGATCGGGCACCGCCTGTCGTGCCGGACTCGAACTCAAGCTCGACGCCGCCGCGGGGGTGCACGGCGGGGTCGAACGGGGAACCTCGCTGCATGGATTGGCGCTGGCCCACGTCAGCTGGGATCCGGGCGACGACGCGGCGGGCTGGCGCGGCTTTGCCAGCATGCTCGGCCTGGGCGGCCGGGGGCCGACAGGAAAATATCTCGGGGATTTTCTGGCGGCCAGCAACACAGAGGGGTTCGAGAGCGTGCGGCTCTATGCGTGGTGGGTTGAGCGGAATGCCGGAGCCTGGTCGCTGCGTGCCGGGGCGCTGTTGGCCGACGAGGAGTTCACCGGCACGGAGTCCGGCGGACATCTGATCAACAGTTCGTTCGGCTGGCCGGCCTTCATCTCCGCCAACACGGTCAACACCGGCCCGGCTTTCTACGTCGCCGCGCCGGGGATCCGCTTGCACTGGGCGAAAAACGAAAGCCTCGCGTGGCGCGTGGGCGTGTACGACGGCGACACCTTCGACTCGCCGACGGGCGACCCCGCCGTCAACCGCCACGGCTGGCGCTACGGGCTCGGCGGCGAGCAGGGCTGGTTCGTCATCGGGGAGGCCGATATCGCGTTCGGAGCTGAGCGGTTCTCCCGATTGAAGCTGGGGGCGTGGCTGCATACGGCGGACTTCGCCGATGTTTACCGCGATGCCGACGGGCAGCCGTTCGATGCCACGGGCAACCCGCCGCGCCAGCACACCGGCAACGTCGGCGCCTACGCGGTGTTCGAGCGCCACCTGGCCGGCGCGCCGGGCGAGCCGGGCAGCATCGATGCGCACGTGCGCGCGGGCGTGGCTCCGAGGGATCGCAATGCGCTCGGCTGGGTGCTTGATACCGGTGTGGCGTGGCGCGGACCGCTGCCAGGCCGGCCGGGCGACGTGGTCGCGATCGGTTTCACCCACGCAAACTTCAGCGCAGACCTCGCCGCAGCCAGCCGACTGGCTTCGCCCGGCTCCGCGGCCTTGGATCACGAGGAGGTTTGCGAACTCACTTACGTCTTTGCCGTGCACGAGGGCCTGAGCCTCCAACCCGACCTGCAATGGGCGATCCATCCCGGCGGCAGCGCTACACTGCCAGACTCCCTGCTGCTCACGCTGCGGATTAACGCCTCGTTTTGAGCTACGCGCGCATCCCAAGTCGCGCAGTAATCGGTCGCATTCAAGTGAGCTGCGACCGTCGGACCGGCGCTTATTAAAAATAATGATTCTAGCATATCATTACGATTTAGCGCTTTGGGAATCACTTTAGAACAATTCTAATTCTCACTTGAAAACCTGGCCCAAGGAACTTCTGTTGGCCGTCCCCCGGTTTATGGCGACGTCCGACAATTCCCGTCAGGTCCTTCTCGAGCGGCTGCAAGGCAGCGGACTCCGCCCGACACCGCAGCGTGAACTGGTTTTCCAAAGCCTCATGGCTCAGCGCGATCACCCGACGGCGGAGGAGGTCTTCGCCCGCGTGAAGTCGCAGATTCCGTCCATCTCACTCGCCACGGTCTACAACTGCCTCGAGACGCTCGTCGCCCGCGGCTTGGTGCGCTCGGTGAACTTCGAGCGCGGCCCGACGCGCTACTGCCCGAACCTGCACCCGCACGCGCATTTTCACGACGAGGAGACCGGCTCGACGCACGACATCGATTTGCCCGACGGCCTGCTCGACCAGGTGAAGACCATCCTGCCCCCGGGCTACGACGCCTCGTCGGTCGAGATCATTTTCCGCGGCAAGGCCGCCCAGCCGGCTGGCGACAACTGAGCGCCGTATCCACTCCCTTAACATCACCCACTCCACCCTGCCATGAGCCAACTCGAGATCAAGGACCTGCACGTCAACCTCGGCGACCGCCCCATCGTCAACGGCGTCACGCTGACCATCAAGCCCGGCGAAGTGCACGCCATCATGGGCCCGAACGGCACCGGCAAGTCCACGCTCGCCAAGGCCATCGCCGGCCACCCGGATTACCAGATCACCCAGGGTGACGTGCTGATCGACGGCAAATCCCTCCTCGCCATGGAGGTCGACGAGCGCGCCCGCGCCGGCCTGTTCCTCGCCTTCCAGTATCCGAGCGAGATCCCCGGCGTCTCCATCGCCAACTTCCTCCGCGCCGCCGTCCAGGCCCGCATGGCCGAGGGCGAGGAGCTCGACGCCACCGGTTACTACAAGAAGCTCTACGCCAAGATGGACCTGCTGAAGATCGACCGGAAGTTCACCTCCCGCGCGGTCAACGAGGGTTTCTCCGGCGGCGAGAAGAAGCGCTGCGAGATCCTCCAGATGGCCATGCTCGAGCCGAAATACGCGCTGATGGACGAGACCGACTCCGGCCTCGACATCGACGCCCTCCGCATCGTCGCCGAAGGCGTGAACGCCCAGCGCGGCAACGCCACTTCCCCCGGCATCCTGCTCATCACCCACTATCAGCGCCTGCTGAACTACATCGTGCCCGACCATGTCCACGTCATGTGGGAGGGCCGCATCGTGAAGAGCGGCGACAAGCACCTCGCGCTTCAGCTCGAGGAAAAGGGCTACGACTGGGTGAAGAAGGAACTCGTCAAAGCCTGAGCACATCAATCGCCAACACGGCAGGAGCCTGCTCGCAGGCGACCCCACAACCCTCGCCGGCAAACAGACGCCTGCCACGCCAACCCACCTTCGCAGCCATGAAATCTCCGAGTGAAACCGACGCCCTCGACCTTCCTGTCGACAACCCCGTCGCGGGCATCGACCAGACCAAGGGCGACTTCAAATACGACGTCGACTACGAGTTCGACGCCGGCACCGGCCTGACCGAGAAGACCGTCCGCTACATCAGCGCGGTGAAGAAGGAGGCCCCGTGGATCCTCGAGTTCCGCCTGAAGGCCCTTCAGACCTTCCTTGAGAAACCCCTGCCCACCCACTGGGCGACGAAGGACCTCGAAAACATCAATTTCGACAAGATCCGCTATTACCTCGCCCAGGGCCAGAAGCCCAAGCGCACGTGGGACGAGGTGCCGGACGACATCAAGAAGACCTTCGAGCGCCTCGGCATCCCCGAGCAGGAGCGCAAATTCCTCGCGGGCGTCGAGGCCCAGTTCGACTCCGAGGCCGCCTACTCGAACATCAAGGACATCGTCGCCAAGCAGGGCGTGATCTTCATGAACTCGACCGAGGCCCTGCGCGAGCACCCGGAGATCTTCCGGAAGTTCTTCGGCAAGGTCATCCCGACCGGCGACAACAAGTTCTCCGCCCTCAACAGCGCCGTGTTCTCCGGCGGCTCGTTCATCTACGTGCCGCCCGGCGTGAAGGTCGCGCAGCCGCTGCAGGCCTACTTCCGCATCAACGCCGAGAACTTCGGCCAGTTCGAGCGCACGCTCATCATCGCCGACGAGGGCTCCGAGGTCGTCTACATGGAGGGCTGCACCGCCCCGAAGTTCTCCACCTCCACGCTGCACAGCGCGGTCGTCGAGCTCGTCGCCCTCAAGGGCGCCAAGATCCAGTACATCACCGTCCAGAACTGGGCCGCCAACGTCTTCAACCTCGTCACCAAGCGCGGCGTCGCGCACGAGGACGCCGAGATCAAGTGGATCGACTGCAACATCGGCAGCCGCCTCACCATGAAGTATCCCGGCGTCGTCCTGAAGGGCGAGCGCGCCCGCGGCGAGGTCATCTCCATCGCCCTGGCCAACGATGGCCAGCACCAGGACACCGGCGCCAAGATGATCCACGCCGCGGACAACACGACGTCCAACATCATCGCCAAGTCCATCTCCGTCGGCCAGGGCCGCTCCACCTACCGCGGCCAGGTCCACATCCCGAAGCATCTCAAGGGCTGCAAGAACAACACCGAGTGCGACGCGCTGCTGATCAACACCAACAGCCGCACCGACACCTACCCGGCCATCACCGTCCGCGGCGACCGCAACGCCACGCAGCACGAGGCCAGCGTGTCCAAGGTTTCCGAGGACATGATTTTCTACATGCAGCAGCGCGGCCTCACCGAGGCGCAGGCCATGAGCCTCGCCGTGAACGGCTTCATCAACGACCTCGCCCGCCAGTTCCCGATGGAGTACTCCGTCGAGCTCAAGCGCCTCATCGACCTCGAAATGGAGGGCTCCGTCGGCTGACGCCCAAGGTAGGGCGGAGCGGCCCGCTCCGCCGCGGCGCACCGGGCCGGTGCACCCTACCTGCCAAACGCAATCACATCATGATGACCCTTTCCCAAACCACCCCCGTCATCGGCGCCTTCACCCGCGAGGCCTTCGCGGCTCACCTCGGGCGCGTCGCCCACCTCCCCCGGTGGTGGCTCGACCGCAAGCGCGCCGCCTATGAGCGCTTCGTCTCGCTCCCGATGCCCAAGCGCACCGACGAGGGCTGGCGCTTCTCCAACTACGCCGCGCTCTCGCTCGACGGCTACGGCCTGCCCGGCCCGGCCAGCTTCGAAAAACTCGGCCACGGCGACGTCGGCGTCCCCGGCACCGGCACACTCGTGCTCGCCAACCACCGCCTCGCCATGCAGGAGCCCCTCGCGGGCGACGCGGCCAAGAGCGGCGTCATCTTCGACACGCTCCAGCACGCCCTCCTCCAGCACGGCGACCTCGTGAAGCAGCACCTGCTGACCCAGCCTTCCAAGCTCGGCTCCGACAAGTTTGCCGCCCTGCACGAGGCTTTCCTCGAGGACGGCGCCTTCATCTACGTGCCCAAGGGCGTCGAGGTCGCGCTGCCCGTCGGCGTGTTCCACTACGCCACCGGCGCCGACATCGCACTCTTTCCGCACACGCTCGTCGTCGCCGACGAGCGCGCGAAGATCACCGTCGCCGACTTCTTCCGCTCCGCCAAGGCCGGCGAGAAACAGTTCATCTGCGGCGGCAACGACCTCTTCGCCGGCCACGGCGCGCACGTCACCTACATCGCCCTGCAGGACTGGAGCCGCGAGGCCCTCTCCCTGCAGTTCAACGCCGCCGTCGCCCGGCGCGACGCGCGCCTCCTCACGATCAATCTCCACGCCGGTGGGCGTCAGGCGCGGCACGAGAGCTTCTCTCAGTTGCAGGCGCCTGGCGCCCACTCGGAAATGCTCGCGCTCACCATCGCCCACGGCACGCAGGAGTTCGACCAGCGCACGCTCCAGATCCACCAGGCGCCCAACACCAGCTCGAACCTGCTCTACAAAAACGCACTGCTCGACCAGGCCAAGACCGTCTTCTCCGGCCTGATCGTCGTCGATCCCGACGCGCAGAAGACCGACGCCTACCAGAGCAACCGCAACCTCATGCTCTCCGACGACGCCGAGGCGCACTCGCTGCCCGGCCTCGAGATCCAGGCCAACGACGTCCGCTGCAGCCACGGCGCCACCAGCGCCCGCATCCCGGCCGAGCAGGAATTCTACCTGCAGTCCCGCGGCATCGCCAAGGCCCAGGCCGACGAGCTGCTCGTCTTCGGTTTCTTCGAGGAGGTCCTCAGCAAGATCGAAAACGCCGAGCTGCACGACCGCCTCGCCGAGCTCATCCGCCGCAAGTTCAAGGAATGAGTCTGGGCACCACGAAACACACGCATCACACGAAAAGCGGAATCCGCCTTTCGTGTGTTTGGTGTATTTCGTGGTTTCTCTCTGTGGCTTCTGTGTTTTCTGAGTCTTCTGTGGTTTAACCCAACTCCATGACCAACCGCGAACGCACCCTCACCCGCGACGTCGTCGCCCACCAGATCCCCTCGGGCGACAAGCACACGCTCCATCAGGGCGACCAGGTCTTCATCCACCAGGTCCTCGGCGGCAGCTACACCGTGCAGTCCGACTACGGCCTCTTCCGCATCGACGGCAAGGACGGCGACTCCATCGGCGAGGCCGTCATCGACAACACCGTCAAAGCCGCGACGCTCGACGGCGGCGCACCCGACCCCGAGGCCGTCTGGGCCCAGCTCCGCCAGGTCTTCGATCCCGAGATCCCCGTCAACATCGTCGACCTTGGCCTCATCTACTCGATGGACATCTCGAAGCAGGACGACGACGGCCATCGCGTCGACGTCCAGATGACACTCACCGCGCCCGGCTGCGGCATGGGCCCGGTCATCGCCGAGGACGCCAAGAGCAAGATCCTCCTCGTCCCCGGCGTCGCCGCCGCCGACGTCCGCATCACCTGGGAGCCGCCGTGGAACCAAAGTATGATCAGCGAGGAAGGAAAGATGAAGCTGGGGCTGATCTGAACAGCGGCTTCCCCGCCACAGCGGCGGGCCGTTGACCACCAGCAGGCCGCTTTTCGACCGGCCTTTTGTGTTTCTCTGCCGGGTTCTGTTGGCGTCGCTCCCTAACGCTCGCCCGAGGCGACCGCCGCGGGATCGTCCTCATACCCGAATTGGCGATGCAGGGCCCGCGTCTTGTCGCGCAACTCTTCGTCCCAAGGGAAAAACCGCACCCCTTCCTGGAGCACCGCCAAGTGCCCGCGCGTGGGCTGCACCTCGCTGCACGCCCACACCTCCGCGATCAGCCGATAGGTTTCCACCAGCGCGGGCTTGCGTTCGCGTGCGGCGAACAACGGCTCCAGCACGCGCTCCAAATCGTCGGCCTGCAATTTGAACGCTCCCTGGTCCTTCGCCTTCACCTCGTCCAGGCGCAGTCGAGCCAGCGCGAGCAGCCCGCGTGAACCCAGCCCTTGATCGCGATAGGCCCTCTCGAGATGCCGGCGCGCCTCGAGCGGTTCGCCGGCATCGAACTCCAGCAGCCCAAGGATGCCATACACGCGGGGATCAGCCGGCACGAAGTGCGTCGCCCTCAGCAGGGAGCGACGCGCCGCCTGCTCGTAGCGTTTTGCGAGCTCGGGATCGGCCTCCTTCAGGCGTTGCGTCTCCAGTCGCTCGAAATTGCCCTTGATCCGCGCCACCTCGCTCTCGGTGGCCGCACGATACACGAATTCGGTCTTCGTCGCCGCCTCATGCAACCCCGGCACCGCGCGGTCCACCCCGTTTTTCACCGCCACCGGCAAATAGGCCCGCAGTTCCGCCAGCGCGGTGGCGTAGTCGCGGTCGAAGTAGGAGCGGAATTTCTCCTCGGACACGGCGCCGAGCCGGGAGTCGTTCGCAAACTGCCAGAAAGCCGACGCCTCGAACGGCGGGTTCTTTTTTGCCAGCAGCGCCCAATGCACGAACAGCCGCGCCTGGCTCTGCCAGAGTGCAAACCGCTGCGCATCGGATTTTCGATCTGGCGGCGGCGCGTTGAAAAATCGATCGAGCGGGATCAGCTCCGGCACGAGGCGTGGATCGCGTCGCAGCGCCTCCGTCGTCGGCTCGTCGATCCAGAGCAAGGAAGCGAAGCGCAGCTCATCGCGATCCGAGTAGGTGCCAACCGAGCCCGGCTCATACACGCCAAATGGGCCGAACAGCCCCTGATAAAGCCACGCGCTCGGCTCGGGGCGGCATTCCACCAACGCGACCTCCGCGGTACTGCGTAGACTAAGCAACGCTACCGGAAGTTGATTTTCATAGCGCATCGCAACGATACACGAATCTTGATCGTAAACCCGAATTGCGCCGCTGAAGCTCCTCCAACTCACAGGACTGTGACTCAGCCGTTGAGATCCGTAATGAGCTTGGACGGCGGGAAATGCTTTCGGACTCTTGGTGGCGGTTGCATCAAATAAAATAACTCCGATTGGCGAGCTTCGCTGCGGCTGGAATGCTCTAGGGAGCATCATCTGTCCGCGCTGCATACTCAGCAATACACGCCGGCTCATTTCCTTCGGAAACAAGGTGATCATCTCGTAGCCTTCGATCCGCAGGTATTTCCAAGGCAGCCCCTCCGGGACTTCGTTCATCTCGAAGGGCGGCATCTCATAGGGCGCCTCCTGCGCTTCTTCTGCCGCCTTCACCTCAGCGAGGCAGATGAGCGCCAACCCAACTATCGTGAGAATCATGCAAGGCATGTTCATCCCGAGGTCAGGCTCGCCGCGCATCCGCGCGGAAGAATCGCGCTCGCGTGATGAAACACGCGAGCGCGCTGATGACAAGCATCCTGACTGCTTACTGCGCGTCGTGGTCATTCCCACCACCATCCAAGACAGGATAGGAATAGGAGTCAAACGACAGCACTTCGCCGGTGTCTGAATACACGACCGCGGTGTTGACCGTCACCATGTAGAGATCATATGTCGGCCCACTCGACACATACTCGACCGTAGTCCAACTCCACGTCGTTGTCCCATTCGGGTCGGCGGTAACAATAAACGGTGCAATCGGCGAAGGCGGATCCGCTCGTAGCCAATTGCCCGTCAGCATTCCAACTACACCGATCACCAGCAGCCCATATCTCATCTTTTCATAGTTAACCTTTGGTTATTGGCCCGTGACGTGAGGCTGCATGACGGCTCAAGGGGGGCGTCAAGATTTGCTTTAATTCAAGATTATACACCGACTCGACCTGGTTGCTTCTGCCCGCAAGGAAAGAATATCTTGATCGCCGGTTCCGCATCCCCTGGGAGCCACCGTGGAACCAGAGTATTGATCAGCGAGGAAGGAAAGATGGAGTTAGGACTCATCTGAACGCTCCTCGCCCATCATCCGATCGACTCCACTTGTCGCGCCATAGCCCGCAGGGCGGCGGCGGATGATCAGCGAAGAAGGAAAGATGAAGCTCGGCTTGATCTAAAAACAAAGGCCGCCCGCGGGCGGCCTTTTTGTTTTGGCGGAAAATATCGCACGCTCAGTGCGGCGCCCCGGCGCCGAGGCCGGCGATCTTCCACTCGCCGCCGTCGCCCTCCGAGATGGCCTTGCCGCTGTAGCGGGCGATGGCCTTTTGGAAAAATTGTCCTTTCAGCGCCTCGGGGAACGAGGCCTCGAGCATGCTGGCCAGGCCTGGATCGTCCACGCGGATGATCATGCACAGCGCGCGCTTCAGATCGCCGGAAACCGGGACCGCCTTGAGCACGCGAAAATCGGAGCTGACCAACGCGGACGGCACGCTCGCCCCGAGCACGATGACAACGTCGTAAACCCCATTGCTCAGACCCCAGGCGGCCCGTTGCACGTCGGGCGTGGACGGCTTGACCGGCACAGGCGCCTTGCAGCGCTGGCTCAGTTCGAAGCCGAGGCTCTCGGCGAAGGTCTGCTGCACCTGTTCGCTCGCGGGGTTTTTGCGATCGGAATCGATGACCGCCATTTTCATGGCGCGACTGGCCTCGACCTTGATGGAAGCATCCGGTGCGGCCGCGAGGGCGCCGCAAAGAGCGACAAAACATACGCCAGCGAGGGAGATTCTCGTTTTCATGGACAAGCGAGGGGACAGGGGAGTTTCTGGGGGGACTGCCCTCGCATATCGGCACAAGCCGGGGTTGATTTAGGCGCTTTCCCGCCCGTCCCCGGCCATCACCTCGGCGACTTACTGGCTTGGATTTAGTTTCACCAACGATTTATCTTGGAACCTCGCCGCCCCAGTGCGGTTCTTCTCCCCGGCATGAGTCACCCCTCGCAATCCGATTTCTGGAACACCCGCTACCAGTCCAGCGCGACTCCGTGGGATTTCGGCGGCGTGCCCGCTGACCTGAAGGCGTTCCTCAAACGCCGGCCCAAAGGCGGCCGCGCCCTCATCCCCGGCTGTGGCGCGGGCCATGAGATCAAGGCCTTCGCCGACGCCGGCTACGACGTCACCGCGCTCGACTTCGCCCCGGCTGCCGTGGCCCGCGCCCGCGAACTCGCCGGCCCCGCTCTCGCCGACAAAATCATCGGGGGCGATTTCTTTAAGCACGATTTCCCGGCCGAGTCCTTCGACGTCATCTACGAACGCACTTTTCTCTGCTCGCTGACGCCCGACCTCCGCCCCGCCTACCGCGACCGCACCGCCCAGCTGTTGAAGCGCAACGGCAGCCTGATCGGCTATTTCTTCTACAAGAACACGCCCCTGGAAGACGGCCCGCCCTACGGCCTGGCCTGGGGCGAAGCCGACGAGCTCTTCGCGCATCACTATCTGCTGACGAAGGACGATCCGGTGAACGACTCGCTGCCGCTCTTCGCCGGCCGCGAGCGCTGGCAGGAACGCCGCCGCACCGCCTTCAAGGGTTGAGCCGCGACCGCGCGCTTGCACCGGCGCGGCGGTTGCAGAACATCGCCGCTGCCGATGCCGCACCCCGCTCCCACCGTCTACGAGCAACTGCTCGCGCTGCAGCGCGAGGGGACGGCGTTCGTGCTGGTCGTGCTGGTCGAGGCGCTCGGCAGCACGCCGCAGGATACCGGCGCCAAGATGCTCGTCACCGCCGCGGGCCTGCACACCGGCACTGTCGGCGGCGGCAAGGTCGAGGCCAAAGCGATTGAGCTCGCCCGCGAGATGCTGGCTGCGCCCACCGCCGCACCGCGCTGCGTCAACTGGACGCTCAAGACGGACGTCGGCATGACGTGCGGCGGTTCGGTGAAGCTTTATTTCGAACCGCATGTGGCCGGTGGCGTCGGCGCGGCGTGGCCTATCTGGATCTTCGGCGCCGGCCATGTCGTGCAGGCGCTCGTGCCCGTGCTCGCCCCGCTCGATTGCCAGCTGACCGTCGTCGACCCGCGCCGCGAATGGCTCGACCGGCTGCCGCGCGCACGCAACGCCCGCTACATCCAGACCGACACACCGGAGACGCTCGTGCCGGAGATACCCGCCCACGCCTTCTTGCTCTGTCTCACCAAAGGTCACGCCTCCGATCGGCCCGTGCTGCAACGCGCGCTGGCCGAGCGAAATTTCCCGTTTGTCGGCGCCATCGGCAGCGACGCCAAGGCCGAGATTCTCCGCCGCGAAATGATCGCCGGCGGCCTGCCCGCGGCGCGAGCCAAGGATTTCCACTGTCCCGTCGGTCTGCCCTTCGGTGGCAACCATCTGCACGAAATCGCCCTCAGCATCGCCGCCCAGCTCCTGACCGAGCGTGACCGGTTGCGCAGCGCCTGATCCGGCGCGTCACACGCGCTCGAAAACGAAGAGGTGATTGAGTCCGCATTGGAAGCGCGCGCGGTACACGAGGCGGAAGTCCGGTGCGGCGAAGATGCGCAGCGTATCCTCGGGCTCGAAGCCGTAATGCTCCTCCAGCGACATGCCGTCGATCAGCCGCAGGAAACGCAACCCGGCAAGGATGTGGTCGACCGCCTTCGCCGGCACCGTAATGATCACGCGCCCGCCCGGGCGCAGCAGTTCGCGACAAGCCGCGGCCAGCGCCGGCTGTTCCTTGATCGGGATATGCTCGAGCACCGCGAGCATCGTCACGGCATCCCAACTGCCTTCGGCCGGCCGCACCGCGGGAAAGAAACCCGGCGCCACCAAATACCGGTCCGCCTTGAGCTCGCTCCGCGCGAGCGGCTCCACGCCGAAGCCGCGACCCAGCCGCGCGCCCAGCGCCTGGAACAATTCGCCCTCGTGCGCGCCGATGTCGATGAGCCGGGCATTATCCGGCACGAAGCGCAGGGCCTGGCGCATCCGCCAGCGTTGGATGAATCGGTCGAGCCCGGTCATGCGCCGGCTCCCTGTCGGCCTTGGATCGCCGTGAAGATCGCCTCGGCGGTCGCGGGCGAAGCGAGTCGCACCTCGCGGCCGGGATTGCCGAATGCACCCACGGCGTCGCGCAACGCCTCGCGCACCGAGAACGCCAGCATGAACGGCGGTTCGCCCACGGCCTTGCTGCCGTGGATCGTGCCGGGCTGAGTGGCCCGCGGCAGCAGCGTGACGTTGAACACCTCCGGCGCGTCGCTGATGGCGGGGATCTGGTAGGTGCTGGCGCTGTGCGTGAGCAGCCGGCCCTGCGCGTCCCATTTCAGTTCCTCACTCGTCAGCCAGCCCATGCCCTGCACGAAACCGCCTTCGATCTGGCCGCGGTCCACGCCGGGGTTCAGCGAGTCGCCCACGTCGTGCACGATGTCGACGCGCAGCACGCGGTGCATGCCGGTGTAGCCATCGACCTCCACCTCGGCCACGGCGGCGCCGCAGGCAAAGTAATGAAACGGCCGGCCGGCCGATTTGCTCCAGTCCCAGTGGATCCCCGGCGTCTTGTAGAAACCCGTCGCCGCGAGACTCACGCGCTCCGTGTAGGCTTTGGCGGTGATCTTGGCGAAGGGTACGCGGATTTCCGGCCGCGACCGCGCAAAGGCGACTCCCTGCTCAAAAATAATTTCTTCCGTCTGTGGGAGGGGCTTTAGGCCCCGACTGTTGTCCGGAACCGAAGGGTCGGGGCCTAAAGCCCCTCTCACTTCCGCCGCCGCCCAGCGCTCCGCCAGCAGGCCCGCCGCGACCGGAGCGAGCCGCTCGCGCAACGTCGTGCACGCCGCGGCCACCGCCGCGCCGTTGAGGTCCGAGCCGCTCGAGGCCGCCGTGGCGGACGTGTTCGGCACCTTGTCCGTGCTGGTCGCCATCATCCGGATGCTCGCCGCCGGCACGCCGAGCTCGCGCATCGCGACGCCGAGGACCTTCGTGTGCAGGCCCTGCCCCATCTCCGTGCCGCCGTGATTCACCTGCACGGTGCCGTCCTGATAAATGAGCACGAGCGCACCGGCCTGGTTGTAGTGCGCCAACGTAAAACTGATGCCGAACTTCACCGGCGTGACCGCCAGGCCGCGCTTCACGCGCGCGTGCGAGCGATTCCATGCGGCCACCGCCGCCTTGCGCTCGGTGAACTTGGCGGCGTCGAGGACGCGCCGCCAGATGTCCGGGATGCGGTTGTCGCCGATGTCCTCGAGGTAGTGGGTGCGATTCGTCTCGCCGGTGCCGTGGTAAAGGTTGCGCTCGCGCACGACCTCCGGCGGCAGCCCGAGTCGGCGCGCGACGCGGTCCATGATTTCCTCGATGACCATGATGCCCTGCGGCCCGCCGAAACCGCGGAAGGCCGTGTGCGAAGTCGTGTTGGTCTTCGCCACCCGGCCGGTGAAATGCACCGCGGGGATGTAATAGGCGTTGTCGAGGTGGAACAGCGCGCGGTCGAGCACGGGTTGCGACAGGTCGAGCGACCAGCCGCCGTCCGAGACCAGCTCGACCTGCGCGGCGAGCAACCGGCCCTCGCGGTCGTGGCCCACCTCGAATTTTCCGAAAAACGGATGCCGTTTGCCGGTGAGCGTCATGTCGAGGTCGCGGTCGAGTTGGAGGCGCACCGGCCGCCCGGTCTTGCGCGCCGCCAGCGCCACGATGGCCGCGAAGGCGTTGCCCTGCGTCTCCTTGCCGCCGAAACCGCCGCCCATGCGCGGTGCCTGCACGACGACCTTGTGCTTCGGCAGCCCGAGCACCTCGCAAACGATGGTCTGGATCTCCGACGGGTGCTGCGTCGAGGAATGGATCGTCACCGTATCGTCCTCGCCCGCCTCGGCCCACGCCGCCTGCGTCTCGAGATAGAAATGCTCCTGCCCGCCGTATTCGATCTCGCCTTCGAATTTCTCCGGTGCCGCGGCCAGCGCGGCCGCGCAATCGCCCCGCGCCAGCATGTGCGGCTCGGTGTGATAGCTGCCCTGCTTGATCGCCTCGGTGAAACCCACGACCGGCGTCAACGGTTCGTAGTCCACCTGCACCAATGCCGCCGCTTCACGGCAGGCCTGCGGCGACTCGCCGATGACCGCCGCCACCAGGTGGCCGTGGTAAAGCACTTCGTCCTTGGCGAACAGCGGCTCGTCGTGCCGCGACACGCCCACATTGTTCTCGCCGGTGATGTCCTCCGCCATGAGCACGGCGACCACGCCGGGGTGCCGGCGCGCCGCAGAGGCGTCGCGCCGTTTGATTTTCGCCCGCGCATGCGGCGCCATCACCGGCCAGACCTCGAGCATCGGCCGGCGTTGCGCCGTGTCGTCGACGTAGAGCGTCCGCCCGGTCACATGACCGACGGCGCTCTCGTGCCGCAAGTGCCGCGTGGCGTCATCCACCGGCCAGGGTCCCATGGGTTCGTAATCCGGCCGGCCCTCGTGCGCCTCGCTCGTGTCGCCGGACAGGAAGCGCTCCCAGAGTGACACCACCAATCCCCGCCGATAGGTCGCACTGCTGCGCACGTCGTCGATCGGTGTGAACTCGCCGCGCAAAATTTCCGCCACCTCGCGGACGGCGTCGGCCGCTTTCTTCCCGACGAGCGCCGTCTCGGCTCGGAGCGCCCGGCGCGGTCGCTCGGCCACGCCGCCATACGCGACGCGCGCCTGCCGCACGACGCCGGCGGCGTCCGTATCGAGGCAGAACGCGCCGGCCACGATGCTGATGTCGAGTTCCTGCCGGTGGGACACTTTGATGAAATCCGCTTTCCGCGTCAGCCCGGCGGCCGGTGCGAACGGCGGCAGCACGATCTCGCGGATGATCTCGTCCGGCCGCAGCGCGGTCTGCCGGTAGCCGGTGAAGAATTCCGCGAGCGGCACGGTGCGCTCGCCCCGGGCCGAGGCCAGCACGAGTGACGCGTCGAGCGTCAGCAGCACCGGCGCGCTGTCGCCGATCGGTGACGCCGTGGCCAGGTTGCCGCCGAGCGTGGCGCGGTTGCGAATCTGGCGCGCGGCGAAGACGCGCAGCATCTTCGCGAGCGACGGATACTCCGGCGCAACCTTCTCCTCGATGGCGGTGAGCGTCGCCGCCGCGCCGATGCGCCAGCCGTCGGCCGACTTCGTGATGCGGGTCAGCTCGGGCACGCCCTCGGTGGAGATGAGGGCCGGGAATTTTTTGAACTTCTTGTTCAGCTCGACGCCGATCTCGGTCGCGCCGGCGACCAGCCGCGCGGCGGGGTGAGCCTGCTTGAGCCGGAACAATTCGGCCAGCGAGGTCGGACGGAAAAAATGTTCGCCCGCCGCGCTGTAGTCCAGGGCCGCGGGCGCGGCGACCGGCTGCTGCAGGCGCGCGGCAAAGGCATCGTCCGCTTTCGCCGTTTCGCGCTGATGGCAGGCCGCCAGCCCCGCGTCACGGATCGCGCGGTAGCCGGTGCACCGGCAGAGATTGCCGCACAACTGGTCGTTGAGCTTCGCCGGTGAATCGCAATCGCGCCGGTAGTAGCCCTCGAAGAGCGAGACGACGAAGCCGGGCGTGCAGTAGCCGCATTGCGAGCCGTAGTTCTCGACCATGCCGGCTTGCACCGGATGCAGGGCATTGCCGTCGGCCAGTCCCTCGACCGTCACGACCTCGCGGCCGGCGAACATCGGCAGCAGGGCGATGCAGCTGTTGATGGCGCGGTAGGTCGGGCGGCCATCCGCGTCGCGGTCGACGAGCGCCACCGTGCAGGCGCCGCAGTCGCCCTCGGCGCAACCCTGTTTGCTCCCGGTGCGGCCGGTCGAGCGCAGCCAGTCGAGCAGCGTCGTCGTGGGCGGCACGTGCTCGACGCGCACGGGGCGGCCGTTCAGCGTGAATTCAAAGGAGGCGACGGCAGGATGCGGGGCAGCCGTGGGTTGACTCATGGCCGGTCAGGAAAGCAGCAAAAACAACGGCGGGCAAATCAAAGCCGCCGCCAGCGCGGTGAGCGCCATGCCGACGGAGGCGAACGTCCCCGGTTCCTCGCCCAGTTCGAACGCGCGCACGGTGCCGATCATGTGCGAGCCGCAGCCGAGCCCCAGGCCGATGGCGCGCGGGTCGCGCACGCCCGCGCGCGCCAGCACCCACGGGCCGAGTGTCGCGCCGAGCAGCGCGGCCACCATCGTGCCCACGCCCGCCAGCATCGGCAGGGCGTTGACTTCGCGGGCGATGGCGAAGGCCACCGCCGCCGTGATGCTCTTGAGCGCCAGCGCCTGCCAGACCGCCCGGCCGACGCCGAACAGCACCAGCACACCCGCCGTGCTCGCGAGGCTGAAAAAAAGTCCCGCCAGCACGACCGCGAGCAGCAGGCGGAAATTCGCCGCGATCAACGCGCGCAGGCGGTAGACCGGCACCGCCAGCGCCACGACGCCCGGCCCGAGCAGCCAGACCAGCCACTGGGTTTCCCGCCAGTAAGCCGCGTAGGGCCGCCCGGTCAGCTCGAGCGCGACGACGAGCGCCGCCGAGCCCCACAACACGGGATGCAGCAGCGGCTGCTTCGTGCGCACGTAGACCCAGCGCGCCGCGTAAAAGGTCGCGATCGTCGCGAGGCTCCAGACGGGCCAGCTCACGGCTTCTCCTTTCCGGCGGCACGACCGAGGGCGCGCTGCGCGAGCCGGCCGACGAAAATCCACAGCAGGATCACCGTGACGGCCAGCGTGCCCGCGATGACCACGCCCCACTCGCGCCAGAGGACGCGGTCCTCCGTCGCGTTGACGTAGATCGGCACGAAGAACACCGGCAGCAGGAAGAGCAGCAGGCGGGACGCTTCCTCCACCCAGTCGAGCCGCACGACGCGGGTGATGAGCAGCGCCAGCAGCAGGAACAGCCCGAGCACGCTGCCGGGCACGATGAGCCCGAAACGGCGCTTGAAAAACTCGCCCGCCAGAAAACAACCGAGGATGATGGCCAGTCCGAGCACGGTGCGACCGGCACGCAGGAGCTTGCCGGCAGACGGTTTCGGGGGCGGAACCACAGCCATCGGCGGGGTCGGCGACCCCGCCCTACATTCCGGCATGGCGCCGTCAGAACGCGGCGCGGTTGACATCCTTGTAATAGAGATAGCGCGCGGGCTGCTTGCCCATCGCCACGAACCACTGCGGGCAATACGGCCCCATCCAGATCACGTCGCCCTTCTCCACCGGGTACCACGCGTCCTCGAGCCGGTAGACGCCCTGCCCATCGAGCATGAGCAGGCCGTGCTCCATGACGTGGATTTCCACGAACGGCAGATGGCCGCCCGGCTGGTAGGCGAAGATGTTCACGGCCAGGTCGAACGCCGGCTCGTCGGGCAGCAGCACCTGCAGGTTGGCCGCCGGGTCGCCGAGGAAGGGCGTGCCCTTCACCTTGTCCGAGTCGGCGATGATGGCGCGCGGCGCCGCCACGCCGGGCAGCGGCACATATTTTTTCTGAAAAAGCGTCAGCTGCGTGCCGGGTTTCACGCCGGTCAGGCTCCACGCTTGTCCGGCCGGGGCGTAGAAAAACCAGCCGGCGCCGACCTTCGCCTTCTCCTTGCCGGCCGCGAGCGTGCCGCCGCCGCTCATCACGTAGCCGAAGGTCTGCAACTCACCCGCCGGCTGGCCGGCGCGACCGCCGTCCGCCAACGTCACAAGCAGTTGCGCGAACTTCGCGCCCATCGCCTCGTTGATGAGGATGACCGTCGTCGCTCCCGTGATGCCGGGCACGGAGCTGGCGACGTGGTTGTGCGGAGTGAGGAGCGCGTGGCGCGGGCCGACGTGGGCGCGGGTGTGGCCGAAAAGTTCAGGCATGGGCTTTGGGAGTTGGGCGGAGAAAGTGACCTTTCGGGGCGCCGGGTGCAATCCTGCCTTCGCCCCACACCGTCTGCCCGCGCACGAACGTCTCCATTACCCGCACGCTGCAACGGCGCCCGTCGTAGGGTCCCTGCCGGTGCCGGTAAAGCAGGTCGCGATTCTGCAGCGTCTGCTCGCCGTTCAGGTCGAGCAGCACGAAGTCCGCGTCGCTCCCCGCGCGCAAGCGGCCCTTGCCCGGCAGGCGGAAACGCCGCGCGACATTGTCCGAGAGCAAAGCCGCCAAGCGCGGCAACGCGTCGGGGTCCCGCTCGAGCGCTTCGCTCAGCAAAAGCGGAAATCCGTGCTGGATGCCGGAGATGCCGCCCCACACGGCGAAGAAATCCGGCGCGGTCTTCAGCTCGGGCGGCGCGGGCGAGTGATCCGAACCGAGGGTGTCGACGCGGCCGTCGTCCAGCGCGCGCCAAAGTTTCTGGCGGACCGCCTCGGGGCGGAGCGGCGGAGCGCACTTGGCGGGCGCGCCCTGCCGCACGGTCTCCTCCTCGTTGAGCAACAGGTAATGCGGGCAGGTCTCGGCCGTCACGTCCACGCCGGCGGCCTTCGCCTGGGCGACCAGGGCGAGGCCCTCGGACGAGCTGACGTGCACGAGGTGCAACGCGCAGCGCGTCTCGCCCGCGAGCTCGAGGGCGAGCTTGATGGCCGACAACTCGACTTCCATCGGACGCGTGGCGAGCCACGCACGGGCGTCGGTCGCCCCGCGGGCGCGCGCCGCGGCGGTGAGCTTGTTCGCCAAGGCGTCGTCCTCCGCATGCACGGCCACGAGCAGCTCCAGCTCCGCCGCGCGCTTCAGGCCGGCGCGCAGCGTGGCGGCGTCAGTGATGCCGGGAAAATCATCGATGCCGCTCCCGCACAGGAAGGCCTTGAGTCCGATCGCGCCGGCATCGCGCAGCTCGGCCAGCTGGTCGAGGTTGCCCGGCACCAAGCCGCCCCAGAGCGAAAAATCCGTGACTGCCTTCTGTTCCGCCAACCGGCGTTTCGCCGCGAAAGTGGCCGCGTCGGTGACCGGCGGGGTCGAGTTGAGCGGCATGTCGGCGAACCACGTACCGCCGCCCGCCGCGAGCGCCGCCGAGCCGGAAGCGAGTCCCTCCCACTCCGCCCGGCCGGGCTCGTTGAAATGCACGTGCGCGTCGAGGATGCCGGGGAAGACGTGCAGCCCGGTGGCGTCGATCTCCCGCGCGGCCGATTCGTGGATGTCCGGCGCGACGACGGCGAAATGCGTTCCCGCCACGCCGACATCGGCCTTTGTCACCCCGGCGGGTGTGATCACCGAACCCCCGCGGACGATCAGATCGAGACGGCTGCTCATGCGGAGCAATCAACCACGGTTTATCGGGTTAGACACGGCAAAAATCTCCGGCCACCCGCAACCGGGTTATCTTCCATCCGCCGCCAACCGCGCCAGGAAATCGATCATCACCCGCAACGCCACGTCGAGGTCGGCGGGCGAAGCGTATTCGTCCGGGTGATGACTCAACCCATCGCGACAACGGACGAAGAGCATGGCCACGGGTGTGAGCGTCGACACCACGACGCCGTCGTGGCCGGCCCCGCTGACGAGCGTGAGGCTTTTGCCCTGGACAGCCTGCACGCTGCGCGCGAGCCGGGCAGAAAGTTCCGGCGAGCAATTGACCGCGCCGTTTTCCTGCGTGCGTTGCCACGTGCGAACGAGCCGGCGGCGATCCGCGATCTGCGTCGCGAGCCGGCCGATCTGCATCAGGGCCGCGCGCCGCACCGAATCACGGGCATGCCGGACATCGAGCGTGAGCACGACTTCTCCCGGAATGACGTTGGCCGCCCCGGGCGAAACCGTGAGCGCTCCGACGGTCGCCACCAACCCCGGCGTGCGCCGGGCGATGGCCTCGACGCCGAGCGTGAATTCCGCGGCACCGGCGAGCGCATCGCGCCGCAACGCCATCGGCGTCGTGCCGGCATGACCGGCCTTGCCGGTCCACGTCAGCTTGAAGCGGCTCTGGCCCGCGATGGCGGAAACGACGCCCACCGCCAGCCGCTTCTGCTCCAGCACCGGCCCCTGTTCGATGTGGACCTCGACGTAACCGAGCAATTCGCCGCGCTTGTGCGCAGGCTTGGGCAACGCGTATTTCCCGGCGTGGTTTGTCATCGCGAGCCCTGAGTCGGCGGGGCGTGGCGATCCAGATGGATTGCTTCGGCGACCCGCTACGCGGGTCTCCTCGCAATGACACTCCCGGGTAAACTGGATCAAAGTCTCGGTGACCGAGACCCCCGCCGCGTCGCACAACTCCAGGTCGCTTGCCCGCAATTTTCCACAATAACCTTTGCTGCCAAGATAGGCGCTGGCGAAACGCACGCCCTCCTCCTCGGAAAAACCCAGCACCTCGACGGCGAACGGCAACTGCACACCGCGCCGGCGCAGCTCGCCGAGCGCCACGATCGGCAGCAACACGCCCAGCGGACCGTCGAATTTCCCGGCGTCGCACACCGTGTCGAGATGCGAACCAAGCAACAGGGTTCTTGTAGGGCGGGGTCGCCTGACCCCGCCGCGATTGCGCGAAAAGGCGGAGTCAGGCGACCCCGCCCTACAATTTGCTTCCAGCCGCCCGATGAGATTGCCGACGGCATCGACGCGCACCGTGAGCCCGGCGTCCTTCATCCAGCCCGCGACAAGCGCATTCGCCCGCTGCATCGCCGGCGAGAGGAAAGTCCGCGTCAACCGCCCCGGTTCGTCCGTCACGCGGCCGAGTTCGGCGAGCATGCCGACGAGTTGTTTGGCGGGATTAGCCATCCGACTCAGCTCCCGCGGTAGGTTTGGTAGGCCCAGGGGGTGACGAGGAGCGGGATGTGGTAGCTGGCGGAGGCGTCGGCGATGACGAAGCGCACCGGCACGCGGTCGAGGAAGGGGCTGTCGGTGCGGTGCGTGACGAAATAGTCCTTCACGAAGAAGATCAGCTCGTAGGCGCCCACGGCCAGGGCGGTGCCGGCGAGCAGGGGTGAATCGGTGCGGCCGTCGGCGTTGGTCGTGACGGCGCCGAGCATAGTGGGCTTGCCGTCGAGCTGCCAAAGCTCGATGCGCATGCCGGCGGCAGGCCGGCCGGTGGTGAGGTCGAGGACGTGGGTGCTGAGTTTGCCGGGCATAGGGAGAAAGTCGTTAACCACTAATGAACACTGATGGGACACTAATCCGACCGGATGGAACGAGGCAAACAGTTCATTAGTGAATCATGAGTGTGGATTAGTGGTTACCCAGAATGTCCTGCAGGCGGAGTCGGGCGATTTTTTCGATCTCGGCCAGCGCGGCGGCGAACTCGGCGTCGGGCGGCTGCGCGGAGCGGGTGCGCAGCGCGGCGAGGATGGCATCCTTGGCGTTGAGCCGGGCGCAGATGATGAAGGGAAAACCGAACTGCGCCCGGTAGGCGTCGTTGAGCCGGGTGAACTCGGCCAGTTCGGCGTCGGTCAGCTGGTTCAGGCCGGCGCTGGCCTGCTCGCGGGTGGACTCGGCGGTAAGCTTGCGCTGCTGCGCGAGCCGACCGGCGAGGTCGGGGTGCGCGCGGACGAGCGCCAGTTGCCGTTCGCGCGGCGCCGCGCGCATCGTGGCGCAGAGTGCGGCGTGCAACACCTCCGCGCTGGCGAACGGCCGCCGCGGCCACGTCTCCTCCGCGACCCACGGCGAGTGCTCGAAGAGATGGCCCAAGGAGGCGACAAGAGCCTCGCGATCACAGGCATTCAGATATCCGAGTGTTGTCGCCATCGGTCGCCTCAAATTCCAATACTCAAACGCCAAAGCCTCCCCGCGCAGGGCCATTTTTTGCGGATTTGGCCTTTGGCTCTTTGGTGTTTGGGATTTTTCCCAGCTCATGGCAGCAGCTCGTAGGCAGGCAGCGAGAGGAACTCGTCGAACTCGGCGCTCTTGGACATGCGCATGAAAAGTTCGACGGCTTCCTTGAAGTGGCCGGAGTCGTAGCGCTCGGGGCCGTATTCGGCGCGAATGGCGGCGAGTTCCTCCGCCAGCAGCCGGTCGTAGAGTTCCGCGGTGACCGGGTGGCCGTCGTCGAGCTTCGCGCCGAACTTCAGCCATTGCCAGAGCTGCGAGCGCGAGATCTCCGAGGTCGCGAGGTCCTCCATGAGGTTGTGGATCGGCTCGGCGCCGGAGCCGCCCAGCCAGGCCTCGAGGTAGCGCACGCCGACGTGGAGGTTCCAGCGCACGCCTTTTTCGGTGATGGGGCCGTGCAGCGGCGCGAGCAGGTCGGCTGCGGCGACCGGCGCGGCGGGGATGACGTGGAGCTGGTTCGGCCCCTGCATGCCGCCGGCGAAGGCGTCGAGCGCGGTCTGCACGAGGCCCGGGTGCGCGACCCAGGTGCCGTCGTGCCCGACACGGACCTCGCGCTCCTTGTCGGCGCGGACCTTGGCGAGTGCGGCCTGGTTGGCCGCCGGGTCATGGCGGATCGGAATCTGCGCGGCCATGCCGCCCATCGCATAGGCGCCGTGGCGGTGGCAGACGCGGATGACGTGCGTGACGTAGGCGCGCAGGAAAGGCACGTCCATCGTGATGAGCGTGCGGTCGGGGAAGAGATAGCCGGGGCGGTTGCGGAATTTTTTGACGAAACTGAACATGTAATCCCAGCGGCCGCAGTTGAGCCCGGAGACGTGCTCGCGCAGCTCGTAGAGGATTTCCTCGGCCTCGAACGCGGCGAGGATCGTCTCGATGAGCACCGTGGCGCGGACCGTGCCGCTCGGCAGACCGACGGCGGCCTGCGCGTGGACGAAGACGTCGTTCCACAGGCGCGCCTCGAGGTGGCTCTCCATCTTGGGCAGGTAGAAATACGGACCGGAGCCGCGCGCGACGAGCTCGCGGGCGTTGTGGAAGAAGTAGAGGCCCCAGTCGAAGAGCGAGGCGGACACGCGCGCGCCGCGGTAACGGACGTGCTTTTCTTCCATGTGCCAGCCACGCGGGCGGGCGACGATGACGGCCGTCTTGTCCTTCAGCGCATACTGTTTCCCCTCGGGGGAGGTGTAGGTGATGGTGCGCCGGATGGCGTCGCGCATGTTGACCTGGCCGTCCATGACGTTCTCCCACGTCGGCGAGTTGGCGTCTTCGAAGTCGGCCATCCAGCACTGCGCGCCGGAGTTGAGGGCGTTGATGGCCATCTTGCGGTCGACCGGGCCGGTGATCTCCGTGCGGCGATCGAGCAGGTCGGGCGGGATGGGCGCGACTCGCCAGTCGCCGCCGCGGATATGCGCCGTCTCCGGCAGGAAGTCCGGCATGCGGCCCGCATCGATCTCGCGCTGGCGCTCGACGCGGCGCGCCAGCAATTCGCGGCGGCGCACCCCGAACCGGTCGAAGAGTCCGGTCAGGAAAGCGCAGGCCTCGGGCGTCAGAATCTCGCGGTAGCCGGGGTTCAGCGGGCCGAGAACCTCCAGGCCGCCGATCACAGTGGGTGAATTCATAGCGTGGTGGCAAAACGAAGCAGGGCCGGGCGCGGGTGTCAGCACGATTGTGCGCCAGGGCAAGCCCCGCCGCACCGCGCCAACGGGCTCGCCACGCGCGGAAATTTCTTTCTTAGTAACCCTCCCCATGAACCACGATTCCTTCATGCGCGAGGCCATCAAGCTCGCCGACGACGGCATGCGCTCCGGCCGCGGCGGCCCGTTCGGCTGCGTCGTCGTGCGCCGCGGCGAGATCGTCGGTCGCGGCAGCAACCGCGTGACTTCGACCAACGACCCGACGGCGCACGCCGAGGTGACGGCGATCCGCGACGCCTGCGCAAAGTTGAAAACTTTCCAGCTCACTGACTGCGAACTCTACACCAGCTGCGAGCCGTGCCCGATGTGCCTCTCGGCCATCTACTGGGCGCGCATCCCGACGGTGTTCTACGGCAACACGCGACAGGATGCCGCCGCCATCGGCTTCGACGACGACTTCATCTACCAGCAGGTGCCGCTGCCACCCGAGAAGCGCGCCATCCGCATGCAGCCGCTGCTGCGCACCGAGGCGCTCGCGACGTTCCAAGGCTGGGCGGCCAAGCCCGACAAGGTGAAGTATTGAATCGCCGGCGCGAAATCCGCGCCGCACCCTACCCGCCCAACACCGGCGTGAAATTCCATTTAGCCGCCGAGAACAGCCCGCGGTCGCTCAGCTTCAGGTCTGGGATGACGAGCAGCGCCATGAACGACAGCGTCATGAACGGCGCGTCGAGCTGCGAGCCGAGCTGCTTCGCCGCCGCATCGAGCGCCGTGTAGCGGCGCGCCACGGCACGGCCGTCGCCGTCGGCCATCAGGCCCGCGATGGGCAGCGGCAGCACGGCGCGCCGATCGCGACCGACCACGCTGAGCCCGCCGCGTGCCTGGATGACGAGATTGATGGCGGTGCAGAGCGACGCATCGTCGGCGCCGACGGCCACGACGTTGTGCGAGTCGTGCGCGACCGACGAGGCCAGCGCACCGGACTTGAGCCCAAAGCCCTTGATGAACGCCACTGCAACCGGCGCCGCCGGCGCGTAGCGGTTCACCACGGCGATCTTGAGGATGTCGCGCTTCGGATCGGCCACGACGCAGCCGTCGACGATGCGCGGTCGCACGCGCCGATGACGCGTGATGAGCTGGCCGTTGATCGCCTCGATGACGTTGACGGTAGGGCGAATCCTCCGGATGAGCCGCGGCTCGTCGGGGACGACTCGCCCTACCTTTACCGCAAACTCCGCCGGCTTTCGCGGTTCGGCTCTGAAATTGTTCGGTGCCTTGGACGGCTGGCGCGGCAGCAGGCTGCGGCCGTCGCGGGCGACGAGTTCGCCGCGCAGGTAGGTGCGGCGCACGCGAAGATTTTTCCAGCCCTCGAATACGATGAAATCCGCCGGATCGCCCGCACGCAGCAGGCCAACGTCCAGCCGGTAGTGCTCGACGGGATTGACCGACGCGCAGCGGAGCACGTCGAACTTGTCGGCGCCGCCGCGCAGCGCCCGGCGCACATGCTCGTCGAGGTGGCGCACCATGAGCAGGTCGGGGTGCAGGTCGTCGCAGCAGAACATGCAACGGGTGGCCGCGGTCTTCAGCAACGGCGCCAGCGCGGCAAAGTTGCGTGCGGCCGAGCCCTCGCGGATGAGGATGCGCATGCCGGCGGCGAGCTTGTCCTGCGCCTCGCCGAGCGCGAAACACTCGTGGTCGGTCGTGATGCCGGCGGCGGCGTAGGCGCGCGCCGGCCCGCCGCGCAGGCCGGGCGCGTGGCCGTCGACCGGTTTGCCGAGCTTTTGCGCCGCAGCAATCATCGCCATGAGCGACGGGTCGCGCGCGAGCACGCCGGGGAAGTTCATGACCTCGCTGAGGTATTTGATCTCCCGGCGCGCGAGCAACCGCGCGACAGTTTTCGCATCGAGCGCGGCGCCGGCGGTCTCGAACGTTGTGGCGGGCACGCAGGACGGCGCGCCGAAATTGAACTTGAAGGGCGTGCGCGCGCCGTCGCGGATCATGTAATCAACGCCGGCCAGGCCGAGGACGTTGGCGATCTCGTGCGGATCGGAGACCGTGGCGACGGTGCCATGCACGACCGACCAACGGGCGAACTCCGCCGGCGGCAGCATCGAACTCTCGATGTGGATGTGAGCATCCACGAAGCCCGGCGCGATGTGATGCGCGTATTTCCGGCCCGGGGTCGGCGTGAGGCGGCGGATCACTCCCCTGCTCCACTCGACCGTGCCCGGGAAGATCCGGCGGCCGAACAGATCGACGATGTTGCCCGAGAGGCGTTGGACGGAGGCCTTCACTCGCCGCAGCCTGAAAAGCCCCTCCGGCGATGGCAACCCCTGTGAGCAAAAACTACTCGCAAAAGCGCCCGGCCGGTGCAGGTTTTCCCTTATGTCCGCCCACAATCTTTCCCGCGAATTCACCAATCCGATCACGCCCCGCCTCGACGATGAGGAGGAGGGCGAAGAGCAGACCACCGGCAAAACCCCCGGCGCCGTCGGCGCGTTGATCCAGAAGAAATTCCTGGAGCAGCGGAAAATCTTCCTCTGGGGCGCGGTGACCGACGAGACCGCCAAGGACATCACCGAGAAGCTGCTCTATCTCGAGACCGTGGCTCCCGGCAAGGACATCACCTTCTACATCAATTCCCCCGGCGGCTCGATCACGGCGGGCATGGCGATCTACGACACGATGAAGCTCGTCACTTCGCCCATCACGGTGGTCGTCACCGGCATGGCCGCGTCGATGGGGTCGATCCTGCTTTGCGGCGCGTCGAAGGGCCGGCGGTTGCTCTACCCGCACTCGCGCGTGCTGATCCACCAGCCGCTCATTTCCGGCCGGTTCATCGGTCCCGCCACGGACATCAACATCCAGGCGCAGGAGATGGAAAAATTGCGCGCCGAACTGAACGAGATTCTCGCCAAGAGTTCCGGTCAACCGATGGAGCGGATCAACCGCGACACCGACCGCGACTTCTACCTGAACGCGCAGGAAGCCATCGCCTACGGCCTCGCCGACAAGATCGTCGAAAAAGTCTGAGCGGCTCGCGCCAGTGGCCGCAGCCACGATCCCGCCCGCACGAAAGTGCGGGCTTTTTTGTCACCGGCCACCCGGCGGCACGGTGACCGCATCGCTGGCGAGCCGGGCAAATTCCAACGCACGGACCTGATCGCCCGCCGCCTCGGCCGTCTGGCGCGCCTCGTTGAGCAAGGCGATGCACGCCTCCCGACTCGGGGCGGGCGCCGCGGCCAGCGCCGAGTAAATCTGCAATGCCGTGGCGCGCGCGCCGTGTTCGGCCAGCAGTTGCGCGCCAATCCGCGCCTGCGGCCAGTCCTCGACGCGATAGGACGACAGCGCGCGCAGGAACTCCAGGGCGGCAATCGCCGCGTTCACATCATTCCGACGCAGCTCCAGCTGCGCGAGAGCGAGCGCCAGCGGCAGACTCGGGGCGCGACGAAACTCCTTTCGCAGCACCGCCCGGGCATCGTCGCCCTTTCCGGCGCGCTCCAGCCGGCGCGCCTCGCGGATCGCCACGTAGGGGGCGAGCGCCGGCGGCAGCTGCGCGATGCGCTGCACCTGCTCTTCCACTGAAACGGCGAAAGGCCGGTAAAGCGGATCGCCCAGCAGGATGGCCTGCCAGCTCAGCGCGGGCAGCGCGGCATAGGCGGCGTCACCGAGCGTGGCACCATGCGCCAACCGGTTGAGCAGAATGTCGGGCCGGTGCGTGAATTGCAGGTAGGGTTCGAAGACGTTGCCCACCGTCGCGGCCACCCCGCGCGCCACCAGCGGCCCGGACCAACCCGCCGTGGCGGAGCGCAACGTCACCGCCGAGGCGCTGTGAATGTGCAGGGCGATCGCTCCCGGAGGAAAAGTGAAGCCCGCTCGCGCGAACGGACCGTTCAGGGCGCTTGCATACCAGCCGAAATAAAACACCGGCGCATCGCAGCGCGCCGCCGCACCGAAGGTCGCGCTGGTCGTCTCGGTGTCGCCCTCGAAACCGAGTTCCTCCAACTGCTGCTGCGCCGCTTCAAGCCAATGGTCGCCGTCGGGGTGCGGCCCCTTGAGATCGATGTAATACCGTCCTGCCAGCCCCTGCCGCTCGCCATCCAGGGCCGAAGTCACGAGCCGGCGGGCATCGGCCCAGCTTGGGCCGTCGAGCCGCGCGACCTTGACGATGAGCTCGGCGTTCAGGCCGGCGGCGTGCTCGCGGCCGAAGAGCGGGTTGGGTACGAGGCCGTTGATGTCGTAAGCGCCGAGCGCGAGCAGGCTCAGCTCAGCATCGACCGCGCCCTGGTTGGTGCGGAATTGCTCGGGCGTGCGGGTGGCCTTGGTCGCGGCCAGAAGCAGCGGGTCGTGCTCGATGCGCAGCGGCACGCCGCGGCAGACGACGAGGTAGGCGATACGATGCCCGATGACGCTCACGCGCCGGCGGCCGTAGGCATCGAGCGATTCGCCCGCGACGCCTTCGAGCCAGTTGTGCACGAAGAGGCGGTCCTGCAACGGCTGCCAGACCTGGTCGATGAAGGTGCGCCACGTGATGGTCTCCGCCTCCGGCAGAGGCAGGGCGATGAGATTGGCGCGCGGGATGCCGCGCTGCCCGGCGTAGAATTCGCCCAGCGCCACCGACTCGGGCTGGCGCGAGTTGACGAGGATAAGCGTCCGCGCCTTCAGGTCGGCCAGCCGGCTCTCGCCCGACGGGGCGGCCCCGGGTGCCCGCGTCACCGCCAGCACCCCGAGCAAGACGCACAATGTCGCGAGACGACGCACAGTGTCGCGACTGTGCGCAAGGGTGCGGAGGTGGCGAGTTCTCTTTCGCGAGCTTGCCAAGCGCCCGGCCGCGTCTATGAATCAGCGTGGCGATGGATTCCGCCTTCCCGCACGGGTAAACCGCCTCGCGCCTTGCGAGTGCTGATGACTCCTGTTCCAGTCCATCCCGGAAACAGGCATCATGATCCTCTATCTCACCATCGCATTGGGCGGCGCGCTCGGCAGCGTGGCGCGTTTCTGGCTCTCGAGCATCGTCGGCAACCTCGTCAGCGCCACTTTCCCCTGGGGCACGTTGATTGTCAACGTCACCGGCTCGTTTCTGATCGGTTTCATCGCCACGCTCACCGGGCCCGACGGCCGGGTCTTCGCCGGCGGCAACACCCGGCAGTTTTTCATGACGGGCATCTGCGGCGGCTACACGACGTTCTCCTCCTTCAGCCTGCAAACCCTCAACCTCGCCCGGGACGGCGAATGGCTGCAGGCCGGCGCCAACAGCGTCGGCTCGCTGGTCGCCTGCCTGGTGGCCGTCTGGCTCGGCCATCTGGCCGCCGTCTTCCTCAACCAACTGAAAGGACATTAACATGGAACTACCGCACGATTCCGTCCTGTTGCGCATCTTTCTCGGCGAGTCCGACCGCCACGGGCACAAGCCCCTCTATGAGGCCATCGTGCTCAAGGCCCGCGAGCAGCACCTCGCCGGCGCCACCGTGCTGCGCGGCGCCATGGGATTCGGCAAATCCAGCCGCATGCACACCAGCAAAATCCTGAGCCTCTCGGACGACCTGCCGCTGATCATCGAGATCGTGGACCGCGAAGAGAAAATCAACGCGTTCCTCCCCACGCTCGACGCCATGATGTCCGGCGGCCTGATCACGCTGGAGAAAGCGCGGGTGCACTACTACCGCTCCGGCCGGACTTCCACCCCGTGGGGCACGGAGGAATCTCCGCCCAAAAAATAGGCCCCGATCCGGCGATACGAATGCGCCCTGGCATGTCTGGTGACTGATGGCGCGTCACCCTTGCCGGAGACCAACTCGGAGCGGAAGCCCGTGGAGGCACACGCCATCCCGGAGCTCAGGGCAAAACTGCCGGACGCTTACCCGCCGCAGGCAAGCGCCGGCTCTGCGCTTCTCAGCGGTTTTGCAATGTCCGCCCGGCTACTTCGCCGTCTGCTTCTTGAGCAGCTGCGCGCGCAGGTAGGTGTCGGGCGCGGCGGAGCGCCAGGCGGTCAACCAGACGCGGCCGAGCATCTGCCCGCCGGTGAGCAGGCGCTGGACGATGAACTCGCGGCCTTCCGCGCTCGTGGCGGCCACCTCGGCCTTGAACACACCTTTTTTCTCCAACTGATAGAGCGGCTCGACGAAGCCGTGCTGGACCTGCAGGTATTTCATCGTCTCGTCGAACATCGGGTCGCGCTCACCCCGGGCCGGCGGCAAGGCGAGCGGCTCGGCGGGCGTGACACGGTCGCGCAGATCGGCAAAGGTGATGCCGGCCTTGGCGATGAAACCGCCGTCGATCCACGAGTGCAGGCCGCGCCACGTCGTGTAGCCGTTCGGGTTGGCGCCGGCCCAGCCGTTGTGGCTGTTGGTCGTGTGCAGCGGCTGGGCGCCGTCGCCGACGAAGTGCCCCATCACGCCCATCAACTCGACGATGCTGGCCTTCGTCTGCGCGATCTCCTCCGGCGTGCCGAGTTTCTCGTCCTCGAGGACCTTCAACCGGGCGAAGTCACCGCGCAGTTTGCCGAAATACTCCGCGATGGTCCACGGCAGGAAGCCCGGCCATTCGCGCGTGTGGTCGCTGTCCTTGTCGGACTCGATGCCCGGAAAACGCTCCGGGTGCACGGCGCGCCCGCCGGCGAACTGCAGCGCGAACTGGTAACGAAAACTGGTCACCGTCTCGGGCGTGAGGTCGGCCAGCGCCAGTTGCTCCATGTTCAGGTAATGGTCGGCGGAGTTGCTGTGGCGGATGGGCAGGTCGGGCGAACTGCGCCAGCGGTCCGGCTCGCTGCACAGCCAGGCGATGCGCTCGGCGGCGGCCGGCTCGCGCACGAACGCCGGGAAGTCGGCCGGTAGCGCGGCCAGCGCGACCTGATTGACCATGCGATGGCCCTCGTAATCCCACGCCAAGGCGCGCGGTGCCAGCAGCAGCGCGGCCGGCGCAAGAAGAAAGAACAGGGGACGGAGGTGACGGTTTTGCATGAAAGTCAGCGGGAGGTCGGCGCGGGCGTCGGAGTGACGGCGGAAGGGGCGGGCTTGGGCTGAAGCGCGGCCAGCGTCGCCGCGTATCCTTGCAAGCCGGCGGCGAGGCCCTCGGCGATTTTCTGACGGAACTCCGGCGTGACGAGCCGCCGCGCCTCGGCGTTGCTGGAGAGATAGCCGCACTCGACGAGCGCGCCGGGGCACTCGATGAAGCGGAGCACGGCGAGCCGGCCGCGCTTGAAGCCGCGGTCGGGCGTCTTGAGGCCGGCCAGCAGCGCCCGGTGCAGTTCCGCGCCGAGCAGCAGGTTCGCGTAGTCCTGCCGGTTGCCGGGAAAGGCCACCCGGGTCATCTCATCCGGCTGGTCGCTGGCGGTGGAGAGCATGAATTGCGGCGCCATCGTGTAAGTCTCCACTCCGGTGACGCGGGCGGCGTCGCGCTCGACGGAGTTGAAATGGATGCTGAGAAACAGGTCGGCCTTCGCCTTGTTCGCCACGTCGGCCCGGCGCTGGAGATCAAGCGCCTGCTCGGCCGCGAGCTTGGTGTCGGTGGTGCGCGTCATCACCACGCGCCAGCCCTGCGCCTCGAGGAGCTTCTTGAGCCGCAACGCCACGTCGAGCGTGAGGGTTTTCTCCTGCGCGCCGACCGTCTGGTTTTCCTTGCCAGGATCGCTGCCGCCGTGGCCTGGATCGAGGACGATGGTCCGCGGCGCGGCGGGCAGGAGCGCGAGATGCTCGACGGGGCGGAACAGCGGCGCGATGAGCTTGATGACGTCGAGCTTGGTGAGCCAAAGAGTGTCCTTCTCCAGGAGCGGCGGCTCGCCGAGGAAGATGCGCAGGCCGTCGAAATAAAAGTCGCGCTGGCGTGTCTCGAAGGTGAAGCGCACGCCGGATTTGTCGCTGAGCGTCATCGCCAGCTCGGGCCTGGACCAGGCGGCCTTGAGGCCGAAGCGCTCGGCGATGTCGCGCACGCTCACGCAATCGGTGCCGCGCAGGCGCGTGACCGGCCAGAGTTGCGCCGGAGCGGCGGCCGGGCGCGTCGGTGGCGCGCGGAGGGGCGCGGAAGCGGCGGGCGGCGCCGGTTGGGCGGACGCGCAGGCCGGCAGCCAGACCATCAGCACCATGAGCGCGACCGAGCGCGTGGCAGGCAGCCGCGCCATGGAAGGGAACCGCGCTTAGCCGTGCGCGGGATCGGCGTGATCGGGCACGTGCCCCTCGGCCCGGACGTGGAACTTGGGCTTCCGCTTGTTGATGGGGTGCGGCGTGATCATGAGGTTGATCTGCTTGCCGGAGAGCTTGGGCGGCGAATCCGGGTGCCCCATGGTATCGAGTTCCTTGATGGCGCGGTTGACGACCTCGAAACCCATCTCGGTGTGCGCCATCTCGCGGCCGCGGAACTTGAGGCGGAGTTTCACCTTGTTGCCGTGGTCGAGGAATTCCTCGGCGTGGCGGAGCTTGGTCTCGAAGTCGTGCTTCTCGATGCGGACGGTGAACTCGATCTCCTTGATCTTGCCGGCGGCGGGCTTGTTGTGCGCGTGCTTCTTCTGCTCCTCGTAGACGTACTTGCCGAAATCCATGATGCGGCAGACGGGCGGATTCGCGTTGGCCGCCATCTCGACGAGGTCGAGGTTGAACTGCTGCGCGAGGGCGAGGGCCTTCGGCGTGTCCATGATGCCCATCTGGCGGCCCTCAGGACTGATGACACGGATCTGCGGGGACTTGATGCGCAGGTTGCGCTTGATGTGCGCGAACGGATCGTTGTTGCGGCGCGGGTCGCGATCTCGGTTGTAAGGCGGACGGGCGGAGCCGCCGGGAGAGGAAGGTAGGGCCATTCAGTGAGGAGTGCTTGCTTGGTAGGTCGCGGGTGTTTTTGCCTCTATGCGCGGGGATGACAACACCTATTTCGAAGGGAAATGGCGCCGCGCAAGGCCGGGAGCCGAAAGAGGGCGGCGGGCGGGCTCAAACGCTGAAACTCTCGCCGCAGGAGCAGGATGCCTTGGCGTTGGGATTGGTGAACTTGAAGCCGCCGCCGACCATCTTGTGCGAGTAGTCCAGCACGGTGCCCTTGAGGTAGAGGGCGGTCTTGGCGTCGACCAGCACCGGCACGCCGGCGGTGCGGACGAGAATGTCGCCCCGGCGCGGCTCGGGCGCAAAGCGGAGCTTGTAGCTCAGGCCGTTGCAGCCGCCACCCATGATGGCGATGCGCAGGTAGTCGCCTTGGTGCTCGCGTGCGATCAGCGCCGCCACCTTGGCCCCCGCGTCGGCGGTGAGGTGGACGAGGTTCTCGTTGCCCTCGCGCACGCCCTCCGGGAGCGGAGGCGTGACAGGGGCGGGCGGAACTGGAGTGACGGCGGGCACAGCTGACACTTATTGCCCGCTCCGGAGTTTTATCAAGCGCCGCGCCACACTGACGGCGTTGGCGAAACTGCGCGGGCTGGCCTTCCCCTGCCCCGCGATGCCGAACGCCGTGCCGTGATCGGGGCTCGTGCGCACGAAAGGCAGGCCGAGGGTGACGTTCACCGCCTCGTCAAAATCAACCACCTTGAGCGGCGCGAGCCCCTGGTCGTGGTAGAGCGCCACCACGACGTCGAACTCACCGCGCAATGTCCGGGCGAAAAGTGTGTCGGCCGGCTGACAACGCGAGAGGCCGGGAAACTCACGCCGCAACTGGTCGAGCGTGGGATCAAGCAAATCCCTCTCCTCGTAACCCAGCAGACCGCCCTCCCCCGCGTGAGGATTGAGGCCGCACACACCGATGCGCGGCGCCCCGACGCCGTCGGCCCGGGCGAGCTGATCGGCCGCCGCCACGGTGCGCCGCAGCAGATGCGGACCGAGCAACCGCGCAACCTCGTGCAGCGGCACGTGCCATGTCGCGAGCGCCACGCGAAGTTTTCCGCCGCAAAAGCACATTGTCGGGTCGCCGCTCCAGCGCGCCGCGAAAAATTCCGTCTGCCCCGGATATTCGTAGCCGATGGCGGCCAACCGCTCCTTGCTGACCGGACCGGTGACGACGCCGCCGAATTCACCGGACTGGCAGCCGGCGGCGGCGCGCTCCATCGCTGCCCACGCCACGAGCGCGCCATCGCCATCGGGGCGGCCCGGCGTGGCGGCAAAGTCCTCGAGGCCCACCGGCACGCGCGTGATGGTGGCCGGCAGCGTCGCCAGCCAGTTCGCCGGACCGATGACGGCCACGCCGGATGCCTCGGCCGGATTGGCCGCGAGCCACGCGACGATGATTTCCGGGCCGATGCCGGCCGGGTCGCCGCAGGTGATGGCGAGCTTACCCGGCATCGCCGTCTCCTGCCGCGGCGTCGCGGCGCGCGCGGGCAAAGCCGCGCTTGCCCTCGGTGAAGAAGGTCAGGAACTGGCGCGCCTCGGCCGTCTGGAACCGGCCGCCCTCGAGCGCGCCACGCGCCACCTCGCGAATGTTGCCCGGAGTGAAATAGACGGCGCGGAAGGCGTCCTTGATCTCGCGGATGGTGTCGCGCGAGATTCCGCGGCGCTTGAGGCCGATGAGGTTGAGGCCGATGATTTCGTTGCGCTCGGCCGCCATCGCGAACGGCGGCACATCCTGCGCCAGACGGGCGAGCCCGCTGACGATCGCGCCCTCGCCGACGCGGGTGAACTGGTGCACGCCCGCTCCGCCGCCCACGAATGAATTGTTTCCTACCGAGACATGACCGGCGAGCAGGACATTGTTGGCCAGGACGACGTCGTCACCGACGGCGCAATCATGCGCGACATGGGCACTGGCCATGAGAAAGCAGCGCTCGCCGACCATCGTGGCCTGGCCGGCATGGATGGAGCGGTTGATCGTGACGTGCTCGCGGATGACCGTGCCCGCTCCCACGCGCACGTGACTGACCGTGGCCGGATCGAATTTCAGATACTGCGGATCGCCGCCGATGACCGCGAACGGATGCACCACCACGCCCGGACCAAGCACCGTGTGCCGGCGGATGATGGCGTGCGCCTGAACCACGCAGCCTGCGCCGAGCTGGACGTCCTCCTCGATGATGGCAGTCGGATGGATGTTCATTCGGCGGAGCCCCTGCCGCGGCGTGCGGCCGTGCGCTCGGAGAGCAGGTCGAGTTGCGCGTCCTTGAGCAGGTCGTAGTTCTTCAGGATGCGCATGACCTGGAGCGTGTCGCTCTTGGTGTAGTTCTGGTTGACCTCCACCTTGTCGAGCAGGTCGAGCAGCATGGCGCGGAAGGAAATGATGGCGTCCACGCCACGCTCCTTCAGCAACTCGACGCTCTGCGAGCGGAACGGTTCGGCGGTGGGCAGGCTGGGCAGGACGAGAATCTTGGTGAAGGCGCCCGGCGCCTCCCCGCCGGCGTCCGTCGGGAAGAAATGCGCCGCGTCCTTGAGCACTTTTTCCTCGAGGAAGCCGAAGATTTCCGGACTGCTTTTGAGCATCGTCGGCGTGAACACGCCCGTATGCCAGCCCTTGACGGCCACGACGGCCTGCCGGACGTAGGGCAGCTCGTTCGAGAAAAGGAAGAACCCTGGCTTGCGCGCGCCGCGCTGCCACGCGGGGTTGAAAACGACCAGATCGACTTCCTCGTCACCGGTCTTGCGGCGGGCCTGCACCTGGTATTTGCGCGGCTGGCGGACCAGAAATCCGTTTTGCTCGAAATACTCGCGGACGATGCCTTCGTCGATGGCTGACATGGGAGTGAGAAGCTAGCGCGGGAAGCCGGTGTTGGGGAGCAAAATTCAGCCGCCCGCTCCGAGTTCGCGCCAAACCTCCTGCACCATCGCAGCCTCGATGCCGGAACGGGTGGCCGCCTCGCCAAGGCGCTGGAGCAGCACGAAGCGGAGCCGCCCATCGCGGTTCTTCTTGTCGTGTTGCATGGCCTGCATGAGCGCGCCCATCGGCAGCGCCGTGTGCAGCTTCACGGGCAAAGCGTGCCGCGTCAGCACGCGTTCCACGCGCTCCACGTCCGCCGCTGACAACTGACCGAGCTTGTGCGACAGACGCGCTGCGCCCGCCAAACCGACTGCCACGGCTTCGCCGTGCAAATAAGCGCCGTAGCCGGCGACGTTTTCGATCGCGTGACCAAAGGTGTGCCCGAGGTTGAGCAGGGCCCGTCCGCCCTCGACGGCGGTTTCATTTTCGTCGGCCGCGACCACGGCCGCCTTGATCTCGCAACAGCGACGGATGACGTTGAACAGCTCGGCGTGAGCCGCAGTCAGCGTCACGGCCTCGAGCTGCTGGAAGAGCGCGAGGTCGCCGAGGAGTCCGTATTTTATGACCTCGGCCAGGCCGGCGGCAAACTCGCGCGGCGGCAGCGTGCGGAGAAAGTCCCCGCACACCAGCACGGCGCGGGGATGATAGATGGCGCCGGCGAGATTCTTGCCCGCGGTGAGATTGATGCCGGTTTTGCCGCCGACCGAGCTGTCGACCATCGCGAGCAACGTCGTGGGGACTTGCACGTAGGCGATGCCGCGCAAATAGGTCGCGGCCGCAAAGCCGCCCGTGTCACCCGTCACGCCTCCGCCGATGACCCACAGTACACCGCGCCGGTCAACGTGGTTCGCCGCGAGAAAATCCAGAACCTTCGCGTAGGAGCCGACGGTCTTGGTCGTTTCACCAGAAGGCAGCAGAAGTCGCGGCTTGTCGGCGATCAACCGCGCCACCACAGTGGGCGATGCCCGCATAACCGATTCATCGGCTACCGCTACAGAGCAGGGCGGGAAGGTAGATGCAGCTGCACTCAGCTCATCGATCGAACCAAAAAAGTAGACCGGGTAGACCGAGCGAGAGGTTTTAATTTCGAGAGGCGCCAGCACGGGTCTTTTAGACATCAGCAACTTGCATAGGTCAAATAACTATAACTGAGACTGAGATGTAATCTCATAATAGACTTGATATGATACTTGGTCTCATCTTCATTATGCCAGTTCTCCTCCCCTCCCTTAAAGATTACGCCCAGCACCTATTTTACTTACTCATCCTCCATCCCCACGCTCCCATGAAAAAACTGCTCTTGTTGATCCTCGTCATCACCACGTCCTCCCTTCGCGCCGACGAAAACTATTTCGGTTACACCTACGGTGCCGAGACCTTGCCCAAGGGGCATGGGGAGCTCTACCAGTGGGTCACATTCCGCAACGGCAAGGCCGATGGCAGTTATCGCGCAGTCGATCTGCAGACCGAGATCGAATACGGCTTCACAGACCGCTTGCAGGGCTCGTTTTATCTCAATGCCATTCAACACGTCGTTTCGCATGTGCCCGGCTTCACGGACCGGGACCAGTTCCGCTTCAACGGCGTGCAGGCTTCGCTGAAGTACAACGCGAAGAGTCCGTACAAGGATGGCTACGGTCTCGCGCTCTACGTCGAGCCCGGCTACAAGCGCTACAGCCGCAAAAGCGGCAAGCGGGAGGACATCTTCTTCTTCGAGACGAAGCTCATCACGCAGAAAAACTACCTCGAAGACACCCTTGTCTGGGCCACAAATCTCTCGGCCGAACTGGAGCGCGAGCATGATCTCGTGGACCAAGTCTGGGAAACCGAACTCGAGCTCGAACTGTCCACCGGCCTGAGCTATCGGATTGCCCCGCGCTGGTTCGTGGGCGCCGAGGCGGTCGCGCGCTCGGCCTTCGAGCGCGCACATCTCAACCAACTCGGCAAATACGCGATCTTCCTCGGTCCGAATATCCACTATGCCAGCGCCCGCTGGTGGTTCACGCTCACCGCCCTGCCCCAGGTCACGGGCTGGCCCGCCAACGGTGGCGAGCGCAACCTGAACAATTTCGAGAAACTGGAAGTCCGGCTGAAGATTGGCCTCAACTTCTGAGCCTCGCCCCTCTACTCCTCTCGGCGAGAGTCCACGCCCTTGCACCACACCACGCGCATCCTCTGCCTGGCCGCCCCCGCGGCCCTCGTCGGCAGCACCTCCGGCTACGCCGTCACCTACCTGACGGTGGAGCAGGCCCAGGCCGCACTCTGCCCCGGAGCACGGCTTCAGCCGGTCCCGGTCAAATTGAGTCCTGCCCAGCAGCAGGCCATCAGTCGCACCTCGGGGATGCGCGTGCGCCAACCAAAACTCACTGCGTGGCGGACGCCCGCCGGAGACTGGTTTCTCGTCGACGAAGTGATCGGAAAACACGAGTTCATCACCTATGCGCTCGCACTGTCCGCCCGGGGCGAGGTCACGGGCGTGGAGATACTCGATTATCGCGAGACATACGGCGGAGAGATCCGCAACCCAAAGTGGCGTGCGCAATTTACCGGCAAGACGGCGGCGGACCCGCTCAAGCTCGATACCGACATCCGGAACATCTCGGGCGCCACGCTTTCCTGCCGCCACATCACCGACGGCGTGAAACGTCTCCTTGCCACCCATGAGCTCGTGCTCAAAGCGCTCCGTTGAACTTCGCCGCGCCCGGCCGCTGCTCGGCACGCTGGTCGAGGTGCAAGTCGCCGCCCCTTCCCCGGCGCGCGCCGATTGCGCCTTGCGAGCCGGGTTCGCTGCCATCGAGCGCGTGCAGGCATCGATGAGTTTTCATGATCCGGCCAGCGACCTCAGCCGTCTCAACCGTGATGGCGCGCGCGGCCCCGTCCGTGTTCATCCTTGGCTGCACACGCTGCTCCGGCGTGCCCAAAAACTGCATGCCGCAACCGATGGGCTCTTCGACATCGCGGTGGCTCCCGCACTCGTGCGCGGCGGCTGGCTGCCCCGCACGGCGACGCATGCCGGCGCCAGCCGCGCCACCACCGCCGACCTCGTGCTGCTGACGGACAACCGCGTGCGTTTTCGCCGCCCGCTGCTCATCGACCTCGGTGGCGTTGCCAAGGGCTTCGCCGTCGATCAGGCCGTCGCTGCGCTCCGCCGGCACGGGGCCACCGCCGGCATCGTGAATGCCGGTGGCGATCTGCGTGTCTTCGGTGCACACTCCGCGACCATCCACATCCGCCTCCCGGAATCGCCCGGAGAATTCCTCGCCCTCGACGCCTTGCGCGATACCGCTCTCGCGACTTCAGCGCATTACTTCGCGCAACGCCGCGTCCAAGGCACGCTGCGCGCCCCCATTTTTCATCCGCATCTCCGGCGCTTCGCCGCCGAGCAGCGCAGCGTGTCCGTCCAAGCCCGCGAGTGCTGGCTGGCCGACGCGCTCTGCAAGGTCGTCTGGCTGGCCGGTCCCGCCGCTTCGCCGATTTTGCGCATTTCCGGCGCGCAGGCCCGCGTGCTCGAGACCCCGCGGCAATCTTCGGGCCGGGAGGCCCGGCGTCATGCGGCCTGACGGACTTCGCCTCAGTCCACGCCATCGCGCCTGGTTGTATGGCACGTTCGCCGTGCTTTTTCTTTCCGGCACCGGCTGGTGGGTGCTGCAGCGATGGTTGCCGGTCGAAACGGAATTCGGGCTGCAGTCGCATCCGGCGCAGCACGGCATGATCCTCCTGCACGGCAGCGCGGCCATGCTGGCGTTGCTGTTGATCGGCACCCTTGTGCCGTTGCACATGAAGCGCGGCTGGCACACGCAGCTCAACCGCCCCAACGGCATCATGCTCGTCTCTCTGGTCGCCCTGCTGTCGCTCACCGGCTACGGGCTGTATTATGCGGGTGGCGAGGCCCTGCGCGCTGCGGCCAGCCTCGTCCACCTCGGGCTCGGACTTGCTTTTCCCGCCGCCTTGCTCTGGCACATCGTGCGCGGGCGTCGCGCCCGGCGGCTTCGACCGGATTCGTCCTCAGGCCGCGAGCGCCGCCCGCCTAGGGCCGGGCAGCACAAAACCGTTAGGTAATGAACCCCACCATCCGTGGCTCGCTACTGCGCGGATTGAGCCAAGAATCATCGCATGATCGGTTCCTGCCGTGCGCGCCTCGGGTTGGTCTGGCTCCTCATGCTCGCGCCAGCGCAATCGATTCTCGCCGCTGAAATCGCCGACACATGGATTGGCGGAGTCTACACCGGCAAATCCCCGCGCCCGGTGGCGCTGGCGGAGCCGGCGGCTTGGCAGCAAGCCAACGAGATCGCTGTCCGGACGCCGGGCGCCTTCGTGCTCGTCGGCACCGGCGGGTCAATGCAACCGCTTTACCGGCCGGGCACAATCCTCGTGCTGCAACGCATCGCCTACACGCGACTTGAGTGCGGGCAGACCGTTATCTACCGCAACCAGGCTCGCCGCGCTGTCGCCCACGTGCTCGTCGCCAAGGTCCGGGACGGCTGGCGCATCACCGGGCTCAACACTTCGTGGCACGACATGGAGCCGGTTCTCCCGGACAATCTGATCGGCGTGGTGATTGCCGCCTTCCAGCCGATCGGAGAACCCGGTCCGCGCTTCGCGGCGCATTGACGCCTCGCTAGGCGCACCGGGGCAGCGCCCAACGCAGGAATTCCGGCAGTTCGCCCGCCCAAGTTTGCTCGTCATGCCGCCCGCCCGGCGTTTCACGATAGATGACGTCTTCGCCGGGCCTGAAACCCTTCGCGCGCAACTCGTCGATCAATTCGGTCGTGTCTTGGATGGCGTCGATCACCCCGTTGCCGTCGCGATCTTCCGTCTCGTCCGCCGTGCCGGCTTGGAACCACAGGCGCAGCGGCGGCTTGGCTGCCGTCTGCCGCACACGCTGGTGCATGAGACGCGAGGCTTGCTGCGCCGCCGGGTCGCTGTCGTCCGCACGCCACCACAACGAGCCGGAGAAAATCCCCGCTACGCCGAACTCCAGCGGATGCCGCCAGGCCGTGTCGAGCGCGCACAGGCCGCCCATCGACGCACCGAAGAGACCCGTCTGCTCGCGAACGAAACCGACACCATAGCGCTGGCGCATCGCCGCGAGCACGCCGTGCACGAGATAATTCTGAAACTGTTCCGCTAGTTTTCCACGGCCATTGAAATCCGGCAAACCAGCCAGACCATATTCCTCGATGCGCTGGAGCGAGGCCGGGACCGCTGTCACGACCGGGAGAACGGCCCCTCCGCGCGCGGCCAATTGGGTGAGCGTTTCCGGCAACTGCCAGCGCGGCATCATCTGGCCATCGAGCGCAATCAACAGCGGAGCCGGCTGTCCGCGTTTGAAATCCGGCGGTAGATAGACCGCCACGTCGCGCGGCAGCAGCCCCGGCGCGGGCACATCGCCCAGCATCTCGCGGCGGATGCCACCGCCGCCGAAGCCCATTCGCTCGAGCAGGCGGCCCAGCCGGATCGACAGGTCTGGCGGCGGAGGCGTCATACCGTCTTCGGCAGGATTTTCAGCAAGGCGTCGATCCATGCCTCGAAGTCCGCCAGATATTTCGTGTCGCATTCCACGCGCGGCAGCAACCGCCGTGCCCCGCAACCGGCCAATCCCTCGTCGATACGGCGTCCGCACCAGCAGAACTCCGTGTAAGAGCGGGAGCCCAGCGCGAGGACCGCGTAGCGGAGCAGCGGCAGCTTCGGCGGATTCTCCGCCTGGAGCGCCGCGCAAAACGCCTCCGCATCCGGCGGCGGTTCGCCATAGCCCCACGTGCTCACGATGAGCAGGGCGACGTCGCTCCCGCCCAGGCGGGAGACGGGAAATTCCGCGATGTTGGCGACCGCCGACGGGTACCCCGCGGCCTGTAACCGCGCGGCCGCCAGCCCGGCGAGCTGTTCGGCGTTGCCGGAAACCGTGGCGTAGAGGATCTGGATGGGCCGGGCCATGCTCCGCCGATTGAGCGCAAAGCAGCGACAGTTGTCGACATCGCGCGATTTGACTCGGCCGGCAGGATCAAATTGTCTGCACCCGCCACCATGTCCTTCTCCCGGAAAGCAGTGTTTGCCGTGTTGTTGGGGCTGGCCGCCTGGGTGCGCGCGGAAGAACCGCGCGAGCGGCAGGCTGTGTCCCTGCTGATCGAGAACGACATGCTCTTCGATACGGACCGATACTACACGAACGGATTCTCCATTGCCTGGTCACGGGTGCAGCCGCCGCGTTCCTGGCTCAAAGAGATCGCGGCGCGGGTCGGCTACCACCGGAACGTCCTGAGCGAATCCCACGGGCTCGAGATCGGGCAGGTTATGTCCACGCCGGCCAACATCCAGCTCACGACGCCCCAGCCCGACGACCGCCCCTGGGCCGGACTCCTGTTTTTCGGTCCGACCCTGCAGCTCGACGTCGGCAAAGAGTTGGATGTCTTCAAAATGTTTTTGGGCGTCTCCGGCCCCTGGTCGCTGGCGGACCGCACGCAGGCCCAGTGGCATCGTTTCATCAAGGTGAAGACCCCGAAGGGCTGGGCGCATCAGCTGGAGAACGAGCCGGAGTTTGGCTTCATCTACGAGCACCGCTGGCGGCTCGACTTGCTGACGCCGGAGGGCGACTGGAATCTCGAGCTCATCCCCAAGGCCGGCTTTCACCTCGGCACCGTGCTCGACAAAGTGGATCTCGGCGCGCAGGTCCGCTTCGGCTGGCACGTGCCGCGGGACTTTGGCACCTCGCTCATCGGCACGAGCGGCAACCTACCGCCCACCCGTTTCACGGGCAAGCTGGTGACGCGCCGCAACGGCTTTGGCGCACATCTGTTCGCCAGCGCCCGCGGCTCGGCCGTGTTTCGCAACCTGTTTCTCGACGGCAGCACCTTCCGCTCGGGTCCGAGTGTGCAGCGCGAAGCCTTCACCGGCTCCCTCGAATGGGGCCTTGCCCTGACGAACAGCCGTTTCCGGGTCACCATCACCTCGGTGTACCAGTCCCGCGAGTTTGTCGGGCAGATCCGCGCACAGAAGTTCTCGTCCCTGAACCTCGCTTATTTCTGGTAGACGCGCACTGTGCGCCGACCAGCACAGTGGCGGTGGCACAATCCGGCCCAACTGTGCGTGCGCGCTTGCCCTTTGTCATAATCGCTGCCGGAATTCGCGGCCTATGGAGAACCCCACCCCCTCGGCCGCCCGTGATACGAGCGGCATTTTCGGCCACCCGCGCGGTCTGACCAATCTCTTCTTCACGGAACTCTGGGAGCGCTTCGGCTACTACGGCATGCGGGCGCTGCTCACGCTGTTCATGGTGGCGCCGATCGCGAACGGCGGTCTGGCGTTCGATAACCGGACGGCCGGCATCGTCTACGGCACCTACACGATGAGCGTCTACATGCTGTCGATCCCCGGCGGGTTCATCGCCGACAATTTCCTCGGCGCTCGCGCCGCGGTGTTGTGGGGCGGTATCATCATCTCCTGCGGCTACCTCACGCTCGCGGTCCACTCCCCGGTTTTCTTCTACACCGGTCTGGTGCTCGTCGCCTGCGGCACCGGCTTGCTCAAGCCCAACATCAGCTCGATGGTTGGTTCGCTCTACAGCCGCGACGACGACCGTCGCGACGCCGGCTTCTCGCTCTTCTATATGGGCATCAACGTGGGCGCCCTCATCGCACCGATCATCACGGGCTGGCTCGCCCAGAGCGACGCCTTCAAGGAGATCCTGCAAGGTTGGGGCCTTGATCCGGCCCGGAGCTGGCACTGGGGCTTCGCCGCCGCCGGTATCGGCATGATCATCGGCCTGGTCGTTTATCTTCTCCAACGACACCGTCTGGCCAACGTCGGCCACGCACCGGCTCCCGATGTGGCCCGCCCGTGGGGCAAGCTCTTCGGCGTGCTGGCGGGTGCGGCAATCGTCTTCGGTTTGGTGCGCCTGTCCGACAGCAATCCCAGCTTCGCGTGGATCCGCTACGGCTACGTGGTGCTGCCCATCCTCGCCATCCTCTGGTTCGGCACCCGCAACGACCCGAGCCTGAAACGCATGGCCGCCATCTTTGTGTTCTCCCTCGCCGCGATCATTTTCTGGGCGATCTTCGAGCAGGCCGGCTCCACCATCCAGCTCTTCGCCGACCAGCTGACCCGTACCGAGATGTTCGGCTACAAGTTCCCTTCCGCCTGGTTCCAGTCGGTCAACTCCATCTGGGTCATCAGCCTCTCTCCCCTGTTCGCCTGGCTCTGGGTGAAACTGGGAGACAGGCAGCCGTCGAGCCCGATGAAGTTCACCATCGGCCTGTTTTTTCTCGCCCTCTCCTTCCTCCTGATGATTCCGGCCGCGCGGCTCACCGCCGAGGGCAAGGTCAGCCCGCTGTGGCTCGTGGGCCTGTTCTTCCTCCAGACGGTCGGCGAACTCTGCCTCAGCCCGGTCGGCCTGAGCACGCTGACCAAGCTCGCGCCGGCGAACCTCGTCGGCCTCGTCATGGGTGTCTGGTTCCTCGCCGCCGCGCTGGGCAACAAGCTCGCGGGCGTGCTCGCGGGCGAATTCACCGCCACCGATGCCGGTGCTCTCGCCGGATTCTTCCAGGTCCAATCCATCTGGGTCGGCGTAGCCTTCGCCGCCCTGCTCGCCATCACCCCGTGGGTGAAGAAACTCATGGGCACTGTGCGCTGAGCGCTGAGCGCGAAACCGGCTTCTCTGAATAAAAAGGCGCAGGAACTCCTGCGCCTTTTTATTACCCACTGCAACCCGGCAAAAGAATTGGGCCCGCGCGCGTCACGGGCCAGTAAACACGCGCGGGCCCGGTTGGTCACCTCTCGCACCCGTTACCGGGCGCGAAAAAGCTATGCCAACACTATAGCCTGCCACGGTTTATTGGCGGACGACTAAAACCACCTGAATTCAGGTGGTTTCTTCTCTGGGCGGATTCAAGGCGCTTAAATCGCGCCTCTCACTTGATGCGGACGACCCGCACCCAGCCGCCGCCCTGGTCGTACAGCCGCCAGCCGCCGAATACTTTTTCGATCAACACGGCGGGGGAATCCACCGGCTTCACGTAGTGCACGTCGGGATCTGCCTGCCGCCAGACCTGGCCGTTCTCGAGCTTGAAAACCGTTTTGCCGTCCCAACCGCTGAACTTGCCGACGATCCGGCTCAGCACACGCGTGTCGGCGACTTGCCTCTCCTCCGCCTCCTTGCGCACCTCCACCTTCGCCTCGGCCTTCGCTTCCTTTTTGACCTCCTCCTTCAACTCGGCTCGGACGACCGCACGCAGATTCTTTTCCCCGGAGTCGCGATCCCGCTTCACCAAGGCGTTCAGCGCCGCCAGCTGCCCCGGTGTCAGCTGATCCAAGCCGGCGGACTTGCGCTCTTCCGGCGTCAGGCGCTCGGTGAAATCCTCCTGGCCCCGCATCGCGACCGGCCAAAGCACGGCCAACATCAGGCAAAGCATTGCACGTTTCATGCGCGAGGTTGTCGCCGCTCGCCCGCCGGGTCGCAATCCGTTTCTGCGCATTCTGCCGCTTGACGCCTTCGACATAATGGCAATTTGTTCTCTCCTGATGTTGCGTCCCGTGCCCCCGCCCGCCGCCCTGCCCCGCCCAGCGCTTCGCTGGATGGCGGCGTTCTGCGCGCTGACGGTCTGGCTGCTCGGTCTGTTGGCCGGCAGCCCGGAGTTGCACGCCTCGCTGCACCGGGACGCAGGCCTGGCCGATCATACCTGCGCGGTCACGCTCTACAACCAGGGCGTGGAAAATCCCGCTCCGTCGGCCGTTCTCCTTACGATTCCACAAATCGTGACCGTCGCGACCGTGGCTCCGATCGAGCCGCAGCGGACGGAGTCGCCGAAAGATTGGTTGCCGCCCGGGCGGGGTCCGCCCGGGCGCTGAGTCACAAACCCGTCGCGTCGCCGTCGTCCGGTGGCGCTTTCCCTGTTCCTGTGCACCGCACCCAGTGCGGTTGCACGCCTGCAACCGACTCAGCCATGAAATATCTTTCCGTTTTTATTCCGTTCTTTTGCACTGCCACCCTATTTGCAACCGCGTCTGATGCCGCCGGTGATTCGGCCACCTCCGATCAGGAGAAAATTGTGAAGCTCGACACCCTGATCATCAGCGCCGGGCCCGACGCCAAATCCGCCTTCGATCTCGCTCAGGGCACTTCGGTCCTCATAGGAGACGAATTGTTGCGCCGTCAGCAAATGACCCTGGGCGAAACCTTGTCTGCCACGCCGGGCGTAAGTTCCACCTATTATGGTCCCGGGGCCAGTCGCCCCATTATACGCGGCCTGGGTGGCGACCGCGTTCGCGTGCTCGCCAACAGCATCGGAGCGCTGGATGCCTCCAATATAAGTCCGGACCACAATGCGGTCGTCGAGCCACTTTTCGCCTCGCGGATCGAGGTGCTCCGCGGACCGGCCACATTGCTTTACGGCAGCTCGGCCATCGGAGGCGTCGTCAATGTCATCGACAATAGCATTCCCGACACGGGCGGCGACGGCCGCTTGCACGGGGCTCTGGAGGCGCGCGGCTTCGGCCCGGCAAGCGAACGCTCCGGCGTTCTCTCGGCAGGGGGCGGCAATAGTCGGTTCGCCTTTCATTTCAACGGGCTGCGGGAAAAAACCGACGACGTGCACATACCCAGCATCGCCCGCATCGACGCCGACGCACCGGCCGATCAGCCGGTGGGCACCCTGCCTTCCAGCTCAACCGACATCAGCAGTGGTGCACTGGGCGGTACAGCCTTCTGGAGCGGCGGCCGGCTTGGCGCCGCCATCAGCAGATACGAGACCGACTACGGGGTGCCAACGGGTGACGACCCTCCGACCAGCATTAGCATGCGGCAGACCCGGTTCGACCTAGCAGGAGACGTCACCCAGCCGTTCGGTCCATTCCGTGGGCTCCATGCCAAGTTTGGCTACGGCGACTACCGCCATAGCGAACTCAGCGGCGGCTCCACGGTAAATACAACATTCCGCAATCGCGCCTGGGAGGGACGAATCGAACTGCCCATCGAGCAATCCGGCGATTTTTCCGGTACTGTCGGCCTGCAGGCCTCTCACAGCAATTTTTCCGCAGTAGGCGAAGAGGTTGTCACGCCACCCTATGTCGGGACTAACGGCGCCGTTTTCCTGCTCGAAGAGCTGAAGCGGGGAAAAGTAACGTGGCAGGCGGGAGTGCGCTACGAGTCCCAGTCCGTCAAGCTGGGCGAGGTCGATCCCACTCTGCCTCTTTTGCCCGGTTACACCGCTGCATCGAACGAGAGCAGAACCCTGGGGGGCTTCAGCTCGTCCGGTGGCTTTGTCTACTATCCGGCCAAGGATTATTCCATTGGGGCCTCCCTCGCCTATTCTGAAAGACTGCCCACGGCACAGGAGCTTTTTTCCAATGGCCCGCATGGAGGCACCGGTGCCTACGAGGTCGGCACCAGCAATCTGTCGCGGGAGCGTTCCCTCGGTCTGGATGTAAGCCTGCGCAAACGATCCGGCCTTGTCACCGGCTCGCTCAGCCTCTTTCTGAATCGGTTTAGGGGATATATCTTCGAACAGCAGCTTGCTCCGGACGCCATCCCGGCCGCCAACAACCCTGATGCGCTCACCCCCTATCAGTTCATCGCGAAGGATGCCCGCTTCTATGGCGGCGAGGCGGAACTGGAATTCCATCTCTACGAACAAGACGAGCGGCATGTGCATCTGGAGCTGATGGCAGACTACGTTCACGCTCAACAGAGCACGGACGACGAGCCGCTCCCGCGCATTCCGCCCCTGCGTTACGGCGCGGCGTTGCGCTATGAGAGTCCGCACTGGAAGGCGGGAGCCGAAATCCGTCATGCCGCCCGACAAGACCGGTTCACTCCGACCGAGGGCGGCACCGCCGGCTACACTCTCCTCAATGTCGATATCAGCTACCTGGTCAAAAACGGCGCCACTGAATGGGAGCTGTATATCCGAGGAAACAACCTCACGGATACATCAGCCCGGGTCAGCACCTCCTTTCTCAAGGATTTTGCCCCCCTGCCTGGTCGCGGTGTGCTGGCCGGCGTCCGTTTGTTCTTCTAAGCCTCGTCCCACGCGACACCGGGTGACTGACTCCACTCGGTGTCACTTCGCCGCCGGCCGGCGCTCCGCACTACGGAGCCCGGCGAAGCTATAGCGGGGTGTGACGTGGTCCTTCTGACGCGGTTCAGATGTCGCCGCGTTTGTGCGCCTCGTCGGCCACCACGCCGTCGATCCGCCATGCCTCGCCCTCGTGGGTGAGGTAATAGCGGTAGGCGGCGCTGCGCTGGAGCTGATCGACGACGGTTACGACAACCATCGCATCGTTCTCCCGGTCGTCCCGCACCACCCCGAGATCGGCGCTCGTGTGCCGTACGAGCACCGGGTAGCCGCGCTTGAGCATGGCGGCGAAGACCGGCGCGCTGAACTGCCGCCTGATCCCGCGTGACGCATAGCGGTAGGCCGCTTCGAAATCCTTGGCGCGGATCGCCTGCAGTTGCGCTTCGACCGTCTGCTTCACCGCATCGCGGATCGGCTTCGGGCTCAGCCGCCAGTCCCCGGCGTCCTCTTGGGCGGCAAGCTGCCCACCCAGGACAAGCCCCAGCAGCAGAAACACGCAGCGGACGGAGCTCACGATGCCTCCAAACCAAACACCGCCCGCGCGTAGTTCTTGACGGAGAACGGCTGCAGGTCGTCCGGCTGCTCGCCCAGTCCGATGAAATAGATCGGAATCTTCAGCTGCCGGTAGATGCCCACGATGGCGCCGCCGCGGCTGGTGCCGTCGAGCTTGGTCACGACCAGGCCGGTCAGGCCGAAACTCTGATGAAACACCCTGGCCTGCTCGATGGAATTGCTTCCGAGCGAACCGTCGACCACCAGCCAGCGGTGCTGCGGCGCGGCCGGATCGTGCTTCTGCAACACGCGCCGGATCTTCGCCAGTTCCTCCATCAGATTGCTCTTCGTGTGCAGGCGGCCGGCGGTGTCGACGATCAGCCAGTCGTGGTTGCGCGCCTTGGCTGCCTGCCAGGCGTCGAACGCCACCGCGGCCGCATCGGCCCCGGTGTGACTGGCGACGATTTCCAGGTTCAGGCGCGTCGCCCAGCTCTTGAGCTGCTCGACCGCGGCGGCGCGGAACGTGTCGCACGCCGCGACGATGACCGTCTGTCCGTCGGCCTTGAGCTTGTGCGCCAGCTTGGCCGTGGTCGTGGTCTTGCCCGAACCGTTGACGCCGATCATCGCGATGACGGTCGGCTTCACGGCCGGCGCCGGCAGCACGCCCTCCGCGCCGGCGAGCACGCGCTCGAGCACGGCGGCGCCGATGGCGGCGGCCTGCTGGCCCTGCAGCGCGGGATCCTTGCGGTAGGCCGCCTTGATTTCCTCGAGGATTTCGCCGGTGGTCTCGACGCCGAAGTCGGCCGTGTAGAGCGCCTCCTCCAGCTCCTCGAGCGAGGCGGTGTCGATCTTGCGCCCGCCGAACAGACCGTGCGTCTTCGCCGCGATGGCCGAGACCGTCTTGGTCAGGCCGTCCTTGAATTTCTTGAACAGCGAAAACATGGGCCGCCGCTACTCGGTGGTCGGTTTCCGTGCGTCGCGCCCGAGCTTGTCCTTCATGCGGTCGAGGATGCCGTTGATGAAACGCTTGGAGTCGGCCGTGGAGAAATGCTTGCTGAGGTCGATGGCCTCGTTGATCGAGACGACCGGCGGGATGTCCTTGCGATGGAGCATCTCGAAGATCGCGAGCCGCAGGATGGCGAGGTCGATGCGCGCGATGCGGTCGAACTCCCAGTTGTGCGCCAGACCGCGGATGTGGCCGTCGATCTCCGCGACGTTGTCGATGACCCCATGGATCAACTCCTCGGCAAACGCGTAGTTGTCCCGCGGTTTCTCCAGTCCCTCGAAGAAGACGCGAAGGTCCTCGGCGAGGTTGGCGGGAGAATTGATGCTCCACGCGTAGAGATACTGCAGGGCCGCGGCGCGGCTCTCCCGGCGCTGGGTGAATTGACTGCTCATGATTTCTTTCCTCCGAGCCGGCGCTTGAGCGCGGCCATTTCGAGCGCCGCGCGCGCGAACTCGCTGCCGCGATCGATCCGGCCGGTGCACCGGGCGCGGGCCTGGGTGAGGTTCTCCGTGACAATGACGCCGTTGATCACCGGCACGCCGGTCGCCAGCGCCACGCTCTGCAGGGCGTGCGAGACGCTTTCGCCGACCATCTCGTGGTGGTTCGTGTCGCCGCCGATCAGGACGCCGAGCGCGACCACACAGTCGAAGCGGCGCGAGGCCGCCAGCCGCTGCGCCGCCCACGGCACCTCGTGCGAACCGGGCACGCGGACGAGCTCGACGCGGGCCGGTTGCACGCCCGCCGCCGTCAGGGTCTTTTCCAGCCGGACCAGCAGGCCGTCGACCAGCTCCTCGTTGAAGCGCGCCGCCACGACGCCGAACCGAAAGGCGGCACCGTTGATGGCTTTGTCACTGGGCGAAGCGAAACTCATGAAGGGTCAATTGGCGGCGGCTTGTCCGAAATCCGCAATCCGAAATCCAAAATTGTTATACGAGCACCTGCTCGACGATTTCGAGGCCGTAACCGTCGAGGCCGACGACGCGGCGCGGCGCGTGCTGGAGCAGCCGGATCTTCTTCAGGCCGAGCGCGGTGAGAATTTGGGCGCCCGTGCCGTAGTCGCGGAGGTTGGCCGGGGCGCCCGCGGCCTTGTCGGCCGCCAGCAGGGCTTCCTGCATCCGGCCGGTTTGCTCCATGTAGAGGATGACCCCGTGACCGTCCCGCGCCACGCGCTCCAGCGAGGTGAGCAGCGAACGGTGACTGCCCATTTCCTTGGCGTGAAACACGTCGCTCAACAGATTCTCGGTGTGCACGCGCACCAGCGTCGGCGAGGCGTCCAGCTTGCCCATGGTGAAGGCGAGGTGATGGCGTCCGTCGACTTTGCTGCGGAAGACATGCAGCGTGAACTCACCGTATTCCGAGGAAAAGGGTCGCTCGGCCACCCGCTCGACCAGCTGCTCGCGCCGGTGGCGGTATTCGATGAGCGAGGCGATGGAGATGAGCGGCAGGTGGTGGACGCGCTTGAACTCCATGAGCTCGGGCAGCCGCGCCATCGTGCCGTCCTCGTTGAGGATCTCGCAGATCACGCCGGCGGGGCGCAGGCCGGCGAGCGCCGCCAGGTCCACCGCCGCCTCGGTGTGGCCCGCGCGTTCCAACACGCCGCCCGACCGGGCGCACAGCGGGAAAATATGGCCGGGTTGCACCAGCTCGTCGGGCCGCGTGCCGGGATCGGCCAGCAGCTTGATGGTGCGGGCGCGGTCGAACGCGCTGATGCCGGTCGTGATGCCCTCGGCAGCGTCCACCGAGACGGTGAAGGCCGTGCGCATCGCCTCACGGTTCTGCTGCACCATGGGATTGACGCCGAGCCGCTTCAGCTGCGGCTCCGTCATCGGCACGCAGATGAGTCCGCGCGCGAAGCGGATCATCATATTCACCAGCTCGGGCGTGACCTTTTCGGCGGCCATGACGAGATCGCCCTCGTTCTCCCGGCCCTCGTCGTCGGTCACGATCACGACGCCGCCCGCCGCGATCGTCTGGATCGCGTTTTCCACGGGGTCGAATGGGCCGGCAGCTGACATGGCGAAAGGGCGCAAAGCATTCTCCGGGAGCCGCGCGCTGTCAAATCCGCGCGCAGGGGACAGCCGCTCTATTTGTGCGGCTTGTCGCCGGCAAAAGTGTGGCCGATGGTGTTGAGCTGCCCGCTGATGCGCCGCAGGGCGTTGATCAGGTCGAGGAAACGCGTACTGGCGTCCAGCTGACGGGCATCCCCGCCGATGAGCCGCTGGTAATGGCGCTTCTGCACCTCGATGCACCAATCCTTCAATTCGTCGCCTTCGTGGAGGAATTTTTGCGCCGCCTGCCGGTCGCGCGTCGTCAGGACCAGAATGGCGGTATCAATCCGCCGCACCGTGCGGGCGTGCATGTCGGCCAGGTCGGTCTGGTCGGCGGGCGACAACGGCATCGGGTCGACGATCTGCTTGAGGATTTGGTGGCAGAAACTCTTGTCGATGACATCGCCCACCGTCTCCAGCTGGCTGGCGAAATGCAGCAGGCCGAACTGCAGCTGGCTGTCGCGCGGCGTCATGGTGTCGGTGGGGATCTGGCTGAGGTAGTGTTTGATGGCGGCGTGCATCTCGTCGATGCGGTCGTCGTGGGCCTGCACCTGCCGCACCAGCTCGGCATCGCGCGTGAGATAACCGTGCCAACTGCCGTTCATCATCGACTTGATCTCCTCGGCGAGGCGCAGGGTCTCGCGCGCGGCGTTGGCCAGGGCGAAGACCGGACTCGAAAGGGCGGCGGAGTCGAGATGCGTGGCGACCGCAGCCAGACCGCCTTCCTTCGGCACCTCGCGCACCGTGCGCTGCACCAGCCGCCCGACGTATCCGGCCAGCGCGGCGCCGGCCAGTGCTACGATCAGGTTGAAGCCGGTATGAGCGTTGGCCGTTTGCCGGGGGATGCCGCCGGGCATCGCCTCGATCCAACCCAGCGTGACCGGGAAAAATACGATCAGCGGGAAGATGACCGCGCACTTCATCACGAGATTGGCGGCGGCCAGGCGTTTGCCGGCCAACGTCGCCCAGCCGGTGGCGAGCGAAGTGAGCCCGAGGCCGAGATTGGCGCCCAGCACGACAGGCAGCACCGCTTCGAGTCCGCAAGTGCCGGCGTCACCGAGCGCGATGGCCAGCCCGATCACGGCGGTGGAGCTCTGTGTCGCAAAGGTCAGCCCGGCAGAAAAAATCAGCAGCAGCCATTTGTGATGGCTGAGGACGCCCATGATGACCTGGAAGTCGGGGTTGCCCGTCAGCTCGCGCGCGGCGCCACCGATCAGGGTCATGGCCAGAAACACGAACCCGAGCGCCAGCACGGTCTGCCCCGCCCCGCGCCAGGTTTCGCTCCGCGCCCAGAGATAACCCGCCACGCCGAGCATGAGGAGCACGCCGTAGTAATCGAAGAAGCGGAACGCCAGCAATTGCACCGTGACCGTGATGCCGACGTTGGCGCCGAGCAAAAAACCAGGATCCGCTCCGCGGGCAGTTTGCCCGCGTTGAGCAGTTGCATCGTCAGCAGCGTCTGCGCCGTCGAGGAAGGCGCGACGGAACCGAACACGAGGCCGGCCAGCGCCGATGTCCAGCGATTGGCGCCCATGCGCTCGATCCACGCATGCAGCGCGTGGCCCAGCATGCGCTCGAGACCCCGGCGCAGAAACCGGATGCCGAACAGCATGAGGGCGACACCGCCCGCGATATTCAGCAAGGCCATGTCAGTAGCCACCGGCCATTCAGGCGCGGAAATCGACTACGAACGACTCCACCGCCTGCTCGCCCTCGCCGTTGTCACCTTCTCCTGTGGCTGCGCCCTTCAGCAGAGTAAGGTAAAGCTTGAAGGCATACGGCGGACGCACGGTCTTGCTGCCCACGAGCGATTTGCCGTCCGAGCCCGAGTTCAGAATCATGCGCTCGCTGCCCAGCTTGTAATTCGGGTTCCAGCGGGCCGCGGCGCGGGTCACGTCCGGAGTGGCGGGCTTTTTCTTCGCGTCGTAGAAAGTGAGCTTGTAGGTGCCGTTCTCCAGCTTGAGGCCGAGAAAGGTGCCGTTGGACCGGTTGATGACGATGCCGTCGATCTTCGGCTCCTCTTCCTTCTTCTTTTTCGGATCGGCTTTGGGATCGGCCTTCTTCACTTCCGGCTTGGTCGCAGGCGTGGCCGGGGTCGCCGGAGTGCCCGGTGCCGGCTTGACGGGGGCCACAGGCAGCGGCGCCGGCTGGGGTTGGGCGAGAAGCGAACCGCTGAAGGCCAGCACGCAAAGCAGGGCGACGAGCGTTTTCATGCGCGCAATCTATCCCCTCTCCTCCACGGGGCAAGCTCCCGCTGGTCGTGAACCCCGTCCGCCCGGCTTTTCGCGTGAATTTCACGCTCGCCGGCTTTGGTGATTTGGGCTGCCTTTCGCTGCGCATCCCGCACCTTCCTCGCATGAAGCTCGTCGCCGTATCCGTCGTCAAAAATGAGGCCGACGTTATCGAGGCTTTCGTCCGGCATACCCAGACATGGGTCGATGAGCACCTCGTTTTCGATCACGACAGCACTGACGGCACCCGTGAGATACTGGGCGCGTTGCAACGGGAAGGTCTGCGACTCTCCCTGTTCACCGACGACGCTATCGGGAACCTGCAGCAAACCCGCAGCAACCACCTGAGCCGGCTGGCCGCCGAGAAAAGAAACGCTGATTGGGTCGTCTTGCTGGATGCGGACGAATTTCTCGCGGGGCCGGACCGGGCCGGGCTGGAGACCGCTCTGGCCGCGGCCGGTCCGAGTCAGCCGGTCGCGCTTCCCCTTCTGAATTACCATCCCACGTCGGCTGATGATCCCTCCGAAACCAATCCGGCGCGGCGTTTGCGGCACTGTCAGCGCCTGCCGGGGCCGACCGGGAAAGTGATGGTGCCCCGGTCCCTTGCGCTCGACGCGAGCGTAAGGGCCGGCAAGGGCAATCACGCGCTTTACCGTGAAGGCCGGCCCCTGCCTGCCACTCCGCTGCCGCAGGATTACTGGCTCGCACATCTGGCGCTTCGATCACCCGGCCAGCAGGCGATGCGGGTGGTCTTGGCGGAGCTGCAGAAACTGAGCCGCGGCCGGAGCCACGCCGGGCTGGACATGCATTATCGCCTGGGCTTCCAACTGCTCAGCGAAAATCCGGAGCGATTTTTCAACACCATCTGCCATTCAGCCGCCAAGCTCCGGTTGGAACCGGTCGACTACCGGGGCGGCCCGCTGCGGTATTCGAGCAACGCATCGGACTGGAGCCGCGTTGCGCGCGCCATGCTGCCGTTTTTGGAAAAGCTGGCCCACAGTCACGGTCAACTGATTGACGCCCAGGCCAGCGACTCCGTCGCGGCGGGTGAAGCCCCCGTCATCCGCGAATTGCGTCCGGATGAGATGCCTCCCCTGCGCATCGCCGACGCCACGGCGGCCTTTGCCGGCTTCACTCCTCTCTCCGGTTGGGCCGCGGAGGAAGGCCCCGTGCCTCACGCTTTCCTGCCGCCTTTTCACTGGGGCCTGGCTCCGGAGACGCTGCTCAAGGTCGACTCTCCGGCGGCCCGGAGAGCAACGCTCGTCGCGGAGGCTCTCACCTATTCGGAAGACCAGTCGCTTATCCTCGAATTGAACGGCTCCATTGTCGCCCGGCACGTTTTCGCCCGGATCAATGAGAAACAGCCCATTGTCGCGAGCCTGCCTTTGATCGCCGGGAGCAACCAACTGGCCATCCGCTATCACACCAGCCTGCAAACCAGCTACGATCCACGCCGGCTGGCGGTGATTTACCTCTCCCTGCGCATCGGTTGATCGGTCACTGCCCGCGCGCGCGGGTCGCTCTCAGCTCCCGCCATCGGGCGAGGCGCTCGGCGATCTTGGCTTCCCAACCGGCGGTCTTCGGGGTGTAGAGCGTGAGGGGTTTCTCGAGGTAATTCTGGCCGGAGATGTTCTCGGGAAACTCGTGCGAATAGAGATAGCCCTCACCGTGGCCGGCGCGCTTGCTGGCCTGGCCGCCTTTGTCGCGCAGGTGCACGGGCACGGGTTGCACGGATTGCTCCTTGAGCACGCGGTGCGCTGCGCCGAGCGCCAGGGTCGCCGAATTGCTCTTCGGCGCCGTGGCGATGTAAAGCGTGGCGTGCGCCAGCGTGAGTTCCGCCTCGGGCAGGCCGATGAAGTCGCAGGCGTGATGCGCCGCCACGGTGAGCGGCAGGGCCTGCGGGTCGGCCAGACCGACATCTTCGCTCGCCAGAATCACCAGCCGGCGCGCGATGAAGCGGGGGTCCTCGCCGCCGGCGAGCATCTTCGCCAGCCAATACATCGCGGCATCGGGATCGCTGCCGCAGCAGCTTTTGATGAAGGCCGAGATCGTGTCGTAATGCTCGTCCTCGTCGGCATCGTAGCGGATGCGTCGTTCGCGCGCGAAAATTTCCAGTTCCTTTTCCGTGACCGGCGATTTTTCGGGCAACGACAGCGCGATGACCTCGAGGGCGTTGAGCGCGCGGCGCAGGTCGCCATCGCACAGCACCGCCAGATCGGCGAGGACCTTGTCCTCGGCCGCGTGACCGCGTGCGCCGAGTCCGCGCTCCGCGTCGGTCAGCGCCCGGCGCAGCACGGCGGCGACCTGGGCGGTGGTCAGCGGCTCGAGCCGGAAGAGATGGCTGCGGCTGAGCAGCGGCGGGTTGACGTAGAAGCCGGGATTGTGCGTCGTCGCGCCGATGAGCCGGACATTGCCCTCCTCGACGTCGGGCAGCAGCAGGTCCTGCTGGGACTTGTTGAAGCGGTGCAGCTCGTCGATGAAGAGAATCGTCGCCGCTTCTGGCCGGCGGCGCGCCACAGCGAGGATTTCGCGCAACTCAGCCACGTTGCTCATCACGGCGTTCACCCGGACGAAACGGCTCTTGGTCTCGCGGGCGATGACCTCGGCCAGGCTCGTCTTGCCGCAGCCGGGCGGGCCGTAGAACAGCACCGAACCGAAGCGGTTGCTCGCGATCAGGCGCGGCAGCAGGTTGCCCGGTTTCAGGATGTGCTCCTGGCCGGCGATCTCGGCCAGCGTGCGCGGGCGCATCCGGGCCGCGAGCGGCTGGTGCGCCGGGGGCTTCGCCTCCGGGCCGGAGGCGGCGGGCGTCGCCGGCTCTTCGCCGAAGAGGGAAGCTTGGTCGTCATCGCGGGCCATATCGGTTGAGACTGTGCCGGGCCGGGCGCGCGAAACAAGTTTGAAGGCGGCGCGCGAAACGTTTCACTGCCGGAGCGCTTTTTTCACGGGTCGAAGGCCGCGCTTCCCTCCTCCATGCCTTCGCCGAACCAGGCGCCGCGCGCGCCTCTCCTGTGGCTGTTGCTGCCCTACATGGCCGGCGTCGCCCTGGCGGACTATCAGCCCCTCGCCACCCGACTGTCCGTGCTGGCAACACTGGCGGTGGCCGCGGGCGGCGTCGCGGTCTGCACCGCCGGTGGAGCGAACCGCCTGAGCCGGGCGCTCTGGATCACGGGCTTGGGCGGAGCCGCTTTGCTCGGCGGTTACGTGAACCTCCTGCTGCGCTCGCCCGGACGGGCCGACTGGGCGGAGACACCGCGTGAAGTGACCGTCACCGTGGAAATCGAGCAAACCTTCGCCCCTGCACCGGGGCGCAAGACCACCGGCGGAGTCGGCCGCATCGTCGCCGCGGAGGCGCACGTGGCCGACCTGACTGGGCAGCGGATATATTACTCGGCGATCCGAAAAATCAGTCTCCCGCCGGTGCGTTCCGCGCGCTACGTCGTCCGCGGGGTGCTGCAAAATCTCCGCACCGGCGATGAGAGCACCCGCGGCTTCAACCGTTACCTCGAGAGTCTGGGCATCGGGCTGACCCTCACCCGGGCGCACATCACGGCCGAAGTCCGGCCACCGACCCGCTTCCGGGCGCTTTGCACCCGCCTCGAGGACCGATTTGAAACCATCCTGCGCCACGGTCTCGAACGGCGTCCGGAGCAAGTCTCCATCTACCTCGGCATGCTGCTGGGCGAGAAGGCGGCCCTCGATCCGGAGCAGCAAAACGCCTTCATGCGCAGCGGCACCTTTCACATCTTCTCGATCAGCGGACTGCACGTGGGCGTCATCGCCCTTGCCATCCAATACCTGTTGCAATTGCTCCGCCTGCCGCGGCGTGCAGCCGTGGTCGTGGGGTTGGTCGTGCTGTGGCTTTATGTTCAGGTGACCGGCGGCAGCGCACCGGCGGAACGCGCCTTCCTGATGATCGCCTTCCTGCTGGGCTCGCGACTGTTCCGGCTGCCAGCCAACTCGCTGGCCGCGCTGGTCGCCGCAGCCTTGGTCACGTTGTTGCTCGACCCGCAGCAGCAGTTCAACACGGGGTTTCAAATGTCCTACGGTGTCGTCGCGGCGCTCATTCTCATGGCGGGACCGCTCGCCGAATCCTGGCAGGCGCGCTGGCGGCCGTGGCGCGATCTGCCGGCGGCGAACTGGTCCTGGCGGCAGCGCATTCTCACGGCGGGCGGGCGGGGCTTTCTCGGCGCGGCGGCCGCCACCTGGGTCGCGCTGCTGGCCAGCATACCGTCGAGCATCGGGTATTTCGGGTTGTTCTCGCCCGGCTCGCTGCCGGCCAATCTCGTCGTCATCCCGCTGTCGTGGCTCGCCATCGTGGCGGGGTTCGCCTCGCTGGTCTGCGGCTTGGTCGGTTTGCTGCCGCTCAGCCTGCTCTGCAACCGCGCCGCCGCGCTGGTCATCCAACTCATGGACTGGCTCGTGCAACACGGCACGGCGCTGCCGGCCATGTATTTCCCGGCGCAATTCAGCCGCGCCTGGCTGGCGCCCGTGGCGCTCGGTCTCGTGCTGGGCGTCATGCTCGCCGGCGCCAACGCGCGCTGGGCGCGGGCCCGCGGCGGTTTCTGGCCGCCGGTGCTGGTCGTCGTGCTGGTGTTGTTTTTTGGCGTGAAATTCGGCTCCGCCCCGTAATCGTGGCGCCATGAAGAGCGCTTACGAACTGGCCATGGAACGCCTCGCCAAGTCCGACCCGGACGCCAACCGCCCTCTGTCCGCGGAGCAAAAGCAGCGGCTGGCGGAGATCGACCGCGTCTACCAAGGCCGGATCGCCGAGCGGGAGATTTTCCTGAAGCAGCAGCTCGATGCCGCACTGGGCGGCCAGCAGTTCGACGAGGCCGACAAGGTCCGCCAGCAGATCAGCCGCGAGAAGGCGCGCCTCGAGGAAGAGCGCGACGACGAGAAAGAGCGCGTACGCCGCGCCACGTGAACCCGCCGGGCACGCTCAGCGCGTGAACTCGAACTCCGCCACCAGCGCGTGGTGATCCGACGCCGGCGTGGGTTTCACCTGCCAGTCGACGGGCCGCAGCCAGTCGTTGTAGAAGATGTGGTCGAGCACGTAGGGCCGGCGGCGCCAGGTGATCTCGGCAGACTGCACGGTCTTGTAGCCGACGCTCCCGAACTGGTCCACCAGCGACTCGTGTTTGCTGACGTTGAAGTCGCCCGTGAGGATGGTCGGGCAGGTGCACTTGGCGAGCTCCTGTGCCACGAGGTCGCGCTGCTGCCGGTTCTCCTCGCTGCTGGATTTCAGCATGAAGAACGCGAGCAGGTGGGTGTTGAGCAACCGCAATTCGTGTCCCTCGATCATGGTGCTGGCGCCGATGAGCAGGCGGTCGGTGGGCGTCTTCTTTTCGCCGTAGAACTCGAATTCGACCGGGGGCGACGGCAGGTTGACGCACACGGTGTTGTGCAGCGGCCAGCGGCAGAAGATGGCCAAACCGATGCCAAAGGGCAGTTCGCGCGGATCGGCGCGGGGAAAGGAGAACGTGCTGTGGTAGCCGTCGAGCGCCTGCTTGATCCGCGTGTAGTTGGGCGGCACGGGCGGATGCGAGCCGCCGGGCTCGGCGCGCTCGACCTCCTGCAGCATGATGATGTCCGCGTTGTGGGAGAGGATCTCGTCGACCGCGCACTCCGGGTTGATCGGGGCCTGGTCGGGATTCGCGTCGTCCCAGACCTGCCCGAACTGCATGTTAAACTGGAGGACCTTAAAGCGCATCGGAGCGTCAATCGATGACGCTGTAAGCTGCACCCAAAATAGCACTCCGCGAGGGAGGCCGGGGGGCAAGCAGCGTGGTTATTTTCAGGCTAATGGTGGCGTCCGGGGACATACGCAACCGCAGGTCACTGGCATGTTTGCGTAAGCCCGGAGCGCAGCAAGACTATTCTGGTTCGGCGGTGCCCTCGACCACCCAGTCGCGGGCCTCCGGTACCTGCCGGAAGAACTCGCGCAGGGTTGCGCTCAGGTGTTCGGCGTAGCGGAAATGGGCGCCCATGCCGGTGCGCAGCTCGGCCTCGTAAATGAACTTGTCGGCGTGCGTGCTGTGCTCGAACGGAGTCTGCGCGCCCAGCAACAGCGAGTAAACGTAGGCGCCCGAGCCGCGCTGCATCAGCTCGCGCGTCAGGGCCGCCTGTTCGTCGAGCAGCGCCTGATGCCCCGCGTGCCTGATCTCGGGCGGCAGGTAGAAACCGGCCTGAATGAGTGGCGTGTAGCGGTGGCCCGTGCGGTGACGGTTGAGGTCGCGCAGCTCGGCGACCGCCATGTTGTTCCAGGCGAAACTCACGCGCATGCGGCGCGTCGCGAGGCCCTGATGGCCGTAGCGGTTGGCGCGGTGCTTCAGCGCCTCGGCCAGCGGCTGCTCCTCGCGCAGCCACGGCGGCGTGTCGCGGTCGACCTTGACCCAGACCTCGTCGGCGAGCGGCGCGGTCGAGAGCCGGGCCAGGCCGAGCTGGCAGCTGCGCGCGAGCTCCTGCTGCGCCTGCGCCGCGTAGGATTTCTCCGTCGAACTGTGGCGCATGAGCCGCGGCGACTGCTTGAGCAGCTCGTCGCGGATGAGCCGTGCGGCCGTGCGCGCCTCGGGTTGCGGCAGCGAATCGAGATGCTTCACCGTGGCGGCCCACATGCGCGAGGACTGGACAAGGCCGAGGTTGGTGCGCGTGGCGAGCGGGATGAAGTAACGGGCGCGGTCGAGCGCGTAGTTTTTGCGGATGCGGTTCACCACGGCGGGCTTCGCGTCCTTCGGCAGGCGCACGAGCTCCGGTTGCTGCTGCGCGAGCTGATCGAGCCGGGCATATTCGGCATGGTAGGCGGCAAAGGCCTGGGTCATCACGGCCGACCAGCGGGCGGCGAGATCGTCCGGCACGCCGAGCTCCGTGGGCGTCGGGAGGTTTGTCGCCTCCATCGTGATGTAGCGCGTGCTCGATTCCTGGCCGTCGGCCATCTGGGCGAGCTCGAAAATTTTATACGCCAGCCACATCGAGACGCCGTCGAGCGCGATGGCGAGGCCGCCGGTCAGGCCGCCGATCGAGGCGTGGCCGTAGTCGACGAACTTCAGGATGCGGTCGATAGATTCGTCGGGGTGCGCGAGGTCGACCTTCGCGAGGATGTTCTGCAGGCCCTCGTTGCTCCGCGAGTAGCGGGCGAGCACGGAGGCGAGCAGCTCAGGCGTTACCTTGGGGAGGTCGGCCGCCGACGGGGGCGGCACTAGGGCGAGTCCGGTTACCTTCATGCGCGCGAAAACTGGAACAGTTTCGCGCGCCGGGGCGAAGAAAATAAACGCGGTGGCGCGCTTATTTCAGCGTCAGCCAGCGGGTCAGCGGCTCCTGGAAGAAACCGAGCGCCACGGTGGCGAGGGCCAGGGCGGCCAGGACGGTTGCGCTGACGAGCGTCGGGGCCGTGCGCGGAGCCGGCGGGGCCTCCTCGGCGGCCAGCGCGGGACGCCAGCTCTCGAAGAACGCCGCCTTGATCCAGCCGAAGTAGTAATAGATCGACAGCACCACGCCGACGACGGCGAAGGCCAACAGCCAGTAGAGGCGCGCCTCGAACGCGGCGAGGAACACGAGCAGCTTGCCCATGAAGCCGGCCAGCGGCGGGATGCCCGCCAGCGAACCGACGCCGACCGCGAGCACGGCGGCGAGGAAGGGCTTGTCCTTGGCGAGGCGGTCGTAGGTGTCGAGTTCCTGATCGGCGTCGTTGTCGCCCACGACATGGGCCATGACGCCGAACACCGCCATCGAGGCCAGCAAGTAGGTGAAGAGATAGAACCACACGGCGCCCGCGGCCCACGGCACGGTCAGCGACGCGGTGACGCCGATGAGCAGAAAACCCGCGTGCGACACGCCCGAGAGGCCCATGAGGCGCTTGGCGTTGCGCTGCGAGAGCGCGGAAAGGTTGCCGTAAAGGATCGTGACCGCCGCCATGGCCGACAACACCGGGATGAGCAGGCTCTGCAGCGGAAAGAACACGTTGTTGACCAGCGTCAGCAGCACGGCGAAGCCCGCGCCCTTGGACGCCACCGCGAGGAACGCCGTCACGGGCGTCGGCGCGCCCTGATAAACGTCGGGGATCCAGATTTGGAACGGAAACGCCCCGATCTTGAAGGCCACGCCGCTCAGCACGAGCAGCACGCCGACGACGGCGAGGAAGTTGTCCGGATGGCCCTTGAGAAACTCGGCGACCGTCGCGAACTCGAAACCCGTGTGCACCGCGCCGTCGAAGCCCTGCACGGCGCCGACCGCGCCGTAGATCAGCACGATGCCGAAAAGCATGATGCCCGAGCTCAGCGAACCCATGACGAGGTATTTCAGGCCCGCTTCCAGGGTGAGAGGATTGTCGCGGAAGTAACTGACGAGGATGTAGAGACCGATGGTCAGCGTCTCGAGCGCCACGAAGAACATCACGAAATGGTTGCTCTGCGCCAGCAGCATGGCCGCCGCGGTGATGACCATGACGATGTGGTAGAACTCCACCCGCGGCATGCGCACGCGCGGCAGGCAGACGGTCGCGAGGAAACTGGTCAGCAGGCCGGAAACGAGGAAGAACACCCGCGCGATCTGCCCGGCCGCCGAATGGCGGAGCAGACCGGCAAAATTATTGGTGTCCTGCCACGCCGTGTGGAAATTCAGCACGATGCCGAGCAGAGCGGCGGCCTGGATGCCGACCGACATCACCGGGATGTACTTGTGCTGGTCCTTCGACAGGATGATCTCCGCCACGAGGAGGAACAGCGCGCCGCAGGCCAGGATGATCTCCGGGGTGATGGCCCACCATTGGTTCGAGTCGGCGGCAGCCTTAAGAAGTTCGAGCGACATGGCGGCGGGTCAGCGTTGGAAGTTGATGGTGGCGGTCGGCACGACGGGCTTGGCGGACAGCGCCTGGTTGGCGGCGTCGGACACCGAGCGCGGCCAGAAACCGATGAAGAGCAGCACGGCGAACAGGATGAGGGCCGGCACGCGCTCCGACCACTCGAGGTCGGCCGGCGGATGCGCCTTCATCACGATCTGCAACTGCTCGGTCGGCGGGCCGAAGAACACCCGCGCCGCAGCGCGCAAGCCATAGATCGCGGAGATGACGACGCCGAAAATCGCGACGGCCGTGATCCACTTGGAGAACGGCCAGAGCGAGACGAAGACCGTCAGCTCGCCCCAGAAGTTGGCGAAACCCGGCAGGCCGATGCCGGCGAGGGTCGCGGCGGTGAAGAACGCGGCGAGCACGGGCGTCTTCTGCGCGAGGCCGCCCATCTCGGACAGGTCGAAGGTGTGCGTGCGGTGGTGGATGCTGGTCGCCAGCAGGAACAGCAGCGCAACCGACAGGCCGTGCGCCACCATCAGCAGCACGACACCGCCCGCGCCGACGACCGACAGCGTGGCGATACCGAGAAAGCAGTAGCCCATGTGCATGACCGAGCTGTAACCGACCATCTGCTTGAGGTCGCGCTGGGCCAGGGTGACGAAGCCGATGACGAGCACGTTGCCCACCGCGGCGAGCAACGCGAGCGTCCACGCCCAGGTCTGCGCGCCCGCCGGCAGCAGCGGCAGCGCGATCTGGATGAGACCGTAGAGGCCGAACTTCTTGAGCACGCCCGCGTGCAGCATGGCGGCGGACGACGGCGCCGCACCGTACCCCAGCGGGGCCCACGTGTGCAGCGGCCAGAGGGAGACCAGCGTGCCGAAGCCGAACATCAGCAGGCCGAAAATGTATTTCTGCACCGTGACCGGCAGCGGGTTGGCCGCCAGCTCCTCGCGCAGGGCGATGAGGTCGAAGGACTGCGCGCCGCTCTGGGTGTAGATGGCGATCAGGCCGACGAGCGAGAGCATCGCGCCGAGCGTCAGGTAGATCGTCATCTTCATCGCCGCGTAGTTGCGGTCGCGGCCGCCCCAGATGCCGACCATGATGAACGTCGGGATCAGCGCCAATTCGTGGAAGAAATAAAAGAAGAAGATGTCGATCGAGGCGAACGTGCCCATGAGGCCGCCCTGCATGACGAGCAGGAGCATCAGGTAGATTTTCAAGCGCTCCGCGCCGGAGCGCAGCGCGTAGAGACCGGCGGCCAGGCCGACCACACCCGCCAGCACGAACATCGGCAACGACACGCCGTTCAGGCCGAGCTTCAGGCTGAGACCGAAGGCCTGCAGGCCGGTGGCGGTGTCGCTCAGGAAGGCGTAGTTGCCGCCCGCGTTGGCGGGGAACTGCCACCAGAGCCAGAGCGCGACCAGCGCCGGCACGGCAAAGGCGGCCGCGGCCAGCCTGACCGAGAAACGCTTGGGCAGCCCGAGCGCGATGACCAGCGCGGCGACGAGCGGCGTGGCGATCGCGAGTTGCAGGAGTGAAGCGTTGGCGGAGGAATCCATCAGGAAAGCGGTTTAGAAAAGGCCGGTGGCGAAGGCCCAGAGCAGCACGACGCCGAGCAGGAACCAGTAGACGTAGGCATGCAGGCTGCCGACGTAGAGCGCGCGCGCGCCGAGGCCGATCAGGCCCACGAGGCCGGCGAAGCCGCGCACGATCGCGCCGGCGAGAAAGATCTGCTCGAGGAAATTGAGCAGCATGGCGAAACGCTGCTGGACCTTGGCAACGTAGTAGCCGTAGACGGTGTCGAACGACTCCTTGAGCGTGCCGAGCATATTGAACAGGCCCTGCGACCGCTCCTCGAGTGTGTCCACGGACTTCGTCGCGTAGAAGAGCCAGGCCGAGCCGGCGCCGATGACCATCACCGCCAGGCTGACCGCAAAGATCGTCGTGTGCGCGGAACCGTGGGCTTCAGGAATCAGTGCGGCAACCGAGCCGGCCAGCTTGCCATAGACACCGCTGTAGCCGCCCATGACCGAGAGGATCGCCAGCACCGCCAGCGGGAGCGTCATCGAGAAACCGCTCTCGTGGGCGTGCGCCGCGTGCTCCGAGCGCGTCTCGCCGAAGAAGACGATCTTCCACAGGCGGACCATGTAGAACGAAGTCAGCACGGCGGTGAACGCGAGCAGGGCGAAGATCACCCCGTTCTTCTCGAACGCGAGATAGAGGATGGCGTCCTTCGAGAAGAAGCCGGCGAGGAACGGGAAGCCAACGATGGCGGCGACACCGACCGTGAACGTCAGGAACGTCAGCGGCATCTTCTTCCGCAGGCCGCCCATCTTGAAGATGTCCTGCTCGTGGTGGCACCCGGCGATGACGGAGCCGGAGCCGAGGAAGAGCAGCGCCTTGAAGAAAGCGTGGGTCGTCAGGTGGAACATCGCGGCGCCGACGCCGGTGGCGACGGTCGTGACAGGAAGGTCAATCAGGGCGTAGGTGCTGGTCGAACCCAGCCCGAACGCCGCCGTCATGTAGCCGAGTTGCGAAAGCGTGGAGTAAGCCAGCACCTTCTTGATGTCGCTCTGCACGACGGCGCAGAACGCGGCGTAGACGGCCGTGATCGTGCCGATGCAGGCGATGGCGTTGAGCGCCTCGGGCAGCATCAGGAAGTGGACGCGGCAGAGCATATACACGCCCGCGGCCACCATCGTGGCGGCGTGGATGAGCGCGGAGACCGGCGTCGGGCCTTCCATCGCGTCCGGCAGCCACACGTGCAGCGGCATCTGCGCGGACTTGCCCATGGCACCGCAGAACAGCAGCAGCGGGATGAGCGAGGCCCAAATGGCGCCACCGTTCGCCGCCGTGGCGAGCGCATCGAGGTTGGTGGTGCCGAACGTCCAGTAGGTCCACACGATGCCGAGCAGGAAACCGAAATCGCCCACGCGGTTGACGATGAAGGCCTTTTTCGCCGCGTCCGCCGCGGACTGCTTCTCGTGATAATGCCCGATGAGCAGATAGGAGCTGAAGCCGACCAGCTCCCAGAAGATGAAGATCATGAACAGCGAGTCGGCCAGCACGATGCCGATCATCGAGAACATGAAGATCGACAGGCCGCCGAAGTAACGGGCCCGGGCGCCGTCGTCGTGCATGTAGCCGAGCGAGAACACGTGGATCAGGAAGCCCACGAAACCGACGACGAACAGCATGAGCGCCGCGAGGTCGTCGTATTTGATGCCGAGCGACACGGTGAAATTGCCGAAGCGCAGCCATTCGGTCGAGCTGGTGAAACGCTCGCCGTGCAGCAGCAGGATGATCGAGATCGCCGCGATCGCGCCGGCTGTCGCCGTGGAGATCCACGAGGCCAGCGCACCCTGCCGGCGCAGGAACAGTGCGATCAGCGTCGCCGACGCCAGCGGCAGGAGGAGGGCAAGAACGGAGTGACAGAGCATCGTCATTGACGGAAGGGCGGAATGCAAAGTGCGGAGTGCGGAGTGCCGAACCATTTGCCCCCGCGTGTCATTCTGAGCGAAGCGAAGAATCCAAAATGATTTCCGCCGGCGCACGCCTGGCTGGATCCTTCGCTGCACTCAGGATGACAGGTAGCGTGTGATTGTTTGGTAACCGTGGGCATCGGTACGATTCGTAGCTCAGTGTTTCAGATGGTTCAGTTCCTCGACCTGGACGGTGTGGCGCCGGCGGAAGAGCGCGACGATGATGGCGAGGCCGACGGCGACCTCGGCCGCCGCGATGGTGAGGATGAAGAAGACGAAGACGCTGCCGTCGAGCGTGCCGTTGAAGCGCGAGAACGCCACCAGCGCGAGCGTCGAGGCGAGCAGCATGAGCTCGAGGCACATGAAGATCACGAGCGTGTTCTTGCGCAGCAGCACGCCGAAGAAGCCGATGACGAACAGCAGCAGGCTGACGAAGATGTAGGCGTTGAGGCCGAGGGTGATCATTGGGCGCCCTCCGCGGGGTCGAATTTCTTGCTGAGCACGATAACGCCGAGCATGGCGATCAGGAGCAGGAAGCCCACGACCTGCACCGGGAGAAGATAGGTCGTGAAGAGCTGCTCGGCGAAGTTCTTGAGCGTCGGCGCCGCGCCGGTCGCCGGAGTGTTCGGCAACATGACGCGGTGCGACAGCGTGTAGACGCCGAGCAGGAGCAGCAGGCCGCCGAGCGCGGAGGCGGCGACGCTCATCGGCTTGAACGCCTGCGTGCTGCCCTTGGTGTCGAGCAGCATGACGATGAAGAGGAACAGCGCCACGACCGCGCCCGCGTAGACGAGCAGCAGCACGAAGGCCAGCAGCGCGGCGTCGAGCAGCACGAACAGGCCGGCCAGGCCGACGAGCGAGAGCAGCAGGCACATGGCCGCGTTGACGGCGTTCTTGTTCACGACGACCAGCAGCGCGCAGATCAGCGTGAGGGCGGAGAAGAGATAGAAGAGGAAATTCGCCATGGCTCAGTGCATTCTTGTCATCGCGAGCCGGGCAAAGCCCGGCGTGGCGATCCAGCTGGATTGCTTCGTCGCCGCGCTCCTCGCAATGACAGTTTCGGTATTCATGGCTCAGTGTGCGTTGCCGTGCTCCGCGGCGGCCTTTTTCTTGTCCCACTTGAGGTGCTGGTCCGGCAGCGTGCCGCCGAGTTCGTAGAGCCGGTCCTTGTGGTTGACCATCTCCTCGCGGCTGTAGCCGGACAGCGAAAACTGGTTCTGCAGGAAAATGGCCTCCTCGGGGCAGACCTCCTGGCACAAGCCGCAGTAGATGCAGCGCAGCATGTCGATGTCGAAGGCCTGCGGGGCTTTCTCGACGTGCATGCGTTCGGGCTGGTCGGCAGGAACGGCGCCGGGCGTGATGCGGATGGCCTTGGGCGGGCAGACGAACTCGCAGAGCTGGCACGAGACGCACTTCTCGCGGCCGTGCGGATCCTTCACGAGCGTGGGCACGCCGCGGTAGCCCGGCGGGATGACGGGGCGCTGCTCCGGGTAGTTCAGCGTGACGTTCGGTGCGAACAGGTGCTTCAGCGTCACCTTCATGCCCGCGAAGATCTGCGGGAGGTAGAAGCGCTCGGAGAGCGTGAGGGGTTTGCGTTCGACGACGTAGGCCATGGCGCTCAGGAAACGGGTTTTTGAATGAACGCGATCACGACCGCGTAGAAGATGAGGTTGCCGATGGCGAGCGGCAGGAGCTTGCGCCAGCCGAGCTGCATCACCTGGTCGTAGCGGAAGCGCGGCACCGTCCAGCGCACCCACATGAACAGGAAGAGGAAGAACAGCACCTTCGCGAGGAAGATGGCGATGGAGAGCAGGCCGAGCAGCACGGGCTGGTCGACGAGGTGCAGCCACACGGCCACGTCGGCCAGCGGCACCCACGGCAGTGGATTCCAGCCGCCGAGGAAGAGCAGGATGAACACGCCGGAGCCCACCATCATGTGGCCATACTCGGCCACGAAGAACAGGCCCCACTTGAGCGAGCCGTATTCGGTGTGGAAACCGCCGACGAGGTCGGCCTCGCCCTCCGCCATGTCGAATGGCAGGCGGTTGGTCTCGGCGAAGAGCGCCACAAGGAACACCAGCGCCGACACCGGCATGAGGAAAATGAACCACGCGCCGCCCCACAGGCCGGGCTGGCTCTGGAACTCGACGACCGTCGCCAGGCTCAGCGAGCCGGCGGTGCCGGGGGCGTTGATCCAGAGGAATACCGGCAGCACGGAGAGCGTCATCGACAGCTCGTAGGAGATGAGCTGCGCCGAGGCGCGCACACCGCCGAGGAAGGGATACTTGGAGTTCGACGCCCAACCCGCGAGGATGAGCGAGTAGACGCCGAGCGAGGAGACCGCAAACACCACGAGCAGGCCCACGTCGACGTTGGCCAGCATGAGCGGCACGACGTGCTTCGCCCCGTCGAGGTAGGCGCCGAACGGCACCGCGCAGACGGTCGTCAACGCTGGGATCATGCCGACGAGTGGCGCGAGCATGAAGTAGACCTTGTTCACGTGGCCGGGCACCGGGTCCTCCTTGAGGAACATCTTGCCGCCGTCGGCCATGAGGTGGAACACACCGAGGCGCTGCAGGAACGGACCGATGACCGGCAGCCAGGCGAACCAGAACGGGATTGCGCGGCTCGGGCCGGGGCGGCCCTGCATCCACGCCGAGACCTTGCGCTCGGCCAGCGAGCACGCGCCGCCGAGCGGGAAGATGACACCGATCACGCACAGGCCCTTGATGACAGCCTGCACCACCGGATGAAGATTGGACCAGAGTTCGAACATGGCGCTCATGTATGGCTGGGCAGGTAGGGCGCTCTGCTGGCCAGCAGAGCTGGGCGCGCCGAAGGACATTCGCGGACGGCCCGGCGGTCCGTCCCTACCTTAAGGCATTGGATGGCGAAAATCATGTCAGGTGTTGGCGGCCGCGGGGACGGCGGCGGGTTTGAAGTGGAGCGTCTCACCCTCGACGAAGGGCAGGCCGGCCCACGCGGTCGCGTCGAGCAGCTGGCCCGTGGCGGGCAGCGTGGCGTAGCTGAGGCCGGCGAGCGGCTTCGCCTCGGCGGCGAGCGCGGTCCAGAGCGCACCGAGATCGGAAGCGGCGGTGCCACCCCCAACGGCGGTGATCAGGCCGGTCAGCGTGACGAGATCGTTCGCCACGCCCGCCGGGCCGGGGACGGCCTGGGCGAACTTCTGGAGACGGAACTGCTGGTTCACGAAGGAGCCGGCCTTCTCGAACACCGTGAGCGTCGGGATGACGACCTTGGCGGCGTCGCTCGTGGTGTTGCGGTGCGTGCCGAGATAGACGATGGAGACCTTGGCCAGCTGCGCCGCGGTGAGGCCGGCGGCCGCGAGGTCTTCGCCGACAGAGAGAACCGTCTTCACCTTGCCCGCGTCGATGTCGGCCGCGAGGCCGCTGAGCTTCTGCTGCGGCAACGCGGAGATGAGGCCGGTGATGAGCGCGCCGCGGACGTTCGGGTTGCGGTCGGCGGAGAGAAGGAGGCGGTCACCCTGCCCCACCCGGCTGACGAGCGACGCGGGGACCTTGAGCGCCTCGGCGAGCTTCCTGGTAAGGAACTGTTCCTCGACGCTGCTGCGGCCGGAGCCGACGACGGCGACGCCATTCCGGTAGGGCGAATCGTCCCGATGAGCCGTTCCTTGGGCGGACGACGGCTCGGCGGGGACGCCTCGCCCTACCAGCAGATCCGCGGCGGCCTTGAGCGCCGTCTCGAGGGCGGTGGAGTTGCCGTTGATGGAGGGGGCGAGCAGGCGGTCGGCGGCCTTCACCTGCTGATAGAGCAGGCGGCCGGAGTCGGTCATCCACGCGTCGTTCACCTCGTCGTTGCGACGCGGGGTGATGCGGTAGATGACGCCCTCGCGGCTCCAGACCTCGGTGTTGGCGCCGACGGAGGACTCGGGGTCGATGCCGGGCGCCTGCTTGAGGAACCAGACGCGCATCTTGAAGCGGAAATCCGTCGAGGTGAGCGCGCCGACCGGGCAGATGTCGACGGTGTTGAGCGAGTAGTTGTTCTCGAGCTGGCGGCCCGGGTAGCAGGTGAGCGTGCTGTAGCTGCCGCGGTCGATGAAGCCGAGCACGTCGTCCTTCGCGATTTCCTTGCTGAAGCGGATGCAGCGCGAGCAGAGGATGCAGCGCTCGTCGTCGAGCGTGACGCGCGGCCCGAGCTGGGTGCGCTTCGGCTTCACGTTCTTGTGCTCGACGAAGCGCGAGTAGCCGCGGCCGTAGGCGGCGGAGAATTCCTGCAGCTTGCACTCGCCGGCCTGGTCGCAGATCGGGCAGTCGAGCGGGTGGTTGATGAGCAGCATCTCCGTGACGCCCTCGCGACAGTCCTTCACCATCGGCGTGTTGGTGCGGACGTGGAGGCCGGGCGAGACGTTGGTGCCGCAGCCGATCTGCGGGCGCGGGATCCAGTTGATCTTCTGCTTCCCGGTGGCCGGGTCCATGATCGGCTGCTTCGTGGCGGGATCGACGGCCGGCAGGCCCATTTCGATGAGACACATGCGGCAGTTGCCGACGATGCTGAGCTTCGGGTGGTAGCAGTAATGCGGGATTTCCACGCCGACGAGCTTGGCGGCCTCGATCACGTTCGTGCCCTTCGGCACGGCGATGTCCTTGCCGTCAATGTTGACGGTCACGAGGTCGGCGGGTTTGGGAGCGGAAGACATTGCTGAGATTTCTTTAACCACTAATGGCCACTAAGGTGACACTAATGAAAAGCGGAGGGCTCGGTATGATTAGTGAGGGTTTAGTGTGAATCAGTGGTGCGGTTCAGATCAGTGGGATCGCAGGTTCGGACTTCGTTTTCTTCGCCGCGGCGTAGCCTTTGAACTCGTCGCCGAACTTCGCGAGGAAGCTCTGGGTCGGCCAGGAGCAGGCTTCGCCGAAGGCGCAGATGGTGCGGCCGGGGATCTGGTCGGCCACGCCCTTGAGCAGGGCGGCGTCGGCCTCGCGCGCCTCGCCGTGGACCATGCGGGTGGTGATCTTCTTCATCCAGAGCGAGCCCTCGCGGCAGGGCGTGCACTGGCCGCAGCTCTCGTGCGAGTAGAACGCGTTGATGTTGGCCAGCGCCTCGACCATGTTGACCGAGTCGTCCATCACGATGACGCCGCCGGAGCCGCCCATCGTGCCGATCATGCCGAGCGAATCGAAATCCATCGGGACGTCCTCGACGCCCCAGTCGTAGTCCACCAGGTCCGCGCCGACCTTGCGCTTGCCCTTGAAGCGCTCGCCGAAGCGGAGGATCTTGGCGGAGGAACCGCCGGGAATGACGGCCTTGAAGGTGCGTCCGGGCAGCGGGCCGCCGCAGACGTCGTTGAGCAGCTGGCCGAGTGTGATCTTCCCGGCCTCAAACTCGTAGTAGCCGGGGCGCTGCACGTGGCCGGAGACGCAGAAGACGCGCGTGCCGGTGTTGTTGGGCGTGCCGATGCGCGCGTAGGCCTCGCCGCCCATGTCCACGATGTGCTTCACGTGGCAGAGCGTCTCGACGTTGTTGACGATGGTCGGGCACTGGTAGAGGCCGAGCACCGCGGGAAAATACGGCGGCTTGATGCGCGGGTTGGCGCGCTTGCCCTCGAGCGACTCGATGAGGCCGGTCTCCTCGCCGCAGATGTAGGCGCCGGCGCCGCGGTGGACGAAAATGTCGCAGCTGTAGCCCGAGCCGAGGATGTTCTGCCCGACGAGGTTGGCGTCGCGCGCCTCCTGGATGGCCTGCTCGAGGATGCGGGCGCCGTGCGGAAACTCGCCACGGATGTAGATGTAGGCCTGCTTCACGTTGTTCGCGAAACAGGAGATCATCGTGCCCTCGATCAGCTGGTGCGGGTCCTGGTGGATGATGTAGCGGTCCTTGAACGTGCCGGGCTCGGACTCGTCGGCATTGACGATGAGATAGATCGGCTTGCCGCTCTTGCGGTCGACCAGCGTCCACTTCACGCCGCAGGGAAAGCCCGCGCCGCCGCGGCCGCGCACGCCGGACTTCTTGACCTCGTCGATCAGCTCCTCGGGTTTGCGGGCGAACGCGCGCTTCATCACCTCGTAACCGCCGTGCTTCACGTAGCAGGCGAGGTCGTTGGTGTAGCCGGGCTCATCGATGTGAGCGAAAATGATGCGGCGTTGGACGGGGGCGGACATTGCGAGAAAGGAAAGTGGGCGGTGAAGGAGGGGGCGGTCTCAGTTGTCGTCGATGACGATCTCGATGCCGCCGGTCCAGCGGGCGGCGAGGTTGTAGACCATGGCGAGCAGGACGCCGACGACGAAGCCACCAAGCGCGTGGATAAAGGGCATGAAGAGCGACGCCGCGCCGGCGAACAACCACGGGATGCCGAGGAAGCGCGGGAGAAGATTGGTGTCCCACGTCGCGGCCGCGCCGAGCGAGAGCAGCAAGACCGGCGCGGTGATCATCCCGACGACCCCGTTGATGAGACCGAGGACAATGCCGAACCGGATCGGCGGGACCTGCTTGAGGCGGATCTTCTTCATGGGCGCTGCTTCGCCTCCGCGCGGATCTGGTCGGAAATCTGTTTCGCCTTGGCCGCATCGACCTTCTCGTGGAGGTCGTCGTCGACCATGACGACCGGGCCGGTGCCGCAGCTGGCGAGGCACTCGACGAACTCGATGGTCACCTCGCCGTCGGCGGAGACCTCGCCGCGATGGCAGCCGAACTCCTGCTCGAACCGCTCGCAGACCTTGTAGCCGCCGGTGAGCGCGCAGGAGAGCGTGCGGCAGACCTTGATGTGGCGGCGGCCGATCGGCTTCTGCCGGAACATCGGGTAGAAGGTGACGACCTCGTAGACGTTGATCGGCTGCAGCTCGAGCTTTTGGGCGATCCACTCGATGGCCTCGGGCGAGATCCAGCCGGCGTCCTCCTGGACGAGGTGCAGGAGCGGCAGCGTGGCGCTGCGCTTCACCGGGTAATGCGTGATCACCTCGTCGATTTTCGAGAGAGTTGCGGGTTTGAGATTCATCAATCGGAAGAAACCACGGAAGACACTGAATACTCAGAATGAGAAAGTTCTCGGGTCGATGGATTCATGCTTCTGTGTGTTCCGTGTTTTCTGTGGTTGGAAACTTCAGCGATCGCACTCGCCCATGACGAAGTCGAGCGAGCCGAGGATGGAGACGACGTCGGACACGAGATTGCCGACGCAGAGCTTGGGGAGGATGGAGAGGTTGCAGAACGAGGCGCTGCGGATCTTCAGGCGGTAGGGCACGCCGCCGCCCTTGCTCACGATGTAGAAGCCGAGCAGGCCCTTCGGGTTCTCGGCCTCGAAGTAGACCTCGCCGGCCGGCATCTGCGGGCCCTCGGTCACGATCATGAAGTTGTTGATGAGCTCCTCCATCGAGGTGAGCACCTTGTCCTTGCGCGGCGCGAAGATCTTGCGCGCGTCCGGCGCATACCAGTCGCCCGCCGGGAATTTCTTGATCGCCTGCTGGACGATGCGGATAGACTGCTTCATCTCCTCGCCGCGGCAGAGGTAACGGTCGTAGCAGTCGCCCTTCGCGCCGACCGGGACGTCGAAATCATACTGGTCGTAGCCCCAATACGGGCGGTCCTTGCGCAGGTCCATCGCCATGCCGGAGCCGCGGAGGTTCGGGCCGCTCATGCCGTAGGCGATGGCGTCGGCCCGGCTGATGACGCCGATGTCGACCGTGCGGTCGAGGAATATCTTGTTGCGCGAGAGCAGGCCGAGGATCTCGTCGAGGATCGGCAGGAACTGCGTGCAGAAACCGTCGACCTCCTCGAGCCAGCCCGGCGGCAGGTCGCGCGCGACGCCGCCGATGCGGCTGTAGCTGGTGGTGAAGCGGGCGCCGGTGAGCTTCTCGAACAGCGTGTAGAGCTTCTCGCGCTCGGTGAAGCAATACATGAACACCGACCACGCGCCGACATCGATGCCGTAGGCGCCGAGGCCCATCAGGTGCGAGGAGACGCGCGCCAGCTCGGTGGTGACGACGCGGATCGCGTCGACGCGCGCGGGCATCTTCAATCCGGCGAGCTGCTCGACGGCGTGCGCGTAGGCGGCGTTGTTGGCCAGCGGGGCGATGTAGTCCAACCGGTCCGTGTAGGGCACGAACTGGTTGTAAGTCATGTTCTCGGCGATCTTCTCGTCGCCGCGGTGCAGGTAGCCGATGACCGGATCGGCCTTCGTGACCGTCTCGCCGTCGAGCTCGAACTGGATGCGCAGCACGCCGTGGGTGGACGGGTGCGACGGGCCCATCGAGAGCGACATTTTTTCCGTCTCGAACTCCTTCGGGAGGTTCGCGGCGGTCTTCGCGGTGGCGTCGGGGAAAGTTTGCTCGGTGGCCATGAAGGTCAGGCGTTGGCGGGCTTCTCGCGTTTCTCGTTCCACGCCTCGTCCTTGGCGCGCGGCTCGGCCTCGCTCATCGGCTCGCCGGGCGTCGCCACGAACGGGCCGCCGGCCATGGGCGCGGCGATGACGGGCGTGTGCGTCTCGGCGGAGATCTCGGCGTCGGGCAGCTCGGTCGGCAGGCCGGCGAGTGGGAACTCCTTGCGGAGCGGGTGATACGGGTAGCCCTCCCACATGAGGATGCGGCGCAGGTCGGGATGGCCGTCGAAGCGGATGCCGAACATGTCGTAACACTCGCGCTCGTGCCAGTCGGCCGTCGGCCACAGGCCGGTGGTGGTCGGCATCGCGGGCGCCTGGTCGTCGGCGCAGTTCGCGGCGATACGCACGTAGGTGTGCTGCGTGCCCGAGTAGAGGTGCCAGACGACGGTGAAGCGCGGGGATTGCTCCGCGGTCCAGTCGATGGCGGTCAGGTCGGTAAGATAATCAAAGCCCAGCGCGTCGCGCAGGTGGCGGAGCACGGCGATGGCCTCGGCGGCGGGCACGTTGAGGGCGGGCCAGTCGGCGCTGGCGCGCGGGGTGGCCGAGGGGAACTTCCCCTGGACGGCGGCGATGACGTCGGCGTTGGCGGTCATGGACAGCGGGGCGCGGGGCTCAGGCGCTGAGGAGCTTGGAGGCCGAACGCTCGCGTTTGACCTTGTTCTGGAGCTTCACGAGCGCGTCGAGGAGCGCCTCGGGCCGCGGCGGACAGCCGCTGACATACACATCCACGGGGATGATCCGGTCCACGCCCTGCAGCGTCGCGTAGCTGCGATACATGCCGCCCGAGCTGGCGCAGGCGCCCATCGCGATGACCCACTTCGGCGCGGCCATCTGGTCGTAGATGCGGCGGACGACCGGAGCCATCTTGTAGGTGACGGTGCCGGCCACGATCATGCAGTCGGACTGGCGGGGCGAGAAACGCATGACCTCGGCGCCGAAGCGCGAGATGTCGTAGCGGCTGGACGCCGTGGCCATCAACTCGATGGCGCAACAGGCCAGGCCCATGGGCATCGGCCACATGGAATTCGTGCGCAGCCAGTTGATCGCGGCGTCGGCCCGGGTGACGACGACATCACCCTCGATCTTGCTGTTGTAGGCCAACTCGTTGTTCGCGGAAACCATGGACGTGTGTGCGGAGAAAAATGCAACGCAACCTACCATCCCGGACAGGTCGGGCAAGGAGGATTTGAAGCCCGGGCTATGCATAAGACACGCGAGCGTCCCTCATTCGGCGGACGCCAAACTTTTCGCTTCCGTTTTGCGGTGCGAACCGTACTTTCTCCGGTCCGCTTCCGGAGAGGTGGCAGAGTGGTTGAACGCGCCGCACTCGAAATGCGGTTTAGGCTTATACCCTAACGTGGGTTCGAATCCCACCCTCTCCGCCAGCTTTCGTCGGCTGTTTCCGAGGCGTTTTCACTCTGAGGAGGCGCGTTTTTGCGCGCCACTTCGAGAGCCTTTCCTTGGCCTCCGTTGGCCACTTTTACCCCGGTTTTCCCAGCGGGACGTGATACCAGATGTGAAACGGAGGGAGCGGGCACTTTAACCGCCTTCACGGCCTCAAACAGAGGCAGTGCCTTGGCGTCCGTGTAGACTTTCGTCGTGAGCCTGATGTCGCTATGGCGCATCAGCTCTTGCACGGTGCGCACCGGGACATCGTTCATCAGCAGGTGGGTGGCGTAACTCGTCCGGAGCGCGTGAATGTCCACCTGCCGCCCAAGCTCGTCAAACGGTTGGATGCCGGCCGCAGTTAAATCCTCGCGGAACGTCTTGGCCGTGGGAACGCCATACGGGAACACCTTCCCACGGGTCGCACGAATCCGCGATAGGTGCTCGGAAAGCAACGCGGCTGCATCCAACGGGAGAGGCTGCACGGCCTCTTCTCCGTTTTTCGTCGTGCTCGCGCGAAGCTTAGCGAACGGCGCATCCGCCGTCAGCGTCAGATCGACAATCATGAGCTGCTTACTCTCGTTGCGCCGGGCGCCGCTGAAATAGGACCACACATAGAACGCCTCGCGATAAAGACCACGAAGGCCACGCGCCTTAAGTGAGGCCCGCAACTGCGATAATTCATCGGCGGAAAGGGCGCGACGTTGACGACGCTCGCGACCGGCCGTCCGCACCGGCGAAACCAACCGAAGCGGGTTTTCGTGGATTCTACCGGCCCGAACGAGCCAGCCGAAAAATGCGGATGCCAGGCCTTGGTATTCCTTCACGGTTTTCGCAGACAGTCGCGGCTGCACCCGGTCACGCCAGGCCTCAAGGTCCGCACCCTTCACATCGCGCAGATGCCGCCAGCCACACTCGCGCGCAAGCCGAGCCGTGCGATTGCGAGCGAGCGCAAGATGCTTCCGGCCCACACCTTTGCCGCGAAGTGCACTCACATAGTCTTCGAGATGGACGACCAAAGTTTGGTTCGCCGCATCGCGAATCGCCTTCGGCGCGATAAGCCCAAGTAACTCACGTTCCCGCTCGAGGACATAACGGCGCAATTTTTCCGTCGCTAGTTCGCGGGTAGTAACACGCAACGGCACATCGAACCTCTCGCCGTTGCTGAGCTTGCCACGCCCGCGCCAATACTGACGTCCAGGAGCAGGTTTAACGGGATGGGCCATTTTCAAGTTAGGTTATGCCGCGCACTTGATCAGGAATGCTCTCAGATCCGAGCGACGCACGAGGATGAGACCGCGGACCTTTAACCTAGGCAGCTCCCCGGAGGCGATCAGCCGCCGAACGGTTTTCTCCGAGAGCCTCAAATATTCAGCGACCTCGTGTAGTCGCAGAAGGTCAGGTTGAGTCGTCATGCCACCGTCACTGGCACGACGATCTTTTGTCGTCAAGTATGAACTTTGGTAAGTCCTTGGCAACGAGCTATCTAAGCTAGCTCGACTAGCCAAGCTACCTAACCCACGGAAGAGAACGCCGGCACGCTGCTATCTACAGAGGCTCTTTCAAAACCCCTGAGTGGCGGGTAACTTTAATTCGGCAACGCGGGAACTTCGCGCGGGCCGGGGGTCGCAAGCGGGATGCCTTCGCTCCCGATGATCTTCGTGCAATTGCAGCGGCAACTCTTCCCGTTGCT
>JACPIS010000024.1 GCA_016187925.1 Opitutia bacterium | reverse complement strand
CGCGGCCCGCGACGGCGTGGCCACGCACGACGAAAAATCGCGCGCGGCCCTCGCCGCAGCCGTTTTCCTGTCGGACCCTTCCGCTCCGCCGCACTTTTCCCGCCGCGCCTAAAAAATCCGCGGAGGTTTTGAAAGAGCCTCCTATGATATTGCACATAGGCATTTGGACTCGGCGCGCCGATACGGAGGAGAGCCGCGCACAGTAATTCGGGCCGTAAACTACCTTGCTGGTTATGCGGTGCCGCCCATGGGAAATGATGTGGCTTGGTTTAAACATGGGCTGCATGTTCTCATGGGCTTGGCATCTCCGGTTCAGTCCATCGGCCCAAGAGGAAAGCCATTCTTTGCGGATGTTCGACGAGGCATGAAAAAGGCTGAAACGGAAGACCTTGGAATGACCTCTCCATAAGCCACTGAAACAGGTATGTTATTGCCTTTTCTTTGGCCCTGTTTGTTCTGCAGCAGCGCTGCGCACGTACGCCGCGAGTGAACGTGCGTGGCGCTGCTTGCTTTTTTGCAAGCATGCTTGCAAAAAAGCAAGCAATTGTAAAAAGGCGATGCTGAGTGGATCAATTCGCGCGCGCTTCGCCCGCGAGCCACTGAATGAAAACAAAGAGGACGCGGGTCTCTCCGTCGCTTCCTTTGCTCCGAAAAGCCCTGCCGATAATCGGCACACGTGCGACGCCGCGAACCTCGTTTTGAATCTGTGTGGATCGCGTGCGATCGAGCGAAACCAACTTCACCGGGCGATGGTCTTGGATTTCCACGGCTCCAATTGACGACGTCCGACGCTCTCGCTCATTTTCAAAATCGGCGTCTTCGATTTCGAATCGGACGAACCACCGATCGGCATAGTGGAATGCGCGCAGCGTTACCGTCAGACCAAGTTGTAGGCGGTCGAACCTGGTCACGAGTGTGTTGGCGTTCCCTTCCAGGGATTCAGTCGGACGAACAAACACCTGTCGCTCGAGGACGTTGCCAGCCGTGAGCTTGGTTTCTTCGCCAGAAACAATCCGGTAATCCGTGAACGTTTTGATGCGCACGTCCGTCCTGCCCTTCAAAAACTCATACACGTCTTGAATCGTGATCGGCAGCGTAACGCTCGGCTTCGAAAGCAGATCACCGGCGGCAGATACGCCGAGCTTGAGGCTACCGAGAAACGTATTCACGGGATCGCGATAGTTGGAGCCGACATCGCAGATCAAAAGCCGCGCGGTGAACTGTTGCCGGCGCTGCATTGATTCGACGACTCCCTGTAGCTGTGCGAAGTCGGTTGGCCGTGCCTTCACCAGGATTGTATCACCAGATAGGACTGAGTTCGGCCAGATCACCTTGATTGCAGCCGCATCCAATCCGGCCGAAGGAACGGCAAAGTAACGTTCTTTTTCTTCGTCGCCGATGTAGATCGCTCCACCGGAACGCCGCCATGTCGATTGCGTGAAGAACGACAGCGTATCCAAGGCTGTGTCCAGCGTTCCCTCGCGCAAATATCCCGTCACCTTCCGTTCCGCCACCTTCGGCTCAACGAAAAGCGACACCTTGAAGAACTCGCCGATCGCGCGCGCCACATCCTGCGCCGTCGCTCCGTCGGCACGAAATTCAAAGGCCGGTTCGGTGCAATACGCCGTCAGCGCAATAAATGAACTCAGTATCGAAATGCAGAATGGGTTTCCCTTCATAAGTGTCTCCTTTGCGGAACCATTTTCCGTCCGACGTTTTGAACATGCCTGGAGCGACCAGGACGACATGAGGCGGCGCAGGTATTTCCGCTGGTTTGGGCATCGCTGACCCGCTCGCAGCAACGGCTCCCGTTGAAACCTGAACTAGTGGCGCCGGCTCCTGGTGAGAAACCGGTAGCGGCGTCGTTCGCTCCTTCAGCTTCGCAACGTCACCGCTTGCTACCTCTTTCTTGGGTGATTTCGGAGTAAGCACGGTGGCCACCGTGTTACTGTCGAGCACGACGAGGCTGTAGATCATCCATCCACCACCGCCGACGAGCCCGAGACCGAAACCGAGCCACATCATCAGTTGCCATGATCGCGATAGCCAGAGGCTCATTCGCTTCCAGTAGCTCTGTCCAAAATCGGAGGAGGCGGCATCCTTGGGCGGCATCTTTTTCCCTGGAAGGCGCTCACTGGCGCTGAACGAGTCGTAGCGACGAAAACCAGCGCGACATGGCCACACCGTGAACGTTTCCGCCTCCTCCTTTAGGTTGCGCGGGTGATAAACGCGCACCTTGAAAAACTGAATCGGCCACTTCACACCTTTGAGGAAACGCCACTCGAACATATTTTCCTTAAGCGAATTTGAGATGCGGTAGAGGTGGTGAAATTTCGTCCGAATCTGCTTATCGATGTCATCGATGTTCTGGCAGATGATGTAGAGGTCGTCCTTGTAGTGCCGGTGGTGGTTGACGTAGCTCTGAAGCTCGTTCGACTCGACGCCAAGGTCGGCGTTTTCCTTCCAGTCGCGCGCGTTAAACCAGTCGGCGCACTCGTCGAGAATGATCACACTGTTAGGCTGCGTGAATCGCCAAAAGCACCGGATTTCGTTCAGGTGCAAATGAACCAACTCCGCTCCGGGCTTCTTGCTGGCAGGGATCATGAGCGGTTTCCCGTCACTATCGAAAACAGGGCTTTCTTTGTTCTCAAGCAGATGAAGCCGCTCGAGAATTTCCCGCCGACTTGTCGGCCGGCCGCGCGCGAGATCGCCGGCGATCACGTCAGGTTTGATCGGCAAATTCGTGTAGATGTGACGATCGCCGTTCCTCAGCTCATCGAGCATGAAGAAATTGACGAATGTGTAGGTTTTCCCGGCACCCATGATGCCGTCGCCGAGGTTAAGTGACATCGCGGTTTTCCTCGCTAAGTGCCGGAAACCGTCGGCACCCACGATTTGATGAGGCGATACAACACGCAGATCACCCACACGCCGAAAAGCGACGTTGCCAGTCCAACCGTCTCGTTCAGCGGGAAAAAGTGATTAATCCCCGCGTGATACTGATCGAGCAGCGCCAAATTTGCCTGCGGGACGATCATCCCCAGTGCACCCTTGACTCCCGTGATGATCGTCAAGCCGAGGGCGGACACTTTTGTGAAGATCCAAATGACCAGATCAGCCAGCCGATCGAACAACCACTGAAAGAGCGCTTTCATACGTTGCCCAGTGTGCGGGACACCAGCTTGATATGGTGATACGCGAAGAAGCCTGAGACGCAGAAGAGAAGGAACGTTCGAATGACTCCCGCCCAGGTGTCCAGGTTCGTGTTCGCAAAACTCAGCGTCTGATTGCTGAATCCTTCGATTCCGAGTTCGCCAAACGGCAAAGTAATTTCCGGCGCTGATCCAGGTGGGATGATTTTCCCGGCGAGCGGACTCATGGAGCTAAGCGCATTGCCGGTCGCCTGGTCAGGCGAAAACGTAGTGAGCCGGTTTTCATTCGGCATTTCTGCCACCAAACCCTCCGTTGTGTTACCGGCGTTTCCGTCTTTGGTGTTCCGCGCGATTTCCGCGGTGTTCGCGAGAATACCCTGCAGTAAACCGGTGTCGTTCCCGTTGCCTGAACCGGTGATTATCGTCGTGCCTGGCGTGCCATTCGTGCCTGTTGCGCCGGCAGTGACGGCGGGCGGAGGAGTGACTGTCTGACCAGTTGTCGGAATCGTCCCCACGTTTACGACGGTCGTCGATGTCCCGCCGCCAGCAGCCGGCGTTTGAGTGATATTTTGTCCGTTACTGTAGTTCGTCGTCGTTGTGTTCGCCGTGTAGCTGCTGTCGTAGGGTGGGCGATACTGCGGACCATTGATGATCACGATCCAGTAAAACAAGGTATTGTTGGCGGCGACCGTCGCGTTTGGCGGAGCGTTGATGATGTCGAAGCCGCCCTGCGCCTGCATCGAAACGATCGAGCCGATCGGCAAAGGCACTTTCACCTTCAAAAACTGAAACCCATCGCCATCTGTCCCAATGGTGATTTCGCCCAGCTGCATCGAATCCGCGAACGCCCTAACCCAGCTACTTGCCGAGCTGATGTTCGATGCCTGAACGACGACCTCGCAATCGACTAGCTGTGACGTCGGCGAACCCACAAAAAAAGCACGCTGCATACTAACGTTAGCAGCAGAGACGAGAAAAGGATCATACGGCATCCCATTCTGTGGATGAAGTGAGGCGGTCGCGGTGACATCCACGAGGGAGCCATCCTGCGCCGCCGCTACTCCTGAGATTGACGTGCTCTTGTAGGGTCCGACGTTTTTCGTCGCAACCACCTGGCCGGCCACCCTGACATTGACCACCTGGTTCGAGGTTGTGGTGTTCACTGCGTCGACCGAATAGGAAACGTTGCGAACGCCAACCTCCTGCCCATTCGGCCCCGTCACATATTCGGCCGTGGTTGACGCTTGTTCGTCGCCGTAGGCACCACCCGGGGAAAACCATAGTGCGCATCCGCTCGGAACTGGGCCGAGATCGGTCCAGCCGCCAGTTCCAACTGCCGAGCCACCGTAGCGGACGCCATTCGTGGAACCGGCTGCGCCATTGCCGACATATCCGACCGTCAGCGCGTTGAGTGCCTCGCTGCCTTGTGCGACCCATGAGGGTGCAGAAACATTCGGATCAGTGTAGTCATAGATCCATCTGAAATAGGGCGCAGTGAGGCCGATCAGGCGCACCTGCACCCTCATATAGCCAGAGCCCGCATCGCTGAGGTTCACTTCGTAGGAAAAGGCGACGTTCGCCTTGTAGGCGTTACCGACGCTGTTCTGCGTTAGTGGGATCACACCCCAATACGCGGTGAAAGATACGGCGTGAACCAAGCACGTCGTTACGAGAAAGAGGCCGACTATTTTCGTCCACTTCGATAGCATAGGAAAAGAATCACCCCGAGGATGATTGGTTGAAAAAACGCGATAAGATGAAGCGCGAGCAAAGCCTTGCGCGTTAAATCCAGAAGCTCCGCCGCTTGGGTTTCGGTCATTGTAAGTTGTCGAAAAAAGGAAGCGTCTGCAGCCGCCTCCTTCCTTCAGACGCGTTTACTTCGCCCCACGGGCCATCCGGTAAATCCACCGGACGCCCATGCTGATGATGCCGATCGCGAGCGCCGCGCTCACGGCCGCCACGATCGCGAGCACGACTTTGCCGACCAGATCGCCAGGTGTGAACGTGACGGCGCCGGTAGCGTCATCGTAGGCGACGAGCGCCGCATGCGCGTTCGCGAACATCGCGAGCAGGAGGCCCAGAAGGGCCAGGTATTTGTTTTTGAGGAGGTTCATGTCTATCCTTGTTGATGAAACCGGATGCCGTCCGGCGCGGTTTGCTTGCGCAAATTGTCCGGCCTCTCACTCTCCGCGCTTCCGAGTCGCAGCGTTCGGATCACGGCGAGAAGCCGCCCTGTTAGGGAAATTCATTCTTCGAAAATGGGCTGCTTACCGTCCGCAGAGCGGAAGATGTATTTGATCGTGGCCCCGAGAAAGCACGCGGCCCATGCGACAGCGAAGCCGAACACGACGAGCGAAACATCGCTCACTTTCCAGCCGAGCAACTCGGTCAAGGATTGGCTCGTCATCGTTGCCCCTGCTTCTTTGTGCGAGAATTCGGCTTCGCTGCGTTCCGAAACGGGAGCGCATTAAGCGCCCGTGCCAAAGTCTCCGTGCCAGTGACGACGAAAAAGGGCTCGAACATCGGACAGGCTGGATCAGCCTGCGGGGTCGAAGGCACAAGCCCGAGGCTGCCATTGCGTTCGACGCAATAGAAAGACCTTCCGCTGTATGGCCACTCGAGCCAAACAACGTGCGCGACGATTCGGTCCGCGGTTTTCGCCTTGCTCACGGCGCAGATGAGTTAGGCAGCGTTGAGGACAAGGACACCGCGAGCATTGTCCGCGACATCCTTGATTTGGATTTCGGCGGCCTTGCCTACGGCGAGCTTGCCGACCTTCGCCTTCACTTCGTCTTCGCTTTTCCCTTTGAGGCGGATCACCGCGACCGAGCCGTCGCTACCGAGAACGGTCACATCGCTGTAGATCGACGTGCCGGATTTCTTGACGCCCTTATCGTCCGAGAATTCGTAGGGCTTGTTGTTCACGGCCGAGGCCGCGATGACTTGTTGAGCTTTGTATACGAGCATTTTTGTTATCCTGTTTTTGGGTTTTACTGTTGGGCCGTAGCCCGGAAATCAGAACGAGAGATCATCGTTTGCCGCGCCGTCGAGTTCTCCGATTCCGAGACCGACGAGCATTCTGTTGACGGCAGAGCGCCCTCGATTCGCGGAGCACAAAAGCGCGAATTCGGCCTTCGCTTTCACGACGCCGACCCACTGCGCTGGACTGAGCACGCCAAGGAGCACATCGCTCGGCAGCACCTCTTCGCCTGCAAGCTCCTCGTCAGATTTCGGATCGCGGTCGATACCAAGACGAGCAGCGAGTCCACGCGACCACCGAACGCTCGAAACTTTCCGCGCCGTAATACACGCAACACCCTGCGCCCATGTCCGCCCGGCCGCCTGATCGCCGGCGATGTGCAGAGCGAGAAGCGTGTTCAGGTTTCGCCCTTTGTTTTGTGCGCCCGTTACCTCGGAAGCGATCGCGCGGGCTTGGGCCTCCACAGCAGTCGCCAATTTCGCGACGTAGCGAGCGCCCGCGTCGTTGCTCACGGGTTCACAAGAATACGCGCGCCTGTCAGCTCCCCTAGTTCTTAGTCCCGACGCTTCAAGCGTCGCCAACCAAGCGGCTTTCTCTACTTCGGGCTGGAAAGTTCCAGGCCGATCATAGCGCAGTCGATGCCGGTGCGGGTGCCATCCATTCTCGCCATGTGTGATTTCAATCGCGACGTGATGGCCGAGATGATTCCCCTTGGCGCCCCGGCGTCGGTTGGCGTGCTTCTGATAGCGCCGCCACAACTCCGAAAAGAGATCGAGCAAAAGCAGCAGCGCATCATCTGCATCATTCGCCTGATGAGGAAACGTGTGCGTTTCCAAGCGTGCCTCCCAACCAAGCGCCGTCGCTCGCGCATACGCGTCTGCCACCTCAACGCCGCGCCGGGCCGCAATCCGCGGAGCACAGACCGGACAAGCGAGACTTTGGCCGCACACACACACGCCCGCGACACGCCCGTATGTTGCCTGCGGACGAGCATACACGAGAACGCCACCCCCGCCCCGCTCGATGCGGTAGCCACACCAACGCATCCGGGGCGACTCGCGTCCCATCTCCGAGAAATACCGCTGCATCAGCTCGCGCCCAACACTACGCTGGTGCCAGCAGCGCACCGCGCCTGGGGCGGGCAGAACGGCGTGCACATCGACGGAGCCGTGTAGCGGATTTTCGTTCGCCGGCCGGGGGCCGACGAGACCCTCCAGAACAGAGATGGGGACAAAATCCGCATTATTACCGAGGACGGCGGCTGCGCCGCCGTCGAAACCCGCTTGGCGAGCCTCGCTCCGCGAGGCAACGCCAGCGCGGGTTTGCTCGCCGGAGTCGGATGAGATCGGTTCGCGGACTGCAATCACGGCCGCACCTCCGCAGAGGCTGTTGAGAGGGTGCGGACGCCAGGAGTCGCTTGCTGCGGGCCGCCCTCGCGCCGCACATCCCGCCCGACCGGATTCCGGTCGGAGAAACTGACGAGAGCCACGCCCGGCACTTCCGTGTCCGGGCTAACTGGGGTCGATCCGACCCCAGCCCCCATTTTAATCTGTCCGGCGCGCCATAGTGCCCAGCAGTCCGCACCGGAGGCAGGCCGGCGCAGAAACGCCCGTGCACGCCGTAGCATCGCGAGCTGCTCATCGACGTTGAGCGACTCCCACCAAATCAAACCGACTCGTGCGTTCACGCTCACAACGCACCTCCCTTCGCACGCCGCAGAACAGCCAGCAGCGCCAGACGAGTTTTCGCCGGCAGCGTTGGCCACGCGCGGACAATCTCAGCCAGTTGCGCCCCGCGCCGACCTTTCGGAAGTGATACAGTTACTGAAACTCCATCCTTCCCACTTTCGTAAACTACCGTAGAATCAGCACCTCTGGCGGAGCGGGTGGGTGCGTTCGAATCCCACCCGCTCCGCCACTTTTCTTTCGCGAGGCGAAAGAAAGTGCCGGCCGAAGCCTCGGCGAAGGCTGGCCGTCATATTCGCATCGTCTCGTAAGGGTGTTGTTCCCCGCCCCACCCCGCCCGGCTCAGACGTTCTCGTCCTCTTTGCCCAGCGCGCCACGGTTGGCCGGGAGGTGCTGCGGCAGGAAGGTGTAGTAGAGCATCAATTGCCAGCTGCGCGAGGAGCGGTAGAGCGCCACCGGCACGATGAACGCCGCCGCCAGCCCCAGTACGGCCGCCGCGGTGTCACCGAGCACGCCCTTGTACCAAAGCAGCGCGATGGGCGCGAGGAAGCAGATGCAGGTGATGCCGTAGTTGAGCGACATCGCGCCGAGGAAAAAGCCTTCCTCCTTCTCGATCTTCAGGCCGCACGCCGGGCACGACTTGTTCAGCTCGAAGAGCGTGCCCTCCTTGAACAGCGTCTTGCCGCCGCAGTTGGGGCAGCAATGGGTGAGACCGCGCGCGATGACCTGGCCTTGCGTGACTTTCATAGGGAAAACCGAAACCACTAATGCACACTAATCGACACTAAAGGAAATGAGATTTTCTGCGCATGGCGCATACCAGTGTTCCTTTGCTTTTGGACTATTTAATCGGGTTGTAATGGGTAGGGCGCGACCGCTGGGCGCGCCGTAACGACATTCGCGGACGGCCCGGCGGTCCGTCCCTACCGGCGCTGCCACGCCAAAGTCCAAAACCTTCGGGCGTTTGGTATCGGATGATGTCTGCCGATCGCAGCGCAAGGCGTCTCGCCGAGCCGCGGCCCACCCGGAGGGGCCGCCCTCCCAACGGTCACGTCCGACTATTGAACGAATCTCCATCCGCGATCATTCGTGTCATCCGCGGGAGATTCTTGCGCCCAAAGAAAAAGGCGCGCCGTGGCGGGCGCGCCTTGAAGAGTGGTGATCGGGTTCCGAATGCGGCTCAGGCGCCGAGCTGGAAGCGGACGAAGCGGCGGATCTGCATGTTCTCGCCGAGCTTCGCGATCTTCTCGGTGAGGATGTCCTTGATCGTCTTGTCCGGGAGCTTCACGAACGGCTGGTCCATGAGGCAGACCTGCGAGTAGTACTTCTCGAGCTTGCCCTCGACGATCTTCTGGATCGCGGCGGCCGGCTTGCCCTGCATCTGGGCGGTGGCGATCTCGCGCTCCTTGGCCAGCTCGGCCTCGGGCACTTCCTCGCGGCGCACGTACGTCGGGTTGGCGGCGGCGATCTGCAGGCAGATGTCGCGGCAGAACGACTTGAAGTCGTCGGTCTTCGCCACGAAGTCCGTCTCGCAGTTGACCTCGACGAGCACGCCGACCTTGCCGCCGACGTGGATGTAGGCCTCGATCAGGCCGTCCGAGGTGGAGCGGCCGGCCTTCTTGGCGGCGGAGGCGACACCCTTCTTGCGGAGGATGGTCTCGGCGGCGTCCATGTTGCCCTGGGCTTCATCGAGCGCCTTCTTGCAGTCGAGCAGGCCCGCGCCGGTTTTCTCGCGGAGCTCTGCGACCATGCTGGCTGAAATAGCTGCCATTGTAATTGGGATGGGTTGGAGAGATTAGACGTCCTCGGTGCTGACGGCGGTCTTCTTGGCGGCGGCGGCACGGACCGGGCGCTTGCGCGCGGCGACGGCGGGCTTCTCGGCGCCATTGCCGTTTTCGTCGGTGGGAGCGGCGGCATCGGCCGGGGCGGCGGCCTCGGTGGCGGCCGGAGCGGCGGCCTCGGACTTGTCGGCGGCGCGGGGCGCGGTGCCGCGGGTCTGGCGCTGGGCGAGGCCCTTCTGGATCGCCTCGACGATGGTATCGAGAACGATGCGGATGGACTTGGCGGCGTCGTCGTTGCCGGGGATCGGGTGCGACAGGAGGGTCGGGTCGGAATTCGTGTCGACGAGACCGATGGACGGGATGCCCACGCGCTTGGCCTCGAGGACGGCGATCTCCTCGTAGCTCACGTCGATGACGAACATGGCGCCGGGCAGGCCGGTGAGGCCCGTGATGCCGTCGAAATTGCGGGTCATGCGGGCCATCTCGCGGCGGATCGCGGACTCCTCCTTGGAGGAAAACTTGGCCAGCTCGCCGTTGGCGTCCATCGTCTGGTACTTTTTGAACTTCGCGAGGGACTTCTTGATGGTCTCGAAATTGGTGAGCGTGCCGCCCATCCAGCGGGTGGTGACGTAGGGCATGCCGGTGGCCGTGGCGGCCTCGCGGATGAGCTCCTGCGCCTGACGCTTGGTGCCGACGAGCAGCACGTCGTCGCCGCTGGCGACGAGGTTCTCGAGGAACGCGCAGGCCTTCTCGAGGGCCGCGTGGGTCTTCTCGAGATCGATGATGGTGATGCCCTGGCGGTGACCGAAGACGTAGGGCTTGGAACGGGGGTTCCAACGCTTGGTCTGGTGGCCGAGGTGTACGCCTGCGTCGAGCAGGTCTTTGGGTGTGACGTTCATGTTGATCTATGTATCGTCGATACACAGGTCGGCCGATGGGCCGCCTTGCGATCGCTGACTGGTTGCCGTGGCGCCCTGCTCCTGTTCAGGCGGAGCACGCACGGCGGGTTTAGCGGGAGGTTTAAGGAACAGGAAGGGCCGAAAAGAGACTCCGCCGCACCGACTGGCAAGACCTTTCTGGGATTTTAAAAAAATGACTGTTGACAGCGCCGGAGGCGGTTCGCACGTTCGCCCTCCCATTCACTGCAGGGTGGAGCAGCCTGGTAGCTCGTCAGGCTCATAACCTGAAGGTCGTTGGTTCAAATCCAACCCCTGCACCCAATGAAGCCCGTGCGCGTAACCGCCACGGGCTTCGCCATTTGGCCCATCAGCGTGCCTCGTAGATCACTTCGCCGCCGACGATCGTCAGCAGGCAGCGGGTTTTTAGGATTTCCGCCTCGGGGATCTGCATGATGTCGGCCGAGAGCACGGTGAAATCCGCCCATTTGCCCGCTTCGATGCTGCCGCGCTCCTTCTCCTCGAAGGTTGCGTAAGCGGCGTTGAGCGTCATCGCGCGCAAGGCCTGCGCGCGGGTCAGCCGCTGCTCGAGATGCCAGTCGTCGTTGGCAAATCCATCCAGCGAACGCCGCGCCACCGCCGCGTAGAATTCGATCATCGGCTCGCCACGCTCGACCGGCGCGTCCGAACCCGCCGTGAACACCGCGCCGCTCCGCCACAACGCCTGCCAGGGATAAGCGCCCGCCAGCCGCTCCTTGCCCAGCCGGCTCGGCGCAAAATACAAATCGCCGATCGCGTGCGACGGCTGCATCGACGCGATGACGCCCAGCTGCGCAAAGCGGGGAATGTCGGCGAGGCTGAGAATCTGCGCGTGTTCCATGCGCCAGCGCGGCTCGGCGACCTTGCGCTGCACCACCGGCACCGCCGCGAGCGCCTTTTCGTAGAGATCGAGCATGAGCCGGTTGCCGCGGTCGCCGATGGCGTGCGTCTGGATCTGGATGCCGCGCCGCAGCGCGTCCTCGAGAAACGGCAGCAGGTCCGCCTCCGTCTGCATCACGAGTCCGCGCGAGCCGGGCGAATCCGCGTACGGCTCGAGCAGCGCCGCGCCGCGCGAGCCGAGCGCGCCGTCGATATAGAGCTTCACACTGCGCCGCGTGTAGCGGCCGCGGCTTTCGCCGAGCACCGGACCGTCCGCAAAAAGCTTCCATGCCGCCGTGTCTTCGCCGTAGGCCGTGCCGGGCGTGCGCGCGAGCTTCGCCGCATCGGGGCCCGGCCCGCTGACCGCATCGTAGACGCGCAGCTTGATTTTGCCCTCGGCCACGAGTCTCCGCACCAGCTCGGCCTCTTGATAACTGTGGCCGGCAATCTGCACCCCGGTCCAGCCGAGCGCCGCCTCGCGCTCCGCACCGACGACGAAGGCGTGCGCGACCTCCGCCTCGGTCGCCGAGGGCACCAGCCGGTAGACCAGCGACATGGCGTTGTCGATGAGCATGCCCGTCGCCTCGCCCGTCTGCGAATCGCGCAAGATCTCGCCGCCGGTCGGATTCGGCGTGTTCCGGTCGATGCCCGCCAGTTTCAACGCCAGGCGGTTCACGACCATCGCGTGACCGTCCGAACGCGTCAGCACGACCGGATGGTCGGGCGCTACGTCGTCGAGGTCGCGGGCGCTCGGGAAAACCGGCGGCGCCCAATGCGTCTCGATCCAACCGCGGCCGACGATCCACTTCTTCGGCGCGGTCTGCGCCGCGCGAGCCTTCAGCTTCTCGCGCAACTCGGCGACGCTTTTCACGCCCTCGAGATCGAACGACAGCTCGCGGAGCCCGACGCCGCCGAGGTGCATGTGCGCATCGTTGAGGCCGGGCAGCAGGGTCTTGCCGCCGAGATCGATGACGCGCTTCGCCTCCGCGCGAAACGCCTCCGCGCCGGCATTGCCGCCCACGTAGACGATGCGACCGTCGCGCACCGCCACGGCCTCGGCGCGCGGCGCGGCGTCATTGGCCGTGTAGATGGTGCCGTGAATCAGCAGCAAGTCGACCGGCTCGGCCGGCAGACGAAGAAAGCACGCGAGGAAAGCAACGAGCGCCAGGCGGGGTTTCATAGGGGTTCGCCGAATCTGTCCGCCCGAGGCAGGGAAGCAAATGCAACTTCCGCGACAGCCTTCGTCCTCGGGAGCCAGGGCCGGCCTTCGCAGAGGCTTCGGCCCGGCATGTTTGTTTCTGCTCCAGAAACAAACATGGTGGACGCTACTGGACTCGAACCAGTGACCCCGTGCGTGTGAAGCACGTGCTCTAACCAACTGAGCTAAGCGTCCAAGACGAGGGGCAGACGGTTAACGCCCGCCGGGCGCGAATCAACTCTCTTTTCTTTTCCCCGTCAGATGGCGGGTTTCCCCGGAAATGCGCCGCGGGCGCAAGCACGCGACTGGGGCTCACCCACCGCCTGCGGACAGCCCCCCGACCGGCCGTCTTCACTTTTCATGACACGGTGACGAACCCCATCCGGATGGCGTAGTGGGTGAGCCGCACCACGTCGTGCACGCCGAGCTTCTGCATCACCGACGTACGGTATTTGTCGACGGTCTTCGTGCTGAGCCGGAGGATGACGGCCACCTCCTTGGTGCTATGGCCCTCGGCCACGAGCTGCAGCACATGCCGTTCTCTCTGACTGAGCATGGGCTGGTCGACAGGGGGACTGGCCCGGCGCAACAGCAGCTCGTGCATCGGTCCGTCGAAATATGTCCCGCCCAGCGCCACGAGGAACGCCACGCGGGCGAGCGCGTCGAGCGAGTTGTTACGGGAGAAAAATCCACTGCGCTTGCGTGTGACCAGTTCCTCCAGCACGTGGTCCGGCGCCTCGCGGGCGATCACGAGCAGCGCCCAGAGCGCCGGCGCGGCCAGCTCGCGCAGGGCCGTCAGTTCCGACGTGCTGCGACTGTTCATGTCGAAGATCACCAGGTCCGGGCTGGCGGCGCGACAGCGCCCCGCGACGTTCAGTTCACAAGGGAGGTCGCGCACGCACGTGAAGCGCGCGTCAAACGCCGGCAGACTCTGGCGCAGGAAATCGCGCATGAGCTGGTCGGCACCGACGACGGCTACCCTGATCTGTTTCATGACAGCCCGCAGGACTTCCTGAAACGTGGCGGCAGCGCGGATGATCCCTGTTTATGCTCCAGGCCAACCGCGCCCCGCCGCCCGCCCCGGCCATGCAAGGGGGAATATTCCTCCGCTCATCGCTGGAGGAATCCACCCGAATGGCGGTCGTGGCCGCAGTTCGGTATAACCATCGCATGAACAAAGGACCATTGGCTGACTGCCACGCAAGCGGCGCACTGACAAAGCTGGCCCGGGTGCGACTGGAAGCGGCGGAGCCCAGAGTCCTGCTCGGCTAAACCACGAAATCAAGCTCTTCCTGCCATGGGTTCCGATCCCTCTTCCTCCTCCTCTTCGTCCCTGCCGGACGAAATCGTCCAATCAATTGCGATTGCGAACGCCAAGTCCATCGGCGAGCAGCCGGCGATCCTGGCCAACCTCGCCCTGGCAAACCAGATCCTGAACAACAATCTGCAGCAGCAGATGCTGATCAGCAATCAGCAGGCGATGAACCAGATCACCATGGCCACCATGGCCAAGTGCGTGACGCTCATCGTCGGCGGCAAGAACGACTCCACCGCGGTGAAGGAGCTCCTCGATTTCCTCAAGAATTCCTGCCCCCAGCCTCCGCCGCCCAAGCCTCCGCCGCACGGCTGAGCCCGCCTCCTTTCTCACCTCGCGCACCCGGCGCCACGCACCCTTCAAGCCGGAACGGTTCCGGTTTTGATCAGAAAAACCAACAACCCAACAGATGAGTATTCCTACTCAACCTCCAACCATGCCACCCGATCAAGATCCCACCTCGCTCAACCCCAGCCTCGCCGAGACCGCGACCGTCATCGGAATCACGAACCTGAAGAGCGTCGGCGAACAGCCGGCCATGCTCTCCAACCTCGCGTATTCGAACACGATCACGAACACCAACCTCTCGCAGCAGAACGCCGTCGCCAATCAGCAGGCGATGAACGAGCTCGGCATCTCGATCGTCGGCAAGACGGTCAACAAGGTGTCCGACCTCAGCCCGCTCGAGGCCCGCGCCTCCGTCGACGTCCTCACGGACAACGCCCTGGCCGACGAAATCGCCAGCCTCCGGGCCGTCATCCAAGCCTTCTCCTCGAAGGCCGGCTGACACCACCCCACGGACTGCCCGCTCCCTGTGCCGGGCAGTCCGTTCCTCTCTCTTCACCCTCAATCCTCCTGCCACCGTGAGCACTTCCGAAAAACTTCATGGACTCCTGGCGCAACTCCAGCGCCCGGGCGGCACCCAGACCGCGGACCTCGCCCGACTGCTGGAGCAGCTCCTGCAACTGCTCGACACCCTGCCGCCGGGCCCCCACGCCCTCGACGCCCTCAAGAAACCCGGCGCTTGGAAAAGCGTGCCGCTCAAGACCACCACCCCCGAGGTTCCCCTCTGGGTGAAGCTGCCCTGCGCGATCGATTTCGAAAACATCACGCCGGAACAGCTCAAGGGCCTGCAGGCCGTCCCCGCCGGCTTCAACTCGACGGTCTCCGTCGGCGTCGGCTCCTAACCGCAACCCCTTCCCTTCGGAGATTTCCCCATGGCCACTCCCACCCCTCCCCGCGGCAGCACCGTCCAGGTCTCGACCACGCTCCCTCCTCCGCCTCCGCCGCCACCGCGTCCGCAGTTCAACGCCTCGCTCAAGTCGACGAACGACGTGCTCGAGCTCACCAGCCTCAATTCCAACGGCGGCCAGCCGTCCCGCCTGGTGAATCTCAACTACGCGAATTTTATCTCCAACACCAACCTCGGCGCCCAGAACGCCGTCGCCAACCAGCAGGCGCACGCCCAACTCGCCGTCTCGATCCTCGGCAAGGCCTCCAACAAGGTGGCCAATCTCAGCCCGATCGAGGGTCGCGCCTCCGTGGACGTCCTCACTGACAACGCCGTGGCCGACGACATCGCCAGCCTCCGCGCTGTCACCGAAGCGTTCAGCGGCGGTGGCGGTCGCCCGGTGAATCCCGCCCAGTGGGTGCACCTGTTGCGCATCATCCGCCGCCTCCTGCGCGAGATTCAGCACATCATGAACGTGAACGCCCGCCTCCAAGGCAGCGGCACGCTCGAGGATCCCTACCGGATCATGGACCACGGCCCGCTCTACGTGCTCGACCCCATCACGCTCGGCTTCCCCGGCGTGCCGGCCGACCAGGTCAAGTTCACCCCCACGACTCAGGGTGTCCAGATCGGCGGCTGATCCCGTCCTCCCCCGCGCGCCATGAATCCGTCGCCGCAGCCGCCGCCCGGCAGCTTCCGCCATCTGTATGACCGTGCCCGCTCGGAGCTCGGCCGGATGCTCGACCAGATCGAGACGCGGGAGAACGACGAGCGGCAGTCCGCGGCCAGCCTCACCTCCCGCATCGCGGAGAAAATGGCGAACGACCGGCAGCGGATCGAGCAGACCGCGCTCCACCGCTATGGCGTCTTCGCCGTCGGCGGCTCGCGGCGGCGCCGCATGGTGCTGCGCGACGTGGCGGAGCTCGACGGCCGCGCGCCGCTGCACACCACCGACGACTTCGCCGAGGCGCTCCAGTTCGCCGGCTCCCGGCTCGACGATCCCGTGCTGCGCCCCCGGCAGCCCGTCGACCCCGGCGAGTTGGCCGGCCTTGTCCGTCGCCTGCTCCGCACGCTGCAGCACATCGCGACCGTGAACGCCCGCCTCCAAGGCAGCGGCACACTGGACGATCCCTACGCCATCGCCCCGGGCGAATACCTCCACGTCGCTGGCGCCGCCACGTTCGGCTTCAAGCAGGTGGCGCCCAGCCAACTCGTCCTCACGCCACGGGGACGGCGTCTCCATATCGCGGCCCGGCCCGCCTCCGCCTCATGAAGAAAAAGCGCCAAGCTCCCCGTTTGCCCGTGGGCCGCAATGACGAGAAATTCAGCCAGCTCGCCTTGATGCGCGAGCTGATCGAAGCGATGACCCGCTTTGGCGCGCCGCCGGTCGCCAGCCTTCCGCCCACGCCCAGCGAGCCCGGCGCCCTGCCGCCGGCGATCACGCTCCCGAGCGGCACCGTCCAACTGACCACGCCGCCGGCGCAGTTCGCCCTCGACGCCGCGGCTTCCGGCGTGGCCATCGCCCAGGCCGCCGCCGGCCTTGGCGCTCCACCGTCCACGGACTCCTCCGGCAAGACCTGGGACGACAAGGCCCGCGCTTCCGTCCTCTGGGACGAGACCCTCGCCCAGATGGGCCGCATCCAGCAGCTCTACGGCCTCGGGTCGTATCCCTTTCAAGCGAAGTCTTTGCCCGGCTCAGAACCGGGCGTCTAAAGCCGAACCATGGGCAACCCGAACCAAGACACCCAATCGGCCGCCGGCACCGCGGCGCTCGCACTCGCCGAGGCGAGCGCCGCGGCCGGCACAGCCGCCGCCCAGCTCGGCTACCAGCTCACCACCCAGGCGCTCAAGGAGTCCAGCGCCGTCGCCGTGTTCCCGCTGCTCCTGCTCGAGCTCACCGCGATCGCCGAAGGCTTCGCCGCGTATGCCGCCACCGACGCCGCGGCGAAACTCGCCACCGCCACGGCCCAGGCCGCCGTCGCCCGCGGCACCGCTTACTGGGCCTGAAAAAAATACCATGGCCACCGCCTCCCATCTGCCCGATCCGCGCGGCCACCCGCACCACCGGTCGTCCAGCTCCCTCTTCGACATCTGGGATGCCGCCGACCAATGCGTGCCGTTCAACTTCCTCCTGTTCTGGGTGGCCCGGCCGGCCCCGAACAGGACCACGGCCCTGCTCGCCGAGCTCACGCACGTCGACTTCGTCTACAGTGTCACGCCGGACTTCGTCGCCTTGCTCGGCTGCCGGCACAACGCCTTCACGCCGGTCATCCTCGAACGCGCGCCGCGCCGGTCCGGCGAATTCAATTTCATGCCCATCATGGCCCGCCGCGATCTGCGGCTGACCCCGGAGCAGGCCGAGGAGCGCATCGAGCGCCACCTCCTCCGCCAGAACCTCCGCTTCTGGGAGCAGTTCTTCCTCGAGACCGGCCAGGGTCTCGGCGAAGTGATCAAGCTCGAGCTCGAGTTGCTCTGCGCCCGCTACCGGCAGCTCCCGTGGCACTCGGTCCGCCTCGAGTGGCCGCGCCGGGTCGGCACGATGGAGCCGGTCTACAAGTTCCGCCGGCATCATTGCCGCTGCGAGTTCTGGGTCGGCGCCCAGTCCGGCGAGGTCGAGCACCACCACGTGCGCGATCCCATCACTCCTCCTCCCGTCATCAACCCGTCCAACCCCAATCCCTCCCACCCATGAACATCGTCACTTGGAACATGCAAGGCGCCACCGGCTTTCGCGAGAGCAAGTGGGTGACCGACATCCCGCGGCTCTTCAGCGCCGGCGCCGAGATTCTCTGCCTGCAGGAGTGCGGCCTCCTCCCGCCGCGGGCGGTCAATCTCGCCGCCCCGGCGTGGCTCGCGGGGCCCGGTGCGGTCAACACCCGCTTCGCGCAGATCAACTACGGCACGCGGAGCCGCCCGGCCTACGTCAACGTCCTCTGGGCCGAGACCGATCCCGTAGGCCACCGCGTGAACCTGGCCGTGGCCTATCTCCCCACGTCCGTCGCCGCGATCAACTCCGTCCTCCTCGCCAATCCCGCGGGCGGCGGCTCGCGCCCCGCACTCGGCCTGCGCTTCCCCGCCGGCGGCGGCACTGTCGTCATCTACACCGTCCACGCCGTCTCCCCTGGCGGCGCCGACGCCCCCGGACTGGTCGGCGCCATCGTGGCCACCGGCAACCCGTTCTTCGTCGCGGGAGATTTCAACCGCAACCCCGCCACGTGGGCCGGGCTCGTCCCCGCCGGCGCGAATCCCTGCCCGAACAACGCCGCCGTCACCCACCCCGGCAGCGGCACCAACCTCGACTACGCCTTCAGCAGCGGCGGACCGTTCAACGGCACGGTCCTCGGCAGTTTCATCGTCTCCGACCACCTGCCGGTCGGCTACGTGACCTGACCGCCGCCCCGGCAACCAGACCCGGAACCGTGACATGAACTTCCGGCGCCACCCACACCGCTCCGTCGGCTCCCACCGCGTCTGGATCACCGCCGGCTCCCCTTTCCCTCCACCCCCGCAACCTCAACCCCCGCCCAACATGCCTCGCAACATGACCGATCCCGAGAAGCAACGTTTTCTCGGCTACTTCCCCCCGATGGACGTCGACAACCAGCCGCGCGTCACCGGTGAAGCCACTCCCCTCGGCACCCTCCCGCGCTACAACTGCATCGCCTGGTCCGTCGGCATCACCAACCGCTGGATCAACCCGCTGCAGGACCTCCACCGCTGGGATTTCTTCTACGCCATCTTCCATCTGGAACGGGACGACGACCAGGGAACCGTCGCCCTCTGGCGGCGATTGGGACGATACACCCACGCCTGCCGCACGACCGCGCAACACGGCTTCCATTGGGAATCCAAATGCGGCTCCGACCTGCGCGTCCTCCACGAACTGGACGAAATGACCGGTTCGTCGTATGGTGCGGTGTTCACCTACTACCGGCCCGAAGTTGTCGCCGCCGTCCCCGCCCCCGGAACCTTCGCCCCCTCACCTCTGACCGCCGCCCCCGCCGTGATCCCCCAGGAACACCTCGCCGCCCTGCAAAAACTGACGGACAAAGTGCCTGCGCCGGTGAACGAGACCTTCGAGTCGCTCTTCGCCGCGTGGAAGGCGACCTGGTTCACCGGACCGACCGCAGAAAGCTCGGACACGCGCGATTGCGCCGCCGGCTACGCCTTCGAGAAACTGCTCGCGATGGGACCGGAGATCCTGCCGCTGGTCGCGACCAAGATCGCCGATCCCGACAACTTCGTCGCCATGCAGCTCTACGACGACCTGCAGCCCGACCAAGAGGCGCGCATCGTCCACGAACCGGGCGATCCGATCATCGCGACCGGCGAGCAAGGCCGCGCGCAGCAGACCATCGCCGCCTACCTCGGCCGCAAGCCGTAAGCCGGGCTCCGCCGCACCGGCCTGACCCTCCACCATCGCTCGCTCCGGCCGCGGCGCTCTCCCTTGCCGCGGCCGGAGTCGGACTTTGCGTTGCCCGAGCCATGAACGTCGTCACCTGGAACATGCAGGGCGCGGTTCCCTCCGCCCGCAGCAAATGGGAAACCGGCGTGCGCAACCTCTTCCTCGCCGGAGCCGAAGTCGTCTGCCTGCAGGAATGTTGCCCGCCACCCGATGAAGCGATCCCGGCCGCGCCGCCCCCGTGGCTGGACGGCCCGCATGACGACGCCGAGGTCGCCGGCCGCTATCTGCTCTGGTGCCTCGGCGACCGGCGGCAACCGCTGTATGTGCTGATCTTCTGGGTCGGCAGCGATGCCGACGGCCGCGGCGTCAACCTCGCCGTCGCCACCACCTTCGCCCCCGTCTCGCCCGACGGCACGCGCGCCCCGGCGCAACGCCTCTTCGTCGCCAACCCGCATGAATTCGGGCGGCCCGCCATCGGCCTGCGCCTGCCCTACAACGGCGCCAGCCTCGACCTCTACTCGGTGCACGCGCTCCTGCCCGGCGGCCACGACGCGCCCGGGCTCCTGGACGGCATCTACCATGTCGGCGCCCCGTGGTTTGCCGCCGGGGATTTCAACCGCCGCCCCTCCGAGTGGCACGACCTGCCGATGAACCTCGCGCTCTGCCCGCACAACGGCGAGCTGCTCCAGCCCGGACGCAGCACCAACACCAGCTACGCCTTCATCTGCCCCGCCCCCGCCGCCCGCGGCGCGATCTTCCACGGCTTCATCGGCTCCGAGCACTCCCCGATCGTCTATGTCCTCTAACCTCCGCCGCCGGCCGCCCCCACCGCTCAATCTGCCACTGCGCTTCAGTGCCTACGGCGGCGAAGCCTCAGCCTTCATCGACGCCGGAACAAAAGTTTCGTGGACCGCGACGCTCTCGCCGGACGCCGCAGGCTGGCTCAGCTTCTCCGGGCTGTCCACCGGCACCGGGCCCGGCCTTGTCAGTCTCGCCGCCGGGCGCAACACCACCGAGGCGCACGCCGCGAAGCTCACGGTGCGCCTCGCCGGTCGCGCGCGCCCCCTCGTCTGGGACGCGATCCAGGCCTCCGCCCTCCCGCTGGCCACGCTGAACACCAGCGTGCTTGAAGTTCCGTTTCCCACCACGCCGCGCGTGATGGAGCTGGGCATCGCGGGCAAGTTCATCGCCACCGAAATCCAGAAAATCCCCGAACCCTTCGATCTCATCGCGCTCGCCATCGTCGAGGTGCTGGTCGCGCTGGTCGGCGAGCTGGCGATCGCGTTGCGCGGCGCCCTCAGTCCCGTCGTGCCCGAGCCGCTGACTTGGTTCGGCGCGCCCGAGCCCTACGACGCACTGACCCTCGTCATGCCGGCCACGGCCGTCTGCATCCAGGAGGAGACCGCCTTGCTCCTGCTCTACCTGCCGATCGAGGTGGCCTCTGGCGGTGAGTGAGCGCTCCGCCGAGATTCGTTCACCTTTCCGTCGTCAATGTGGGAGGGGCTTTACGCCCCGACGTGAATCAGGCCACTGCGCCGTCGGGGCATAAAACCCCTCCCACCAGGTTTGGCGTAGGTGCGTTCGGATTACTTCTTCGTCCGGACGGCCCGTTTTCGCCCGGGGAAAAGCGTGCGGCAGATCTCGCAGACGGTGCCGTCGCAGCCGCGCGCGGTGCAGTGCTCGCGGCCGTAGTAAATCATGCGCAGGTGCAGCTGGTTCCAGTGCTCACGCGGGAAAAGCGCTTTCAGGTCGCGCTCGGTCTGCGCGACGTTGCGTCCGGTGGTCAGCTTCCAGCGCTGCGCGAGCCGGTGGATGTGCGTGTCGACCGGGAACGCCGGCTCGCCGAACGCCTGGCTCATGACGACCGATGCCGTCTTGTGGCCCACGCCGGGCAGCGCCTCGAGTTCGGCGAACGTCCGTGGCACCGCGCCGCCGTGGCGCTCGAGCAACAGGCGTGAGAGTCCGCTGATGGCCCGGGCCTTTTGCGGCGACAGGCCGCAGGGGCGGATGATCGACTGGATTTTCCCGACCGGCACCTGCGCCATCGCCTGCGGCGTGTCGGCCAGCGCCCAGAGGTGCGGCGTGACGAGGTTGACGCGCTTGTCGGTGCACTGCGCGGAGAGCAACACGGCGACGAGCAACGTGTAGGCGTCGCGGTGGTCGAGCGGGATGGGTGTCTCCGGATAGAGTTCAGCCAGCCGCCGGTCGATATAGGCGGCGCGGCCCGGCTTGGTGGAAAAATCCGGCACGGACGGCACGCGGTTCAGCCTTTCTTTCCGTCCGTCTTGGGTGACTCGAAGGTGAAGGGCATGTTGACCTTGGTCTCGACGGCGCGCCCCTCCTTCACCTGCGGCAGGAACCGCCACAAGCGCACGGCGGCGAGCGCGGCCTCGCCGAACGCCGGATCGGTGGCGCTCATGACCGCGGGGTCCAGCACCACGCCGCGCGATGAAACACGCACCTGCACCACTGCTTCACCTTTGACGCCGGACTTGCGCAGGGCGGCGGGATATTCGGGGACGGGGCCTACGAAAGGTTCCGGCCCGGCCTGCTGCACGCCGGCGATGCGCTTGAAGACCATCTTGTCGAGCTGGGCCTCGCGGAATTGCCACGGCTGCTGGGAATGGAACACCTCCCGGCCGCCCGCGAAGAGGTGCAACTGGTATTTCCCCTCGCCGAACTTTTCCCGCATCGGCACGCGCACCCACACCGGCCGCGTGTCATCCGGCGACAGTTCGCCGACCTCCTGGTAGAAGATGCGCCTGCCGGCCAGCTCGGACTCCAGTTCCAGCACGAGGAACACGTCCCGCAGCACATAGGGCGAGGTGAACTTGGCGCGGAAATGGAAATCGTTGTTGAGCTCGCCGCCAGTGTTCGTGGTCAGGTAGCTGGTCTTCACCTCGATATTGTTCACGGAGATGAAGACGGGCATGAATTCCTCGACGGACTGGAGTCCGCAGCGCTTGGCGACGATTTCCACCGGCTTGTTGTCCACCATGATCGTCACCCAATCGCGGTGCACCTTGTGGACCGCGTAAACCTTGCCCTTGTGTTCCACGCACAGGACGCTTTGCGCCGGAAGCGACCCGGCCCAACCGAGGGCCAGCGAAATGAGCACGAGCCAGCGACGGAAGCCAATAGCCGGAAGAGTCATGGCGCGCAGTGATAACATCCGCCGCCCCGCGCGCAAGCCCGGCGCCGCCGAGCCCGCGCGGACTCGGCGGCAGCAGCACCGCTTTCACGCCCCGTAGCGGCGCTTAATTGCTCGGACGTCCGCGCAAAACTCAGTTGCGCGCCGCTCGGCCCGCACCCTACGTTGCTCCATGGCTTCGCAACGCGATCTCCTCGCCCCGCTCGACACCTTTGAACGCCGCCACACCGGCTCCGCCGCCGCCGATGTCGCCGAAATGCTCCGGACCGTCGGTTTCGACTCGGTCGACGCTCTCGCCGACGCCGCCGTGCCGGCCAAGATCCGCCTGAAGCGCCCGCTGCGCCTGCCCGCCGCCGCCGGCGAGTCCGCAGCGCTGGCCGAGCTGCGCGCCATCGCGTCGAAGAACAAGGTGTTCCGCTCCTTCATCGGCCTGGGCTACTCCGGCACCGCCACGCCGCCCGTCATCCAGCGCAACATCCTGGAAAACCCCGGCTGGTACACCGCCTACACGCCCTACCAGGCCGAGATCTCGCAGGGCCGCCTCGAAGCGCTGCTGAATTTCCAGACCGTCATCACCGACCTCACCGGCCTGCAGATCGCCAACGCCTCCATGCTCGACGAGGGCACCGCCGCCGCCGAGGCCATGATGCTCGCCCACCGCGTGAAGCTCGGCGAGAGCGCCGCCGCCTCCGTCTTCTTCGTCTCGGACAAGTGCCACCCGCAGACCATCGACATCGTCCGCACCCGCGCCAAGCCGCTCAACATCTCCGTCGTCACAGGCGACCACCGCACCTTCGACTTCGCCGCCGGCAACGTCTTCGGCGTGCTCGTGCAATACCCGGACACGACCGGCAGCATCCACGACTTCACGGCGTTCTTCGCGCAAGCCCACGCCGCCGGCGCGCTCTGCGTCGTCGCCACCGACCTGCTCGCGCTCACGCTGCTGCGCGCCCCGGGCGAGTTCGGCGCCGACGTCGCCGTCGGCTCCGCGCAACGCTTCGGCGTGCCGATGGGCTTCGGCGGCCCGCACGCCGGCTTCCTCGCCACCAAGGACGAATTCAAGCGCCAGATGCCCGGCCGCCTCATCGGCGTCTCGAAGGACGCGCAGGGCAACCCGGCCCTCCGCCTCGCCCTCGGCACGCGCGAGCAGCACATCCGTCGCGACAAGGCCACGTCCAACATCTGCACCGCGCAGGTCCTCCTCGCTGTCATGGCCTCGATGTACGCCGTTTACCACGGCCCCGAGGGCCTGAAGCGCATCGCCCAGCGCACGCGCCTGCTCACCGGCCTGCTGGCCCGCGCCCTCCAGGCCGCCGGCGCCAAGATCAACGCCGAGCCGGTGTTCGACACGCTCACCGTCTCCGGCATCGACGCCGCCAAGATCCACGCCGCTGCGGCCGCCAAGAAGTTCAACCTCCGCGTCGTCGACGCCTCCACCGTCGGCCTCTCGCTCGACGAGACCACGACGCTCGCCGAGGTGCAGACGCTCGCCACCCTCTTCGGCGCGACCGTCGATCTGTCCTCCGATCTCTCGCCTCTCGCCTCCAGCCTCTCGCCTCAATTCGAGCGCAGCTCGAGTTTCCTCACCGCCAAGGTGTTCAACCGCTACCACACCGAGCACGAGATGCTCCGCTACATCAAGCGGCTCGAGGCGAAGGACCTGTCGCTCGCCCACTCGATGATCTCCCTCGGCTCGTGCACGATGAAGCTCAACGCCACGAGCCAGATGTTCCCGGTGTCGTGGCCGGAGTTCGGCGCACTGCATCCGTTCGCGCCGGCCGACCAGACGAAGGGTTACGCAAAGCTCTTCAAGGATCTCGAGAAGTGGCTCAGCGAGATCACCGGCTTCGCCGCCGTGTCGCTCCAGCCCAACGCCGGCTCGCAGGGCGAATACGCCGGCCTGCTCGCCATCCGCGGCTACCACGAGTCGCGCGGCGAGGGCCACCGCCACATCTGCCTCATCCCGACCAGCGCGCACGGCACCAATCCCGCCAGCGCCGCCATGTGCGGCTTCAAGGTCGTGCCCGTCGCCTGCGACGCCAACGGCAACATCGACGTCGCCGACCTCAAGGCCAAGGCCGCCGAGCACGCTGCCAACCTCGCCGCGCTCATGGTCACCTACCCGTCGACCCACGGTGTGTTCGAGACCGCGATCAAGGATATCTGCAAGGTCATCCACGACCACGGCGGCCAGGTCTACATGGATGGCGCCAACATGAACGCGCAGGTCGGCCTGACCTCGCCCGGTTTCATCGGCGCCGACGTCTGCCACCTCAACCTCCACAAGACATTCTGCATCCCGCACGGCGGCGGCGGCCCGGGCGTCGGCCCGATCGGTGTCGCGAAGCACCTCGTGCCGTTCCTCCCCGGTCACGTCTTCTCCAGCGCCCAGCCCCGCGCCGGCGGCGCGGTGAGCGCCGCGCCCAACGGCAGCGCGAGCATTCTCGTCATCACCTGGATGTATATCCGCATGATGGGCCCCGACGGCCTGACGCGCGCGACGAAGTTCGCCCTGCTCAACGCCAACTACGTGGCCAAGCGCCTCGATGCGCTTTTCCCCGTGCTCTACAAGGGCGCCTCGGGCCTCGTTGCGCACGAGTGCATCCTCGAGTTCCGCCCGTGGAAGAAGCACGGCCTCGAGGTCGAGGACGTCGCGAAGCGCCTGATGGATTACGGCTACCACGCGCCCACGATGTCGTTCCCCGTCCCCGGCACGCTCATGATCGAGCCGACCGAGAGCGAGACGAAGACCGAGCTCGACCGCTTCTGCGACACGCTCGTCTCCATCCACGGCGAGATGGCGGCCGTCGCCAGCGGCACGAGCGACAAGCTCGACAACCCGCTCAAGCACGCCCCGCACACCGCCGCGGTCATCGGCGCCACCGCGTGGCCCCACGCCTACACACGCGAGCGCGCCGCGTTCCCCGACCAGTGGACGCGCGCCGCGAAGTTCTGGCCCGCCACCGGCCGCGTCGACAACGTCTACGGCGACCGCAACCTCGTGTGCTCGTGCGTGGGGATGGAGGCGTATGCCGAGACGCCGAAGGCGTAAGGGCAACCAATCCTGTGCTAACCGCTAATGCATCGCCTAACGGCGATGCTACTTGGTGCTGCTCCGCCTAATCGGCTACGCCAGGAAGCTTCGGGGTCGGCTGATCGCCGACGGAGAAATCAGACACATATCCATGCGGCGATTAGCCGCTCCCCGGAACCCAAACCGGAGCCGATTAGGCGGAGGGGAATTCCAAGCGTAGCCGTTAGGCGGAGCATTTGTGGTTAAATCTTCCGGCAAAAAAGCCGCGCATTATTCCTCGTCCTCAATTTCCGGCGGCTTGATGGCTGCGAGCAGGCGGTCGAGTTCGGCTTGGGTCGGGTTGCGGATCGAGAGCACGGTGAGGACCGCCGGGCCGGCGGGCAGCGGCACGGGCGTCGGCTGGCCCACCGTGAGCCCGAGCAGGGCGGCGGCGAGCGGGGAGTTGTGCGGCAGGCACTCGATGTCGCTCTCCGGGTCGGTCGCCGTCTCGCCGTAGGTGGCGACCAGAAACGTGAAACGGTGCTTCCGTTTCGTGTCCCCGTCCTCCTTCTCGATCCGGATGATGTGCCCGAGTTGCACGAAGTCCGTGGGCTTGGTGAGCCACGCGGCGGGATCGACCTCGGTGAACGTGTTGCGGCGGTAGAAGCGGTCGAGGTCGTCCATCTTGCGGTCGACGGCGCGGATCGCGTCCTTGGCGGCCTTGAAGCCGAAGTTTTCGCGCAGGTCGCCCTGGCTGTGCGCCTCGACCTTGTCCTCGACGAGCGCGGCGCGCTTCACCTTCAGCGCCGCGAACTCGTCCGTGAGCAGGCGCAGGAAGCCGCGCCGCACGTAGATCGTCATCGGCGGGGGCGGAGCGAGGCGGAAGAGGTTCTTGCGGCGCGGCGGGGCCATGCAAGGACGAGTGAGCGAGCCGCGAGGTGCAACGCAAGCCGCGCTTGCCAAGCCCCTCGCAAGCCCCGGGTGGGCCGGAGCAGTTGTAATCTAATGGATTACAAACGGGAGCGGGCTCCGCTACCGCTCGCGCGAATACTCGCGAACGCGGCCGATTTCCACGATCCAGAGCTGTTGATCGAACGAACGCTGGCGCATGGCTCCGATCAAGGTTGTCACTGCGGAATCGAGGTCGGCGGCGGACGGCTTGCGCGGCAGCCGCAGCACGGCGACCCCGCGATGCGCGGAGGGAGGGAAGACCAGCGGGTTGGCGAAATCCAGATCAAGGGTCACCAAAGCCCGCGCCTCGGCCACGCATCGCGCCAGCAGTTCACGGTCCGTGGCTGACGCCAGCCCTTGCCTCGGCACGGTGCAAACTTCGTGACCCGCCGCTTCCAGCAACCGGCGCCCGCGTTCGCCCAGGTTTTCGTCCAGCTTCAGCTTCACGCCTTCGCCTCGAGCGGAATGTCGACGTAACGTTCGCGCGTCATCTCGGAGCCGTAGGCGATGCAGGCCTGGATATCCTCGCGCACGAGGCCCGGATGGTCTTGGAGGATTTGCTCCACCGATTCGCCGGCGGCCAGCAAGTCGAGGATCAGGGAGACCCAGATGCGATGACCGCGGACGCACGGCTTGCCCCCGCAACGGGCGGGGTCGATCCAGATGCGTTGGAGAAGTTCTTCACGGGTCATGCCGGCAAAATACCCTGAAACCCCGCTCCCGCAAGCCTCGGTTTCCCGGCCCGGAAACACGGGATTAACGGCGGAGGCTACACCCCGTTTGTAACACAATACGTTACAAACCGGCCCGTGCCTGAACTCACCTGGTTGCCCGGTAAGCGGCGAGCGCGACGGCTATCGCGGGCTCGGGGACGAGCGGTAAAGTCCCGAACATGCCTGTGAACTCGGGATAGGTCTGACTGCCGCTTCCACAACTATGCTTTTGAACCCGACGGCTTGTTGTCATTGCGTGCGTCTATCAGGACGATGTCGGGCGACTGCTCGATTTTAAGTTCACGAAGGATTCCTACCGCCCGGGCTCGCTCCTCCGGGGTAAAGTAGATGATGACCTTCAGGGCAGATTTAGCATCACTCGCCTTCTGGTATATCTCAGCTTGATTTTCCAACTGACGCCTCAATCCGGTGTTCGAGGCCAGTTTCATTTCAACGATAGTCTTATCTGCTGCGCCATACGAAATCTTGAAATCTGCGGGGCCTCGTCCGTCATTCACTTCACGACTCACATCATACCGTGTCTTGTGCCAGACCAGCCGATAGAGGATCTGCAGGTCCTCCTCTTTCTTGATCGGCACGCCATGGTGGTAGAACAGTCGAAAGCCGCCCTTGTTCTCGATGACATCTTTGAGAAACGCCACTTTCTCACGAGCAGCATCCTTGGAAGTAAGCGGTTCGCTGTAAAAGCTTGTCTGTGCTTTGAGCAGGGCGATCAATTCGCCGAATTGTCTGACATACACCAAATGAGATGCATCCACCTTCTCCAAGCTAAGCTGCTCCGCTTCGTGCCCGTGATTTTCCTTATAGCGGATGAAGTAATCGTAGAGAATTGGGAACTCGATCGCCGTAAGCCTCATGGCGCTGGCGTGATCCTTCTGCTTCGGGTTCTTCGGCAACATTCGTCTAAAATAGCCATCCACTCGATCGCGTAACTCGGCATCGCCGATGGCCCGCGGGATTTCGTGATACTCGCGAATAAAGTCCTTCTTGTTAATCCATGTGTCATCTTTCGTGAGGATGTCTTTCGGAGTGAGGATCACAAAATCATCGGCAAATTTTGGCAGAGTAAATCTTTCGGCCGCCCATGTGCCGGTGTTTCGATGGAACCGAGCGCGGTTCACCGCAAACTCAGCCCGCATTTCGGGCGCCAGATGTTTCAGTGCAAATGCCTGGGTGTATTCGCACAAGTAGCCGAGGATGAGATTGGTGGTGAAATCAGAAATCATATCCCTGCCTACGCCCTCACGAATCAGGCACAGCTTTTCCAGATGGCTGCTTTTCGTAATCTTTTCGCTCCCAAAACTGCTGAACAACGAGTGGAGGTTGTCCGCGAGCGCATGGGCGAACTTCATCCCCAGACCGCGGCCGCTATTGTCGGAATGTGAAAAACCCAACCAAGTTTGCTTTACCTCGGAAAAACAGAAAAGATTCCGTAGCCCTGCCTGCGACATCTCACCGGCTACGGCCAAATCACGAAGATAAGTCAGGTAGTCGATAATCTGGGCGTGGAGCGATTGGTATTCGGCCTTTTGGCTATTAAAGAGAAGGAATGGGTCGATAAAAAGGGGTAGATCCACCACCAATGATACATTGAACGCACCGTGCTTCTCGAGTGCGGACTCGGAAACGCCAAAGGCGTCACTAAAATACAGGGCGCTCATGTATTGCGAGATGCCTATTAACTGAGCGGTAATTCGTCCTCGGTGCGGAGGCCGAGGTCGGGCTTGGGGGCTTTGGCGGGCAGTGTGCCCGGGGTTGGAGTGCTCGTGGATGCAGTGGCGAAGGCACCGGGCCAGCCGCCGTGCTTTTCGATGACCTTGTCGATCTCGGCCATGAGGCGGATGGTCTCGGATAGGGCGACGACGATTTTGTGGTAGTGGGCGATGTCGACCTTCGTGAGCGTGCGGCCTTTACGATCCTTGAGCCATTTCTCGCAGACCTGGTAGCCGCCGATGTGGAAGTTCCACACGTCCTCGCGCACGCCCTGGAAGCCGGTGGTCTGCGCCTTGTCCACCCACACGGTGTCGCGCGACCACGAGACTTTTTCGACCTCGGGGTTCCGACCGCCCCCGCCGCCGCCAAGGCTATGGCGGGCAGGGATGAACACGGTGATGGGCTGGTCAAGGCGGGGCGATTCCAGCAGGTGCAGGGCGATGAGTTCGCCGCCGAGCCGGGCCAGCGCGTGGAACAGCTCGCGGTTCCCCGTCAACGGCAGACGCGGGAAATCGATCTTCAGAAACTCTGCGTAGCGGCTCCGGTAGCCGGGACTGTTTAACACCGAATAGAAGTAGCTCAATATTTCTGCCTCGTCAGGAAGCTTCGATTCGAACAACACGCTCAGCCACTTCGTATGCAGCAACCGCTTGTCGAGAAAAGTCATTCCCTCCATCGAAAGATCAAAAACCGGGAATACATTGTTTGAATCATATGAACCGAGAAGTTTGTGTCCGCAGAATCCAGCGGCGACAAATACCCCGTATCGCTCCTTCGTTTGTCGCATCGCCACGAGTCCAGGATGCTTTGGCGATAGATTCTCCATAACGCCAAAACGGTGGCCCTGTAAAAACTCTTTCCTTAGGAAGGCCCATCGGTAGTCGAACGGGAATAGCTGAAAAGGTTTCACGTAACTTTCCCAATCGCCGCTGCAAAGATCGTGTCTGCGGCTAAGGACTAAGGCTGCATGGCCTGCCTTTGCGCCGAACTCTGCTTTGAGCTCCGAAGCGGATGAACCTCGACCAGCGAATCTACCTATTTTTTGAATTAGTGCGTCACGCGAATAGTCGATCAACAGCTCGTTGAAACCAGTCTTTGTGCCCATCGAGTTCTTGAGTAAAAGTTTTCCCAATGGCGAGAACTGGAGATACTCCGCGGACAGACCTGACTCAAAAGCGATGAAATGATAGACGTCCGGCTTTGGTTCACAGGTTTTCTGTGATGTATTTCGAAGCGTGCTCGTGGACAGGAAGTCGTATTTCTCCATTCGGGTTCCAAATAGATGCCCAACTCGGCACAAGCCGGCTCGCGACCAATGACGACGCAACAATGCGACCGCTACGCCTTGCTGAATATCGAACACGTTTTCGTCGATGCGATGCAGGCTTTCCTTCTTGTTTGAATTGCCATGCAGGTCGACGAGATCGAGCAGCGGAAAGGTTGCCATCAAGCTGGCGCGCATCCCCCGCAAAGTAGGCCCGTCTAAATACGAGTGATTTGTAACAAACCCCAATAGCCCGGCTCCTCCGGATTCGAGTAGCTTCTGCGCCTTGACGAAAAATTTGATGTAGTCGTCTTGAATGTTCTTTTCAAACTGTAACATGCTTCGCTCCCTGATCGGTATGCCGTTCACCGAACGGTAACGATCGACAAGCTTGCGATTTTCGGGCGACAGGTTTGCCGAGAGTGCGGAATACGGTGGGTTACCGATGACCACCGTGAATCGCTTATACCATTTGATCTCGTTCACCTCGGCTGCCTCGCGAGCAAGCGCGTCGAACCCGAGTTGCGGGAGCTGGCTGACCTTTGGTTCGAGGGCGTTGGTGAGATAGATGCGGGCGCGCTCGTCAGCCGCGAATTGATAGCCGGTCTCGGCTAACTTCAACCCGACCTTCATGTGCGCGATGGCGTATGGCGCCATCATCAGTTCGAATGCGTGCAGACGAGGCAGCAGGTGCTGCGGCACGTAGGCGTTCCACGCGGCGCGCTGCTGGGGTTCGGTGAGGCGCTGCTGTTTCCACTTCGCTTCGAGGTGCCGATGGACGACGTCGATCACCTCCACGATGAACGTCGCGGTTCCGGTGGCGGGGTCGAGGATTTGGACGAAGGGCTCGTCGGGCTTGACGGTGCGCTTCTCACCGGGCTCGTCGGTAAGCGGCGGGAGATTCAAGCCCGGGTGCTTTTTCACCATTTCACCCCAGGTGGTGGTGTCGGCAAGACCGTCAGCGAGACCGAATTCGGTTTGCAGGAGCTCGTGGACGCTGCGGACAATGTAGGAGACGACGGGCTGCGGCGTGTAGAAGACGCCGCGCTGCACCTTGAGCTGTTTGTTGTAGGCGCTGAGGAAGTCCTCGTAGAAGTGAACGACCGGGTCTTCGCCGCGGGTCTTGTTGCCAAATTCGATCAGGACCGCCTCCATGTGCGTGTCCGGGCTGGTGAGCAGGTCTGTCACGTCACTGATGCCGAGTTCGTCGAAGTCTATCTTTCCCTTACGGCTTTTGATACCGAGGAAGATGCCGAGCATCTCCTTCAGGAACGGGCTGGTAAAGTAATGGGAGAGATCGTCCTTCACGAACGCCGTGCCCGCACCGGGATGTGTGCGGCGACACGCGAGCGAGAACAGCCCGTAAGTGATCGTCTGCGCAAACATGTCGGCGAAAGCCGCGTCGTCGAGGTCGTGGATCAGGCCGATGCGAAAGGCGCGCTGGAGCGTGCGAATCTCTCCGGTGCCGGCCTCCATTTCCAAGATCTTGGAAACGCGGGCGCGGATGCGGCGGGCGAGCACGGCGAGGGCGATGGCCAGCTCCGCCGAGGTCCGGATGACGTGACCGTGGCGTATGCGGAAGGCCTCGGACCACTGGGTGCGCCACAATCTCGGATTCTTGGCGAAGGTGTCCTGCCAGCGAAGTTTTTCGCCGAGGACGCGGACGACGTAGTCGAGTTTGAGTGGCGTATCGTCGTCATCCCAGCCGAGCACACGCAGCTCGGAGAGATTCAGGCCTGGATTCTCGACAAAGTGGGCGAAGGTGAGCGCCCTGTCGGAATCTTCACCATAAGCGGAAATGAAGAGCAGATCCTCGGTCTGCCACGCTTGGCGCTCAGCCTTGTTCGCGGACTCGCGCTTGCGCAAAGACAGTTCGCGCAAAATGCGACGCATGACGACTACAGGCAGACGCTTCTTCTCAAAATTGATGAAGAAAATGCCCCACGGCTGGCCGCTGGCGAGGGGGCGAAGCTGTTTGATCTCCTTAATCCGAACGGCGGCTTTTTCGTCGAGGCCCAGCTCAGAGGCCTGATAGTCGAAGGTGATCGCGTCGGCATCGCCGGACTCGATGGGCCAGTCGAGCACGTCGCGCAGGTAGGCCACGAGCTGTGACAAGGTCTTGATGCTCCGAAGGCGGTCGATATTAGCGGGAGACATGGTTAGTTGAGTTCCATCCAGCACTTGAGCACCGGCTTCACACCGACCGGAGCCTGCACTTTTTTCAGGTAGGTTTGGGTGATGTGCTTCTCGAGCTTCAGGCGGATGTCGCGGAGAGTCGGGGTGGCGATGACGCACTGACGTGGCGTAGGCGGCTCGCAGCGGATGTAGCCGTGAATTTCCTCGGGTTGATCGAGGATGCGGCCGTCGGCGATAAGCCAGAGATACCACGCCGAACGGCCCGAAGCCTCGTCCCACTGCTGTGTGTCGCGGTTCTCGCCGGGCAGCGCGTAGCAGAAGAACACCGCCTGCGTGCCCGGCTGCGGGTGGGCCTTGCCGCTGAAGATGCGCCCCGGCAGCGAGGTGAGGCGCCCGGCCAGTTCCGGATCGGCGGCCAGCAGCCGCTCCAGCTCCAACTGCATCTGCTCGGTTTGCGTGGTCGAGCCCTCGAAGGTGCTGAGAAAATCCTTCAGCGCGTCGAAGTCGTCCTCGGGTCGCAGCAGTTTGCGGCCCTCAATGCCGAAAACCTTGGAGATGCGGAGCGTCTTGAGCGCGACCTTGCCGAAAAGTCGGAGCAACTCGTCGAGTTCATCGGGAGGCAGGAAATTCCAATAAACAACCCGACCGCGACGGGACTTCTCCGTGGGATGGTCTTTGACGAGCCCGGCCTCGATCTCGGGGTTCAAGCGGCGGTCCACGCGGCCGATGCGTTGCATGAGCCGAACGGGATTCCAGTGCAGGTCGTAATTGATGAGCCGGGTGGCGTCCTGAAGATTCAGGCCCTCGGCCAGCACATCGGTGGCGACAAGGATGCGGGTCTCCTTAAGCCCCTTGGCCGCCAGTTCGCCGGAGGTGATGCCGTTGTAGTAGGGGGAAAATTGCTGGAGCACCTCGGCGCGGTCGCGCTTGGAGCCGCTGTCCACCTCGTCCACATCATCGAAGCCGGCCTTAATCAACTCGCGCTTCAGGTAGCGCGCGGTGGACATGAACTCGGAGAAAATGAGGACCTTGCGTCCCTTCAACTCCGGGTCGCTCTTGAGCAATTTGACCAGGGCGTGGAGTTTGTCGTCCTGCGCCGGGGTGAACTGCTTCAGCTCCTCCAAAAACTGAACGAGGGTGTCGAGGTCGCCGTAGGTATCGGCGAAGATTTCATCCAGCTTGTAGTTGTCGCGCACGAGCGGGATGAAGTGATCGGCAAACTCGTCGGCCAGTTCGTCGTCGTTCTCCTCGGCTTCGTCGTCGGCGCTGAGTTCCTGCCGGCGGTCGCGAATGTGTTGAAGCAGCTCGGCGTGGCGGGTTTGCCATTTCTCGAAGCGGGTCTGCTCACCCGGGGTCTCCGAGTTAACCTTCACGAAGGCCAGCAGCTTCAGAAGCAGATTCTGGCAGGATTGCTCGAAGGCGGTGATGGAACTCTCGAAGCGCTTCAGGAACTGCACCCGGATGAGGCGAACCAGGCCGCGTTGCCGGCCGGCCTCAAAGCCTTCTATGGTGGAAGGATCGCCCTTGAAGTAGGCCAGCGGGTAATACGGCGCCAGGGCGAAGAGCGGCTTCTCCTTGGCGAAGGCGACTTCCACCCGGCCAAGGAGGTGACCGTAGGTTTTTTTCACCGAATACTCGGCGACCCGGGGCGGCTCCTTGTGAGGAAACTGGGCCTCCTTGGCGCCCTGCTGCAACTGGCTCTGTTTGACGAAGGCGCGGCTGCGCTGGACCACCAACTCGCGGAAGAGGCGGTCGTTGAAGAGGACCTGTTCGGCCTCGACCTGATTCGCGTCGAAAAGATCGCCGAGGCCCGCCCCGCTGACGATGGTAGCGAGTTCCTTTTCAAGCGCCCGAAAGTGCCCAGGCAGCGAATGAATGCCCAACGGGGCGCCGGCAAAGGCCGCCGGGCAATCCACCCGGGAGAACAATTCGATGAGATGCTGAAAATCGGTGAGGTGATTGTTGACCGGCGTGGCGGTGAGCAGGAAAACCTGCTTTCCCTCGCAGAGGTCATAGAGATTCCAGTAGCGCGAGCCGCCTGACTCAGGTCGCAGGCCGCGATTTCGGAAGTGGTGCGCCTCGTCCACGATGATGACGTCGGCCTGGTTTTTGAGCTGCCGAAATTCATCCGGAAAATCGCGGCCATCGGCGCTGACCCCGCGCATCAGATCGGTGTGGTTGAAAACCTTGAAGGAAAGAAAGCCGTTGAGCAGGTGCGGGAGATAACGGCGGATGTTGCGCTCCCAAACGGCCTCGCGCCCTGATTTGGGCACAAACAGAACCACGCGCTTCTTCTCAAACATCACGAGCCGCTCGATGAGCATCAGCCCGACAAAGGTCTTGCCCAAGCCGACGCCGTCGCAGAGCAGTGCACCGCCATGCTGCCGGGCAATGCCAATCAGCGCCCGGTAACCGTCACGCTGGTATTGGTCGAGAATCGGATGTAGCTCCGAATGCTTTTTCTCCCATTCATTGGCCGTCAGCTCATGGCGGGTGAACAACTGGTGGAGCGCCTTGGCATAAACCTCGAACGGCGTGTAATCCCGGACATGCCGCTCCAGGGTCCGCAGAATGTCCGGCGTGACGTCTTCGGCTTCCGCCCAGTAGCGTTCATACCACTGCTGCAACAGGACGACTTCCGGGCCGCGAATCTGAACGTTCAGCTCGATGTTATCAACGAGCCCGGGAAAGGTGAAATTGGACGAACCAACGAGGGCGAATGAGCCGACGACCTTGGCCCGGCCATAGGTGAGGTAGGCTTTGGCGTGGAACTTGTCCTTGCGATAGACTTTGCATTCAATCCGCTTCGAGCAGATGGCCTCAACGATGGCCGGGACACCGGCCAGAAAATCGTTTTTGCCCTTCTCCGATTCCAAGCTGTCGTTGAGTTGAGCGACGATCTTGGCCAGTCCCTCAACAAAGGCCTGCTTGGTCCGCATGGACACCTCATCGCCCATGAGGATGCGGATGTGATCCACTTCCTGCCACTTGCCATCAAGGGCCAGCAGCGCGCCGATCTCAAAATAGCCGGTGGCAATGTCGATGGCGCTGGAGAGCGAGCACCATTCCGAGAGATAGGAACGGACTTTCCAATCGGCGTCGCTGTTATCGACGATGAAGAGCTGACTACCTTGGCCGGTCTCGCTCATGGTGCATCCTCCCCAAGAGGGCACCGCAGCAGCGCAGACAGCCAAAGCTGTATAATGTTATCGAAGGGCCAGGCCACGGGATGAACGCTCGCGCGACGTTCAGCCCCTGTGCGGGATGGCTTTTGCTCTACGTGTGAAACTCTCTGTGGGATGCCTGCGCTTAAAAACGCGAAAGGGACGTGTCTACTCACGCCCCTCAACAGGCACCTTGGAGAGCCTACACGAGAGCGCTTTCGGCACGCCCCCAGTCGGGGCATGCGTCGAGCGCCGTCTCGTTTTCGAAATTTCCAAGGTTTCGTTGAGGACAGCAGCCGAAGCTACGCGAAATGGTTTAGGTTAGGTGGTAAGTTTTAGCGGTGTGATTTTGGCAAAATGGCCCGTTGCGGAGCAGCGAAGCGCGTGCGTGCACGCGTGGCAAGCGCGCCGTTGGTGGAAAATCCCGCCGGCCGCCAGGCCGCGCGCCATCCGGTACCCCCGGCCTTTCGGCCGGGTTTTTCTTTGGGGTATCTTTGGGGCGCTTGTTGCCTGCTCGTTACAGAGCGGCTCTCGACAATGCCCGGGGCCGCGTCATAAATCCCGCCATGGCCTTCCGATCCTTCCTGCAGCGTCTGGCCGGGTTCCTGTTTTGCGCGCTGATGGTGCCGGCGATGGCATTGGCGCAGATCTCCTACACCGGCGGCAACTACACCCAGAACTTCAACACGCTGCCCGCCAGCGGCACGTTCACGTTGAGCGGCCCCGGCCCGATCGCGCTCGACGCGGCGCCGATCAGCGCCGCCGGGCTCGGCGGCTGGAGCCTCGCCAAGAACACCGGCTCGGGCGCCAACGCGCTGTTCTTCGTCGGCACCGGCAGCAGCACGACCGGCGGCGCCTACTCGTTCGGTGCGGCTAGCGCGAGCGACCGCGCGCTGGGTTCGCTCGGCAGCGGCAGCATGGCCAGCCGCTTCGGGATGGTCCTCACCAACGACACCGGCGCGATCATCAGCCAGTTCACTCTCACTTACACCGGCGAGCAATGGCGGCACGGCGGCGCGGCCACGCCCAACAAGCTGACGTTCTCCTACTCGGTGGGCGGCGCGAGCATCAGCTCCGGCACATTCACGGCCGCCCCGACGCTCGACTTCACCGGCCTGCTGACCACCCCCACCGGGGGCGCGCTCGACGGCAACGCTCTCGCCAACAGCAGTCTCATCAGCGCCACCATCACCGGCCTCGCCTGGGCGCCCGGCCAGACGCTCGTGCTGCGCTGGACCGACGTGGACGACACGGGCAGCGACGACGGCCTCGCCATCGACGAACTGACCTTCACCACGCCGGTCGGGGTCGGCGGCGCCCAGCCCGCCGTGATCTCCACGACGCCCGCCAGCAGCGCGGTGAACGTCTCCCCCGCCACGAACGTCGTCATCAATTTCAACCTGCCCGTCACAGTCAGCGGCGACTGGTTCGCCCTCACCGGCGCGGCGAGCGGCCCGCATGCCGCCACCGTCACCGGCGGCCCGACGAGCTTCACGCTGACGCCCGCGGCTCCGTTTGCCGAGGGCGAGACCGTCACGCTCAAAGTCTTCGCCGCGCAGGTGACCGACGCCGCCACCGGCGCCAAGCACCCCGACGCCGACTACACGGGCACCTTCAACACCTTCACCGCCAATCCGCTCCCGATCCACACGATCCAAGGCAGTGGCACGACGAGCGCCTACGTCGGCCAGCAGCAGACCATCGTGGGCATCGTCACCGCCAGCTTCCAGGCTCCGGGCGGGCTCGGTGGTTTCTACGTGCAGGCGGCCGAGGCGGATTACGACAGCGACCCGGCTACCTCCGAGGGCATGTTTGTTTTCAACACGAGCTTCCCCGTCAGCGTCGGTGATGTCGTCAAGGTCACGGGCACGGTCGCCGAGTTCGGCACCGCTCCGGCCACGCAGACGGAACTCACCAGCGTGCTCCTCGTCACCCATCTCGGCACGGCCGCGCTGCCCGCCCCCGTCGCGGTCGCGCTGCCCTTCACGGCGCCGAGCGACGCCGAGCGCTACGAGGGCATGCGCGTCACGCTGCCGCAGACTCTGACCGTCACCGACAACTTCGACCTCGGCCACTTCGGTGAATTCATCCTCAGCAACGGCCGCCTGTCCACGCCGACCAACATCGTGGCGCCCGGCGCGCCCGCCATCCTGCAGGAGCTCTCGAACTCCCTCAACCAGATCCTCGTCGACGACGCCACCAGCGCGACGTATCCCGACCCGACGCCCTACCTCGCCGACAGCGACAGCCGCGGCCTCACCCGCCGCGCCGGCAGCACGGCCACGGGCGTCAGCGGCATCCTCGACGAGAAATTCGGCAGCTACATCATCGAGCCGACCGACCCGATCGCGTTCACCGACGCCAACCCGCGCACCGACGTGCCCGTCATCGGCGGCTCGTTGCGCGTCGCCATCGGCAACGTCCTGAACTTCTTCAACGGCGACGGCCACGGCGGCGGCTTCCCCACCGCCCGCGGCGCCGACACCTTCGCCGAATACCAGCGCCAGCGCGCCAAGATCGTCGCAGGCATCACCAGCCTCGCGCCCGACGTCATGGGCCTCACCGAGGTGGAGAACGATGGCTTCGGCCCCGACAGCGCGATCGCCGACCTTGTCAACGGCCTGAACGCCGCCGCACCCGTCGGCACCGCCTACGCCTTCGTGGATGCCTCGGGCGTCGACAACGGCACCGACCTCATCCACGTCGCGTTCATCTACCGCACGGAGAACGTCGCTCTCGTCGGCGGACCCGCCGCGCTGAGCAACCAGTACTTCGCCGGCATCGCGCGCCCGCCGCTCGCCCAGACCTTCCGCCAGACCGCCACGGGCGAGACCCTCACGGTTTGCATCAACCATTTCCGCGCCAAGGGCAGCGCCGCTTCGAGCGCCGCCGCCACCGATGGCATCTCGCCCAACCCGAACCTCGACACCGGTGACGGCCAGGGCACCAACAAATACGTCCGCACCCGCGAGGCGCAGACGCTCGTGCAGTGGCTCGCCACCGATCCGACCGGTAGCGGCGACCCGGACTTCCTGATCATCGGCGACCTCAACGCCTACGCGAAGGAGGATCCCATCGCCGCCCTCGAGGGCGCGAGCTACAACAACCTCACCGAGGCGGCCGAGGGCCCCGGCGGTTACTCGTATGCGTTCAGCGCCGAGTTCGGCCACCTCGACCACGCGCTGGCCAATCCCCACCTGATGGCCCAGGTCACCGACGCCGCCACGTGGCACGTGAACGCCGACGAGCCCGTCTACTACGACTACAACGTCGAGAACAAGTCCGCGGCCCAGCAGACGATCAACACCGACGTCTCCTACCGCTACTCCGACCACGACCCCGTCGTCATCGGGCTCGACCTGCATCCCGACTACGCCGCGCCCGCGTTCACCACGCAACCGGCCGCGCAGACCGTCACCGTGGGCGACTCCGTCACGTTCACCGCCGCTGCCAGCGGTTATCCCGCCCCGACCTACCAGTGGCTCCACAACGGCGCCCCGATCCCTGGCGCCACCTCGACCGCGCTCACACTCGGCAATGTCACGACCGCCAACGCCGGCAGCTACACCGTGGCCGCGACCAACTCGCAGGGCGCCGCCACGAGCGACGCCGCCAACCTTACGGTCAACAAGGCCGTGGCGACCGTGACGCTCGGCAGCCTCAATCAGAACTTCGACGGCTCGCCCAAGTCCGCCACCGCGACCACCGCGCCCGGCGGCCTGAACGTCACGTTCACCTACGACGGCTCCGCCATCGCGCCGACCGCGCCGGGCAGCTACGCCGTGATCGCGACGGTCAACGACGCGAACTACATCGGCAGCGCCTCCGGCACGCTCGTGATCCGCGACGTCACGCCGCCGGTCCTCCACCTGCCGGCCAATCTCGTGCTCGAGGCCACGAGCCCCACGGGCGCCGTCGCCAATTACGCCGCGACCGCCACCGATGACGCCGACGGCAGCGTGCCCGTGACGCTCAGCCCGGCCTCCGGCACGGTATTCCCGCTCGGCACGACGACCGTCACCGCCTCCGCCACCGACGCGGCGGGCAACACCTCGACCGGCTCGTTCACCGTGACCGTGCAGGACACGAGCGCACCGGTCATCAGCAGCCTGACGGCCTCGCCCAACGTGCTCTGGCCCGCGAACCACAAGATGGTCGCGGTCACGCTGACCGCCACGGTCTCGGACGCCAGCGACTCCGCCCCGGTCACGCACATCGTCTCGGTCGCCTCGAACGAGCCCGTGAACGGCACCGGCGACGGCAACACCTCGGCTGACTGGCAGATCACCGGCGCGCTCACGCTGAACCTGCGCGCCGAGCGCGCGGGCAACGCCGGCGACCGCATCTACACGATCACCGTGGAGAGCCGCGATCGCGCCGGCAACGCCAGCACCCGCACGGTCACCGTCACCGTGCCGCACAACAAGTAAGTCCGCCCGCCAGTTCTCCAAAAGGCGCGTTGCCCTCGACGCGCCTTTTTCATTCTCTGGCGGCGTGAAGCTCATCCGCCACCTCACGCCCAGCGGGCCGGCCTATGCCGCGTTGCAACCCGACGGCTCGGCCCGCGCGATCGAGGGCGACATCTTCGGCTACTTCCGCGGCACCGAGCGCACCGTCCAGCTCGGCCGGCGCCTTGCGCCTCTCGCGCCGGCCACCATCATCTGCATCGGGCTCAACTACGCGAAGCACGCGGCCGAGGGCGGCAAGCCGCCGCCGGAGCGCCCGATGTGGTTCATGAAGCTGCCCGGCGCTGTGCAGCATCCGGGCGAGCCGATCCGCCTTCCGCGAAAGCAGGCCAGCACGCGCGTCGACTACGAGGCGGAGCTCGCCATCGTGCTCGGCAAGGAGGCGCGCGACGTGCCGCGCGAGCGCGCCTTCGACTACATCCTCGGCTACACCTGCGCCAACGACGTGAGCGCGCGCGACTGGCAGCGCGACTGGGGCGGTGGCCAGTGGAACCACGCGAAGAGCTTCGACACCTTCTGCCCGCTCGGCCCCGTGCTGGTGACGAAGGACGAAATCCCGAATCCCAACGCGCTGCGCATCCGCTCGATCCTCAACGGCACGACCATGCAGGACTCGAACACCGCCGACATGATCTTCGCGGTGCCCGCGCTCATCGAATTCCTCACCGCCGACAAGACCCTGCCCGCCGGCACGCTCATCCTCACCGGCACGCCCGAGGGCGTCGGCTTCGCCCGCAAGCCGCCCGTCTGGCTCCAGCCCGGCGACACCATCGCCGTCGAGATCGAGGGCATCGGCACGCTCAGCAACCCGGTGACCAACGAGCCCTGATTTTAACCGCTAATGAACACTAAGGACTCACTAATGGAGAGAACCCGTCCCGAGGAAGGGCTCCACCTTTGGATTAGAGTGTGTCTTCAAACCCCATCAAACAACTCAACCTGTCATTCTGAAAGAAGTGAAGAATCCATCCTTTCGCTCGCGATCTGGCCTTCGATGCCGTGGATCCTTCGCTGCGCTCAGGATGACAAACCGGGTTTGAAGTCACGCCCGAGTGCTCCGTCGGTGTGGATCGGTGGTTAAACGGTTCGGTCTGTTACCGTGGTTTCCCTTCCATGAAAAAAATCAACCTCGCCCGGCTGAAGTGGGCGCGCTGGCAGTCGCCCAAGGGCAAGTTCGCGCAATTCGGCAAAGACATTTCCGGCGCCCTCGGCGACGTGCGCCGCGGCTGGCCGAAACAGGGGCATCCGTTCAACCTCGAATTGGTCAAGGTGCCGCCGGGCAAAGCCGCGTGCCCGTTTCACTCGCACACGACGCAGTGGGAGATGTTCGTCATCCTCAGCGGCAGCGGCACGGTCCGCGCCGACCGGAAGCGCCACCAGGTCGGCCCAGGGGACGCCTTCATGCACCCGCCCGGCGAGGCCCACCAGATCATCAACACGGGCAAGGAGGATCTCGTCTTCTACATCATCGCCGACAACCCGCCGGTGGACATCTTTCACTATCCCGACTCAGGCAAATGGGGCATGCGTCCGCAGGGAAAATTTTTCCGGATGAAAGAGATGCCCTACCACGCAGGCGAGGAGTGACCCCGCCCCGGGGTTCAGCAAGTCCGGCAGGTGCGGCGGGCGTAGCGGTAGAGGACGGCGATGGTGCCGACGAACACTAGCAGTCCGATGACGATGCCCGGTTTCTCGAAGCTGGCTCCGACGACGGCCAGCGGCGTGTCGGTGCCCGACCCCGCAACAATACCGGCGAACGCGACGCCAAACAGACTCTCGCCCACGATGAGCCCGGTCGCCGCCAGCACGCCCATGCGTTTGGCGAAATCCGGGTTCGTATGGCCGTCGGCCCAGCGGTCGTAGTAATGGCTGATCACCGCGCCGACGGGGATGAGGAGGGTCAGAGCCATCGGCAGGTAGATGCCCATGCCGACGCAGAGGGGCGGCAGCCGCATCTTGCCGGTCTTGCGCAGAACCTCGTCGAGGACGATCGTGCCGACGCCGAGCAGTGCGCCCCAGCCGATGAGGCTCCAATTGATGTCGCCGCCGAGCACGCCCTTGGCCAGCGCGGAGATGAGCGCCGCCTGCGGCGCGGCCAGCGCGTGATCGCCCGCCCCGGGCGCCCCCGCGAAGCCGAAGGCCTTGTTGAGCAGGTCGAGGACCGGCGGAATCACGAGCGAGCCGAAGATGACGCCGTAAACCAGCGCCAGCTGCTGCCGCCACGGGGTGGCGCCGACCAGTTGCCCGGTCTTTAGGTCCTGGAGGTTGTCGTTCGAAATCGTCGCGATGGAAAACACGATGCCGGTGGTGAAGATGGCGTAGGCCACGAGGGCCTTGGTCTGCGCCGGATCGCCGCCGTGTCCGTAGACCACGACGAGCAGCAGCGAGGCGCCGAGCACGGCCAGGATGCCCACGCCCGAGACGGGGCTGTTCGAGGCGCCGATCAGGCCGGCCATGTAGCCGCAGACCGAGGCGATGATGACGCCGATGACGAGGACGTAGACCAGCGTGCCGAGGATGACCGGGCCGATGCCGGAAGCGATGGCCGTGCCGGAGCTGAAAACCCAGAGGAGACCGGCGATGGGCACCAGCAGCGCGAGCGTGGTGCCGCCGACGACGCCGATGGGCAGGTCGCGCTCGGTGAGCTCGAGCTCGGCGCCGGCCTGACGCGCCTTGGACGCCGCCATGGCGGCCCGGATGCCCTTCGCGATCGGGCCGAGGATGCGGAGCAGACTCCAGAGCGCCGCGACGCCGATTGTCCCGGCACCGATGAAGCGCACCTCGCTGCGGAAAGTCGTATTGACGAGCGCGCCGACATCACCGCTCACGCCGTGCATGGCGGTGAGAAACGGCACGAGCCCGGCCCAGGCGATGAGCATGCCGACCAACATGGCCACGCCGACCGACAGGCCGACGAGATGACCGACACCGATGAGCGCCATCGAAAGACTGGTCGAGGCCGCCGAAGCGCCGCTGCCCACCCGGAACGCGACCGCGATGTCGCTCGCGGCCAGCCGCATCGCCGCGAGCAAGGCGTAGCCCGCCGAGGTCAGCGAACCGACGATGATCATGCGCAGGCCCTTGGCGTTCTCCTCCTTGCCCTCCGCGGAACCGAAGCCGACCTTCAGCACCTCGGCGGCGGCCACGCCTTCCGGGTAGGGCAGGTCGGAACCCGTCACCAGCGCGCGGCGCAACGGCACGGAGAACATCACGCCCAGCGTGCCGCCCAAGGCGCACACGGTTGCCGTGGTCCAATACGGAAATCCCTGCCACCAGCCGACCATGATGAGGCCGGGCAACACGAAGATGATCGCCGACAACGTGCCCGCCGCGGAGGCGATGGTCTGGACGATGTTGTTTTCGAGGATGTTCGAGTTTCCCACCAGCCGCAGCAGGGCCATCGAGATGACCGCCGCCGGGATCGAGGTGGCGAAAGTCAGACCGACCCTCAGCCCCAGATACACATTGGCGGCGGTGAACAGCAGAGTGATGACGCCACCAAGAACGACACTCCGGATCGTGAGTTCGCGCAGACCTGAACCTTTTTGCATGCCCCACCTTGGAAGCGACCGCCCGGGGCACGCAAGCCTCGGCATGCCGAAACGCGAGAATCAGCGACAACCGCGCGGAAACCTGCGGCGCCCCGGGTCAGCGGCGGCGGAACTTGCCCTTGCGCGCCGTGATCATCCGCCGGAGCAGCCAGTAGAGCATCTCGAGGCGCGGCACGGCGGCGCCGACGGACTTCGCGCGGCGCACGGGCTCGCCCCAGATTTCCTCCAGCTCGACCTCGCGGCCCTCCTCGAAATCGATGAGGCTCGACGGGCGGTATTTGCCGATCTTCACGGTGCGCTCGAACTGCAGCTCCAGGAACGAACGCGGGATGTTGTGGCCGAACTTGGCCGCAGCATCGATGATCTCCTCCATGAGGCGCCGCGCCAGCGTGCACAGGCCCTCGTCGGCCATGATCACGTCGGTCGTGATGCCGCCGGCGACGATGGCCACGCCGTTGAACGGCACGTTCCACACGAGCTTCCGCCAGCGCTGCTCCTCCAGGTTGTTGTGCGCCTCGCACTTGACGCCGGCGCGGTTGAACAGCGCCGCGATGGCGTGCGTGCGGTCGGCCGCGGGCCGGCCAAACTCGCCGACCATCATCAGGCCGGGGAACGTGCACTCGATCACGCCGGGGGACGTGCGATAGCTGCCGATGTAGCAGATCGCTCCGGCCGTCCGGTGCGCGCCGACGATGTCCGCCACGGGCTCCTCGACGCCGAGGCCGTTCTGCAGCGTGAGCACCACGGTGTGCTCGCCGATGAGCGGCGGCAGGAGCTTCTTGAGCTGGTCGTTGGCCGTGGCTTTCACCGCCACGATCACGAGATCGCACGGACCGATCTCCTCGGACGTGCCGTAAACCTGGGCCTTCTTGATGTGGATGCGCTCGGTGGGCGTCTTGACCTTGATGCCGCGGGCCATGATGGCCGCCCGGCCACTGCGGATGAGGAAATGGACGTCTTCGCCGGCCTTGGCGAGACGCGCACCGTAATAACAGCCGAGAGCACCGGCACCAACGACGGCAATGCGGGGTTTTTGAGGAAAGGGAGTGTTCACGCGGGCTCTTTCGTCGCAAGTCACGGGGAAAAATTCAACCCTTCCCTCACCGGACCAACCGCGCACGCGTACCGGCTTCTTCACACCTGCAATTTACCTGACTGTGACACTCGCGGACGCTGGTTTCGCTCACGGCGCACGGACCGAAATGAGCCGGCGACGCGCGCTCTCGCTCCAGCCTGCTTAAGGCACCGAGGCCTTATCCACGCTCTCGCGCGGGCAAGAGAGCGATTTTGCACGTCCACTTGACTCAGGCTGGCAGTAACTTACAGGGCGCCACGGTCGGCTTGGTCCGATGACGCGGACGCCCAGCGAACCTTCGCTGCGCGGGATTTCGCTCCGATATCTCGGTCATCGCCCCACGAGCCGTCGGGCAAAGGCCCATTCACTCAGGAAACCCTAGGTTTCAGTCCCTAATCGCGTGCATTCCTTGCCGACAAGTTATTCACAGCCTCCCGACAGGCTTTTCAGAGGGGCATGTTGTCGGTCAGGCGGACCTCGTCGACCCAGTAGGCGATCGCGAGCAGGCACTGGCCCGGTGCGACCTCGCGCATGGGCTCCATCGTGTCGTGATTGACCACGGAAATGTAGATGACGCGCAACCGGCGCTTCGCCGCGATGATGTGCGTCGCCTCGGCCACGATGCGGTCGGCGCTCTTCACGCCGGCATCGACCATTTCCTTCGCGCGCACCAGCGCCCGGTGGACGGACAGGGCCTCGTCGCGCTGCGTGGGCGTCAGGTAGGCGTTGCGGGCGCTGAGGGCGAGTCCATCCGCGTCGCGCACCATCGGGCCGGTCAGGATTTCGACCGGCACGAGCAGATCGCGCACCGTCTGGCGCACCACGGCGATCTGCTGGGGATCCTTCTCCCCCATCACAAGCACCGCGGGCTGCACGATGTTCAGGAGTTTCAGCCAGCACGTCAGCACCCCGCGGAACAGCGCCGGGCGCGACACGCCGCAGAGCGGCTTGCTCACATGGTCCTCGGAAACATGCGTCGAGAAGCCGCGGGGAAACATCTCCTCCGCGGTCGGCGCGAAGAGCACCTCCGCGCCTTCGCGCTCGGCCAGCGCCGCGTCGGACGCCGCCATGCGCGGGTATTTGGCGAAGTCCTCGCTCGGCCCGAACTGCAACGGGTTGACGAAAATCGACACCACCACGGCGTCGCCCCGGGCGCGCGCCAGCCGGATGAGGCTCGCCTGCCCCGCATGCAGCGCACCGAGCGTGGGCACCAACGCGATGCGCCGGCCCTTCGCGCGCATCTCCGCCGCGGCGGCGCGCATCGCCTGAACAGTCTCGATTTTCAGCATACAGGGAACGGGCTTGAATAACCCAATGCCCCTCCCTTTATCAAGCCTCTCCTCCGACCTTCGCCCAGGCTACGGCCGGCCAGCCTCTCGCCCTCCGCCGCAGCGAGTCGCGCCGAAACCCGCCAGGCGAAGACGGACCCGACCACCCACCTCCTTACTCTTTCCCGCCGAGCCATGATCCGCATCAACGAAAACTACACCAAGCTGAAGGCCTCCTACCTGTTCGCCGACATCGCGCGCCGCGTCAGCGCCTTCGTCGCCGCGCATCCCGACCGGCCCGTCATCCGCCTCGGCATCGGCGATGTCACCGAACCCCTTCCGCAGGTCTGCCGCGACGCCCTCCACGCCGCCACTGACGAACTCGGCCGCCGCGAGACCTTCCGCGGCTACGGCCCGGAGCAGGGCTACGCCTTCCTGCGCGAGGCCATCGCGCAGCACGACTTCCAAGCCCGCGGCGCGCAGGTCGAGCCGGACGAGATTTTCGTCAGCGACGGCTCGAAGTGCGACCTCGGCCAGCTCGAGGAGATTTTCGCCAAGGACATCCGCGTCGCCATCCCCGACCCCGTCTATCCCGCCTACGTCGACACCAACGTCATGGCCGGCCGCACCGGCGGCAACCGCGACGGCCGCTACGAGGGCCTCGTTTACCTCGAGTCCAACGCCGCCAACGGCTACGTGCCCGCGCCGCCGGCCGGCCCCGTTGACCTGATCTATCTCTGCTTCCCCAACAACCCGACCGGCGCCGTCGCCACCCGCGCGCAGCTCACCGCCTGGGTCGACTACGCGAAGCAGCACCAGGCCGTCATCCTCTTCGACGCCGCCTACGAGGCCTTCGTGCGCGACCCCGCCATCCCGCGCTCGATCTACGAGATCCCCGGCGCGCGCGACTGCGCCATCGAGTTCCGCAGCTTCTCCAAGACCGCCGGCTTCACCGGCGTGCGCTGCGCGTTCACCGTCATCCCGAAGACTCTCATGGGCTACGACCAGGCCGGCCAGCCGCACGCGCTGCACGCCCTGTGGAACCGCCGCCACACCACCAAGTCCAACGGCGTCTCCTACCCCGTGCAGCGCGCCGCCGCCGCCATCTACTCCGACGCCGGCAAGCAGCAGACCCGCGCGCTCACCGACTACTACCTCGGCAACGCCAAGCTCATCCGCGAAGCGCTGACCAAGCTCGGCTTCAACTGCATCGGCGGCGACAACGCCCCCTACATCTGGGTCAACGTGCAGCGCGACTCCTGGGAGTTCTTCGACCTGCTGCTGAACCAGGCCCAGGTCGTCACCACGCCCGGCGCCGGCTTCGGCCGGTGCGGCGAGGGCCATGTGCGCATCAGCGCCTTCAACTCCCGCGCAAACGTCGAGACCGCCCTCACCCGCATCGCCGCCGCGCTGAAGTAAGCGCGCGCGGCTTGTTCTTCATTTTTCCAAGCCTGCGGCGGCACGGAGGTTTCCGGGCGGGACGATGCAGATACTTGACTAAGTCAATTATCTGGCTTCGTTCCGCTTCATGCCTCCCGTTGTCCTCGCTCCCGCCCCGGCAAAGGCCGTCGATGCGGTCCGCCACTTCAACCGTTTCTACACCCGAAAAATCGGCGTGCTCCACGACGGCCTGCTCGACAGCCCCTTCTCCCTCACCGAGGTGCGCGTGCTCTACGAACTGGCCCACCGTCCGGAACTCACCGCAACCGACGTGCAGCGCGAACTGGACCTCGACGCCGGCTATCTCAGCCGGATGCTGGCGCGCTTCGCCCGGAAGCGGCTCATCACCCGGACTCGCTCCGAACAGGACGGACGCCAGACCCATCTCGGCCTCACCGCGCACGGGCGCAAGGTTTTCGCCGGCCTGAATGCGCGCTCTTCCACGCAAATCAACGGTCTCCTCACCCATTTGCCGCCTGGCGAACAGGAACACTTGGTCGGTCTTATGCAGGGCGTCCGCCACATGCTCAGCGCACCCGCCGAACGTTCCGCCGAACCGGTTTTGCGTGCCCCGCGGGCCGGTGATCTCGGCTGGGTCGTGCAACGCCATGGCGCACTCTATGCGCAGGAATACGGTTGGGACGAACGGTTCGAGGCGCTTGTCGCCCGCATCGTCGCCGACTTCGGGGAAAAGCACGACGAGGCGCGCGAGCGCTGCTGGATCGCCGAACTCGACGGCCATCCTGTCGGCTGCATTTTCCTCGTCCGTCAGTCGGACTCGGTCGCCAAACTCCGGCTATTGCTGGTCGAGCCGAGCGCCCGTGGCCACGGGGTCGGCCGGAAGCTGGTCGACGAGTGCATCGCCTTTGCCCGCGCCGCCGGTTACCGGAAAATCGTTCTCTGGACCAACAGCGTGCTGCACGCCGCGCGCCGCATCTACGAAAAGGCCGGTTTCAAACTCACCCGTTCCGAAAAACACCACAGCTTCGGGCACGATCTGGTCGGGGAAACCTGGGTACTCGCGCTCGACTGAGCGCCCCGCCACCTCAGCCCGCCAGCCCCGGCAACTCCGCCGGGCTGCCGTCGTGCACCCAGTAGCGCGTCACCACGAGGTGCTCGCGCTTCAGTTCGTAGCCCCACTCCGTGTCCTTGATCTGGATCTGGCGCACGGCCGGGGTTTCGGCGGCTTCGTTCTCGCAGGCCTCATACCACTCGCGGATGGCTTCCATCCGCGCGGTGTCGAACGCCCGCTCGACCGACTGGAAATCCCCGCACCGCTGGACCTGCTGGGTCAGCGCGCCGTCCGGCGTGCGCTGCAGGCTGAAGCGCATCACTGAGTAGCCGCCTTTCATGCTCCGGTGAGATCGTAGTTCATATCCGCCTGCCGGGAACATGGCGAACCGCTCCCCGCCCGCAACTGGAATTTGCGTCACCGGCCGGCGCAGGCGATTTCTTCTTCACCCCATGCAGACGTGCCGCCATCGGCGCGTAACGCGGCCAACCGGGCGAAATGTCCGCGGCGAGGGCGCCGCGGCTCCAGACATGCGGTGCGGTCACACGCCGGCGCTGCGCCTACTTCTTCTCCGTCACGGCCGCGGCGATGGCGTCGCCCAGCTCGTTGACCTCGTCGCGCAGCAAGCCCACGAGCACGCCGTATTTCTTGCCGTCCCACGTCCGCGGCGCCGCGGTAAACACGCCCGAGCGGGCCGCGCCACCGCCCGCCGGCTGGAAAGTGTACGTGGCGTTGAGCTCGACGCGGTTGCCCTCGGAGCGCACGGGCTCGCAGCGTTGCACCTGCACACTGACGACGCCCTCGGCGGCCACGCCGGCCAGCCGGGTGCGCAGCAGTGCGGTGATGCCGTCCGCCGGCGACTCGGCCCAGCGCGCGTCCTCGAGATAAACGACTTCGTTCTCCGCCACGCGCACGGCGAGGTCGCGCGTCTGCAGGTGCCCGGCGAGGCGCACCGGGAGGACCTTGAGGCTGCCGGACGGAGCGCCTGCGACCGGACTGCTCAGCGTGAAATGCCGGGTCGTGTCGGGCTGCGCGGGCTCGATGGGCAGTGAACAACCGGCCAGCGCCAGCAGACCGAGCACGGAAGACAGGGAGCGGAGAAGGTTTCCCGGAGTGGTTTTCATGGGCAGGGCGGTTTTGCGGGCGCAGGTCACCAGCGGCGGCTCAGGGTTTCTTTCGGCCCACGACCAAGGCGTTGGGATTGTGCTCAAGGAAATCGGCCAGCCGCTGCAGGGCGTCGGCCGCCTCGCCGATCTGCTGCAGCGCGTGCGTGGCCTCCTCGCCCACTCCGCTTTGCGCCTGCACGAACTGCCGGGTCGTGTCGGCCGCGCTCGTGAGCGACTTGAGGGCGGTCTGCGCCTCGGCGAGGGTCTTCTTCAACTCGTCCCCGGCCGGGCCGGCCTGCGCATCGATCTTGGCGAGCACGGCACGGGTGTCGGCGATGGCGGCGTTGAGATTGACGAAGGCCTGCTTGGCTTCGGGCGAGCCGACGAAGGCTTGCACGGCATCGGCGGCGCGGCCGACCCGGTCGCTCAGCGCTTTCACGTCGAGGTCGTTGACCTTCTGGTTGGTGGAGGCGAGCAGAGTCTTGAGTTCCTTGCTCAGGCCGGCGAAGTCCACCTTCTTCACGTTGGCCACGATCTCGATGATGCTTTGCTGCACCTCGGAGATGGGCGACGGGATGGCGGGCACCACCGGGTAGAGGTCGACCATGTGGTGCGGGTCGGCGGGGTATTGGCGGGGATCCTCGAAATCCAGCTCGACGAACAGCAGGCCGGTGATGCCGGTGAGGTTGAGCCGCGCGCGGAAGCCGCGGTCGATCAGGCTCTGCAGCTCGCCCGGGTTGGTCAGGTCGATCTGGCGGCCGGCATTGTCGGTAAGGACATTGCGGTCGATCTCGCAGATGGTCTGGACGAGCGCCTGCTTGGTGACGGCGTCGTATTGGACCGTGATGGCGGCGACGCGGCCCATGCGGACGCCGTTGACCTTGACCGGCGCGCCGGGATCGAGGCCGCTCACCGACTCGCCGAAATAGACCATGAAGCGCGCGGGCTTGGAAAAGACGTTCGTGCCGCCGAAGGACAGAAAGCCCACCACGGCGAGCAGCAGCGCACCCAGGATGAACATGCCGACGGCAGCGGGGCTGAGTTTGGTTTTCACGCGGTAGCTCCTCCTTCTGCTCCAACCGTCTCCTCGCGTCTATTCAAAAACTCCCGGACGCGCGAATCCTCGCTCCGGTCGCGCAGGGTGCGGGGGTCGCCCTCGGCAATGACGCCGCGCGCCGTGCGGTCGAGCATGACCACGCGGTCGGCGATGTCGAAGATGCTGGCGAGCTCGTGCGAGACGATGACGATGGTGGTGCCGAGCGTGTCGCGGATCTGCTTCACCAGCTCGTCGAGCTTGAGCGAGGTGATGGGGTCGAGGCCGGCCGACGGTTCGTCGAAGAACACGACCGCCGGATCGAGCGCCAGGGCCCGGGCGAGGCCGGCGCGTTTCTTCATGCCGCCGCTCAGCTCCGCCGGGAAATATTCCTCGTAGCCGGCCAGGCCGACCTGGGCGAGCTTCAAGGCCACGATCTCGTCGCGCTCCTTGTGTGACAGCCCGGTGTAGAGTTCGAGCGGCAGCGCGACGTTTTCGCGCAACGTCATCGAGCTCCAGAGCGCGCCGCTCTGGTAAAGCACACCGAAGGTGCGGAGCAGCGCCTTGCGCTCGGCCGGGCGGGCGTGGGTGAAGTCGCGCCCGAAATACTTCACGGTGCCGCGCGCCGGCTGCCGCAGGCCGATGAGGTGCCGCAGCAGCGTGCTTTTGCCGCAGCCGCTGCCGCCGATGACGAAGAAAATCTCCCCGCGCTTCACGGCGAACGAGACGTTCTCCAGCACGACGCGCTCGTCGTAACGGCACTCGAGGCCCTCGACCTCGATGGCGAAACTGCCGGAACTGGGTGCGGCGGGCGGGTTCATGGGCGGTTCACCAGCCGAGGATGTTGAAGGCCACCGCAAACAGCGAGTCGGCCACGATGATGAGCAGGATGCCGGTCACCACGGCGCGGGTCGCCGCCGTGCCCACGCCCGCGGCGCTGCGGTCGGCCTGCATGCCGCGCAGGCAGCCGGACAGGCCGATCAGCACGCCGAAGCTCGCCGCCTTGATGACGCCGGTGCTGAGGTCGGACAGGTCGATGATGGTCTTCGTCTCCGCCCAGTAGAGACTGGACGGGATGTCGAGAATGCCGGCCGAGATGACCAGACCGCCGAGGATGCCGAGGCAGTTCGAATAGAGCGCGAGCAGCGGCATCATGAGCAGCAAGGCCGTCAGGCGCGGCATCACCAGAAAATCCACCGGCGAGACCCCGAGCGTCTCGAGGGCGTCGATCTCCTCGTTGGCCTTCATGTTGCCCAGCGTGGCGGCAAAGGCCGCGCCGGTACGGCCGGCCAGCACGACGGCCGCCATCATCGGCCCCATCTCGCGCACGACCGACAGCCCCACCATGTCCGCCACATAGATGTCGGCGCCGAACTGCCGGAGCTGCACGGCGCCCTGGTAGGCCATGATGACGCCGACGAGGAAACTGATCAGGCTGACAATCGGCAGTGCCATCGCGCCGCATTGCTGCATCTCGGCGAAGCAATCCTGCCAGCGGAACTGCGCCTGCCCGCGGAAGAACCGCCCGACGCTGAATGCGCACTCGCCCACCAGCCACGCGATGTCCTTCAGTTCCCGCCACAACGCGACCGTGGCGAGGCCCAGCGCCGCCGGCAGGTTGAGCAACCCCCGGTGCGGCGTGCCGGGCCGGGCCGGCTTGGTGCCGAGCAACGCAGTGAGTTTTTCCAGGCCCGCCGGCAGGCCTTCCGTCTGAAAGGGCACGCTGTGCGTCTCCGCCCACGTCCGGGCCTCGTGCACGAACAACGCCAGCGAGCTGTCCCAGGTACCCAGTTCGCGCGCGGCGAGCCGGATGTGGCGCGGCCGGTGGTCGCGCAAAAGTTCGAGCCAGCCGGGGCAGTGCTCCGTGATGCGCCACTCCCCGCCCACTTGTACGACCAGGGCGTCGCCCTCGAGGGCCGCCTCGGCCCGGGCGGTGGGAGTGACTTCGCTCATGCCTGTCGACTCTCAGCGCCCGACGCCCCGGGGACGAGGATTTTTTATCGCCTCATCCCGACGGACTGGCCGCATCACCCGCAGGATTGGACGAGGCGCCCGCATGCTTGGGCCAGCCGCCCTTGCCGCCATCCCGCGGGGGCGCTAGCTGCGCCGACTAGCCGAAAGGCGAGGATAGAGCCTCTCGCTTTGCGCCGATATCAACCCCATCAAACCCCCGATCCATGCCGCCGCCCCGCTGCTTTCCGTCACCCTCCGGCCTGCCCCGTGGCGCAATATCCCTCCCCTTCCCCCGGAATATCCCGGCGCGTCCCGGCTCTCATTTTCGTCGCCGCTCGACCCCATGAGCATCACCCTCCAACAGGCCCACGACATCTTCGACCATCTGCACGAAGTGGTGTGGCTGGCCACGGCCGACTGGCGGAAGATGCTCTACGTAAACCCGGCCTTCGAGCGGATTTGCGGACTCGACCGCGCCGTCCTGCTCTCCGGCCCGCGCACCTACGCCGAGGCCATGCTGGAGATTGTCTTTCCCGAAGATCGTGCGTTCGTGCGCGCGGAAATGTCCCAGCCGCTGGAAACTCCGCGGGAGTTCGAATACCGCATCGTGCGCGGCGACGGCGCCGTCCGCTGGATCCGCGGCCGCCGCCGGCCGGTGCGCGACGCCGCGGGCCGCGTCGTCCAGTTCGTCGGCCTCGCCGAGGATGTCACCCATTTGAAGGAGGCCGAGCTGGAGCAGCGCCGCCTGCTCGAGGAATTGAAGAATTCCACCGAAACACTCCGCCGGCTCCGCGAGGAGATGGTGACGATGTGCGCCTGGACCAAGCGCATCCACCACGCCGGACGCTGGGTGTCGTTGGAGGAGTTTCTGCAGGAGTCGCTCTCCATCCCGGTGACCCACGGCATGTCGCCCGCGGCCACCGAGACGATGCAAAAGCAGCTGAACATGCTCACGGCCGGCGGCCCGGCCGCCGCCTGAGTCGCGGCGCCCTCAGGTTGTCGCCCGCGCGATCCGGATGATCGCCGCCAGACTGCGCTCGACGTCGTCCGTCGTCGTGGCCCACGACGAGACGCTGATGCGCATGGCGGTGTGTCCCTGCCAGACCGTGCCGCCGCACCACAGCGTCCCGTCGGCCTGGATCGCCGCGATCACGCGCTTCGTCCGCTCGGCGTCGCCGAACGAGACCAGCACCTGGTTGATCACCACGTCGTTCAGCACGGTGAATCCTGCCGCGCGCAATCCCTCGGCGAACCGCGCCGCGTGGCGGCACGTCCGCTCGATGAGGTCGGCCACGCCCGAGCGGCCGAGCGAGCGCAACGCCGCCCAGATCTCCACGCCGCGCGCGCGGCGCGAGAGCTCCGGGCCGTTGTGGTAGGGCTCGCGCCGGTCGCCGGCCTTGAGGTAGGCGGCTTGGTAGGCCATCGCCGCCTGCAACATCGCCGGGTCGCGCACGAACGCCATCGCCGCGTCGTAGGGCGTGTTCAGCCACTTGTGCGCATCGACCGCCCACGAGTCGGCCAGCCCGGCGCCGGCCACGAGCTGCCGCCGCTCCGGCGCCGCCGCGGCCCAGAGGCCGAACGCGCCGTCGATGTGCAGCCAAGCGCCCGCCGCCCGCGTCCGGGCCGCGATCGCCTTGAAGTCGTCGAACGAACCGGTGTTCACGTTGCCGGCCTGCGCACAGACCAATGTCATGCCGTCGAGCGGCGGCAGTTGCTCCACGCGCATCCGACCCTGGTTGTCCACCGGCACGCGGATCAGCCGCTCGCGGCCGAGCCCGAGCAGCGCGAGCGCCTTGAACACCGTCACGTGCGTCTCGTCGGAAACCACGACCTTCAGCTCCGGCGCGCCGTAGAGTCCGCGCGCCTCCACGTTCCAACCCTGCCGGGCGAGCAACGCGTGGCGCGCCGCGGCCAGCGCGGTGAAACTCGCCTGCGATGCACCGTTCACGAAACTCACCCCTGCGCCCGCCGGCAGGCCGAGCAGGTCGACCAGCCACTGCAACGCGACCTCCTCCAGCCGCACGCCGACCGGAGAAAGCACGTCCATGGCGACGTTCTGGTCCCACGCCGCCGCCAGCCAGTTGGCGGCGGTCGTGACCGGCAGTGAGCCGCCGACCACAAAGCCGAAGTAGCGTCCGCCGGCCGAGGCGACGGTCGCAGGCGAGCCGAGTTCGTCGAGCTCCGCCAGCACCGCGGCCGGATCGGTCGGATCGTCCGGCAGTGAACGCTCAAAGCCGCTCAACGCGGCAAGCGCCTCCGGTGTCGGCGCGACGCGACGCTCGGGCAGGGATTCCAGATAACGTGTGGCGCGCGTCAGGGCGGAGTGGAGCAGTTCGTTCATGACGCCGTGAGTTTGCCCACGCCCGGTCCGCACACAACCCGGTTGCCGCATTCCGGCCGGCACAAACGACGGCAATTCCGGCCAGACAGCCCGTGCGCCCGGTCTCAGGTCTGCGTGGACCGCGCGCGCTCCACTTCCAGATGCAGCGCGTCCAAGGCGACAAAGATGTCGCGCAGGAACGTCACCAGCGCGGCACTGAGCAGGAGAATGCTCGCGGCAAAGAGACTGATCATGAGCGGCGCCAGGACGTGCCAGACCATCGCATCGAGGAAGATGGCCATGACGAGCACGCAGGCCACGAGCATCGAGAGTCCGTTGAAGGTCACGGCCAGCCGGATCAGCCGCGCCCGCCGCCACATGATGTCGAGCTGGCTCTCGAGGTGCCCCCGCTCGGGACCCTCGGCGGCGCGCACCTGCTCGGCGAGCTGGCGCGTGCGGTCCACGATGCGCCCCATGCGCCCAGTCAGGGTGAGCATGAGCGCGCCCATGCCGGAGATGAGGATGACGGGCGTGATGGCCAGCTGGATGACCGGCAGCAACGCGTTCGGGGCGGGAAGCTCCATGGTGCGGGCAGGATGATCGAAGCCGGGCTCCGCGCAATCCCGCTCTCCGGGTCAGGCCAGACAAAGCAGCCCCAGCGCCACCGCCGCGGGCAGCGCCTGCACGAACAGGATGCGCCGGCTCACGGTCGCTGCGCCGAAGACCCCCGCCACGATCACGCAGCCGAGGAAGAACGTCAGGATCTCCGCGCCCGCCACGCCGCCGCGCACAAGCCCCCAGACCAGACCGGCGGCGAGGAAGCCGTTGTAGAGTCCCTGATTCATCGCGAGCATCCTGGTCAGCTCGGCCTTCTCGGGCGTCAGCGCGAACACGCGCCGGCCATAGGGTTTCGTCCAAAGGAACATTTCGAGCACTAGGAAATAGACGTGCAGCAACGCGACGAGCGCGGCGAGGGCGTGGGCGGCGGGGAGCATGGCTCTTCTCTAGCGGCCGCCGCGCGATCAACAAGGCTGAAGCCTTCGCGCTTCCCTTCCCCGCATCCGTGCTTATCCGTAAACCCGTGGCTGCTCCCGTCCCCAGCGAATCCCTCACCGGCGTCCTCGAACGCATCATCTTTTTCAACGAGGAGAACCACTACACCATCGCCGAGCTGCGGCCCGACCCGGCCGCCGCCAAGGCTTCCTCGGCGCGACCGGCGGCGCCGACCGAGAAGAGTTCTCCGAGTCTGGTCACGATTGTCGGCCCGCTGCCGGGCGTGCAGTGCGGCGAGACCCTCCAGCTCGCCGGCGAGTGGACGAAGCACGCGCAGCACGGCGCGCAGTTCAAGATCGTGTCGTTCAAGAGCGAGCTGCCGTCCTCCGTCTACGGCATCCGCAAATACCTCGGCAGCGGCCTCGTGCCCGGCATCGGCAAGGTCTACGCCAACAAGATCGTCGACGCGTTCGGCACCGACACGTTCCGCATCCTCAGCGAGGAGTCGGGCAAGCTGCGCAAGGTCGAGGGCATCGGCAAGGTCCGCGCCGCCTCCATCAAGGCCGCATGGGAGGACCAGAAGACGCTGCGCGAGGTGCACATCTTTCTCCAGACCTACGGCGTCACCACCTCGCAGTGCGTGCGCATCGTGAAAAAATTCGGCCCGTCGGCCCAGGCCATCGTCCGCAACGAACCCTACCGGCTGGCGCGCGAGATCGACGGCATCGGCTTCAAGACGGCCGACCGCATCGCCATCAACCTCGGCTTCGCCAACGACGCCGCGCCGCGCCTCGACGCCGGCCTCATCTACGCGTTGCAGACGCTCGAGGAGGAGGGCCACACGGCGTTCCCGCAGGAGGACCTCATCACCCACGCCGCCACGATGCTTGAGACCTCGGCCGACCGCGTGAAGGCGCGCATCGAGGCGCTCGTCGCGGCGAAGGACCTCGTCCGCCAACCCGACGGCCTCATCCAGCTGCCCAACACCGACCGTGCCGAGCGCAAGATCGCCGAGGTCGTCGGCCGGCTCGCCTCCGTACCGTCCGGCCTGCCGTCCATCAAGATCGACGCCGCCATCACGTGGGCGCAGGACAAGGCCGGCTTCGAATTCCACGGCCTGCAAAAATCCGCCCTGCAAAACGCGCTCACCCACAAGTTCAGCATCCTCACCGGCGGACCGGGCACGGGTAAGACGACCATCCTCCGCGCGCTGGTCGACATCCTGAAGGCCAAGAAGGTGCGCGTGACGCTCGCCGCGCCGACCGGCCGCGCGGCGCAGCGGCTGGCGGAGACGACCGGCGGCTTCGCGTCGACCATCCACCGGTTGCTGCGCTTCGAGAACGGCGGCTTCACCGTCAACGAGGCGCACCCGCTCGCCACGGATTTTCTCATCGTCGACGAGGCCTCGATGCTCGACGTGCGCCTCGCCGCCGCGCTGCTGCAGGCCGTGCCGGTGCGCGCGCACCTGCTGCTCGTGGGCGACATCGACCAGTTGCCGAGCGTCGGCGCCGGCAACGTGCTCAAGGATCTGATCGCCGTAGGGCCTGACCTTGCGTCAGGCCAAGGCTCGGCCCGAGGTCGAGCCCTCCAAACGGCGCCCGCCGCCGCGCTCCCCGTCACGCGCCTGTCCTTCGTCTACCGCCAGCAGAAGGAGAGCCTCATCGTCACGACCGCCCACGCCATCAACAGCGGCACGAACACGCCGCCGCCGGTCCTGAGCGAGGTCGCCAAGGCGCAGGCGTGGAGCGATCTCAACTTCATCGCCGCCTCCAGCCCGGAGGACTGCCTCGCGAAGGTCATCGAGCTGTGCACGCAGTTCATCCCGGCGCACTTCAAATGGTTCCACCCCGTGCAGGACGTGCAGGTGCTCGCGCCGATGCACAAGGGCGTGGTCGGCGTCGCCAACCTCAACGCCCGCCTGCAGGCCGCGCTCAACCCGCGCGCCCAGGGCCTCAAGACCGTCAGCGGCGAATACCGCCCGGGCGACAAGCTCATCCAGCTGCGAAACAACTACGACAAAAACCTCTTCAACGGCGACATCGGCTCCGTCGTGTCGGTCGATCCCGCCAAGGGCTCGCTCATCGCCGACTTCGACGGCGAGCAGCACCCGTTCGAGCGCGGCGAGTTCGGCGACGTCGCCCTCGCCTACGCCATCAGCATCCACAAGTCGCAGGGCAGCGAGTATCCGGTCGTCATCGTGCCGCTGCTCAAGGCGCACTTCATGATGCTGCAGCGCAACCTCGTCTACACCGCCATCACGCGCGGCCGGAAAAAGGTCTTCCTCGTCGGCGAGCCCGCCGCCTACTCCATGGCCGTGCGCAACGCCGAGTCCAAACTGCGCTGCACGCACCTCCGGGAAAAAATCCTCGCCGCAAACTGAACTGATTTGCCGGCGCACCAAGGCGAGATCGGCGTATCACCCGGCCGCATTGCCGAAAGTTGGAACTTCAAAGGGTGATTTCCAATAGGTCGGACGAGGGTGTGTCTTCAAACCCCACCCATCAACTCAACCTGTCATTCTGAACGAAGTGAAGAATCCATCCTTTCGCTCGCGATCTGGCCTTCGATGCCGTGGATCCTTCGCTTCGCTCAGGATGACAAATCGGGTTTGAATACACGCCCTGGAACATCAGCTCGCGTAGACCCACGCGCCGACTTCGTGGACGCGGTGGAAATCCGGCGACCACTCGGGGATGGGCGCGAGGTCCCAACGCCACGACCGGTCGGGCTTGGGCAGGCCGAAGCGCTCGTGCAACGTCTCGCGCTTGAGCTGCCGGCCGTCGGGGCCGACGTCCAGCCGCGCCGCATCGGCGATGAGCAGCCGTATGCCCGGACGCTCCTGCAGCCACGCGAGGTGGCGCTTGGCCGCCGCTCGGGCGCAGCGCTCGGGCAGGTCCTCATCCTTTTCGTAAGCGGCCAACGAGTGCCCCGGCACGAGGCCGAGCTGCGAGATGCAGTTGGCCGAGACGGTGAAATCCGCCTCGCCGCCCGGAGGCGGGCCGGGATCGGCGCAGGCGAAATAGCCCGGCGCGTCGGACGCCGCCACCGTATCGCGCACGGCGGCGAGCGCGGCCAGCGCACCGCTGGCGTCCCAGCTCACGCAGCGGACACGGTCCGGCAGCTTCTTCGTCCAGCGCCGCGCCTCGCGGCCGATCACGATGTCGGCCAACACGACCTCCTTGAATAAATCGGCCAGCTCCGCCACGGGCACGTCGAGGCAGTCGCCCGCGCCGATGACCAGCGCCCGGTCGCGTCGTGCGCCGCGCGCCGCGACTTCGAGGATGAGCGCGCGGCTGGCGGCAAGATGCGAAGCCCACGCGGCCCGCACGCGGGCGTGACGCTCCGCGATGTCGAGATGCTCGCGCGCCAACCCGAGCCGGCGCGCGGCCGGCGGGCAGGTGGTGGCGAAGCGGCGGAGAAAACGGGAGAACATGGAAGAAGGTTTGTCGACCACAGGTTCACCCAAATCGTAGGGCTCGACCTCGTATCGAGCCAAGGCCTGACGCAAGGTCAGGCCCTACCCGTCGGCGTGCGGCCGGTGGACGCACGGTGAAAAGGCGCTTCAACGGGACGGAGAACATAAAAACGTCGCCATCCAAACCAACCGTAGGGCTCGACCTTGTGTCGAGCCTATTGAGGCCCGCGCAATAGACTGCCACCCACGAAACGAAAGGTAGGGCGGAGCGGCCCGCTCCGCCGCGAGGGTGATATCACGTTCCCGGCGCACCGGGCCGGCGACAAGTGCGCAGCCTTGGCGGCGACAAGTGCGTCAGCCTTGGCGGTGCGCCCTACCTGTCAGTCTGATACCCGAGGCTCAATAGGCCTGACACGAGGTCAGGTCCTACCCGGTTCGGTCCTTATCTGTGCCCATCCGTGTTCATGCGTGGTTAAGAAGCTCCGTCTCACTTCTTCAGGTAATCCGCGAGCCAGCTGAAGATCGTCTGGTGCCAGAGCTCGCTGTTGCCGGGCTTGAGCACCCAGTGGCCCTCGTCGGGGAAGTAGAGAAACTTCGACGGCACGCCCTGACGCTGGAGTGCGGTGAAGAGCTGCAGACCCTCGCCGAGCGGCACGCGGAAATCGAGTTCGCCGTGGATGATGAGCATCGGCGTCTTGAAGTTGCCCGCGGAGAGGTGCGGCGAGGCGAGGCGGTCGTGCTCGGCGGCCTCCCACGGCTTGCCGTGCTCCCACTCGTCGAACCAGACTTCCTCGGTCGTGCCATACATCGACTCGAAGTTGTACACGCCGTCGTGGCAGACGATGGTCTTGAATTTGTCGGTGTGGCCGGCGTACCAGTTCATCACGTAGCCGCCGTAGCTGGCGCCGGCCGTGGCCATGCGCGTGGTGTCGATCCACGGCTGCTGCTCGAGATGGGCGAGGCAGGCGGCGAGGTCCTGGATGACCTTGCCGTTCCAGTCGTGCGAAATCTCGTCGGTGAACTGCTGGCCGAAACCGACGCTGCCGCGCGGGTTGGCCAGTGAGACGACGTAGCCCTGCGCGGCCCACAACTCGGGATTCCAGCGCGTGGACCACGCGTCGCCGAACGCGCTCTGCGGCCCGCCGTGCACCCAGAAGACCAGCGGATATTTCTCCGTCGGATCGAAGTGCGGCGGCTTGATGATCCACATCTGGACGGGCGTGCCGCCCGCGCCGGACACGGTGACGGATTCCGGCTCGGCCAGCTCGATGCCTTGGAGCAGCGCGTCGTTCACGTGCGTGAGCTGCGCCGGCGCGCCCTGCCCCACCTGCCAGAGCATGACCTCCGGCGGCTGGTTGAACCGCGCATGGGTGTAGGCCAGCAGATGACCGTCGCGCGACAGGGTGGCATCGCCGTTGGTGCCGCCCGTGAGCAGGCGGGCGGCCTCGCCGCCCTTCGCGCCGACGCTCCAGATGGTCACGCCGCCGTTGTCGGCGGAGTTGAAGTAAAGCTTGGTGCTGTCCGGCGCCCACATGAAGCTGTCGACGGAGCGGTCGAGCCCGGCCGTGAGGCTGTGGCTCTCGCCGGTCGCCAGCTCGAGCCGCATGAGCTGCCAGCGGTCGGCCTCGAAGCCCGGCCGCGCCTGCGCGCGGTAGGCGAGGAACTTGCCGTCAGGGGAGAACTGCGGCGTGCAGTCGGCGGCGGCATTGGTCGTGAGCTGGCGCTTCTGGCCGGTGGCGAGGTCGACAAGGAAGATGTCGTGGTTGGTGCTCCAAGCCTGGGTGTTCACCGGCACGGGCGGCGCGGTGAAGGCGAGCGCGCGGCCGTCGGCCGAGAAGGCGAACTCGTCGCCCTCGGAGAAGGTGCTGGAGGTCGGGACGCCGTCGTTGTCGCCGGGCGTCACGTCGCGCGGCTCGCCGCGGGCGGCGCCGTCCTGCACACCGACCACGAAGACATGCTGGCGCTTGTCATCGACCCACGAGTCCCAGTGGCGGAAGAGCAGCTTGTCGAACGTGCGGCCCTTGACCGGATTCTTCTCGCGCGCATCGAGCTTCTCCTTGTTCAGCCGGTTGGACTCGGCGAAGGGTTGGGCGGAAAACTCCGCGAACACCGCGGAGACAAACGCCAGCTTGTCACCGGTGGGCGACCAGACGGGCTGCGTCGCCTCGGTCGAGAGGCTCGTGAGCTTGCGCGCCTCGCCGCCCGCCGCGGGCATGAGCCAGATCTGGAAGCTGCCGTCGCGGTTCGACTCGAAGGCGATCCACTTGCCGTCGGGCGACCAGCGCGCGTGCCGGTCGTGCTTGGGCGAGCTGGTGAGCTTGCGCGGCTCGCCGCCGGCGGTGGACACGGCCCAGATGTCGCTGTTGGTGCGGTTCTCGGCCTTGAGCGGGTCGGTGACGGTGAAGAGCACCTGCGAGCCGTCGGGCGAGACCTGCGGGTCGGACACGCGGTGGAACCGGAACATGTCCTCGAGTTCGAGCGGCCGCGCGAACAACGACGCGGCCGTGAGGGTGAAGGCGGCGGCGCAGGTCAGCGCGGCCAGGCGGAGGGAACGGGGTGAGATCATGGCGGACTGGGGTTTTGGAAGGGAGCAGGTAAGCGCCAACTTTCGACAAGGGGAAGTCCTAGTTTGTTCGCCGGCCCGAACAGTCGCGCGTTTTCTTTTTGCCGTCGGCCGCTTTGCGCCTTCGCTATCCCGCCAGTCACCACGACCCCATGGCCCAAATCCTCTACACCGTGCGGGCGACCTGCCCGAGCCTCCAAGTCCGCGGCCGTTTCCTCGCCTGGCTCTCGCCGAATCACGTCCTCGAAGTCATGAAGGGCGGCGCGACCGCCGTGCGCATCGTGCTCCCCGACCGCGAGAGCGACTCGGCGCCGGCCGTCGTCGAGACGCAATACGTCTTCCCTTCGCGCAAGGCTTTCGAAGCCTACCTGCGCGACCACGCCCCTGCGCTCCGCGCCGACGGTCTGAAGCATTTCCCGCCCGAGGGCGGCGTCTCCTACGCCCGCCAGATCGCCGAGGTGGCGGCGGAGTTCGGCGAATAGACCAACCTTGGGGCTCATGGTTTTCTTGTAGCGGCGGTCCGTGACCACAGACATCCCACAGCGCACCCGACTTCCGGCGCCAACTTCGTATCCTGCCAACTTCGTATCCTGTCATTCTGAGCGCAGCGAAGAATCCACGCGTGCGAATCCTGCATCGCGCCCGAGCACGTGGATCCTTCGCTTCGCTCAGGATGACATGCAAAGGAGGACCGAAACGAGTTCTTGTGGGACGGCGACGGTCCGTGACCGCCGGCGAAAATCACGTCGCGAGCAATTCGGCGGTCACAGACCGCCGCCACAGCAAGACAGGTTAGCGCGCCGCGGAGGCGGTTTTCAGCTCGATGCTGACCACGTGAATGTCCGTGACCCCGACATTCTCCAGCGTGTGCGGGCCAAGCGGTTCGGACCACAGCGCCGCGCCCGCGGCGACCGGCGGGCGGCCGCGAGTGTCGACCTGGACCTTGCCCTCGGCGTCGCGCCGGACAAAGTCGCCCCAACTGATCACGTGATAGGTGGCCGGCCACCGATGCGTGTGCAAAGGCACGATTTCGCCGGGCGCGATCCGCGTATCGAGCACGCGCACCTGCGCGTTCTCCAACAGCACGCGGTGATGTTTCGGCGCCGCCACGAGCGCATCGAGTTCGTCCGGCCAGGACCAGGGAGCAGAGGGAGCTTTGCCGGAGTCGCTCATAGGTCTGTTTTGCGCGGAGTTCGGGGTAGCCGTTCGCTACGCGGAAATCTCTGCCGCTCCGTCGGGCGGCTGGCGAGCCGAATCCAGGTGCTGCCGCCGGCGCAGACCCGGCGGCAGGCGAGAGGCCAGCGCTTAGAAGCGATACGACGCCGTGACGCCGATCTGGCGCGGGTCGGCGCGGTCTTCGTAGCGTGTCGGAATATAGTCGGGGTCCTCGTTGCCGAAGAAGTAGACGCGCTTGTCGTAGGTCGCGTCGAGGAGGTTCCGGGCCCAGAGCGTCACGGTCCACTCGCGCCAGGCGTAGCCGAGGCTGGCGTTGACGACGCGGAAGGCGCGGCGCGCCTCGTTCTGGCTGTTCGAGTCGAACTGCTCCGCGCGACCGACGAGCTCGGCGCGGGCGAAGAAGCCCGTCGCGGCGCCGTAGCGCGTGCCGAGCGTGTAGCCGTAGTGCGGCGTGTTCGCGAGGTCGCGGCCGCCGCCGGTGTTGCCGTTGGCGAGCGTGAAGGGTTCCAGCTCGGAGCGCATGAGCGCGAGCGAACCGCGCACGGTCCAGTCGCGCGCGAGCGCGTAGCTGCCGGCGGCCTCGAGGCCGGTGACGTGCGCCTCGCCGCCGTTGTCGGTGAAAAAGCGGTAGCTGCCGCCGAAGCCCGCGGAGTCGCGCACCTGGGCGTGGTGGCGCGCGAGGTAGAACGCGGTGACCTCGCCGGTGAGTTTTTGCCCGAGCCAGTTGCCGCGCAGGCCGGCCTCCCAGTTCCACAGCGTCTCCGTGCCGTAGGTGAGCGGGTCGGCGCCGACGTCGATGCGCGCGTCAACGTTGATGCCGCCGGCCTTGTAGCCGCGCGTGAGCGAGACGAACGCGAGCGTGTGTTCGTCGAGGTCGTGCTCGAGCGTGATCTTGCCGCCGAGCAGCGTGTCGCTGAAGCCGGGGCGGACAGTGACAACCGAGTCGGTGGCGTTGGTCGCGGTGTCGAGGTGCGACTTGATGCCGGTGCCGTCGAGCGAGAGGCGCTCGCCGCGCAGACCGACGACGAGACGCGTCTGCGGTGAGAAGTCATGGCCAACCTGGCCGAAGAGCGCGGTGTTCCGGCTGCGATAGGTCGTCTTCAGGCCGTTGACCTCCCATGGATACGAGTCGGCGTAGCGCGAGCGCTCGTCGGTGTCGGAGTAGAACACGCCGGCGGTCCAGCGGTCGATCACGCTCAGCGCGTGGCTCGGCTCGGAATCGAGGCGCAGTTCCTGGTTCACGACCCAGCGCGAGCGGTGCAGGTCGGAGAATCCCATGTAGGAAGCGGCGGTCCAGTCGTCGTCGTAGGCGTAACGCGAGCGCGTGCGCGCGACGCTGGTGACGGTGGTGAACCGTGCGCCCTCGAGGCCGCGGAACGTGCCGCGCAGGCTGGCGGCGAGCGAGCGCTGCTCGTCGCGTCCGGGCTGGTCGCTGTAGGTGAGGCGGCCGTTGTTGTTCAGCGCGAATTCGTCGTAGCCGTTGTCGAAATCGGCCGCGAAGAGCGCCGCGTCCCAGCGCCAGAGATCGTTCGGATCCCAGGTCAGGCGGAAGCGCGCCGTGGTCTCGTCGCGGGCGTTGGTGTCGGCGTGGAGCGTGACGTTGCGGCGGAAACCGTTCGCGCGCGTCCGCTGAACGGCGAGGCGCGCCATGAGTTCCTCGGGCCGGGCGGCGATGAGCGGACCGCCGGCCGCGAACGCGCCGCTGCGCAAGCCGTCGCCGCCGGCGGTGGCCTCGGCGGCGCCGGTCCAGTACGGCGTGGGGGCGTTGGTCACGAGGCGGACGAGGCCGCCTGCGGCGTTGGCGCCGAACGCGCCGGCCTGCGGACCGCGCAGCACCTCGACCTGCTGCACGTCGAAGGTGCTCGCGACGGTGCCGAGGCCGGTGAAATCGAAGTCGTCGACGAGAAAGCGCACGGCCGAGTCGGGCGTCTCGCCCTCGAACTGCGAATTCTCGCCGATGCCGCGGATCTGGAAATACCGCGGGCGCGACGTGCCGCCGGTGTAGGTGAGGTTCGGGATCTGGTCCACCAGATCGCCGAAGTGGCGCACGGCGCCGGTGCGCAAGGCGTCGGCGTCGTAGACGGAGACGCTCGCGGGGATTTGCGCGAGGGGTGATTGCCAGAGGTCCGCGGTGACGCGAAGCGGCTCGAGTTTGACCGGCGTGGTGTCGGCGACCGGGGGCGGCGTGACGGGCGCGGTCTGGGCGGCGGCGGCCAGAGTGGCCGCCCCCGCGAGGGTGGTGAGGAGGAGCCCTTCGACCAGGCTCAGGGCAAACCCGCCGCGCGGGCGTCGGGTTTGGATTCGTGTCGGGATTTGCATCGGTTTGATGCCCGACCCAAATCGGACTCCCGTTGAAGGGGCGCCGTGCGCCCAATGGCGCTCTTCGCGGCGCCTGCTGTTTCCTTCGTCGGCATGATCCGTTCAGGTTCCAGGGTCGAGCGGCCGTTCGCACCGCAATCTCAGCCTTCCGCGGAAGACACCCCTACAGGCAACGGCCAGCGATAGGCCCGCGCCGCGGCAGGGCAAGACAATCTTCGGTCATGCTCCCAACCGCTCAGGAGCGCCGCACTTGGAACGCTTCCGGACCGCTCTCGTCGTAACTGCCGTCCCATTTCGCGATCACGAGCGTGGCGACGGTGTTGCCGATGAAATTGGTGACGGCCCGCGCCTCGGACATGAAGCGGTCGACGCCGAGGATCAGCGCCATGCCCGCCACAGGCACGGTGCCGGTGGCCGCGAGCGTCGCGGCGAGCGTGATGAAGCCGCTGCCCGTGACGCCGGCCGCGCCCTTCGAGGTCAGCAGCAGCACGCCCAGCAAGGCGAGCTGGTGCCCGAGGTCCAGCGGCGTGTCGGTGGCCTGCGCGATGAACAGCGCGGCCATCGTCAGGTAGATGCAGGTGCCATCGAGGTTGAACGAGTAGCCGGCGGGCACGACGATGCCGACGACGGACTCGCGGCAGCCGGCGCGCTCCATCTTCGTCATCAGGCCGGGCAACGCCGTCTCGGACGACGAGGTGCCGATGACGATCAGGATCTCGTCGCGGATGAACTTGAGAATTTTCCAGAGGGAAAAACCCGAAAAGCGCGCGATGAGCCCGAGCACGACGGCGATGAACAGCCCGCAGGTGAGATAGACGCAGCCCATCAGGCCCGCGAGCGACTTGAGCGAACCGAGGCCGTATTTGCCGACGGTGAACGCCATCGCGCCGAACGCCGCGACCGGCGCCGCGCGCGAGACGATGTTCACCATCAGGAAAAAGATGTTCGCCCCTTCGTGCAGCAGGCCGTGGATGGCTCTCCCCTTTTCACCGAGGTGCGCCAGCGCGGAACCGAAGAGCAACGCCACGAGCAGCACCTGCAGGATGTCGCCGTCGACGAAGGCTCCCATAAACGTCGCGGGAATGATGTGGAGCACGGTGTCGACGAAGCCGAGCTGGGCCGCGGCCTTCGTGTATTGGGCGACCTCGGACGCGTTCAGCGAGGCGGCCGTGGCGTGCACGCCCGCGCCGGGCGCGAAGACGTTGGCGACCACCAGCCCGATCCCGAGCGCCAGCGTCGTGACGACCTCGAAGTAGATCAGCGCCTTCAGGCCGACACGGCCGACCTGGCGCAGGTTGCCCATGCCGCCGATGCCCGAAACGACCGTGGTGAAGATGATCGGGCCGATGAGCATCTTGATGAGTTTGATGAACGCATCGCCCAGCGGCTTCAGCGCCGCGCCCAACCCGGGATTGAAGTGCCCGAGCAGCACCCCCGCCACGATCGCGAGCAACACCTGAACGTAGAGATGAGAGAAAGCTCTCTTCATGGGGGCGGGGTGCGCGGAGTATCGCGGTCGCGAGCGCCAAATCCAGACTGAACCGGCCGCCCGCCCCCTGCTCCGCAGTCTTATCCCGAAAAACATGAAGGGCGCCCCTTACGAGGCGCCCTGCATGACCTAACACCAAGCAAACCGTAAGAACTACAAACAATGTTTCGTTAAGAACGACGCACTGATGTCACGGAGATAGACGCGGGTGGTTCGAAAACGTTGAATATTTTTTGCGAGAATTTCGGGCCGGCATCCGACCGAGCGATCGGATTTATTTCAGCCTCTGGTGCAAGTGGTTGCGCAGCGCGATTGGCCGCGGATGCGTCGCCGCCTGGACATCACCTGTCATAAAATATCACTGCCCCGCGTTCCGCCGGATGCCCGCGCCGGGACGTTTTTCAGAGGTGGATTTCCGCCGGCAACACCTTGCCGACGTTTTCCTTCACCGGGGTGCGCTTGAGCGGATAGCGGAACTGTTTGCCCTCGAAATTCCGGAAGACCACCTCGTCGGCGGTGAGTTTTTCAAGGTAATCGGGGTTGATCGGCACCTTGCCGCCGCCGCCGGGCGCATCGATGACGTATTGCGGCACGGCGTAACCGGTGGTGTGGCCGCGCAGCGCCTGGATGATCTCGATGCCCTTGCGCACGTCGGCCATGAAGTGCGAGCCGCCGGTGATGAGATCCATCTGGTAGAGGTAGTAGGGCCGCACGCGCATGCGGAGCAGCCGGTGCACGAGCGCCTGCATGACCTCGGCATCGTCGTTCACGCCGCGCAGCAGCACGCTCTGGTTGCCCAGCGGCACGCCGGCGTAGGAGAGGCGCTCGCACGCGTCCTTCAGCTCCTGCGTGGCCTCGCGCGGGTGGTTGACGTGGATGCTCATCCAGATCGGACCGTGCTTCTTGAAAATCTCGCAGAGCTCCGGCGTGATGCGCTGCGGCAGGAACACCGGGATGCGCGAGCCGATGCGGATGAACTCGACATGCTTGATGGCGCGCAGGCGGCCGAGCAGGTGGTCGAGCTTCTTGTCGGAGAGCAGCAGCGGGTCGCCGCCGGAGAGCAGCACGTCGCGCACCTCGGGATGCGCCTCGATGTAGCGGAGCGCCTGCTCGTACTCGGGATGGAAGTTGTAGTCCTGCGCGTTGCTCACGAGCCGGCTGCGCGTGCAATAGCGGCAGTAGGAGGCGCAGCGGTCGGTCACGAGGAAGAGCACGCGGTCCGGGTAGCGGTGCACGAGGCCGGGCACGGGCGAGTGCGAGTCCTCGCCGAGCGAGTCGAGCATCTCCTCGGCGGACACGACCATCTCCTCGCCGCGCGGGATGACCTGCCGGCGGATCGGGCAGTGCGGGTCGTCGCGGTCGATGAGGTTGAAAAAATAGGGCGTGATCGCCAGGGCGAGCTTGTGGTTGGCGAACAGGCAGCCAGCCTTCTCCTCCGGCGTGAGCGTCATGTAGCGCTCGAGCTGCTCCACGGTCGTGATGCGGTTCTTGAGCTGCCAGGCCCAGTCGCGCCAGTCGGACTCCGGCACATGCGACCAAAGCCCCTGGCCCGCAAACCACGAGGAGCGATCTTCTGAGTAGGGCATGATGCGGCAGAAGGGGTAATCGGTTTGGCCGGGGTGTCAAACGGGGGAATTGGGCTTGTCCGGCACAGCGACCAGCCGGGATGCGGGGACACTGCCGCACCGCAGCCCGCGGGTGAGCACGGCTTTTTGCGACGCTGTCACGAAAACCACTAGACAGGCGGGGACGAAGTCCTTTTCGTGCCTCTTTAATGTCCGCTCCCAAACCCGCGATCCTGGCCCTTGAAGATGGCAGTGTGTTCCGTGGCGCCGCCTTTGGCGCCGAGGCCACCATCGCCGGCGAGTGCGTGTTCAACACGTCGCTGACCGGTTACCAGGAAATCCTCACCGATCCCTCCTACTTCGGCCAGATCGTCACCATGACGGCCGTGCAGATCGGCAACTACGGCATCAACGACGCCGACGAGGAGTCCGCCGCGCCGAAGTGCTCGGGCTTCGTCGTGCGCGAGGTCTCGCCCGTGGTGAGCAACTGGCGCAGCCAGATGTCGCTCGACGCCTACCTGAAGAAATACGGCATCCCCGGCATCAGCGAGATCGACACCCGCGCGCTCACCAAGAAGCTCCGGGTCGACGGCGCGATGAAATGCTGCCTGAGCACGCTGCCCCTGAGCGACGAGGAGGCGGTCAAGCGCGCCCGCGCCTGGCACGACATGGCCGGCAGCGACTACGTGAAGGACACGACCTGCCGGGCGCCCTACCTCTGGGGCGCCGACGACGCTTCGCGGCACAACGCCCAGTATCTCCCGGTCGGCACCACCAGCGGCGCCACGGTCACGCCGGCGAAGAAGTTCAAGGTTGCCGCGTTCGACTACGGCGCGAAATACACGATCTTCCGCAAGCTCGTCCGCCACGGCTTCGAGGTGCACGTCTTCCCCGCCACGGCCACGCACGAGCAGGTGCGCGAGGCCGGTGTCGACTGCGTGTTCCTCTCCAACGGCCCCGGCGACCCGGCCGCCCTGCCCTACATCCACAAGACCGTGAGCGGCCTCCTGCCGGACTTCCCCCTCTTCGGCATCTGCCTCGGCCACCAGATGGTCACGCACGCGCTCGGCGGCTCGACCTTCAAGCTCAAGTTCGGCCACCGCGGCGGCAACCAGCCCGTGAAAAACCTCGAGACCGGCAAGGTTTCCATCACGGCGCAGAACCACGGCTTCGCCACCGACCCCAAGTCGCTGGAAATGACCGGCGCCGTGGTCACCGAGATCAATCTCAACGACCAGACGGTCGAGGGCCTCCGCCACAAGGAGCTGCCCGTGTTCTCCGTGCAGTATCACCCCGAGGCCGCCCCCGGCCCGAACGACGCCGACCCGCTCTTCACCGACTTCTATCGCCTGGTCGAGCAGCGGAAGGCCGGGAAGATCTGAGGCCGCCGGAGGCGGCAAGGGACAAGTAACCAAGGTCCAAGGATCAAGAACCGGTCGGGCCGACCTTCTTGGCACATGCTACTTGATCCTTGTCACTTCGCCTCGAGCGCCTGCTCGAAGCGCGCCGCGTCCTCCGGCGTGTCGACGCCGATGGTCGGGTCGGCGGTGAGGTCGATGGCGATGGGATGACCCGCCTCGAGGGCGCGGAGCTGCTCAAGTTTCTCGATCTGCTCCAGCCGGCCAGGCGGCATACCCACGAATTTTTCGAGGAAGTCCGCCTTGTAGGCGTAGAGCCCGAGGTGCCGGTGGCAGTGGTTGGCCGCCACCCAAGCGTCGTCGACCTTGCCGCCGAGGTCGCGGGCATAGGGGATGGGCGACCGCGAGAAGTACAGCGCCCGGCCAGTGCGCGGACTGACCACGACCTTGACCTGGTTGGGGTTGAAAAAATCCTCCGCCCGCCGGAATTCCGTGCAGAGGGTCGCCATCGGGCAGTCACCCTGGATCATTTTGGCGAGCGCATGGATCTGGTTGTTGGAGACCAGCGGCTCGTCGGCTTGGACGTTGATGACGTAGCTCGCCCGGACGCGGCGGTTGGCCTGGGCAATACGGTCCGTGCCGCTCGGGTGCTTGGCGTCGGTCATAATCGCCCTAAAGCCCGCGCCTTCAATGCATTCAGCCAGCAATTCATGGTCCACCGCAAACCACAGCGGCAGGTCCGGCGCCTGCTCGGTGATGCGCTCCGCCACCCACAGCACAAGCGGCTTGCCTTTAATGAGATGCAGCAGCTTCCGCGGGAAGCGCGTCGACTCCAAACGGCAGGGAACGATGATGGCGAAGGCCGGCATGCGGGGTCTTTGTAGTTGCAAGCCGGCACGCGACCGGCTTTTTCGGTTTCCCTTTAATCCGACCAACTACGTCTCCCGCAATGGAAAAGAGTGATACCACATCCGCCGCCTCCCACGTGAAGGAACTTCTTGTGCAGAACAAGATGGGCATTCACGCCCGTCCGGCCGCCATGATCGTGCGCGTCACCAACAAGTACAAAGCGGAGATCTTCGTCGAAAAAGACGAGGAGCAGGTCAACGGCAAGAGCATCATGGGCCTCATGATGCTGGCCGCGGCCAAGGGCTCGAAGGTCAAGTTCCTCGCCACGGGCGACGATGCTCCCCAGATGCTGGAGGAGCTCGAACAACTCTTCGCCCGCAAGTTCGACGAGGCGTAAGGCAGATCACCACGAAACACCCCAAATACACGAAATAGGCAGGCCGGTCTCTGACCGGCCTTTTTCATGCCTGTCATTCTGAGCGCAGCGAAGAATCCAGCGGGATTACCGCTGGCGATTGTCACATTGGATCCTTCGCTGCGCTCAGGATGACAAACCAAAGAATTTCCGGGCGTTCGCGGTGGTGACCTCCGCCAGCCGCTCGAGGCTGACTCCGAACAGCCCGGCGCAAAATTCCGCCGTGTGCCGCAGATAGGCCGGCTCGTTGGGTTTTCCCCGGTGCGGCATGGGCGTCAGGTAAGGCGCGTCCGTCTCCAACATCAGCCGGTCCAGCCCTTGGGCCAGCGCCGCTGCGCGCACGTTCTCGGCCGACTTGTAGGTGATGACGCCGGTGAACGATCCGAAGCCGCCGCGCCGGGTCAGCTCGGCCATCTCGGCCACGCCTTCGGTGAAACAGTGAAAGACCACGCGGCGCCAGTCGACGCCGCTCGCATCGATCATCTCCACGCACTCGCGAAAAGCTCCGCGCGAGTGCACGACCACCGGACAGTTGAGCAGCTTGGCCAGCGCGAGCCCGGCGGCAAACGCCTCCCGCTGCCAGGCAAAGATGCGCTCCGCCGCGGCCGAGTCGTCCTTGGGCAGATGAAAACGATCCAGACCGATCTCACCCAGCGCCACCGGGTAGGGCGAGTTCTCCAAACGAGCCGCAAACACGCCGGGAGCGTCTGACGGCTCGTTTGGAGGACTCGCCCTACCCAAGCTCGCCCCACCCCAGAAACCCTCCAGCTGGGCAAAGCGCGCCGCCCAACCCTCGTCGACGCTGCACGGATGGATGCCCACGGAGTAATGCACTTGCCCGGGATGGGCCCTGGCCAAATCGCGGTAGAGCGACCAATCGTCGGCGTCCGTGCCGATGGCGACCATCGACGTCACACCCACCTCGCGCGCCCGCGCGAGCACGGCTGGCAGGTCTCCGCGCCGGGCAAAGGATTCGAGGTGCGTATGCGTATCGATCAGATCCATCGCCGGCATTGAACGCCGTCAAAAGCGAGAAGCCAGCGCTTTCGCGCTGGCTTCCTTGCACACACACTGACGGCTTGCCTGACGAAAAATCAATCGGCGCGCAGCTTGATATCGCCGCCGCTCGAGCGGAGCTTGAGGCGCGGTCCACCGCCGTTGACCGAGCCGACGAGCCGGCTCTTGCCGACGCCGCCCCGGTCGATGGTGAGCGTGAGGCCGGAAGCGTCGACATCGCCGCCCGACGTGCTGGCATCGAGATTGAAAGCGGCACTCTTGACGACGTGCACCTCGACTTCGCCACCGGAGGTGCCGATCACGGTGTCCTGCTTGATGGGACCGGTGATCGTCGCAATCACATCGCCGCCCGCGGTGTGGGCGCTGACGAGATTCTCGACGGAATCAAGACGGATGTTGCCGCCGGACGTGGTGACTTCCGTGGGGCCGCCGGCACGCTCGACCTCGATGTCGCCGCCGGAGGAGCTGAGTTTGGCGCGGGCCGTGCCCTCCCGGAGCGTGATGTTGCCGCCGCTGGTGCCGCCATCGAGTTCGCCATCGATGCGGGCGAACTTCAGATCGCCTCCGGAGGTGCGGGCGCGGACGTTGCCGTTGAGGTCGCCGACCGTGATGTCGCCCCCGGAAGTGTGGAGGTCGAGGTTGATGCTCGCCTTGATCAGACCGGCGCTCACGCGTCCTTGCTTGTCCGCTGGCGAAGTCTCCAAGTCGGCGTTGAAGCGCTTGGGCAGCGTCACGGTAAAGTCCACCTGCACGGGCGGCCAGCTGCCGAAATGAAACCCGAAGGGGCGCTCGGCGTACTTGGCTTCGGCGGTGACGTCGTTGCCGTGTTGCTCGAGGGTGAGCGTGAGCTTCTTGAGCATGTCGTCCGCCTCCTGCTCGGTGCCGGCGCGGATGGTCTCGCGGGCCGTGATGCGGACCTCGTTGATGTCGGCGGTCTGGACGACGATGTCGCCGCCCTGGGTCAGGGCCTTGAGGTTGCCGCCGGGCTGGACGGTGAAAGTCTTTTCGACGGTCCGGATGATTTTCGCGGACAAAGCGGCCGGGGCCGCCAGCAACGCGCCGAGCGCGAGCAGGGAAAGCAGTTTTTTCATAGGGTCGTGTGCAAGAAAACACGACCCACCGCCCGAAGTTACAGGAATTCAGGTTCAGCGGCCGAAAAAAAGCCCCGAGCGGAGAGCCCGGGGCCGGAATGCTTCAGACTGACCGCGCGCTACCGGCCGAACAGTTCCTTGAAGAACAGCTGCATGTGCTGCCACGAGCGGCGAGCCGCCGGCTCGTTGTAGGCGATGGGAATGCCGTTGGCGGCCCCGAGCTGGTCGGCGCCCGGATTGCTGAACGCATGCACGGCGTAGGCGTAATTGATCCACTGCCAGTCGAAATGGCCTTCGTTCATCGACTTTTCAAAGGCGGTGATTTCCTCGGCCGGCACGAAGCCGTCCGCCGCGCCGTGCAGCATGAGAATCTTCGCCTTGTTGCTGGCTCCCGGGCCGGCCGGGATCGGGCTGCCATGGAAACTCACGACGCCGGCCAGCGGCGCTCCGCTGTAGGCCAGGACCAGGCTCGTCGAACCGCCGAAGCAGAACCCGATGGCGGCCGTCTTGCCCTCGGCCACCAGGCCGGTGGCGAGCAGCTGGTCGAGGCCGGCGCGGGCCCGCTCGGCCATCAGCGCTTTGCCGTAAAATTGGCTGACCAGCTCCTGCGCCTTCTTCGCGTCGGTCGTGACGACACCGGCGCCGTACATGTCGAGGGCGAAGGCGACATAGCCCAGCGCGGCGAGCTGCTCGACGCGGCCCTTCACGTAATCGTTGAGGCCCCACCATTCGTGCACCACCAGCACGCCGGGGCGCTTGCCCGTGATGCTGTCGTCATAGGCGAGATAGCCCTCGAGCTTCACGCCCGCGTGCTCGTACGGCACGGACTTGGTGACAATCTTGGCCGAGGCGCCGGCGGCGAGAGCCGCGGCGAGGAGGAGTGCGGTCAGTTTGCGGAGTAACATGGACCGGAAACTAGACAAACCACGCCCAAGCGCAAGCGGCGCGCGCGCCGGGGCCTCACACGGCGGCGTGCGGCCCGCCAGTTGCGCCCGGATCCGCCGGACCGCTTCGACGCCGTCCATGTCCGGCATCCGCATGTCCAACAACACAAGCGCTCCATCATCCGCGACGGCCGCTTTCACCCCGCCCGCCCCGGTGCCGACGATGTGCGTCTGCAAGCCCATCCGCCGGGCATGGTCGCGATCACGCGCTGGTTGCCCCAGTCGTCCTCGATCACGAGTACCCGGCCGCGCGCGCACCGGTCCCCGCCGCCGCACCCGGGCGCTCCGCCACGATCAACGGCAGGTCGAACTCGAACTCGCTGCCCTGCCCCGGCTGGCTGCGCACGCGGATCTCGCCGCCCATCTGGCGCACGAGGCTCTGCGAGATCGCCAGCCCCAGACCGGAGCCGCCGAAGCGGCGCGTCATCGAGCTGTCGCCCTGGCTGAATTTTTCGAACAAGCGGCCCCGCGTGGCGGCGTCGATGCCGATGCCGGTGTCCTTCACCCGGAAGCGCAGCCACGCCGCGCCCTGCCCGTTTTTCACGGTCCCGAGGAACACCTCCACTCCGCCCCGCTCGGTGAATTTCACGGCGTTGCCCACGAGGTTGAGCATCACCTGCCGCACGCGCGTCGGATCGCCGCGCACCAGGGCGGGCAACCCGGGCTCCGACTGGCAGCGGACGGTCAGGCCCTTGGCCTCCGCGTGGAGGCTGCAGAGCGCCGCCACCTCCTCGACGATCTCCTCCGGCGGAAAATCGATCTCCTCGAGCTCGAGCTTGCCGCTCTCGACCTTCGAGAGGTCGAGGATGTCGTTGAGCAGGCGCAGCAGCGTGTCGGCCGACTTGCCCGCCACCTCCACCTGGCTCGCCTGCTCCGCGGTCAGCGAGGTGGTGTTGAGCAGCTGCAGCATGCCGATGATGCCGTTCATCGGCGTGCGGATCTCGTGGCTCATGGTCGCCAGGAAGTCCGACTTGGCCTGGTTGGCCGCCTCGGCGCGGCGTTTCGCGTCGCTGAGCGTGCTTACCAGCTCGTCGTTCTCGAAGATCAGGCGGTAGAGCTTGGTGAGATCGGCGTGGTGCAGCCGGGCGGTGTTCAGCAGAAACAGCGCATAGGTCACCATGCAGGCCGCGAGCGTCCAGCTGCCGGGCTCGTCGTACCGGAGGAAGCGCACCATCGCCGGCGTCAGGGTCACGAAAATGTAGGCGAAATAGCACGAGCGCACCGACGCCAGCGAGCGGGCCGCGCCGGAATTCATGCCGGCGATGATGAAGAACGCCAGGCAGCGCGGCAGGAGGGCGTGCGTATCGAGAAAAATCCAGGCGCCCGCGCCCCAGACCAGGCCGGAGGCCACGACCCCCATCATGAACACCCCGCGCCACCAGCCCAGCTCCTCGTCCGGGCGGATGCGGCGGATGAACGCCGCGTTGATCCCCACCCGGGCCATTGTGACCGCGAAGATGGCGCCCAGCCAACTGAGCGAGACACGCGCGGGAAAATACGTCCACAATCCGGCGACCATCACCGCCGCGAGCACGAAGTTGGAGAACAGTCCGAAACCCGCCGACCGGTAGAGCAGGCGCGTCAACTCCGCTTCGACCCGCTGCTTGATGTTGCGCGTCACATCCGCTGCGGACTGGGAGGATTCCACCGCCATGCACCCCAACTTAAAACTCCCCCGTCACCGGGCTAGCAAGGGTATTTGCCTGAGCGCATTCCCCTAGGCACGAGTCCGGCCGGACGGGCACAGACCTAGCGGCGCAACTCCAGCACATCGCCCGAGAGCAGCGCATGATCCTCCCGGCCGGCCCGCACACGCGCGAGGTCGGCCGCGACCACGCCACTCCGCCGGAAAATGTTCGCCACCCGCAGGCCGCTCGAGAACCGGCCGGCCTCTACCGCCTGCGCCAGCCGCAGGCCCTCGCGCCACGGCATCTCCGTCACGGCACCGCTGGCGCCGTCGACCACGACCACCATGCCGGCCCGCGCCAGCCGTGCCGCGGATTCCATGCTCAAGGCGGCCACGTCGCCCGAGGAGGTCACGGCCGACGCCGCGACCTTGCCGGTGGTTTTCACCGTGGCGACGGTCACCTTGCCCGCGGTCGCCACCGTGGCCGCGGCGACGCTGCCCGCCACCATCGCCGTGGTGACGACCACGGCGCAGCCTCCGCCCAGCAGGATGTGCAGCGCGAGAAGCAGGACCGCGGCGCGCCTCACGCCGACAGTCCGCCGCCGATGTATTGCCGGAGCGACTCCGCCTCCGCGCGGTCCGCGTTGGCCACCCAGCGCGACACGTCGCCGATGGAAATCAGGCCGAGCAACTGCCCGGCCTTGACGACCGGCAGATGGCGGCAGTGTTTTTCCGTGAAGAGATTCATGACATCCTGCACCGATGTCTCGGGCACGATGGTGAGCACGTCCGTGGTCATGACCTTCGTGATGGGCGTGGTCAGGGGATCCAACTCGGCGCCGACGACGCGGCGCAGCACGTCGCGCTCGGTGAAGATGCCGGCCAGCCGCAGGCCGTTCATCACGAGCACGGAGCCGACCTTGTGGCGGTTCATTTCCTGCACGGCTTCCAGCACGGTCACGGTGGTCGGCACCGTGTGCACCGCGCCGCCTTTCTGCTCCAGCAGGGTAGCGATCGATGTGTTGTTCATGGGGTAAGAACTGGGGTTGCCCTCAACCTATCCACGCATCGTCCGCCGACAACCCTGAAAGCCGGGCATATTTTGGCTTTAAGGAAAATTATCACCGCCGGTCACGAATTCCCGCCTGCCGCCCCAATCCATTTGACCGCGGCACATTCCGGATTTCAAAGTGCCGGATGCTTTGTTTTCCCCGCCCCGTCTGGCTGCTCGGCCTGCTCCTCTCCGCCCTGACCGTTTTCGCCGCCGAGCCGCCGCCCGCCTCGGCCTTCGTGCAGGTGCGCGGCCGCGATTTCATCACCCCGGCAGGCGAGGTGTTCCGCATGCGCGGCACCAATTTCGGCAACTGGCTCCTCCCCGAGGGCTACATGTGGGGCTTCCACAACGCCGGCTCGCCGCGCCTCATCGAGAACGCCGTCGCCGAACTCGTGGGCGATGTCTCCGCCGCCAAGTTCTGGCGCCAGTGGCGCGACAACTACGTCACGCGCGACGACGTCCGCTTTCTCCGCGCCGCGGGCTTCAACACCGTGCGCCTCCCGCTCAACTGGCGGCTGTTCGTCACGGAGCACGCGCCCTTCCGCTTCGAGGGTCCGGGCTGGGCCCTGCTCGACCGCGTGATCGGTTGGTGCCGCGAGGAGGGTCTCTACACCATCATCGACCTGCACGGCGCGCCCGGCGGTCAGACCGGCGCCAACATCGACGACAGCCGCGCCCGCCCCTTGCTCTTCGAGGACCCCGCCGCCCAACAACTGACCATCGACCTCTGGCGCGCCCTCGCCGCCCGTTACCGCGCCGAGACCACCGTACTCGGCTACGACCTGCTCAACGAGCCCATCGCCGACTACCACAACCCCAAGAAATACAATCCGCTGCTCGCCGAGTTCTACCGCCGGCTCGTGCCCGCCGTGCGCGAGGTCGACCCGCATCACATCATCTTCCTCGGCGGCGCGCAGTGGAACACCCAGTTCGAGGTCCTCGGCCCGCCTTTCGCGCCGAACCTCGCCTACACTTTCCATCTCTACCAGGACGCCCCCGTGGAAAAATCCATCCAGCGCTACCTCGCCTGGCGCGAGAAGACCAACGTCCCCCTGTGGCTCGGCGAGTCGGGCGAGGAATCCGACGACTGGGTCGAAAAATTCCGCCTCGTGCTCGAGAAGCACGACATCGGCTGGTGTTTCTGGACCTACAAGAAGATCGGCGCCGGCGAGACTGTCGCGACCGCGCCCGCCCCGGCCGACTGGAAAACCATCGTCAAATACGTCAACACGCCGCGCGGCGAAGATTTCGACGCCATCCGCAAGGCGCTCCCGCCGCTCGAGACCGGACGCCGCGCGCTGGCGGAGCTGCTCGAAAACATCCGCTTCGAGCACTGCCACATCAACGCCGGCTACGTGCGCGCCCTCGGACTCAACCCCGCCCCGGCCGCGCCCGCTGCACCGGTGGCGCGCTGAAACTGGTGCCGCGTTCAGCGCGGCAGATTGCCGAGGGCGTCGAGGCTCTTCAGCGTCGTCTTGCCCTTGACCGGCAACGGCAGCGCCTTCCGCGGCGCGTGAACCGGCGGTTCTTCCGCCGTCACGCTTTTGCCGGCGGTGACTTCCTGCAACGCCCGTTCGAGCCGCACCGCCGACACCGCCTCGACCGTGCCCAGCTCCTGCGCGAACAGGCTCACGCGAAACTCCTCCACCAACCAGCGGAAGGCCTCTTTCGCTTCCTCCTGTAGCGGCGGTCTATGACCGCCGGCGCGTGCGCCCTCGACCCCGCCGGGCCGGCGCTCATAGAGCGCCGCTACAGCCTGCACGAACGGCTGCAACTCGCGCGCGCGGGAAGAGTCCTTGGCCGGGTCGCGCTTCCAGCGGTCGGCGCGCGCCTGCATGGCCTTGAGATAGCGCGGCAGATGTTTCACGCGTGCGAACGGCGTCCGCCGCAGGAAGTCCGGCGGCAGCAGGTTGCCGAGGTCGGTCTCCAGCCCCGGATACGGCGTCTTGTGCGTCTGCAGCGCCAGCCGCAGCGTGAAAATTTCCTTCAGCCAGTCGCCGAGCTTCGGCACGAGCCCGCGCAGGTCGGCCTTGGCCTCGTGGAGCGCGCGCTCGAATGCCCCCTTCGTGAGGTAGGGCGGGACCGCTGGGCCCGCCGCTTCGCGATCATCCTTCGGCGGGCCCAGCGGGCCCGCCCTACCCACCCGCGCCCCATCGGTCACCCAGCGCCGGATCGAGACGAGCGCATCCTGCTGCAACGCCTCCACCGTGGTCAGCGTCGCGACCAGCATCCCGAGCGCGCGCAGGTCGCGCAGATCCTTTTCGAGCCAGCCGAGTTCGTAGCGCAGCTGCGTCTCGAACAATTTCGCCAGGCCGCCGCGCGACGCCGCCTGCGCCTCCTCGGTCGTGGCGAACAACCGCACCGCGACACCGGCCTCGACCGCCTGCAGGCCCGGATACGCCCGCACCGGCACGCCGGCGTGCTCGGCGATCACGACCGACTCCGGCAGGTCGCCGAATTTCCACTCCAGCGCCGCGGGTGTCTCCCACTTGGCCCGCGCGGCGCGCCACGCGGCCGTGTCGCCCGTCGCGGCCTGCTGGCTCGCCTGCCGCTGCTGCGCGCCGAGCTGCTGCTGCAGGTCGGAGAGCTCGCGGCTGGCGCCGAGCGCGGCGCCGTTCTTGTCCACCACCTCGACGCGCACGCGCAGGTGGTCGGGCAGCGGCTTGCCGCCGAAAATCTTCGCGTCGATCCGCACGCCCAGCCGCGCGGTCAGCACTTCGGCCAGCGCGACCGTGAGCGTCGGCTGCGGCGTGCGGCCGGCAATCAGCCCGATCTCCGCGGCAATCTTCTCCGCCGTCTCCGTCAGCGGGATAAGCGTGCGGCGCTGCTCCTTGGGCAGCGTCTTGAGCAGCAGCTCGATTTTTTCGCGCAGATGGCCGGGCACCGCCCAGTCGAGCGTGGCGGGCGTGAGCGTCTCCGCCTCGGCCGGGCTGACGCGCAGGGTCACGCCGTCGTCTTCCTTGCCGGGCCGATAAAGGTAATTGAGCGGCAGCGCGCGGTTCAGCAGCGGCAGCGCCTCGGGGAACGCCGCGGCCTCGCGCGTAAGTTCGGCGGGCGGCTTGATGTCGTCCTCCGCCATGCAAAGGAATTTCGGCTCGGTCATCTGCCGGTGGCGCACGAGATCGATGAGCTCCGGCACGCTGCTGATGCCGAGGAAGGGCGCGGACTCCACTCCGCGCCGCGCATCCTCGGCGGGCAAGGGACTGCCCGCCCCACCCTCATTTGGGCTCGCAAGGCAGGGCGGGACCGCCGAGGCCGCCGCACTCGTCGCCGCTGGGCCCGCCGCTCCGGCATCATCCTTCGGCGCGCCCGGCGGTCGCGCCCTACCCTCCGGCAGCAGCCGCGCCGCGTAGAAGCGATACGCCGCCTCGTCGAGGTCGAGATAGCCGGCGCTGCGCGTGCGCGTGAGGATCGTCTCGGTCTTCTCGCGCAGCTTCCGGTTGTGGGTGAGAAAGTCGAAGGGCCACGTGATGCTGTCGCCCACGAGGCCCTCGCGGATGAAAATCTCCGTGGCGTGGACCGGGTCGAGCTTGCCGTAGCCGACCGAGCGCGTCTCCAGCTCGAGGTTGTAGAGGCGGCGGCGCTCCTTCACGAGCACGCGGCCGGCATCGGGATTCCAGAACGGCTCGCTGTGCGACGCGCGGATGATGTGCGCGGCGAGGTCGAGCGCCCAGTGCGGGTCGATGCGCGCGCAGGTGCGGGCGTAAACCTTGCCCGTCTCCATGATCTCGGCGGCCATGAGCCAGCGAGCCGTGCGCTTGCCGCGCGGCTCGTCCGCCGAAGCCTTGGCGAAGGCGGACCGCACGCCGGACCGCTCCGGCCGCTCGAACAGCGCCGAGCCGGGAAACACCGCCACCTTGCGGTCGTGCGTGGCGTGATAGGTGCCCTCGTCGGTGCGCGTGGCGATGTTGCCGAGCAGGCCGGACAGGATCGAGCGGTGGATGGCGCGATAACCCGGCGTGCCCATCGTGAGCGGCACTTCCTTGCCCGGCGTGAGCCCGTCGAAGACCGAGGTGTCCACGAAGCCCTCGCGGCCCTCGATCGTGTCGACCAGCTGCGCATGGACGTCGCGCCACTCGCGCATGCGCATGAACGACAGGAAGTGCGCCGTGCAGAACTTGCGCAGCTTGCCGAGGGTCATCTTTTCGAACTCGTCGTGGTAATCCTCCCAGATGGCGAGCAGCGTGAGAAAATCCGAATCGGGATGCGTGAAGCGCCGGTGCGCGGCGTCGGCCTTCGCCTGCGCGTCGAGCGGCCGCTCGCGCGGGTCCTGGATGCTGAGCGCGGCGGCGATGATGAGCACCTCGCGCAGCGCCTTCTCGGTGCGCGCCTGCAGGATCATGCGGCCGACCGTCGGGTCGACCGGCAGGTGCGCGAGCTCGCGACCGAGATCGGTGAGCTGCCATTCTTGGTAGGGCGCGACCGCCGGGCGCGCCGGGCTTGAGACACTAGCCGCGTTCCCCGGCGGGCCCAGCGGTCCCGCCCTACCCTCGGAAATGATCGCCCCCAGTTCCTCCAGCAGGGCGTAGCCGGCGCGGATGCCCTTCGCCGGCGGGGCGTTGAGGAACGGAAACTCCTCGATGTCGCCGAGCCCGAAGGCCTTCATGCGCAGGATGACGTCGGCGAGGTTGCTGCGCTGGATCTCCGGCTGGGCGAAGCGCGGGCGGTCGTTGAAATCCTGCTCGGCGTAGAGGCGGATGCACACGCCGTCGCTCACGCGGCCGCACCGGCCCTTGCGCTGGTCGGCGCTGCTCTGCGCCACCGGCTCGACCGGCAGCCGGCGCGTGCGGCTCTGCGGCACGTAGCGGCTGACGCGCGCGAGCCCGGAGTCGATGACGAAGCGGATGCCGGGGATCGTGAGCGAGGTCTCGGCGATGTTCGTCGCGACGACGATCTTGCGGCGCTGCGTCGGCGCGAACACGCGTTGCTGCTCGGCGTTGGTCAGCCGGCCGAAGAGCGGCACGACCTCGACGTCGCGCAGGTGGCGGCCCTCGAGCAGATCGCGCACCTCGCGGATGTCGCGCTCCGTGGGCAGGAAGACGAGGATGTCGCCGTGCGTGCTTTCCTGGAGCACGCGCTCGACCGCCTCCTCGGCGGCGTCGAGGTAGGTGTATTCGTCGTTGCGGTTCTGTCGGTAGGGGCGATTGCCCTCAATCGCCCTTGGCTCGTCACCGGATGGGCCGTTGGGGGCAACGGCCCCTACCCATTCCTCCAACGGCGCATAGATGACCTCGACGGGATAGACACGGCCGGACACCTCGACGATGGGCGCGCCGTCGAACGCCTGGGAGAACGCCTCGGTGTCGATGGTGGCCGAGGTGATGACGATGCGCAGGTCGGGCCGGCGCGTGCGCAGGCGCCGCAGGTGGCCGAGGATGAAATCGATGTTGAGCGAGCGTTCGTGCGCCTCGTCGACGATGATGGTGTCGTATTCGCGCAGCTCGGGGTCGCCCTGCAGCTCGGCAAGCAGCATGCCGTCGGTCATGAACTTGATGAGGGTCGCGTCGGACGTCTGGTCGGCGAAGCGGATCTTGCAGCCGACCTCGCGGCCCCACGGCACGTTCAGCTCCTCGGCCACGCGGCGCGAGACGGACGAGGCCGCGACGCGGCGCGGCTGCGTGCAGGCGATGCGGCCGCGCGTGCCGCTGCCGGCGGCGAGGCACATCTTGGGGATCTGCGTCGTCTTGCCCGAGCCGGTCTCGCCCGCGAGCACCAGCACCTGGTGCTTCTGCAGCAGGCCGATGATCTCGTCCGCGCGCGCGCTGATCGGCAGTTCGGGCGGGAACTCGATGCGGAAGCGCGGCGGCGGTTTGGGACGTGACGACATGCGGCGGACGGTCATTGTCAGCGAAGCGAAGATTCCGGTTTCTGAAACGACAAAATGAACCCCGCCCCGCCGCCCCTGCCCAGCGAACAGGCCCTTGCCCGGGTCTTGAAGATTTCCCGGCTCAACGGTTGGAGCATCACGATTCTCTCCGGACTCGGCACGCTGGTCTCGCTGGCTTTCGGCGACCTCGTCGGCGCCGGCCTCGGCTTGCTGGCGACCGGCGCGGGGGCCATGGAGGTGCGCGGCCACCGCCGGCTCAAGCGCGGCGACGCCGGCGGCACACGCTGGCTGGTGCGCGCCGAGCTGTTCCTGCTCGCCATCATCGCCACCTACGCGGCGGGCCGGCTGCTGAGCTTCGACGCCGAGAGCGTGCGGGAGAGCATCACGCCCGACCAGCAGGCCGTGTTGAAGGAGGCGGGCCTGGAGATGGCGGACATCATCCCGCTCGTCCGGACGACCTTCAGGGTTTTTTACGGCGCACTGCTGCTGCTGACCGTGCTCTATCAGGGCGGAATGACCCTTTATTATCGGCGCAAAGTGCCGTTAATCGAAGAAGCGCTGGCGGCACGTCCGCCCGCGTCCGGCTGAGGCTTGCCTGCCCGCGCAGGCGGCGTCAGTGTGCCTTCATTGCAGTTCAAGCCAAGGAGGGCGGCCGTGGGGGCCTGCGGAAAACAACGGCCCGCCCATCTACCCCAACCCACTCCCCTTGCGCGTCCCGTCCTCCATCGACTACCTGGCGAAAAGCCTGCTCCTGCTCGTGGCGTGGACGTTGATGGGGTCGGCCGGCATGCTGTGTTACGACCGGTTTGGCGCCACCCCGGTCTGGCCGGCCAGCGGGCTGGGCTTGGCCGCCCTCGTGTTGTGGGGACCGCGCTACTGGCCCGCCGTGGCCCTGGGCTCGGTCCTCATCAGCATCGCCGCCCGCGTGCCGGCGACCGTCTACCTGCCGCTGTCGGTCGCCAACGCCATCGAGGCGACCGGCGCCGCCTGGGTGCTGCGCCGGTTGAATTTCCGCCCCTCCCTCTCCCATCCGCGCGACGTGGTGCTGCTCGCGGCCGTCTCCGTGCCGTTCTGCGTACTGTCCGCCGGCATCGGCGTGGCCGTGCTGGGCACGGTCGGCGCGATCCCCTGGCACGCCTGGATGCAAAAGAGCGCCGTGTGGGTCTTTGGCAATTTCCTCGGCGTGCTGCTCGTGGCCCCGCCGCTGCTGGTCTGGTCCGGGACCGACCGGCTGCGGCTTCCGCCGCGGCGGCTGGCCGAGGCGCTGCTGCTCGCCACGGGGCTGGCCCTCGTCAGTGTGCAATTGTTTTTCCAGCCGCCCGAAGCCGCCGCCTCGCGCGTGCCGCTGGCGTTCCTGACCTTCCCGTTCGTCGTGCTGGCGGGCATGCGCTTCGGGCTGCGCGGCGGCACGCTGGCCACCCTGCTGGTCGCCGGCCTCGCCGTAACGTCCACGGCGCAACGCCTCGGCGTGTTCGTGGCGCAGGATCTGCGCGACTCGACCGCGCTGCTCATGATGTTCGAGGGCATGCTGGCGCTCACCGCGCTGTTCGTCGGCGCCGCGACGACCGATCAGCGGCGCCGGACCAACGAGCTGCGGCAGCACGAGCAGTTGTTTCAGGGTCTGGCGGAAGCCAACCAGCAGCTGCTGGCCAGCGTCGCCTGGACGGATGCCGCGCCCCAGGTGCTCGCCACACTCGGGCAGGCCGCGCGGGTCGACCGCGCCAGCCTCTATCACATACATGACGACGGCGCCGGCCGGGTCGCCACCAGCGCGTTCCGGCAATGGTGCGCGCCCGGGAGCGCCCCGCCGGACGGGTTGCCGGCGCTGAAGGATTTCGATTTTGCCGCGCAGGGGGCGGAGCGCTGGGGCCGGGCCCTGGTTCAGGGGCAGGTGATGGTTGGCATCAAATCCGAGCTGCCCGCCGCCGAAGCCGCCATCCTCGCCCATCTCGGCATCGTCTCGGTCGCCGTCGCCCCGGTGCTGATCGACCACCACTGCTGGGGCTTCATCGGCTTCGCCGACACCCATCACCCGCGGCTCTGGTCCGCGCAGGAAGTGGCCATCCTGCGCAGCGTCGCCACCAACATCGGCATCGCCATCCGCCGCGACCAGCTGCGCGACGAACTGGCCACCAGCATCGCCCGCCATCAGGCGCTCCTCCGGGCCATGCCCGACTCCTACTACCTCCACGACCGGCAGGGAGTCTTCCTCGACTACCACGCCAACGACCGCTCCCGGTTGTGGATGGAGCCGGAGGGATTTCTCGGCCGCGCGCTCCCGGAGGTTTTCCCGCCCGATGTGGCCGCGCTCATCCGCAGCGGCTTCGATCAGGTCGCGGCCACCGGCCAGCCGGTGCTGTTGCAATACACCCTCGCGCTGCCGACGGGGCCCCGGCACTTCGAACGGCGCATCGTCCGGGCCGAGGGCGACAAGTTCCTCTGCATCGTGCGCGACGTCACCGAGCAGCGCCAGGCCGACCTCGAGCGCGAGCGCATCGAGCGCAAGCTGCGCGAGACCCAGAAGCTCGAGAGCCTCGGCGTGCTCGCCGGCGGCATCGCGCACGATTTCAACAACCTGCTCACCGCCATCCTCGGCAACGCCAGCCTCGCCAAGCTCGTGCTGCCGGCCGGTTCCGAGGCCGCGCCCATGCTCGGCCAGATCGAGTCCGCCTCGCACCGCGCCGCCGACCTCTGCCGGCAGATGCTCGCCTACGCCGGCCGCGGCCAGTTCGTCATCGACCAGGCCGATCTCAACCAGCTGGCCCGCGACACCGTGCCGTTGCTGCAGCTCTCCATCAGCAAGCGCGCCCGGCTCCAACTGGACCTCGCCGCCCAGCCGCTCCCGGTGCTCGCCGACATCACGCAGGTCCGCCAGGTCCTGATGAATCTCATCATCAACTCCGCCGAGGCCATGGGGGAAGGCGGCGGCATCATCACGCTGCGCAGCGGTCCGATGAGCGCCGACGCCGCCTACCTCGCCGCCGCCCACTCGTCGACCGACGCGCGGCCGGGCTCCTACTATTTTCTCGAGGTGGTCGATACCGGCCAGGGCATGTCGCCCGAGACGCTCGCGCACATCTTCGATCCGTTCTTCACCACCAAGTTCACCGGGCGCGGCCTCGGCCTCGCCGCCGTGCTCGGCATCGTGCAGGGACACCACGGCGCCTTGCATGTTACCAGCCAGCCCGGCGCCGGCTCGGCGTTCCGCATCCTGTTTCCCCCGGCCCGGGCCACGGTGAACCACACCCCGGCGTCCTCCGGTGGCACGACCCCGCCGATGTCCGGCGGGCGCAGCGGCACCGTGCTCGTCGTCGACGACGAGGCCCACGTCCGCCAGACCGCCGCCAGCCTGCTGCAACGCCTCGGTTACCAGACCGTCGAGGCCGGCGACGGACCGCAAGCCGTCGCCGCCTTCACCGCCGCGCCCGACACTTTCAAATTCGTGCTGCTCGACCTGACGATGCCGGGCATGGACGGCAGCCAGACGCTCACCGAGCTGCAGCGCGTGAAGCCCACCGCCGCCGTCATCGTGATGAGCGGCTACAGCGAACAGGAAAGCTCGCGCCGCCTGCAGGGCCGCGGCGTCCTCGGGTTTTTGCCCAAGCCTTTCAGCCACACGTCGCTCCTGAGCCGGCTCGATCTGGCCGGCGTGTAAGCCTGCGCGCGCTCCTGCGTCCGCGGCGCCCAGCGCAAAACCCCCTCGACGCCGCGCGCGCCAGCGGGTTGAATCCGCGCCCCATGAGCTCCCCTGCTTTCTTCCCCCAGGACATCATCATCCGGAAACGCGACGGCGGTGCGCTGACGAAGGACGAGATCGAGTTCTTCGCCCGCGGCGTGGTCAACGGCCAGTTCGCCGACTACCAAGCCACTGCGCTGCTCATGGCGATCTTCTGGCGCGGCATGACGCCGCAGGAAACCGCGTGGCTCACCGACGCCATGATGCGCTCCGGCGACGTCATCGACCTGCGCGACCTGCCCGGCGCCAAGGTCGACAAGCACTCCACCGGCGGCGTGGGCGACAAGGTCTCGCTCATCCTCGCCCCGCTCGCCGCCGCCTGCGGCCTCAAGGTCCCGATGATGAGCGGCCGCGGCCTCGGCCACACCGGCGGCACGCTCGACAAACTCGAAGCCATTCCCGGCTTCCGCGTCATGCTCGATGTGCCGGAGTTCCGCGCCATTCTCCAAAAAGTGGGCCTGGCCATGATCGGCCAGACCCCGCAGGTCGTCCCCGCCGACCGCAAGCTCTACTCGCTGCGCGACGTCACCGGCACCGTCGAGTGCATCCCGCTCATCTGCGCCAGCATCATGTCGAAGAAACTCGCGGAGGGCATCGACTCGCTTGTGCTCGACGTGAAATTCGGCAAGGGCGCGTTCATGAAGAAAAAGGAGGACGCCCTCACGCTCGCCCGCGCGATGGTCGCGGTCGGCAAGGCCGGCGGCAAACCCGTCTGGGCCCAGCTCACCGCCATGAACCAGCCGCTCGGCCGCGCCGCCGGCCACACGACCGAGGTCATCGAGTCCATCGAGTGCCTCAAGGGCCGCGGCCCCGCCGACCTCATGGAAGTCACCCTCGCGCTCACCGGCCACATGCTCGTGCTCGGCGGTGTCGCGCCGGACATGGCCGCGGCGAAAAAACAGATGGCCGCCGCCATCGCCAACGGCTCCGCGCTGCAGAAATTCCGCGAGATGTGCGTCGCGCAGGGCGGCGACCCGCGCGTGGTGGACGATTACTCGATTCTCCCGACGGCGAAGAAGCTCCTCGAGGTCAAGGCGCCCGTCGGCGCGAGCGGCTTCGTCAGCGAAGTCGACGCGCTCAAGTGCGGCCACGCCATCATGGCGCTCGGCGGCGGCCGCGCCGCCGTCACCGACAAGGTCGACCACGCCGTCGGCCTCGCGGACCTCATCAAGATCGGCGAGCCGGTCGCCCCCGGCACGCGCCTCTGCACGCTGCACATCAACGACGACGCCCGCGGCACCCGCGCCGAGGCCCTCATCCGCGAAGCCGTCAAGTTCACGCCGACCCAGCCGCCGCTCGAACCGCTGATCCAAGACCTGATTACTTGACGCAATCGCTAAGACGAATCGCGTGATTTCGGTTTCGAATAGGAACTAACCCCGTAGGATCGCCACTCCGTCGGACCGCCATGAGGTTACCGATATTTTCAAGACCATTTGCCTACAATGGAAATCGCAGGTCGTGATCGACGTTCGCCGCGGCCGCCTGTAGCTTGCCCGGACCGATGCAAAACGTCTTTGAACGCGTCCGGCGGCCCTGCGTCGAGTCCGGCCATGTCCTGACCCTGATGGCACGGGGGCCGGGCAACAACGTTTTCGCGCAGGGGTCGGCTGTTTTGGTCGCACCGCATCTGGCGCTGACGGCCCGGCACGTCACCGACGATTTTGCGACCCGGTATGAAGGACAGAGGGAGCCCGTGCCTAAAGCCAGTTATCATATCACGGCCCGGGCTTTTTCAGCCAAAGGGTGGCACATGTTCGATGTGCAGCGCACGTTCAATTGCCTCGGGACCGATATCACCGCCCTCTACCTTTCCTTGGCCGCCGGCCAGAATACGAATTATGCGTGGCCGCGAATTACCCTGGACCTTCTGCCGCCCAAGCGAGGAACGAAGGTTTGGTCGTGGGGCCACGTCGATCCCGTGGCCCAGGTTGATGAAGCGAATCCCAATATTACAAGATGGTGGACCCAGCTGGCGCGGTCCTCCGGAGTCGTGGAGGAAATCTACCCGTTGATGCGTGACCGTGGCATGATCAATTTTCCGTCGTTTCGGTTCGACGCGCAAGTGGATCACAGCATGAGTGGGGGGCCGATCTTCGATGAGACCGGCTGCCTGGTGGGCATCAATTCTTCCTCGATTGCGCCCGATGGAGTTTACCCGGCCCATGTCTCGAATGGCGCCCTGCTCTGGCCCGTGCCGGCGCTGACGTTTGAGAATAAGGGCGAGACGTTCCCGGCGGACCGGATGATCGAGCGCATCGATGACCTGCGGTTGGCAGGCTTTCTGAGGGTGCGCAATGCCAGCCGGATCAAGATTGATCGCGCGGCGCCGGCGGACGAGCTCTCCGTGAGCGTCGAAATTCCCCTCGACCGTCATTAGGTCGCATATGCGAACAATGGCGTGTTTTTCCGGTTCACCGCTGAGGGTATGGTCCGGAAGCTCAACCGCCACCTCGGAATGAATTCCGAATCTTCGCCGGAATCCAATCGTCCCAGTCGTGGGCAATGTCCTTGAGCTGGTGCGCCGCGAGCAAAACGGCGCGAGCAAAACGGGGTCAGGCCGCTAGACGCTATTCCCTTGCCTAGCTAAAATGCGCTCGGATTGAATTCAACCATAAGACGTCAACTCGACTTCTGACGAGTGCGACGCCGCCGAGATCGCAACTCGGTCGGTCACAAGTCACGACGTGACGGCAGCGGGTTCGTCTTACTCGGAAGCCGATTTGACATGTGGTGTAAACTACACCACAAACACCCTCCTCATGAACTTCGGCGCATTACTCAAGGACACCCGCATCGCGAAGGGCCTGACCCTCCGCCAATGCTGCGAACAACTCGGCGTCGATCCGAGTAACTGGAGCAAGTTGGAGCGCGGCATCACGCCGGCCCCGAAAGACCCCGCTATTCTAGAGGCCTGGGCCGACTCGCTGGAACTGACCGGCGAAGCCAAGCAACAGTTTCTCGACACGGCGGCACTGTCGCGGAGCGAACTGCCCGCGGACATTGCGTCCGATGAAAAGGTGATGGCCGCCCTGCCCGCCTTTTTCCGCGCCGCCCGCGGCTCCGAACTGGATGACGCCGCACTCAAGCAGTTCGTCGAGGACGTGCGGGCCCTGCATAGCGCCAAGCCCAAGAAATGAACGGCCAGGACAAGGTCTGGGAGGCCGCCGAGGCGTTTCGCCGGCAGCACTTGGCGCGGGCCGGCGGCACCCTGCCCGTGGACGTTTTTTCCCTGGTGGAACTGCAACTCCGGCTGGACGTGATCCCCTTCGACGACTTGCAGGCCAAATACCGGATCGATGCCGCCCTCACGCAGGATTTCATCGGCATGTATGTGGATGCCGAGAGCTATGTCTTCTGGGAGCGCGGCCCGGTCTGGAAGCAAAACCGTCTGCGTTTCACGGTGGCGCACGAGATCGGTCATCTGGTGCTGCACCGCGATTACGCGGCCAAGATCAAGTTCGGTTCGTTCGATCACTTCGCCCGGCACTTCAAGGGTGACGACCCGGCCCGCTACTGGCTGGAACAGGAAGCCAACGAATTCGCCGGCCGGCTGCTCGTGCCGGTGGAGCGCCTGCGCGAGCTTTTCGACCAGTTTGCCCGGCAGATCGCGGGCATCATGCCCGCCTGGCTTCAGTCGGAGGATCTGCGGATCAAGTTCGCCGAACAGGTGGCACCGAAATTCGGCGTCCACGCTCAGTCCATCCTTACCCGGCTCGACCGGGAAGGACTGTGGCCGGCCCCCTAACAATCCACTTCCCACGTAACCGCACAGCCACTTCTTTTCCACTTTCCCGTGAAACGGAAGCTCCACCCCCAGAGACGACATCCCTCGATTTGTGGAAATCCAATGAGTCTCGTCCCCATTTCGCGTCCGTAAATTTTATCCCCGAGGTTGAACCACGCAGCCCTCGCGACAAAAACCTTATGGTGGGCGACCAGTTGTTCGCGACCCTGCAGGTGCCGCACGGCGAGAAATTCCGCTTTAGCGGCAAGCAATTCTCCGGGGATTTTCGCGTCGGCCCGGCCGCGGCCAAGGCGGTCATCGATCTGGCCATGAGCCAGCGCGCCAAGGCCGGACCGGCCACGCATGCGGTGCCGAAGAAACAAGCCCCGCCGACAAAGGTGGAGCTCAAGCCGTAAGAGCCTATCCGAATAACACCTGTTTTGGCCTGCGCCTGGGTAGGGCGGGGCGGCCCGCCCCGCCGCGGCGCACCGGGCCGGTGCGCCCTACCGCAAAACCGGCCGATATTCGGATAGGTGCTAAGCGGCTACTTCTTCGCGGCCTTTTCCGCGGCGGCGCGGGTTTTCTCGAACAGCTCGCGCGCGAGCCGGGTCGCCTCGGCTTTCTCTTCGGGCAGAAAATCCCGTTCCACCTGCGCCATCAGCGTGCGGGCCTCCTCGTGGCCGTTGGCGGCGGCCACGTTCCACCACGCGTGCGCCTGCACCGGATCCTTGATGACACCGGTGCCGGTGGCGAAGAGCACACCCAGGTTGAACTGCGCCTCGATCACGTTTTGTTCGGCGGCCTTGCGCAGCCATCTGACCGCCTCGACCGAATCCTTCGGCCGGCCCTGGCCGGTGGCGTACATCATGCCGAGATTGTATTGGGCCGTCGCCTCGCCCTGATCGGCCGCGCGGCGGAACCAAACCGCCGCCTCGATCTCGTCCTTGGGCACGCCTTCGCCGGTGAGGTAGTGCGAACCGAGGTTGTATTGCGCGTTCACGTCGCCCAGCTCGGCGGCCTTGCGGTACCAGCGCACCGCCTCGACCTCGTCGGGCAGCACGCCCTCGCCGCGGGAATACATCACGCCGAGGTTGCACAGGGCCTGGGGCAGATTCTGCTCGGCCGCCAGGCGGTACCAGCGGATCGCCTCGGCGGAATCCTTCGTCACCCCGTCCCCGTAGGCGTAGGCGACCCCGAGGTTGTATTGGGCGTTCGCGTCACCGTGCTCCGCGAGTTCGCGCAGCCGGTTGAGTTCGCGCCGGTTCATGGCGCCGGCCGCGAGCGCCGCCGACAACGTGAGGGCGAGCGCCGCGATGCTGATGCGGGGCCACACCCCGGGCATCCGGGAAGAGAGCCTGGCCTTGGTTTTCATGGCGACGGGGGATTTGCCGCCATGATAACCCCAAAGCCGGACCGCCGCTAATCACTCCTTGTCATCCGGCGCGCATGCCCATCGGCGGTCAACGGGCCGGCGCGGGCAGGACCGGTGGAGCCCAGGGCCGGACCTCGACATGGGCGCCGAAGTTCTTGGCCGGATGCGAGGCGGCGACCTGCGCGGCTTCGGCCAGATCGCGGGCCACGAGGAAAAGCAGCGCCGTCAGCGGCCATTCGCCGAACCCGGCGTGCTCACCGGCCGTGTCCGCGGCCCAGGGACGCAGCCCATCGGGCGCGAGGATGCGCGGCTCGAGCTTGTGGCCGGCGGCGTTCTGCACCCGGGCCCACGCCGAGACTTCGCTCTGGCGGCGGGCCAGATCGGCTTCGGTCAACGTGCGCGGACCTTGGCGGAAAATAATGACGAACTGTTTCATTTTGACGGGAGGTTGGGAGTTGGCGGAAAGAGCGTTTGCCGCGGGCTCGGTGCGGAGGGCGGGCAGCGCCGCCAGCGACAGCAGGAGGGCGCAGGCTCCGAGAAGAAACCGGCGGCGCGACGGGAGAGCGGCGGAGTTTTCCATGCCGCACTCTAGCCCGGACCGTCGGCCGCGACTTGTAAGAATTCGGCGTTTCAGCCGGCCGCGGCGAAATACGCCTCCGGGGCGACTCCGGTCATGCGCCTGAAGTCGTGGGTGAAATGCGCCTGGTCGAAATATCCCGCCGCGTGCGCCAGCGTCGTGAGCGAGCCGCCGGCGGAGCGGAGCCGCTGGATGCGCTGCAGGCGCACGAGCGAAGCGAACCGTTTGGGCGTGGCGCCCACGATCCGGCGGAACCGCCGCTCCAGCGCGCTTTGGCTCAGTCCGATGTAGCGGACAAGTTCGCCGATGCGCGCGGACGGCGGGGCACGCTCGATCCACGCGACTGCCGCGCGCACGAGCGGATCGGCCCGGGCCGGATCGATGCGCGTGAGCAGAAAATCCTCCAGCCGTCGCACGCGCCGGGCATGATTGGGCGCCTCCGCGAGTTGCTCGTTGAGGTGCGCCAGCGAAGCGGCGTCGCCGATGAACTTACCCAGCGGGGCTGTGGTGTTGGCCAATTCATCCAGCGAGTGACGCAGAAAGACCGCCGCGCCGGTGGACGTGAAGGCGGTCAGCACTACCGTGTTGCCGCGACTGTGCGCATGATGCCGCACCTGATCGAACAGGCCGGTCACCGCCGCCGACGGCGCGTCTTCGCCGGTGCCGAGCCGGCACTGACCGCGAATCTGGAACGCCGCGACGAGTCCCGTGCCGGGCAGATGCGAGTCCGCCCGCGGCCCCGTGTGCTCGACCACGAGAAAACGCCGCACGAACGGTCGCAGCGCCGCACACGGCAGCTGGGCAAAAACCTTCGTGGCCTCGCGAGGCGGCATGGGTTGCACAGGTGTACAAGGAGACGGTCTTCGCAAACATGAAAAGCCGGGATGGCGCGCTGGCCATCGTCTTGTTTCGCGGCTTGGCGTCCGCCTTCGCCAAACGTCCCGCCGATGCCGCCGCGAGCCACCCTCGCTTGGGGCTGGCTCGCCAGCCGTAGCCCAAACGGGCGAAGGCTGGTGCTCGGGGGGGGACTCGAACCCCCATGCGGTTAGGCACAGGCTTCTGAGACCTGCGTGTCTACCAATTCCACCACCCGAGCAAAAAACAGAACGGTCATGGATACGTTCCGGGCCGGGTGGTGCAAGGATTTTGTTGCAGCGGCGGAACGCGTTGACGCCAACGCGTTTTGGCAGGCGCGTTGGGTCAGCGCGCTCCGGCCGGGGCAAACTTGCGCTCGTGTTCGAGCAGCCGCTGCTTGCGCCAGAGCCCGCCGGCATAGCCGTTGAGCGAGCCGTCGGAGTTGATGACGCGGTGGCAGGGAATGACGAGGGCGAGCATGTTGGAGCCGTTGGCCCGGCCGATGGCGCGCGGGGCCTTCGGCATGCCCAGCTTGGCGGCCATCTCGGCATAACTCCGGGTGCGGCCGGGCGCGATGCGCTGTAGCTCCGCCCAGACCCGGCGCTGAAACTCCGAACCGACCGGCACGAACGGCAGGTCGAACTTCAGGCGCGTGCCCGCGAAATACTCGCCGAGCTGCGCGGCGGTGGCATCGAGCGTGGCGTTGTTGCCCGGCACGACGGCGGCCTTGAGCCGGCGGCGCAGCATCACGAGCTCGCGCTCCAAGCCCCGGCGATCGACGAACTCCAGCAGGCGCAGGCCCTGGTCGTCGGCCAGCGCGAGCATGGTGCCGAGCGGCGTCTCGATCCGGCGGGCAAGCAGGCAGTCGCCGGCCTTGGCGCCGCGCGGCGGCGCGCCGAAGACCCGCGCGAAGGCCTCGCGGAAACCGCTGGTCGACTCGTAGCCGCGCTCGAGCTGCACGTCGATGACCGGCTTGCCCGACTTCACGTCGCGCAGCGCCAGGCCCATGCGCCGGGCGCGTTGGTAGGCATGAAACGTCATGCCGTGGTAGGCCTTGAACTGCCGGCGCGCGGTCGAGGGCTCGACGCCCATCGCGACGAGATCCTTGTCCGTCACGCGGCCGTCGGCCGATTCCTCGACGGCGCGGCGCAGGCGCTCGACGAGCGGCGGCACGGGCTTGGTGGAATCCATCGGGCGGCACAGCCGGCACGGACGGTAGCCGCCATGCAGCGCCTCGTTGACCGACGGAAAGAATTCGACGTTCTCGGGCTTCGGTTTCTTGGCGCGGCAGGTGGGCCGGCAGAAGATGCCCGTGGTTTTCACGCCGGTGAAGAAAACACCCTCGTAGGCCGCGTCGCGCCGGGAGAGCGCGCGGTACATGGTGCGGGGCGTCGGGAGGTGCTTGTCGGCCACGGGCTCGGAGAGGGAAAGTTCGGGTGGAATTCCGGGAGCGTTTATCCCGGCCTGCGGGTGGAGAGTCGAGGTATCGGCTATGCTTTGATGGTCTCGGGAAATCATGCGGCCACTATAGCCGGAATCCGCCCGGCGCCGCGGCCGTTTTTCGGGCGACCTATTTTGCGGGCAGGTAGTCGCGGATGTCGGGCAGCTCCTTCACGCGCCGGCCGCTGCGCTGGCGCTCGAAATACGGCTCGGGCTCCGGCAGGCCGTCCTCGCCGTCGCCCCCCTCGTCTTCTTCGTCGTCCGTCTCGATGACGAGCCCGGAGAAGTCCTCCGCCTCGTCGAAATACTGCGAGACGCGGCGCGGCGACGGATCGAGCACGAGCGCGGGATTGGCGACGCCGGTTTTCTTCAGCTGGATGAAATGCGCCGGCACGTACTCGTCCTGATAATGCCGGAGGAAATCGCTCAGCCACTTGTTGGCCACGCCCTCGCGCTTGGTCAGGAAAACCACGTCGGAAAAATGGATGCAAGCCGCGTACCACGCGCGCAGCGGAGACTGTTTCTCGGCGAACTGACAGTCGACCACGCAGAGGATGCGCGCGAGCTGCGCACCGTGGCGGGCGAGCCAGGGCTTCAGCGCCTCAAGCTGCGTGATGGGGTCGGCGTGCGAGTCGGCGAGAAAGAACACGCTCCGCGCCCCGGCCAGTTTCACGTCGGGCAGCTCGGGCGGCGCCGGTGTGGCCGACGGAGCGGGCGGGACGTATTTCCAGCGCTGCACCTGCGTGGCGCTGCGCGCCGCGAGCTTGGCATCGGCCGTATCTGCGGGCTCGCCCTCGGCGACCAGCACGAGCGCCGCCTCCCCGACCTCGAGGCCGTTGTCGATGAGATCGCGGACGATCTCGCGGCGCCCGGAGTCGGGCGTGCCGAGGATGAAGTAAACCAAGGGCGGTTGACTCGCGCTCATGGGCGTCGACTCCTCAAAACTTGAAGGTGCGGTTCTGCGCGGCGTGGCGCATCCAGTGATCGACCAGCACGAGGGCGGCCATCGCCTCGACGATCACGACGGCGCGCGGCACGACGCACGGATCGTGCCGGCCGCGGCCGGTCAGCTCGGTCGCTTTGCCCTGCAGGTCGACGGTCTGCTGCGCCTGCATGATCGTGGCGGTGGGCTTGAAGGCCACGCGGAAGACGATCTCCTCGCCGTTGCTGATGCCGCCCTGCACGCCGCCGGAGTTGTTGGTGGCGGTGTGGACGCGGCCGCGCTGGGCAACGAAGGCGTCGTTGTGCTGCGAACCCTTGAGCAGCGTGCCGGTGAAGCCGCTGCCGATCTCGAAGCCCTTGGTCGCGGGCAACGAGAGCATGGCCTTGCCGAGGTCGGCCTCGAGCCGGTCGAACACCGGCTCGCCGAGCCCGGCGGGCACGCCGCGCACGCGGCACTCGATCATGCCGCCCACGGAGTCGCCCGCCGCGCGGACCTCCTTGATGCGCTCGATCATTTTCGCGGCGGTCTCGGGATGCGGGCAGCGCACCGGCGAGGCCTCCACCTCGGCCAGCGTCGGGAAATGCGCCAAGGACGGCGCCGCGATATGGTGGATGTGCGTGACGAAGGCGCGGATCTCGACCGGCCCGGCCAGTTGGAGAATCTTCTTCGCCACGGCGCCGGCGGCCACGCGGCCGATGGTCTCGCGCGCCGAGGAACGGCCGCCGCCGCGATGGTCGCGGACGCCGTACTTGGTCTGGTAAGTGTAATCGGCGTGGGAAGGCCGGAATTTCTCCTTCATCTCCGCGTAGGCCTCGGGCCGCGCGTCGGCGTTGCGCACCAGCATGGCCAGCGGCTGGCCGGTCGTGCGGCCGTCGAACAGGCCGGACAGGAACTCGACTTTGTCCTCTTCCTTGCGGGGCGTGGTGATGTCGCTCTGCCCGGGGCGGCGGCGGTCCAGCTCGGCCTGCACCTCGGCCTCGGTCAGCGGCAGGCGCGGCGGGCAGCCGTCGATGACCACTCCCACCGTCGGGCCATGGCTCTCGCCCCAGGTGGAAATCGTGAAGAGTTTGCCGAAGGAATTGGGCACGCCCGGACAGTTAAGTGAACACCGCTTGCAAGCAAGCCCGCGGTGGGCATCGTGCGGGTCATGAAATTTTTCGTGCTCAGCGGCAGCCACCGGGCCGAGGCGCAGTCCCTCAAAGTCGCGAATTATATCAAGGCCGCGCTGCTCAAGGAGCACCCCGGCGCCGAGGTGTTTCTCTACAGCCTGAGCGGCAATCCGCTGCCGTTGTGGGACGAGGCCAGCGGCGGCGCGCCGGACGGGATCTGGGATCCGATCTCGCGGGAGCTGAAGGCCGCCGCCGCGCTCGTGGTCGTCACCCCCGAGTGGAGCGGCATGGCCACGCCGGGCGTGAAGAATTTCCTGCTCAACTGCACGGCCGACGAGATCGGTCACAAGCCCGGCCTGATCGTCACCGTGTCCGCCAGCCGCGGCGGCAGTTATCCCGTCGCGGAACTGCGCATGAGCGGCACCAAGAACAACCGCCTCGCGTGGATTCCCGAGCACGTGATCGTCCAGCACGCGGAGGCCAACCTGAACGCGCCCGACGGCACGGACGGACTGACCAAGGAAGACGCCACGATCCGGCAGCGCCTGCAGTACGCGTTGCGGGTGCTCGCTGAATACGGCCGGGCGCTGCAGGGCGTCCGTGCCAGCAGCGTGATCGACCATAAGACCTTCCGCAGCGGCATGTGAGGCGGCCTTTGCAAAGGGGGCGCAATGCCAGCACACGTTCAGCCCGGCATCCCGTCTGTCCCTTTGTCTCATGGTCCGGCGGGGTGCGGGCATTCCGCAGTCTGCAGAAATACGCCTCCGGGGCCTTTATCTCATAGCGCTCGCCACACCGCACCGACCACCCACTCCGGGCGAATCGGCTAGTCGGGCTTGGTTTTGTCCGGTTCGCCGGCTCGTGCAAGCGCCCGAATTCCGGGCGCGGGGTCCGGGACTACGCTGCTGCGCCTCGTTTTCAGCGGGCTGCAGCCGGCGGCGTTTCCGCTTCCGCGACGCCGGCGCCTCCCGGCGGTTTTCCCTGCAATTGTTGCATCGTCTTGCGCACGGCCCGGACGGCGCGCTCGTGGTCGGAGAGGTCGCCCTCCTTCTCCCAAGGCATCGTGACTTCAATATAGGCCTGCATCAGCGCCGAGCCACCCGCGTCATCGAGCGGCGTGCGCGCCTGCGCGACCGTCGCGAGCATCATGCCGCGGCGCAGCGACTCGATCGCCTGCCTGATCTTCGGCTTCACCACCAACAGCGCGGCTTTCACCGCCATGCGCGCGACCAGACCGGAGTCGTCCTCCTTGAGGCCATCGGCGATGAGCCCGTCGAGCACCCGGTCGAACGCCCCTTTCGGCGGCAGATAGAAAACCCAGTCGAAGCGTGTGAACAGCTTGTGCCCGAGATCGGCGGGGCGCAGCGCCCGCAACCTTGCCTCCACCCTGGCGTCGTCGAAATTCTCGGCCCACGCCAGCTGGTAGAGTTCCGCCCCCACTCCCTCGAGCGGCAGCGGCAGGGCCGTGACGATCTGCTCGAATTCCATGTCCACCGGACCGTCCGGCTTTGCCCCGGCCGCGTGGCCCTCCTCGGCCTGGTGCTGCCAGTGGTTCAGCGTCGCGAACAGCTCGGGGCCGCGCGCCGCGATTACGGGATCCAGCTTCCCGGCCTCCGCCAGGCTGAGAAATTTCCGAAACAGGAAAATCGGGTGCGGTTCGCCCTTCTTGCCGATGATCACCAAGCCCTTTCCGGGGGATTCGGTCACGCTTTCGTAGACGACCTTCAAGACCTCCTCGGCGAAATCTTCCGCATAGCGCCGGTCGCGCGCCGAGCGGGCGTGGATCGAGACCGCGAGTTGCTGCCCGTGCACGACGAACGGTGCCAGCTGCACCAGCGGAGTGAAGGTGTCGCGCTTGGCCACCTCGGGCGGCACGAGGGGCTTTGCTGCCGCCCCGGTCGCCAGCAGGCAGGTGGCGGCGAACCAGCCGAGCCGGCGGGCGGCTTTGCCTCCGCCGGCTCGCGCACCGGCAACTGAGAAAAAGTCGTGTTGGCGCATGTGTGTCCCGGCATCACACCGATCCTGGCCTCCGAGTCGCGCCTATTTTCCTCGTGCGCCGAGATCCGCCAGACGGCGAAACGCGTGAGCCCCGGCAAAAACCAGCGCGATCACCCCGAGCCCGGCGGCGTTGTCGGCCAGATTGGCGGGGAAGATCAGGACGAGCTCCACGTCGCGCAGGGCGGTCGAGTAGCTCGAAACACAGAACGGGATCATGAAAAAACGCGCCCCCTGCCACGCGCCGAGCCGTGGACGCACCCCGGCGTCCGACCAGGTATTGGCCAGCAACACGGCGCCGACGGCGGCAGCGATGCCCGCAGCGTTGATCCAGCCGCGGAGCGGCAGCGACGGATGCCGCCCCATTTGGGTGAGATACCAGAGAAAGGCGGCCCACAGAAGCGTGCGCGCCCGATCCAGCCCCGCGAAATAGGCCGCCAGCCTCATGTCACAATGCGACAACAGGTGGAAGACCGGTGCCGAGGTGTTGCTTGAGCGACGCCAGATCGTCGATGTCGAGCCGCTCTTCGAGCTGCGCGACGCTCAGGCCGCCCGCTTTCGCCCGTTGCACCGTGTCCGCCAGCACGGTGGACGTGCTCCATTCGATGTCGGCGAAGAGACGGGGAGCGGGAGCCCGCAGGCCGATCAGGTAATAGCCGCCATCGGTGGCGGGACCGAGCACGACGTCGTGACTCCCCAGCAGGAGGACGGCGCGGCGCAGGCACGCGGCGTCGAGATCCGGGCAATCCGCCCCGATCGCGAGCACCGGCCGATAGCCGCGCCTGAAGCCCGTGAGAAACGCATGGTTCAGCCGCGCGCCGAGATCGCCGCCCGCTTGGGCCCGATAGTGCCGCTTGCCCAGCCACTCCGTCATGTCCGGCTTCGCGCCGCGCGGCGCGTAGTGCACTTCGGCGCGCATCTCGGCGGGGATGCGGGCGAGCTGCTCCTCCGCCATGCGCCGATACAGCGCGGTCGCCGGCTCGTGTCCGATTTCCCGCCCAAGGCGGGTTTTCACCGTACCGGGGCGCGGCGCCTTGAAGAAGGCCATCACCAGAGCGTTCATGCTGCGACTAGAAGAGTCTTCCCAAGATGCCGGGACGGTAGTTGCGGCCACGATCACCCTGATCGTTCAAACCCCAGTCGTAGTCGCGATACTCGACGGCGTAACAACGCGAGACGAGAAACTTGCGGAATCGCTCGGGACCGAAGCGCTCAAGGACGATGTCCAGCGAACCGCGCTCCGCGAAATCCGACTTGAACCATTTGAAAATGGGGGAAACGCGCACGATCCGCACCGCGGGCTCGAACTGGTTGAGGTCCTCGCGGGCGAGCCAGGCCTGGTAGGCTTCGGCGGTCAGTGTTGCGAGATTTTCCTTGGTGTAGGCGCGCGCCTGCAAGGGCGGGCAGCTGCGCGCCGCGCAGACGATCATGGCGTGCACCTTCCAGCCGTAGAGCGGGCGCAGGTTTTGGTGTTCGATCTCGTCGAGTGAGACCGTCCGGCCGCTGATGTTCCAACGCGCCTTGTTCCACGAGCCGTCGAGTTCACGGATGCTCTCGGTGGGATAGTGCTGGAGAATCCAGCGGATCGTGAAGGCGTTGTAGGCATTGATCAGCGTCGCGACGGCCTCGTCTCCCTGCGCCTCCGCCCCGTCCGAGCGGGCATGAACCGCGATGAAGTCGTCGAGTCGCTGGACGTCGGCGGTGTTCGCCTTCCAAGCGCCATAGGCGACGAGGCCCCGGGCGTCGACATATTTGGCCAGCAGACGGTCCCAGCCGGCGGAGTCGATCCCGGCCGGCACTCGGATTGTGGTCGCGGACGCCTCGGTCGTGCCGAGAGCGAGCAAGGTCGCCGCGAGCGCGAAGCCGGCGCGAAGAAAACGGAGCGGCCGCGAGGTCATGCCAGTGCAGACTCCGCGGGATGCTCGATGGCGCCGCCGCAGCTCGACCCGGCGCCGGCCGTGCAGCCGAAGCAGTGCGGCCCGGTGGCGACGGGCGCGCGCTCGAGCGCGGACGGGGCCAGATCCCAAAGGTGGCGCGCGGCGTGGCCGCCCAGCGGCAGTTTCAGCATCTGGTTGAAGTCGCAGTCGAAGACTTCGCCCTGCCAGCTCACGTTGATCGTGTCGCGGCACATCAGGCCGGCGACGGTCGCCGGGTTGAAGGACTCGATGAGCAGGTTCAGATACTCCTCGTATTTGCCGTTGTGCCGGAGCCAGGCGGCGAAGCGGGAGACCGGCAGGTTGGTGATGGTGTAGAGGGAGTTGAACTCGATGCCGAAGTGGGTGCGCAACTCGCGCTTGTAGTCGGCCTCGAGCCCGGCCTGCGCCCCGGGCAGCCGCGCGCCGTTGGGGTTGAAGACCAGATGCAGCGGCAATACGGGGTCGATGCCGTAGCCAAGCGAGTTCAGCCGCTGGAGCGCCGTGATGCTGGCGTCGAACACGCCGTCGCCGCGCTGGGCGTTCACGTTTTCCGGCGAATAGCACGGCATCGACGCGACGATCTCGATGCGGTGCGCGGCGAGAAACTCCGCCACGCCCTCGTAACCCGGCTCGAGCAGGATCGTGAGATTGCAGCGGTCGATGATCTTCTCGACCCACGGCATCGCGCGCAGGCGCTGCACGAGGTAGCGGAAGTCGGGAATCATCTCCGGTGCGCCGCCGGTCAGGTCGACGATCGGCAGCCGGGCCCGCTCCTGCCAGGCGAGGATCCGATCCAAGGTGTCCCGGGTGACGACCTCCTTGCGCCCGGGGCCGGCGTTCACATGGCAGTGGACGCAGGTCAGGTTGCAGAGCTTGCCGACGTTGATCTGAAGGACGCGAGGCGCGGCGCGGTGCAGCGGCGTGCCGTGCTTGTGGAGGTGGGCATCAAAAGAGGTGCGCATCTGTCATTCTGACGGACGATCCGCTGATTTATTCCTGCCACTCTTGCCTTGGGCGGGCAGAAAGTGCGGCGGATCGGACATGGAATCCGGCGCCGCGCCGATGTTCCTGCCGGGGCGCCGGTGCTAGGATCCAGACATGCCCCGCCAATGCGGGACAGGCGGCAGGCGGGGCCAGAAACGTCTGCCGCTCCTTGATTCACTGGCATTTCTACACAGTCTACCATGCACCTTCCGGTCAAAATGTTCCCTTGGGCCATCTTCTCCACCCTACTCCTATCCCTGGTCACCCCGGGCAAGGCCGCCACCTTGAACGTGGACGACCACGGCGTGTTTCTCGGCGGCTACGATGTCGTCGCCTACTTCACCGCGCATGAGGCGACCGTGGGCGATCTGCGTTTCTCCACCCGCCACGAAGGAGCGATCTTCCACTTCGCGACACAGGGGCATCTGGACGCCTTCAAGGCCGCCCCCGCCCGTTATCTGCCGAAGTTCGGAGGCTTCTGCGCCTTCGCCGTGGCCAACGGCAAGACGACCGTCAAAGCCAACCCGCGCACCTTCAAACTGCGCGACGGCGCACTCTACCTGTTCTTCGACGACCTCTATGAGGGCAAACGGTTCAACACCATCGTGCCGTGGAACGAGAACGAGCGCGAGTTCCTCTCCCGGGCCGAAGCCAACTGGGCGCCGGCGCAACGATAGACCAGCCCACTCCTTGCCATGGATATCCTGTCCGAAGTCCTCCGCGCGCAACATCTGCACGGCACGGTCTACTTTCGCGCCGATTTCCGGGAGCCCTGGGGGCTGGATATCCAAGGCGGGGAATTCGCCAACTTCCACATTGTGGCCGCCGGGCAATGTTGGCTGCGCCACGGCCCGGCCGGCACGCAGACGTGCACCTTGCTCGAAATGGGCGACGTGGTGGTTTTTCCGCACGGAAGCCCCCACGCCCTGCTGCATGCGCCCGATGCCACTCCCGTGCCGGCCCGCCGGTTGCTGGGTCAGCCCGCTGACAAGGAACACCCCGAAGCGACCCCGGAATTCGGCGGCGGGGGCGCGGTGACGACCCGGCTCGTGTGCGGACACTTCGCCTACGACAGGCAGTGCCCCCACCCGCTTTTCGAGACCCTGCCCCCGATCGTGCACGTCAGGGGATCCGCCTCGGCCGGCGCGCGCTGGCTCGCCACTGCCGGTGAGCTGGCGGCCGCCGAATCCTCCGCCAACCGGCCCGGCGCCGCAGCGGTCGTCGACCGCTTGGCGGAGGCGTTGCTGATTCAATCCCTGCTGGGCTTCGTCGCCCAACTGGACCCGATGGAATCGCGCAGTTTTCTGGCCGCCATCCAGGACCGGAGCATCGGCCGCGCCTTGAATTTGATGCACACCGTGATCACCCGCGACTGGACTCTGGAGGAGCTGTCGCGGGAGGCCGGGGTCTCGCGCTCCGTCTTTACGGAGCGATTCAAGGTTCTGGTCGGCACCAGTCCGATGCTTTACCTCGCGCGCTGGCGCATGCTCAAAGCGCGCGGGCTGCTGCGCGAGTCATCCCTGTCGGTCGCGCAGATTGCCGATTTGGTGGGCTACCAGTCGGAATTCTCGCTCAGCAAGGCTTTCAAGCGGCTCTTCGGCATGGCCCCCGGAGCCTTTCGCAACTCACCCTGGCTGGATCCGAAGCCGGGAACGGCGGCGCGCCTCAGGCCGCCTGCCGCAGGAGCCAGTAGCTCAGCGCGGCGACCAGCGCGGCGAACGGCAGGGTGAGAATCCACGCGAGCCCCAGCTCGCGCACCGTCTTCCACTGGATGCGCCGTGCGTCCTGCTTCAGCCCCAGGCCGATGATCGCGCCGGTGCTGACGTGGGTGGTGGAGACCGGCAAAGCCAGGTGCGAGGCGAAGACCACGAGGCCCGCCGTCACCAGGTTGGCCGTCAGACCCTCCAGCGGATCCATCCGCGTGACCTTTTGCGCCAGCGTCTCCGTCACCCGGAGGCCGCGCAACAGGCTGCCGGCGGTCATGGCTGCGGCGACGGCGGTGAATGCCACCGGAATCGGGATCGACAGGAGCATCGCCGCGGCGATCCCGAGGCCGAGCACCTTGGGCGCATCGTTCAATCCGCGCGCGAAAGCCGTGGCGCCCGCGGACAGCCAATGGAGCCCGTCGGCGAGGGTCAGATTGGCGACGATCGCCGGGGTGCGCCCGCAGTCCTCGCTCGCGCCTGTCACCAGCGCCGGCGGCGCCGGGCTGACGCAGGCCACTCCCTCGCCACAGGCGACGAGCTGCGGCTTCTGCACACAGACACAGTAGCCCTGCCAGCGCACGAGGGTGCGGTGGAGCAAGGGAAAGGCGACCCACACGAGGGCCGTGGCCAGCACGGGGCCGACCACGAGGGGGAGCGCAAATTTGGCCAGCAGGAAGCCACCATTGATCCCGGACCAGCCGAACGCGGCCACGCCGGCGCCGACCAACGCTCCGGTCAGGGCGTGCGTGGTCGAGACCGGCAATCCGCCGCGCGTGGCGAGCCAGATCCACCCAAGCGCCCCAAGGGCGGTCGCGAGCAACAGCGGTTCACCCGCTGCCTGGGCAGCAAGGACCCCCTTGCCGCTGAACGCCGCGACCAACCCCCGGGACGCCCACGCTGCTGTTTCTGCTCCAACAAAAGTCCAGACGCCGCCCCACAGCACCGCCGTGCGGTAACGGGTGACTCCGCTGCCGACCAGGGTCGCGATCGATTTGGAGACATCGTTGGCGCCGTTGAAGTATCCGACGGCCAGCGTCGCGAGGATGATAAGCGCGGCGAACATCAGCAGCCGACGGAGGCGGTGGTGTCGGTCGGGACGCAGCAGGCGGAGGCGTCGGTGGTCGCGGTATAATCCCGGCCCTTGGTCTCGCGCGGATCACGCACGCGCTGACCGCACGAGGCGTAGGATTTGGCCGTGCCCGCCGGCACGGCGACGCGCGGCTCGATCAGCTCGAAACCCGGGCCGTAGTGGCCGGCTCGGATGAGTTCGAAAGTTTTTTCGCAGACGGCCTCGCGCACTCCGCGCCGGAAACGGTGGCCGTCGTCGTCGAGGAACTCCTTGCCCGGCCCCTTGTAGATGACGGCCTGGAGGCGTTCGCGGCAGGCGCCCTGCTTGCCCTTGTAGGCGCGCACCGTGACGGAGCGGAACTCGATTCCTTGGACGGTGCGCCACGGCGCGGAGTCGTATTTGACGAGTTCGATGCCGTGGAAGCCGGCCTGCTCGAAGGCGCCGAGAAACTCGCGCTCGGTGAACGCGCCCGAGATGCAGCCGCTCCACAGTTCCGGGTCGCGTTGCAGGGCGTCGGGCACGGCCTCGTCGCTCACGATGTCGGAGATGACGGCGCGTCCACCGGGGCGCAGCACGCGGAACAGCTCGGCGAACATCTGCGCCTTGAGGTGCGGCTCGACGAGGTTGAGCACGCAATTGGACACGACGACGTCGATGCTCCCGTCGGGCACGAGCGGGTGCTCACGGCGCAAGCGGGCGGCGGCCGTCTCCGCGGCGAGCCAGCCGTTGGCGTCGGCCGCGGGGGCGAGGCGGAGTTCGGCATCAAGCCGCTCCAGGTCGAGCGCGAGGTCCTGGATGCGGCCCTTGCGGAATTCGACGTTGGCGTAGCCGATGCGCCCGGCGACGACGGGCGTATTGCGGCGGGCGACCCCGAGCATGTCGTCGGTCATATCCACCCCGATGACGCGGCCCCTGGGCCCGACCACCTGCGCGGCGATGAAACAAATCTTCCCCGTGCCCGAGCCGAGATCGAGGACGGTGTCGCCCTCCTGCACCCAGCGCGACGGATCGCCGCAACCGTAGTCGCGCTCGATGACCTCGGCCGGGATGACCTTGAGGTATTGCGGGTCGTAGTTGACGGGGCAGCACAGGGCGGCCTCGGCTTGACGGGCGGCGCCACTGTAGCGCTCGCGGACGGCGGATTCTACCTGCATACGAGGAAGGTTGGCTCAGGATTTGGACAGAAGTTCAACGGAGTAGCCGCTGTCGCTCGGCGCACCGAGGACGTAGGCGCGGCCATTGTGCTGCCATAGCGCGAGCGACCACTTTCCTTGTTTCTCGAAGCGGGGGCGGTCACTGTTCGGAAGATTCGGAAATGCGTCGGCGTTCTCGAACACGTAGAGGTGCACCGTCTTCGCGCCGTCGCCCATGAAGCAGAGCAGCGAAACCTTGCCGCGCGTGGTATCCCACGTCTCGCAACCGAAAATCTTCATCCCGGCGAGACCCTGAGGCAGGACGTCGGGTTGCGGACCGCGGCGGTCGATGAGCCATTGCTGGATGCGCGCCATGTCGCCCGACATGAGCCCGATCGTCGCGTGGTGTTCGGCCAGGTTGGTGGCGAGCTGCTCGAGCGTCGCATTCTCCGGCAACGGCAGGCCGGACGGGCGGCGGAGTTGCTGGACGGCCAAGGTGGCGCCGAGGAGGAGCGCCACACTGGCGGCGAGAGCGAGCGGCCACCAGGTGCGGCGCCGGCCGGCGGAGGCGCCCATCGTGGCCTTGATCATCGCCTTCGCGTCGGAGGGGGCGGCGATCGAGCCGAGGGTGGCGGCGAAGTCGGCGTCGAAGCGTTGCTGGTGCTTGAACCAGGTGTTCACCGACGGATCGCGATCCGCCTGGCGCAGAGCCTCGGCGAAAAAAGGGTCTTTCGCGTCCTGTCCGTGGGGACGGTAGACACTGAGAATGATTTGGGCGTGTTTGTTATCCATGGTGCGTTCCTTTCGTGGAGGACGGCATCGGAACGACTTTCGCCGGCTGTCTGGCCTCGTGGCTGTGGAGCCTGCGGCGGAGTTGTTCCTTGCCCCGCGCGATGCGAGACATGACGGTGCCGATCGGCACGTCGAGAATCTCGGCGATTTCCCGGTAGGCGTGGTTTTCGAGATAGAAAAGGACGAGCGGAGCGCGAAAGACTTCATCGATCTCCCGCAGGGCGGCGAGCGCCTGCTGGCCGTCGATGGAGCATACCGGCGGAGTATCCTCGGCCGCGAGGGTGTCGAAGAACTCCTCGTCGGCGGGCGGGCTCTCGCGGAGTTGCGACCGGCGGTTGGTGAGGAACTCGCGGTAGAGCACCGTGAAGAGCCACGACTTCGCCTTATTCGCATCGCGCAGGGAGTGCCCCTTCTCCGCCCAGCGGGCAAAAGTCTGCTGCGTCAGATCCAGCGCCTCGTCGCCGTTGCGGGACAGGCTGAGGGCGAACCGGTAGAGCGGATCATACCAAGTATCGACCAATTGCTGGAAAAAAGAGGCGTCCATTGACGGTTTTGACGGGCCGGCGCGTAAATTATTCCCGACAAAGTGGCGTCAGCCCACCCCGGAATCTTCGGTGGCCACCAGCAGGGTGAGTGCGGCGAGTATGACGGTTGCGATAATCATGGGTTGTTCAATTAGGACGGGGCGAAGCTGGGTTTATTCCGCGCCACAACAGGGCGGTCACCAGCGCTCCACCGGCGCCCACCGTTTGCTCCGGTGCTGGATCAGCGCATTGCCCGGAATGCCGGATCAACCGGCGTGCGCGCGATGTGATTCGTGTAGTTCGTGAGCGTCGTGAAAGCGACGAGCGTGAGAATGTCGAGAGCGTCAGCCAGTGAGCCGCCCGCGGCGACGAACTCGGCGCGGCGATGTTCGTCCACCTTTCCTCCTGTACGAACGATTTCCCGGGAAAATTCAACCAGCGCGCAAATCCGCGGCTCGGTGGGAACGAGGCGGTCGCGCACCGCACAGATTGCCTCCGTCGCGCCTCCCACCGAGGCCGACATGAGGTAATGGTACCTGGCGCAATACTCACAGGCGTGCTCGCTGCTGATCGCGAGCATTACGAGGTGCCGCTCCGCGGGGGACAGCACCGCATGGCGGTCCATCAGCGCCTGCATCTCGCGGACCGCGAGAAAAGCCAGCGGCGAGTGCGAGAGCACGGAGAAGAAATTCGGGACAAAACCGAGCTCCCGGCGCAAGGCCTCGAGTTCCACACTCACCGCCAGGCGCTCGGTAAGCGTCGTTCCGCCAGCCGGGCGCACAGATTCAGATACGATTTCCCCCGGCAAGATCATGGCGGCACGAGTGCGGTTCAGAGAACTCGGAGCGCCGCGCGGTCATTGGATCGACGCGGAGCGCCCGCTGGACGGAGTAAGATGCGCATGTGGAGTGAAGGGGAGGGTTTGACGCGCAAGGGCGCGTGAAATTCCCGTGTTTAGGGAATACGCAGACTAGCCGCAGGAGTAGTGCGTGGATGGTGAAGCAAGCGACGCGCTAGGGCCTGTTAACATTACGCTAGCGCCAACCAGATGAGAGCGAAGGTGACGAAAGAGCGGAAAATTACATCGAGTTTGTCGTAGCGGGTGAAGATGCGGCGGAAGCCCTTGAGTCGGCGGAAGAGTCGTTCGACGTGATTGCGCTCCCGATAGATC
>JACPIS010000023.1:171868-259600 GCA_016187925.1 Opitutia bacterium | reverse complement strand
CGAACTTGCCCACGACCTTGGCCTTGCGCAGGAGCTGCGTGACGGTGAGGGCGAGATCGGTCGCGGTGACGCCCTCGCGCAGCGCGCCGGTGAGGTGCACGCCGACGACGTCGGGCGTGAGGAAATAGACGGGCTGGCCGAGCATGCCGGCCTCGGCCTCGATGCCGCCGACGCCCCAGCCCACGATGCCGATGCCGTTGATCATCGTCGTGTGCGAGTCCGTGCCGACGAGGGTGTCGGGGTGGGCGAGCGCCCGCCCGTCACGCTCCTCGGCGGCGACGACGCTCGCCAGGAGCTCCAGGTTCACCTGGTGGACGATGCCGGTGTCCGGCGGAACGACGCGGAAGTTGGCGAACGCCCCCTGGGCCCACTTGAGGAAGGCGTAGCGCTCGCGGTTGCGCTCGAGCTCGAGCTCGGCGTTGCGGCGGAAGGCGGCGCGCGTACCGAAGACGTCCACCTCGACCGAGTGATCGACGACGAGGTCGACGGGCACGAGCGGCTCGATGATCTTCGGGTTCTTGCCGAGCTTGGTGACGGCGGAGCGCATCGCCGCGAGGTCCACGAGCAGCGGCACGCCGGTGAAATCCTGCAGCACGATGCGCGCGACCACGAAGGGGATTTCGGCGGTGCGGGCGGCGTTGGGTTGCCACGTGGCAAGTTCGCGCACGTTGGACTCCAGCACGCGCTTGCCGTCGCAGTTGCGCAGCACGGCCTCGAGGACGAGGCGGATGCTCACGGGCAGGCGCGAGACGTTGAAGCCCGCCTGCTCGAGGGCGGGCAGCGAGTAGAACTTCTTGCCGCCCTCGAAGGACTGCAGGGTGTTGAACGGATTCGGGAGGTTGCTCATGGATGAATCAAAATATCAAGTAACAGGTAACAAGGATCAGGACGAAGACCAAGGGTGCGCATGTGTCAGGCTGATTACTTGTGCCTTGGCCCTTGTTACTTGGCGCGCGTCAGCGCGCCAGCGCGGCCTTGACCTGGTCGAAGCTCGGCAGGTCCTTCGGGGTCGGCGTCTGCTCGGCGTACTTGATGACGCCGTCCTGGCCGATGACGAACGCCGCGCGGGCCGCCGTGTCGCCCACGCCGGCGAGGTTCGGGAACACGACATCGTAGGCCCTGGTGACGGTCTTGTTCAGGTCGGAGAGCAGCGTGACCGTGATCTTGTTGGCCTTGGCCCACGCCTCGTGCGTGAACGGGCTGTCGACGCTGATGCCGTACACCGCCGCGCCGAGACCGGCGTAGGCGCCGAGCCCGCCGGAAATGTCGCACATCTCCTGAGTGCACACGCCGGTGTAGGCCAGCGGGAAGAACAGCAGCACGACCTGCTGCTTGCCGAAGTGGTCGCTCAGCTTGACGTCCTTGAGGCCGTCCGCGGTCTTCGTCTTGAGGGTGAAATCCGGGGCCTTGGTTCCGACGGCGAGGGGCATGGGGAGGAGAGTTGAGGTTGGTTTTTCGCCCGGCCGCGTGGTGACCGGACAGAGGGCCAAAGTAGAACCGCGCCCAAGCATGCCGCAACCCATTTTCCAACGTATGAGCGGGCTTTCTGGCAACGCAGCTCGTCCCATAAGTTCTCCTCCGCCCCGTTGTCGGCCCCCTCTTCCCGCAGGAGCTCCCGCCGCCTGTCATTCCGAGCGCAGCGAAGAATCCAGCAACCCGCGGCCCCCGCGCGCCAGCATGGATCCCTCGCTGCGCTCAGGATGACACGAATCGGATATCCGTCCTCGATCTTCCGTCCTTCGTCGCCGTCTTCCGCCCTCTGTTTTCCGACCCCTGTCCGTGTCTCCCCACTTGTCACTTGTCACTTGTTCACTTGCCGCCAATAACGGCGGCAATGACCGACATCCTGGCCGAACTCGACTGGCGTGGCCTCTACGCCGACTGCACCGACCGCACCGCGCTGGCCCAGCGCCTCGCCACCGGCCCGATCACGCTTTACTGCGGCTTCGATCCCACCGCCGATTCGCTCCACGTCGGCAACCTCGTGCCGCTGCTCGCCCTCCGGCGCTTCCAGGAACACGGCCACCACCCCATCGCCCTCGCCGGCGGCGCCACCGGCATGGTCGGCGACCCCTCCGGCAAGTCCGACGAGCGCAACCTGCTCACGCCCGCCCAGCTCGAGCACAACCTCGCCTGCATCAAGCCCCAGCTCGCGCGCTTCCTCGACTTCTCCGGCGCCAAGAACCCTGCCCGCCTCGTCAACAACTACGACTGGACCGGCACGGTCACCTTCCTCGAGTTCCTCCGCGACATCGGCAAGCACATCACCGTGAACTCCATGATCGCGAAGGATTCCGTCCGCTCGCGCATGGAGGACCGCAGCACCGGCATCAGCTTCACGGAGTTCAGCTACATGCTGCTCCAAGGCTATGATTTCTGCCACCTGCACCAGACCTTCAAGTGCGAGCTGCAGGTCGGCGCCACCGACCAGTGGGGCAACATCACCGTCGGCACCGAGCTCACCCGCAAGAAGGCCGGCGCCACCGTCTGGGGTCTCGTCTTCCCGCTGCTCACCAAGGCCGACGGTTCCAAATACGGCAAGACCGCCACCGGCACCGTCTGGCTCGACCCCAAGAAGACCAGCCCCTACCGCTTCTACCAGTTCTTCGTCAACGCCGACGACGCCGACGTCATCAAGCTGCTCAAGTCGCTCACGTTCCTCTCCCGCGACGAGATCGCCGCGCTCGAGGCCGAGTTCAAGGCCAACCCCGGCGCCCGCGCCGCGCAGAAGGCCCTCGCCCGCGAGATGACGACGCTCGTGCACGGCCAGGAGGCGCTCAACGCCGCGCTCAAGGCCAGCGAGATCCTCTTCGGCGGCTCGCTCGACGGCATCAGCGAAGCCATCTTTCACGACGTCGTCGGCGAAGTGCCGACCAAAGACCTTGAACAGGTCAAACTCGAAGGTGCCGGCGCCGCCATCGCCGATCTCGTCGTCCACGCCGGCCTCGCCTCCTCGAAAGGCGCCGCCCGCAAGGACCTCGAAGCCGGCGGCATCTACCTCAACAACACCCGCGTCGACCACACGCGCGCGGTCACGACGAACGACCTGCTGTTCGGCAAGCACCTCCTCCTCCGCAAGGGCAAGCGGACCTACGCCGTTCTTTCGGTCAGTTGAGGAACCACTCAAGCGAGTCGTCGCTGAGAGGTCATAGACGCTGACCAGAGCTGCCGCGCGGCCGGGCGCGCTCCAACGCCTCGGCTGTGGATTCGGCCTCGACCTTGAGCACTTTCTCGACAGCAACACGCACGAAATAGACTTTCCCGATGGAGGTCTTCACCTCCATGTCAACGTGCGGCAGACTCACGTTCACTGGGACGCGGTTGATCTCGCTTAAGAACCCCGCCGCGGCCAAATCACGAACCTCGGGCTCCGCCTTGTCGTAGATATAGTCGTAGATGTTGACGACCAGCTCGCCAAAGAGCGTATCCATGTCCTTGGGTCGGTTGTCCGCCTCTATCATTTCCCGGATACTCGCCTCGCTCGGCCCGACAATCCGCTTCGGACCCCGGTTGGTCTCCGCGAGAAACAGGAAGTTCTTCCCCACCGCGTTGAGTTGGGTGACCTTGGTGATGGTGATCTTCTCGGTCGCGTCCAGCGGCTGTCCTTTGGGCGAGAGGCTCTGCTCGATCAGGAGGATCTTGCTGTTGGTCTTGTCCACCGGCAGGTCGAACTCGGCAAGCTGGCGCCAAGAGTTGACGACGTGGAAGGTGCCCTGCCGGGTCTGCGCGTTGTAGGTGAACCCGTTGATGACGACCTGGTGCCCGATCTTTTTCGAGCCGGCGATGAAAGGATGTGTGGCGACAAAATCGGCCGGCAGGGTCAGCCAGACGCTTTCAGTGAGAGCTGCCAGCACGGGCCGGCCCTTGCGTAATTCCTGGCGCGCCCATTCATACTGGTCGATGGTGCCGTCGGGATAGTGCAGCACCGGGCTGGGCTTCTGGTTGAAGAAGAGCATCAACATACCGATGTAGTAGCGAAAATCGGTGTAAGGATGGTCGTGAGGCACGATGTTGATGATGCGGTAGAGATCGACATCCCGGATGGGATAGCCCGCGATCTCAAGCTCGTGGGCCCGGGCGTAAAGCATGCAGGTGCCGCCGATCTGGTCGCGAAATTTGCCCGGTGGATTGAGCAGGATGGTCTCGACCCCGCCCTCGGTCTTCCGGCTCGCGATGGTCTTGGTCTCCTCTTGCTTTGCTTCGACGACAACGCTCCGGCCCTTCGTGAGCGGATTTTTGGCGGCGAATTCCTTGATCCACGCGAGTTCCTCGTCCGGCATCGTCGCCAGCGGCAAAACCGCCTTCCGTCCGTCGTCATACTGAACCTTGGCATAGCCGCCCTCGATCCGCGCGGCAGCAAGGTGGGAGAGTCTTAGCGGCGTATCGGCCAAAGCAGGCAGCCCGATAACCGCCATGAACAGGCAGAGCAGGAATTTCATCAGGTATAGGGAATACGAAACAATGCTGCGGCCCGCACCCGCATCTAAATGCCCCGGACAGGGCGCCACGCAAGCCCGCTTTGCCGCAGACCGGAGTATGAATGAGTGTGCAGGCAGTCGAACGATCCCGCGCGCAGTCATCGTCTATCAACTGGAGCATTCCTACGAAAAGGACTGCGGCTGCGACGAGACGAGGCACATCGGAGTTTTCACCACACACCGCAAAGCAATCGAAGGGCGACGGCGACCTCCGCGAATTACGCGGATTTCACCGATGAAGAGAGATCGGCCATCCGTGTTCATCGGCGTTATCCGCGGGAACACTGGATTCGCCGCTTTGCTCAGAATGACAGGCAGTCTTGGTTTCGTGCCATTCGTGTGTTTCGTGGGCAACCTCACCGACAAAACCCGCCTACCCGGAGGCTTTGCCGGCGTGATTCATGGGCCCGAATAAAGCCGCGCCCCTCCAGCCGGTCAACTTTCTCTTCTGGCGGACTCAGCTCTCCCTTCGACAGGCCGGGACCCCGGGCTTGTCGCGGGCCGCTGAGCTGCGCCCCATGGGGCTTGGGCCCACCCTCCGCGCCATCCGCGGCAATGCTCTGCCGGGGTCCGTCATAGTCCTCAAGTTTGTCCACGCTGTGTCGATCCTTGGACATCCCGACGGGCCTATCCAATCGGTCATATCATCATGAAAGCCGAAACAGCCCCCGCTTCGTCCTCGCAGGCCAGCGGCAATTACCGCCGTATCCTGTCCGACTACCGGGCGCTCGATCATGCGCTGCTGGCCGGAGACCTGCCTCGCGCCCGCGAGGCTTTCGCGCGGCTGCAGGAGGATTCGCCGCCGATCGCCGCGGCGCTTTCAAACCACCCTTTCCCCACCGGCAACGCCCACCTGCGCGCGCTCAAGGAACTCGGTCGCAGCCTGCTGAACGGCGACCTGCCTGGCGCGAAGCAAGCCTTCCACCAGTTCCAATAACCAAGAACTGCTCAGAGCGCACCCATCGCTCGCCGCGCACGCCGCCTCCGAACGTCTCCACGCTCAACCCTGCCGGTAGGCGGCGACGGCTTGCTCGAGCCGCGCTTTCTCGGCGGCATCGAGTTTCTCCGTCAGGCCGAGCGCCGCGAACGTCGCCAGGCGCGACTCGGCGTCGAGGCCGGCGTAGGTGACGTCGGGATCAATGATCTTGCGGTCGAGAATCTCCTCGAGCTGCGCCTGCGTGTAAGTCGGCTTCGTGGCGGCGGTGGACTTCGTGCCGTATTGGTTGAGGTTCGAGGCAAAGATGCCGGCCGCGCTGACGGGCAGGAAATCCTCGTAGCGCAAGCCCTCGACAGCGACGAAACCGAGTCGCGCGAGCTCGGTGAGACTTGTCGTCTTGATCTTGCCGGTCTTGGCCACCGTCAGGCCCGCGGCGGTCGCCGCGTAGCGTCCGTAGACGAGCCCTTGCTCCAGCAGCTCGGGCAGTTTCTTCGGGAACGGCGCGAACGCCGCAGCGGCCAGCCGTTCGTAGGCGGCGAAATCCTTCTTCGCCAGCCCCGGATGCTGCTCCTTCGCCGCGTCGGCCGCGGCGAGGCAGCGGTCGTAGAGCGCGCGCCCTTTCGGCGTCGTGGCGTAGAAGCGCTGCTCGATCTCGCCGAAGCGCGCGGTGTGCACCGTCTCGACCGCGGAGCCGTCGGGCTGCGTGAACACCACGGACTCCGTGAGCGCCTTGTAGGCGTCCTGCCGCAGCAGCAAGGGCGTGTCCTCGGGCGGGCCCTCGGTGGAGTCCTTGAAGCCGGAGTGCTTGTGCTTGGAGAGGTTGAGGTCGGGCTGCTTCAAGCGCCGGGCCAAGCCGTCGACGAGCGCCGCGACGGTGTCGGCCGGCAGAGCGACGGGCTGCAGCGCGGCGAGTTCGGCCGCCGGGAGGTGCTTGAAGTGCAGGCGCAGGTAATCGTGGTCGGCGTGGGCGCGCAGGTGGCCGAGCGCCAGTGCCGCGTGCTCGCGGAAGCCCGCCTCGCCCATCTCGCCGAGGCAGAACTTCATCGCCGAGGTGTAGAGGTCCATCCAGAGCGTGTTCGGCGTGAGGTGGTTCAGGTGGTGCGATTCGAAGCACGCGATGTCGGCGGCGATCTTGAAACCCGCCTTGCACAAGTCCGCGTAGAGCCCGTGGTCGCGCGCGCGGCCGGTCCACTCGAAAATGCGCTCCGTGCCCTCGCGAATGAGCTGGTGGGCGTCATCCCACGCGAGCCCGCCTTGCTTTTCGTTTTTCTCCAGCAGCGCCTTCGCCTCGGCGGAAAACACCCGGCGCGTGGCCAGCAGGGCCTCGAGGCGCGCGCGGGTGGCCGGGTCGAAATAATCCGTCATCAGCAGCGACGTGAACACGCGGTGCTCCGGGTGCAGGCGCGAGCGGAAGGCCGTGGCGACGATCGGCTGGCTCTTCGCGCCGACGTTGGTCATGTCGTAGTAGGCGTGCGGCTCCATCGCGAACGCGGCGAAGAAGCGCGCCACCCAGCGGTATTCGTCGGGCCGGCCGATGCGGATGGCGCCGTGGCGCTCGCCGCTCGTTTTCTCCAGCTGCTCCGCGCTGAGCCGGAAGCCCGGGAAAACGCCCGCGAGCAGCGCGCCGACGGTCTCGTTGCAGACGCGGTTCACGAGGAGCGACTTGTCGTAGAGCGGCACTTCCTGGCCGAACATCCGCGAGAGTTCCGCGAACAGTCGGTGCTGCATTTCAATCCTGTCGGCAAACGGCGTGGGCATGCGCCGATTTCCGCCAGAAACGGCGGCGGAATTCCATCCCAAAGTCCCGGGCCAACCGGGCGCCTGCCAACATACTCCTTTCGGCGTAAATGGCTCTCCCAACTTTCGCACAGCCTCGGCCAAACCATGCACAGCCCCGGCCCGGGGCCGCCCCTATCATGGGAAAAACCAACCGCGCCGGCTCGCCGGGTTCGCCCGCGCCAGCGCCCTACCCGCCCACGTCATGTCCGCCATTGCTTCCCCCCGCCCCAGGCCCTTCCTCGAACCCGAGTATTGCAAGGGCTGCCTCCGCTGCATCGAGGCCTGTCCGCGCGCGTGCATCACCCCCGGCACCGCCATCAACCCCGAAACCGGGCTCGTGCCCGTCGAGCTGCATCTCGAAAACTGCAACGGCTGCTCGCTGTGCATGCAGGCCTGCCCCGAGCCGTTCGGCCTGCGGCCCGAGACCGAGCGCGCCACCCCCGCGCTCGATTTCGAGCTCGAGGATCCCGCCCGGCTCTTCGGCCGCAAGGTCGTGGCCAACCACTCGCAGGGCGACCGGCCCGATGAGTTCGTGCCGTTGCCCGCGTGCGAGCCGATGGTGCTGAAGGGCACCTATGCCTCCGCCGTGGGCGCGCTGCTCGCCGGCTGCCGCCACGTGTTCGGCTACCCCATCACGCCGAGCACCGAAGGCTCGGAGCTGATGGCCAAGATCCTGCCGAAGGTCGGCGGGCATTTCGTGCAGGCCGCCAGCGAGACCGCCGCGGTCAACATGATGTACGGCGCCGGCGGCGCCGGCGTGCCGTGCATCACCTTCACCAGCGGCCCGGGCTTCAGCCTGATGCTCGAGGGCGTCAGCTACATGATCGGCTCCGAGGTGCCGGGCGTGTTCGTCAACATCATGCGCGGCGGCCCGGGCCTGGGCAACCTCGGCCCCGAGCAGGCCGACATCAAGCTCGCCTGCCGCGGCCTCGGCCACGGCAACACCCACGCCATCGTCCTCGCGCCGGGCACGCCGCAGGAGATGCTCGACCTGACGATGCGCGCGTTCGAACTGAGCTTCGTCTACCGCAATCCCGTCGTCATCCTCGGCGACGGTTATCTCGGCCAGATGACCGGCGTCGTGCAACTGCCCGCCGCGCTGCGCAAGCCCGGCCTGCCCGCGTGGGCCGTCTCCGGCGACCGCGAGCACCGCCACAATCTCATCTGCTCCATCAAGCTCGCGGAGGAGGACCTCGAGACGCACAACCGCAAGCTCAACGACAAATACGTCTACATCAGCGCGCACGAGCAGCGCTCCGATTCCTACCGCTGCGCCGACGCCGACGTGCTCGTCGTCGCCTGCAACACGCCCGCCCGCATGGCCAAGGGCGCCGTCGAGGTTGCGCGCCGCGACGGCGTGAAGGCCGGGCTCTTCCGGCCCGTCACGCTCTGGCCGTTCCCCGTCGACGCGCTCGCCGCCCTGCTGCCGCACGTCTCGCGCCTCGTCATCGTCGAGGGCAGCCCCGGCCAGTTGGAGGACGAGCTCCGGCTCGCGCTCAGCCACGCCGGCATCGCGCCCCCGCCCATCAGCGCCGTCCAGCATTACGGCGGCGTGCTGCCGTCGCAGGACGAAATTCTCGACGCCATCCTCGAAACCCAAGGGGTGCTGTCATGAGCGGCGTGTTCTACCAAAGCTTCGAGCGCCACGCCCACGGCGAGGGCCTCAAGGGTCATAGCACGCACTACTGCGCCGGTTGCGGCCACGGCCTCGTGCACCGCGACCTCGCGGAAGTCATCGAGGAACTCGGTCTGCAGGACCGCGCGATCCTCGTCAGCCCCGTCGGCTGCGCGGTGTTCGCGCATTACTACTTCGACATCGGCAACACGCAGGCCGCGCACGGCCGCGCGCCCGCGGTCGCCCTCGGCCACAAGCTTGCCCACCCCGACTCCGTCGTCATCAGCTACCAGGGCGACGGTGACCTCGCGTCCATCGGCCTCGCCGAGACGATCTCCATCGCGCAGATGGGGCAGCCCATCACGGTCATCTTTATCAACAACGCGATCTACGGCATGACCGGCGGCCAGCTCGCGCCGACCTCGCTCGTCGGCCAGAAGACCGCCACGAGTCCCGACGGCCGCAACCCCGCCACGCAGGGCCAGCCGCTCAAGATGGCCGAGCTCATCGCCCAGCTCGACGGCCCCGTCTACGTCGAGCGCGTCGCGCTCTACGACGCCAAGAACCGCGTCAAGGCCCGCAAGGCCATCCGCAAGGCTATCACGCTGCAGCAGGAAGGCCGCGGCTACGCGTTCATCGAGATTTTGAGCGAGTGCCCCACCCACCTGCGGCTCTCGCCCGTCGAGACCGAGAAATGGGTCCGCGAAAAAATGGAACCCATCTTCCCGCTCGGCGTGAAGAAGGACGTCACCCGCGAGCCGTGGTTCAAGCCCGCTCCGCCCCGCTTCGAACCCGAGGAGATACTGGGCTATTGCGGCGCCGACCGCGCCGAGAGCACCCACGCCACCGCCAGCTGGCCCGCCTACCTCGGCAAACGCGACATCAGCCTCAAGCTCGCCGGGGCCGGTGGCGACGGCGCCCAGACCGCCGCGCTCCTGCTCACCCGCGCCGCCATCGAGCTGGGCTTCGACGCCACCCACATCCCGAGCTACGGCCCCGAGAGCCGCGGCGGCACCTCCTATGCCGACGTGCACCTCGCCGCCGACGAGGTGCTCGACCCCGCCGCGCCCGAGCCCGACATCCTCGTCGCGTTCAACTCCCCCAGCCTCGCGAAGTTCGCCCGCACCGTGCACGCGGGCGGCCTCATCCTCTACGACAGCACCGTCATCACCGACCCGGGCGAACTGCCCGCCGGCCGCCGCGTGCTGCCCGTGCCGCTCACCCGGCTCGCCACCGATCTCGGCCGGCCGATGGTGAAAAACATGGTCGCGCTCGGCGCGCTGCTCGCCGCCACCGATCTCCTGCCGGCCGAGGCCCTGCTCGGCACGCTCCACCACGTGCTGAAGGACAAGGCGGCGGCCATCCCGCTCAACGAAACCGCGTTCGCCGCCGGCCAGAAAGCCGTCGCTCCCGTCCCCACGCCCGCATGAGCCGCTCCCCGTTCGTCCACGAAGCCGAAGCCTACACGCTGCTCGAGCGCGCCGGCCTGCGCCCGCCGCGCCACGGCGTCGCGGGCGGCTTCCTGCCCTTCGCCGCCGGCGAGCCGGTGGTCGTCAAGGGCCTCGGCGACGACGTCTGGCACAAGTCCGAGCTCGGCGCGGTGCGCTTCCTGCCCTTCGAGGGCGGGCGCGTCGCCACCGAGGCGGCCGAGATGCGCCAGCGTCTCGAGTCGTCCGGCCATCGCTGGATCGACGGCCTCGTCTGCGAAAAGATCTCCATCGCCCACAGCGAGAGCCTGCCCACCGAGGCATTCGTCTCGCTCGCGCGCGGCGAGGCCGGCTGGACCGTGCTCTGCGGCTTCGGCGGCCTGCCAGCCGAGGCGCTGGCCGAACTCGCGCCGCCGTTGCGCTGGCCGCTGGCGTTCACCACGCCGGAACAGGCGCTCGCGGAATTCGAGACGCACCTGCTCGGCCGCACCTGGCTCGGCCTCCTGCGCGGCTCCGCAGCACTGACGAGCCGCGAGGTCATCGGAGAGTTTTTCGCTTCGCTCTGGGAGCTGGCGACCGTCGCCGAGCACGAGGGTTTGAGCCTGCTGGAACTGAATCCGGTCGCGCTCGACCCCGAGGGCCGTCCGCGCCCGCTCGACGCCGTCGGCCGCCGCGGCCCCGCCTCCGCCCCGCGCCTCGCGCCGCCCGCGGGTTTTCTCGACGCCCTGCGCGCGCCACAGCGCATCGCGCTCGCCGGCGTCTCCGCCACCGAGGGCGGCGTCGGCCGCACCATCCTCGAGAATCTGCAGCGCTACCGCCTGCCCGCGGGCGATCTCGTGCTGATCAAGAAACTGTCCGGTCATCGCGAAGAGCGCAGCGAGGAAGCGATCCAGCTGGATTGCCACGGTGCGCTTCGCGCACCTCGCAATGACAAAGAGCGTGCTGCGGACTCGACCTTCCTCGGCCAGCCCTGCGTGCCTCATGTCGCCGCGTTGCGCGAGGCGCCCGTCGACCTGCTGCTGCTCGCGCTCCCCGCACCTGTCGCCGTGGAAACGCTGACCCAGCTCATCGCCCAAGGCGGCGGCGCGCGCTGCGTCGCCCTCGTGGCCGGCGGCATCGGCGACGGCGCCGATCGCGCCGGACTCGGCGATAAACTCGCCGCCCTGCTGCGCGAGACTCGCGCCGCCGGACACTGGACGCCCGCCGTGCTCGGCCCGAATTTCCTCGGCCACTGGGTGCCCGGCCGCGGGCTCGACACGTCCTTTATTCCCGCCGACAAGCTCGCCCCGGCGCGCGCGGTGAACGGCGAGTTGACGCTGCTCAGCCAGAGCGGGGCCTTTCTGCTCTCGCGGCGCTCGCGTCAGCCCGACCTGCGTTTCGGCCTCGGCATTGCGCTCGGCAACCAGATGGACGTCGCGTTGTGCGATGTGCTCACCGCACTGGCCGACGAGCCCGGACGCGGTCCCGTGGCGTGCTACGTCGAGGGCTTCGGTCCCGGCCAACTGCTCACCGCCGCCCACGCGATCCAGCGCCTGCGGGCCAAGGACCGCACCGTCCTCATCCACCGTGCCGGCCGCACCGCCGCCGGCCAGGCCGCCGCCGCCAGCCACACGGGCGCGATGGCCAGCGACCTCGTGCTGGAGCGCGAACTGCTCACCCGCGCCGGCGCGCGCTACGCCGACACGATTGCCGAATTCGACGCCGCCCTCACCTGGCTGAGCGCCTGCCCGCAGTTGACGACCGGCCCCGTGGCCCTGCTGACCAACGCTGGCTTCGAGAGCGTGAACGGCAGCGATCTGTTCGGCCCGCGCCTGCCCGCCGCGCAGCTCGACGAAGCCGCCCAGCAGGAGCTGCGCTTGCTCCTGCAGAAACATGAACTGTCCGGCCTCGTCACCCCGCGCCTGCCGCTCGATCTGACGCCGATGGCCGACGACGCGGTTTTTCTCGACGCCGCCGCGTTGCTGCTCAAGTCCGCCGACGCGCTCGTCATCGGCTTGGTGCCCTTCACCCGCCGGCTCGACACGACGCTGGACGGTGCCGCCCGGCTCGCGGGGGTGCTGCTCCGGCTCGGCCGGGCCCGCGGCAAAGCCGTCGCCGTGGCCGTCGATGCCGGCGCGGACTACGCGGAATTCCGCGAGACGTTGACGGCGGCCGGCCTGCCCGTCTTCGACCGCGTCGAGTCCGCCCTGCTCGGCCTGCGCGCGCTGGAATGATGAATCTGGAGACAGGGCGGCACCCCGCGAGGTTTTGGATGCAAATGCCTGTATAATCTCAGGAGCGTTTTCGCAACAAATGGATTCATTCAACGGATAAATCCATACAGGTGCGCGACGACTGATCATCGTCGCAATTTTGCTCGTAGCCCGCTAATCGCAGGCTCACGCGACACCGAACACACAGAGTTAGTCAGGCTTGAGGATGACTTTCTCTTTATCCTTACCGACCAAAATGAATCGCATTGTAAACTTCACATCAACGCCGGCTTTGAGAAACGATGGCATGCGACCCTCTTCAAACGTGAGTCGTATCTCCTCATTGTTTGGACCCGCCCCAGTTGGCGGACCGAGCAAAGTGCCACGCGTGGCAAACGTGAGACCACGAATCCCAGAATCCACGGCCGCCGCCAATCGCTCGGTAAACTCAGCGGATACTACCTTGTGCGCTGCTGGGAAATGCAGGAACTCACCGAGCTGCTCGCCTATTTTTCTAAGTTTGGGAGAGACCGGAGTATATTCGATTTTCATCTTCTCTCCTGTCTCAGGATGAACAAATCTCGTCACGACCGCTTTGGCGTGAACGTCGAATACGTTCTCCACTTCACGCGAAAGATCCTTAATCCGCCACAGACCTTTTCTTCTCGTGGCTACTTTGGCTGGGCTCGCCAAATACTCGTGAAGGCGAGCTTCGATGCCACAGCGGATTTCCAAGGCTGCGTATAAAAGAGATTCTGGATTATCGTTGGCGCGGAGCGCCCTTGCACGTGTGAGATAGTCTCGAGATGTGGTGCCGTATGCGATCATCCTTCGTCGAGGTGTCTATGCTCAGACGCTTAGCGGGCGAGACTCCGGAGTTAGCTGACCGATGATTTGCTCGGAGTAGTCCATTGATGAAGATAGCATTGGTGTCTAAGCACGAGGCATTTCACGCTGATCGGTCCAGTGGCACGGCAGTCTACTTCCCTGGGTTGTGTCGTTGATAAATTTTCTTTGGGCATCGACTGATCATGGCACAGAGATTCGGAGTTTCTGCTTCGCCATCTCAATGAGCCACGCCTTCAGGACCTCGATCGTCCAGGACTTACCTTCTGCCATGACCACCTTCTTCGCTTTCGACCAAAGCGAATCGTCTCGCATGGCCGACAGCAACTCGTGGCCCTGCCAGGAGAGGTCCATGAGACAGTATGATGCCGATACTCTCGAACCACTCGCTCCTCCAGGATTGTGTGTCGCATGAATGAGCCCCGCTTGATCCATGATTTTCACGTGATATGCGACGACATCAACAGGGTAGTCACCGTCGATGCTCGGCTGCGAAATTTCTGCAGCGATCAGTATCGCTCGAACAACATCCATGTTTCGTTTCATAGCAGTATCAGTTGGCGAGTAGCTTGTCGGACTTTAACCGAAGGTTGGCGGCACCTGTTTTGCATTCAACCCGAATCTTGCCTTTCCCTCCGCGCACTCTGCGAATTCTGTGTTTAGCCCGAATATTTCACGCAAGAAGAAGCATGAACTGTCCGACCTAGTCACTCAGTGTCTGCCGCTCGACACGACGCCGGCCGGCGCCGCTAACGGGCAGCTCGTCGGGACGGCTCGCCCTACCTTTCAGAGCAGAATCTAAGAAGCACGGTGGAGCAACAAGGGCTCGTCTCCTGATGAGCCGCGGCAGCTCCGCTGTGTCCTCCGGGGTTATTGATCAACCAGGAATTTCACTGCGGCGGGCTCGTCGACCAGCCAGACGACGTTCTGACTGCAGCTCTTCAAGACTTGCGCGGGTGTCTTCGGCACATCGAGCGGGCCGGCCAGCACGCGGTGCAATGCTTCGGCTTTGCCGGCGCCGAGCGCCATGACGACGATCAGCCCGCAGGCGCGCAGGCCCGTGGGCGTGATCGTCAACCGCCAGCCCTTGCCGGGCACCTCGACGGCCGCGAAGAAATTACCGCCGTCGTCCGTCAGCAACGGGCTGCCGGGAAACAGAGACGCGGTGTGGCCGTCGTCGCCCAGGCCGAGGAAGCAGACGTCGAAGCACCGGCCGCGGCCGAACCACGGCGCGCTCTGCCGAGCGAACTCCGCGGCGGCGTCCGGCGCGGGCAGCGCGACCGGCCACGGGTGCTTGTGCTCGGCGGCAATGCGCAGCGGCGTGAGCAACTGGCGGTCGGCGTGGCCGAAGTTGCTGTCGTCGCTCGTGAGCGGCACGTGGCGCTCATCGCTCGTGAACCAGTGCGCGCCGGAGAGCGTCGCCGGCGAGAGCGTGTCCTTTGCGACGCACCACTGATACCACTCCTTCGGCGTCGAGCCGCCGGTCAGCGCCCACGTGAAGGTCTTGGCGAGCGGGTGACGCCCGCGCTGGCCCTCGGCGAGGAAGACCGCGGTGCGGAAGCACGCATCCTTCGAGCCGATGAAGACGCGACCGTAGCTGGAGGAGAGCTCTTTCATTCGCGCCCAAAGCAGCGCGAAAAGCGGCAAGTGCCAAGGAGCAAGTTCCAAGACTCGCCGCGGCCGAAGTGCCTCCACAGTCTCCTTACGTCGGCTGCTACGACTCTTGCCCCTTGCCCCTTGCTACTTGTCCCTTCCGCGCCGCGCGGCGTGGCGCGGCTCAGTAGAACATCGCCTCGGCCAGCGCGGCGTCGGGCGCGAGCAGGTGCGCCGAGGCGGTGAGTGTCGTGCGGCCGCTGCCGAGATCGCCCTCGAACGTCGCCTGGTTGGCGACGAGGTCGGCCTGCCAGAGAAATCCTTTGCGGGGATCGGCGTAGCCGAGGCCGAGTTGGAAACAGCCTTCGCAGCGCTCGGGCGTGACCGTGAACGCGATGCCCTGCTCCTCGGCGTCGGCGCCGCAGCGGACGAGGCCCTTCGTCACCCAGCTGAGCATGGCGGCGGCCTCGGGCGCGAGGTCGGCGCGGTGGCGGATGGTCACCTGCTTCAGGTCGCCGATGATGCTGGCGGCCGAGTAGCGGCTGAGGAACTGGCCGATGGTCTGGCGCAGCGGGCGCGTGCGCGTGTAGGCGAGATCGCGCACGGCGGCCTGGTTGGGCCACGGAAACGTGAAGGCGTCGGGCGGCACGAGCGCGCTGTCGAACAGGATGCGCTTGGAGCGCGTGAGGAGATAATTGTAGGCGACGAGCTTTTGCGCGCTGGAGAAGCGGTGCGCCCAGTAATAGAGCGGCATGTCGGTCGAGAGGCAGACCGAGACCTGGTTCTCGAGGTGCTGCCGCACGGCCATGGTGTAGTGCAGAAGCACGAACTCGACGCAGCGCGTGTCGCTCTGCGATTTGCCGAGGAAGCACTCGCCGTAGATCTTCGCGCGCATCTCCGGTGGCGCGGCCGGGTCGAAATCCGGGCAGAGTACGACGACGCGGCACGGGTAGCGCTGGGCGAAGTGCCGCGTGTGCTCGAACTGCGCGCGCGCGTCGTCGGCCGTGGCGTTGGCGCCGAGGTGCAGCACGAGGTTGAGCTGCACGGCGCGGCTGTCCTTGGCCGGCGTGTCGGCCCACAACTTGGCGAAGCCGGCGGCGATGCCGCCGACGGGCACCTCCTGCCCGGGCAGAGCGTCAAAGAGTTTGGGCATGCGGGAAAGTGACAAGGGACAAGTGGCAGGGAACAAGACCCCGCATCGTCGGCTGGGATTGAACAAGAGGCTTCATCTTGGAACTTGGCACTTGTTACTTGGGGACTTGCCGCGCGTGGCGCGGCTCACGGTTCCCGCCAGTGGTCGCCGTGGGCGGCGAGCAGGTCGGCGGAGGATGGCGGGCCCCACGAGCCGGCGGCGTAGGTGTCGAGGCCGGTGCGGCCCTGGGCCTTCCAATGCTCGAGGATCGGCGTGCAGAGCTGCCAGGAGCGCTCGGTCTCGTCGCCGCGGATGAAGAGCGTGCCGTCGCCGATCATGGCGTCGAGCACGAGGCGCTCGTAGGCCTCGGGCGTGTTGGAGCCGAAGGTCGTGGAGTACTTGAAGTTCATCTTCACCGGCTGCGTGCGCGTCTCGAGGCCGGGAATCTTGGCGTTGAGGATCATGCTCATGCCCTCGTCGGGCTGGATCTGGAACGCGAGCGTGTTGGCGGCGATCAGGAAGCGCTCGGACTCGGCGAACAGGCTGCCCGGCGCGCGGCGGAAGCGGATAGCGATCTCCGAGACGCGGCGCGCCATGCGCTTGCCGGAGCGGAGGTAGAACGGCACGCCGTGCCAGCGCCAGTTGTTGATGCTGAGGCGGAGCGCGGCGAAGGTCTCGGTGGACGACGACGCGGCGACGCCCTCCTCCTGCAGGTAACCCGGCACGGGCTTGCCGCCGAGGACGCCGTCGGTGTACTGCGCGCGGGCGACGTCGGGATCGGGCCCGTCGAGCCGGAGCGGCTGGATGGCCTTGAGGACCTTGACCTTCTCGTCGCGCACGGACTGGGCGTCCATCGACACGGGCGGCTCCATCGCGGTGAGCGCGAGCAGCTGCATCGTGTGGTTCTGGATCATGTCGCGCAGGCAGCCGCTCTGCTCGTAATACCCGGCGCGGGCCTCGACGCCCACCTGCTCGGCCACGGTGATCTGCACGGCCTCGACGAAATTGCGGTTCCAGAGCGGCTCGAAGATGGCGTTGGCGAAACGCTGCACGAGCAGGTCCTGCACGGTTTCCTTCCCGAGATAGTGGTCGATGCGGTAGACCTGCTCCTCGTCGAAGACCGTGGTCAGTTCGCGGTTCAGCGCCTGCGCGCTGGCGAGGTCGCGGCCGAAGGGTTTTTCGATGATGACCTTCGACTGGTGCGCCTGCCGCAGGTAACGCGCGGCGAGGCCGCTCGCGCCGAGGTTCTGGATGATCGGGGCGAAGACCGTCGGCGGCGTGGAGACGTAGAAGAGCGTCTGGAGCTGCTGGCCGATTTCCTTTTCGAGGCCGGCGATGCGGACGGCGAGCCGGTCGTAGGCCGGTTTCTCGTCGTAGCCGCCGCTGACATAGATCGTGCGGCTGGCGAGCCGGTCCCAGACATCCTGTTTCAGCTCGCGCCGGGAAAATTCCTGCACGGCGTCGGCGGCCATTTTGCGAAATTCGGCGTCGGGGATCGGCTTGCGGCCGAAACCGATCAGGTAGAAATCCGCGGGCAGCAGACCGTCGTAGGCGAGGTTGTAGATCGCGGGGATGAGCTTGCGCGCGGTCAGGTCGCCCGACGCGCCGAAGATGACGACCGCGGTCGGCGGGGCGCCGCGGTGCTTGCTCAAGCCGTGCAGAAACGGGTGACGCTCGGTGGTGTCGGCCATGGCGGGAAACCTGAGCAGCGCCCCGCAATCGGCAACAAGGAAGTGTGTCCCGGCGTTGTGTATCAGTGCTCCGCGGCGGGAGCGCGCGGGGACTTAGAATTCATTTCAAAACCGTGTTTCCTCATAGGGGCGCGCCTTGTGCGCGCCCGGGCATGGTCGAGCCACGCCCCTCCACGGCCGGAGCGCGCGGCGGCTTAGTCCTTAGGAGCCACCCGCTCGAGCGAGCCGCTCTGGCGGGCGACGTGGTAGCCCTTGGGGAAAAGCGGAACGTTCTCGAAATGCAGGCATTGCGCCGGCAGATGGCCGTTGAGCGCCACCTCGACGACGTCGAAGCGGAACGTCCGCGGCGGATCCTGCAGCGCGGTGAGGTAGGCGTGCACGGCGCGGCGCAGCGCGCGTTTCTTCCGCTCGTCGACCGCGTAATAGCCCGGCACAAGGGCCTCGGCACTCCTGGCCTTCACCTCGACGAAGACGAGCACCTCGCCATCGCGGGCGACGAGATCGATCTCGTCGCGCCGGTCGCGCGGGCTGCGCCAGTTGCGGGTCACGATGTTGAAGCCGTGGCGGCGCTGCAGAAAATCAGCCGCCGCCTGCTCGCCGCGCGCCCCCGCTTCTCCGGTCTCCGCCGCGGCCGTCCGCCCGGGGATTTTCTGCCACACATCTTTGAGCCAAGCGAGCATAGGGAAGTTCGCCCTCGACCACGCGGAAAATTTTAATTACACGCAAGTGCGTTTTTAAATCTGCGCCCCGACCATTTTCCCCGCCCCGGGCGCGCCGTCACCTCTCCTGCTATGGCCACTTCCAGCAATCTCACCGGCACCCTGCGTCGCTCCCTGCTGATCAAAATCATCTCGAAGCCCGCGCCGAGCCGCGAGGACGTCAATTCCGTCATCGAACTGACCGCGAGCAAGGTCGTCGAGGCGCTGCAGGCCCAGTCGATGACCCTCTACCTCGTCGAGGGCGGCGAGATCGCGTTCAAGCACGTCTACTACTCGCCCACCCTCTGGGGCGCGGACAAGGACAAGGAAATGCAGTTCAAGGAGACGACGCGCAAGCTGCTCGCCCTCAAACTGCCCGCCGGCACCGGCAACGTCGGCAAGGTCATCCAGACCGGCGAACCGATGTTTTTCAGCAACAAGGGCCCCGAGGCCGCCTCGCTCAAGAACATGAACGTCGGCTTCGAGGTGAGCTCGATGCTGACCGTGCCGCTGAAGACCAACATCGTCATCGGCGCCATCCAGGTGCTCAACAAGGAGCCCTCCGCGGGCACCGGCGGCCAGTTCACCCAGAAGGATCTCGGCGTCCTGCGCGAGGTCGCCGAGTACTCCTCCACCCTCATCCAGCGCATGCTGGACCCGAAGTTCCAGCTCAGCGCCGAGGACACCGCGAAGTTCATCGCCAAGTTCACCGACCTCCCGCTCGTCACCAAGCTCGAGGAGGGCGAGGCCGACGAGAAGCTCGTCGAGGTCACCGGCGACGCCGTCATCCGCCGCGAATGCGTTTTCCCCGTCAAGAAGATCGGCAACAACGGCGTCGCCGTCCTCATGACCAACCCGCTCGACTACGCCAAGCGCGAGTCGTTCCAGCAGGCCACCGAACTGCACATCGAGGAGGTCCGCGTCATCCCGGCCTCGCTCCTCGAGGAGCTGCTGAAGAAATATTTCAAGGACTCCAAGACCCCCGCCAAGACGCCCGACGCCGCCGACGTCGACATCGACGAGGTGGCCGACCTCATCGGCAGCGCCTACACCGGCGAAGGCGGCGAGGTGAAGGCCGAGGACCTCGAGAGCGAGGACTCCGCCCCCATCATCCAGCTCACCAACCGCATCATCGAGGACGCCTACATCTCCGGCGCATCGGACATCCACATCGAGCCGATGGAAAAGGATCTCCTCATCCGCTACCGCATCGACGGCTCGTGCCTGGAGAAGCTCCGCCTGCCCAAGCAGGTCACGAACGCCATGGTCACGCGCCTGAAGATCATGTGCAACCTCGACATCGCCGAGCGCCGCCTGCCGCAGGACGGCCGCATCGTCTTCAAGAAATACACGAAGAAGAACATCGACATCGATCTCCGCGTCGCCACCGGCCCGATGAAGGACGGCGAGAAGGTCGTCATGCGTATTCTCGACAAGCAGAAGTCCACCCTGCCCCTCCCGGCGCTCGGCTTCTCCGACGAGAACCTCGCCAAGTACCGCGAGTGCATCCGCCAGCCCTACGGCATGATCCTCCACTGCGGCCCCACCGGCTCCGGCAAGTCGATGACGCTCTACTCCGCGCTCGGCGAGATCAACACGCCCGACGTCAACATCCAGACGGCCGAGGATCCCATCGAGTACACGCTCGCCGGCATCAACCAGATGCAGATGAACCGGCAGATCGGCCTCACCTTCGCCCGCGCCCTCCGCTGCTACCTCCGTATGGACCCCGACGTGATCCTCGTCGGTGAGATTCGTGACGAGGAAACCGCCGGCATCGCCGTCGAGGCCGCGCTCACCGGTCACTTGCTCGTCTCCACCCTCCACACCAACGACGCGCCGTCCACCATCGCGCGTCTCGGCGAGATGGGCATCGAGGTGTTCAACATCTCCGCCTCGCTCGTGTGCGTCTGCGCCCAGCGCCTGCTCCGCCGCGTCTGCAAGAACTGCAAGGTCAAGTACGTCCCCGAGGGCCGCGAGAAATCGATCCTCGAAAAAGCCATCGGCTGGAGCGGCGAAATCTACAAGATCGCCCCCGGCGGCTGCCACATCTGCGGCGGCACCGGCTACAAGGGCCGCGTCGGCATCCACGAGCTCATGACCAATTCCGAGGAGCTCACCGAGGCCATCAACAAGGAGGCCGAAGTCGCCGAGCTCAAGCGCGTCGCCATGAAGAACGGCATGAAGACCCTCCACCAGGACTCGATGCTCAAGGTCAAGATGGGCCTCACCACCATGGAGGACGCCCTCGCCAACGTCCCGCCCGACCTCATCCTGTGAACTCTTTTTTTGGCGCCCACTCCCCCGGGCGCCGACTACGAACAAAAAAGCGCGGCCCACCCAGCCGCGCCTTTTTGTTGGAGAAAATCAGCGCCCGATCAGACAAGTGCGGGTGGAGCGCGTTGACCTCAACGCGCTTTCCTTGAGCGAGAGAACTCGACCTCGTGTCACGCCTTGGTTTCACACGAGGCGAGCCCTGCGACTGGTCATTCTGAACGCAGCGAAGCATCCATGCCTTCGCGCGCGGTCACACGCGTTCGCCAACTGAAGACGCGCCGACCCCGGCGCGTTGCTTCTGCGCGCAACGCATCAGCCCCCTTGTAGGGCGGGGTCGCCGACCCCGCCGCGGCGGAGCGGGCCGCTCCGCTCTACCCGCCGTGCCACTGCTCAATCTCACCAAGCTCAAGGGAGGCGTCTTCCTCGCACCTGCCCCAGCTCAGCCCAGCGCACGCGCCAGCTCCGCGATGATCTCCTCCGCCGGCTCGGCACCGACCGCCAGCCGCAGCAGCTCCGGCTCCAGGCCGCTCGCCGCGAGCTCCGCCTTGCCCTCCGGCGTGTGCACGAGGTCGTAATGGGCGAGGAAAACATACGGACACAGCAGCGTCGTGCTCATGCCGAAGCTCGGCCCCTTGGCCAGCCGCACCTCGTCGTAGAACGGTGCCACCGGCCCGCGCACGGCAAACGAGATCACGCCGCCCCACGCCTCCGGCCCGCGCGCGATGCGGCGGTAATTCTCAATGCAGCGCGGCTGCCCCGCCCATGCGACCCACTTCACCTTCGGGTGTGCGGTGAGAAACGCCGCCACACGGGCCGTGTTCGCATTGATCCGCGCCACCACCTCGGCCGCGCGGCCGATCTGCGCCGCCAGACGCGCCAGATCGCGGGCGTAGGGCGGCTCGATCCAGCGGTCGAGTCCCGCGCGCAGCGCCGCCGCGTCGGGTCCGGCGGGATTCACCACCGCGAGGCCGACCATCACGTCTCCGGCATGCGTGGCGTATTTCGTGAGGCTGCACACGACGGCATCCGCGTGCGGCAGCACGTCCACATTGAAGGGCGAGCTGATGGCCGGGTCGACGACCACGCGCACACCGTGTTTCCGCGCGAGCGCGGCGACCGCCGCCACATCGGGCGTCTGCACCAGCGGATTCGTCGGCGCCTCCATGATGAGGCCGGCCAGCCGCGCACCGTGCTGCTGGAAAGTCTTCTCCAGCCCCGCGAGGTCGAGCACGTCGCGCTGATAGATATAGTCCCGCGGCGGATCCGGCGTGAATTTCTTCAGCACCTGGATCGTGTCGAGGTAGAGCCAGCCGAGTTGCAGCCACGCCGTGCGGCCGCGCGGCGCCTGCACCTCGCTGATCGCCCGGAAGGCCGCATGCACCGCCGTCATGCCGCTGGCGGCCAGACGGCGATCCTCGGCCTTCGTGCCGGCGAACAAGCCTTGCAGCACGCGCTGCACTTCGGCCTCCGCGTCGCCCGGCCAGAGTTCCTCCGGCGCCGCCGCCGCCCGATGCCCGGTTCGCACCAGCACATCCTCCGCGGCCCGCGAACCGAGAAATCCTCCCGTGTGCTGCAGGTAATGCCGGGCTCGCGTGGCGAGCCCGGTCTCCGGCCGGTGCATCACGGCCTGCACCGCACCGCCGAGCACGGCGCGCACTTCGCCTTCGCCGAGCTGCCGCACCAGCGCGCGGCCCACGCACGCGGAAATCACCGGCCAGACCGACGCTACCGGATGCTTCGTTTCCTCGGCCGCGAGCGCGCGCACCTCTTCCACGAGCGGATGCAGGAAAAAGCGCGGGTAACCGGCCTTCATGCGCGCCAGCGTCGCGGGGCGCTTCTCCTCGTAGCCGATGATGTCGTCCATCGTCGGCAGGCTGCACGACACGGAGTGCAGCGCACCCGGAATGCGTTCGCCCAGCGGTCTTGGAGAAAATGCGGCCATGCGGGGATAGTCGGTCGGCCCCGAGCTTGCGCAACCGAAGTCCGCGGCGCAACGCGTCATACATCAAACGGTATGACAGTGAGAGGATTTGGCCTTTCGGCTGCTTGCGCATTTAGCTACAAGTCGCGTATTTGCCGCCCTCGTTCATGACCCGTTCCGCTTCAGTTCAACCCGTGGATTTCCTCGTCAACCTGCCCGCTCTCCGGCTGGAGCGCGGCGGCGTGGTGCGGCGCCACCGGTTGCACGGCTGGTGGTACGGACCGGAGGGCGACACGCCGGAGAAGCCCCGGCGCGACGTGCCGACCGTGCTGCTCGTGCATGCGCTCACCGGCAGCGCCCGCGCCGGCGGACCCGACGGCTGGTGGGAACCCGTGATCGGCCCGGGCCGGGCGCTCGACCCGACGCGCCACCGCCTCATCTGTTTCAACAACCTCGGCTCGTTCTACGGCAGCAGCGCGCCCGGCGTGCCGGGATTCCCGCGCGGCGCCAAGATCACGCTCACGCCCTCCGACCTGGCCCGCTCCATTCTCCTCGGGCTCGATGCGCTCGGCATCAGGCAGGTGCACCTCGCCCTCGGCGGTTCGCTCGGGGGCATGGTCGTGCTCTCGCTGGCCGCGCTCGCGCCGCGCCGCTTCGAGCGCATCCTGCCCATCGCCACCAGCACGGCCGCCAGCGCCTGGGTCGTCGGCTGGAACCACGTCGCGCGCGAGATCCTCCGGCTCGACCCCGGTTACCCGCACAACACCGACCGCGGCCTCGAGGTCGCCCGGCAGCTCGCCATGCTCACCTACCGCGCCGAGCCCGGCCTCGAGGCGACGCAGCATCGCGACCTGCCCGCGCTGGGCGGCGGCCGCGGCTACCGCATCCAGAGCTACCTCGAGCACCACGGGCGGAAACTGAACAACCGTTTCACCGTCCGTTGCTACGAACTGCTGCTCGACGCCATGGACCACCACGACCTGCGCCGGCCGTTGTCCGGCCACCCGGTCGGCCGGCGGAGCGCACTCGACCGCATCCGCGCCTCCACCCTCGTGGCCGACGTCAGCACCGACCAGCTTTTCACTCCCGCGCAGGCCGACGAGCTCGCCCGCGCGCTGCGCCGCGCCGGCCACGCCCGCGTCGTGCGCGCGACGATCCGCAGCCCGCACGGCCACGATGCCTTTCTCCTCGAATGGCGGCAGCTCGCCGCCATAATCCGCCGCGCTTTGCGGCTCCCTCTCCCCCGTTCATGAGCAAATCCTGGCAGGTCTACAAATTCGGCGGCACCTCGCTTGGCACCCCGGGGCGCCTGCCCCGCGTGCTCGAGCTCATCGCCGCCGGACCCACGCCGCTCGCCGTGGTCGTCTCCGCCCTCGGGGACAGCACCGACTGGCTCATCCTTGCCGCCCGCTCCGCCGCCGACGGCGAGATCGCCCAGGCCCGCCAGGAACTCGGGCGCGTCCGCGAGCTCGCCCTCAACACCGCCCGCCCCGTGCTCACGCCGCACGGCCTGCGCGCCTTCAAGGCCGACCTCGACGCTGTGCTGACGCCCGTCGAGCGCCTCCTCTCCGGCATCGAGCTCACCCGCGAGTGCTCGCCGCGTTCGCTCGACTCCGTCATCAGCGCCGGTGAACGCATCTCCTCCGCCCTCGTCGCGCACGCCCTGCGCGAGCGCGAGGTGCCGGCCCTCGCCGTCGATGCGCGCGATTTCGTCGTCACCGACACCGCCTACGGCGCCGCCGTCGTCGAGCACGACGACACCGCCAAGGCTTTCGCCCCGATCGCCGCGCAATGGAGCGGCAAGCTGCCCATCGTCACCGGCTTCATCGGCCGCACCCGCGACGGCCAGACGACCACGCTCGGCCGCAACGGCTCCGATTACACCGCCACGCTGCTCGCCTCGCTCCTTCGCGCCGAGTCCGTGACGGTGTGGACCGACGTGCTCGGCGTCATGACCGCCGACCCGGCCTTCGTGCGCGAGGCCTCGCCGGTCGATCGCCTGTCCTACGACGAGGCGCTCGAACTCGCCTACTTCGGCACGCGGATGTTCCACTCGCGCACCATCATCCCGCTGCGCGAGTGCGGCGCCGCGCTCGTCATCCGCAGCACGACGCAGCCGCACGCCCCGGGCACGCGCATCGATGCCACCGGCCATCCCGACGCCAACCGCCCGACCTGCGTCACCAGCCTCGAACAACTTTCCCTCATCGGCGTGCAATCCCGCCGCACCGGCCCGGGCCGCACCATCGCCGCCCGCATCCTCACCGCCCTCGACGGCGCCGGCGTCCGCGTCTGGCTCACCACCGAATCGACGCTCGGCCAGACTTTCTCCGTCGTCGTGCCGCTGCCCGACGAGGAGCGCGCCCGCCAGATTCTCCAGAAATCCCTCGCGCCCGACCTGCACGCGGGCGACCTCTCGCTCGGGCCGATCCTCTCGCCGGTCTCGCTTGTCACGCTCGTCGCCGAGTCGATGGGACAGAAGCCCAACGTCGCCGGCCGCATGCTCAACGCCATCGGCAGCGTCGGCATCAAGGTCCGCGCCCTCGCGCAGGGCGCCTCCGCCCGCAGCATCTCCTGCGTCGTCGACGCCGACGACACCGCCATCGCGGTCCGCACCGTCCACGCGGCCTTCAACCTCGCGCACGCCGAGGTCAACGTCCTCCTGCTCGGCAAGGGCATCGTCGGCGGCAGCCTGTTGAAACAGCTTGAAACCCACGGCGCCACGCTGCGCTCGCAGCACGACGTCCAGGTGCGCCTCGTCGGTCTCGCCGGCAGCCGCGGCGGCGTGTTCGACGCCCACGGCCTCGACCCCGCCACCGCCGCCGCCCAGTTGGACAAGGCGCTCGCCAAGGGCACCCCGCCCGAGGCGCGCGAACTTCTTGCCCTGCTCGCCCGGCTGCCGAACCCCGTGCTCGTCGACTGCACCGGCTCCTCCGGCATGGAGCAGCTCTACATCGAGGCCTTCGCGCAAGGCATCAACGTCGTCTCGGCGAACAAAAAGCCGCTCGCCCTGCCGCGCGCGCAGCGCGACGCCCTCCTCGCCGCCGCGCGACGCCAGTATCGCGCCTACCATTACGAGACCACCGTCGGCGCCGCGCTGCCCGTCATCGAGACGCTGAAAAATCTCGTCCGCACCGGCGACCGCGTCGTGCGCATCGAGGGCGCCTTCTCCGGCACGCTGGGCTATCTTTGCGAGCAGTTGCTCGCCGGCCGCCCGCTCTCCGCCGCCGTCCGCCAGGCGCGCGAACTCGGCTACACCGAGCCGCATCCGCGCGACGATCTCTCCGGCCTCGACGTCGCCCGCAAGGCCCTGATCCTCGCACGCGAACTCGGCCTCGCCCTCGACCTCGAGGACGTGGCGCTCGAGCCCTTCGTCCCCGCCAAGCACCTCGCCGAGGACGATCCCGAGAAATTTCTTCAATCGCTCGCCTCGGTCGACGCCGACCTCTCCGCGCGCGTGGCCGCCTACAAGAAGGAAGGCAAGCTGCTCCGCTATCTCGCGCGCATCGAGCCCGAGGCGACCGGCGCCAAGATCACCGTCTCCCCGGTCGCGGTCGACGCCGCGCATCCCGCCGCCGCCCTGCGTGGCGCGGAGGCATTCGTCGCCTTCTACACCGAGCGCTACCGCGACTTTCCGCTCGTCGTGCGCGGCGCCGGCGCCGGCGGAGCCGTCACGGCCTCCGGCGTCCTCTCCGACATCCTCCGCCTCGCGCAGAACCTGCGCAGCCGCTGAGCGGACGCCAGGTGGGGCGCATTGACCTCAATGCGCTTCTGCGGCGCGAATACGGCCGACCGGGGGATGCCCGCTTCCGCGAAATGCGGGTTCCGCCGCGCTGTGGGAGGGGCTTTACGCCCCGACGTTCAACGCTTCGGTTCCCGAGTGTCGGGGCATAAAGCCCCTCCCACACGGCCACCGCAACTTCGTAGGGCTCGACCTTGTGTCGAGCCTATGGCCGCACCTCGGCCCGTAGGGTTCGCCCTTGTGTCGAACCTTGGCCCGACTTCTCCATCAACTGCGTGTCATTCTGAGCGCCGCGAAGAATCCATGCCGTCTGGGCGAGAGCGCCTTTGCCAAACTCAACGCACCTTCGTGCGGACAGGGCGCCGCGCCGGGCGCTTGAGCTTTGGGCGGTTCTCCGCATCGAGCAGCACGACCGTGGGCCGGTGCCGGCGCGCCTCGGCCTCGCTGAACTCCGCGTAAGCCACCACGATGATGCGGTCGCCGGGCTGCACCATCCGCGCCGCCGCGCCGTTGAGCATCATTTCCCCGCGCTTCGCGCCGAGGATGACATAGGTCGAAAAGCGCGCGCCGTTGTGGCAATTGTAGATGTCGACGCGCTCGAACTCCCGCAGGTTCGCACAGCGGACGAGCTCGGGGTCGATGGCGATCGAGCCTTCGTAATGCAGGTCCGCGGCCGTCACCGTCGCGCCGTGGAGCTTCGATTTCATCAAGGTCAGTTGCATGGGTGCGTGGAAAAATCGGACTTTCAGGGTTTGAGTAAACCGCTCTCGGCCTGCTGCCGGGATGTGGGAGGGGCTTTATGCCCCGACATCCAGCGGTGACCCGAGCCAGTCGGGGCATAAAGCCCCTCCCACTCGTGCGGTGTCATCCGGATTGCTTCGGCGCGGCGCGCCTCGCCCTGACAGGCTTCGAAAACGGGTTTCATGGCTGGTTCACGTTCAGGGGTCGCCCACGTTTGCGTTCCTTTGTGCGTTTTTGTGGCCAGTCCTCACTGCTCTTCGCGATTGAGCAGCTCCGCGCGATGCAGGCCCCAGAGCACGAGCTCGGGCACGAGCTCCTTAAAAAGACCCTCGCCCTCGAACATCCGGGAGAATCCGCCCGTGCCGACGATGACCGGCGAGCTGTTGGGAAATGCCTCGCGCGTCAGCTCCGCCACGAGCTGGCGCAACGCCCCGACGTGCCCGTGGTAAAGCCCGGACTGGATGCTCTCCGTCGTCGTGCGGCCGAGCGCCGCCTCGGGCCGGGTGATCTCCACCGCGGGCAGTCGGGCCGTGCGGCTTTGCAGCATCTCGGCCGAGATGCCGAGGCCGGGCAGGATCGCGCCGCCAAGATAGTCGCCGCCGGCCGTCACCACGTCGAACGTCGTCGCGGTGCCGCAATCGATGACGATGGCGTCGCGTCCGGGATGGCGCTGCGTGACCGCGATGGCGTTGGCGATGCGGTCGGCGCCGACCTCGTGCGGGTTGCGGTAACGCACCTTCAGGCCGGTCTTGACGCCGGCCTGCAGCACGAAGGCTTCGCAATGGAAATACTTCACGCACGCCGCGCGCAGCGCGTAGAGCGCGGGCGGCACGACCGAGCAGATCGCCACGCGCTTGATGGCGCGGGGCTCCAGGCCGTTCTCCCGCAGCACCGCGGCGAAAAACACGCCAAGCTCGTCGGACGAGCCGAGCGGGTGCGTGGTTTTGCGGAATTGCAGGCGCAGGTGGTCGCCGTCGAAGACGCCGCCGTGGATCTGGGTGTTGCCGATGTCGAGACAGAGGAGCATGGGAGGAAGTTACCGGGCCGGGGTTTCGTTGACGAGCAGGCGTTCGAGCGTCTCCGCGAGGCCGGCGCGCGTCGCGCACCGCGCGGCCTGCGAGCCGTCCGGCCGGTGGATGTCCGCCGGCAGCTCGCCGTTCTGAGCCGCGTCGAGGTCATTGTGCACGACGAGGTCGGCGCCCGAATGGGCGAACAGCTCCTGCACCGCGGCGCGCGCCGCCGGGGCATCCGCGCCGCGCGTGAGCTTGAAGGCCACGATGCGTAACGGCCCCGCGCTCCAGCCACGCAGGCGGTCGACGAGCTTGGGATTGGGTGACAGCCGCAGCAGCGGTGAGGACCCCGAGGCCAGTTTCCCGGCGGCGGCGAGCTGCACCTCGCCGTTGGTGGCAACACCTTCCACCCGGAAGTCGCTCACCGCTGCTGCGTGAATGATCGCGTCGAAACGCTCCGAGCCCAACCGGCGCTCCAACGCGGCGGCCAGGTCGGCAAAAGTGAAGAAGGTCTCCTCCGTGCACGGCGCGCCGGGGCGGGCGGCGCCGCGGGCCCGCAACAGCACGACCTCATGCCCGCCACGCACGAGCTGCCCGGTGATGAGCGCGCCGGTGCGTCCGGTACTGGTGTTGGTGAGCACCCGCACGCCGTCGATCGGCTCGGCTGTGCCTCCGCTGGTCACGAGCACGCGCAGGCGCCTGGCCGGCCGCGCCAGCGCTGCCTCCACGGCGGAGACGATCGCGTCCGGCTCGGCGAGACGCCCCTCGCCCATCTCGCCGCAAGCGGTGCGGCCCTGCCCGACCGGCAGGAAGCGCACGCCCCAGTCTTTGAGCTTCTCCGCGCTCGCCACCGTCGCCGGGTGCGCCCACATCGCGGGGTTCATCGCCGGAGCGACGAGGAACGGCTTCTTCGGATCGCGGGCGAGGAACAGCGCCCCGGACAGATCGTCGGCCAGGCCGGCGGCGAAGCGATTGAGCGTGTTCGCCGTTGCCGGGCAGACGATGATCAGGTCGGCCCAGCGCGTGAGCTCGATGTGCTCCAGCGCCGCGCCGGGGGCGAAGAGATCGCTCAACACCGGCCGGCCCGTCAGTCCTTCAAGCGTGGCCGGGCCGACGAAACGCAGCGCCGCCTCCGTCGCCACCACGCGCACGGCATGGCCGCGCTGCACCAGCTGCGAAATCGCTTCGCAGGCCTTGTAGGCGGCGATGGAGCCCGTGACGATGCAGAGGATGTTAGAGCCGGACATTGTCGATGAGCCTCACGTTTTCGAGACGCACGGCGCCGAGCCGCACGCCGTCACGGTCCGCGACGTAGTCCACGCCGAATCCCTCGGTCGCCAGGGCGGCAGCAGCCTGTTCGGCCGTGGTGGATGCGGCGAGCAGCCGCGGAAAAATCGCCGCGTGCGCCCGGCCGCCCGGCGACAGGCGACGATTGCGCGAGCTGAGCGCTAGGCCGTCGGCATCGCGTACGGTCGCGCAGGGCACGATCTCAGTCGGTAGAAAAAGCGCCGCCGCCATGTCGTGCACGAGCCGGAGCTGCTGCCAGTCCTTCTCGCCGAAGTAGGCGCGGTGCGGCTGCACGAGATTGAGCAGCTTGAGCACGACGGTCAGCACGCCGTCGAAATGCCCCGGCCGGTGCGCGCCCTCGAGCTCGCGGCTGAACTCCTGCTCCGTCACCCGGTAGCGGTATTTGTCCGGGTAAAGCTCCTCCGGCGCGGGCGCGAGCACGCTATGCACGAGGCCGCCCGCGAGTTGCAGGTCCGTCTCCAGCGTGCGCGGATAGAGCGCGAGATCGGTCGGGTTGTCGAACTGCGTCGGGTTGACGAAAATGCTCAGCACCACGTGGTCGTTCTCCGCGGCGGCGCGCTCGAGCAGCGCCCGGTGCCCGGCGTGCAACGCGCCCATCGTCGGCACGAAGCCGACGCGGCGGCCGGCGAACTCCGGCACGCTGCCCCGGAAGGCGCGCCATTCGGCGATTGAATGATAGACCTTCACGCCGGCACCTCCTTGCGCGCGGGAAAGCGCCGCGCGCGCACGTCGCGCACGAAACTCCGCATGGCGCGCAGGTTCGCCCGGTGCCCGTCGACGTAGCGGCGGGCGAAGCTGGGGCAGAACGTCGGGTCGAGGCCGAGCATGTCGGTGACGACGAGCACCTGCCCGTCCGTCTCGCGTCCGGCGCCGATGCCGATGGTGGCGATGCTGCGTTCGCGCGTGACCGTCGCCGCCAGGGCGGCCGGCACGCATTCGAGCACGAGCGCAAACGCGCCGAGTTTTTCCAAAGTCTCCGCATCCGCCCGCAACTGCGCCGCCGCCGCGGGCGAACGCCCTTGGATGCGGTTGCCGCCGAGCTGATGGACGGATTGTGGCGTGAGTCCGAGATGGCCCATCACGGGAATGCCGCTGCCGATGAGCCGGCTGATGGCTTCCTCGTGGCCGGCCACGCCCTCGATCTTCACGGCCGTCGCGCCGGCCTGCATCAGTTCACCGGCGGCGTCGAGCGCCGCGTCTGCGCCGCGTCGCACGCTGAGGAACGGCATGTCGGCCACGACCAGCGCCTCGGGGGCGCCGCGCCGGACCGCCGCCGTGTGCAGGCGCATCATTTCGAGCGTTGCGTGGACGGTGGACGGGAAGCCGTGCACGACCATGGCGGCGCTGTCGCCGACGAGGAGGGCGTCGACGCCCGCCTCGTGCAAGGTGCGCGCGGTGACCGCATCGTAGGCGGTGACCATCACGAGCGGACGCTGCTCCCGCTTGGCGCGGGCAAAGGAGAGGATGCTGCTCACACCGCCTCCGCAGTTTTCTCACATCGGAAAACCTGCGGCGGGCGCGGTGTTGGGGACGGGAGTGCTTTTCGCATGGCGATCAAGCCTGGATGTCCGAGGGACGGGTTGGAGGATTTGGGCGTCCGGTCGCGTACGAGTTCGCGCCAGACGCCGCTACAAGGATTCCCCTTCCGCCCCTTGGCAAATCTTTTTGCGGACCGTGACGCGGGGCGGGAAGCTTTAAGCGGAAAGCAATAGACGATAAGCAGGAGCAGTAAGCTATAAGAGCCTATCCGAATATCGGCCGGTTTTGCGCGGTAGGGCGCACCGGCCGGTGCGCCGCGGCGGGGCGGGCCGCCCCGCCCTACCCAGGTGCAGGCCAAAACAGGTGTTATTCGGATAGGCTCTAAGCGGGAAACTACTTCAGCGGTCAGTGGTCAGAGGTCAGCTTTAGCAGGCAAGGTTGTGCGCCCTCAATTCTCAGCGCTCAACTGCCGCGCACCGCCTTTAGCCTTGGCTCGGCATCTTTGATTCCTAGCGTCCCGACACGGGCCAACGTCCGCCGCACGTCTTAGCGGCGCATTTTCATACTGCCCATTCTTCCCGTCAGATGGTTCGAATCTCCGATCCCTGCTTCTCGGCACTTGCGATGATCAGAGCTACCCGCTGTCCTTTTCGCCGCTCATGACCGTCGAAACCCACACCCAGCTCGCGAGTTTCATCTGGAGCATCTGCAATCTGCTCCGCGGGCCTTACAAGCGGAACGAGTATCGCAAGGTCATCCTGCCGCTCACCGTGCTGCGTCGTTTCGATTGCATTCTTGCGCCGAGCAAGGCCGCCGTGCTGAAGGAATACGCGACGATCAAGACCAAGCCCGAGACACTCATCCGCCACAAGCTTTCCCAGCTCACCAAGCGCCCGTTCTACAACCTGTCGAAGCTCGATCTCGCACGGCTGCTCGACGACCCCAACCAGCTCGCACCGAACCTCACCAGTTATCTCCACAGCTTTTCCCCAAACGTTCGCGTCATCTTTGAGCGCTTCGACCTTGGCACCCAGATCGCCAAGATGGCCGAGAAGGATCTGCTCTATCTCGTCGTGCAGAAATTCGCCGCGATCGATCTCTCGCCGGAGCGGGTCGATAACGCCCAGATGGGCTATGTCTTCGAGGAGCTCATCCGGATCGGCGCCGAGCAATCGAACGAGGAGGCCGGCGAGCACTTCACTCCGCGCGAGGTGATCCGGCTCATGGTCAACCTGCTCCTCTCGCCGGAGAAGGACCTCCGCCGCAGCCACGTCGTCAAGACCATCTACGATCCAGCCTGTGGCACGGGCGGCATGCTCTCCGTCGCCGAGCACTACATCCGTTCGCTCAACACCGAGGCGCAGCCCAAGCTCTTCGGCCAGGACCTCAACGACGAGGCCTGGGCGGTGTGCAAATCCGACATGCTCATCAAGGGCGAGGACGCCGAGAACATCCTCCTCGGCGACACCTTCACCAAGGATGGCTTCGACCGCGACACCGCCGGCAAGAAGTGGACCTTCGACTACATGCTGGCCAACCCGCCCTTCGGCGTGGAGTGGAAACAGCAGCAGAAGTTCATCGAGAACGAGCGCGACACCCTCGGCCACCACGGCCGCTTCGGCGCCGGCACGCCGCGCGTCAACGACGGCGCGCTGCTCTTTCTCCAGCACATGCTCGCCAAGATGCGCGCGCCGCAGGACGGCGGCTCGCGCCTCGCCATCGTCTTCAACGGCTCGCCCCTCTTCACCGGCGACGCCGGCAGCGGCGAGAGCGAGATCCGCCGCTGGATCATCGAACACGACTGGCTCGAGGCCATCATCGCGCTGCCGGAGCAGCTCTTCTACAACACCGGCATCTCGACCTACCTCTGGGTCCTTACCAACCGGAAACAGAGGCACCGCAAGGGCAAGCTGCAGCTCATCGATGCCCGCGCCTTCTGGGTCCAGATGGAGAAAAGCCTCGGCAACAAGCGCCGCCGCATCGGCGACCCGAGCGACGAGAAGAACAAGAAGGATCCGGACCACATCAAGGATCTCGCGTGCCTGCACGGCGACTTCACCGACGGCGCCGTGCGCACCTTCACCGAGGAGGACGCCATCACGCACCGCGACGTCCAGCGCCCGCGCGTCGTCAGCCGCATCTTCGACAACGACGACTTCGGTTACCGCAAGATCACCGTCGAGCGTCCGCTGCGCCTGAATTTCCAGGCCACCGCCACACGCCTCGGCCGGCTCGAGGATGAGAGCGGATTCAAGAGCCTCGTCACCTCCGCCAAGAAGGCCGGCCCCGCGCACGACGCCGAGGTCGCCGCCGGCCGGCAGCGCCAGAAGGACATCGTCGCTCTGCTCCGCGTCCTCGCCAAAGCCACCGGCGAGAAACTCTTCACGGATCGCGCCGCCTTTCTCACCGAATTGCGCGCCGTCGAAAAGAAGACCGGCGCGCGCCTCGACGCCGCCGAACTCAAGGCCGTGCTCGCCGCGCTGGGTGAACGCGACGAGACGGCGGAAATCTGCCGCGACAAGGACGGCGACCCCGAGCCCGACCCGGAGCTGCGCGACACCGAGTCCGTGCCGCTCAAGGAGGACATCCACGCCTACTTCAAACGCGAGGTGCTGCCCCATGTGCCCGATGCATGGATCGACGAGTCCAAGACCAAGATCGGCTACGAGATCCCGCTCAACCGCCACTTCTACCGCTACGAACCGCCCCGGCCGCTGGATGTCATCGAGCAGGATATCAAACGCCTCGAGACCGAGATCCTTGACCTGCTCAAGGAGGTCACCTCGTGAGCGAGACGCCTCCGGCTTACGGCCAGCCCGCCCCCGGCGGCGAGTTCATCCTCTATCAGACCGAGGACGGGCGCACGCGTATCCAGTGCCGGTTCGAAAACGAAACGATGTGGCTCACGCAGGCCCAGATCGCGGCACTTTTCGAGATCACGCCCCAGAACGTAACCCTGCATCTGAAAGCGATCTACGCCGAGGGGGAGTTGACTGAGGCGGCAACTTGTAAGGATTGCTTACAAGTTCGGCTCGAGGGCGGGCGCGAGGTCACCCGCAAACTGCGCATCTACCGCCTCGAAGCCATCCTCGCCGTGGGCTATCGCGTCCGCAGCCACCGCGGCACTCAGTTCCGCCAGTGGGCCACGGCCCGGTTGAGCGAATACCTCGTGAAGGGCTTCACGATGGACGACGAGCGCCTGAAGAACCCGCCCGGCCCCGGCCAGACGGACTACTTCGAGGAGCAGCTCGCGCGCATCCGCGACATCCGCTCCTCCGAGCGCCGCTTCTACCAGAAGGTCCTCGATATCTACGCCACGAGCGTGGACTACACCCCGGACGACGCGCTTTCCCAGCGCTTCTTCGCGACCGTCCAGAACAAGATGCACTGGGCCGTGCACGGCCAGACCGCCGCGGAGGTCATCGCAGCCCGGGCCGACGCGAGCCAGCCCTTCATGGGCCTCCGCACCACCCGGCCCGGCGGCATCGTGCGCCGGGAGGATGTCACCGTCGCCAAGAACTACCTCGCCGCCCCGGAACTGGAGGCCCTCAACCGCGTTGTCTCCGCCTACATCGAGTTCGCCGAGTTGCAGGCCCTCAGCCGCCGCGTGATGACCATGCGCAACTGGGTGGACAAGCTCGACGATTTTCTGCGCCTCTCCGGCCGCGAGTTGCTCGACCATGCCGGCGCCATCACCGCCGAGGCCGCCCACGCCCGCGCCACGGCGGAATACGAGCGCTACCGCGCCCTCACCGACGCCCGGCCCCGCCCGGTGGACCTGCACTTCGACCAAGCCGTGAAGCAGCTCCTGCCGGCACCCGCCCCGAAGAAAACCAAACGTCCACCCCGGTCCTGACCTCATGAGCGACATCCGCCTCTTCCGCCTCACCGGCACCCGGGCCGCCGAGATCACCGGCTCGGCCTCCGCCTTGGAGAAGCCGCTCCAGACCCTCATCGAGGCCAACCTCGGGCCGCTCCTCGCCATCCGCTTTCTCGCCACCGAGTATCCCACCGGCAAGGTCCACGGCGGCCGCATCGATACCCTCGGCCTCGACGAGAACGACTGCCCCGTCATCCTCGAATACAAGCGCTCCACCGGCGAGAACGTCATCAACCAGGGCCTCTACTACCTCGACTGGCTGCTCGACCACCGCGCCGAGTTCGAACAGCTCGTGCGGAAGCAGCTCGGCGCCCAGGCCGCCGAGGCCGTGGACTGGGACGCGCCCCGCCTCGTCTGCATCGCCGCCGATTTCACCAAGTTCGACGCCCACGCCGTCAAGCAGATCGGCCGCAACATCGACCTCGTCCGCTACCGCCGCTTCGGCGCCGACCTGCTCCTGCTCGAACTCGTCAACGCCGTCACCGCCGACGCCTCCGACTCCGGCCGCCCGGTAGGGGCGGTTGCCCCCAACCGCTCTTCCTCCCGACGAAAGGTCGGGGCCGTTGCCCTCCACGGCCCGTCCCACGATCCGAAGTCTCGTCCGGACTGGCTGCCCCAGCTCGCGCCGGAAACGGTGCAACTGTTCGAATCACTGGACCGGTATATCCGCTCCCTGGGCGACGACGTACAGCGCAAGGATCAGAAGAAATACGTCGCCTACAAACGCCTGCGCAACTTCGCCACGGCGGTGGCCCAGCCGAAGGCCAAAAACATCCGGCTGTTCCTCCACCTTGATCCGGCGAATTACCTGATCGACGGACAATTCCTTCGGGACGTTGGTCAGTTGGGCCACTGGGGCACTGGCGCGCTCGAAATCCTGCTGGAGAATCACGAGCACCTGAAACGCGCGGCTCCCTACCTCGAAGCCGCCTACGAAGGGAGCAAGGGTGCGCGCTAAACCCTACAAGGCCTACAAGCCCTCCGGCGTCGCCTGGCTCGGTGCCGTGCCGACGTCATGGGGCGTGAAGCGTCTCAAATACTCGGCCAGCATCAACGATGACGCATTGCCTGAAACCACGGATCCAGAATTCGAAATGGAATATGTCGATATCAGCAGTGTTGACGCTGTTGCGGGCATAACCACACGCGAAAGCTTGGTCTTTGAGAATGCTCCTTCTCGGGCACGACGGACCGTTCGCGACGGCGACACCATTGTTTCCACGGTGCGCACGTATCTTCGAGCCATCGCTCCGGTCAGGAATCCTCCGAAAAATCTCGTCGTCTCGACCGGCTTTGCGGTTGTGCGTCCCCGCAAGGTGGTGCCGGAATTTCTCTCTTACGCACTTCGGGAGGTCTCGTTCGTTGAGTCGGTGGTCGCGCGTTCCGTGGGAGTAAGCTATCCCGCCATTAACGCTTCTGAGGTCGGTGACATCCCCATCCCGCTGCCGAGCGAACCCGAGCAGCGCGCCATCGCGGCGTTCCTGGACCGGGAGACGGGGCGGATCGACACGTTGGTGGCGAAGAAGCGGGAGCTGATCGAGCGGCTGCAGGAAAAGCGCATCGCCCTCATCTCCCACGCCGTCACCAAGGGCCTTAACCCCAAAGCCAAACTCAAACCCTCCGGCCTCCCCTGGCTCGGCGATATCCCGGTGTATTGGGAGACCAAGCGACTACGCCGGCTTCTCTGCAAAATTGAGCAGGGAGTTTCTCCTCAGTGCGACAACGCGCCTGCTGCTGAACACGAATGGGGCGTGCTTAAGGCCGGGTGCTGCAACCGCGGCATTTTTAGGGCGCAAGAAAACAAAGCTATACCCGACGAGTTCGACGTTCCGGATGAGTTGGAAGTAGCAGCAGGAGACATGCTCATGTCGCGAGCCAGTGGATCGGAAGAACTGATCGGATCTGTGGCTATCGTTCCTCCTCAGACGCGCGCTAAATTGATACTCTCCGATAAGATCTATCGGCTGGTGCCGATGGAGGGCCAAGTCGTTGCCCGTTACCTCGCCTACGCGCTACAAAGCAGCGGCAGTCGTTCACAGATTCAGTCGGTGATCAGCGGTGCATTGGGGCTGGCAAAAAACATCGCGCAGAGCGACGTCCTGCATCTCGCCATCGCCACGCCGCCGTTCGTTGAGCAGCAGTTCATCTCCGACTATCTCGACCGCACGACAACGCAACTCGACGCCCTCATGCGCAAAGCTGAGGAAGCCATCGAGCGCCTGCAGGAATATCGCACTGCTTTGATCACCGCCGCCGTCACCGGCAAAATCGACGTCCGCGCGGAGCACGGCCACCCGATTTGAGGTTTACGCCCTTCCCGATACGCTTTGATATAGGTCGCCGCTACCTATGCCCACCGTCCCCGTCAAACCCGAGCTGATCCGCTGGGCGCGAGACCGCGCCGGGTTAACCGTGGCCGCGTTGGTCGAGCGCTTTCCCCGTTACGAGCGGTGGGAGTCCGGCGAAGGGCTGCCGACGCTGCATCAGCTCGAGGAGCTGGCCAAGGCCACGCACGCCCCGCTCGGCTACTTCTTCCTGCCCGAGCCACCGACTGAGCGCCTGCCGGTGCCGGACTTCCGCACGGTGCAGGACCGCCCCGTCCGCCGCCCCAGCCCGGACCTCATCGAGACGATCCAGATCATGCAGCGCCGGCAAAGCTGGCTGCGCGACCACCTGCTGGAGGAAGAGCAGCCTCCGCTGCCCTTTGTCGGCTCCGCCACCGTGCAGGAGAACCCGGAAGCCGTGGCCGCCCGCGTGCGGCAGCAGCTCGGCCTCGCCCCGGATTGGGCGCGCCACTATCCGACTTGGACCGAAGCCCTGCGCGGGCTCCGGCAAGCCAGCGAAGCGGCCGGCGTGGTGGTGACGATCAATGGCGTCGTCGGCAACAGCACCCGCCGCAAGCTCGACCCCGAGGAGTTTCGCGGCTTCGTGCTGAGTGATCCGCATGCCCCGGTCGTCTTCGTCAACGGCAGCGACGCGAAAGCCGCCCAAATGTTCACCTTGGTGCACGAGCTGGCTCACCTCTGGCTCGGGCAGGGCGGCGTATTCAGCCTGCCCGGCATGCAGCCGGCCGATTACGCCGCGGAGATTTGGTGCAACCGTCTCGCCGCGGAGTTCCTCGTGCCTGCGTCCGAACTCTCCGCCTTGTGGCCGGCCGCCGACGTCACCGCCGAGCCGTTCCAGTTTTTGGCCCGGCGCTTCAAGGTGAGCCCTTTGGTCACCGCCCGCCGGGCGCTGGATCTGCGCCTGATCGGACGGGAGGGATTCCTCTCGTTCTATCGCCACTACCTCGAAGACGACCGCCGCCAAGCCGCCCGCCGCTCCCCCGGGGGCGATTTCTATCTGACGCAGGAAGTCCGCATCGGGCGACGCTTCGGTGAGGCCGTGGTGCGCGCCGCCAAGGAGGGGCGTCTGCTGTTTACAGAAGCCTACCGTCTTACCGGGCTCTACGGGGCGACGTTCGATCAATACGCCGAGGCGTTGAGCGGAAGGCCGCGCCCATGAGCTATCTTCTCGATGCCAACGCCCTGATCGAAGCAAAACGACGCTACTACGGTTTCGATATTTGTCCCGGCTACTGGGACGCTTTGCTGCTGCATCACGCCGCGGGCCGCCTGTTGAGCATCGACCGCGTGCAAGCCGAGCTGTTGCGCGGCAACGACGAGTTGAAAACGTGGACGGAAGCCGCCCCTCCCACGTTCTTCGCCTCTTCGCCGGAAGCGGATGTCATCGGACAATACGCCCGTGCCCAGGCTTGGGCGGCCGGAAAGCCGCAATTCGCCGACGCCGCCCGCGCTGAGTTTGCAAACAAGGCGGATGCCTGGCTCATCGCCTATGCTGCGGCCAAACACCACGTGCTCGTCACGCACGAGGAATACGCCCCCGATGCCCGCCGCAAGGTGCCGATGCCAAACGTGTGTCGCGACCTCGGCGTCGAATACACCGACGTGTTCTCGATGCTGCGGGCTCTCCCGGCGAAATTCGTTCTTTCGGCCTGATGAGCCAGACTAACGAAAAGGCCTTCGAGACCTACGTGCAGGAAATCCTGCTGACGGCGGGCAATTGGCTGAAGGGGGACGTGGCGGAGTGGGATCAGGCGCGGGCGCTGTTTCCTCAACGTATCTTCGCCTTCCTTGAGGCGACGCAGCCGAAACTCTGGGGCGACATGCGCACGTTGCACGGGGCGGGCTTGGAGGATCTGCTGCTGACCACGCTGGTGAAGGAGCTCGACGCCAAGGGCTCTCTCCACGTGCTGCGCCACGGTTTCAAGTTCTACGGCAAGACGTTTCGCCTCGCGCAGTTCAAGCCTGCGCACGGTGCCAACTTCGATGTGCTGGCCCTTTATGGAAAGAACCAGCTGACCGTCACCCGCCAAGTGCCGTGTCACCCGAGCGACCCTTGCACCGCCGATCTCGTGCTGGCGCTCAACGGCCTGCCGGTGGCGACGGTCGAGCTGAAGAATCCCGGCACCGGCCAAACCTGGCGGCACGCCGTCCGCCAATATCAGCAGGACCGCGACCCGCGGGCGCCGTTGTTCGACTTCAAGAAGCGGGCGCTCGTCCATTTCGCGGCCGACCCCGACGAGGTGCACATGACCACGCGCCTCGCGGGCGAGCAGACTGTCTTCCTCCCGCTCAACCGCGGCAGCCACCCGGGCCAGATCGTCTGCGGCGCCGGCAACCCGCAGCACGAGTCCGGCTACCGTACCGGCTATTTCTGGGCCGACGTGCTCCAGCGCGACTCGTTCCTCGATATCCTCGGGCACTTCCTCTTCGTGGAGAAAAAGGAGGAGAAGGTGGACGACGGCCGCGGCGGCCATCGCTGGGTGACGAAGGAGACGCTGGTCTTCCCGCGCTTCCACCAGCTCGACGCCGTTCGCCGGCTGGTGGCCACCGCTCGCGAGGAGGGTCCGGGCCGCAACTACCTCATCCAGCACTCCGCCGGCAGCGGAAAGACCAACAGCATCTCCTGGCTCTCACACCGCCTCGCCAGCCTGCACAACGCGCAGGACGAGAAAATCTACGACTGCGTGGTCGTCATCACCGACCGGCAGGTGCTCGACCGGCAGTTGCAGGACGCCATCTACCAGATCGAACACGCCCAGGGCGTGGTGAAGGCGATCGACCAGGATGCCAAGCAGCTCGCCGCGGCCCTGATCGACGGCACGAAGATCGTCATCACCACGCTGCAGAAATTCCCCTTCGTTCTGCGCGGCCTGCTGCATGCCGCGGGGGCCGAGAATCAGGACCAAGCCACGGAGGCGGAGAAGCAGCAGGCCCGCGAGTGGGAAGCTGCCATCGCGCAGCGCCGCTACGCCGTGATCGTGGACGAGGCTCACTCCAGCCAGTCCGGCGACACGGCGCGCGAGTTGAAGGGCATCCTCGGCGGCGCGGCGGCGGACAAGTCCGCGGGTGAAGAAGGCCAGACGCAGGATTGGGAAGACGGGCTGAACGAGGTGCTGCAGTCGCGGGGCCGCCAGCCGAACCTGAGTTTCTTCGCCTTCACCGCCACGCCCAAGGGCAAGACGCTGGAGCTCTTCGGCCGCAAAGGTGCCAGCGGCAAGCCCGAGGCTTTCCACCTCTACAGCATGCGGCAGGCGATCGAGGAGGGTTTCATTCTCGACGTCGTGCGCAACTACACGACCTACGCCACGTATTACCGACTCGTGAAGGCGGTGGAGGACGACCCCAATCTCCCGAAAAAGAAGGCGGCGAAGGCACTGGCGAAATTCATGACCCTCCACCCGCACAACCTCGAGCAGAAGACCGAGGTCATGGTGGAGCACTTCCGGAGCAAGGTGCGTTCACACCTCGGCGGCCGGGCCAAGGCGATGGTCGTCACCTCGTCGCGCCTGCACGCCGTGCGCTACATGCAGGCCTTCCAGCGCTACCTGGAGGAGCACGGTTACCATGACATCCGCCCGCTCGTGGCCTTCAGCGGCACGGTGAAGGACCCCCAGACGGGGCTCGAATACACGGAGTCGGGCATGAACCTCGACCGCGTAAGCGGGAAGCCCATCGGCGAGAAGCAGCTCGCGGAGCGTTTCGCCTCGCCGGATTATCAGGTCTTGTTGGTGGCCAACAAATACCAGACCGGCTTCGACCAGCCGCTGCTGCAGGCCATGTATGTGGACAAGCGCCTCGACGGCGTGCAGGCCGTGCAGACGCTCTCGCGGCTGAACCGCATGATGCCCGGCAAGGAGACGCCCTTCGTGTTGGATTTCGTCAACGAGGCCGAGGACATCTACCGCGCCTTCAAACCCTACTACGACACCACGAGCCTGCAGCAGACCGCCGATCCGCACCAACTGGAGCAGCTCAAGCACGAACTCGACGGCGCCCAAGTCTACCACTGGAGCGAAGTCGAGGCCTTTGCCCGGGTCTTCTACAAGACGCCCGAAAAGCAGGCCGCGCAGGACCACGCCCGCATGCAGGCGCATCTCCAGCCCGCCGTGGACCGCTTCAAAGGCCTCGCCGACGAGGCGAAGCGCGCGGAGTTCCGCGAGAAGCTGTCCGGCTATGTGAAAGTTTACTCGTTCCTCAGCCAGATTCTGCCTTACGGCGACCCGGCGCTGGAGCTGCTCTACAGCTATGGCCGGTTGCTGCTCCCACACCTGCCGCTCGATCGCGACATGACTCGGATCAAGCTCGGCGACGAGGTCGGCCTGCAATTCTACCGGCTGCAGCGCATCTTCTCCGGCGAGATTCCGCTGCAGGTCGGCGAGGCTCCCGGCGTGAAAAGCCCCACCGACGTCGGCACCGGCCGGGCGAAGGAGGAAAAAGCCCCGCTTTCCGAAATCATCAAGGTGCTCAACGACCGTTTCGGCACGAATTTCACCGACGAGGACCGCTTCTTCTTCGAGCAGATCCGCGAGAAGGCGGCCGGCGACGAGCAAGTCATCAAGCTCCGTCGCGCAAACCCGTTCGACAAATTCCAGCTCGGTCTGCGTCAGCTCATCGAGGCTCTGATGGTCCAGCGCATGGGCGAGAACGACCAGATCGTCACCCGCTACATGGACGACAAGGAGTTTGGCGCTGCGGCCTTTGATGTCCTCTCCCGCTCGATCTACGACGCAATCCCTGTCGCCGAGGATCAAGCCCCCGAGAGCCGTTAGCCTTCTTGGTCCTTCGTGAAACCTACCCGGCTCTATGCCTCATCGCGGACGCGCTGCCCAACCGCGTCCATTCATACACGTACTCGTCCGCCGATCTCTGCTTACTGAACTCCGTCTCCTGCTCTCAGGGGCCGACCGGGGTCGGGGGCTTGGCGTTGCGGACGGAGTCGGCGACGGTCGTGGGCAGGGCCTCGGCTTCGCCGGTGGACTTGTCGAACCGCATCGAGAGCGTGCGCGAGACGCCGCGCTCCTGCATCGTGACGCCGTAGATGGCGTCGGCGGCGGCGATCGTGCTCTTGTTGTGCGTGATGATGATGAACTGCGAGCTGCTGACGAACTGCTTCAGCAGGTTGGTGAAGCGGTGGATGTTCGACTCGTCGAGCGGCGCGTCGAGCTCGTCGAGCAAGCAGAACGGCGAGGGCTTGACCATGTAGAGGGCGAAGAGGAGCGCGACGGCGGTGAGCGTCTTCTGGCCGCCGGAGAGGAGCGTGATGCCCTTGAGCTTGGTGCCCGGGGGCTGGGCCACGATCTCGATGCCGCTCTCGAGCGGATCCTCGGCGGTGACGAGCTCGATCTCGGCGCGGCCGCCGCCGAAGAGGATGTTGAAAGTGTAGGCGAAATTTTTGCGGATCTGCTCGAAGGTGACCTTGAACTGCTCGAGCGACGTTTGGTTGATGTCGTCGATGGCCTTGAGGAGCGCGGCCTTGGCGTTGGTGAGGTCGTCGCTCTGGGTCTTGAGGAACTCGTAGCGCTGCTTGAGCTCGGAGTATTCCTCGATGGCCACGAGGTTGACCGCGCCCATGGCACCGACGCGCTGGCGGAGGGCGTCGACCTCGGCCTTGATGGCGTCCCATGGGGTGGAGTCGAGCGCGGCCAGATCGGCCTCGGTGGGCTCGCCCTTGTTTTCCTTCTTCTTGCGGCGGCGCTTGGGAGCTTCGCTCCCCTGCGGAGCGCTGAGCGCGGAGGGCGGAGCGCCGGTCTCCGAAGGGCCGTTGGGGGCAACGGCCCCTACCGCGGACGGCTCGCTGCTCGCTGCGGCGGGAGCCGAAGGTTGAGGGTTGAGAGCTGAGGGTTGAGAGCCGGCTGCTGGCTTCTGTCCTCCGTCCTCTGCATTCTCGTCGTCGTCGAGGTCGAGGTCCTTCATGCCCTCGGGTTCGTCGTCGGCGTGCCAGAGCTGGCGGCGCCAGTCGAGGGTGGCGAGGTCGACCTGGAACTCGTGGGTGATCTCCTCGGTGAGGAACTGCACGCGGGCGCGGGTCTCGGCGACCTTGACCTCGTTGCGGGAAAGCTCGGACATGGCCGACTCGGCCTCGCTGCGGATGGTGGTCATGCCGGCCTCGACGGCGTTGATGGCCTGCTCCACCTCGGCGAGCTCGACGCGGGAGCGCTCGACGCTCTCCTGGGCGACGCCGAGCGTGGTGGCGATCTCCTCGGCGCGGGCGCGCTGGCCGGCGGATTCCTGCTCGAGCACGGAGACCTGCTCGGTCCACGTCTCGATCTCGATCTGGCGCTGGTCGTGCAGGTCGGCGAGCTGGGCGCGGCGGCGCTCCATCTCGGTGAGCCCGCGGTCGAGGACCTCGACCTTCTGGCGGCGCTCGGCGAGCTCGAGGCGGGCCTGCGCCAGGTGTTCCTTCTTCTGGTCGCGGTCGGCGCGCTTCGCCGCGATGGCGGACTCGGTGGCGGCGATCTGCTGCTTGTGCGCCTCGACATTGGCGTTGGCCTCGGCGAGCTGGGCCTGGGCCTTGGCAAGGCGGGCCAGGGCCTCGTCGTGGTCGCGCTTGAGATTGGTCAGCTCGTTCTCCATGCGCTGGAGACGGGTGCGGGCGTCGTCGTGCGCGCGCTGGGCGTTTTTGGCGGCAAGGACGTCCTTGCGCTTCTGCTCGAGCGTGTGCTCGGCGTCGGTGAGGGCGAGGTTGAGCTGGTCGATGAGCGCGCGCTGCTCGTCGTGCGCCTGCTGCTCGGCGACGACGGCCTTGCCGGTCTCGCGGAGGTCGACCTCGCGCTGGACGATGGAGTTGGCGGGCTTCTTGTGGTGGCCGCCGAAGATGAGGCCGCGGCGGTCGACGAGGTCGCCCTTGGCGGTCGCGACCATGAGGAAGCTGAAGGACGGGTTGGCCTGCCAGAACTCGAGGAACGCGCCGAGGTCGTCGGCGAGGTAGCAGGCCGAGAGGACGCTGGCGGCCGGGTGCGAGGCGTCGAGGTGGGCGACGGCGCCGATGGCCGGCTGCAAGCCGGCCGGCAATTCGCCGAGCGCGGAGGGCTGCGTGCTGAGTGCCGGTACTTGCAGGCACACGCTGCCGATCTGGTCGGACTCGAGCCGGGCGAGAATCTTCTGCGCAGTGGCGAGATCGGAGACGGAGATGGCCTCGACGGAAGCGCCGAGGAGCGCTTCGAGGGCCTTGGCGTATTCCGGACGGACCTCGAGGCCCTGTGTGATGGGGACGAACTTCTGCCCTTCCCCGGCGACGGCGGACAAGCGGCCGGAAAGCAGCGCCTTCGCGCCCTCGCCGAAGCCTTCCCATTTCTCCTGGAGCTGCTGGAGCAGCTTCAGGCGGGCGGTCTTCTGGGCGAGGCTGCGGTCGATCTCCTGCAGCTTGCGCTGGGCTTCGCGGAATCTGCCCGTGGCGTCCTGCAACGCGGCCTGGGCGGCCTGCGCCTCGTTGTTGGTGCGGCTCTGCTCGGTGCGGGCGTCCTGCACCCGCTGGCTGGCCTCCGCCATCTGGGCGGCGGCGCCCTCGACGGCGGAGCGGAGCTGGTCGAGCTCGGCGGAAAGCTGGTCGAACTTGTTCTGGCTGGTGCGGGCGTCGACCTCGAGGCTGGAGCTGTCGGTGCGCAGCCGCGCGACGACGCTCTCGACCTGGAGGAGCTGAAACTTGTCCTGGCTGAGCTGCTGCTCGGCGCGGGTCAGCTCGCCCTCGAGGACGGCGAGCTCGCGGTTGCGGTCCTGAAAGACGGCGTCGGAGCTGCCGAGAAGCGAAAGCTGCATCTGCTTGTCCTGCGCGCCGGTGTCGACCTGCGAGGCGAGTTCGCGCAACTGCATCTCGAGTTCGGCGAGGTCGTCCTTGCCGGCATCGATGCGCTCGGCGAGACCGGTGCGCTTGACCTGGGCGAGGCCGGACTGGTTCTCGGCCTGCTCCTTCTGGGAGCGGAGGTCGAAGACGGCCTGCTGGGCGTCCTGCACGCGTTGGTGGAGGGAGGAGCGGCGGGCCTTCTGCTCGTCGAGCGCGCGGGTCTTCTCCTCGAGCGTCGCGCGGCGGGTGTCGGCCTCGCCGCGGAGACCGGAGACGCGGCCCTCGAGGTCGGCGAGCGCGGTGCTGAGCTGGTGCCACTGGTAACCGGCGTGGGCGAGCGCGAGGTGGCGGAGGCGGAAGCTGAGGCGCTTGTAGCGCATGGCTTTCGCGGCCTGGCGCTTCAACGAGCCGATCTGGCGGGCGACCTCGTTGATGACGTCGGAGACACGAGCGAGGTTCTGCTCGGTGAGGGCGAGCTTGTTCATCGCCTCGCGGCGCTGGCTCTTGTACTTGGTGATGCCGGCGGCCTCCTCGAACACCACGCGGCGTTCCTCGGGCTTGGACGAGAGGATCTGGTCGATCTGGCCCTGCGCCATGATCGAGTAGCTGGTCCGGCCGACGCCGGTGTCCATGAAAAGCTTGTGGATGTCCTTCAGGCGGCAGGCCTGGCCGTTGAAATAATACTCGCTCGAACCGTCGCGCGCGACGCGACGCATGATCTCGATCTCGTGGAAATCGCTGCCGAGCTGCTGCTCGCACTCGGTGAGCAGGAGCGCGACCTCGGAGAACTGGGCGGGCTTGCGCGTGTCCGCTCCCTCGAAGATGACGTCCTGCATCTTGCCGCCGCGAAGGGCCTTGGCGCTCTGCTCGCCGAGCACCCAGCGGATGGCGTCGGCGATGTTGCTCTTGCCGCAACCGTTGGGGCCGACGATGGCCGTCACACCGGGTTGGAAGCTGAGGGTGGTGTTGTCCGCGAAACTTTTGAATCCGTGAAGCTTTAGCGCCTTAAGATGCATTCGAAATTAAAGGGAAAACTAGAGGGAGCGCCAACTGGCGGCGCAACGGAAAAAACACCGCGAAGCAGTAAGCCAAAATGATATTTTTTTGGGCCTTGCCTTAACCGCGCTACTGGTTTTCCCGCGCCGCTTGCGTGCCCGGGCGGCCGGGTTATGCCCAAGGGATGGCCCGCACCGCCCAACCGTCCGACCGCACCGCGCAGATCAAGCGCTACATGCCGTGGCTGGTAACCGTGGCGCTGTTCATGGAGAGCCTGGATGCCACCATCGTGAACACGGCGGTGCCGACCATGGCCGAGAGCCTCGGGGTCGAGCCGCTGAGCCTGAAGGGCGTGCTGACCAGCTACACGCTGTGCCTCGCGGTCTTCATCCCCATCAGCGGGTGGATGGCCGACAAGTTCGGCACGAAGCGGGTGTTCACGTGGGCGGTGTGGCTGTTCACGCTCGGCTCGCTCTTCTGTGGACTGGCGCTCAACACGCCCATGCTCGTCGCCGCGCGCGTGCTGCAGGGCATCGGCGGCTCGATGATGACGCCCGTCGGGCGGCTCGCGCTCGTGCGGACGTTCCCCAAGTCCGAGATGCTGGCGGCGATGAACTTCGTCGTCATCCCCGCGCTCATCGGCCCGCTGCTCGGGCCGTTCACGGGCGGCCTGATCGTCCACTGGCTGCCGTGGCGCATGATCTTTTTCCTCAACCTGCCCTTCGGCCTGCTCGGCCTGTGGCTGATCAGCCGCTACATGCCCGACTACCGCAACGAGGCCGTGGCGCCGCTCGACCGCGTGGGCTTCGTGCTTTTCGGCGGCGGCATCGCCCTGCTCTCCTACGCGCTGGAGATTTTCGGCGAACACCGCCTGCCCGCCGGCCCGCTGACGCTGCTGTTCGCCGCGGCGTTTTTCCTGCTCCTGTTCTACGGCTGGCACGAACGCCGGACCGAGCGGCCGGTCATCGAGCTCGCGCTGTTCCGCATCCGGACCTTCAAGATCGCCGTGCTCGGCGGCATCATCACGCGGCTCGGCGTGGCCGGCATGCCTTTCCTCCTGCCCCTGCTCTATCAGATCGGCATGGGCTACGAACCGTGGCAGGCCGGCCTGCTGACGATGCCGCAGGCCGTCGCGGCCATCGGCATGAAAATCTGGAGCAACCGCCTGCTCGAACGCTTCGGCCACCGGCAGGTGCTGATGGCCAACACCGCATGCTTCGGCCTGACGCTGACCGTCTTCTCGCTCGTCGGCCCCGGCACGCCGCTCTGGGTCATCCTGCCGCTCAGTTTCGCGCAAGGCCTGTTCTCCGCGCTGCAGTTCACGAGCATGAACACGCTCGTCTACTCCGACACCAACGACCGCGACGCCAGCATGGCCAACAGCATCGCGCTCACGGCGCAGATGATGGCGTGGAGCTTCGGCGTGGCGCTCGCGTCGCTGCTCACGGCCTTCTACCTCGGCGGCCGGCCGCAATCCGACCACGCCTTCTTCGTCGTCGCGCTGCACCGGGCGTTCCTCACGCTCGGCGGACTCACGGTGATTTCCTCCTTCATGTTCTGGCGGCTGCACGCGAACGACGGCAACAACGTCAGCAACCGCCCCAACTCGCCCGAAGGCGAGAATCTGGAGACGGCGTAGAGCGTAGCCCCCAGACAGAACCACCGTCCCTCCCCGCACACAATCCGGTAGGGGCGCTTGCCCTCAAGCGCCCAGGTTTGTCGCTTGCGCCTAACCACTCCGCCGAGCAACCCTCTGGCACGGGCCATGTGATAGACATGCCCACGCGCCGCCCGCTTTACCACACCCCGCCGCCATTTGTTCCCGACGGCAACTGGTTTTTTCTCACCCTCTGCTGCGCTCGCCGCGGTCTGAATCAACTTTGTTCGCAGCCGACCAGTGCCACGTTGCTAGCCGATGCCGCTTTCTACCATCGGACACGACGTTGGACGGTGCATCTGCTGCTGCTCATGCCCGATCATCTGCATGCCCTGGTCGCGTTCCCTGCCGGTACACGCATGTCTGACACCATTCGCCATTGGAAACGGCTCACCGCCCGTCGCGCCGGAGTCGTATGGCAGAGAAACTACTTCGATCATCGTTTGCGTCCCGGTGAAAACCTGGAACTAAAAGCCCGCTATATCCGGGAAAACCCGCTTCGCGCCGGACTCGTCACCCGTGCGGAAGATTGGCCGTATTATGTGGATCATCTCACGATCGAGGGCCGTTGAGGGCAACGGCCCCTACCTATTTCCATCGAAGGCACATGTTCTTAAATACCCGCCCTCCAATCGTCCCTCAATCCTTCACCAATCGTTTCCCGAGGCTGATGGCGCCTTCGACGGCGAAACCGATGCGCCGGTAAAACTCGATCACGTCGGGGTTGTCCGGGCGCACCTGCAGGTTGATCTTCGGGCAGCCGGCCGCGCGCAGCAGCTTCTCCGCCTCGGTCATCAGCGCCCGGCCGATACCGATCCGCCGACGCGACGGCTCGGCGGCGAGGTAATTGACCCAGCCGCGATGCCCCTCATAGCCGGCCATCACGGCGCCGACGATCCGTCCGTCGTGTTCCGCGACGAGGAACCACTCGGGATTCACGCGCAGCTTGCGCGCGATGTCCTTCCTCGGGTCGTTCTGCGGGCGCACGAGATCGCACGCCTGCCAGAGCGCGATGACGGCGGCTTCGTCGGTGGGAGCGTAAGGGCGGATTTTCACTGTGGGATGATCCATCGTATCGGGTCAGTCAGGAAGCATGTCATTCTGAGCGAAGCGAAGAATCCATGGAAAAATCACTCGTGGAGCATTCGCACCTGGATCCTTCGCTGCGCTCGGGATGACGCAGCGACTCCGATGCGTCACTTGTGGTCCCACGGGAACTTCACCTCCAGTTTCGGGAATTTCCAGATGCGGACAACGTCGAACATTTTGCCCGGATTGCAGATGCCGCGCGGGTCGAGAGCGCGTTTGACGGCTTGCATGGCCTTTACCTGCACCGGCGAGTGCTGCAGGCGCAGGAACGGCGTCTTCGCCAGCCCGATGCCGTGCTCGCCCGAGATCGCGCCGCCGAACGCCACGACCGTCTCCATCAGCTTCTGCACGGCGGCCTCGGCGCGCTTCGCCTCGGCCTTGTCCTCGCGGTGATACATGATGTTCACGTGCAGGTTGCCGTCGGCGAGATGGCCGAAGGTCGGGACGGGCAGTTTGGACGAGCGCTTCAGTCCGGCGAGGAAGCGGGCGAACTTCTCGTAATTTTTCATCGGGACGACGATGTCCTCGTTCAGCTTCGCGTCGCCGAGTTCGAACATCGCGCCGGAGCATTTGCGGCGCACGGCCCAGAGCTCCTCGGCCTCGGCGCGGCTGCGCGCCTCGCGGAACGCCAGCGCCTCGCGCTGCGCCCACGCGAGCACGTCGGCCTTCAGGTCGTCGACCTCGGCCACGCCGCCGGCGAACTCCAGCAGGATGACCGGCCGGCCGGCCTGGCCGGGAAAGACCGTCTTGCCCGTCGCGCGTTCGGCGCAGAGCACACTCTCGCGGTCGAGGAACTCGCAGATCGCCGGTTGCACGCGGGAGCGGAAGAGCGTCCGCGCGGCCTTGAGCGCTGTCACCTCGTCGGGAAACGACGTCAGCAGCGTCCAGCGCGCGGCGGGTTGCGGGATGAGTTTGAGCACGGCGCCGGTGACGATGCCGAGCATGCCCTCGCTGCCGATCCACAGGTCGCGCAGGTTGAAGCCCGCGGAGAATTTCTTCGTCGCCGTGCCCCACTCCACGAACTCGCCGGTCGGCAGGTAGCCGCGCAACGCGACCACGAAATCGCGCGTCACGCCGTATTTGCCCCCGTGCATGCCGCCGGCGTTGCAGGCGATGTTGCCGCCGATCGTGCAGTATTCCTTCGACGACGGATCGGGCGGATAAAACCAGCCGAGCTTCTCGGCCGCGCGCTGCGCGCTGGCCGTGGTGGCGCCCGCCTGCACGAGCGCCAGCCCGGCATCGGCGTCGATCGAGACCTTGGCGAGCTTCAGCGTGTCGACGACCCAGCCGCCGCGCACCGGCGCGGCCGAGCCCATGAGCGTGGTGCCGCGGCCGCGCACGGTCACGGGTACGCGATGCTTGTTCGCCAGCTCCAGCACGATACCGACGTCCGACTCCTGGCGCGGCGTGATGACCGCCGCGGGCAGAAAGGAAATCTTGCTGCTGTCGAACGAGGCCGCCCAGCAACCCTCGCGCGACGTGTCGACGCGCGCGCCGAGGCGCTTCTTCAACTGGCGGGTGGCGGTGGCGATGCTCATGCGCCGAACAAAGCGCGCGGCGGCGCGCCGCGCCAGTCAAGAATGTGTCAGCGACCGGCACAGCAGGCAGAAAGGCCGACGCGAGATCGGGCCCTACGAGTCACGCAGCGCGGCTTCGCTGGCAGGGCGAACCCTCCGGGTGAGCCGCCCCGTCACGAGAAATATTTCGCGCCCACCCCAGCCTGCGGCTCGGCGGGGACGCCTCGCCCTACCACGACCAACGGGCTCAGCTGAGCGCGTCCTTGGTCAGCTCGATGGCGAGATTGCGGCAACCCTTGAGATCGGTCTTGCCGGTGCCGAGCATGGGAATCTTGTCCACTTTGCGGATGATGCGCGGGACCCAGAGATTGGGCAGGCCGGCTTCGAGCAGCTTCGTGCGAATCTGCTCGGGCGTGACGTCCTGGGTGGTGAGCAGCACGAGCGCCTCGCCCTTGGTGGCGTCGGGCACGCCGGTGACGACGGCGGTCGGACCCTCGTTCTGGTCCCAATTGAACAACTCCGCGATGCGCTGCTCGACCGTGCCATGCGGCACCATCTCGCCGCCGATCTTCGAGAAGCGCGAGAGCCGGCCCTCGATGAAGAGGAAGCCGTCTTCGTCGAACCGGCCGAGGTCGCCCGTGACGAACCAGCGGTCCCTGAGCGCCGTGGCGGTCTTCTCGGCGTCCTTGAGGTAGCCTTGGAAAATGTTCGGACCCTTGAGCCAGAGCATGCCGGTCGAGGTCAGCGGCAGCTCCTCGTTGGTGTCGGGATCGAGGATGCGCGCCGTCACACCCGGCAGCAGGCGGCCGGCGGCGCCGACCTTCTTGCCGAGCTGCTCCTCGGCGGTCGAGGTGGTGACGGGCGGGTTGTGCTGGTTGACGCTCGCGACCGGCGTCGTCTCGGTCAGGCCGTAGCCCTGGAGCATCTCGATGCCGAACTGCGACAGGAATGCCTCGTAGAGATCCAGCGGCAGCTTCTCGGCGCCTGTGACGACGAGATCGAGCGTCTGGAGTTCCTCGCGTGTGGCCTTCTTGAGGAACGGCCGGATGAAGGTCGGCGCGCCGACCAGCACCGTGGCCTTCTCCTGCTGGATGGCCTCGACGATTTTGCGCGTGTCGAGCGGACTGGGCAGCGTGACGACCTGGCAGCCGCGCAGGATGGGATACCAGACCGTGATGGTGAAGCCGAACGAGTGGAAGACCGGCAGGCAACCGATGATGATCGCCGTCTGCGGCAGGATCGACAGTGAGGAGATCTGCGCGCAGTTCGCGAGCAGGTTGCGGTGCGTGAGCACGACGCCCTTGGGTTCGCCGGAGCTGCCGCTGGTGAACAGCAGGCCGGCTTCCTCGTTGTCGCCCGTTTTCGGCAGGCCGAGCAGGTCCGCGAACCACTGGTTCGGCAGCACGTAGGCGGCGAGCAGCCAAGGCAGGATGGCCCGTTTGCCACCGGCCGCCTCGATTTCCTTCTTCAGATCGACCGTGTGTTCGGGGAAGGGGAAATTCGGCACCTTCGCGCGCATGGCGTCGGCGGTGATGACGGTCTTGATCTCGCCGATGCGCAGCGCGGTCTCGACGGCGGCGCGGCCGACGGTGAAGTTGAGATTGACGGGCACCTTGCCCGCACAGGCGATGGCGAGGTTGGCGATGTGCGCGCCCGCACCGGGCGGCAGGACGATGCCCACGCGCTTCTCCGGCACGGTGGCCTTGATGCGGCGCGACAACGCCGCGGCCACGGCCAGCAACTGCGCGGCACTGACTGCGCGGCGGTCGGCGGTGCGATCGATGACCTCGGTATGCCACGGGCGCTTGGCGAGGGCGCGCACACATTCGCGCCCGAGGTGGCGCCGCAGCGCCGGCCGTTCCTGAAAGGCCTCCTCGCCCAAGTCGAGCAAGGCCAGCCGGCCCGTTTCGATGCTGGCCAGCGCGGGCGCAATCGGCCGGCCGAAGATCACGCACACATGGGTCGGTTTCAGGCGCGGCGACTTCCAGAGGTATTTGTTGCCCGCGAAGGAAAACACCGAGCCCCACAGACCGTCGATGACCGCCGGGACGACCGGCGCGTGCGCCTGCCGCGCGATGGTCTCGAAACCGCGCTTGAGCAGCATCAGCTGCCCGGTGCGCGAAATGGCTCCCTCGGGGAAAACGCAGACCAGCTCGCCCTGCCGGATGGCGTCGACGGCGACGCGGATGCCCTTCATCGGCTTGTTCGGCGTCACGGGGATGACGCCCGCCGCGCGGAAAAGGAAGCGCACCGTCGGACTGCGCGCAAAGCCCGCGAACGCCACGAACCGCAGCGGCCGGGGCGAGGCGACCTGCAGCACGACCGCATCGACGTAGGAAAGGTGGTTGCAGATGACGAGCCCGCCGCCCGCCGGGAGATTCTCCAGGCCGCGCGCGCGCACCTTGTAGAAGAGCGGGCCGATGAGCCGCATGACCGCGCACACCGTCTGGTGCGGCAGCACCCACAGGCCGAAGGCCAGCATCGCCAGCGAGGCCGCCGTCAGCGCGAACCATTGCGCCTGCTGCGTCCAGTGCAGCAGTTGCGGCGAGGCCAGCAGCCCGTAGACGCCGCTCGCCGCGAGCCCGGCCGAGCTGTCGAGCAGACCGACACCGGCGAGAATGCGGCCGCGGCGGTGGTCGCCCGCCGCTTCCTGGATGAACGCATAGAGCGGCACGAGGAAGAAACCCGAGGCGAAACCGGCGATGACGATCCAGGCCCGGAACGCCAGTCCGCCGACGTGCAGGAGCCCGAGCGCGAACAGCGCCGCCGTCAGCATCGCGCCACCGATGGGTGCCAGGCCGAGTTCGACGCCGCGGCGCGAGAGTTGCCCGGCCACGAGATTGCCCAGCAGCGTGCCGATGCCGAGCAGGAGCATCATCACGCTCGCGTCGGTCGCCGAGCCGACGCCGCCCCCGTGCGCCTCCGCGCCGATCTGGGCGAAAAGCAGCACGACATAGCCGCCGAGCGCATAGAAAAACATGATGCCGAACGTGGCCCGCCGCAGCGGTTGGTCGCGCCACAGCTCTTTCACCTGCTTACCGTGCTGCCCCAGGAGCCCGAGGCGGAACGGCTGCGCCGACTGAGCCTTCGTCGCCTGCATGAATTGGATCATCAGCCACGGCAGCGCCGCCAGCACGGTCAGCGCCACGGCGGTCCAGTAGGCCCCCGTCCACGGATCGCCGCCGCAGCGCTTCGTCAGCAAATCGAAGAACACGCCGCCCGCGAACGCGCCCGTGAGGATGGCGGTGACGGAGAACATCTCCATCCAGCCGACCGCGCGCGGGAGTTGCTCCGGCCCGACCAGCTCGCGCAGGATGCCGCGCTTGGCCGGGGTGAAGAGCGAGGCCTGGACCGCGAGCAGGAAGAAGCACGCCACCGCGCCCTCGAGCGAGCGGAACTTCAACGCCGCCACCAGCAGCACCATCACGATGAACTGCCCGGCGAGCGTCAGGTTGAGCACGCGGCTCTTGGGAAAACGGTCGCTCATCCAGCCCGCGATGGGGGAAAACAGCACGAATGGCGCGACGAGCAGGCCGGCCAGCAGGGCCTTGACGGTGTTCGGATCGCCCCACCCCAGCACTCCGGGGAACTGCGCCAAGGCAATCAGCATCAGCTTGGCCGCATTATCATTGAAGGCTACCTGAGCTTGCGCGGCCATGAGGGCCGCGAGCGAGACGCGGGGTGATTTCATGCAGGGGTGACACGCAAGACTGTGCGACCACCCACACCGCGGGCAAGACCGTTCCTGCGGCTTGCATGGATTGTCGAAGCACGTTTGGGCAGGCTGGCCACACGCGCGTGCTGAGGCCGAACGTCTCTACCCCGCCGGCTTCCGCCACTCGCGCAGGTCGCGGGCGAGCGAGCCGAAGCCGTTCGGAAAATCGTTCTCCAGCCGGCGCACGTCGCCGTGGTGGCGCGACACCTCCTGCACCGCACGGCGGATCTCCAGCGGCAGCGACGGCCGCTCCGTGCCGTAGACGCGCCACTTCAGGTCGCGCCGCGTGTAAGGCAGCCGCCCGCTCTCCTGTCCCTGTGTCCACGCCTCCTCGGTCACCGAACCGTCACGCCCGCAAAGATACCACGCCTCGATGGCCGGCACGGCCAGCCCGACGGCGCGCAACACCCGCTCGCGGCCGGGCGCGGCAGACGCGGGTGAATCCGCCTGCGGAAAGCGCGGCCGGGGGCGCGGCAGGTTTTTCAACGTCCGGCGGAACACCGCGCGCAACCGGCAGACGCGGCAGAGCGGGTGATGGTAGCCCTGGGCGTCGTGCTCCGGCGTGTGCACGGGCGAATCGTCCGAGTCCACCACGACCACGAGGCCCTCGGCCGTGGTGTTGAAATGCAGATGGCGCAGGATGGACGGCAGCACCTGCTCGACCGACGGCCAGCCGCGGGCGCGCAGCGTTGGCGCGACGAGTTCGATGGGGCCGTCGAGCACGTAGCCCGCCAGCACGCGCAGCGCGGCCTCGTCGGCGGGCGATTCGCTGAGGATCGCGAGCTTCATGCGAGCATCCGACCTTCGGACTGCCGAACTGTTGGCCACAAAGAGGCACAAAACAACTCATGGCCGGCCGGCCGCATCTTCCGCGCGCCTATAGGCGCCAGGATGGTCTCAACAGCAATCGGGTCCTTGTGCCTTTTTGTGGCTGAGAGCATCGGGGCTTTCTTCACTCCTCGCCGGGCACACCGCCGAGGATGCCGCTGAACCACAGGTCGCCGAGGTGCGCCTCGCGCATCAGCTCCAGCAGGTCGGTCCGCTCGGAGAGTCGCTCGAAGGTGGCCGCGCGCCCGCGCTTGTGGCCGAGCACGACCTCCTCCGGATGGTCCTTGAACAGGTCGAGCAGGTACGGCGAATGGGTGGTGGCGATCACCTGCACCGGCGCGCGCTCGAGCGCGCAGTCCCGCGGATAGGCGAGCCGGTAGAGCGCGTCGCGCACCTCGCGCAGCATGCGCGGATGCACGCCTCGGTCGGCCTCCTCCAGGCAGACCACCGCGGGCGGCGCCGGATTGTAGGCGAGGGTCAGCGTCGCCAGCAGGTAGAGCATGCCTTGGGACAAATTCTCCGCAGGAATGAACTCGCCGCCCTCGGCCAGCTTCGCCCGCAGCTCCACCCGTCCGTCGCCCACGTCGTGGAAATCGACGAGGTCGAACTCGGGCATGATCCGGAAAAACTCCGCCATGAGCGCCGTGTAGACCGCGGGCTGCTTCTCCCGCCAGTCCGCCAGCACGGCGGCGAGGTTGCCGGCGTTGGAGGCAAGCTCCGTGCCCTCGGCGCGCTTCGCCGGCGCCGCCATGGCGTAATGGTCGAACAGGTAGGCCCGGATCGTCATCAGCCGCGCGCGCAGCTGCTCCCAAAGTTTCTCCCCCGCCGGCCCCGGCGGATGATCCACCACGAGCAGGTTGCAGACCGGCTCGACCGAGCCGCATGCGAGGGTGACCAACACGTCCTGAAACGGCGGCATGAAACGGAATTCCAGACGCGGGCCGTCCGGCCGGGCAGCCTTCAGTTCATGCGCGTGCACCGCCGGCAGGCCCGCCAGCGCGCGCAGGCGCAGCAACGCCTGGATGAGGCTCGTCTTGCCGCTGCCGCTCGGGCCGAGCACGAGGTTGAACAGCTCCAGCCGCACGTCCGCCGCGCGCAACGCCTTGAAATTCTTGAACTGGACCGAGGCGATCACGCCGCAAAATTACGCGCGCCCCCGCGAAAGCTCAAGCTCCGCGGCGGCGCGCGGATGTGGGAGCGGCTTTACGCCGCGACGAAAGGCGGCAACGGAGCCAGTCGGGGCGGGAAGCCCCTCCCCCATTGGGCAAGACACAGTCCAATTGAGTCTGTCGTCGCGAGTCTGCAAAGTCGGGCGTGCCGCTCCGTCCGACTGGATTGCTGCGTCGCTTCGCTCCTCGCAATGACAGCTAGAAGCCTCAGTGCGCGTGGTTGTGGCCGGCGGTGCCGGCGGCGCGGGCTTTCTGGTATTCCTCGACGAGTTTCTTCTCGGTCTCGGGCGGCATCTCCTCGTAGTGGCCGAATTTCTCGCTGTGCAGGCCGCGCCCGCCGGTGAGCGAGCGGAGCACCGTGCCGTAGTGGTAGAGCTGGGCGGCGGGCACCTGCGCCTTGACGATCTGCAGGCGGCCGGCCACGTCCATGCCGAGGATGCGCCCGCGGCGGCCGGACAGGTCGCCGACCACGCGGCCGACGAACTCCTCCGGCACGCGGATCTCCAGCTCGTGGATGGGCTCGAGCAGCACGGGGCGGGCGTTCTGGAACGCCTCGCGGAAGGCGAAGTAGCCGGCGATCTGGAAGGCGATGTCCTTCGAGTCGACCGGGTGCATCTTGCCGCCGAAGAAATCGATCTTCACGTCGGTGACGCGGTAGCCGGCATGGACGCCCTCGCCGCCCGCGGTCTTCACGCCCTTCTCCACCGACGGCACGAAGACGCGGTCGACATCCTGGCCGACGAGCGTCTCCGCGAATTTCAGCCCGCTGTCGCGCGGGCCGGGCTCGAGGCGCAGCCACACCTCGGCAAACTGGCCGGCGCCGCCGGTCTGCTTCTTGTGGCGGTAGCGCGCCTCGGCCTTGCCGCGGATGGTCTCGCGGTAGCGGATCTTCGGCGGCTCGAGCGAGACGTCGACCTTGTACCGGCGCTTGAGCCGCTCGAAGAGCACCTCGAGGTGCAACTCGCCCTGCGCGGCGATGATGAACTGGTGGATCTCCGGGTCGGTGTGATACGAGAACGCCGGATCCTCCTCGTGCAACGCGGCGAGGCCGGCGGCGAGCCTCTCCTCGTCGCCGGGCGCGTTGAGCTTGAGCGCGGCCTGCGTGTAGGGCGTCGGGTAAGTGAGCTTGGGCAGCGCCACGGTGTGGCGGGCGTCGCAGAGCGTGTTGCCCGTGTGGGTGTCCTTCAGTTTCACCGCCGCGCCGATGTCGCCGGCGGTCAGCGCCTCGACGGGCGTGCGGAGCTTGCCGTTGAGCCGGTAGAGCTGGCCGATGCGCTCGGAAACGCGGCGCTCGCTGTTGTGCATGTCCATGCCGGCCTTGATGGCGCCGGAGTAGACGCGGAAGATCGAGAGATCGCCGCTCTGCGTGTCGGTGAGGGTCTTGAAGACGTAGGCGACGGGCTCGGCGCCGTCGAGGCGCACGAGGCAGGGCGAGCCGGTGGCGGTGGCGACGGCGCCCACGGTCTTGCGGTCCTCGGGCGACGAGCCGTATTTGCCGATGAAATCCATCAGGCGCGCGACGCCGACGTTGGTCTCGCCGGAGGTGCAGAGCAGCGGAACGAACACCTGGTTCTGCACGGCCGGGTGGATGCCGGTGCGCATCACCTCCTCGGAGAGGCCACCCTCGTCGAAAAATTTCTGGAGCAGCGAGTCGTCGCTCTCGGCGATGTGCTCGATGAGCTCCTTGTGCATCGCCTCGACGCGCTCCTTCCACACGCCCGCGGCGGGCTCCTCCTTGTATTTGCCGGAGCGGTCGGCGGCGTAGCTGACCACCTCGCTGCGGAGGACATCGAGCACTTGGTGGAAACCCGGGCCGGTGTCCATCGGCACCTGCATGGGGAAGACCGCATTGCCGAACCGCTCGCGGATCTCGGCGACGAGCGCGTCGAAGTCGTATTTCTCCTTGTCGAGGACATTGACGACGACGATCCGCGGGATGCCGAGCTGCCCGGCGTAGTCCCACATCAGCTCGGTGCCGACGCCGATGCCGTGGCCGGCGTGGATGACGACGAGCGCGAAGTCGGCCACCTTGAGGGCGTTGATCGCCTCGTTCGAGAAATCGAGCGAACCGGGCGAGTCGATGAAATTGAAACGCCGCCCCTGCCATTCGCAGTTGAGCGGCGTGCCGTGGAGCGAGAGGTGCCTTTGCTGCTCGCCCACATGGTAGTCCGACACGGTGGTGCCCTGGGCGATGGCACCCATCCGATGGATGGCGCCGCCGCAGAGCAGCATGGCCTCGGCAAGCATGGTCTTGCCGGAGCCCGCGTGTCCCACGATGGCGAAGTTCCTGATGTCTCCCGGACGTTGGCCGTTCATAAGCGTGGTCTCCTGGGGTTGGGACCGGCCCGGCCGTGGGGTCGCGCCGGTGAAATTCTTGGAACCCAAAAACTATCCGCCCGACGCGCCGGGTCGAGCCCGTTCCCCGGGCATTTTTTGGCGCAAACTGCGCGTCATTTATCGGGCGTCAGAAAATCCGTAAACTTCGAGGCCGCGACGCGGGTGAAGAACGGCGTCGGGTCGGGCTTGGCCAGCGTGCCGCCGAGGACGACGGGGTTCTTGGCGCGGGCGTAGTCGAGCTCGTCGCGCGTGCCGTCGAGTTCGTGCAACCGGCCGACCAGTTGCTCGATTTTGCCGCGACCCGCGAGGGTGAGCGACACGTTGAGCGGCTGCTCCAGCAGCGGCTTGCCCGCCTCGTGGGTCACGCGGCCGCTGCCGTTGAGCCGGATTTCGGGCGAGACGAGGCTGATGTCCTGCAGCTCCACATCGAGCGACTCGTCGCGCACGAGCTTCAGGGAAAAATGGTCGTAGTTGAACTCGCCCAGCGCCTGCGCGAGCTGGTCGACGTAGTAGGCGTTCCCCGCGACCTTCTCGACCGCCTCCTTGACGCGGCCGGTCTTGAAAATCGAGCCGAGCGCCGCACCGAACTCGACCGCCTTGCTCGCCACGGAAAGCTTGTCGGTCGAGCGCTTCAACCCGCGGAACACGCCCTGCCGGCTCGTCAGCTGGAACTGGCCGCGGGTGCGGTCGAGCGTGTCGTCCAGCGTCAGGCCCTTGCCCTCCAGCCGGCCGGCGACGGAGAAGACGCCTTCGACCGTCGGCGCGCGTGCCGGATCGAGCGCCTTGAAGAATTTCCCCGCATCGAACTCCGTCAGCGAAAAGTCCCCCGTCAGGTGGTACGGGTCGGGGCCCGGCGCGAACGCGATCCCGCCCTTCGCGACGAACCGGCTCTTCTCGCCGAAATCCGCCTCCAGCTTCGGCAGGCGCACCCCCTCCGGTTCGACCGTGAGCCGGCCGCTGAGACCGGACATCGTCCAGTCCTGGCCGCGCGTGACGGACTTAAGGTCGAGCGCGAGCTGCCCGGTGACACCGGTCCAGAACGGTTTTTCATCCGCGGGTGGCGGCGACAACGCACGCGCCTGCGCGGCGGAACTCTCCGGCCCCTCGGAGCCCAGCGGCGCTCCGGCGGCCGCGAAGAGCAGCAACGCATCGCCTAAGTCGACATGCTCGCCAGTCAGCCGGCCATCGAAGCTGAATCCCGCTCCCTGGCGCGCGGTTTCGATGGAGAAATTCAAGTCGGAGCGCTGGCCCGCCCGGTCGAGCAGGATGGGCGCCTGCACGCTCACGCGTCCGTCCGGCGTCGCCACCGCGCGCAGGCTGAGGTTGGCGACCGGCAGAGTCTGGTTGCCCTCGCGGGCCACGAGACCGTTGAGGGTGGCGCGCGCCTCGACCTGCGTCGCGCCGCTGTCGAACGCCGCGCGCACTTCCCCGCTGGCCCGGCCGGCGAGCAGCGCGTCGGTGCGCGCGAGCACGGGCTGTGTCGCGAAGGCGGGCAGATCGAAATTGAACGTCAGCCCGGCGCGCAGACCGGTTTCGCCGGTGTGGGTGAACTCGCCGGACAGCGTGGCAAACGCCGCCCCGCCGGAATCGCGCAGCGTCACCTCGCCGCTGGCCACCCGGGCGACCGAGCGGCGGACGATTTCGATGACCGGGGAGGCCTGCACGGCGATCTTGTCGAGCAACGGACGGTTGAGCTGGCGCACGCTCACGTCGGCCAGCGTGAGCGGCGACTTGGCGCGCAACAGGAGTTTATCCCCCTGCGCCGCGAGGACGAATTCACCGCGCGCCAGCGCACCGCCGACCGTGAAACCGGGCGCGGCCCGCAGCAGCGGGGCCAGCGGCAACCGCCCGAGCGTGAGGCGGGCCAGCTCCACGTCGTCCGCCCCGGTGTCGGCTTGCAGCGTGGCAGGGTCGAGCGCGAACGGCCGCACGAGCGCGACCGAGGCCAGCGGCTGGATCAGCTCCCCGCCGGCTTCGTCCTTCTCCACGACCGAGACGTCGGCGGTCGCGCGGCGAAATTCGACGCGGTCCTTCTGCAGCGTGAAATCCAGGGCGCCGCTGGAGCGGAGCGGGCCGAGCGGCAGCCACGGGGCGAGCAGCTTGGGCAGGTTCGCGGTGAAATCGCCGGTGACCACGACCGGCCATTGCAGGCCGGACGGAGCCGAGAGCTGCAAGGCGGCGACGGCGCGGTCGCCCGCGGCGGTCTGAAGGGCGAACTGGCGCACGGTGGCCCGGGCGGAAGCCGCGGACAATTCGGCATCGGCCTCGAGCGTGAGGTCGGTCTTGCCAAGCAGCAGGCGACCAGCCCGGACGACGTTGAGGCCATCAACGCGCAGCGGCGCCACGGTTTGCGCGGTGAGCTTCTGGCCCTCCGCGATGGCGAAGACGATCTCACCGGCCAGCGCGCCGCCGGAGACATCGGCGGCGCCGATGAACGGCCGGGCCCACGCCAGCGGCAAGCCGAGCAGCTTGAGCCGCAGGACTTCACCGGTGGCGGTGCCGCCGAGTTGGAGGCGGCGCTCCTTGAGATTGAAGGCCGCCGCGCCCGACGCGTTGAGTTCGAGCACGGGCTGCTCGCCCGCGAGGCTGACGGCAAGCTTCGTCAGGCGGGCGACCCCGTCTGCCTCGGAAAGATCGAACTCGCTGCGGAGCTTGAGCGGCCCGATGGCGCGCAACGCGGGCTGCAGCACCTCGAGCTCGCGCACCTCGCCCTGCAGGCTGCCTTGCAGACTGAGCGCGCGCGTCGCGGGCGTGAAGGTGAAGCGGCCCGTGCCGCGCGCGTCGAACTTCGGCAGGCGCGCGCCGAGGAAGAACGGCTCGAGCTGCGCCGTGCGGGCGTTGAGCGCCCACTCGCCGGCAAAGGTGCCCTGCCCCGTCGGCAGCTTGGCGTTGACGGACAACACGCTCTCCGTGCGGCCGCCGCGGAGCGTGTCGAGCTGCAGCCGGTAGCTTTCGCCGGTGGTGATCCGGGCGAGCTCGGCGGCGAGCTTCAACTGGTTTTGTCCGGCAAACTGCGGACCGTCGGCGTCGACCACGGCGGTCACGCCGATGCGGTCGAAGGAGCGCTGAAGCGTCTGCTTCAACTGCAGCGCGACCTGCAGCTGCAGCTCGGCGACGCTGGCTCCGGGCGTGGGGTCGGACACATGGGCCTTGAGCCGCACCGTGCTTTCGCGGCCGGGCGCGAGCCCGCCGCCGGAAATCCTGAATTCGGCGGGCGCTGGCGGCCGGCCGGCGCTCCCCGGCAGGAGGACGCGTCCCGCGATGTCGATCTCGCCGAGCACGAGTTCGAGCGGCAGCTCGACGCCCGCGATGGCTCCGGGCGCGACGGCCGGTGCCGCCGCGGCCCCGGTGCCCGCTTTCGAACGCGAGAGGCGCGTGGCGTCGATCGCGACGCCCGACACCACGAGGCGGTCGACCTGCAGGCGCCGGCGGAAGACGAGTTGAAACAGGGAGTAATCCGCCTCGAGCCGGGCGACCTTGAGCTGCACGCCGTGTTGGGCGAGCTGCACGCCGCGGAGAGCGAGGGAGGCCGGGTCGGCGGAAACGGATTCCAGCTGGAGCTGCCAACCCGGCCGGCCCGCCGCCACGCGATAGACGGCCCAGCGCTGCACGCCCGGCAGCAAGGCGACGCCCGCCGCCACGGCGGCCAGAGCAAACACGACAACAAGGGCAATAAGCAGCGGACGGACCGGCTTCATGGGAGGATTCGACTACGACACAGAAGTGTGACGGAGGTTGCGCGGAACGCGCGACACTGAAACGAGCGGAGAAGGAACGATCCCGGTATGGGAGCGGATGCCCGGCGCGTTGAAAAAAAGGCCGCCTCACGGCGGCCTTGAGCGCGTACGCCGGGGCGGCGGGTTATTTCGGCGGCCAGGGCAGCTCGCCCGTGGGCCGCATCTCGTCGGTCAGGCCCATGGCGCGACGGACGTTCGCGACGGCGACGTTGTAGCTGTAGTAGGCCTGCAGCTGGTTGAGTCGCGCCGTGGTCAGGTCGTTCTGCGCGGTGAGCACGTCGAGCTGGGTGGCGGTGCCGGCGGAGAAGCGCGCGTCGGCGAGACGGACGGCTTCCTCGGCCTGTTCGACGACCTTCTTCGAGGCCTCGGCGAGTTCGTTGGCCTGCTGGAAGGTGGAGATGGCGCGGCGGACGTCGACATCGACGGTCAGCTGGGCCTCGGCGACGGCGAGCTTGGTCTGTTCGAGCAGCGAGCGGGCCTGGGCGACGCGGCCGGAGGTGGCGCGGCCGTCGAAGATATCCCACTGCGACTGCAGGCCGACCGACCAGCCGTCCCGGGCGTTGGACAGGCTGCTGGAGCCGGTGGAGTTCATCCGCCAGTCATAGGCGCCGTAGAGCGAGAGGTTCGGGAGATACCCGGCGCGGCGCACGAGCACGCCCTCCTCCGCGGCGGATTGCAGCTTGTAGAGCCGCTGCAGGTCCGGGCGCTGGTTGCGCGCGGCGGTGAGGGCGGCGCGGAGCTCGAAGCTGGCGGGCGTGAACTCGAGCGTGCCGAGGAAATCGGGCACCTTGGCGACGTTCGTATCGGCCGCGGTGACGAAGCCGAGTGCGCGGCGCAGCTCCTCGATGGCGAGGCGGTAGTCGTTGCGCGCGGTGATGAGGGCTGGCTGGGCGTTGGCCAGGGCGACCTCGGCGCGGAGCACCTCGAAGTTGGACACGGTGCCCGCCTCGTAGCGGTTCTTCACGTCCTGCAACTGGCGCTTGAGCAGCTCGGTGCTCTGCTCCTGCACCTTGATCTTCTCGCGGTTGACGAGGATGGTGTAGAACTTGGTGCGGACATCGAGCAGCGCGTCGTTGATGACGGACTGGAGCGCGAGGGCGGCCGCATCGAGCGTGAGGCGCTGGCCCCGGACGTTGGCCGCCACGCCGCCGCCGGCGAACAGGGTCTGCCGCGCGGTAATGTTGACGGACCAGACGTGGTCGCGGCCGTTGGACGAAATCTCGTCGGCGTTGCGCTGGTAGCCGGCGGCGCCGGTGATGTTCGGGATCTGCGCGGAGCGGACCTCGAGGACGACGCCTTCCTGCTGGCGGATGCGCTCCTTCGCCTGGCGGATGGCGAAGTTGTTATCGAGGGCGAAGCCGAGCGCGTAGTTCAGGTCGAGCCGGTCGGGCACGGAGAATTCGGGATCGGCCTTGCCGTCGTTGATCTGGGCAACGGCCGGCAGAGTCGCGAGCAGGCTCGCACCCAGGAGGAGGAGATGGGACGGACGCATGAAGTTTTTCATTTAAGACGACTGGGCGGTCATTTGACAAGGGCGGGTTCGGCCTCGACGGGGACGGCGGCGTGCGCGGCCACCCGGCTGCGGACATGGTCCTTGGCGATGAGCATGTAGAACGCCGGGACGACGTAGAGCGTGAAGACGGTACCGACGGCCATGCCGACGACGAGCACCCAGCCGATGCTGTTACGCGCGGCGGCGCCGGGGCCGGTCACGAAGATGAGCATCAAGTGGCCGAAGACCGTGGCGGCGGAGGTCATGAGCACCGGGCGCAGGCGGGTGGCGGCGGCGCGGCGGATGGCGTCGCGCTTGGCCACGCCCTGTTCCTGGAGGGTGTTGGCGAACTCCACGATCAGGATGCCGTTCTTGGCGATGAGGCCGACCAGCGTGATGAGGCCGATCTGCGAATAGATGTTGAGCGAGGTCTTCCACAGGAAGATGGGCAGCGTGGCACCGACGATGGCGAGCGGCACGGAGCCGAGCAGGATGATGAACGGATCGCGGAAGCTGTTGAACTGCGCGGCGAGCACGAGGAAGATGAGCACGCCGGCGAGCGCGAAGGTCGTCCAGAGGGCGTTGCCCTCGTAACGCAGCTGGCGCGACTGGCCGCCGTAGTCGATCGAGTAGCCGGCCGGGAGAATCTCGGCGGCCTTGGCTTCGAGCTTCTTCAGGGCGTTGTCGATGCTCGGGCCGACGCCGGTGATCTTGACCGAGTTGAGCTGCTGGAAGCGGTTGAGCGAGCGCGGCTGCACGGTCTCCTTGAGCGTGGCGATGGTCGACAGCGGGATGAGCTGGCCGGCCGGGCCGCGCACATGGTAATCGAGGAGCTGGCTGGCGTTGAGGCGCTGGCCGCGCTCGACCTGCGGGATGACGCGGTAGCTCTGGCCGTCGTTGACGAAGCGGTTGACGTAGCCGCCGCCGAGCATCGAGCCGAGATCGCGCGCGACGTCGACGAGGTTGAGGCCCATCGAGGCGACCTTGTCCTTGTCGATGTCGATCTCGACCTGCGGGACGTCGAACTTGAGATCGCTGTCGGCGAAGTAGAACGTGGGCGCGCCGCCGCCGGCGTTGGCCTCGGTGTTGGCGTAGAGCACGAGTTTCTGGGCGTACTCCAGCATCTCGCGATGGTCGGCCGTCGAGCGCATGACGAGCTCAATCGGGAACTGGCCGCCGGAGGGCAGCGGCTCGGGCGTGGTGACGATGACATTCAGGCCCGGGATGGTCGCCGCCGGAGTCTGGAGTTCCTGCTCGAGCTGGATGGAGCTGCGTTTACGTTGCGACCAGGGTTTCAGCAGAATGCCCGAGAAACCGAAATTCGCACCGGTCACCTGGAAGGATTGCTCGTACTCCTCGACGCTCGTGAACATCTTCTGTACCTGCTGGGCGAAGATCACGTTCTGATCGATGGTCGAGGTGGGCGAAGGCTGGAGAATGCTGAACACGACACCCTGGTCCTCCTTCGGCGCCAGCTCACGCTGGGCGAACATGAAGAACGGCACGAGCAGCAGCGTGAGCATGACCGCCGTGGTGATGGTCACGGGCACCCAGCCGAGGCTGGCGCCGATCATCCGGTCGTAGCGGTTGCGCAGGCGGTCGAAGACGTGGTTGGTCCAGCCGGTGAGGCCCCGCTCCTCCGCGTCGTGTCCCTGCAGGAGGTAGGCGCTCATCATGGGTGAGAGCGTGAGGGCGACGAAGCCCGACACCATCACGGCGCCGGCGAGCGTCATGGCGAACTCGCGGAAGAGCGCGCCGGTCAGGCCGCCCTGGAAGGCGATGGGCGCATAGACCGCGGCGAGTGTGATCGTCATCGAGATGACGGGGCCGACCAGTTCGCGCGCGCCGAGGATGGCGGCGTCGACGGGCGTCCGGCCTTCGCGGATATGGCGCTCGACGTTCTCGACGACGACGATGGCGTCGTCGACCACGATGCCGACGGCGAGCACGATGGCGAGCAGCGTCAGCAGGTTGATGGTGAACCCGAGGGCGAGCATCAGGAACAACGCGCCGACGAGCGACAGCGGCATGGCGACGATCGGGATGAGCACCGAGCGGAGCGAGCCCATGAAGAGGAAGATGACGACCATGACGATCAGCAGCGTCTCGAGCAGCGTGCGCACGATCTCGTGCAGCGCGTCGTCGATGTACTTGGTCGAGTCATAGGCGATCGACGCCTTCAGGCCGGCCGGCAGGGCACGCTCGATGTCGGGCATGACGTCGCGCACGCGCTTGATGACCTCCACCGTGCTCTCGTTCGGCAGCACCCAGATGCCCATGAACGTGGCGACCTTGCCGCCAAAGCGGACCTCGGAATCGTAGTTCTCCGCGCCCAGCACGACGTCGGCGACGTCGGAGAGGCGGATGACCGTGCCGTTGCGCTCGGCCACGACCATCTTCTTGAACTCGTCGACGTTCTTCAGGTCGGTGTTGGCGATCAGGCTGACGCTGAGCATCGAGCCCTTGGTGGAGCCCACGGCGGCGAGCGCGTTGTTGGCCTGGAGAGCCTGGCGCACCTCGGAGGGGCTGAGGCCGCGGGCAGCCAGCTCGTCGGGCTTCAGCCAGACGCGCATGGCGAACACCCGGCCGCCGAGGATATCGGCGCGCTGCACGCCCTTCACCGAGGAAAGGCGGGGCTGGACCATGCGGTCGAGGTAGTCGGTGATCTGGTTCTGGTCCATCGTGTCCGAGTAGAAGCTCAGATAGAGGGACGCGAATTGGTTGTCGGCCGACTGGACGCTGAGGACGGGCACCTCGGCCTCGGGCGGCAGCTGGCTGCGGACCTGGTCGATCTTGGAGCTGATCTGCGCGAGCGCGGCGTTGGTGTCGTAGTTGAGGCGCAGGTAGACGCTGATGGTGCTGACGCCGGCGGAGCTGGATGACTCGATGTAATCGATGCCGTCGGCGCTGGCGATGACGCGCTCCAGCTGCGTGGTGATGTAGCCGCGCACCGTCTCGGCGCTGGCGCCGAAGTAGACGGTGGTGACGTTGACCACCGCACTGTCGCTGCGGGGATACTGGCGGGTGTTCAGCTTGAAGTAAGCGAGCACACCCACGACCAGGATCACGATGTTGACGACCAGTGCGATGACCGGTTTGCGGATGAATAGGTCGGTGAAACTCTTGGATAGCATGGCGGAGACCCTCGGGGGAGGTTGGCGAGCGCGGCAGCTCAGGTGTTGGCCGGCTTCGGCGCGGGGTTGCTGGAAGGCGTGACGACGTTGTTCACCTGGACGGGCACGCCGTTGCGGAGCTTGAAGACTCCGGCGGTGACGACCTGCTCGCCGGGCTGCACGCCCTCGGTGATGGCGATGAGATCGCCGCGGGTGGCGCCCAGCTTCACGAACTGCTGGCGGACGCCGAGATATTCGTGACCGTCGGGGCCCTTCATTTTTTCAACGATGAACACGGAGTTGCCATACGAGGCGTAGGCAATGGCGGTCGCGGGCACGACGACGAGTGATTCGCTCTGCGGCATCTCGACCTCGACGCGGGCGAACATGCCGGCGCGGAGCTCTTCCTTGGGATTGGCGAGCGTGGCCTGCACGCTGATGTTGCGCGTGGCGGCATCGACCTCGGAGTTGATGGCGGTGATGGTGCCCTCGAACGGCGTGTTCTCGAAGGCGTCGATCAGCACGCTGACTTTCTGGTTGAGCGAGAGCGCGGGCAACTGGCGCTGCGGTACGCTGAAGTTGACGTAGATCGGGTCGAGCTTCTGCAGCGGCAGGAGCGAGCGGCCGCGGCCGACGAACTGACCGAGGTTGACCATGCGGATGCCCACGCGGCCGTCGAACGGCGCGCGGACCTGCTTCTTCGCGATCAGGGCCTTGAGCGCGGTCACGTCGGCGGTGGCCTGCTTGTAGGTGGCGTCAGCGGCGTCGTATTCCGACTTCGCGACCGCCTGCCGGCCCCACAACTCGGAGGCGCGATCGAGGTTGATGCGCGCGAGATTGGCGCGGGCCTCGGAGGCGGCGAGTTGGGCGGTCTCGACGCTGGCATCGAGCTCGATGAGGAGGTCGCCGGCCTTCACGGCGGCGCCGCTGTCGGCGACGATGCGGGCGATGATGCCGTCGGCATCCGCGCTGATCGTCACGCCCTCGACGGGGGCGAGCGTGCCGATGGCCTTGATGTGCGAGTGCCAGTCGACGGCACGGGCCTCCAAGGTGGTCACGGAACTCAGCGGCATGACGTGCGGAGCGGAGGCCATTTTCTTGATCTGGCCGAACTTGACGGCACCGAGCGTGAAGACGACGACGGCGAAGCCGGCGAGGGCGATGAGGAACTTCTTGAGCATAAAATCAGGGATTGAGGAGATTAAGGGGAATCGGCCGGAGCAGCGGATTATTTCGCAGCAGCGGTCGAGGGAGTGTCTTGAACGGCGAGCAGCGTGGCTGCGCGATCGAGAATCTTGCTGAGCAGGTGGACGAGGGTCTTGCGCTCGGCCTCGGTGAGGCCGCTCATCATCGCAGCCAGCATCTTGAAGTGGCTGGGCAGGAAATCGCGCAGAAACCGCTCGCCCCGGGCGGTGATCCGCACGGACATCATCCGGCGGTCAACGGGATCGGGCTCGCGTTTGACGAAACCGTCGCGCTCCAGCGTATCGATCAGGCCGGTCATGGTCGCCCGGGTGACCCCGGCGGCCTCGGCCAGTTCCGCGGGGGTGCGCGAACCGGACCCGCACTCTTCGCCGGACGACCTGGCGCTGCGACCCTGAGTACCGGTGCACCGCCAGAGCAGCATCAGGACACCGAAACGTCCTTGGGAAATGTTATGCTCCGACATATTTCGCTCCGTCACTCCGAAAGCCTCGTCGCCCGTCCGCAGGAGATGGAGAAAAGCCTCGGCCGCAGAGGGATCGAGTTCGGGAAATTCCTTGGCGGCCTCGAGCAGGCACTCGTAGCGCGGCAGATCCTTGAGCAATAGGTGAGGCATGGTGGAGGGAGATGACGAGTAGTGAGGGGGCTGATGGTTAGCCTCCTAACGAAAATCGCAAGGAGAGTTTTTCAACCTTAGCCGAAAGGCCACCCTCCCCTCGGCACCGGCGCGGCGCAGCTGGCGCAGGGCGGTGGCGAGTTCGCGGATGAATTTCTGCATGGAGCGGCGGGAGCGTGCCCAAGTTAGCAGAACCCGCCGCGCCGCCGCATCCCTCGGAGGTCAGGGTCATGGTCATGCTCCGCCATGCCACCCTCCCCTCCGGGAGGTTGAAACAAAAAGCCGGCCCCACAGGACCGGCTTCGCACCAAAGGGCGGAATTTTGCGAGTTAAAGCGCCTTGGCGGCGGCCACCACCGCTTCCGCGGTGATGCCCAGCTCCTTCATGGCAATGCTGCCGGGGGCGCTCAGGCCGAAGCGGTCGATGCCTACGACTCGGCCGTCCAAGCCGACATATTTGTGCCAGAGGCCGGTCACGCCGGCCTCGATGGCTACGCGCTTGCGGCACGCGGGCGGGAGTACGGAGTCGCGGTATTCCTGCGACTGCGCGTCGAAGCGCGAGAACGAGGGGACGGAAACGACGCGCGTGCCGGGTCCGAGCACATTGGCCGCGGCCACCGCCCACTGCAGTTCGCTGCCCGCGGAGAGCAGGATGTGCGTGAGTGGCGCAGTTTCCTGCACGGCGACGTAACCGCCCTTGAGCACACCGGCGCGGCGGACGCTGGCCGGGATGTCGTTGAGCATCGGCACCGCCTGGCGCGTGAGTGAGAGCAGCGTCGGGCCGTCGTGACGCTCCAGCGCGGCGGCGAAAGCCCCCGCGGTCTCCTCGGGGTCGGCCGGACGGATGACATCGAGATTCGGGATGACGCGCAGGCCGGAGACTGTTTCGACCGGCTGGTGCGTCGGGCCGTCCTCGCCGACGCCGATGGAATCGTGCGTGTAGATGTAGGTGACCGGCAGCTTGGCCAACGCGGCGAGGCGCATCGAAGGCCGCGAGTAATCGGCGAACACGAGGAACGTCGCACACGACGTGCGGAAGATGCCATCGTAGGCGACGCCGTTGTTGATGGCCGCCATGCCGTGCTCGCGGATGCCGTAGCGCAGGTTGCGTCCCGTGCGGTTCGTGCGGTCAAAATCCTTGTCGGCGGCGATGTAGTTGAGCGTCGAGCCGTGCAGGTCGGCCGAGCCGGAGATGAGCAGCGGCAGCGCGGCGGCGAGCGGCTGCAGCACCGTTTGCCCGGCGGCGCGGGTGGCGAGCTTGGCATCGGCCGCAAAGCCCGGGATCTTCTCCAGCAACGCGGCGGCGCTGACGCGATCATTGCGCGAGTCGAGCAACGCGGCCTTGTCGGGGTTGGCGGCGCGCCAGGCCTCGTAGGTCTTGCGCCACTTGGCGTAGGCGCGCTTCAGGCGCTTCTTGTGCGCCGTGAAATACTCGCGCACCGGGGCGCTCACAAAGAAATGCTCCGCGGGCAGACCGAGGCCTGCGCGGGCGGCATCGGCGAACTTCACCCCGCCCTCGCCGTGCCCCTTCGAGGTGCCGGCAACTTCCGGTATGCCGCGCGCGATCTGGGTCTTGGCGATGATGAGCTGCGGGCGGCCACTCTGGGTCCGCTTGGCTTTGCTGACCGCCTTGAGGATGGCCGCGAGATCGTGGCCGTCGGCGAGCGTCTGCACGTCCCAGCCGATGGCCTTGAAGCGCGCGGCGGTGTTTTCGCTCTGCGTGCGGTCCGCCATGGCGTCGAGCGTGACGTCGTTCGAGTCGTAGATGAGGATGAGGTTGTCGAGACCCTGATGGCCGGCGAAAGCGCAGGCCTCCATGGCGACGCCCTCCTGCATGCAGCCGTCGCCGGCGAGGCAGATGACGTGATGGTCGAAGATGGCGTGCTCCGCGGTGTTGAAGCGTGCCTCGGCCATCTTGCCGGAGAGGGCAAAACCGACGGAGTTGCCGATGCCCTGACCGAGCGGGCCGGTGGTGCACTCGACGCCGGGCGTCTCATGGAACTCGGGATGGCCGGGCGTCTTGCTGTGGAGGACGCGGAAATTCTTCAGATCGTCGAGCGAGAGATCGTAGCCGCTGAGGTGCAGCCACGAATAGAGGAACATCGAACCGTGGCCCGCGGAGAGCACAAAGCGGTCGCGGTTGAGCCAGCGCGGCTCGTCGGGATTGTGCACCAGCGCGTGGCCGTAGAGCACGGCGCCGATCTCGGCGGCGCCGAGCGGCAGGCCGAGGTGGCCGGAGGAGCATTTATGGACGGCATCGATGGCGAGGCCGCGGGCTTGAGCACAGGCTTGGGCGAGGATCTCAGTCTGAAGCTTCATGGAAATGGGCGGGAAACGAAGGCTCCACGCATAGCGCAGCACGGCGCGGGCGTGCAAAGTCCTTTTTTGTTATAAAAATAAAAAAGCGAGCCACGCGGGCTCGCTTTGAAATTGGCGGACTGGCCGGAGGCTCAGGCCTTGGCTTCCTCGAAGCGCTTCTCCTTGACGGCCATGGCGGCCTTGCCGGTGCGCGAGCGGAGGTAGTAGAGGCGGGCCTTGCCCGGCTCGGAATCCTTCTCGACCTCGACCTTCTCGATGTTGGGCGAGTTGACCGGGAACACGCGCTCGACGCCCTCGCCGTAGCTGATGCGGCGGACGGTGAACGTCTCGTGGATGCCGTGGCCCTTGCGGGCGATGACGACACCGGCGAAAACCTGCACGCGCTCCTTGTCGCCCTCGCGCACCTTGGTGTGCACGCGGACGCCGTCGCCGACCTTGAAGGACGCGACGTCTTTCTTCACTTGGGAAGCGGTAAGTTCTTTGATGATCGGATTCATGGCTGTTTTTTCAGTAAATCGGGACGGACTTGCTTGGTTTTTTCCAATTGCTGCGCGTGCCGCCACTTCTCGATTTCGCCGTGGTTGCCCTGGAGGAGCACTTCCGGCACGGACATGCCGCGGTAAACGGCGGGACGCGTGTAATTGGGAAAGTCGAGCAAGTTGCGGGTGAAACTTTCAGTGGTCAATGACTTTTCTTCACCGAGCACGCCGGGAATGAAACGGGCCAGCGCGTCGATGACGACCGCCGCCGCGAGGGTGCCGTTGGTGAGCACATAATCGCCGATGCTGATCTCCTCGTCGATGATCGTATCACGGATGCGCTGGTCGATGCCTTCGTAGTGGCCGCTGAGGAAGATAAGGTGTTGCTGTTTCGAGAGCTCCTCGGCCTTGGCCGATGTAAAAGGTGCGCCGTCCGGCGTCAGGTAGATGCGGCGGCAGCCGGGAGTCTGGAGTTCCTCGATGGCGGAGAAAATCGGTTCGCACTTCATTACCATGCCGGCCCCGCCGCCGAAAGGCCGGTCGTCGGTGGTCTTGTGCTTGTCGGTCGCCCAATCGCGGATGTTGCGGACATTGATCTCCAGCAGCTTCGCCTCGCGCGCGCGGCCCAGCATGCTCTCGGACAGGAAGCCTTCGAGCATGGCGGGGAAAAGCGTGAGAACGTCGATGCGCATCGGTGGAGGTGGTTTTCCCAATAAAAAAGGTCCGGCGCGAGCCGAACCTTTAAAATGGACTGCGCTACGGAAGCGCGGTTCGCCGGAATCGCTCAGGCTTTGGCGGCGACCCGTGCCTCAGGCCTTGGCGGTCGCGGCGCGCTTGGTGCGCTTGACCATGGCATGCAGGGTCTCGCTCGGCTTGGCGCCCTTGGAAACCCAGTAGTCGTAGCGGTCGAGCTTGATGTTCAGGGGGTTGCCCTTGGCGCGCGGGTTGTAGGCGCCGATCTGCTCGACGCCCGCGCCGTCACGGCGGGAACGCTCTTCGGTCACGATGACGCGGAAGTGCGGCTCGTTCTTGGTGCCGAAGCGGGAAAGACGGATTTTGAGTGCCATTTGGTGATGTAGTGGATGCTGTGCGGACAGCGGATTTCGATTGGAAAAGTGTGAGAGGTGACGGAACAACTTTCGCCTTGTCAAGCCCCCAGTGTGGTCGCTGCATTCGACCCTTTCCCTCACCAAATTTATGCTTAAAGCCGGCATCGTCGGTCTGCCCAACGTGGGCAAATCCACCCTCTTCAACGCCCTCACCCGCTCCCGCAAGGCCGAGGCCGCCAACTATCCGTTCTGCACCATCGACCCGAACGTCGGCGTCGTCATCGTGCCCGACGAGCGCGCCTACGTGCTGAAAGACATCGCCAAGACCAAGGTCGTCGTGCCCGCCGCCATCGAATTCGTCGACATCGCCGGCCTCGTCGCCGGCGCCAGCAAGGGCGAGGGTCTCGGCAACCAGTTCCTCGCCAACATCCGCGAGGTCGACGCCATCGTGCAGGTCGTCCGCTGCTTCGAGGACAGCGATGTCGTCCACACCATGGGCGGCGTCGATCCGGTCCGCGACATCGAGGTCATCACCACCGAACTCGTGCTCGCCGACATGGACGCCGTCACCAAGCGCATCGACAAGACGCAGAAGAAGGCCAAGTCCGGCGACAAGGAAGCCATCGCCGAGATGGCCCTGCTCGAGAAACTCCTCCCCCACCTCAACGCCGGCAAGACCGCCAACACCCTCGAGGCCACGACCGAGGAAAAGGCGCTGATGAAGCTCTTCCAGCTGCTCACCGCCAAGCCCGTGCTCTTCGCCTGCAACGTCGCCGAGTCCGACCTCGCCACCGCCGAGCAGAACAAGTTCGTCCAGAAGGTCGCCGAATACGTCCGCACCCACCACGATGCCGCCTACGTGCCGATCAGCGCTAAGATCGAGGCCGAGCTCATCGACCTCACCCCCGAGGACGCCAAGGCGTTCCTCAAGGATCTCGGCGTCGACGACTCCGGCGTGTCCGCGCTCATCAAAGGCACCTACGCGCTGCTCGGCCTGCAGACCTACTTCACCGCCGGCGAAAAGGAAGTCCGCTGCTGGACCATCGTGAAGGGCTGGAAAGCCCCGCAGGCCGCCGGCGTCATCCACACCGATTTCGAAAAGGGCTTCATCAAGGCCGAGGTCGTCAGCTACGAAGATCTCGTGCGCCTCGGCTCCACCGCCGCCGCGCGTGAAGCCGGCAAGTACCGTCTCGAAGGCAAGGACTACGTCTTTCAAGACGGCGACGTCGCCCTTTTCCGCTTCAACAACTGAGCGCAGCGCAGCACGGGACGGCGATATGCTTGCCGTCCGACAGATGGGCCGCAGTGGGTCAACCTCAGTTAGCCATCCTTCAACCCGACCAAGCTCTCGAGCGATTGTCTGCATAGCATTGCGGGCAATAAACTTCCGGAACGCTCCAGGAATCGCTTTCTGTCTCCAACTTAGCTAATTTATGTAATTGGATATTTCTGCGCATAGGGGTAAACTCCTAGCTAAAGAAAAGGCCATGAAGACCCAACCGACATACCCGCCGACCCGTGCTTCCAGCAAGTGGATGGCCACCGGCTTGTCGGTATTTCTGCTCGCGATGATCGCAGCCGTCTCTCTTCCCGCGCAGACACTGTACTGGGATGCCAACAGCACGACGGCCGGCGCAGGCGCGACTCCGACCGGCACATGGTCGACCAGCGGCTCATCGAACCGTAAATGGACCACTAATTCCGCCGGCACAGCCTCGACGGTCAACTGGACCTCGGGTCGCGACGCTGTCTTCAGCGCCGGCACCGACGCGGTCAACGCTTTCACCGTCACGGTCAGCGGCACGCAACGCGTCTCCAGCATCACGGTCGACGAAGGCACGCCGACCTTGTCCGGCGGCACCATCCGGTTCAGCGATACCTCGCCCGATATCAAGATCGGCGCCGGTCGCACCCTCATCTTCTCCAGTGCGCTCACCAGCACCGGTACCGGCAACAACCTGAACATCAACACCGTCTCCGGCTACAACGGCACGCTGTCCCTCACGAACAGCCTCTCCCTCGCCGGCACGGTCACGCTCGGCGGCGGCACGCTCGCGCTCGGCGGCGCGAGCTACTCCTTCGGCGGCCTGAACGTCACCGCGAATTCTGTCATCGACCTCGCCGGCAGTACGACCCTGAACCTCACCAATCTCACGATCAGCGCCGGCGTCACCCTGACGATCCAGAACTGGCAGGATACGGTGGACTTCATCTACACGACGAACTTTACGGGGGCCACCCTCGACAGCCGCGGCACCGGCACCGCCGGCCAGATCGTATTCACCGGCTTCACCGGCGCCGACACCATCTGGCAGAGCTATGATCACCAGGTCACTCCGGTGCCGGAGCCCGCGACCTACGGCGCGGTGCTGACCGGCGGACTGCTCGCCTTTGCCACATGGCGGCGCATGCGCCGGACGGTCGCCTGAACGCGCCTCGTTCTCAGCTGCTTTGCCCGCCGGCGGCTTTCACGTCGCGGCGATATTCGACGGCCGTCTCGATCGCGAGTGTGATGCCCTCGATCATCTTGTCGTAGGGCAGGCTCGGTTTATCGGCGGTCTGCTCGGGCAGATACGGCACATGAATGAAACCGCCGCGCACGCGTTTCTGGTGCAACGCCAGCTCGTGCATCAATCCGTAGAAGACATGATTGCAGACGAACGTGCCCGCGGTCTGCGAGACCGCCGCCGGAATCTCCTTCGCCCGCAGCTCCTGCACGATGGCCTTGATCGGCAGCGTGCTGAAGTAGGCGGCGGGGCCGTCCTTGACGACGGGCCGGTCGATCGGCTGCTGGCCCGCGTTGTCGGCGATGCGGGCGTCGTCGACATTGATGGCCACACGCTCGGGCGTGATCTCGGCCCGGCCGCCCGCCAGGCCGAGGCAGATGACGAGCGCCGGTTCGTGCAATTTGATCTGATGCTTCAGCTCCTTGATCGCCGCGCCAAACACGCACGGCAGCAACGCGCCCTCGACCCGGTGCCGCGCGATGGTGATGCCATTCAACTGACGGGCGATTTCCTCGGAGGGGTTGAGGGCGTCGCCGCCGAACGGTTCGAAGCCGGTGAGCAGGATGTTTTTCATGCGGGGTAAAGCGGGGAGCCGGAGGCCGGGGACCGGTGTCAAAACCGGTAGACGGCGAAATACATGATGAGGATGTTCGCGGCAAGAATGGTGAGGCCGATGGGCACCTGTGCCTTCACGACGGCGTTCTTGTCGCGTAGGTCGAGGAGCATGGCGGGCACAATGTTGAAGTTCGCCGCCATCGGCGTCATGAGCGTGCCGCAGTAGCCCGCGAGCATGCCGATGCCGGCCATGATCGCCACGTTGCCGTGATGCTGCTGGACGATCAGCGGCAGACCGATGCCGCCGGTGATGACCGCAAAAGCCGCAAAGGCATTGCCCATGCACATCGTGAAGACCGCCATGCCGAGACAATAGGCAGCCACCGCCACAAAGGGAAACTGTGTCGGCAGCGCCTGCGCGACCAGGTCGGCGACCACCGGCCCCACCCCCGCCTTCGCAAAAATCCCACCCAGCGCCGCGAGCATCTGGGGCAGGATCAACGCCCAGCCGATCGCCTGCAGGAGCCGGCCGCCCTCCTGCACCGGTACGGTCACCCTCGCGCCGGTTGTGCGCATCGCGACGCCGATCGCGATCAGAGCGCCCAATCCGAGCGAGATCAGTGTCACCTGCTTCGGCTCGATCAGCCAGAAACGCCCGGCATGCACCCGGTCGAGCAACAGCGTGCCGACGACGGCGACCGCCGGCACAAGCAGCGCCGGCCAGAACAATTTGTTCCGCAGGCGCTCCGCCGAGGCCAGCCGCTCCGCCCGCGTCGGGCCGCGCTCCTCGGAGCGGGCCACCTGCCGGGCGGCGGCGAGCGCAACCATCGCCAACACGAGATAGCCGACCACGAGCGGCGGCAGCACCTTGCCGAAAAGATAAGTCACCGCCAGCAGCCCCCAGAACAGTGCGGAACCCCAGCGCTTGCCGTGCGTGCGATCGCGCACGAGCCGCACGGCGATGAACGCAAAGACAAGACCGATGATCGAATAGAACGCTTCGACGGTGATAAGCGGTGTCGGATTCATGGCACACTCCTCTCCCTCGCTTTGACTGCTTCGGCGACGTCCCGCGCGATGCGCTTGTCGAGCACCCGCGTGCGCCACCACATCACCAGCGAGGCGACCAGCGCCGTCGGGATGCCCCACAGCGCCATCGCCCATACGCTGACAATCATGCCCTGCGCCTCGAAAAAACCTTTCATCAGCAAGATCGCACCGACGGCAATGAACACGTCCTCCCCGAAGAAATTGCCGACGTTTTCCGCCGCCGCCGCGTTGGCGCGGATGGCTTGGGTCGTCTTGTCGGGGAGCTCTGGAGCGGTTACGGCCTGGCCTCCCGACCGCTCTGCCGCCCGCTCCAACTGCAGTTTGGCGGCGGCCTCGGCCATGGGCACGATCAACGGCCGTACCGCCTCGGCGTGCCCGCCGACCCGCACTCCGAGCGCGATCGAGATCTGCCGCACCAGCGTATAGATCATGATGACCCGGCCGGCTGTCGCCGATGCAGCGCGGCGAATCAGCGTCTCCGCGCGCTCCTGCAAACCGTAACGCTCCAGCAACCCGATGAGGGGCACCATCAGCACGATGGGCAGCGTCATGTAGCGGTTTTCGACGAAATACTTCCCAAACAGCTCCAATATCTCGTGGAACGACATCCCCGCCACCAAGCCCGTGATGATCCCCGCCGCCATCACGACCAGCAGCGTGTTGAACCGCAGCGCGAAGCCGATCGCCACAACGAGGATGCCGATGAGCTTGATCATGCGGCGAAGGATTTGATCTCCACGCCCGCCCGGGCGAGTTCCGCGCGCAGCCGCCGGGCAAACGCCACCGCGTGCGCGCCGTCGCCGTGCAGGCAGACCGTGTCAGCCGCGATGGCCCTGTCCGTGCCGTCGGTCGTGCGCACCCGGCCCTCGCGCACCATGCGCAGTACCTGCGCCACGGCCGCCTCCTCATCCGTGATCAGTGCGTCCGGCCGGCCACGCGGCGTCAGCGAGCCGTCCGGCTGATAAGTCCGGTCGGTGAACACCTCGCTGGCGGCCGCCAGTCCGCCGGCGTGCGCGGCCGTGAGCAGGTGGCTGCCGGCGAGACCGAAGACCACGAGCCGCGGGTCCGCCTCGTAAGCCGCGTGGGCCACGGCCTCGGCCAGCAGCGTGTTGCGCGCCGCCATGTTGTAGAGCGCCCCATGCGGCTTCAGGTGCGTGACTCGCGCACCGGCTTCGTCCGCGAGGCGCTGCAGGGTGCGCGTCTGCGCCAGCACCAGATGGAAAACCTCCTCGGGCATCACGACCATCTCGCGCCGGCCGAAGTTCTCGCGGTCGTCGAGGCTGGGGTGCGCGCCGAGGGCGACCCCGTGTTTTTTCGCGAGTGCGATGGTCGCGCGCATCGTGGCCTCGTCGCCCGCGTGGACGCCGCACGCGATGTTGGCGGACGTGATCAGCGGCATCAGTTCTGCATCGTGGCCGGCTCCTTCGCCGAGGTCACAATTCAGGTCGAGGTGCGCCATGCCTACGCAACCAAGCGGCTCAGCCCCGAAATGACACGCGCAAAATCACGTTCGCGCCCCAGCTGCAGTTCGTGCGCCTGCTCGACCGTGATTTCCTGAAAGCGGATGGGGTCGCCGGGCTTGAACTGGGCGAGCTTGCCCAGGTCGACCGTCGCCACCGCGGCGATGCGCGGATAACCGCCCACCGTCTGGCGTCCGACCAGCAGCACGATGGGCTGCCCGGAGTGCGGCACCTGCACCACGCCCACGTTGACCGCCGAGGATATCTCCTCCCGCGGCTCCCGCAGCGCCAGCGGCACGCCCTCCAACCGCATGCCCATGCGGTCGACGTCCTTCGTCACCGCGTAATCCGTGCCGAAAAACTCCCGGTGCGACAACTCGGTGAACAGGCTCCACTCCGGACCGCGGATGGCGCGCACCGTCGCCCCGCCGACGGAGCGTCCGAGCGTCTCCGGTCGCACGCTCCACGGCACGGTCGTCCGCCCCCGCGCCTTCATCTGGCCGGCCAGGCCTTTCGCCCACTCCGGAGGCGGCCCGACGGAAACCTTGTCACCGGCGATCAACGGCCGTCCTTCGAATCCGCCCAAGCGGCCGCGCACGTAGGTGCTCCGGCTGCCGAGCACGAGCGGCACGTCGATGCCGCCGGCCACGGCGAGCCAGGCGCGCGCGCCGCGATCCGTCGGGGCAAAGGCCATCGTTTCCCCCGCCGCCACGAGCACCGGACGGTCATGGGGCGCGGCCCGGCCGCCGATCATGAGCTCGAATCCCGCGCCGCACAGCGCGACGAGCATGTCCTGCCCGACCCGCAGTTCCGGGCCGAGCAGCGCCATCTCGAGCACCGCGGCGCTCTCCGCGTTGCCGACCACAACGTTCGCCACGCGGGCGGCAAAGGCGTCCACCGCCCCGCCGACCACCACGCCATGGCGCTGCCAGCCGGGCCGGCCCTGGTCCTGCACCGTCGTGAGCAATCCGGGCTTGAGCACGGTCAGGCTCATTTCTCCCTCCAGTGCTCGAACTCCTCGCGCGTGATGGCGCGGAACTTCACGCGGTCGCCGGCGCGCAGCACCGCCGGCGGATCATCCTGCGGGTCGAAGAGCCGACGCGGCGTGCGCCCGAGCAGATTCCAGCCACCCGGCGTCGGCAGCGGGTAAATGCAGCACTGCGCACCGACGATGCCCACCGAGCCCGGCGCGACTTTCGTGCGGGGCGTCGCGCGGCGCGGCATCACGGCCAGTTCGGCCGGCAAACCACCCATGTACGGGAAGCCCGGCGCAAAACCGACGAGATAGACCAGATAGTCGGCCTGCTGGTGCAGTTCGACGACCTTCTCGGGCGCGAGCCCGGTCCGCTGCGCGATCTCCGCCAGATCGGGAGCAAACTCCGTATCGTAGCAGACCGGCACCTCCACCACCCGGCCGCGGCGGGGTTTCACGTCGGCGGGCACCTCCGCCAGCCGCGCGGCGACCCTGTCTCCCAGCCAGCCCACAACGCCATCTGCCGGCGCTCCCGCCGCCACGGCAACCGGCACGTTGTAGAAGAGCGTCACGGTCGTGTAGGCCGGCACAAGTTCGGTCACTGCCGGCAAGGGTTCCCTTTCGAGTTTCTCCATCACCGCCTGCACCCGGGCATGCGTCGCCTCGTCAATGCGGTCGCCTACGTGGACGATCAAGGCCGAGTCTCCCAAGGGCGTGAGATGCATAAACTTCAGAGGATATCGAGATGGCTAATTAAGTGTATATCACAATGTCTGTCAATTGGATATATTCCACTTCTGCGTCATGATATAGGTAAAATATACCCTATACATAGGTAAGAAATAACCTGCCCAATAGTCTATACAAGCTGTGCATAAGCTATCGCAATAGCCGCTCAGCCAGCGTTTCTAATTTTAGGTATTCTAATTCTGCGAGCCCGCCACGCCAAAAAAACAACCAAACACTAAAACTCGGTAGAGGCGAAAATGAACATCACCCATAAACTCACAAAACTCGGAGCGGCTGCACTACTCCTTTGCGCCGCACTCGCTCCCGCGACCGGCTGGAGCGCGATATCAGGCACAGCGCATGATTTGTCAGGCAACGCATGGGGTTCGACGGAAAAATGCGTTTTCTGTCACACCCCGCACAATGCCAAGACCGGCCAGACCGTTCCGCTATGGAACCGTGCGGCAACGGTTGCGACGTTCACACTTTACTCAAGCAGCACCTTGAACGCCACCATGGGCCAACCTGCCGGCATTTCCAAGGCTTGCCTCAGTTGTCACGACGGCACGGTGGCGATGGACTCCTTCGGCAACAACACCGGCACGCACCTCATGACAGGCAGCGCGAAAGTCGGCACCGACCTGAGCGACGATCACCCGGTCTCGTTCACCTACGACACCGCACTGGCCACGGCCGACGGCAGTCTGGTGACTCCGGCCAGCGCCAGCTTCGTCGACGCCGGCCATGCCGTCCCACTGTTCGCGGGCAAGATGGAATGCGCATCCTGCCACGATGTGCACAACAACATCAACGCCCCCTTCCTCCGGAAGAGCAACTCCGGCAGCGCCCTTTGCCTCACCTGTCATAACAAATAACCCAGCGGCGCGTACCGCCCGGAACGGTTGTTGGGATCAGTCTCCGAGGCGGCATTACTCACGCGGGTTTATTCCCGGCGCCGCGGCCTGTAGCCGCGGCGCCTTTTTTCACCCAAAGCCAATCCATCCTCTTCCACGCCATGAAACCATTCCCCACCGTTCCTTTGCGCAGTATACTAACCGGCTCGTTGCTCCTCCTCGTGGCCGGCTGCGCGACAGCTCCGACCGAAACCCAAAAGAGCGCGGTCTTTTACCCGCAGGCTCCCCAGCCGCCCCGCTTGCAATACCTCACCAGTTTTTCCGGCGAGCAAGACTTGGGACGTGAGGTCAGCAAATTCGAGGCTTATGTCGTGGGCAAGCAGGTCGCGAAAAAGCCAATCGGTAAACCCTACGGCATGGCGTTGCGTGGCAACCAGCTCTACGTCTGCGATCTTGGCTCCGGCTCCATCGATATTCTCGACCTGAAGCAGCGCACCTTCCGCTATTTCACCCCGGCCGGCGAGGGCAAGATCGTCACACCCATCAACATTTCCATCGACCAGGACGGCACGCGCTACGTCACTGATCCGGTCCGCGGTCAGGTGCTCATCTACAGTGCGGATGACCGTTACCTCGGCGCCATCGGTGCCAAAACCGTCAAAAGCGAATCCGGCTCGGCCGCATCGGCCGACGCGCTGAAACCGAGTGATGTGCTCGTCGCGGGCAACCGGCTCTTTGTCGCCGATCTCAAGAGCCGGTCGGTGCACGTCTACGACAAGACCAAGCGCGAGTTGCTTCACACCATCCCCCGCAATCCCGACACGGCCGACGCGGCCAGCCGTCTCTTCTCCCCCGTCAACCTCGCCCTCGACACGCAGGGCCGCTTGTATGTGTCCGACCTCGGTGCGTTCCGCGTGCAGCAATACGACAGCGACGGACGCTACCTGCGCACGTTCGGGCTGGGCGCCGGCGACAAACCCGGCGAGTTCGCCCGCCCCAAGGGTGTGGCCGTGGACCGCGAGGGCCGGGTCTACGTTGTCGACGCCGGCACTCAGGTGGTGCAGATCTTCGATCCGGAAGGAAGGCTGCTGCCCTTCTTCGGTGAGATGCTGGAGAACATGCCGGGACTGGACCTGCCCGCCAAGGTCATCATTGACTACGAGCACGTGGAGCTTTTCCAATCCTATGCCGCGCCGGGCTTCCACTTGGAATACCTGGTGCTCGTCACCAATCAATTCGGCGACCGCAAGGTGAGCGTCTTCGGTTTTGGGCACGGCAATTGAAGCAGCAGCCACCATGTCCGGCACCAGAAAACAGCTCATCATCCTCGCCGGGTGCCTGACGGCCCTGCTGGTGGGCGCGTGCAACTCGCCGGCCGGACGGAAGTGGCAGCGGATATTCTTCGACGGCGTGCCGCCGGAGCCTGCCCCGGCTTCCGTCGCGAGTGCGACACCGGGGGCAATCCCGCCGGGAGCGGTATCCGCGCCGGCACCAGGACCGTCTTCCGACCGGAGCGGCCCCGCCCTCGTGGTGCACCGGCCCTACGCCAACCACGAATGCAGTTCCTGTCACGAATCGGTCTTCTCTCAGAAACTGGTCAGTGAAGTGATCGATCTCTGCCAGATCTGCCACAAAAACGTGTTCGCCAAGGCCACCCACCGACACGCGCCCGCCGAGTCCGGGCACTGCCTCGGCTGCCACAATCCGCACCAGTCGCAGGAAAAGGCGCTGCTGATCCAGTCCGGCCGGCAGCTCTGCCTCGAATGCCATGATGACAAGGACCTGGCGCAAACCGTAGAACACGAGCGCATCGGCCAGATGGCCTGCCATGTCTGCCACAATCCTCACGGCAGCGAACGCCGGTACTATCTCCGGGAGGGCTGGCAAGCTGCCGCCGGCTTGCAACCGGCCGACCGCCCATGAGCACCCGGCCCGCCAACGCCGTGCTTCCGGGCCTCGCCGCCTTGGTGGTTTTTTTTTCGGCCGGCGCAGGCCCCGCGCGCGCCCAGGGCGAAATACCCGACGATGATTTCCGACGTTTCCGCATAAAGGTCCATGAAATCGCCCTCGAGATGAAGCTGGACGGACAGTACGAACAACGCCGCCTGCGGGATGAACTCACCCAGCGGGATCACTTGTTTGCCGAAACCAGCCTCAACGTCGATCTGCGCGGTTCCATCTACCACCCCAACCTGCTCGAGTTCATTCTGCGACCCCAATTCGGACTGAGCTACCAGCGGGTGCGGCTTGATCCGCCTGGCGATAACCGGGAGAACACTCGTCCGCTTCAGCGCTATCACGTCGACGTCTCCGTGCTGAAAGCAAAGGCGTACGCCACTCATCTCTTCGCGGATCGTGACCTCACGTTCCGCGACTTCGATTTTTTCAACCGCGCACAAATCGACAGCCACCGTTACGGCGGCAGCACCGGCTACAACGCCGGGCCGGTGCCGCTCACCCTCAGCTACCTCCGCACGCGGGAGGAAGTCACCGGGGGCCTGATCCACCGCCTGCGGGACAAGGAGGAGATTCTCTCCCTGGGCGCGAGCCACCTGCGAGGCCATGCCGGGCAGACCAAGCTCGCGTACGAGCTGAACCGCTTTGAGCGCGGGGAAGAAGGGAGCGTATTTACCGCCGGCACGAATCACAGCGCCACCCTCCTCGACAACGTCTCCTGGGGCCGGAACCGCAAGGGCGAGCTGCAATCCGCCCTGCTGTTCACCCGCACGGAAGACCGGACCCGGGCGGACCAGTTTTTCACGCTGAACGAAAATCTTTCCCAGGAACATGCGCGTCGCCTGACCAGCAACACGCACTACGCCTACAACCATCGCCGCTCCGGCGAAACGGACGAGCAGGCGCACGAAGGCACCTTCTCCCTCACCCACCAACTCTACACCAGCCTGACCTCGCACCTCCAATTCCAAGGCCTCTCGCAGGAGCTGCGCAGTCCGGGCTCCCGGCTTGCGATCGACCGCGTCGGCGCCGGCCTGGCTGAATCCTACACCAAGCTCCTCGGCTCGTGGGGACGCCTGAGCCTGGCCGGGGATCTCCGCGTCGATCAGGAGCATCGCGAGTCCGCCGGACAGCTCATCATGGTCGCCGACGAGGCGCATGTCCTGGCCGACGGCAACCCGGTCTTCCTCCTCCAATCCGATGTCCGAGGGGTCACCCGCGTGACCGACGGGCGCGGGCGCGCTTTCGCGGAGCTCCTCGACTACACGCTGGTCTCCCACGGCGCGCTCCTCGAAATCCGGCGCGTGCCCGGCGGATTGATTCCGAACGGCAGCACGGTCCTCGTCAGCTACACGGCGGCGGCGCCGCCCGCGGGTCGCTTCACCACCTATACGCGCATGCTGCAGGTGAGGCTGGAGCTCTTCGACAACCTGCTGGCCGTGTACGGGCGCGTAAACCAGATCGACAACACCGGAGCCCGTTTTCTGGTGCTGCAGAACATCACCGACCGCACCGCCGGGGCGGAGTTCAAGTGGGGCTGGCTGCAGATCAGCGGCGAGCAGGAGGATTTCCAGTCCAACCTATCGCCCTTCCGCTCGCAACGGCTGTCGGAGACCCTCACTTATGACGGCAGCACCGGCACGCTTCTCTCACTCGAGCTCAACCAGCACTGGCTCAGCTTCCCGGGCACCGGCCGGAGCCGGCACAACACCAGCGCCATCGCCCGCTGGCATGCCCGCCCCTATGCGTTCCTGCTCTTCACGCTCGAGGGCGGCGTCCGGCGCGAGACCGGGCGCGATTTCGACCAACGTCTGACGACCCTGCGCTCGCTCGTGAATTTCGACTACGGCAAACTGAATTTCGACCTCGGATACGAATACGAAAAGGAAAGCTATCTCACCGACCGCCACCTCAAACACTACGTCTTCTTCCGCGGAAATAGAAAATTCTGACATGCATTTCCCTTTCTCCATCCGCCGCACATCCGCCCTCCTGCTGCCGCTCCTGTTGGCCGCGTGCAGCGTTCCGACCGAACCGCGCACCACGGCGGACGCTCCTGCCGGCAAACCGGCGCCGGTCTGGCCCGCTCCGCCTGCCGAGCCGAGGATCCGCTGGATCGGGCAGATCGCCAATCCCGCGGATCTGGATATACAGGTGCCATTCCTCTCGCGCGTCGGCAATTTCCTGACCGGCGGCGACCGCGGGCGGGAGCAACTCGTCCGTCCCTTCGGGGTCGGCGTCGATGAAACCGGCAATCTCTGCGTGACCGATCCCGGGGCCGGCGCGGTCTGCTACTATGATCGCGCCCGCCACCAGTATCGCCGCTGGACCAAGGCCGGCACGGTGCCGTTCGACACGCCGGTGGCCGTCGCCAAGCGCTCGGGGTTGATCTACGTGGCCGACAGCGGCCGGCAGGAGGTCGTGGCGCTGGACGAACAGGGCCGCGTGCAGTGGCGCATCACCGAAGAGTCCGACCGGCCCAGCGGTCTCGCGCTCGACGGCGACCGGCTTTACGTCGCCTGCTCGAACACCCACGTCGTGCGAGTGTACGACCTGCAGGGCCACGCGCTCTCGCAATTCGGCGGTCGCGGCGTCGAGCCGGGAAAATTCAATTTTCCCACCCATATCTCCACGGATGGCCGCGGGAACATCTACGTGACCGATGCGATGAATTCGCGCGTCCAGGTCTTCACGCGCGACGGGGGCTACGTGCGCACGATCGGCAGTCTCGGCGACGGCTCCGGGCACTTCAGCCGGCCCAAGGGCATCGCGGTCGACTCGCAGGGCCGGATCTACGTCGGCGACGCACTCTTCGACAACGTCCAGATTTTCGACCACGACGGCCGTTTCCTCCTCGATTTCGGGGCCGCGGGTTCACAACGCGGCGAATTCTGGCTGCCTGCGGGCCTGGCCATCACGCCCGACGGTCGGATCTACGTGGCCGATTCTTACAACCGCCGCCTGCAGGTCTTCCAGTACCTTGCCGCACCATGAACGCGCTGCGCCTCTTCCTCTTTGCACTCCCACTGCTCGCCGGTTGCCTGCGCGCGGCGAGCATCGTTGGCTCGGCGCACAATCTCTCCGCCAGCGGACCCGGCACGATCAAGGCCGCGACCGAGTCGGAAATCTGCATCTTCTGCCACACTCCCCACAACAGCAGCCGCGAGGCTCCGCTGTGGAATCGATTCAGCTCCGGCTCGACCTACACGCCGTACACGAGCACGACGAGCAAGGCCGTCCACGGCCAGCCGACCGGCGATTCCAAGCTCTGCCTCAGCTGCCACGACGGCACCATCGCGATGGGTATGGTCCGCAGCCGTGCCCAGATTCAGATGCGAAGCGGCGTGAATCTCCTCCCGGCCGGACGGTCTCTGGTCGGCACCGACCTGGCGGACGATCATCCCATTTCCTTCACCTTCGACGCGGCGCTGGTGGCCGCCCGCGGGCAGTTGCGCCCGCCCTCCACCCTCACTGGCGCCGTGCGCCTCGATACCAACGGTCAGCTGCAATGCACAGCGTGCCACAATGCCCATGACAACCAGTTTGGAAAATTTCTCGTAACTGACAACACCGCCTCGGCCCTTTGCCTGAATTGCCACAGCAAGAATTATTGGGACGCCTCCCTCCACAAAACCTCCACCAAGACATGGAATGGGATCGGGGCCAATCCCTGGCCCCATACAAATTACTCCACCGTGCAGGCCAACGGCTGCGAAAACTGCCATCGCCCGCACTCGGCCGGCAACAAGCCGCGCCTCCTCAACGTGGCGGGTATCGAGAACAACTGCTTCACCTGCCATAACGGCAATGTCGCCGCCAAGAACGTCCAGAACGAGTTTTCCAAGCTGAGCGTGCACCCCGTCACCACCACGGGCAACCTGCATGATCCCACCGAGGATCCCGTCAATTCGACCCGGCATGCCGCCTGCGCCGATTGCCACAACCCCCATGCCGTGAAATCGCTGGCCGCGTCCGCCCCGGCCGCCTCCGGCGATCAGGCCGGCATTGCCGGTGTCAACGCCGCCGGCGCCGGCGTCAATCCGCTGACAAATCAGTACGAGCTGTGCTTCCGCTGCCACGCTGACAGCACCAACCGCGGGGCGGCGCGCGTGACCCGGCAGTCCGTGCAGACCAACACCCGCCTCGAGTTCCAATCGACCAACGCCTCCTACCACTCCGTCGTCGCAGCGGGCAAGAACACCAGCGTCCCGAGCCTGATCGCACCGTGGACCACCACCAGCCGCATGTATTGCACAGACTGCCACAACAACAACCAGGGGCCGGGCGCGGGCGGCTCCGGCCCAAAGGGTCCGCACGGCTCGGCTTATGTCCCGCTGCTCGAACGCCGTCAGGAATTGACGGACAACCAGACCGAGAGCGCCGCCATCTACGCGCTCTGCTACAAATGTCACAGTCGCACCAGCATTCTGGGCAACCAGAGCTTCAAGGAGCACAACAAGCACATCGTCTCGGTCCGCACCGCCTGCACCACCTGCCACGACCCGCACGGCGTCCAAGGCAAGCCTAAGCTGATCAATTTCAATACCAGCTACGTCACTCCGCTCAACGGCGTGCTGCAATTCAACAGCACCGGCACCTACCGCGGCAATTGCACCCTGGCCTGCCACGGCGAGAACCACTCCAACTACAGCTACTGACCCCTGCCCGCCCATGCCTGCCTCCCGTTTCCTCTCATCCAGCCTCTGCGCACTGGTAGCGGCCCTGTTCCCGCTCCTCGCCCGCGCCGACGACTCGTCCGTTCCCAAGACGCGTGTCACGCACGTTGCGCCCGTCGGCGCCGACCTGAAGGTGACCTCAGCGCACGCCGCTTTCGAAAGCGGCGACTGCTCCCTCTGCCACCAGAACGCCGATGCGCGCAATCCCGGCCCGATCAACGGCGGCGTGAACGACCTCTGCCTCGGCTGCCACGATGACTTCAAGGACATCCTTGCCCGCAAATCCACGCACGCTGCCGCCACCGCGAGTTGCAGCAACTGCCACAACCCCCATAACTCCACGCTGCCTAAGCTGCTTGTCGATGAGGTCGGCACCGGCTGTCTGAGCTGCCACGAGAAGGTCCGCGACCAGGTCAATCATTCCCAGATCAAGCACGACGCTGTCACGACCGGGGCCAAATGCCTGAACTGCCACAACCCCCACGGCGCCCACGTCGAGCATCTGCTGACCCAGCTGCCCATGAACCAGTGCCTCGGTTGTCATGACAAGGACGATGTCACCGACCACACCGGTCGGAAGCTCACCAACATCAAGCAGCTCCTCACCGACAACCCGCGCCATCACGGCCCCGTCGCCAGCGGCGACTGCAGCTCCTGTCACAACCCGCATGGCTTCGACAATTTCCGCCTCCTGAACCAGGAGTACCCGGCCAGCTTCTATGCGGCATTCGAGATCAAGAACTACGCGCTGTGCTTCGAGTGCCACGAGGAGCGCATGATCACCGA
>JACPIS010000023.1:0-171856 GCA_016187925.1 Opitutia bacterium | reverse complement strand
CACCCAGACAAAATTCCGCGACGGCCGCCGCAACCTGCACTACGTCCATGTGAACAAGGCCGAGCGCGGCCGCACCTGCCGCGCCTGCCACGAGGTTCATGCCGCCAAACAGAAGGCCCTGCTGCGCGAAAGCGTCCCCTACGGCCCGAAGAACTGGCCCCTCAAGCTCAACTACACCAAGACCGACACCGGCGGCACCTGCACCAAAACCTGCCATACCACCCGCAGCTACAACAACAGCGCTGCGGCCGCTTCCAGTCCCCCCATGAAGTAAGCGCACCTGCCATGCCTCCTGCCCTGCGTCCGCTTATTGCTCTCCTATGGCTCATCTGCCCGGGTGCCATCGCCAGCGCCTTCGCCAATGCGCCCCTCGGCAGCCTCATCGAGGATCGCGTCATGCCGACGCCTGATGGCGGACGCGAGCACTTACTGGGTGACAGCGCGGTCAACGTCTTCATTTTTTTCAAGCCCGGTCAACCGCACTCCGAAGCCGTTGCCCGGCAATTGGGCGCCCTGCAGAAGGAGTTTGTCGGAAAATCCGTCCGCTGGGTGGCGGTCGTGTCGGATCATATCGCGGCCGCGAGCATCCGGCAATCCGGGCTCGTCATGCCGGTGCTGGTCGACGGCGGTGACGAGCTTTACGCGCAACTGGGCGTTGTACTCGAACCGGCTGTCGGCATCACCGATCACGAACACCGGCTCGTCGCCTACCAGCCGTACCGGAAAATCAATTTTATCGAATCCATCCGCGCCTACATCCGCCATTTGCTCAGGGAAATAGACGACAAGACTCTCGCCCGAGCGCTGACGCCTCCGCCCGCCGACAACGGTGGGCGTACGGCCTCCGCTCACCGTCGCTACCGGCTCGCGCAAAAACTTTTCCAAGCCCACCAATATGCTAAGGCACTCGAGAGCAGCGCGCTCAGTCTGGAAAAGGACGGCGGAGTGGCCGCGTATCATGTCCTGCACGGGCAGATTCTCGCAGCGCTGGGCGACATAAAAGGCGCGCGGGCGGCTTATGGCAAAGCCCTCGAGCTTGATCCGCACGACGAGTCCGCCCGCCTAGCGCGCGACGCCCTGCCTCGGGCCGTCGAACCACCAGCGCAGTAAAAATCCGCACTGTGCATATTTTGGCGATTACTAGGCCCGGCTTAGCCGGAATGGCGCTTGAAGTTGCTCTTTTAGAGTGAAGCTTCATCAAATACCGCAAATGACGTCACGCCGTCCCACTACGCTCGCCCTGCTCGTATCACTTGTGCTTATCGCCGGCTGCCGCGACCGCGAGATCACTTCCTACCGCGCGCCCAAGGACAAGCCGATGCCGCAGATGCCGGCCGCCACGGCCTCCGCCGACACCAACAATCTGCCGCCCGGCCACCCGGCCATCAGTTCCGGTGCGGCGCAGGCGATGCCCGGCGGCGACATGGCGAACACGGCTGTCCCCACCGCCAGCGGCTCGGACCTGCGTTGGACCGCACCTGCCGCTTGGACCGCCAAGGCGCTCGGCCAGATGCGCAAGGGCAGCTTCAGCGTCAAAGGCGGCGGCGGCGAGGCCGACCTCAGCATCACGGCCTTCCCCGGCGCCACCGGCGGCCTCGAGGCCAACCTCAATCGTTGGCGCAGCCAGGTGGGACTCGCGTCCCTCTCCCCGGAGGAAGTCGTGGCGGCCACGGAAAAATTTTCGGCCAACGGCCTGCAGTTCATCGTCGTCGACTACGCGGGCAACGGCACACGCCTCGTCGGCGCCATCGTGCCCTACGGCGGCAACAGCTGGTTCTTCAAACTGATGGGCCCCGACGCCGTCGTCGCCGGCCAGAAGGCCGAGTTCGTCGAGTTCCTCCACACCGTCAAGGCACCCTGACCCATGAACGATCTCATCCGCCAGTTCCGCGATTTCTTCGTTTCGCTGCAGCTCACGGTCGTGCTGCTGATCCTCTCCCTCATCCTGGTCTTTGCGGCCACGCTGGACCAGGTGAACCTCGGCATCTGGGCCGTGCAGGAAAAATATTTCCGCAGCTTCTTCGTCATGTGGCGCGCGCCGGGCTCCGCCGTGGTGCTCCCGATCTTCCCCGGCGGCTACTTCATCGGCGGTTTCCTGCTGGTGAATCTCCTCGCCGCGCACCTCTACCGCTTCAAGCTCACCTGGCGCAAAGCCGGCATCCAGCTGGCGCACGCCGGCCTGATCCTCCTCCTCATCGGTGAGCTGCTCAGCGGCCTGATGCAGAAAGACAGCTCGATGCGCATCGAAAACGGCGAGACCAAAAAATATTCCGAGAGCTTCCGCGAGAACGAGCTCGTCATCCTCGACAAGACCCACCGCGACTACGACGAGGTCGTCGCCGTGCCCGAGGCCGTGCTCGCCGACAAAGGCTCCATCCAGCACCCCAAGCTGCCGTTCCAGATCCGGGTGAAGGAGTATTATCCGAACGCCAGCCTCACCATGCGCGACCCGGCGCTCGGCGCCGCGGCCGCCGCCAACTCCGGCATCGGCGCGCGCGTGACGATGCTGCCCGCCCCGCTGACCTACAAGCAGGACGAGCGCAACCTGCCCGGTGCGCTGATCGAGATCACCGGACCGCAGGGCCCGCTCGGCACCTGGATCGTCTCGCCGCAGATCGGCATGCCGCAGACCTTCAGCTTCGACGGCCGCACCTGGGAAATCGCCCTGCGCTTCACGCGCTACTACAAGCCCTACACGCTCACGCTGCTCAAGTTCAGCCACGACAAGTACCCCGGCACCGAGATCCCGAAGAATTTCTCCAGCCGCGTCCGCGTGAAAAGCGACGACGGCAAGGATGACCGCGAAGTCCTCATCTTCATGAACAACCCGTTGCGCTACGGCGGCCTGACCTTCTACCAGGCCGGCTTTGAGAGCAACGACCGCGTGACGATCCTCCAGGTCGTGCGCAACCCCAGCTGGCAGCTCCCCTACGTCGCCTGCATCATGATGGGCCTCGGTCTCGTCATCCAGTTCAGCCTCACCCTCGCCGGCTTTATCCGCAAACGCTCCGCCGCCCACGCCGCATGAAAAAGTACCTTCCCCTCGCCCTCCTGCTGCTCGGCGTCGCCTACCTCGGCTCGACGCTCGCGCCGCAGCGCGACAAGACCGCCTTCCGGTTGAACGACCTCGCCCGCGTGCCGGTGCTCGTCAACGGCCGCATCAAGCCGCTCGACACCGTCGCCCGCACCTCCCTGCTCACCATGCAGGGCCGCCAGCGCGTCGTCACGCCCGACCGCCGCAGCCTCACGCCGGCCGAATGGCTGGCCGACGTGCTCTTCGCCCCCGCCAAGGCCGACACCTACCGCACCATCCTCATCGAGAACCACGAGGTGCTCGACCTGCTCAGCGTGAAACCCGAGGAGGGCGACGGCGGCAAGCGCTTCTCCTACGCCCAGCTCCGCGAGAAGCTCCCCGAGATCGACAAGCAGGCCCGCCTCGCCGACGGCGTCGAGCCGCAGCTTCGCACGCCATTCCAGAAGCAGGTCATCACCGTGCGCGACCGCGTCGTGCTCTACCTGCAGGTCAAGACCAGCGTGCAGATGCCCGATTCGCCGGATTTCCTCACCGAGCTCCAGCAGTTTGAAAAAGCCCTGCCCACCGGCATCAGCTCCATCCTCGCCAAGCAAAAGGGCCAGCCTTACAGCGAGGAGGCCGTGAAGGTGATGAAAGAGATGGCCGACCGCTTCACCTACATGGAGCAGCTCGCCTACCTCCGCATGGTGCCGCCCGCCGCGGACGACACCGACGCCACGCACTGGCGCCCGGCCGGCACGGCGCTGCTCGACGCGTTCGGCTCGGCCAAGGTCAACGAAACCGTCATGGACTACGCCAAGCTCGGCCATGCCTGGCGCAACGGCGACTCCGCGGAGTTCAACCGCCTCACGCTCAGCCTGCACGACCAGCTCGCGAAGCGCTTCGCGCCGCAGATGCAGAAGAGCGACGTCGAGGCCCGCTTCAACGCCGCGCAGCCCTTCTACAGCAGCATGACGCTCTACGTGCTGGCGTTCCTGCTCGCGGTGTTCTCCTGGCTCAAGTGGCCGCAGGAGCTCGGCCGCGGCGCCTTCTGGCTGCTCGCGCTCGCCTGGGTCGCCACCACCGCCGGCATCGCCACCCGCATGTGGCTCGAATCGCGGCCGCCGGTCACCAATCTCTACTCCTCCGCCCTCTTCATCGGCTGGGGCACGGTGTTGCTCTGTCTCGTGCTCGAGCAGATCTACAAGAACGGCGTCGGCAGCACCGCCGGCGGCGCGGTGGGCTTCGCCACGCTGCTCATCGCCCATCATCTTTCGCTCGGCGGCGACACGCTGGAGATGATGCGCGCCGTGCTCGACTCGAACTTCTGGCTGGCGACGCACGTCGTGACCGTGACGATCGGCTACTCGGCGACCTACCTCGCCGGCTTCCTCGCCATCATCTACATCTTCCGCGGCGTGTTCACCCGCTCGCTCGACCAGGCCACGGCCGACGCGCTCACCCGCATGGTCTACGGCATCGTGTGCTTCGCCACGCTGTTCAGCCTCATCGGCACCGTGCTCGGCGGCATCTGGGCCGACCAATCCTGGGGTCGCTTCTGGGGCTGGGACCCGAAGGAGAACGGCGCGCTGATCATCGTCATCTGGAACGCCGTCATCCTCCACGCGCGCTGGGGCGGCGTCGTCCGCGCCCGCGGGCTCATGGCCATGGCCGTCTTCGGCAACATCGTCACGAGCTGGAGCTGGTTCGGCACGAACATGCTCGGCGTCGGCCTGCACAGCTACGGCTTCATGGAAGCCGCCTTCTACTGGCTGATCGGCTTCGTCGCCTCGCAACTGCTCATCATCGCACTCTCGCTTATCCCTCTGGAAAAGTGGAAAAGCTTCCGCGGCGCGCCGGCGGCGGCGTGATTCCACTCTGACTTCGGTTGCGACTTTGCCCAGGCTCGACGCAAGGTCGAGCCCTACTGAATCAACCGCACGTCTGCTGTAGCGGCGGTCTATGACCACAGACATCCCACAGCGCACCCGACTTCCGGCGCCAACTTCGTATCCTGTCATTCTGAGCGCAGCGAAGAATCCACGCGTGCGAATCCTGCATCGCGCCCGAGCACGCGGATCCTTCGCTTCGCTCAGGATGACATGCAAAGGAGGACCGAAACGAGTTCTTGTGGGACGGCGGTGGTCTGTGACCGCCGAGAGCGTGGTCCGAGGCTCGTCGGCGGTCATAGACCGCCGCTGCTCTCGCCTTCCTGAAGCGTGGAGGGCTCACGTCCTCGTGAGCCGCGGTCCAGCAGGAGCTGGGCTTTCCATGCAAGTCACGCCCATGGGCACCGGGTGAGGCTCGGTCTGGCTGGGCGCCGGTTTGCCGTAGGCTTCCAGCTCCTCGTGCACATGCGCCCGCATGGCGTCGCGGTAGCCGTTCACCGACTCTAAGAACTCCGACATCATCAGCATCAGCCAATACATGCCGTCCTCGGTCAGCACCCAGCCGCGCGCGTTGCGCCGGGCGGCGCCGAGCAGCTCGAGCGTCCGCAGCTCGCCCCAGAGCCGCCAGAAGAACTTCCGGCCGTGCCGGCGGCGCGCCCACTCGCGGTCCAGGCCGAGGCCGAACATCCGCACGAGCAGCGCATACCGCATGCGGTCGCCTTCGCTCAACCGGTGGCTGGTCACGATGCCGGTGCGGCCTTGCGCGATGCGCTCCTCGTAGGCCGCGAGCGAAAAGCTCGTCGCGTAGAGCGTGCCGTCCAGATAGCTGAAGGCGCCGCTGCCCACGCCGACGTAGTTCTCCGACGCGACGATGTATTCGTCGCTACCCTGCCCGCGCTTGGTGAAGCACCAGGCCGACGATGCCGTGAAGTCCGGCTGCAGTTTCCTTAAAATGATCCGGAAGAACTGCCGCAGCCGCCCGCGGTCCGGCGCGCCCATCGCGCCCTCCATCCGGCGCGCCACACTCGGCGCCGTCATCAGCGGGTAACAGGACACTTGGTTCGCGCCGAGCGACCGGAAGAGGTCGAGGTCGCGCTCGAACGACTCCAAGGTCTGGTGCGCCTGGTTGAAGATCAGATCGACGTTGAGCGTCGGAAACATCCCCGCCGCCGCCCGGATGCGCTCCGCGGTGTCGGCGCCGCTGCCGTATTTCTCGTAGCGCTCCATCTCGCGCAGGAGCGTGTCGTCGAAGCTCTGCACCCCGACGGACAGCCGCGTCACGCCCGCCTCGCGCAGGCGCCCGAGCAGCGCGGGCTGCAGGTCCTTCGGGTTGGTCTCGACCGAGATCTCGCGCACACCGAACAGCCGCTTCACCAGCCCGATGGTCTCGATCAGTTCGTCCGGCTCGGTGGTGGGCGTGCCACCGCCGAAGTAGACGCCGTCGAATTTGAAGCCCGCGTGCTGGTAATGCCAGATCTCGGCGCGCAGCGCGGCGAAGTAGCGGACCGCCGCCTCGTGGCAGTGTTGCACGCGGTGAAACGAACAGAACGGACACAGCACCTCGCAGAACGGGATGTGCACGTAGAGGTAGCAGCCGCCCTCGCGCGGCACCGGCGGGACCGCGCCATCCGACTCCGCCATCCGCAAAAAACCACGCGTCCGGAACCGGAAGATCCGGATGAGCGCCGAGTCGATAAAAGTGGAGTGAATCATGCGGTGGCAGGACGGGAGCCGCTCATCCCGCCGGGCTAATGGCCGAGGCGGGACAGCAGGGCGTAAACCATCAGCGCGAGGATGCATACGCCGATGAAGAGGAACGTGAACCCGAGCGCCTTGAAGAGCGGCTTGCGGCTCTCCCAGTCGCTATGCAGCACGCGATGCTGGTCGAGCTTGCCGCTGGCGACGAGCCGGTCGTACCACTTCTTCCGCTCCTGCAGCATCTCGGTCTTCGTGATGTGACCGGAGAAGATGACCGTATCCATCGGGAAGCGGTCGATCCGGAAATGGGTGTTGAAGAAGTGAAATGCGAAGATGAAGCCCGCGGCGAGCAGCGCCTCGTCGGAGTGGATGACGAAGGCGATGTTGATGAGCCAGCCGGGCAGCAGCTTCGTGAAGACCACCGGGAACCAGAGCACGAGGCCGGACACACCGATCATGGCCACGCCCCAGAAAACCGCGAGGTAGTCGAAGCGCTCCCAGTAGGTCCAGCGGTCCCATTGCGGTTTCTCGCCGCGCCCGAAGAACCATTTGCCGTGCGCCCAGAGGTCGCGGAAATCCTGGAAGGACGGCGACATCGAGTCGGGCCCGAAGAGTGCGCTCCAGACGCGCCTGAGTGAGAACCTGCCCGTGACGGGATCGTTCACCGCCCGGCGGTTCTTCCAGAAGCCGATCGCGAGGCTGCCGAGGTGCAGCGCAAAGTAGCCGAAGGTCACGATGGCCGCGAGGTGGTGCAGGATGCGCGCCGACTCGGGGCCGCCCAGCAGGTTGAAGAGCACCTTGGCCCAGCCGGCGTAGTAGAACTTCAGCGGCATGCCGGTGATGACGAGCGCCATGAAACTCGTGACGACGAGCATGTGCAGGAATCGCTCGAAGGGATTGAAGCGCCGGTAGGTCTCCGGATCGTGATGGGCGGCGGCACGTGCGGCGCGGAACGCCGCGGGGTCCTTGGAATAATTCAGCGCCATGCGGCCGACCCAGAAGCCGGTGTGCAGCGTGAAGAACACGAACACGCCGATCAGCAGCGTGGTCATGAACAGGTAGACCTTGTGCAGCAGCGGGTAATTCTTCCCGTCCGACGGGTCGGCGTGCGGCTGGTATTGCGTGAAGGCGGCATTGGCCCCGTCGTGGCACTCGCCGCAGGTCTTGACGATGTTGGCCGAGTGCAGGCGCGAGCGCTGGTCGCTCGACTTGAAGACATCGTGGTGGCCGTGGCAGTCGTAGCAGGCGGCGACGGCGGGCGCGTTGCCGGCGCGGTTCAGTGCGATGGCCTTGCCGTGATAGGTCTCATGGTAGTTTTCCAAACGGCCCTCGTGGCACTTGCCGCAAAGCTGGTCGCTGGTGGCCTTGAAGTGCGCGCTGCTGGGCCGCTCGATGTCGTGCGCGGTGTGGCAGTCGGTGCACACGGGCGCCTTGTCCGGCTGCTTGGCGAGCACTTCGCCGTGCACGCTGGCGAGATAGGTCTTCTCGACGCCGACGTGGCACGTGGTGCAGGTGGCGGAGAGGTTGGCCTTGCTGGTGTGGGCGGCGGCGTCCTTGAGGGCGCGGATGTCGTGCACGCCGTGGCAATCATTGCACGACGGAGCGACGTTGAGGCCCATCTTGTAGAGGCCCTGGCCGTGGATGCTGTCGCGAAAATGTTTCACCGCATCGTGCTTCGTGAGCCCGAGCTCGTGGGCCCTCTTCTCGTCGTCGTGGCACGTGGCGCAGGTCGGCAGCAGGTTGAACTTGGAGACCGGCGAATCGATGTGCTTGGCCGGGAGCAGCTCGTGGGTGTTGGCGCCGTGGCAGGTGGCGCAGGTGGCGGCGGGCGGCTTGCCGTCGGCGCGCGGCGCACCGTGGATGCTGAGCTGGAACTGCGCGACCGCCGGCTCGTGACAGCGGACGCAGTCGACTTTCGGCAGCTTCGACTCGTGCGGCGTCTCGGTGAGGCTGTTGTGGCAATCGACGCAATTGAGCGCGCCGTGGGCGGACTTGGCGAAGGCCTCCGGGCGCACGCCCACCCATTCCTTCGGCTGGCCTTTCTTGCGGGCCTTGAACTCGGCCTCGTGGCAATCCATGCACTCGCTGCTGGGCACAGCCGGCGGCGGTTTGGCCGGAGCGGGAGTGGCGACCGCGGCGGGCAGCACGGTCGCAGCGAACAGAAACAGGGTCAAAGCCGCGCGGGCCGGCCGGATCGGATGATGGGTGTCCGCGTTCATGCTTTTCCTCGATTCGCATTATGCGCCGCTTGCCGTAGCGAAGCAACGCACTGCTTGCGCAGGGGTGGGCATCCCTTGTGTGCAGCGCGCCGTCGGGGCCGCAGAATATGCGCAGCCAAGAAATGCACAGCCTTGGACAAGTCCCCGGTAGTCGCTCACAGCCAAATAACCGATGCTAGGCGCACTCCCCAAAACCTACTCCTCCATGAAAAACATCCGTATTCCTCTCCTTGCCGCCAGCCTCGTGCTTGTCACGGGCGCGTATGCCGCCGATGTCGCCGCCAACTGGGAAAACAACTGCCAGAGCTGCCACGGCGCCGATGGACGGGGCGACACGAAGATGGGGAAGAAACTCAAGATCAAGGACCTCACCGACGCCGCCTTCCAAGCCGCCTTCACCGATGAGGACGCGACCAAGGCGATCAAGGAAGGCATCAAGGACAAGAACGGCAAGACCACGATGAAGCCCGTCGAGGGCCTCTCGGATGACGAGATCACGGCCCTGGTGGCCCACGTGCGCTCCTTGAAGAAGTAATCAACCCTCAGCTCCCTCCACGCCATGAGCTACGTTCCGAAGCAGCCCCAGGAACCGGCCGTGCGGAAAACCAATTGGGTTCTCCTGGGTGTCATCTTCGGGTTCGTGCTGCTCGGCGCAGCCATGCTGGCGAACATCTGGGGCCGGTCGGTCGAACGCCCGGCCATCCCGCTCGTCGACCCGTCGTTCCTCGAGCAGACGGCCTGGCGGCGCTCCTACGCCGACCTCGTGCGCGCCAAGGAGGACCTCTCGGACTTCGATTGCTACGTCTGCCACGAGAAGAAGAATCCGCCCCCGCTCCGCTTCGACGACAAGCACAACCTGATCGTCCCGGAGGAGCACGAGACCATCAAGATGGGGCACGGCTCGCACGACCGGAACAATCTCTGCTTCAACTGCCACAACGAGGCCAACCTCGTCACGTTCTCCACCCGCGACGGCAAGGAGCTGAAATTCGCCGAGAGCTCGCGGCTCTGCGGCAGCTGCCACGGCCCGAACTACCGCGACTGGGAGGCCGGCGTGCACGGCCGCATGAACGGCTACTGGAACCACTCGCTGGGGGAATTCCGCCGGCTCGACTGCGTGAACTGCCACAATCCGCACTCGCCGCGCATCCCCACCCGCCAGCCGGCGCCTGCGCCGCATCCGCTCCGTGCTTCCGCCGAGTCCGCAAAATCAGCAACCACGCACTGAGATGCCCCTCCCCGACCAGACTCCCCTCGCCGCCGCCGGCCCCACCAACCGGCAGATGAACCGGCGCAGTTTCCTCCGCTCCACCGCCGCCTTCGCGGGACTCAGCGCGCTCGCCGCCAGCCTGGCGCCCCTGCGCGAGCTGGGCGAATTCTCCTCCGTCGAGGAGTTCATGCAGAAATACTACAAGGAGATGACGCCGGACGACATGGCGAAGGTCCTCAAGCGCATCGAAAACCAGGTCGAGCGCCAGTACGGCGTCCGCCCGCATGTGCGCGACCTGAAGCCGATGGACGGCGTCGAGTTCGTCTACTGCCTGAACCTCACCCGCTGCATCGGCTGCCGCAAATGCGTGCACGCCTGCGTGGCCGAGAACAACCAGTCGCGCAACCCCGAGATCCAGTACATCCGCGTGCTCAAGCTGCCGCACGGCTCGATGGACATCGAGAAGGCCGACCACAACTACGCGCCCGAGTCGGTGCCGGAGAAGGGCTTTTTCTACATGCCGGTGCAGTGCCAGCAGTGCCACAACCCGCCCTGCGTGAAGGTCTGCCCCGTGCACGCCACGTGGCAGGAGAAGGACGGCATCACCGTCATCGACTACGACTGGTGCATCGGCTGCCGCTACTGCGAAGCCGCCTGCCCGTACTGGGCGCGCCGTTTCAATTTCACCAAGCCCGAGATTCCGAAGGAGCGCCTGAACCCCGACATGTCCTATCTCGGCAACCGCCCGCGCAAGCAGGGCGTGATGGAGAAATGCCACTTCTGCATCCAGCGCACCCGCGCCGGACGCTACCCGGCCTGCCTCGAGGTCTGTCCCGTGGGCGCGCGCAAGTTCGGCAACATCCTCGATCCCGAGAGCGAGGTTTCCTACATCCTCCGCGAGAAGCGCGTGTTCATCCAGTTGAAGGAGGAAATGGGCACCAATCCCCGGTTCTTCTACTACTTCGAGAAATAAGCCACCCCGCCGGCCAACTTCCGACCCCTTCGCCCCATGATCCAGGCCTCCCGCGACTATCTCACCTTCCTCTGGCGCTGCGTCCGCATCGCCTTCGTCGGCGACTGGCGCTACTACACGTGGATGGGCGTCCTCACGGCGTTCTGCCTGCTCGGTCTCAACGCCTACTGCAAGCAGCTCGTCGAAGGCCTCATCGTCACCGGCATGAGCGACGAGGTCTCGTGGGGCGTCTACATCGCCAACTTCACCTTCCTCGTCGGTGTCGCCGCCGCGGCGGTGATGATGGTCATCCCCGTCTACATCTACGACAACGAGGAGCTGCACGATCTGGTGATCTTCGGCGAACTGCTCGCCGTGGCCGCGATCCTCATGTGTCTCGCATTCGTCACCGTCGACCTCGGCCGGCCCGACCGCTTCTGGCACCTGATCCCCGGCATCGGGCAGCTGAACTTTCCCGCCTCGATGCTCAGCTGGGACGTCATCGTGCTCAACGGCTACCTGCTGCTGAACGTCCACATCTGCGGCTACCTGCTCTATTGCCGCTACAACGACCGCAAGCCCGGCAAGTGGTTCTACATCCCGTTCGTCTTCACCGCCATCATCTGGGCCATCTCGATCCACACCGTCACCGCCTTCCTCTACGTCGGCCTCGGCGGCCGCCCGTTCTGGAACGCCTCGATCGTCGGTCCGCGCTTCCTCGCCTCGGCCTTCACGGCCGGCCCGGCGATCATCATCCTCGCCCTGCAGATCATCCGCCGCGTCACGCATTATCACATCACGGACAAGGCCCTGCTCACGCTGCGCAGCATCGTGCAGGTTTCGATGATCATCAATGTGTTCCTGCTCGTCTGCGAGGTGTTCAAGGAATTCTACTCCGGCACGCTGCACGGCGCCTCGGCGAAATACCTCTTCTTCGGCCTGCACGGCCATCACGCGCTCGTGCCGTGGATCTGGACCGCGATCACGTTCAACCTGATCGCCATGGTCATCCTCTCGCTGCCGGTCAGCCGCAGCTTGAAATACCTCAACGTCGCCTGCGTGCTCAGCATCGTCGGCATCTGGATCGAGAAGGGCATGGGCCTCGTCATCCCAGGCTTCATCCCCACCCCGCTCGGCGCCCTCGTCGAATACACCCCGAGCCTCAACGAGACCCTCGTCTGCCTCGGCATCTGGGCGTTCGGCCTGCTCTGCTACACCATCTTCCTCCGCATGTCCGTGCCGATCCTCCAGGGCAAGCTGTCCAAGGCCAACGAAAACCTGCCCGAGCCGGACACCGAGGAGGACGACACTCCCGAGCCCGTCCCGGCTCCGCACTAACCTCGACCCCGCGCCGTCATGCCCACGCAACTGACCGCCGAGCACGCCAAGCAGTCCCTCACCGCCCACGTCGACGCCAAGGGCGCGGAGATTTTCGCCAAATACGGCCCGCAGATCGGCTGGGCCGAACTCCAGCGCCTCCTCGAGGACCGCGCCTGTGTCCGCTACCCCTGCACGCTCGTGTTCGACGCCGCCGGCCTGCAACCGGGCGAGTTTGCATTTCCCGAGCCCAAGGGCGCGTCTCCCGAGGAGGGATTCACCCTCTACGTGCATCCCGTCTACATGACGCAACTGGCCATGGTCCCCTACCTCGTGCTCTACCAGCTCGTCGTGGTGAACTACGGCGAATTCGCGTCGGCCGACGATGCCGAGGCCTTCGCCGCCGCGGCGCTCGGCCTCGACCGCGAACTTTACTACGAGACGCTCTGCCATCTGGCGGACCACCTCGGCGCCGGCATCGACCCCGGCACCCGCGAGGTCGGCAGCAGCTGCGGCCCGGCTTGCGGCTGCGAAACCTGAGACCGGAACCGGCGACTCTCTGCTTTTATTCACCGTGGGCCCGATACCCCGGGCCTCGGCTCGCTCCGGTTTGGCCACGCTGTAGGAGCCTGCTGGCAGGCGATAGGGAACGCGCGCCGACGGATCGTGCGCTGAATCGCCTGCCAGCAGGCTCCTACAGCGATGAAAACAGGGGCAGGTTTGATCCCATGCCCCGGAAATCCCACGCCTGTTGAAGACTCGCCGGGCGCGGGCTCCCATCGCGCCACGGATCTTCCACCCTGCGCTTGCTTATACCAAACGCCCGTAGGAAATAGACTATTGGGCCAAGTCCGACGAGGTAGGGCGCGACCGCTGGGCACGCCGTAAGGACATTCGCGGACGGCCCGGCGGTCCGTCCCTACCGGCTGCTGCCGCGCCAAAGTCCAAATGCAACGGGCGATTGGTATTACTCCTGCAGCGGCGCGGTACTGCCCTTGCGACGTTGCACCGTGTAGGCGATGGAGATGCCGAGCAGCACAACGCCGAGCACCAGGAACGACATGATGCGGTAGGCCGGCGGCAACCGGGCCAGATCGACGACGAATACGTAGAGGATCGTCGCCAGAATGGTGCCGATGCCCATCCAGCGGTATTTGCGGCTCTGCAGCACGCTGCTGGCGACGAAATACAGACCCGCCGTCACCAGCCAGGAGACGCTGACCCAGCCCTTCGGCACGGTGTGGTACAGGCCGTAGGGGATGACGACGCTCGCCGCGCCCAGATAGACGTTGCGCATGAATTCCGTGTGCAGGCTCAGGCGGTCCTTCTGCCAGTTCAGCACCCGCGCCGTGAGCAGCGCGACGACCGCGAAGCTGAGGTTGACCGGACCCGCACCCGAGCCGAGCAACAGGTACGCGAGGTAAATGCCGCCGAAGATGAACAGATTGGCGACGATCACGATCTTCGAGCGGAACCAGACCGCCGTCACCGCCACCAGCAGGCTCTGCCAGGCCAGCCAAGCGTAGAAGTCCGGCGCGGGAAAATACCGGAAGATCGCCACGCTCAGCATCAGGTAACCCGCACAGGCGAAGATCGACGTGGTGAAAATGCTCTGGTGATGCCACCAGTAAACGATGGCCGCGGCCAGCATGGCGCCCGCCACGGCGGTCTCCACCCACGGCGGCTGCGTGGCATGGAACAGCTGCACGTTGATCAGCGCGATGAGCATGGTGCCGCCACTGATCAGCAGCGCCCGGCCGATGCGCAGGGCCACGTGATCCTGCGGCGCCTCCGGCCGGCAACCGAGGGCGGCAAAGATCACCGCGTAGGCGGCCAGCGCCACCAGGTTGCCCTGCGGCGCCGTGACTCCGTGCATCGCCCGCCCGAGCAGCGGGTGATTGAGCAGCCAGTCGAGATGGAAGAGATAGGTCAGCGCGATCGCGACCAGGCCGAGCCACGGCCAGCCGCGCAGGCGCACGAGCGCGTAGACCGTGGCCGCGAGCAGGACGACGCACCCGAGTTGCAGCCACGCGGCATCCGCCACGACGGCGGTGGCGAAGCCGAGACCGAGCACCAGCCCGGCCACGACCTGGCTGCGCCGCCGGGCGGCGATGTAGAACTCGATCCCGTTCACCAGCACCACGAGCGCCAGCCCGAGTCCGAAGCTCGCGACCACCGGACGCGCGGAGAAGAAATGCAGCCGCAGCGTCGCGAAATAGAGCAGGAACAACGCGCCGCCGAAGAGGATTCGCGCCGTGTCGGGCAGGCTTTGCCGCCAGCGGTGCGCGGCCGTGAAAAACGCCGCAGCCGCCGCGTAGCCGATCAGGCACGACACGATGGCGGGCAATCCTTCCAAGGGATACGCCACGAGAAAGGCCAGGCCGAGGCTGAGCGCCAGCACGCCCACGCGCGCGAGCCAGAACTCGCCGATTTCCCGCTCCAGTCCCTCGTCGGCCACTTCCGGCGCGGCGAACGGCGCCTTGGGTGCCGGTGTGCCGCTCAGGATCGCGTCGACATCCGTGGCGACGAGCGGCCGGAAGCCGAGATAGTTTTCAAGCCGGGTCAGGCGCGCTTCGAGGAAGCGCTGCGTTTGCTGGGTGGGATCGCCTGGAGCGAATTCCGGCGGCGCGGCGGCGGGCAATACACCATCATCCTCGCGGGGCACGGGCGAGGATTGAGGCGAGCGAGGGGTATTCGCGTTCATGTTGCCCAGTGGCCCGAGTATGCCCGAACAGCAAAAACTGCGCTGCGCAGGGTTTGCGGAGGCTTGGGCGTATCTTGGGCCGGACGCCGGAAAACAAACGCGGCGCGGACTGGGAGCGTCCGCGCCGTGATCAGGTCGGGAATACTATGGCCCGGCGAAGGGGACTATTTGCCCTGGATGCCGCCGTTGTGGCAGTCGGCGCACTTGAGCTCCTCGTCGTACTCGCCGCCGGGGTGCTTGAACTCCATGCCGCTGGCGGAAATGGTCGCGAGCTCGGCCGCCTTGCCCTGCGCGATGATCGAGTGGCACGAGGTGCAGTCGCTGGCGCGGACGGTCTCGCCGGCGGCGGTCTTGTGCTTGTCGTCATGGCAGCGGAAGCAGCCCGGCCAGTCCTTGTGGCCGATGTTGTTCGGGTAGATGCGCCAGTCGGCCTTGCGCTCGGGGAAGATGCTCGCGGCGTAGATGCGCTGCACCTCGGCGACGGTGGCCGGGAGTTCCTCGTTGTCCTTGTATTTGGCGCCGAGAAATTCGGCGATCTTCTGCTGGGCCTGCGCGGAGGTGGTGATGTCCTTCTGGAGCATGGCCTGCACGGCGACGCGCTTGATGTTGGGGAGCTTGGTGCTGAGCGTGCCGAGGGCCATCGACTTCTCCACGGCCTCGTTGACCGCCGGGAAGACGTGCGCGGGGCGGTTGTGGCAGTCGATGCAATCCATCTCGCGGATGGCGGCGGCCGGCGGCTCGCCCTTGAACTCCTCGTTGCGGTAGATGCGGGAGCTGCCGCCCTTCTTGGTCGTGACGCGCATCCAGACGATGTCCTGCCGGTCCTCGTCGGCGGCGTAATACTCGACCTTCGTGTCGGGATTGACGTGCCAGTGGATGCCGGCGAGCGGGCTGCCGGGGCGGCCGGAGTTCACGTGCATGAGCAGGCGGACACTGACGGCGGTGTTCTTCTTGTCCGACAGGTAATGGTCGAACGTCATGTCGATGTTGCCGTGGAATTTTTCGGGCCAGTGGCACTTCTCGCAGGTCTCGCGCGCAGGGCGGAGGCTCTTGACCGGCGTGTCGATGGGGCGGCTGTAGTTGTCGAGCGTGTAGGCGATGAGCTGGTGGGTGCCGTTGATCTTGGCCTTGATGAAGGCGGTGGCGCCGGAGCCGACGTGGCAATCCACACAATCGACGCGGGCGTGAGCGCCGCGCTGGTAGGTGCTGAACTCGGGGTTCATCGCGCTGTGGCAGACCTGGCCGCAGAACTGCGTGGACTCCGCGTAATGGTAGGTCTGGTAGCTGCCGAAGGCGCTGAGCAGGAGGAACACCACGCCGCCGGAGCCGAAGAGGATCAGGACATGGCGCTGCGCGGGGTTGGAGAAATCCAGCCGCCATTTGTCCGGCATGGTGGCCGCGTGCTTGAGCGCCCAGCGGCGCTGCGCCCAGGCGCCGAAGAACGCGATGACGATGCCGGAAATCAGGAAGCCGGGCGCGACGATGTAGGTGAAGATGCCGAGGTAGGGATTCTTGTCCCCCTCGGTGAAATCCATCCACACGAGCAGCGCGAACGAGAAAAGCGCGCCGACCGCGAGGACCGCGCCGGAGGCGCTGATCCAGTTGTTGAAATTGGAGCGCGGCTTCAGGGGCGGCGCATGGTGGTGCGGGTGCGAATGCGGTTCCGTCATGGCGGGGGCAGGTCGGAGATGAGGAGTGGCTCAATACAAAGCCGGCGGAGCGGGGATGCGCTCGCGCCGGCTCGAAAAGCCGCAGGGGCGCGGCGTCAGGCCTTGAGCCCGCGGATGTAAGCGACGAGATCCTTGGCTTCCGCCTCGGAGTACTCCTCGCCGAACGCCTTCATGCGCTCCTTGCCGTCGACTTTCACGCCGTCGAGGATCGCCTTGACCATCTCCTCGTCCTTGAGTTCGGCCTGCACCTTGGCGTCGGTGTAGTCGCGGATCTTGAGCTTCCTGCCCTGCTTGCCCTGGGCCTTGCCATCCGCGCCGTGGCAGGAGGCGCAGCTGTTTTCCCAGTTTTCCGCAGCGGTGGCGGCATAGGACATGCCCGCCGTGAAGGCCAGCGCGAGCGCGGCAGCAGCAATCTTGGTGGTAATTTTCATTGGAAGGATAGGGTCTCTATCTAGGATTAACCCGGCTCAGAAGCGATACTGAACCTTACCATAGATCATGTGTGCCTCGAAGTCGGCGTAGCCGCCGGAGACGGCATTGTCGCTTTTCGCGTAGCCATACTTGAGGCTGATCGAGGTGCGGTAATCGATCCGGCGGTTCCACGTCACGGTCGCCTGCTGGACCTTGATATCGGAGCCGAAGGCCACGGTGCGGTTCGAATTGTCGACGAAGCTGTCCTTCGACTGCGTGAGGCTGTAATCCACAAAGAGGTCGCTCTGATCGTCGACGGCGTAGCCGCTGCCGAGGTTGAGGCTCGTGTAGTTGGCATCGCTGTTCTTGACGAGATTGACAGCACCACCGGTAACCTTCACCGCCGGAGTGGTCAGGGTGTCCCAAACCAAGTTGACACCGCCCTGCACATACCAGCGGTTGGAAGGATTCCACGTCAGGGTCTCCGCGAAGATGTGACTGGTCATGTTTGCGCTCTCGGCCATCAAAAGGCCCACGTCCTGGGTGGTGATCGTCGATTTCTGGTAGTCGTAGCGGGTGACCGAACGCAGGTTCGCGCCAAGCTTGGTGCTGAAACGGACGTTGAAGTCGTTCGTCTCGAAGTCCTGATTGGCAACGTAGGCCGGATAGCGATCAGAGGTACTGACGGTGTTGTCGCGAACGGATCGGAAATCATTCGTGCGAACCTTGTAGTAATACTGCACGGCGACGGTAGAGCCGGGCTTGGCATACCAATTGGCCGTGGCGGCGTATTTCTGGGTGTTGCGCTCGAACTTCGTGTCGCGGTCGATCGAGATGACTTGCAGGGCGGTGCCAGGCTCGAGGATGCGCTCCTCGGTCAGGTCGCCTTCGGACTTGGTCCACTCGCCCTTGAAGCTCAGTGAAACGTTCTTGATACCCGTGTAGCGGACATCGACGCTCTCGGCGTAGACTTTCCAATCCTTCTCGCTGTCCGCCTCGACCTCATCGTTGATGGGAGCAAAGGCCGGAGCGCCACCAAAGTTGGTCTCCTCGAAGTCGACCTTGTTGCTCCAGTCGATCTGCTCGAAGCGGAAGCTGGGAACGATGACAACCGTTTCCTTCGGTTGGTAGCGGGCGCTGATGGTGCCGATGATCTGCTTCATCTCGGATTCTCCGTGGAGGCCGAAGAAACCCTCGTCACGCTGCTGGCGGTTTAAGTAGGCCGCGTCGTACACGGGGTCGAAATCCTGTCCGTATATGCGGCTACCGCTGAGCGTGGTGTCGATCGTCGTGCGGGCAACGGCGGTCGTGATCAGAAGATTCTCGTGAATCTGGTTCTCGTAGGAACCTCGGACTTGGAAGAGATCATAGTCCTGCCCTTCCTTGTGTGTGACCTTGCGATCCGTGGTGCTTTCACCGGCACGACGGCGCTCATAGCGTCCGTTGGTGTACTCCCCCTTGTCGACGCGGGCTCCGAGGGCCCAGCCGATCTTCTCGCCCTTCTTGCTGACATCGGCGACCACCTGGTGGCGCTTCTCGTCGATCTTCAGGAAGGTCGGAAGCAGACCGCGCAGGTTGGACGTGTTGACGGCTAGGCCGGTGTCAGCCCAGGACGTCGAGTCCTTGGTACCCTTGCGAGTAAAGAGATCGTATCGCAGGGAAATGGCCGGCTTGTCCTCGGCCCTATAACCAGCCTCGAACCAGAGGTTGCCGCGATCAATGGCCAGATCCTCGTCGTGGAGCTTTCGGATGAAGCCTGTCGACGGGAGATAGCCGCCGAGGCCGTCAAACCACACGCGAAACTCGCGGTAGCCGAACTTCACGTAGCCACCGTTCTCCTTGATGATGGAGAGATCGAACAGGTAGTCGTTCGCCCCGGCCAGGGCCTTACCCTTGATCACCAATGTGGTTTCGTCGTTGATGGCTTTGGTATAGTAAAGCCCCTCGATACCGCCGTAGCCGCCGGCTCTATTCTGGAGAGCCTTCTGGAGGGCGGGCTTGCTGCCGGTGTCGGATGTGTAGCCGGCGGAGATATCGATGTAGTTCTCGAGAGGAGCTTCTTTCGGGGCGGCCGCCAGCAAACCGGCGACACCGCAGAGGCCCGCGCCGACCAGCACGACGGACCGACGAATGGTGGATGATGTAAGAAATGTGTTCATCGCTTTGTCCTAGTTGGAGGTGCGGTTAAAAACGGAGCGAAGAGTTGACATGGGAACCGTGAATCGCCTCGTGGCAGCCGGCGGACCAGCATGTGCCACGGGTGAGGAATGACGAGTGGTCGCGTCCGCCAATCAGGATGACGCCCGGAGAGGTCTGTTGCTGGAAGTGGCACTGGAGACACAAGTTCGCATTGCGCGCCTTGAGCATCTTCGCGTTGAGCGAACCGTGCGGGTTGTGGCAGGTGACACAACCCTCGCGGGAAGCCTCGTGTTCGAACACGTAGGGACCGCCTTGAGAGACGTGGCACTTGAGGCAGGTGGCATTGATGCCGGCGAAATTCGTGCCACCCTCGGCGACCGCGTCACTCGTGTGGACGCTATGACAGTCGGAGCAGCTCATCTTGCCCGCAAGCACGGGATGTGCGTTCGGCAGGCTGAGTTCGCCGCGCTTGTCGAGGTGGCACTGGAAGCAAGTCTCAGGCGAGCCGCCCGGGTTGACGATCGTGCCGGCTCCTCCTCCCGCCTTCACATGGACCGAGCCAGCGCCGTGGCAGGACTCGCAACCGACCTCCTGGGCGTTACCGCCTGGAGCGAACAGTTTCGCATGCGTGGCGTCGTGAAACTTGGATGTGACGTCCTCATGGCACTCGGCGCACTTCTTCGAGCCGACGTAAGTCGCGCCCGCAATCTGCGGTGGTGCGACGATGGTCCGATCGGCCATGACGCAACCGACAAGGAGAAGTCCCCACGCGGCGACTCCTCCGAGGATTAGGTGGCTTTTGTTCCAACGCGAATGCGAGCTCATGGGAAAAAGCGGGGGTTTGGTTTTCAGGTTGTTGGTTGTTGGGATTGCTTGCGGAAAAATCTTTTTCAGCGTGCCGAGTGTGCCAGAGAGGCCCGAAACCGACTCCGCATGCCTTGCGGAGGTGTATGCACAGGTTGCGCGTTTTTTGCGCAAAGCGATAAGCCGTGCGCATAATAGGTTCTAACATGACCGATTATTAACTTCTCTTTCGTCTCCGCCTTATGGCGTTTGGCACGGCAGACGCGGCTGATGAATTGTCCTGCGCGGAGGCCGGCGGGAGCCGCCCTGCTTGCTCGTTCGCGCCCGTCCCTCACAAGCCGAGAAACGCGATCGCGCAACCGGCGATCATGACCGTCGCTCCGGCGGCAGCGTGGCTGAAACGCTCGAAACGATCGAACGGGATCAGTCGTACCCCTCTCAGGCCGAGCAGCACCACGCCGAGCATCGACAGTAGCGTGAGCACGCTGAACACGACCACCACGAGCCATGTATTGGCCCAGCTGCCCTGGGCAGCCGGATACATGACGAGCGGAATCATCGGCTCGCAGGGGCCGAAGACGAAAATAGTGAAGAGGACCCAAGGCGTGGTGGTGGCCCGTCGGCCGAAACTATGAGCATGCGCATGCCCTGTCGAGTGCGTATGTGCATGAGCGTGTTCCGCGCCATCCTCGTGTGCGTGATGGTGGCTGTGCGGGCGGTTGCGCAGCGCGCGCTTCAGGCCCCACGCGAGATAGACCGCGCCAAAGGCGATCAGCGCCCACGCGGCGATATTGCCGCGCAGCTCTTCGATGAACTGGATGCGCTGCAGTCCGAGTCCGAACACCACGCCGACCAGCGCGAGGATGATCGAGCTGCCGACGTGCCCCACTCCGCACAGCAACGTGATGACCGCCGTCCGCCACTGCGACCAGCCGCGGGCGCGGGCCATCGCGATGAACGGAATATAATGATCCGGTCCGGCGAGCGTGTGCACGATCGCAACGCCCGCCACACTCGCCAGCAGCACGCCGAGTTGCGGCGCACTGAGCGTATAGGCGTGGAATTCGGGGTTCATGGTGCGGGAATCAGGCGGAGCCCGCGGCGAGCCGTGCCGCGAGCGCATGCAGCGTGTGCACCACCTCCGGCACCGCGGCCGCCACCGCGGGCGACAGCTCGGTGCACATCGGCTTCACCTCCTCGACGGAGATGGTGTAGAGGTGGATGTTCGGCAGCGGCCCGATGAGCGCCGTCGCCGCGAAAAGGTCCTTCAGACCGAAGTCATGGGCGCCCAGCCCACGCGGCAGTTCGCCCACGCGCCTCGGCTGAAGGAAGGTGATGGTGCCGGCCGGCTGGCCGTCACGGGTGGCGTCCACGAGCACGATGTCGCGCACGCCCTCGAACTCGATCAGCAGGTTGATGCCGCCCGTGCCGCCGTCGAGCAGGCGCGCGCCGGGGACCGGCGTCTCGTGCTCCAGCTGCCGCAGCACATGGATGCCGACACCCTCGTCGCCCATGAGCAGGTTGCCCACTCCGAGCACGAGCACGCGCTCGCGGCCCGTGCTCGGCGGGATGATTGCGGAGGCTTCACCGACCAGCGTGGAGTCGATCAGGCCGATCATGGGATTAACGGGCGGGGTTGGGCTTGGCGCCGGGCGCGGGAGCCGGATTGCGCCCGGGCAGGCCGGACATGCCGGTGGCTTCCTCGGCGGTGATCTTGTGCTTTTCCATGAACTTCCAGCCGCCGATGATCGAGGAGAGCACGCCATGTCCCTCGACATAGTCGTGGTAGACGGCGAGGTAGACGTGGATGCAGGTGAACACGCCAAACAACCACATCACGCCATAGTGGAAGAGCCGCAGGTTCTGCTCGCTGCCGAACAGCGGCACGATCCATACGAACAGCTGCGGGAACCACGACTGGCTCGTCGGCGCATACAGGGCGAAGCCGGAGACGATCTGGAAGACCGTCAGCAACGCCGTGCCGAAGTAGGTGAAATACGCCACGGAGTTGTGCCCGAGCACGTGCACGGGTTTGCCGCTCGACTGGAAGACGTCGACCTTGAGCACGTCCCAGACCTGGCGGATCTGCCGGCCCGTCAACGGCAGGAAATTCCGCCAACTGGCGTATTTGTTGCCGACAACCGACCAGTAGAGACGGAACGCGAAGTTGGCGACGAACACGTAGGCGGCGACGAAGTGGATGAAGCGCACCTTGCCGAACCAGTAGCTGAACGACGCTTCACCCGAGTTGAGGACCCCGGGCGGGTGCGCGATCAGGTAGCCGGTGACGGCGAGGGCCGTGATGCAAAGCGCGTTGATCCAGTGGAACCAGCGCACGGGCTGCTGCCACACGTAGACCCGTTGGTAATCGTGCGAGGCATTCATGATGACCTCCGGGGTTCAGTTGACCAACAGTTCGTGGCGCGCGATTTCCTTCTTGTCCTCGTAGAGGTGGACGGCGCACGCCAGGCACGGGTCGAAGGAGTGGATCGTGCGGATGATCTCGAGCGGCTGCTCGGGATCGTGCACCGGCGTGCCGATGAGGGAGGCCTCGTAGGCGGAGCGCTGGCCCTGGCCGTCGCGCGGCGAGGCGTTCCAGGTGCTCGGGACCACCAGCTGGTAGTTGGCGATTTTCTGGTCCTTGATGACGATCCAGTGCGCGAGCGCGCCGCGCGGGGCTTCGGTCGTGCCGACGCCCTTGCACTCGGCCGGCCAGCTCGACGGCTCCCACTTCTCACGGTTGAACGTGCGGGTGTCGCCGGCCTTGATGTTGGCCAGCAGCTGGTCGAGGAACTCGATGCCCCAGCGGGCCGCGAGGCGCGATTCGAGCGCGCGGGCCGCCGTGCGGCCGAGCGTCGAGAACAGGATGGTCGCCGGCGCGTTGAGCGCGCCGAGCGCCTCGGTGACGACTTCCTTGATGTCGTGGTTGCCCGCGGCGTAGCCGACGAGCATGCGCGACAGCGGGCCGACCTCCATCGCGTGGCCCTTCCAGCGCGGCGTCTTGAGCCAGCTGTACTTGGCGTCGACGTCGAGGTGCTCGTAGGGCGGCTTCGGACCGGAATACTTGAGGTTGGTCTCGCCCTTCCACGGGTGCAGACCGCCGGCGCCCGCGTACTCATACCACGAGTGGTCGATGAACTCCTGGATGCCGGTGTCGTCCTTCGGATCGACGGCGTGCACCTCGGAGAGGTTGCGGCCGAGGATGGCGCCGCGGGGAAACTTGTAGCGCGCCACGTCGGCGAAGCCGTTCGTCGGCAGGTCGCCGTAAGCGAGATAATTTTCCAAGCCGCCGCCGATGCCCGTCCAATCGAGGTAGAACGGCGCGACGGCGAGCACATCGGGCAGATAGACCTGCTCGACGAATTCCTGGCCGCGTTTGAGCAGGTCGGCCACGTAGGCGAGCCGCTCGGCGTTGAGGGCGTTGGCCTCGTCGATGTTGATGGCGCACGGCACGCCGCCCACGAGATAGTTCGGGTGCGGGTTCTTGCCGCCGAAGATCGTATGGACTTTCACGATCTCCTTCTGCCACTCGAGGGCTTCGAGGTAGTGCGCGACCGCCATGAGGTTGGCCTCGGGCGGAAGCTTGAAGGCCGGGTGGCCCCAGTAGCCGTTGGCGAAGATGCCCAGCTGGCCGCTCTCGACGAACTTCGTGAGGCGCTTCTGCAGCTCGCTGAAGTAACCGGGCGAACTCTTCGGCCACTTCGACACGCTCTGCGCGAGCTTCGAGGTCGCCACGGGGTCGGCCTTGAGTGCGCTGACGACGTCCACCCAGTCCAGCGCGTGCAGATGGTAGAAATGCACGACGTGGTCATGGATGTATTGCGAGCAGAACATGATGTTGCGGATCAGCTCTGCGTTCGGCGGGATGGTGATGCCCACGGCGTCCTCGACGGAGCGCACGGAGGCGAGCGCGTGCACGGTGGTGCACACGCCGCAGACGCGCTCGGTGAACGCCCAGGCGTCGCGCGGGTCGCGCCCGCGGAGGATGATCTCGAGGCCGCGCACCATGGTGCCGGCGCTCCAGGCATCGACGATTTTGCCGTCCTTGATTTCCGCCTCGATCCGGAGGTGGCCTTCAATACGGGTAACAGGATCAACTACGATTCGATTGCTCATGATGGCACTCCGTGGGTTTAGGATTTGCGGTTGCCGTTGCCATTGCCGGACTCGGCTTGCTCGGCCTCTTTTCGTTGATGATTTCGCGCTTGCGGACCGACGTCAGCACCGCGTGCCCGACCAGGCCCGCCGTGGCGACGACCGCCGCGGCCACGCCGATCTTGTCGGCCGTCGCTTCGATGCCGAAGCCCGGGAAGTTGGGCAGGCGTTGGTAGAACGGCCCGTTGTCCCAGAAGTTCGCCTCGGAGCAGCCGATGCAGGGGTGGCCCGCCTGGATCGGGAAGCTCACGCCGCCGTTCCAGCGGATCGTGCCGCAGGAGTTGTAGGTGGACGGGCCGCGGCAGCCGACCTTGTAGAGGCAGTAGCCCTTGCGCGCGTTCTCGTCGTCGAAGCTCTCGACGAACAGGCCCGCGTCGTAGTTCGGCCGGCGGTAGCACGTGTCGTGCACGCGGCGCGAGTAGAAGGCCTTCGGGCGGCCGAGCGAGTCGAGTTGCGGGATGCGGTCGAAGGTCAGCAGGTGCACGAGCACGCCGGCCATGACCTCGGCGATCGGCGGGCAGCCCTGGACGTTGACGATGGGCTTGCCGGCGAGCACGCGGTGGATGGGCGTCGCGCTGGTCGGGTTGGGCTTGGCGGCCTGCACGCAGCCGGAGCACGCGCAGTTGCCCCAGGCGACGATGGCCTTGGCGTCCTTGGCGACTTCCTCGGCGATCTGCTTGGCGGTCTTGCCGCCGATGCAGCAATAGATGCCGTCATCTCCCATCGGCACGGAGCCCTCGATGCAGAGGAGGTACTCGCCCTTGTACTTGGTGATGGTGTCCTGCAGGCACTTCTCCGCCTGGTGGCCGGAGGCCGCGAGCAGCGTCTCGGTGTAATCGAGCGAAACCTTGTCGAGCAGGATGTCCGCCACGATCGGGTGCGAGCTGCGGATGAACGACTCGCTGCAGCAGGTGCATTCCTGGAAATGCAGCCAGACCACGGGGATTCGTTTCTTGGTCTCGAGGGCCTGCGCCATCTGCGCGATCGCTGATTTCTCGAGTCCGATACAGGCGCCCATCCAGGCGCAGAACGACAGGAACTCACGGCGGGTCACGCCGCGGGCCATCATGCGTTCGTAGATTGTCTCTTCCTTGCGCTGAGTTTGAGGAGTCTCGATTTCCGTAGCCATGGGGTTGGGGCGGGCCGCCGGGGCGTGGACCTAGTAACCGCGCGTTGGGGTTGAATGCTGCATGTCCTTTCGGGGCGTTTGCAGGTTATCCTAATGGGAGTCATTACGGATATGCGTCCCTTGGTAATCACTGCGCACCGATTGGCGGAATTTCGCTGCGCACTCGACGCGCGGGGTTGTCCGGGTGTTTAATGCCGCGTATGCACGAGGTCGGCATCATGGAGTCGGCCCTCGACGCCGTCCGGCGCGAGGCTCAGGCGCAACACGCGCAACGGGTGGAGCGCATCGTCCTGCGCGTCGGCGCCATCTCGGGCGTCGAGCCCGAGTCGCTCCGCTTCGCCTTCGACGCCCTCGCCCGCGACACCATCGCCGCCGGCGCGCGGCTCGACATCGAGAACGTCCCCGCCCGCGTGCACTGCCGCAGCTGCGCCGAGGATTTCGTCGCCGCGCGCGGTTTCATTTTCCGCTGCCCCCGGTGCGGCGACTTCTCAGGCGAAGTCCGTGCCGGCCGCGAACTCGAGCTCAGCCGCATCGAATTCACCTGAGATCCCAAATCCACGCCATGAACCCCACCCCCTCCACGCTGATCCCGGAAACCCCCGAGGGCGTCCGCATCAACCTCCTCAGTGGCGCCGCCGCGCGCTCCACCCGCGCGCTCTCCGCGCCGCTTTCCGCCGAAATCAACGCCGCGCTCTCGGCCAGCCCGCAGGGCGAAGTCGCCGTCCGCGCCGTCGATGTCAGCATCCCGCTGCTCGAGAAGAACGACATCCTTGCCGAGCGCAACCGCGGCTACTTCCTCGGCCGCGGCCTCGCCGCGCTCAACCTCGTCTCCTCCCCCGGCGCCGGCAAGACCACGCTGCTCGAGCGCACGCTCGACGAGTTCGGCCGGCAGACCAGATGCGCCGTGCTCGTCGGCGACCTCGAGACCGACAACGACGGCCGCCGCCTCAGCCGGCCGCACGCGCCCGTCGCCCAGATCACCACCGGCACGGTCTGCCACCTCGACGCCGCCATGATCGCGCGCGCCGCGGAGTCCATCGACCTCGACGGCGTCCGCGTGCTCTTCATCGAGAACGTCGGCAACCTCGTCTGCCCCGCGTCGTTCGACCTCGGCGAGCAGGTGCGCGTCGTGCTCCTCTCCACGACGGAGGGCGAGGACAAACCGCTCAAGTATCCGCCCATCTTCAAGTCCGCCCATCTCGTCCTCCTCACCAAGGTCGACGTGGCCGACGCCCTCGGCTTCAAGCGCGATGTGGCGGTGGAAAACATCCGCCGCATCGCCCCGCAGGCCCGCATCATCCAGCTCTCTTCCCGCTCCGGCGAGGGTCTGCCGGAATGGTACGACTTCCTGCGCTCGCTCCTGCCCAACTCCTGACCGCGCCCCCGGGGCGCTCCCCGCCATGCCTCCTCCCCTTCCGGCCACCGACGTGATGCTCCGCGTGCGCGGCACCGTGCAGGGCGTGGGCTTCCGGCCGTTCGTGCATCGCACGGCGAGCAAACTCGGGGTGCACGGCTGGGTGCTCAACGACCCGCAGGGCGTCCTCATCCGCGCCGCGGGCGACACCTTGCAGATCGACGCCCTCGTCTCCGCGCTCGAGCACGAGGCCCCGCCTGCCGCTCACGTCATCGAGGTCCGGCGCCTCGCCCCGCAACCGGTCGACCAACCCGTCGGCGGCGACTTCGTCATTCTCTCGAGCAAGCTCCGCGGCTCCGCCGTCACCGCCGCGACGCCCGCCGATCTCGCGCTCTGCGCGGACTGCCGCCGCGAGTTGCTCGACCCGCACGACCGCCGCTTCCACTACCCTTTCATCAACTGCACCCAGTGCGGCCCGCGCTACTCGATCATCGACAGCCTGCCCTACGACCGGCCGCGCACGACCATGCGGGCGTTCCGCATGTGCCCGGAGTGCAAGCGCGAGTACGAGAACCCCTCCAGCCGCCGCTTCCACGCCGAGCCCAACGCCTGCCCCGTGTGCGGACCGCAGCTCCGGCTCACCGAGAGTGCCGGCAACATCTTCGGCCGGCGCGAGGACGCCATCCGGCTCGCGGCCACCGCGCTGCACGACGGCCTCATTCTCGCCGTCAAGGGCGTGGGCGGCTACCATCTCATGTGCGACGCCACCAACGAGCGCGTCGTCACCGAGCTCCGCCACCGCAAGCACCGCGAAGAGAAGCCGCTCGCCGTCATGTTCCGCGACCTCGAGATGCTGCAGGAATACGCTGACGCCTCCCCGGCCGCGGAAAAACTCCTCCTCTCCCCGCAGGCACCGATCGTGCTTCTGCCCCAGCGACCCGGCCGGCCGCTCGCCTACTCCATCGCACCCGGCAATCCGTGGGTCGGCGCCCTGCTACCTTACGCGCCGCTCCACGTGCTCCTGCTCGCCGAGTTCGACCGCCCTGTCGTCGCCACCAGCGCCAATCTCTCCGAGGAACCGCTCTGCACCGACAACGACGAGGCGCGCGAACGTCTCTTCGCCATCGCCGACCTTTACCTCGAGCACGACCGGATCATCGCCCGGCCGGTGGACGACTCGCTGGTGCGCCTGGCGGCGGACAACCACCCGATCATCCTGCGCCGCGCACGCGGCTACGCCCCGGCGCCGCTCGATCTGCCGGGACGGCTGCCCGGCTCGGTGCTCTGCCTCGGCGGGCAGATGAAGAACACCATCGCGGTCGCCTCGGGCGAGCAGCTCGTGCTCAGCCCGCACATCGGCGACCTCGAAAACCTTTCCACCCACCAAGTCTTCGAGCGCACCATCAAGATGCTCGGCGAGCTCTACGAATCGCGCTTCGCCCTCATCGCGCACGACAAGCACCCCGGCTACACTTCGACGCAATCGGCCATCCGCTCCGGCCTGCCGCGCCTCGCGGTGCAGCATCACCTCGCGCACGTGCTGGCCTGTCTGTTGGAAAACCATCACCCGGCCGAGGGCGTGCTCGGTATTTCCTGGGACGGCACGGGCTACGGCGAGGACGGCACCGTCTGGGGCGGCGAGTTTCTCCTGCTCGGCCAGGGCCGTGCGGAACGCTTCGCGCGGCTGCGGCCGTTCCGGCTCGTCGGCGGCGAGGCCGCGGTGAAGGACGCCCGCCGCGTCGCCCTGGCCCTCGCGCACGAGTTCGGCCAGTTCACGAAAGTCGCGGCCCGCTTCGGCCTTTCCCCGCACGACACCGCCAACCTCAACACGATGCTCACGCACAGCCTGAACTCGCCGGTGTGTTCCAGCGCCGGCCGGTTGTTCGACGGCGTGGGCGCCTTGCTCCGTCTCGGCGTGCGCAATACTTTTGAGGGCCAGATGCCCATCGCCGTCGAGGCCGCGGCCACCCGCGCTGCGCGAAGCACCGACGTATTGCCTTTCGAGGTGAAGGCCGCGGTCACGCCCGGTGCGATCCTCGATGTCGACTGGCAGCCCACCATCGAGCGCCTGCTCCATGCCGAGGGCGATCCCGACGTGCTCGCCGCCGCGTTCCACCGCGGACTGGCGCAGGCCATGGTCGATGTCGCCCGGCAGGCCGGCGCCGGCACCGTCGCGCTCACTGGCGGTTGTTTCCAGAACGCCCTGCTCCACACGCTCGCGAGCGAGGCGCTCACCGCCGCGGGCTTCAAGGTGCTCGTCCACCGCGAACTTTCCCCCAACGACAACTCCATCGCCGCGGGCCAGGCGCTCGCCGCGCTCTGGAACCTCACCACCGTCACTCTTCCGTCATGATTCCGCTCCTTGTCATCCCAGCCATCCTCGTCGCCCTGCTCATCCTCGTCCTCTGCGACTGCGGGAAAAAGAACTGAAGCGACCGCTCCCTCTCGCCTCCCACCTCTGCCCTCTCGCCTCCAGCCTCTCGCCCCTCGCCCCCCCATAGCCTCAACCCCTCCACGCCATGTGCCTCGCTGTCCCCGGTAAAGTCCTCGAAATCGTCGGTGACGATCCCCTCCTCCGCTCGGCCAAAGTCAGTTTCGCCGGCGTCGTCAAGCTCGTCAGCCTCACCTGCACGCCCGAGGCCAAGGTCGGCGACTACGTGCTCGTCCACGTCGGTGTCGCCATCAGCACCGTCGACCCGCAGGAAGCCGCGGAAACCTTCCGCTACCTCCAGCAGATGGGTGAACTCGACGGGCTGGAGATACCCCCGGTAGGGGCCGTTGTGCTCAACGGCCCAGGGCGCTTGGGGGCAAGCGCCCCTACCATTCATTCACCCACCCCCGCCCCATGAAATACGTCGACGAATACCGCGATGTCGCGCTCGTGCGGAAGCTGGCCGACGCCATCGCGCGCGCCACCACGCGCCCGTGGACGATCATGGAGATCTGCGGCGGCCAGACCCACGCCATCGTCAAGTTCGGCCTCGATGACCTGCTGCCGAAGCACATCACCCTCGTGCACGGCCCGGGCTGCCCCGTCTGCGTGACCAGCGCCGAGCTCATCGACCAAGCCGTCGAAGTCGCGCTGCACCGCGGCGCCATCCTCTGCTCGTTCGGCGACATGCTCCGCGTGCCGGGCAACACCATCGACCTGCTCACCGCCAAGGCCCGCGGCGCCGACGTGCGCATCGTCTACTCGCCGCTCGACGCCGTCGGCATCGCCCGCGACAACCCCGCGCGCCAGGTCGTGTTCTTCGCCGTGGGCTTCGAGACCACCGCGCCGGCCAACGCCATGTCGGTGCTCGCCGCCGCCGCGCAGCACGTCACCAACTTTTCCATCCTCACCTCGCACGTGCTCGTGCCGCCCGCCATGCGCGCCATCCTCGGCTCGCCCGACAACCGCGTGCAGGGCTTCCTCGCCGCCGGCCACGTCTGCACCATCATGGGCACCGGCGAATACGGCCCCATCGCCAAGGAATACGGCGTGCCGATCATCATCACCGGCTTCGAACCGGTCGACATCCTCGAGGGCATCCTGATGTGCGTGCAGCAGCTCGAGGCCGGCCGCGCCGAGGTGGAGAACGCCTACTCGCGCGCGGTGCGCGCCGAGGGCAACATCCACGCGCGGAAAATCGTCGAGCAGGTCTTCGCGATCACGGACCGCGACTGGCGCGGCATCGGCGTCATCCCGCGCAGCGGCCTCGCCGTGCGGCCCGGCTACGCCGCGTTCGACGCCGCCCGCCGCTTCAAGCTCACCAGCTCCGGCCAATCGTGCGCCACCGAGTGCATCAGCGGCGAGATCATGCGCGGCGTGAAGAAGCCGCACGACTGCCCCGCCTTCGGCACCCGTTGCACCCCCGAGCACCCGCTCGGCGCCCCGATGGTCAGCAGCGAAGGCGCCTGCGCCGCCTACTACCGCTACCGCAGTCGCGCCATCGCCTCCGACGCCGTTACCACTGTCGTGTGAAGGTCTTCTGTGCTGTGAAATAGCTCGGCCGAGAATCCCATCGAATTCGATGGGAGAAAAGCACGGCCAGTTGGCGAGTTCGGTGCCCTCTTTCACGACATTCAACCATTCTCGAAGGCGATTTCTCTCGAAGGCAGTGTCCTAATTTGAATCAAGTCTTTAATCGGGGCTGACTTGGCACAAGGGCAGAGGGTATGAACTACAAAGCCAAGGGGATGCACTCGGCACAGACCGGGGAAGCGTCTTGCGTTAGGGATAAGCTGCCAACCGTCCGTTGCATTCTGCCCAGGGGGCGGCGTCAATCCGTGCGTTTGCTGGACTCATGGGATTTGGTGGGGCCGGTTAAGGCCGTGGTCATGCCTGACAGCCAGGAATCGCCCACAATGCCTAGGATTAGCCGAAAGAAGCGCATTAGCCCGCTTACCCGGATTGCCCAACAGCTACCCGCAAAGTTGCCGGTGCTATTCCCTCGGCGGAACTAAGCGACCTGCAACGCAGCAGGGATGTATCTCGTATTTTGCGAATACGATGGCGGGATATTCCTAACGCCTGCTTTCCTCAGCAACGGCTCAATTCCAAATTCCGTGACGCCCACAAGCTCAACGCCGACTGTTTTCCCATCCGAATCCAAATCGACTGTTACGATGCAATCGCAACTGGTGACTTCTACCGTGCGATCCACAATGTTGTTTGAGAAGCGAACGTAGGCCGCATGGGCGGATGAGTCTAATTCAACGGTTGGTGATACCGCTGAATCAACTTGGATGATTCCCTTTCTGTCCTGTTTGTTCATTTCCAGTATCCTGTGACCAGATAACATACACCTTTGTCAATCTCTGCCGCAACTGCCAATGTTGCCGAACCGTGCTTCTTATGGAAGAGATGCACCCAGCCTCCATGTGTTCCCTTGTATTGCTTCCACCTTCCGTTTGGGGCCTTTATTGCGTCAATTGCCTGCTCTTCTGTAAATCTACGCTCCAGCATGCGTTTTTTTACATGGGGCGTCAGAATGAACTTTGTCGGGGTATGGGGCATCCGCCCCTATCATCTAGCAGAAACGACCCACGCTTGAACAGCAGTCTGTGCAGATTTTACGGGAGGAATTTCTAAGACCGCCACCCAATCGCGCGGTGGGCCTGGAATCTCCCAAGCATATGCCCGTTTCGCCTTTGGGTGGCCGGTAATGTCGAACACCTCGACAACCCCTTGCCAGACGGTTTGCCCTTGGAACACCTCGTTAGTCGGCACCGATTGGACATGGCGGACAGAAGTGCATGAATGCATCTTCTGCACGGCCTCCGCGATTCTGGAAATTCGTTCGCTCATGCCTCAATCATTTCGACTAGGTTGCTAACGGTCCATTGCGAAGTGACGACACCCGCAGCCATGGCGGTAATTAGGATTGACTAAACGTAATACGAATAGTTTCGTTACGTCAATACTTATCCGTATTACAATATGTCCAAGAAATCCAAGATGGGGAGGCCGAAGCTGCCAAAGGGTGAAGCAAAAGGGGTGTTTTCCTTGCGGCTCAGTTCTGAGGAAAGAGAAGCGATTGATGCAGCGGCCAAAAGAGCCGAGAAGAAGCCGACAGAATGGGCCAGAAACGCGATTATTACGGCGGCAAAACGGGCTTAGGGTTCCAGCGGTTCTCAAACGAATTGGCGGGGTCGTCATCAATCACGATCTGATAGCGCGAGATGATGTCAGCCCGCAGCCGGCTGATAACTTCCTTGTTTTTCAGGTCCTTCTTGTAATCCCAGAAGCCGGTAGCGGCCTTACGGCGCTCCACCTCCCCATCGACAATACGAACAAGGCGCTGGGCGACATACGCCACGCAATCCTTCGTTTTTGTGCGCTCGGCGGCGGTAGCATAGAATGCTTTCGCGTCCGCGACCAGTTTCCGCCCGACCTTATCGGTATTTAGCGCCTCTCGGACCAGATACATGACGAGCCACCGCGATAGCGTATAGGTGGCAAAACTCTGATCTTTAAGCAGGGCCAGCTTATCCTGAACCGACAGGTATGCCTCATACATGAAAACGGCCCGGGCGGCATCCATGTTCGGGCGACCGAAAATTTCCGAATGAAGGTCATCAAATAGTCGGTAATTTTGCGACCATGCTTCCGCCCTATCCAAGTCAAAGGCTAGGGCGATCCGGGCCAGCATTTCGTTTTCAATGACGGCCGGTTTCGACCACTCCGGATGCTCACCACGTTTGATGCGGTAGCGATATTCCGGATACTTCGAGTGAATCTCCGATTGCAGGCGCGTCTGGACGGCACTGTTTGACTGTAAATCCCGCTGAGTGGTCCCGTTTTGATTGTTCGTGTGGTCGGTAATCTTCGCCGCGAGAGGGGAATCCGGCTCCACTTGGATAAATTTCGTCAGGATTCGGAGGTCCGGGCTGATGCTTCCCCGGTTCACATACAGATTATTGATGCTTTGGCAGCCGTTAACGACGGCATAGCCGGAAATCGTGATTCGCTCCTTAGTGTGGTCGAGTTTCTTGCACAAAACGGTGATGCCATTGTGGAAGGCCGGGAAATATTTGTGCTCATCAACGTTTTTGATGCTCTCGGAAACAGACTTGTTTACCTCGGTTCCCTTCCCGAGAAATTGACGGACATTCCACGCGAACAACTCGCCGTTGGAGATGCCATCCATCTTCACCAGCTCGCTTGCCGCGATGGGAGCGACAACCATAGGAAGCGTCGGGCCAATGGGAAACGACAATACGGGCACCGATGAAATATCAAAGTTCGCCTCCTTGGCAATGGGGTCGGTCTTGTCGATCGTGATATATTCGGATTGAAGGCGAAGCCCGTCGTATAAAATGATTTTAGGCTGCGTCTTGAGGTATCCCGTGGCGGATATATCGGCCTCTCCATTCGTGACAAAAACGCCGCGCAGGGTGTAGCCCTGATCCAAATACTTCACGAGGTCGGTTCGCTCCGCAACGGCTTTAAGTTCGGCATTGGCCGAGAGCAAGGAATGCTCTGCATTGGATTTGCTGGAGAACTGGCCCAAAGTGCCAGCAAATGCCTTTAGCTTGGAATCCCCCAAGGTCTTCTCCGCGCCCTTAATTACGGTGACTTGGAAAATGTCGATCTGCTGCAATGGATGGTTCACGTAAACTCCGTCCACTCCCTTGTCTCCGGAACCATCGCAGACTGCATCAAAAACCTCCGTCTCATCGAGACGCCAATAGTTCTCCAAAAACCAAGCCAAAAAGGCTCGGGACTCTGTTCCTCCCTTCACGACGTGACCTCCGAAAGTCGAGGCAATCGCGGGGTAAGTAATGTCGAGCGCCATTTCATGAGGCTGAAGCTGGTCCGGCTGGGGTCAAACCCCAAGCCCGGGGCCAAATTAGGACACTGCCCTCTCGAACCGCGGCTTGACAACGGGGCATCAAGACGAAACCTTGGCCATGGGTAAGCGCAGGAAATGTAGAGGCCACTTTCACAAGTGGCAGCCCGCAATGGGTGGGATCCTCGGTTCCTGGGACCCTACAGCTTCAAAAGCCCTCGAGATGTAATACCTCGGGGGCTTTTGCTTTCACGGTAGCGAAATCCTCGGGCCAGAGCTTTAATCCGTAGCCCAATGCCGCTGCTTTGTGACGATAAACCGTCTTCCTCAGATGCTGCAGGTAGCTCGTTTCGGTCTCGCCGTAGCGATTTACCTTGAGGGCAAAGTGGAAACCCGACGCTACCGCGTCCGCCACTTGCAATCCGGCCAGTTTCGAGTGATCCACCGCGCTGATTCGCTCGGGATCGATCACAGCGCGGTCGATCTGCACCTGACTAGGATTGGCCTCCGATTGCTTGCGCAATAGACGCAGATAGGAACGAATGTCCTCGTAGGACATATTGCTACGATTGGAAAAAATTACCTCGGTGAAGCCATCGCCTTCGCCGGACCGCCGTTGATCACGGGCCAGCCACGATACACGCTCCAGCAACAAGCGCGTGGCATAGCGGTAAAGGAGATATTTGGTGTTTTGAAATTTCTCCGGTTCGGCGATGAGCGGCTTGTATACCAACACGCTCACCGTACGGATGGGCAGTTCTCCCACCCGCCGGATGTAGGGCACGCGTTGCTCATGCTTCATTTCCACGAAATGCAACGGTGCCTTCAGGTCTTTCTTCAAAACGGTGCGAACTTCCTTCAGGCAAGAGACCATCTGCAGATCGTTGGTCTGGCGGATCACGACGGCCGACAGCACAAACCAACGAGAACTGCCGCTCCCGTCGGCGTTGAAGACGAAGCCCTCGTCACCGGACTCATCCACATAAGCGATGAAACTAGATTTCATGGTTCAGACCTGGCGTCGACCGGCCATCCCTCGGTTTCGAACAGTGAGTTTATTGCAGGCATGGGTTTCTCGCACGACCATGAAAATACCGACTAAACTGCCGGCCGGCCCGTGATTTGCCAAGCGGTTTTGCTCGGGCGTTCTCGCCGACCCCGCGGACGGCCGCAAGAAATAATCCCTGCCAGCCGCCTCAGCAAATCCGCGGCAGCTGCTCGCCGCTCAAGCGGTCGACGATGCGCTCGGAGCCGATGATGCTGAGCTGCGTGACCTGCCCCGCCGGGCCGGGCTTCACCGTGCCGAGGATCACCGCCGGGCCGCCGGGGGCGGTCGCGCTGATGATGTCCGCCGCCTGCTGCGCCTGCGCCGCAGGCACGAAGCAGACGAACCGGCCCTCGTTCGCCACGTAGAGCGGATCGAGGCCGAGGATCTCGCACGCGCCGCCGACCAGCTCGGACACGGGCACCTTCGCGCCATCGATCGCGATGGCGAGCTTGGACGTCTCCGCCAGTTCGACCAGCGAGGTCGCCAAGCCGCCGCGCGTGAGGTCGCGCAGGCAATGGATTTCCAAGCCGGCCTTCAGCAACGCCTGCACGGAAGCCGCCAGCGACGCGCAGTCGCTCTCGATGGCGCTCTCGAATTGCAGCCCGGCGCGCGTCGCCATGATGGCCATGCCATGCCGGCCGACATCGCCGCTGAGTATGACCGCGTCACCCGCGCGGATGCTCGACGGCGCGACGGTCAGCGGCGTCTCGATCACTCCGACGCCCGCCGTCGTCACGTAAAGCCCGTCGCCTTTGCCGCGCTCGACGACCTTCGTGTCGCCGGTGACGACCGCCACGCCCGCGGCGTCGGCTGCCGCTTTCATCGACGCGACGACTTTTTCGAGCGTCGCGATGGGAAAGCCTTCCTCGAGGATGAAGCCCGCGCTCAGCCACAACGGCCGCGCGCCGCACATGCTCAGGTCGTTCACCGTGCCGTTGACGGCGATCTTCCCGATGTCGCCGCCCGGGAAAAACAACGGACTGACCACGTGCGAGTCGGTGGTGAACGCCAGCCGGCCGCCGCCGGGGAATTTCAGCAGCGCGCCGTCGTGCTGCGCTTCCAGCGAGGCACTGGCAAAGGCCGGCCGGAACACGCGGTCGATCAGCTCCTGCGTCAGTTTGCCGCCGCCGCCATGCCCGACGGTGACCTCCGTCCGGTGCGAGTGCGGCACGGGGCAGGTGGTGAAACCGGACGTGGACGGTTCTCCTGGCACGACCGAAAGCTAGCCCAACCGGCTGATTTCTCCGAGGACAAAGAATGCGCAGCGTCTGTCGGCTCGTGCGCATTTTTTGACCAGCGGATTGACCGCCAATTCTGCGAGTGGACTCAGGGCCAGCCGGCCTTAATTCCGGTTTCGACAAAACCACCGCCTCCCATAGTGGTGGAGACATGCAAGAGCCGAGCAACCGCGAAATCATGCAGCGCATCGTCGCCCATCTGGGCAAGGATGTGGCGATACGGATGGTCAACGAAGCCTACAACGCCGAGATCCTCGCCAACCGACTCGGCCGGATGGAGGCCAAGCCGCCCCTGTCCAAGATGACCCCGACTTCGCACGATCTGCTGCGCCTCGCCTTGGAGCGCGTGCTGGACGTCTGCGAGCTGGCGAAGTGATGCGAGCGGCACCGCGTTGCCGCCTACGGTGTGTCTTCAAACCCCACCCATCAACTCAACCTGTCATTCTGACCGTAGGGAAGAATCCATCCTTTCGCTCGCGATCTGGCCTTCGATGCCGTGGATCCTTCGCTTCGCTCAGGATGACAAACCGGGGTTGAATACACGTTCTAGTCCAGCTCCAGCGAGTAGTTGAGGTACTTGGTGACCTGCCGGTAGCCGAGTGATTCGTAGAGCGCCTGCGCCGCCGTGTTCGTGTGCGCCGTGCTCAACATCAGGCGCTTCGCCCCCGTGCCGACCGCGTGCCGCCGCGCTGCTTCCATCAGGCAACGTCCCACGCCGAGCCGCCGGCCTTCGGGCGCGACGTAGAGGTCGTTCAGAATCCAGGTGCGCCGCGCGGAGATCGAGGAGAACGATGGATAAAGCTGCGTGAAGCCCAGCGGCTGACGCTCCCCGGTCCGTCCGGCGAGGAAGATCACCGACTCGCCGCGCGTCAGACGCTCGCGGATGAACTCCAGCGCCCGCGCCGGATCGGCCGGCTGCTCGTAGAATTGCCGGTAGGCGTCGAACAGCGGCGCGACCACCGGGGCATCGGCGGGCGTTGCCTGCCAGGTTTCAAGAGAGGGCGGAGTCATGCGGGGTTTCTCTCCGTCGCGGACACCCGGAGCAAGCGTGCCGTCCGCCGCGTCCCCCACAGCGCTCGCCAAATCGCGCGGTCACAGCCGCGCCCGCGAGCTCACTTGCCCAGCAGTTCCTCGGCGTGGGCCAGCGCGCTCTTCGCGCTGCGGTCGCCGAGCATGCGGGCGAGTTCGCCGACGCGCTGCTTGCGGTTGCCGTGGATCGGCTCGATGGCCACCGCCGCGCGGTCGCCGCTCTGATCCTTGGTCACCACGAGATGATTCTGCGCCTGTGCGGCGACCTGCGGGAGGTGCGTCACGCACAGCACCTGGTGCTGCGCTGCGATGTCGGCCATCTTCTCGCCCACGATGCGGCCGATCTCGCCGCCGACGTTGGCGTCGACCTCGTCGAACACGAGCAGCGGCACGTCGTCGATCGCGGCCAGCACGGCCTTGAGCGCCAGCATCACGCGCGCGAGCTCGCCGCTCGACGCGATGCGGTTGAGCGGGAGCGGCGCCTCGCCGACGTTGGGCGAAAACAGGAACTCGACTGTGCAATCGCCGTGCGGCGCCAGCTCCGGCAATGCCGCGAGCCGCACGCGGAAATCCGCCTTCTTGAAACCGAGCTGCGCGATGACCTTGCCCGCCGCCTTCTCCAGGCTGCCGGCGGCCTTCTCGCGCGTGGCGCGCAGTTCCGCGGCGGCCTTGCGCGCGGCTTTCCCGGCGTCGGCGATCTCCTGCTCCAGCTTGCGCAGGGAGCCTTCGACGTCGCCCTGCAACTCAAGCCGGCGGCGCATCTCGTCGCGCGCGGCGATCACCGTCTCGACCTTGGCGCCGTGCTTGCGCTTCAGTTCCAGCCAGGCGTTCATCTTCGTCTGCAGCGCCTCGGCCTGCTCGGGATCGAAATTCAGCGACTGCGCCAGCGAGGAAAACTCCGCATCGAGATCACCCAGCTCGACCGACGCCGAGTGCAGCCGGTCCGCCAGCGGCTGGCTGGCGGCATCGAGCGACTCCAGCTGGCGCGCCTCGCGCAACAGCGCCGCGAGCCGGCCGAGCAGGCCGTCCTCGCCGCTGAGCCCGTGGCTCAGGCCGGAGGCGAGCTGCGTGATCTCCTGCGCACCCTGCTGGCGCGAAAAATCCCGCTCGAGCGCGGCGATGGCTTCTTCGGTCAGTTCGAGCGCGTCGATCTTGGCGAGCTGGACCTTGAGGAAATCGATCTGGTCGGCGGAGAGCTTCTCGGCGCCCAGCAGCCGCTCACGCTCGTCGACCAGCTGACGCCACGCGCGGAAGTGTGTGCGGTATTTCTCCAGCGCGGCCTCGTTCTTGGCGAACAGGTCGAGCAGCTCGCGCTGGCAACCCTCCTTGAGCAGGCGGCGCGGCTCACCCGGGCCGTGGAAATCGATCCACTGTTCGCCCAGCTCCTGCAGCGCGGTGAGCGTGGCGAGGCTGCCGTTGACGGAGATGCGCGGAGCCTTGTCGCGCGGCAGGCTGCGCTTGAGGATGAGCACGCCGTCGTCGCACGGCGGCAGGTCGAGCGCCGCGAGCGCGGCGTCGAGCTTGCGCGAGTCGGCGAAGAACAGCGCCGCCTCCACCTCGCAGGCCGCGGCGCCCTGGCGGATGACGGTCTTGTCCGCGCGCGCGCCGGCCAGCAGCGAGAGTGCGCCGAGCAGGATGCTCTTGCCCGCGCCGGTCTCGCCCGTCACCGCCGTGAAACCGCCCTCGAATTCCAGCTCCACTTCTTCGAGGAGCGCGAGGTTGCGGATGCGGAGCGATTGCAGCATGCGGCAGGTGTTTAGCTGGCAGGCCCTTAAATGCACGCGAAAAGCTCGCGAAGCCATGACAGTGCGGTTCAAAGAAATAATCCTTGCACCACCGGAGGCGAATCGTTCACTCCTCGCCTTCCGCCGGACCCTTAGCTCAGTTGGTTAGAGCGTTTCCTTGACATGGAAAAGGTCACTGGTTCGAGTCCAGTAGGGTCCACCATTTTGCTTTTGAGGCAGAAGCAAAATGCCGGGCCGAAGCCTTGGCGAAGGCCGGCCGGAGTGCAATCGTCAGGAGGTTCCCTTGCGCGAGTCCTTACGGCGCGCCCAGCGGTCGCGCCCTACCTCATCGAACCTGGCCCGATAGTCTATTTCCTACGGGCGATTGGTATCAGCCCGCCGCCGCGCGAAGATCTTCCGGATCTCCTCCACCCAGAGCACGAGGCTGGCGATGGCGCCGATGAGGAAGAAATCCCCGACCGGGATCGGCACGGTGTGGAAGAGCCGGTTCATGGGCTCGAGGTAAACGACGGCGAGCTGCAGCAGGTTGGCCAGCGCGAGACCGCCGAGCAGCCACTTGTTGCGCCACACCCCGCATTGCAACACGGAGCGCGTGGCGCTTTCGCAGTTCAGCACATTGAACCACTGGCAAACCGCCAGCACGGTGAACGTCTCCGTCCGCACCAGTTCCAGCGGCGCCCCGGTCGACAGCCGCCAGAGGAAGAACCCGAGCGTCGCCACCACGGACGCCGGCACCATGAGCGCCATGCGCCGCAGCATCGACGACGTGATGAGCGACCCGCCCGGCCGCACGGGCGGCCGCTGCATCTCGTCGCCCTCCGGTCCTTCCATCACGAGGTTGACGGTCAGCGTCCCCTCCGTGACGAGGTTGATCCACAGGATTTGCACCGCGAGCAACGGCAGCGGACAGCCGAGCAGCAGCGCCGAGAGCAGCACGATGACCTCGTCGATCGACGTCGCGAAAAGGAACAGCAGCAGCTTCTGGATGTTCGCGTGGACCAGCCGCCCCTGCTCCACCGCGCGGACGATGGTCGCGAAATTATCGTCGGCGATCACGATCTTGGCCGCGCTCTTGGCCACCTCGGTGCCCGTGATGCCCATGGCCACGCCGACGTCGGCACGCGCCAGGGCAGGCGCGTCGTTCACGCCGTCGCCGGTCATCGCCACGACGCGGCGGCCGGTCTGGAACGCCTCGACGATCCGCAGCTTTTGCGCCGGATGCACCCGCGCGAATACCGCGATGCGGTCGATCTCGGCGAGCAAGTCCTGCTCCGGCATCGCCTCCAATTCCCGGCCGTCGACGGCGCGGTCGCCCGCGCGGGCCAGTCCGATCTGCTCCGCGATGGCCAGCCCGGTGGCCTTGTGGTCGCCCGTGACCATCACCGGGCGGATGCCCGCGCGCCGGCACTCGTCGATGGCGACCACGACCTCCTCGCGCGGCGGGTCCATCTGCCCCACGAGGCCGAGCAACACGGCGCGCTCCCGGAACTGCTTGAAGCCGACCGTCTCATCCAGGTGGCCATCGTACACCTCGGCCAACGCCAGCACCCGCAGGCCCCGGCGGGCCATCTGGTCCGCCACGGCCAGCGCGTGTTTGCGCTGGGGCCCCTCCATGGGCAGACCCGATTCGCCGCGCCGCAGGAAGGTGCACAGCTCGAGCACGCGCTCGGGCGCGCCCTTGAGCAGCACACGTTGGTGCCCGTGCGGGTGGCCGTGCTGGGTGGCCATCATCTTTTCGCCGGAATCAAAGGGAATCTCGGCCCGGCGCGTCCAGTGCCGCCGCAAGTCCTCGGGATCGGTGTAGCCTTTCATCGCCAGCGTGAGCAACGCCCCCTCGGTCGGGTCGCCGAGCACGCGCCACCGCGGATCGGTCGCATCGGGCGGCACCAGCTGCGCATCGTTGCACAGCACCGCCGCGTGCAGCAGCGGACGCAGGCCCGCGTCCTGCTCGGCCTCGGGCACCCGCACTCCGTCGTGCTCCTCGAACCAGCCCTCCGGACCGTAACCGACTCCGGTGACCTTGAAGCTCCGGTCATCCGGCAACCACACGGTGGTGACCGTCATTTCGTTTTTTGTCAGGGTGCCGGTCTTGTCCGTGCAAATGACACTCGTCGCGCCGAGCGTCTCGACCGCTGCGAGCCGCCGCACGATGGCCCGCTGCCGCGCCATCCGCTGCATGCCGACCGCCAAGGCGACGGTCATGGCCACCGGCAGCCCCTCGGGCACCAGCGACACCATCTGGCTGATCGCCACCATCAGCAAATCCGTCAACGGCACGCCGCGCCACAGGCCGATGCCCATGACGACGACGAACAGCGCGCACGCCACCACCACGAGCTGCCGGCCGAATTGCGCGATGCGCCCCTCGAGCGGCGTGCTGGGCTCCACGGCCGTGGCCGTCATGCGCGCGATGCGCCCCACCTCGGTGGCCAGCCCGATGGCCACCACGACGGCGCGGCCGCGACCGGTGGTCAGGTGCGTGCCGGAGTAAATCATGTTGGTGCGCTCGGCCAGCAACGTGTCCGCCACGAGCGTCCCGGCGTGCTTGGCTACCGGCGCCGACTCGCCCGTGAGCGCGGCCTCGGCCGCCTCCAGCACCACCGCCTCGAGCAGACGGGCGTCAGCCACCACGGCGTCGCCGGCCGCCAGTTCCAGCATATCCCCCGGCACCAGCTCGCGCGCTGCGATCTCCTGCACCCGGCCGTCGCGCCGGACCCGCACCCGCACGGCGGAGAGCCGGCGGAGCGCCTCCATCGAGCGCTCCGCGCGGCCTTCCTGGAAGGCGCCGATGAGGGCGTTGATGACCACGACGGCCAGGATCACCGCGGCATCGCGACGCTCGCCCAAGGCCAGGGCCAGGCCCGCCGCGAGCAGCAACAGGTAGATCAGCGGGCTCTGGCATTGCGCGAGCAGGATGCGCCACCAAGGGCGGCGCGGCGTCTCGGGCAGTTCGTTCCATCCGTGTTCACTGTGCCGCTCCGCGGCTTCCTTCTCCGTCAGGCCGGACGCGCGCGTGCCGAGGGCCGACATCACGGCGTCGGCCGGCAAATCGTGCCAAGTGACAGGCGCCGGCATCGCAAAGCAAGGGAGAGGGTCGGAGACTAGCGCCGCAGGCGCGGCATGGGGACAACCAAAACGGGACGGCGGGACTTCCGCAGGATGCCCTGGGCCGTGCTGCCCACGAGCAGGTCGTAGGCGGCGTTGTGGCCGTGCGAGCCGAGCACGATGAACTCGGCCTTCAGGGCTTTCGTCTGCGCGAGGATGGCCGGCACGGGTTTGCCGGTCAGTTGCACGGCGCGCACGGGCCGGCCGGATTTTGCGCAGCGGCGGCCGAGCGCGAGCAGCTTGTGCGCCGCGCGTTTCTCCAAAGCGGCGAGCATGCTCCGCACGTCCGCCACGGCGAAGCCGTAGCTGTTCAACTCGACGGGCGGTGGTTGCACCACATGCAACAGCACCAAACGCCCGCGGATGGCCTGCGCCAGCGAACAGGCGGCGTCGCACACCCGGGCCGTCGCCCGGGAGAGATCGACCGGCACGAGGATGGTTTTCATGGTCCGATGATACTCCTTCGGAAGGCGCCAGCAACGCGCATCTTGCCCAGCCATAGGCACATCTTGGGCATGCCCGGGCGGCAGAAAGAGCCTTGCGCGGCCGGTGCGATGCGGGATTTTTGACGCCGAAACCGCTCCCATGTGCTGCCGCTACACTCTCAAGGACATTCAAGCCGTGGTGGCCCTGTGCGCGCAACTGGGAGTGGGCATCGACCTCGACGAGGAGGACCTCGCGCCGCGCTACAACGCCGCCCTCACCCAAGCCATGCCGGTCGTCACCCGGCGCGGCGGCCGGGTGCGGTTGGAAAAAATGTCCTTCGGTCTCACCTCGCCCGCGCGAACCCCGGCGGAGCGCCCGACTCTGCTCGCCAACGCCCGCGCCGAGACGCTGCTGGCCAAGCCGGCCTTCCGCGATGCGGCGCAGCACCGCCGCTGCCTCGTGCCCGCCGACGGTTTTTATGAATGGGAAAAGGCCGGCGCGGCGCGCCTGCCGCACTACTTTTACCTGCAGGAGCACCGGCCGTTCTTCTTCGCCGGCCTCTGGCAGCCGGAGACCGAGGCCGCGCCTGCGGCCTTCGCCGTCGTCACGACCACGCCCAACGCCCTGCTCCGGCCCATCCACGACCGCATGCCGGTCGTGCTCGGCCCCAACAGCGGCCCGGCCTGGCTGGGCGACCAGCCGCTCGATCCGGCCCGGGTCGCCCAGCTCTGCCGCCCCCTGCCTGCCAGCATGATGGCCAGCCACCGCGTCGACCCGCGCATGAACCGCACCGCCTATGAGGCGCCCGATTGCATCGCATCACTTCCCGGCTAATCACAGGTTTTCCCGTGTTTGCGCTGGACGCCCGCCAAGCCGGGCCTCAAAACCTCGGGCTCGTGGGCACACCGAAAAAACACGACGCAAAAAAAGTCCATGAGGCCATCGAGAGCGTCGTTTCCGGGATCATCCGCCACCACCGTGGCAACGGCCATCTGCTTCTCCTCGGCATCGCCAACGGCGGCATCGTCCTGACCGAGCGCGTCGCCCAGCGCCTGCGCAAATCCGGCCTCGCCTGCGGCACCGGCACCATCGACATCAGCTTCCATCGCGACGACATCGGGCAGCGCCCCATCCCCAAGGAATTCGTGCCGACCCTCATCCCGCACGACGTCAACGGCGCCACCGTCATTCTCGTCGACGACGTGCTCTACTCCGGCCGCACCGTGAAGGCCGCGCTCGACGAGCTCTTCGACCACGGCCGCCCGACCAAGGTGGAACTCGCCGTGCTCGTCGACCGCAGCGGCCGCCGCCTGCCCATCGCCGCCGACTACACCGGCCTCGTGCTTGCGGCGACCGACGCCGAGAAGGTCACCGTCCACCTCGATGCACTCGACCCTTCCGCCGACGCCATCCGCGTGATCGCCGCCCCGGCCAGCCGCCAATCCGCCCTCTAACTCTCAACCGCCCTCCCCGTGCCCTGGACGCGCAAACACTTCCTCACCATCGAAGATCTCAGCACCGCCGAGATCGAGCAGGTGCTCGCCACCGCCGGCGCCTTCCGCCGCATCCTCGACCGCCGCGTGAAGAAGGTCCCCGCCCTCCGCGGCAAGACCATCGTCAACCTCTTCCTCGAGCCGAGCACGCGCACCCGCATCTCCTTCGAGATGGCCGCCAAGCTCCTCAGCGCCGAGGTCATCTCTTTCGACGCCGCCCACTCCAGCACGACCAAGGGCGAGACCCTCAAGGACACCGCGCTGAACATCCAGGCGCTCCACGCCGACATGATCGTGCTCCGGCACTCCGCCAGCGGCTCGCCGCGCTACCTGAGCGAGCGCCTCGGCATCCCCGTCGTCAACGCCGGCGACGGCGCGCACGAGCACCCGACGCAGGCCATGCTCGACGTGTTCACCATGCGCGAGAAGCTCGGCACGGTGAAGGGCAAGAAAGTCGTCATCCTCGGCGACATTCTCTTCAGCCGCGTCGCCCGCTCGGACATCCACGCCCTCACCAAACTCGGCGCCAATGTCACCATCGTCGGTCCGTCCACGCTCGTGCCGCATTGGTTCGAGCCCCTCGGCGTCACCGTCTCGCACAACCTCCGCTCCGCCCTCGCCGACGCCGACGTCGTCATGCTCCTGCGCATCCAGCACGAGCGCCAGGCCGTCGGTCTCTTCCCCTCGCTCGGCGAATACACCGGCATGTTCGGCCTCAACCAGACGCGCGCCGCCTGGCTCAAGCCCGACGCCATCATCATGCACCCGGGCCCGATCAACCGCGGCGTCGAGATCGACAGCGCCCTCGCCGACTCCGGCCGCAGTGTCATCCTCCAGCAGGTGACCAACGGCATCGCCGTCCGCATGGCCGTCCTCTACCTCTGCGCCGGCGGCCAGCCCGAACACGTCGCCCCGGTCGAATAAGTCACAAGTGACAAGTTCCAAGTAACAAGAACCCCAGCACCCACCGCCACGCTGCCTCCTGCCACTTGATACTTGTTACTTAATCCTTCTCCTATGTCCTCCCTCTGGATCAAAAACGGCCGCGTCATCGACCCCGCCTCCCGGCACGACGCCCAGGGCGATGTCTTCATCGCCGACGGCAAGTTCGTCAAAAGCCTCACCGCCGCGCAGAAGAAGTCCGCCCGCGTGCTCGACGCCGCCGGGCTCGTCGTCTGCCCGGGCCTCGTCGACATCCACGTGCATTTCCGCGAGCCGGGCCAGACGCACAAGGAGACCATCCTCACCGGCGCGCAGGCCGCCGCCGCGGGCGGGTTCACGACGGTCGTGTGCATGCCCAACACCTCGCCGCCCGTCGACAACGCCGGCACCATCCAGCTCATCAACGCCGCCGCCGCCAAGGCGCCCGTCCGCGTCTACCCCACCGGCTGCATCACCGTCGGCATGAAGGCCGAGCAGCTCGCCCCGCACGGCACGCTCAAGAACGCCGGCGCCGTCGCCCTCACCGACGACGGCCTCTGCGTCCAGTCCAACGAGCTGATGCGCCGCGCCGCCGAATACTCGAAGATGTTCGACCTGCCCCTCCTCGACCACTGCCAGGACGAGTCGATGACCAAGGGCGCTGTCATGAACGAGGGCGTCGTCTCCACCCGCCTCGGCCTCAAGGGCTGGCCGCACGCCGCCGAGGACATCATCGTCGCGCGCAACATCATCCTCTCCGCCTACTCCGGCGCGCACATCCACATGCAGCACATCAGCTCCGCCCGGTCCGTCGAGCTCATGCGCCGCGCGAAGCAGGACGGCATCCGCGTCACCGCCGAGGCCACGCCGCACCATATCGCCCTCACCGACGAGGCACTCGCCACCTACGACACCAACTTCAAGATGAACCCGCCGCTCCGCACCGAGGCGGACCGCCGGGCCATCATCGCCGGCCTCAAGGACGGCACGCTCGACTGCATCGGCACTGACCACGCCCCGCACACACCCGACGAGAAAGACCGCGAGTTCGACTACGCCCCCAACGGCATCCTCGGCCTCGAGACCGCGCTCGCCGTCTGCCTCGACGTGCTCGTCCGCCAGAACAAGTTCAAGCTGCCCGCCGTCATCGACCTCATGACGCGCCGCGCCGCCGACGTGCTCAAGCTGCCCGCCGGCACCCTCGCCCCCGGCGCCAACGCCGACGTCTGCGTCTTCGCCCCCGATGAGCAATGGACCTACGACGCCACGAAGGGCTTCTCCAAGTCCCGCAACTCTCCGTGGCACGGCCAGAAACTCACCGGCCGCGTGAGAACCACCATCGTCGGCGGCAAGATCGTCTACGCCAACGGCAAGCTGGTTTGAGTCCCTCACAGGCTGCGAGCCCGCTCGCGCCCAACCCTTCGCACGTTTATGCCTCGGAAAATCCGCCAATTGATCTCCGATCTAGCCAGAGTGGGATTTGTGGTGGTTTCCGGCGGCAAGGGCTCCCACCGGAAATTCCGGCATCCGCGTCTGATGGGCGCGGTAATTTTGAGTGGCAAAGACGGCGACGACGCACATCACTATCAGGAGAAACAAGTCAGCAACGCCATACGCGAAGCGACCCGATGAAGCCCGAAGACCGCTATCTCAAGTTTGTCCGCTGGAGCGAAGCCGACCGCGCCTACGTCGGCTACTGCCCGGATCTCTTCCCGTGGGGCGGGGTCTGTCACGGAGCCACCGAGGAGGCCACCTACCGCAAGCTACGGCTTTTGGTGCGCGCGGAGGTTGTTCAGCTCGGTCGCCAACGCCAGGTTCTCCCCGCCGCCAACACCCGCCCGATGCGGGATGCCGTGCTCGTCTGAGTTATCGGCACCCCACCGGCCGTATGCAGACCGAGTTCGCCTGCGCCTGCTTCATATACGCCAACGGCAAGATGATTTGAAAATGCCCGATACCGAGCCAGAGTCAGACGAACCCAAGGACGCTTTCGAGCTGTTCGCACGTTCTTTCGGAGCCGTGGGAATTATTGCCAGTTGGGTGCTGGCTTACTTCTTTATTCTCACGCCTTGGGAGGCGGCTACTAAGCATGCCGAGCATGTGGTCTATTCTATTACCGCTATTGGCATCACTACATTCTCGTCCCTGTGGTCCGTAGCGCTTGTAGTTGGAGGAGTTCACGGCAGTCGGTTGGTGATGAATTTGAAAGTAAGCCATTTCGGCTGGCGACAGACCTTGTTTGTCTTTGCTTGGGCAATCGCGACCTTCGGCATCTATGTCCTGCTGCAAATGCATCTCCGACGGTATGGCTATGCTACATAGGACAAGATGCTCTTACCGGTGTGATAGCCGACGGAAACGACCAACTTCTTGTTTCCCTTCGGTGCAAATCGCGTTCATTCGTGGGCGCCGTGTCCCTGACGCCATTCCAGATCGCCCTGTCCGTCTTTGAGCTGACCGCCCTGCTCGCGGGCGCGGCGCTGCTCCTGCGGGCCGTGTTCGTCGCCCCGCTGCGGGAAGCGACCTTTGCCTCGAAGCGCCTGGGGCGTTGGAACATCACAGGCTTCGAGGTGACGCTGCTGATCGTGCTGATCTTCCTGCTCGGCTTCATCGGACAGGCGCTCTCGTTCCAGCTTTTCAGCAAGTCGATCAAGGGCGCGGCCGACCGCGCCGGACTGGAGGTCATCGCCTACGGGCTGGGTTTCCACGCCTGCGCGCTGCTCGGCTGGCCGGTCTTTGCCCTGCTCCGCCGGCGACTCTATGCTGACTACGGCGCCGAGCCGCCCGGGCTCAACCCGGCTCCGCGGATGAGTTGGCTGGCGGCCGCGCTCAAGGGCGCAGGCACATTGCTGATGGCGCTGCCCGTCGTCGTGCTGCTGAGCGCGGGCTGGACTGCCCTGTTGCGCTTCGCCGGCCTGCCGGACGAGCCGCAGGATCTCATCGCCATTTTTGGACACGTGAAGTCGCCGCTCGTCGTGCTCGGCATGTTCGCCGTGGCGTGCATCGCCGGACCGGTGAACGAAGAACTGCTCTTCCGCCACGGCGTCTTCCGCTATCTGCGTCAGCGCTTCGGCCGGCTCATCGCGTTTGCCGCGAGCGCGGTGTGCTTCGGCGCGTTGCACATGAATCTGGCGGGCTTCGTGCCGCTCGCACTGCTCGGCGCCGCCCTCGGCCTCGCCTACGAGGCGACCGGCGACATCCGTGTGCCGATCATCGCCCACTGCCTGTTCAATCTGAACACGATCGTCATCGTGCTCTCCGGCCTGCCCGGTGTCACCTGAACGCCTAAAACTGTGTCCACAAAACGGCACAAGTACTCACGAAAATATATTTCGGCGGATGCTCTGCCTTCCCATGGTTTTTCGTGCCTCTTCGTGGCCAAGCCTTAGGCTCGTCCCGTCGACATGAAGATTTTCACCGCCCAACGCTCCGCCGCCGTCTCCGCCTACGGCGAACTGCGCCTCATCGAACAGGTGCGCGGCTGGCTGGGCGATGTGACGCCCCGGGCGCCATTCGGCATCGGCGACGATTGCGCCGTGCTGCCACCGGCCCGGCGCGCACAGCTTGTCACCACCGACCCCGTGATCTACGGCTGGCATTTCGACGACGCCATCCCGGCCCGCGCCGTCGGCGCCAAGCTGCTCAAGCGCAACCTGAGCGACATCGCCGCGATGGGCGGCCGGCCGGTCGCCGCCGTCATTTCGCTGGCGCTGGCCGCCAACACCCGCGTGGCGTGGCTGCGCGACTTCTACCTCGGCCTTGCCGACTGCGCCCGGCGCTTCGGCGTGAACATCGTCGGGGGCGACGTCGCCCAGGCGCCCGCGGGCTTCTTCGGCGCCTTCCTCACCCTGCACGGCGAGGCAACGAACTCACGCATCGTCACGCGTCAGGGCGCCCGCGCCGGCGACCGCATCTACGTCACCGGCTCACTCGGTGGCAGCCGGCTCGGCAAGCATTTCCAATTCACGCCGCGTCTCGCCGAGGGCGCGTGGCTCGCCGGCCGCCCGGAAGTCCGCGCCATGATGGACGTGAGCGACGGCTTGGCGAAGGACCTCACCTCTCTCACCACCGCCGGCCTGGTGCCGGCCCTCTGCGGCCCGGCCGTGCCGGTCAGCCCCGCCGCGCGGACCAGCGCCGAGCGCTCGCACCGGACCGCGCTGGCCCACGCGCTGAGCGACGGTGAGGACTACGAATTGCTCGTCGTCGTGCGTGGCCGCGCCGACGCGAAGAAATTCGAGCAAGCCTGGCGGAAACGTTTCCCGCGCCTGCGGCTCACGCTGATCGGCACGTTTGCGAAGCAGGGCAAATTGCCCGCGGGCGCGCTGCGCCTCGCCGACTACCATGGCTATGAGCATCTGCGCTAAGATCAATGGATGGCGGGGTCGCGACGAGTGCGACTGCCTCGGCGGCCGCACCCCACCGTTCCTCGAAGTCATGCACTTCATCGAGGCGGGGTCAGTCGACCCCGCCCTACAACTTCGGCGCGCGGACCTGCCATGAGCATCCTTGAAAAGCTCCGCCAGGGCATCACGACTGAGTCCGCCGAGGCGACGCGCGCGCTGGCCGCGGAGTTTGCTGCCACGTTGCCGCCCGACACGACTTTGGCGCTGCATGGCGACATGGGCGTGGGCAAGACGACCTTCGTGCAGGGCCTCGCGCAGGGCCTCGGCGTACACGAGCACGTCACCAGCCCGACGTTCGCCATCTATTCGGTCTATCGCGGCGCGGGACCTGCCCTGCAAAGCTCCGACCGCTCGTCCGGCAAAAGCGCAGCGAGGCGCACGCTCGTGCACCTCGACGCCTACCGGCTGGAGAACGAACACCAGATCGAGGAGCTGCTGCTCGACGAGTTCCTGATCAGCCCGTGGGTGCTGGCCGTCGAGTGGCCGGAGAAGATCGGCCGCTGGCTGCCCGCCAACGCCCAGCATCTCACGCTCTCGATCGTCGACGGCGACAAGCACCGCGTGCAGCTGCGGTAGAGTCTGGCCCCGCCAGAGGGCAGAGCGTCGGGCCTCAGCCCTGACACGAGGTCAGGCCCTACGGCTGCGGCAGGGCGTAGGGCTCGACCTTGCGTCGAGCCTGTAACCTCACGTGAAGTCAGGCCCTACGGCTGGAGGGCTCGCGTCCCCGCGAGCCGCGGTCCACGGGGACGTGGACCCTCCAAGCATCCGCGAAACGATGCTCACCCCAGAGACCGGCCGATGAAAGATTCCGCCACCGCGCCGGCCAAAGGGAGAGCCGAAGCAACTTCCAAACGGCCCGTGGGGACACGGACCCTCCCGTGAATCGAGCCCGGGCGCGCCAAAGAAAAAGCCCGCTCTTGCGAGCGGGCTTGGGAAGTTATCAGGCCTGGCCTTCGGGCTTCGGTTCTTCAGCGGGGGCCGGCGTTGGTTCCGCGACGGGAGCCGGGGCCGGTTCCGCGGCGGGTTCGACCGCCGGTGTCTCTGCCGCCGGGGCCGCAGAAGCGGCTTCGGCTGTGGGAGCCGGAGCGGCGGCGGGGGCCGGGGCTTCGGGGAAGTCGACGGGGTCGTGCTCCTCACCGTGCTCGTCGGCCTTCTTGGCGGCTTGCGGCGCCATGGGCGGCGGGGCGAAGAGCTTGCCGTCGGAGAACTCCGTGACGTAGCCCTCGGTGACGAGCCAGCGCAGGTCGTTGTTCATCTTGCGGAGCTTCTCGCCCTGCTCGGGCGTGAGCACCATGAACGGAGCCTGCGAGGCGGCGGTGCCCTCGGGCAGCGGCGTGGCGGCGAGCGCGGCGGCGATGTCGACGCCGAGGAACTTCGAGGGCAGATCCTTCACGTGGACCATCGGGTTTTTCTCGATGCAGTCGATCAGCGCGGTGATGGACTCGGAGAACACCTGGCCCGGGACGCGGAAGCGGCGCTTGACGGCGCAGACGTAGGAGACGCCCCGCGAGCCCTTCTTGAAGATCGTGAAACCCTCGCGGCGCAGGCGGCCGCGCAGCGCGTTGGCGGTGTCGAGCGGGAAGCGGCGCTGGCGCTCGACGTGACCCTCGACGGCGCGCTTGATCTCGCCGCCGGGGAGCGACTCGAGGAGCTTGCCGTGGAAACGGACGGTCTCGACCGCGCGCACGACCTTGTCCTTCGCGTTGGTGAGCAGGTGGGCGCGGGCCTCATCGAGGCTGTCAAAGCTCGGACCAACCGGCGCCGCGGGCATCTCAGCGGCGGGAGCCGGAGCGACGGCCTCGGGAGCGGGCGCGGCCGCGACTTCGGGAGCAGGAGCGGCGACTTCGGCGGACGCTGCCTCAGCCGGCGCGGCCGGAGTCTCGGTGGCGGGGGCCGGGGCAGGCTTGGCGGCGACGGTCTTCCACGTGTAGCGCGTGGTCTTCTTCATCTTGTCCAGCCACTGCTGGACGACCTCGGGCTCGCGGGCGGAGACGATGCCATCGCGGAATTTCTCGAACGGCATGCGGCCCAGGCGCGCGGCGTGGTGCTGCTGGATGATCTGCTGGTAGAGGTGGTAGTTCGGCGGCCCGAGCAACTCGCCGGTGATGCCGCACTTGTTGATGATCGGGAAATTGCCCTTGGGCGGATCAATCTCCACTTCCTGCGCCTCGAAGAACAGGCTCAGGTGATTCTTGAGCACGTGCTGGATGGCGGCTTCCTCCGTCTCGAACGGCAGATGGTCGGGCTGCGACATGAACATCGGCGCGGTCTTGGCGGCCTTGGCCGGCTCGGTGGGAACCGGGGCGCCTTCCGCGGCGGGCGCGGCGGCGGGCCGTTCCGACGGCTTGCGCTGGATGACGACGACGAAGCGCTCGTTCTTCTCGAGCACGGCCTTCGTGATCTCGAAAAGCTGGAACGTGCGGCACGAGGCGCGGACGGCCTTCACCATCGCGGCAAAGCCGGCGTCCTCGGGATAGCAGGTGATGTTGAAATACGGGCTGATGTACGGGCCGCGCTCCATCGGCGCGCCGCGCTCGCCACCCTCGCCGCGGAAATCGCGACGCTCACCACCGCGGAAACCGCCGCCACGGAAGTCGCCCCGCGGACCGCCGCGGAAACCCTCGCCGCGCGGACGGTCACCGCCGCCAAACGGGGGACGGTCGCCCTGCGGCGGACGCTGGCCGCCCTCGCCGCCACCGGGAGCACCGGCGGGTGCGCCCGCGGGCTTGCGGAAGCCGCGACGGTCGCGCGGCGGAGCGCCGCGTTCACCGCCGCCGCCCTCGCGGCGGTCACGGCGCTCACCGCGGTCGAAGTCGCGGTCGCGGCGCTGTTGCGGCGAGACGGGTTTAACCTCGGACCATTGGGTGCCGAAGGTGAAGTCCTGCAACTGGCTGAGGTCGATTTTGTTCAGACCCTGCGGCTCATTGCTTTCGGGGGCGGGCGTTTGGTCGTCCATGTATGGGCGGGAAACAACGGGAGTGGTTACCCGGTGGGAGTCGGTTTTATTGCTTGGTGTTCCGTGGCGTTAGGTGCGCGCACGGGAAAATCGCAGTGTCCCTGTCGAAAAAGAGCAACGCAAGCGCATTTCGGGGCTTTACAAGGCGCGCGGGATTTACCTAATTCGCCCTTCCTTTCTTTCAAATGCTCAGGTGGTGGAATTGGTAGACACACACGTTTGAGGGGCGTGTGCCGTAAGGCGTGGGGGTTCGAGTCCCCCCCTGAGCACCACTTTTCTTTCCGGAGCGGAAAGAAAAGTGTCCGCCGAAGCCTCGGCGAAGGCGGACTGTACGCCCGCAACCGGTCACGATGATCGATCATCCGTCCATTTATGGCGGGAGCCGCATTTGACGCAGAGCAAAAATGGGCGACCATGAGGCTCGCTCATGTCCAAGAACGCCCTTCTCCAGGCCCTGCTCGATTCCTACGACCGCGACGGCGGCATCAACCACCTCGACGGCGCCAACCTTCCCTCGCAGGACCTCGCCAACGAGCTGGCCCGGGATTTCATGCATGTGCTCTTCCCTGGATTTTTCGAGAGCACCGCACTGGCCCGCAAGGACGCCCCCGCGTGGCTCGACGACATGCTGGCCAAGATCGAAAAACGCCTCGTCACCGAGGTGGAGAAATGCCTGCGCCATGCCGCCGATCCTGACCCGAAACACAACGCGCGGCGCATCGCCACCGAAGCCCTCACCCGCCTGCCCGAGGTGCGCCGCATCGTGCAGACCGACGTCGCCGCCGCCTACGCGGGCGATCCGGCGGCGCGCAGCCTGGACGAGATCATCCTCGCCTACCCGTGCGTGCTCGCCATCTCGCTGCAACGCGTGGCGCACGTGCTCTACCGGCTGGGCGTCCCGCTGCTACCGCGCATGCTCACCGAATACGCCCACGAGCGCACCGGCATCGACATCCACCCGGGCGCCGAGATCGGCCCGTATTTCTTCATCGACCACGGCACCGGCGTCGTCATCGGCGAAACCGCCCGCCTCGGCGCGCACGTGAAGGTCTACCAAGGCGTCACGCTCGGCGCGAAGTCCTTCGAGACCGATGCCACCGGCACGCCGATCAAGGGCGTGAAACGCCACCCGGACATCGACGACCACGTCACCATCTACGCGCACGCCACCATCCTCGGCGGCGACACGCGCATCGGCGCGCACACGGTCGTGGGCGCCAACGTCTGGCTGCTCGAGTCCACCCCGCCCCACAGCATCGCCTACTACAAGGACACCAACCTCGTCGTCCGGCCACGCCGCAAAAAGGAATCGGCCGTCGAGTCACGCGCGACGGCCGAGGAATTCAAGGGCGACTGGATGATCTGAGCGCGGCTCAGGTGGTGACTTCCTGCCGGGCCTTTTCGGCCAGCGCCGTGCTGATGTAGCGCTCGCCGAAACTCGGCGCGACGGTCACGATCATCTTGCCGGCCGACTCGGGGCGCTTGGCGATCTGCAGCGCGGCCCAGACATTGCCGCCGGTGGAGATGCCGCCGAGGATGCCCTCGCGCAACGCGAGCTGGCGCGCGGTGTCCAGCGCGTCGTCATCGGACACGGTGACGACCTCATCAAGAATGGAACGGTTGAGTACCTTCGGCACGAAGCCCGCGCCGATGCCCTGGATCTTGTGGCGGCCCGGCGCACCGCCGGAGATGACGGCGCTGGCCACGGGCTCGACCGCAACCGAGTGCAGCTTGCGGCGAGATTTGATGACCTCGGAGACACCGGTGATGGTGCCGCCTGTACCGACACCGGCGACGAACACGTCGATCTTGCCGGCGGTGGCGGCCCAAATTTCCTCCGCGGTCGTGCGCCGGTGAACCTCCGGGTTGGCCGGATTCTCAAATTGCTGCGGCATGAAACCGCGGTCGCCGTGCGAGGCGAGGATCTCGGTGGCCTTGGCGATGGCGCCCTTCATGCCCTCGGCGCCGGGCGTCAGCACGATCTCCGCGCCCAGCATGCGCAGGAGCACGCGGCGTTCGACCGACATGGTCTCCGGCATCGTGAGGATGAGCTTGTAGCCGCGCTGCGCGGCGACGAAGGCCAGCGCGATGCCCGTGTTGCCGGAAGTCGGCTCGACGATGACCGTGCCCGGCTTGATTTTGCCTTCGCGCTCGGCGGCCTCGATCATGGCCTTGCCGATGCGGTCTTTCACGCTGGCGAGCGGGTTGAAAAATTCGGCCTTTACATAGACCGAGCCGGGCAGGCCGGCGGAGAGACGGTTGAGCTTGATCAGGGGGGTATTGCCCACCGTTGCGACGATATCGGTAAAGAATAGCGAGGACATGACCTATTAAATGTTTCCATGAACCTCCTTCTGTCAACCGCCTATCCGGTTATTACACGCGCCTCGGCTCAGGTTGGTTTAGTCCGCCCAACCCGCTGGGATTCAGATGTGATACATCTCGGGCTCTTTTTGCGCCGCCATCATTTCCAACGTGTAGCCGCGGGCTTTCTGGGCGGCGACTTCGCGGATTTCCTGCCAAATCTGTTTCACGCGCCGGCCTGACTTGCCGCCGTGATTGCCGCTGAGTTCGAGCAGGTCACCCTCCATGACTTTCACGATATCATGCAACGTGATCTGGTCGGGCGCCCGCGCGAGCAGGAAGCCGCCCTGCACGCCGCGCTTGCTGACCACGAGCTTGCCGTTGCGCAGTTCGCCGAGGATCTGGGCGAGAAAATTGGCCGGCACGGCCTCGACCTTCGACAGATCGTCGATGCGCACAGGCTCGCCGCCGGCGTAATGGCGCGCGAGTTCGCACAGGATGCGGCAGGTGTAGTCGAGCTTGACGGTGATCTTCAAGGTGGCCGCGAGGCTAATGGCGCTGCGGTCGCGCGGGCAATTCGTTTCGCCACGCGCGCGTGCCCCGCTTCACATGCGCGGAAAACGGGGATATTGGAAGTGGCATCTATAATATGACACTTTCCGCTACACACCCATGTCTCAGATCGCGTAGTCGGTGTGCTCGGGGCGGACCGCCTCGGCCGGCGCGTGCAGCAGGCCCGCGGCCACGGTGGCGTGAGTGCCAGGCTCGATGAGGATGAACGATCCGGTCAGGCGGTTGACTGCGTAGCCGTCGTAGAAAATCGGACGCGCCGTGCGCAGGCGGATTTCGCCGATGTCGTTCAACGCCAGTTCGGCGGGCGCCGCCGCGGGCTCGAGCGTGGCGATGTCGATGCGGTTCACGAGTTCGGTGACCACCGCCTGCACCGTGCTGGAGGTGTGTTTGAGCAGATATTTTTTCCCGCGCTGGAGCGCGCGCGGGTGCATCCAGCAGACGCGGGCGCGCAGGTCCGTGCCGCCGCCGGGCAACTCGTCCGGATTCACAAGCAGGGTGCCGCGGCTGATGTCGATGTCGTGCTCGAGCACGAGCGTGACCGATTGCGGACAGAACGCCTCGTCGACGGGACCGTCGCCGGTGTGGATTTCCTTCACGGTTGAAGCCAACCCGCCCGGCAAAGCCATGATCTTCTGCCCCACCCGCACGATGCCGCCGGCGATCTGTCCGCTGAACCCGCGGAAGTCATGCAGGCGGGCGTCCGTGGGATTGTTGGGGCGGTTGACCCATTGCACCGGCAGACGGAAGCCCTGCAGGTTCCAGTCGCTGCCGATGTGCACCGTCTCGAGGTGGCCGAGCAAAGTCGGGCCGGCATACCAGGGCGTGTGCGGCGAGGGATCGACGACGTTGTCGCCGTTGAGCGCGCTGAGCGGGATGAACTTCACGTCCTTCATGTCCAGGCGCGGGAGAAATTCCTCGAATTCCTCACGAATCTCGTGGAAGCGCTCCTCGCTCCAGCCGACGAGGTCCATCTTGTTCACCGCGACGACGAGATGCGGGATGCGCAGGAGCGATGCGATGGCGGTGTGGCGGCGGCTCTGCTCGCTGACGCCGGCGCGGGCATCCACCAGCACGATGGAGAGGTTCGCCGTGCTGGCGCCCGTGACCATGTTGCGCGTGTACTGCACATGCCCGGGCGTGTCGGCGATGATGAACCGGCGGCGCGGCGTCGCGAAGTAGCGATAGGCGACATCGATCGTGATGCCCTGCTCACGCTCGGCGCGGAGGCCGTCGGTGAGGTTGGCGAGGTTGACCTGGCCGCCGCCGGTGATGGCGGCGGAGCGCTCGAGCGCCTCGAGCTGGTCCTCCATCAGCGACTTCGAGTCGTAGAGCAGACGGCCGATGAGGGTGGACTTGCCATCGTCGACACTGCCGCAGGTGTTGAAGCGGAGAATGTCGATCACGGGTGGCGAAAGCGAAGGCGCGCCCATGGATCGGGATTCAGTGACTGGGACGGGAGAAACGATGGCGGACATTGAAATTTTTTTGTTGGAGCCTGCTTGCCGGCGATGTTCGCAGGTCGCCGGCAAGCAGGCTCCTACAGACATGCACCTTGGAAATGTTTAGAAATACCCGGCCTTCTTACGGTCCTCCATCGCGGCCTCGGAGGCGCGGTCGTCGGCGCGGGAACCGCGCTCGGTCACGCGCGCGGCGGCGATCTCGGCGATGATGTCGTCCACCGAATCGGCGGGCGACTCGATCAGACCGGTGCTGATAATGTCGCCGATAGTGCGCACGCGGACGACGAGCTCGCGCACCTCCTCGCTCGGCTTTGGCGGGATGAGATCGTTGACCGGCAGCCACTGGCCGCCGCGGCGCACGCACGAGCGGCGGTGGCTGAAATAGATCGTCGGCACCTCCAGCCGCTCGCGGCGGATGTATTCCCAGATGTCCGTCTCCGTCCAGTTGCTGAGCGGAAACACGCGCATGTTTTCGCCGGGATTGAGGCGCCCGTTGTAGAGGTTCCAGATTTCGGGCCGCTGATTCTTCGGATCCCATTGGCCGAAGCTGTCGCGGAAACTGAAGAAGCGCTCCTTCGCGCGGGCCTTCTCCTCGTCGCGCCGGGCGCCGCCGATGAGGCAGTCGAAGCGGAACTCCTCGACGGCCGCGAGCAGCGTGGGAATCTGCAGGCGGTTGCGGCTGATCTCGCCGGGCGCGGGCACGGCGACGCCGCGCGCGATGGCCTCCTCGACCGTGCGCACGATGAGCCGGGCTTTGAGTTCCTGCGCGCGACGATCACGGAAATCGTTCAGCTCGGGGAAATGGTGCCCCGTGTCCACGTTGAGCAGCGGCAGCGGGAGCTCCGACGGGCGGAACGCCTTTTCCGCGAGCCGCAGCAGGCAGATCGAATCCTTGCCACCCGAGAACAGCAGCGCGGGCCGCTCGAATTCGCCCGCGACCTCGCGCATCACATGGATGGCTTCGGTCTCGAGGTGCTGGAGGTGGTCGAGGTGGTAACGGCTCATCGCGCGGCCTCCACCGTCGCGACCGCCGTGCGGCCCCAAGCGGCATGCAGGCCGCACTCGCGTTTCTCATCGGCCTTGGCCGGATCGAAGTAATCCCACTCGTTCGGCAGCGCGTGCGCGCGCAGGTAGGTCTCCAGCGCAGCGTCGTCCCAATAAAACACCGGACTGACCTTGAGCGTGCCGAAGTTTTCGTCCCAGGTGACGATGTCGAGACCCGCGCGACCGGGATTCTGGGAGCGACGGAGCGCCGTGATCCAGACTGTCGGCGCAAGCTCGCGCATCCCGCGCTGGAACGGCTCGAGCTTCATCTGGGCGCTGAATTGCTTGAGACCCGCCTCGTCGTCGAGCGCAGGCACCGGACCGTGCAACGCCTCGCGGTGCGCCGGCGTCTGGCGCGGCAGGTAGGGCTTCAGGTTCAGCCCGAGCTGCGCGCGCAGCGCCTCCGCGTGGCGGTAGGTCGCCGGGCGGTTGTAGCCGTGGTCGACCCACAGCACCGGAATGTCAGGCTGCGCCTGCGTGGCGAGGTGAAGCACCACGGCCTCGTACGGACGAAAATTGGTCGAGACGACCGCACGCCCCCCGGCGCGCGCAACGGCCCAATGCACGACTTCCAACGGCGAGACCGCGCGCAGTTGCTCGTTCCAAGCGGCGAGTTCCTTGGCGGAGACGGTTTTGCTCATGCGCTGGTCTCCTTCACCGCTGACAGTTCGGGCAGAACCACGCGCGTGGCGAAATCGCCGAAGCGCTCGCCGGGTTGACGCTCGTCGCGCCAGCGGGTGAGCAGCGGACGGAGTTCGCTCTCGATCTCGCCGTCCTTGACCACCTCGCGGTAAACGCGATTGAGCCTCGTGCCGGAGACGGCGCCGCCGAGCCAGAGCTGGTAGCGGCCGGGGCCTTTGCCCACGAAGGCGATCTCGGCCATGTAGGGACGGGCGCATCCGTTCGGACAGCCGGTGGAGCGAATGATGATCTCCTCGCCGCCGAGGCCGAGCTCGGCGCCGAGCTTCTCGATGCGGTCGAGCATGCCGGGCAGCCAGCGCTCGGACTCGGCCAGCGCCAGGCCGCAGGTCGGCAGCGCCGGGCAGGCCATCGAGGCCGCGTGCAGCACGCTGGCCTGGTTCTCCACCTTCACGCCGTGCCCGGCGAGCAGCGCCGTGATGCCGGCGCGATCCGCCTCCGGGATGTTCGCCAGGATGACATTCTGGTTCGCCGAGAGCCGGAATTCGATGGACGGGAATTTCTCCGCGACGCGGCGCAGCGCGGTCTTCAGCTGGTGGCCGGGCGCGTCCTTGATGCGGCCGGCCTCGACGAAGAGCGTCAGGAACAGCGAACCGTCGACAGCGCGGTGCCAGCCGTAGAGGTCGCCCGTCGTGGTAAACTGGTACGGGCGCGCCGCCGCGAGCGCGCTGTTCGTGCGGCGGTTGATCTCGTCGCGCACCCACGCGGCGCCGCGCTCCTCGACGACGTACTTGAGGCGCGCGTGCTTGCGGTTCGTGCGGTCGCCGAAATCGCGATGGATCGTCAACACGGCCTTCGCCACCTCGACGAGGCGCTCGCGCGGGAAAAATCCGAGGAGATCGGCGAGGCGCGGGAAGGTCTGCTCGTTGCCGTGGCTGCGGCCCATGCCGCCGCCGACCGCGAGATTGTAGCCGACGAGCCGGCCGCCCTCGACGAGGGCGATGAAGCCGAGGTCGTTCGTGAAGACGTCCATGTCGTTCACCGGCGGGATGACGAAGGACGTCTTGAATTTGCGCGGCAGGTACGTCTGGCCGTAGAGCGGATCGACGAAGTCCTTGTTCTCGGGCGAATCGAGATCGAGCTGGACGTTGTCGATCCAGATCGAGTGGTAGGCGGGCGTGACCGGCGAGAGCGCGTCCGCGACGAGACGGACATCGTCGATCATGTCGGCGCGGGCCGGCGTGGTCGCGGGTGTGGGCGACGCGGTGACGTTGCGGTTCACGTCGCCGCACGCCGCGAGCGTGGAGAGGAGCGACTCGTTGATTTTTTTGATCAGCGGGCCGAGGCCGGACAATACGACGCCGTGAAACTGGATGCTCTGGCGCGTGGTGACGCGGAGCGTGTCGTTGCCGTAGCGTGTGGCGAGGTCGTCGAACACCAGCCATTGCGCCGCGGTCATGATGCCGCCGGGAATGCGGCCGCGGATCATCATGATGTATTTCTTGCCGGTCTTGCGCAGATCGCGGTCGTCCTGCTGGTAGGCGCCGTGGAATTTCAGGAACTGCTCGTCGTCCTCCGCAAAGCGGTCGGCGGCCGGGTCGGCCATGGTGGCGGCGAGGTTGCCGGCCAACGTCGGGGCGCGCTGCTTGAGGAGCTCGTTCTTGGAAAGGGGCGAAAGGGTGGTTTCGGGCATGACACGGAAACGCATAACCAGACTTGACCCAAAGCAAAGTCTAAACATGTCATAGGTCATGTCCCCACTAATGATTAACACCGACCAACCCCTCCGCACCGGCCATGTCTGGCTGGTGGGTGCCGGTCCGGGTGCGGCGGATTTGATCACTTTGCGGGGACGCAACGCTTTGGCTGGAGCCGAGATAGTTATCCACGACGACCTCGCCAATCGCGAGCTGCTGGCGCATTGCCCGCCGGGGTGCGAATTCCTCTACGTGGGCAAGCGCGCTGGTTGCCACAGCGCCACCCAACAGGAAATAAATCGCCTGCTGGTGTTGCATGCGCGGGCCGGACGACGAGTCGTTCGCCTCAAGGGCGGCGACCCGGCGGTCTTCGGCCGACTCGGTGAGGAGACCGCCGTGCTGCGCGCGGCGGGCATCCCGTACGAAATCGTTCCCGGCGTCACGGCCGCGTGCGCCGCCGCGGCCTCCGCGGGCATCAGCCTCACGCAACGCGGCCTCGCCTCCGCCGCCGTGCTGGCCACGGGCCACGAATGCGCGGGCAAAACCGGTCCCGCCCTCGATTGGGAAGCGCTCGCGCAGCCGGGCACCACGCTTTGCGTCTACATGGGCACGCGCAGCCTCGGGCCGCTCGCCTCGCGCCTCATCGCGCACGGCCATTCGTCCGACACTCCCCTGCTCGTCATCAGCAACGCCTCCCTGCCCACGCAAGTCATCCGCTCCGGCACGCTCGAGACCGCGGGCGAACTCGCCGACGACGCGCAGGGCACGCCGTCGCTCATCCTCATCGGCGAAGTCGCCGCGCAAGGCGCACCGTCCGCCGCGGCCAACCATTTCACCGCTGTCACTCATGCCTGAGACGCTCTTTCAACGTCTGCACGGGCTCTGGCAACGCCTGCTCGACCGGCTGCCCAGTTCCGAGCGGGGCATCGAACCGGAGCTGCCCGTCGAAGCCTTCGGTGTCGCCACGCCGGCGAAAGAGTCGGTCAAAGCTCCCGCTTCGTTGCCCGCCAGCGATCGGCCAGAATCGCACTGAGCGCCGGATGCGCGCCGACGAGCGGCGTCAGATGCGTGCGCAGCCCCGGTCGCCCTGTCTCGGCCCGCCGGCAGATTTGCGCCACCTCGCCCTCCGGCCCCGCATGCCGGCCCGGGGAGAGAAACTGCAGCGCCACGACCACATCACCGGTCCACTCCGGTCGCGCGAGCAGCTTTCCCAGCAGCGGCTCGTTGAAATCGTATTCCGGCTCCGGCCGACGCTCCATGCTGCACGCCGCGACAACCGCTCCGCTCCCGAGCAAACCCTGCAACTGCGCGGCCAGGGCATCGCGCACCGCGTTGACCTCGCGCGCCGGACTGCCGTGATCGACCAGCGCCACGCGCAGCGGCCCGGTCACGCCGACGGCGCGTACGTGGTCCGCCAGGATGCGCGCGAGCCGGTCGTCGCCCGCGGCGAACAGCGGCGGCGCGAGCTGCACACGCAGCCCCGGATGCGGCTTCCGCAGGTGCGCCACGCGCTCCGGCAGATATTCCGTCAGCGCCCGGCTCGGCCCGAAGAACAGCGGCACGATGATGAAATCTTTTAATCCCTCCGCCAGCCGCCGCACGAGCGCCGGCTCCAGAATTTCCGCCGGCGCGCCACCGAGCTGCGCCGGTGCGATGCCGCTCGAGTGCAGCAACGAAACGGGCGCGACCGGCGCGCCGATTCTCCCCGCAAGCGCGGCGGCGAGCTCGCGCAGCTGCAGCGTCGCCGCGGGTTCCAGCGAGCCGTTGTCGACCAACAGTGTGAGGGATTCCGGCATCGGTTGTCGCCCCGTGTAGCGGCGGTCTATGACCGCCGGTCTTTCCAAACGGCATTTGGTCGGCGGTCATAGACCACAGACATCCCACAGCGCACCCGACTTCCCGCGCCAACTTCGTATCCTGTCATTCTGAGCGCAGCGAAGAATCCACGCGTGCGAATCCTGCATCGCGCCCGAGCACGCGGATCCTTCGCTTCGCTCAGGATGACATGCAAAAGAGGACCGAAACGAGTTCTTGTGGGACGGCTGTGGTCATAGACCGCCGCTACAGGAGCGAAGCGCGCAGTGGGCCGGACCGGTTTCACTTTCTTTGCCGCTCCGACAGCGCGCGGGCGAGTTCGGCGGCGAAGAACGGCCCGCGGAAGATCATGCCGGTGTAGACCTGCACGAGCGTGGCGCCGGCATCGAGCTTTTCGCCGGCCGAGGCCTCGTCGTGGATACCGCCGACCCCGATGATGGGCAGCCGGCCGTCGGTGGCGCGGGCGATGTAGTTGATGATTTCCGTCGCGCGACGGCGCAGGGGTCGCCCGCTGAGTCCGCCGGCTTCGTTCACCGCCGCGAAGCGTCCGGGCCGGGCGAGCGTGGTGTTGGTGGCGATGATGCCGTCGAGCCCGAGATCGGCGATGACCTGCAGTGCGGCGTCGATTTGCGGAAACGTGAGATCGGGGGCGATCTTGAGCAGGAGCGGGCGGCGGGGTTTGCCGGCCGCGGTACGCGCCTTGTTTTCCGCCACGAGCGCGGCGAGCAGCGGTTTCAGCCAGGCGGCGTCCTGCAGTTCGCGCAGGCCGGGCGTGTTGGGGCTGCTGACGTTGACGACGAGATAGTCGGCGTGGTCCGCGAGCAGCCGGAAACTGCCGAGGTAATCCTCCGTCGCCTGCTCGAGCGGCGTGACCTTCGTCTTGCCGAGATTGATGCCGAGCGGAATCACGCGGCGGCCCGGGCCGGGCTGCTTCGCCAGGCGCGCGGCGAGCGCGGCGGCACCGTGGTTGTTGAAACCCATGCGGTTGATGACGGCCTCCTCGGCCGGGTAGCGGAAGGCACGCGGCGGGGGGTTGCCGGGCTGGGCGTGCAGCGTGACGGTGCCGATCTCGACGTGGCCGAAGCCGAACGCCGCGGCGGCGGGCCAGGCGGTGCCGTGCTTGTCGAAGCCCGCGGCGAGGCCCACGGCGTTGGGGAATTTCAGCCCGCAACACTCGACCGGCCGGTAGCGGCTGACCGGCAGCTGGTTGAACTTTTCCAGCAAAGCGCAGGCCGGGCGGATGTGCCCGAGCAGCGTCATCAGGTTCACCGCCAGCTCATGCGCGGCCTCCGCGTCGTGACGGAAGAAGAAAGGCTTGCCCACGTGATCATAAATCCAGCCCATGCCGGGCGGACTGTGGCACCCGGGCGCGAAGTTTCAAGCACCCGCACCGTCAAAGATTTGGGGCTTGTTATTTCAAGAAGCAGGCCCACCCTGCCGCCGCCTTTTTCCCCGGGAAAAAGATTTTCCAACTTTCTGCGTTTCAGGATTTGACAACGCCGAACGCCAGTCTTTTTCGTGCAGCCACTTTAGATTCTATGGCGAAAGGAACTCCACAACTCGAATGGTGCATCGTCCGTCTGGGCGAAGATCACAATTGGTGGGTCGATGAGGTCAGCGATCCCGTGCACTGGGACGTCGACGGCCTCAGCATCATCGACCCGCGCCAGGTCGACCACATCATCGAGTTGATCGAGCCGCTGCGCGAATACGGCTTCGACCCCGATGTCTTCGAGCGCGCCTTCATCGCCTTCCGCATCACCAAGGACCTCGGCAAGGGCAAGGTGCGGCTCGCCCGCACCAAGGAGTCCCTGCTCGAGTCCGACGAAAAGCTTTTCGCCCTGCCCGACATCATCGACGAGGAGAACGGCCCCTACGCCGACTTCCTCGACCACATCACGCGCTTGCGCGTGAAGCTGCTCAACGACCTGTTCGACTTCGAGGAGAAGCTCACGGTCGACGAGGTGGAGGACCAGATCCGCGAGCAGGAGAACAACGACTTCATCGAGGGCAAGGCCGTGCATCTCTTCAGCGAGATCAGCGCCATCCTCGACTTCATGCCCGCCGGTTACGGCGACGACGACGAGGAAACCGACCGCAAGCGCGGCACCGCCGAAGAGGACGAGGACGACCTGCCCGACATCGAGGAGGAGGAGGACGAGCGCATGAAGAACGACGCCTCCCTCAAGTGGGATGACGAAGACGAAGAGAAGGACGAGGACGCCGAAGGCAAGGAGGGTAAGGAAGGCAAGGAAGGCGACGACGAAGAGGACGAGGACGACGGCGAAGAAAAGGATTTCGACGACGAAGACTCCGACGAGGCCGAGGAAGACGACGACAAGCCGAGTCGCAAGAGCAGCCGCCGGCGCTGAGTCTGAAAAGGCTTGTTGCCACGGCGCGGGTGTTCACTCACTAACCAGTCTCCCCCGCATGCCTCTCGCCCGTCTGTCCCTGACCTCCGCCCTGCTCGCGCTTTTTGCGCTGCTCGGCGGTTGCGCCTCGGGTGACAGCAGCGCCTCCGCCGGCACGAATCCCCGGGTCGCCGCCGCCACCAGCTCCGCGCAGTTGCGGCCGGGAGATTCTCTCACCGTCACGCTCGCGAGCATCCCCGATCCGAGCAACAACCCGGTGCAGATCGACGACCAAGGGCTCATCAGCCTGCCCTACCTCGGCACACTGACCGCCGCCGGGCTCACCACCAACGAACTCAGCCAGACCATCCGCTCGGCCTACATCGCGCGCCGGTTCTACACGGAGCTCAGCGTCTCCGTCACCGTCACCGAGCGCTACGTCTACATCGGGGGCGAGGTGCAGCACCCGGGCCGCATCCCGTGGTCGGCCGACCTGACGCTGGCCAAGGCCGTGCAGTCCGCCGGCGGGTTCACGCTCTACGCCAAGGAGTCCAAGGTCACGCTGACCCGCGACCGCAAGGCCTACGATTTCGACGTCCGTCTCGCCCAACGCAAACCCGACGAGGACCCGCTGCTTTTCCCCGGCGACTCGATCCAGGTGCCGCGCTCGGCGTTCTGATTTCGAAAAACCCTCCACGCCCCGGTCACCCCGCCGGGACTTCCCTGACGACCTAGCTGTTCCAGTTCCCCATGAGCTTGTTCCAAACCAAATCCATCGAGTCGCTTCAGCAAGAGGCCTCCACCGACGCCGGTCTGCGCCGGAGCTTGTCGAAGCTGAATCTCGTGAGCCTCGGTGTGGGCGCCATCATCGGCGCCGGCATCTTCGTGCTCACCGGGCAGGCCGCCGCGCAATACGCCGGCCCGGCCATCGCCATCTCCTTCATGATCTCGGGCCTCGGCTGCCTGTTCGCCGGCCTGTGCTACGCGGAGTTCGCGGCGATGATCCCGATCGCGGGCAGCGCCTACACCTACGCGTATGCCACCATGGGCGAATTCCTCGCCTGGATCATCGGCTGGGACCTCATCCTCGAATATCTGTTCACCGCGCCCACCGTCGCCGTCGGCTGGTCCGGTCACTTCGTCGCCTTTATCCGGGAGTTCGGCATCGTGCTGCCGGAAAAGCTCACCAACGCCCCGCTCAATTTCGTCGACGGCCACTTCGTCGCGACCGGCGCCCTGATGAACCTGCCCGCCATGGGCATCATCGTCGTGCTGACCGCGCTGCTCTACATCGGCATCAAGGAGTCGGCCACCTTCAACAACCTCATGGTCGTCACCAAGGTCTCGGTGCTGCTCGCCGTCATCGGCTTCGGCATCTGGTATCTGTTGAAGAACCCCGGCTTGGCGCGGCAGAACTGGACGCCCTTCATCCCGGAAAACACCGGCGTCGAGGGTCAGTTCGGCTGGAGCGGCATCTGGCGCGGCGCGGGCGTGATCTTTTTCGCCTTCATCGGCTTCGACGCCGTCTCGACCTCCGCGCAGGAGGCGAAGAACCCGCAGAAGGACATGCCGGCGGGCATCCTTGGCTCCCTCGCCATCTGCACCGTGCTGTTCATCACCATCTCGCTCGTCCTGACCGGCATGTCGAAATACACGGAGCTCAACAACGCCGCCCCCGTGGTCAACGCGCTGCAGGCCGCCGGCGCGCCGTTCGCCCTGCGCTTCGTGGTCGAGATCGCCGCCATCGCCGGCCTGAGCTCGGTCATCCTCGTCATGCTCATGGGCCAGCCCCGCATCTTCTTCTCGATGGCCAACGACGGCCTGCTGCCCGCAGCCTTCGCCAAGGTCCACCCGCGCTTCCGCACGCCCTACGTCACCACACTCGTGACCGGCGTCGCCGCCACCTTCATCGGCGGCATCTTCCCCCTCTCGCTGCTCGGCGAACTGGTCTCGATCGGCACGCTCTTCGCCTTCGTCATCGTCTGCATCGCCATCCCGATCCTGCGCTACAAGCAGCCCAACCTCGTGCGCACCTTCCGCACGCCGTGGGTGCCGGTCGTGCCGCTGCTCGGCGCGGGCCTCTGCTTCTGGCAGATGAAGTCCCTGCCGCACGACACCTGGATGCGGCTCATCGTCTGGATGGCCATCGGCTTCGTGATCTACTTCGGCTACAGCCGCCGCCACAGCAAGCTGGGCCAGGGTGCCAAGTAAGCCCGCCGCCTCCATGAGTCTCTTCCGCACCAAGTCCATCGCCTCGCTGCAGGCCGAGGCGGCCGCCGAGCACGGCTACAAGCGCACCCTCGGTCCCATCAGCCTCATCAGCCTGGGCATCGGCTCCGTCGTCGGCGCGGGCATCTTTGTCCAGACCGGCCAGGCCGCCGCGCTCTACGGCGGCCCGGCTATCGCCATCTCCTTCATCGTCTCGGGCATCGCCTGCCTCTTCGCGGGCCTCTGCTACGCGGAACTGGCGTCGATGATCCCCGTCTCCGGCAGCGCCTACACCTACACCTACGGCAGCCTCGGCGAGGTGCTCGCCTGGGTCGTCGGCTGGTGCCTCATCCTCGAATACCTCTTCTCCGGCGCCGCCGTGGCCGTCAGCTGGTCCGGCGCCACGCGCGACATCCTCAACGAGTTTCATCTCGCGCTGCCAGCCTCGCTGGCCAACGCCCCGCTCGACGTCGACCCCGATCACACGATCCCGATCAACCTCGGCTTCGTGACGTTCCAGCTCCAGACGCTCAAGACCACCGGCGCGCTGATCAACATCCCCGCCGTCTTCATCTCCCTCGTGCTGACGTACATTCTCTACATCGGCATCAAAGAGTCGGCCAACTTCAACAACCTGATGGTGCTGATCAAAGTCGGTGTGCTGCTCGCTCTCGTCGGCTACGGCATCTGGTATTTCTTCGGCCACAGCGCCTCCGTCCTCGCGAACTGGACGCCCTTCATTCCACCGAATGAAGGCACCTTCGGCGAACACGGCTGGAGCGGCGTCTTCCGCGGCGCCGGCGCGATCTTCTTCGCCTACGTCGGCTTCGACTGCGTCTCCTCCGCCGCCCAGGAAACCAAGAACCCGCAGCGCGACCTCCCTGTCGGCCTGCTCGGCACGCTGCTCATCGTCTCGTTCCTGTTCATCTCCGTCTCGCTCGTGCTGACCGGCCTGGTTCACTACGATCAGCTCAACGTCGACGCGCCGTTCATCTACGCGCTCCAGCAGGTCCACGCCCCCGCGCTGTTCCGCTACCTCATCGAAGCGGCCACGCTCGCGGGCCTCACATCGGTCATCCTCGTCTCGCTGCTCGGCCAGCCGCGCATTTTCTTCTCGATGGCGAACGACGGACTCCTCCCCGCCACCTTCGCCAAAATCCATCCGAAGTACGGCACGCCGCACGTCACGACCTGGATCACCGGCATCTCCTGCGCGATCATCTCCGGCCTGTTCCCGCTCAATCTGCTCGGCGAACTCATCTCCATCGGCACGCTGCTCGCTTTCTCACTCGTCTGCGCCGGCGTGCTCGTGCTGCGCCGGACTCAGCCGGACCTCCCTCGCTCGTTCCGCACGCCCTGGGTGCCGCTGGTGCCCTTGCTCGGCATCGTCATCTGCATCGTGCAGATGTTCTCCCTGCCGGCGATCACCTGGCTCAACCTCACCATTTGGATGGCCCTCGGCTTCGCCGTCTACTTCGGCTACAGCCGCAAGCACAGCAAACTGGCCAAGGCCTGAACGGCTTTCCGCCGGTAGGGCGAGCCGTCCCGACGAGCCGTCTCACGCAACGGAAACTTTTCGGCTCGTCCGGAGGACTCGCCCTACCCGGCCTAAACGGTCTTCGCAAGACGGCCTGCGTGTTTTGTCGGGCGTGCCCTCGCGTCGCGCCGAGCATGGATCTTTCATGAAGACGCGGCGCTCTCGCCGCGTTGCTCTAGAAAACCGGGGCGGGGCGCCCCGGCTCCAGATTACAGAATGTCCCTGAAATCCATCCGGGTGCGTAGTAGCCGGGCAATCCAGACCGCACACACGGCGCGACCCGTTGAATCGATTGGTCCGACGGTCGGTTTGCCGGATTGCTGGAGGGCCCACCTCCCGGTGGGCCGCGGCTCGTCCGGAGGACTCGCCCTACCCGGGCTAAACAGTCTTCGCAAGACAGGCCTGCGAGTTTCAGCCCTTGTATTCCTTCGCGAAATCCTTCGCGAAATAGGTCAGGATCAGGTCGGCGCCGGCGCGCTTGATGGCGAGCAGCGACTCGCGGCGGCACTTGGCGAGATCGAGCCAGCCGAGCCGCGCGGCGGCGTGGATCTGCGCGTATTCGCCGGAGATTTGGTAGGCGGCCACGGGGCGGTTCGTCGCGTTGCGCACCTCGCGGATGATGTCGAGGTAGAGCCCGGCGGGCTTGACCATGACGATGTCGGCGCCCTCGGAGACGTCGAGCAGCACCTCCTCGACGGCCTCGCGGCGGTTGGCGGGGTTCATCTGGTAGGTGGCCTTGCTGAGCAGGCGCGTGCCGGCGGCCTGCGCGCTGCCCACGGCGTCGCGGAACGGGCCGTAATAGGCGGAATTGTATTTCGCCGAGTAGGCCAGGATGGCGGTGTCGGTGAATTCGGCGGCGTCGAGCGCCTTGCGGATCGCGCCCACGCGGCCGTCCATCATGTCCGACGGCGCCACGAAATCGACGCCGGCCTCGGCCTGCATGACGGCCATCTCGCACAGGATGCCGACCGTGCGGTCGTTATCGACGTTGTCCTTGGCTTCGGTGAGCACGCCGTCGTGGCCGTGGCTAGTGTAGGGATCGAGCGCGACGTCGGTGATGATCGAGAGCTCCGGCACCGCGTCCTTCACGGCGCGCACGGCGCGGAGGACGAGCGTGTCGGGATCGAGCGCGCGGGAGCCGACCTCGTCCTTGAGCTTCGGGTCGAGCTTGGGGAAGAGCGCCACGGCCGGGATGCCGAGCTTGTTCAGCTCCCTGCACTCCTTGACGAGGTCCCGGATGCTCAGGCGGAAGACGCCCGGCATGGAACCGATCTCCTCGGGCTTGCCCTTCCCGTCGACCACGAACAACGGGGCGATGAGGTCGGCCGGCCGGAGCACGGTCTCCTCGACCATGAGGCGGCGGCTGGGATACCGGCGCAGCCGCCGGGGGCGTTGGGTGAGCTGGAGCTTAAAGTTCTTTTGCATTGATTTGCCGTAACTAAAGCACGCCGGCCCGTTTCCGACTATCCAATATTTGCCCGAAAACACTCATCCCTTGCTTCCGCCGCCCGGAGAAACGGGAGTCACGCCGCCCCGGCGCGTCAGCCTCCGGCCGCGGCGAGGGCGCCGCGGCTCCGGGGAGGCGGAGGAATTCCGGCTTGAACAACCGCGCTATCGCATTCTCCTTCATCGCTTCACGCCTGATGTCGTCCTGTCTCCAGTTCCGCCGCTTTATCACGTCCACGACGACGTGTGGCCGAACTATTTTCGGCTGCCGCTGAGTCTGGCCGCCCCAGCCCCCGCCGCACGGGGTAGGCCCGCCCGCTCCGCCAGCCGGTTTTTACGACACACGCCCGCCAAAGGGCGTATTTGCCAAACCGCCCGTTTTCCTCTGACTTAATCCCTCTTTTCATGCCGATCCGCCTCTACGATTCACTCAATCGCGAGCTCAAGCCCCTCGAAGCCCACCAAAAAGATGGTGTCTTCCGCTTCTACAACTGCGGTCCGACCGTCTACGCCCCCGCGCACATCGGCAACTTCCGCACCTTCGTCGTCAACGACGTCATCCGCCGCCTGCTCGAGCTTGAGTTCGGCAAAGACAAGGTGAGGCACGTCCGCAACCTCACCGACGTCGACGACAAGACCATCCGCCGTGCCCGCGACGAGGGCCGCCCGCTGGCCGAGGTCACGAAGCAGTGGACCGACAAGTTCCACGCGGATTGCGCCGCCCTCAACTGCCTGCCGCCCCACGTCGAGCCCACCGCCACCGGCCACATCAAGGAGCAGGTCGACATGATCGAGGTGCTCCTGCGCAAACGCCACGCCTACCGCGCGCCCGACGGCTCCGTCTATTTCCGCGTCTCGTCCTTCCAGGAATACGGCGAACTCTCGCACCTCCAGGAGCGCGAGCTCAAGACCGGCTCCGCCCTCGCCGGCAAGCCCCAGACCGCCGACGCCGACGAGAAGGAGGACGGCTCGGACTTCGCCCTCTGGAAGGCGTGGAAACCCGAGGACGGCGACGTCAAGTGGCCCGGCCCCGACGATGCCGCCGCCGGCCGCCCGGGCTGGCACATCGAGTGCAGCGCCATGAGCAAAAAGCATCTCGGCGACAACATCGACCTGCACACCGGCGGCGTCGACCTGCTCTTCCCGCATCACGAAAACGAGATCGCGCAGAGCGAGTGCTGCAACGGCGTCACCTTCGCCAACCACTGGTATCACAGCGAACACCTGCTCGTGGACGGCAAGAAGATGTCCAAGAGCCTCGGCAACCTCTACACGCTCGACGACCTCAAGGCGAAAGGCTTCAGCCCGATGGCGCTCCGCTACTCCCTGCTCGCCGGCCACCCGCGCAAGCAACTCAACTTCACGCTCGACGGCCTCCACGCCGCGGAGAGCGCGTTGAAGACTCTGCGCGCCTACCGCGCCGCGCTGCCTGCGCAAGGCGGCACGGTGTTCGTCGACCAGCCGGTGCTCGAGGCGCTGCAGGACGATCTCAACACGCCCGGCGCGCTCGGCGCGCTCTTCACTGCCATCAATCACCACAAACCCGCCGAGGTCAGCGCGGAACACTTCGACCGCGCCATGTTCGCGCTCGGCTTCGACCTGCAAGCCGCCGAGTCGCCTAAGGCCGCCGCTCCCGCCGAGGTCGAAGCCCTCGCCGAAAAGCGCTGGGCCGCGAAAACCGCCAAGGACTTCGCCGCCGCCGACGCCCTGCGCAAGGAACTCGCCACCGCCGGCTGGTCCATGCTCGACCGCAAAGACGGCTACTCCCTCGAGCCGCTCAAGAAGTAATTTTTCAAGCCATGGTCACAGAGAGCACAGAGGTTCCACCGAGCACACGGAGTCCAAACCGGCTCCTCCGTGATCTCTGTGCCCCCTCCCTCCGTCTCTGTGTCCCCAAATCCCTTCCGGCCCTGCATTCGTAGGCAGGACCACAACCCACCCAAGTCATGTCCATGTCCCCGCTCGAAGAAATCCGCCACTCGTGTTCGCACGTGCTGGCCACTGCCGTCCTCCGCGTCTTCCCCGACGCCAAGCTCGACATCGGCCCGCCCACGGACAGCGGCTTCTATTACGACATCGACCTCGACCACAAGCTGACCACCGACGACCTCGCGAAGATCGAGTCCGTCATGAAGGACGTCATCGACGAGAACCAGGCCTTCACCCGCAAGGAGGTCCCGCGCGCCGAGGCCGAGCAGATCATCCGCGAGCGCAAGCAGGAGCGCTACAAGCTCGGCCGCCTCGCCGACATCCCCGAGGGCGAGGCCATCTCGTTCTACTCGAACGGCGAGTTCACCGACCTCTGCGCCGGCACCCACGTCCGCTACACGAAACAGATCAAGGCCTTCAAGCTCCTCTCCATCGCCGGCGCCTACCACCGCGGCGACGAGCGCAACAAGCAGCTCCAGCGCATCTACGGCACCGCCTTCGCCTCGAAGGACGAGCTCGCCCACTACCTCACCCAGCTCGAGCAGGCCAAGCTCCGCGACCACCGCAAGCTCGGCAAGGACCTCCAGCTTTTCCACATCGACGAGGACGTCGGCCAGGGCCTCATCCTCTGGACGCCCAACGGCGCCATCCTCCGCCAGGAGCTGCAGAACTTCATCAGCGCCGAGCTGCGCAAGCAGGGCTACTCGCAGGTCTTCACGCCGCACATCGGCCGCCTCGCCCTCTACAAGACCTCCGGCCACTTCCCGTATTACAAGGAGTCCCAGTTCCCGCCCGTCGTGGAGCGCGACTTCCTCGACCAGCTCGTCGCCTCCGGCTGCTCCTGCGCCGAGATGTCCAACCGCATCGAGGCCGTCTCCCAGAAGTTCGCCGACGGCGTGAACGCCCGCACCGGCGCGGAGACGATCACCAAGGACCGCATCCTCCCCGACGACCAGCTCATCGACGGCTTCCTGCTCAAGCCGATGAACTGTCCGCACCACGTGAAGATCTACGCCTCGCAGCCGCATAGCTACCGCGACCTGCCCGTGCGCCTCGCGGAGTTCGGCACCGTCTACCGCTGGGAACAGTCCGGCGAGCTCAACGGCATGACCCGCGTCCGCGGCTTCACGCAGGACGACGCCCACCTCTTCTGCACCGAGGAGCAGGTGCAGCCGGAAATCCTCGGCTGCCTCTCGCTCGTGAAGATTATTCTCACGACCCTCGGCATGCACGATTACCGCGTGCGGATCGGCCTGCGCGATCCCGACTCCAACAAATACACCGGCGAACCCGCCCTCTGGGACAAGGCCGAAGCCGCGCTCCGTGCGGCCGCCCAGTCTCTGGACATGGCCTACACCGAGGAGGCCGGCGAAGCCGCTTTCTACGGCCCGAAGATCGACTTCATGGTCCGCGATGTCATCGGCCGCGAGTGGCAGCTCGGCACCGTGCAGGTCGACTACAACCTGCCCATCCGCTTCGACCTCTCCTACATCGGCGCCGACAACGCCGCGCACCGCCCGGTCATGATCCACCGCGCGCCCTTCGGCTCGATGGAGCGTTTCTGCGGCGTGCTCATCGAGCACTTCGCCGGCGACTTCCCGCTCTGGCTCGCCCCCGAGCAGATCCGCCTCGTGCCCATCTCCGACAAGGTCCTCGACTACGCCAAGGCCACGCTGGCCCAGCTGCAGGCCGCCGACCTCCGCGCCTCGCTCGACACCCACTCCGACAAGCTCGGTGCCAAGATCCGCCGCGCCGAATTGGAGAAGGTGCCCTACGTGCTCGTGCTCGGCCAGAAGGAGGCCGAGGCCCTCAGCGCCTCCGTCCGCTCCCGCGCCAAGGGCGACGAAGGCGTGCACCCGGTCGCCGACCTCATCGCCCGCTTCAAAACGGAAGTCGCCACCCGCGCCCTCCCGGAGAAGAAGACCGCCGCCCCCGCGAACAACGCCCCCAAAGCCTGACCTGGAGGGCCCACGTCCTCGTGGGCCGCGGCCCGGCCGGAGCCGGGCCCTCCATTTCGCGCCTTGGCGCGTTAGCGTTTCATCCCAATGTCCGCCGCCACCGACCTCCCCGCCTGGAAGGAAGAACTCGACGCCATCGTCGGCGCGCGCGCGCACGGGCAGTTCAACCAGCTGCTGCCGCGCCTGAAGTCGCTCGACGAACGCCACCCGAACGTCGCCGAGATCGCCTACCAGCTCGCGTGGACGTGCGACACGCTCGGCCGCCACGCCGAGGCCCTGCCCTATTACGAGAAAGCCATCGCGCTCGGTCTGCCGCCCAACGAACTCTCCGGCGCCTTCGTCGGCCTCGGTTCGACCTTGCGCGCCCTCGGCCAGCCCGCCCGCGCCGCCGAGGCGCTGCGTTCCGCCAAGCTCCAGTTTCCCGACAACCGCGAGCTCGACGTCTTCCTCGCCCTCGCGCTGCACGACGAGGGCAAGCACGCCGAGGCGCTGCAGCTCGTGATCGAAACCCTCTGCGACACGACCGACGACCCCGGCCTCACCGCCTACGGCCGCGCCCTCCGCCACGCGGCGACAAAGTTGTAGGGCTCGACCTCGCGTCGAGCCTCGGCTCGGCCCGACACAAGTTCAGGCCCGACAAATCCCCGAGCGACAAGCAGCGCCCATCGGCCATATCGCGAGTACGCCGCAAGGTGGAGCGCATTGACCCAATGCGCTCATTGGCGAACGCGTTGAGGTCAACGCGTTCCACCCGCGATCGCCGGAATCTTTCGCTAGTGTCATCGAGCCGTAAGCAGCGAGCTCGCTCGCGCCCAAGCCAAAGCAGGTGTCAGCCACAAAATGGCACAAAACTCCGACGGCCAACGGCACTCGCTGGCGGTTATCGCCGCGCGATCATCGCTCCCGCGCCGGCAAAGCATTTGTGTGTTTTTCGTGGCCGAAACAAATCCGGCTCGAACACCGCGCGCTACCTCGCCCCGGTAGGGCGAATCCTCCGGATGAGCCGCTTCAGCTGGCCGCCCGCTTTACTGCCCTATCGGCGGCGTCGAAGGATTCCCGAATCCCGGCGCGCTGCTGCCGCCGCCGGCCCGCGCGGCGGTGAAAGCGAACGGCGGCATGGTGCGCTCTTCCTCCACGGGAATCTGCGGCGTGGAGCCGCTGGGATCGGCCATCGAAAGGATCGCTTCCCGAGTGTATTTGTAGACGGGCATCGGCTCCGCGATGTTCTTGAGCGCGACTTCCTCCATGCTGCTCGGCGGCAGGTGCAGCTTGCCCTTCACGAGGGTGTAGACGACCAGGCTGAGGCAGATGCCGCCGTTCGGCGCCTTCGATTCGAGCCGCGAGGCGATGTTCACGCCGTCCCCCGCGATGCCGCCGTCGGGCAGCAGCGCCACGTCGGCGATGTGAATGCCGAAGCGATGCCGCAGGCCGTCGGTGCCGACGGAGAGATTGAAGGTCCGCTGCATGCCGAGCGAGAAGCGCACCGCCTGGATCGCGCTCGGGAAAATCATGAGCATGCCGTCGCCCATCGTGTTGATGAGCATCCCGCCCTGCGCCTTGCCCTCGGTCTGCATGCGCTGCAGGTCCGCCCGCACCTTCTGGATGGTCAGGCCCTCGTCGGCCTGCATCAGGGCGGAGTAGCTGACGACATCGGTGAAGACGATGGCCTGCAGCCGGCGGCTCCCGACGAGCGTCGCCTTCTCGTGCTCGGCGGAAACCCAGGCCTCGCGCTTGTCCAGCTCGCGCTCCCGCGTGGAGAACTGGTCGTTCAGGCGCTTCTCGGTCTGTTGGAGAAATTCTTCCTTCTTCAGCAGGTCGTCGCGCAGCTTCGCCAGTTCCTTCTGGTCCATCAGCTGGGCAAACTGTTTTTGGTAAAGCAGCTTTTGGTTCTTAAACAGCAGCTCGCTCTCGACCAACGCCCGGGACTTGTTCTCCGTCTCGATCCGCCGGGCCTCGAGTTCTTCCTGCTGCTCGTGCAGCTGCTTTTCCAGCTCGGCCAGCTCCTCGGTCCGCTGCTGCAGCTGCTTTTCCCTCTCCTCCGCCTTGGCGACCAGATGGGCTTTGCTCGCGAGGACGAGCTGGGGTTTGGAAGGCGGCTTGGGAAAGTCTGCCATGGGAGGAAGGCCGAGAGATAGCAGCCCCCCGGGCCAAAGCAAGAAGCCAGACAGTGGCCGAACGGCCAGCCGGTCAGACCGCGCCCTCGGCCAGCGCGCCCGTTGCGCCTCTGCGTGATCAACTACACGGCCGCGCTCGTCCACTTGCCGTTCACGAGCCGCTGCAGACCACGCGGGTTGGCGTTCTGCAGTTCGGGCGGCAGCAGGTCGTCGGAAAAATTCTGATAGCACACCAGCCGCGCCCAGCGGTGGAGCGCGCGGGTGCCGACCGAGGTGCTGCGCCCGCCGTCGCTCGTGGCCGGATACGGGCCGCCATGCACGGTGGCGTGGCTGACCTCCAGCCCCGTCGGCCAGCCATTGAGAATCACGCGCCCGGCCTTGGCCGCGAGCACGTCGACCAAGTCGCCCTGCTCCTTCGCCTCGGTGCCGCCGGCGTGCAGCGTGGCCGTCAGGCTGCCTTCAAGGCTGCGTGCCACGGTGAGCATCTGCGCCCGGTCCTTGCACCAGACGATCAGCGAGCTGGGACCGAAAATCTCCTCCGCCAGCGAGTGGGTGCCGAGGAAGTTGAGCGCATCCGTCTCGAACCACACCGGCGCGGCGCCGCAGGCGGCGTCCGACGCGGCCAGCGCGACGACCTTCACGCCCGGCACATGGGCGCGCCCATCGGTGCCGGCCACGAAATTCTTCCGGATGCCGGGCGTCAGCATCACGCCCTCCGGCGTGGCGGTCAGGCGCGCGGCCAGTTCCTTGACGAACAGCTCGGCTTCCGCCGACCGCCGCAGCACGATCACGCCGGGGTTGGTGCAGAATTGTCCGACGCCCACCATCGCGGAGCTATGCAAGCCTTCCACCAAGGCCGCCCGCCGCTCGGCGAGCGCGCCGGGCAGGATGAACACCGGATTGATGCTGCCCATCTCGGCGTAGACCGGGATCGGCTCGGGCCGCGCCGCGGCGAGATCCGCCAGCATCCGGCCGCCGCGCAGCGAGCCGGTGAAGCCCACGGCCTTGATGAGCGGGTGCTTCACCAGCGCCTGCCCGATTTCGAAGCCCGCGTCGAACAGCAGTGAGAACGTGCCCTCGGGCAGCTTGTGTTCCTTCACCGCCTGCAGGATCAGGCGGCCGACGAGTTCGCTCGTGCCCGGGTGCGCCGGGTGGGCCTTGACGATCACCGGGCAGCCGGCCGCGAAGGCCGACGCCGTATCGCCGCCCGCCACCGAGTAGGCGAAGGGGAAATTGCTGGAACCGAACACCAGCACCGGACCGAGCGGCCGGAGCATCGAACGGTGGTCGGGCTTCGGCAGCGGCTGGCGCTCGGGCTGCGCCGTCTCGATGCGGGCATCGAGCCAGTCGCCGCGCTCCGCGGCCGCGCCGTAAAGCCGCAGCTGGCCGACGGTGCGCGCGATTTCGCTCGTGCAACGCGGCAACGGCAGCGCCGTCTCCTGCGTGGCGCGCTCGGCGAGCGCGACGGCGTTCATCTCGAGCTTGTCGGCGATGGATTGGAGAAAGTGGCTGCGCTCCGCGCCGGAGAGCCGGGCCAGCACCGGTGCCGCCGCCGTGGCGAGCAGCGCGGCGCGCGCGACATCGTCCAGCGTGGCCGAATCGAAGAGCGGCTCGATGGCCGCATCCTTGACGGGGTTGAAGGCGCGGAAGGTCGCGCCACCGGGCGAGCCGGAACCAAAGCCAATGAGCGAAGCGCCGTCAGGTTTCATGCGTGGGTAATTTCTTGGGGTTGCACTTTGTAGGGCGGGGTCGCCGCCCCCGCCAGAACGTTCTTTTTGGCGTAATGCGCGCCACAGGACCCACAGGCGCAGCCCCCGCGTTGGAGGGCTCACCTCCCGGTGAGCCGCGGCCCGTCAGGAGACGGGCCATCCAATCAAAGCCTCGGCCGCTCCTTCAGCGCCTTAGCGAGCACCGCTTTTGCCAGCTCCAGATCCGCACCGTCCAACGGCAGGCGCGGCGGACGGACGAACGGCGTGCCGCGACCGACCTCGGCCTGCACCCATTTGATGAGTTGGACGAATTTCGGCACCGTATCGAGCCGCAGCAACGGCAGGAACCACGAGTAGAGCGCGTGCGCGCGGGCCTTGTCGCCCCGGCTGGCGTAATCGAACAGCGCCACACTCTCCTCGGGGAACGCGTTCACCAAACCCGCGATCCAACCGACCGCGCCAGCGTAGACGCCTTCGACGATCGCATCGTCCATGCCGACGAGAATGTCGAGCCGCCGGCCGCAGAGGGCGCGGATGGCCGTCACGCGGCGGACGTCGCCGCTCGATTCCTTCACGGCGTGGAGATTGGCGTGCTCCGTCGCCAGCTCAGCAATCTGCCCGGGCAGGAAGTCCGTCTTGTAGGCCGGCGGATTGTTGTAGAGCAGGCAGGAGAGCTTGGTCGCCGCGATGACTGCGCCAACATGCGCCTTCATCTCGCGCCAGTCGCTCGAATAGACGTAGGGCGGCAGCACCATCAGGCCCTGCGCGCCAGCCGACCCGGCGGTCCGGGCCAGCGCGACGGCCTCGGCCGTGCTGAGCGCGGCAATGCCCAGCGCCACGGGCGCGCGCTTGCCCGCGGCCTCGACGGCGGTGCGCACGAGGGCGATCTTCTCGTCGAACGTGAGCGTCGCAGCCTCGCCGAGCGAACCGCCGACCACGAGACCGGTGCAACCGGCGTCGACCAGCCAGCGGCAATGCGCCCCGAACGCAGCGTGGTCGACCGACAGGTCGGCCTTGAGGTTGGTCGTGACCGCAGGAATGACGCCTTTCCAGTGCATAGGGGTAGGAATGGATTTCCGACGTCGGTCGTTCTGGTGGAGGGCTCACCTCCCGGTGAGCCGCGACGCATCGCAAAACGAACCCTCTAATTTACGCGTCGCGGTCGGGGTTAGCATGGGAAAATGAATTTTCGGTGACTGTCATTCTGAGCACAGCGAATCCAAAGAAGCAGGGCGCCGCGCTCGACGACGTGGATTCTTCGCTGCGCTCAGAATGACACGCAAGTGCAGTTTCGGGTGGAGGGCCCGGCTCCTGCCGGGCCGCGCGGCCCACGGGGACGTGGGCCCTCCCGTTCACGCATACCGGTCAGGATTCAGCATCGCGAGGTCGACGCTCGGCTGGCGGCCGGTGAGGATCTCGGAGACGAGCAGGCCGCTGATGGGGGCCATCGTGAGGCCGAGCATCGCGTGGCCGCACGCGGCGGTGAGGTTCTGGTGGCGGCCGAAACGGCCGATGTAGGGCAGGCCGTCGGGCGAGACGGGGCGGTAGCCGAACCACGGCTTGATACCGGCGAAATCCTGGTCGGTGAACTCGGGCAGGTAGAACTTCGCCGCGGCGATGATCTGCTCGATGCGCTCGGGGCGCACGTTGTCGCTGTGGCCACTCAGTTCCATCGTGCCGCCGAAGCTCAGCCGCTCGCCGATGGGCGTGATGGCCACGCGGCGCTCGGTGAGGATCATGGACTTGGTCAGCTTGAAGCGCGGCTTCTCGAGGGTGAGGTTGTAGCCCTTGCCCGGCTGCATCGGGAGGCGGATGCCCAGGCCGGCCACCATCGACGGCGACCACGAGCCGCCCGTGAGCACGTATTCGTCGGCGACGAGATCGCCGGCCGTCGTCTGCACGCCGGCGATGCGGCCGCCCTCGGAGCGCCAGCCGTACACGCTGGTGTTCCAGTGGAATTTCACGCCCATATCCTTGAGCAGCGCCGTGATCGCGGGGGCGAACTTGCGCGGCGTGATGTGCGCGTCGATGGGAAAATAGACGGAGCCGGCGATGTCCATGCGCACGCCCGGTTCGAGGGCGGCGGTCTGCTTGGCGTCGAGCACGCGGGCCTCCACGCCGAGCGAGTTGGCCAGGGCAACGTGCCCGTGCGCCTCGTGGTCGAGCGCTTCCTGGCTCTTGCAGAGGTCGAGCAGGCCCTCGGTCTTCAGCTCAAAAGCGTTGCCGGTGATGTCGGCGAGTTCGACGTAGAGCTTGCGCCCGCCGAGGCAGAGGTCGCGCAGGACGGGCGCCGCCTGCCGCATGTACGACGGGTTGCAGTGGCGCGCGAAGATCAGGCCCCAGCGGATGAGATCGGTGTCGAGGCGCGGCTTGATGTAGAACGGGCTGCGCGAACTCATCATCCACTTGAGGCCCTTCCAAACCATGCCTGGCGCGCAGAGCGGAATGACGTGGCTCGGCGAGATGTAGCCGGCGCTGCCGTGCGCGCACGAATCGGCGCCCTCGGCGTTGCGCTCGAGGAGCGTCACTTTGAAACCCTCGCGGGCGAGATAATACGCAGTGCTGAGGCCGACGATGCCTCCGCCACAGATGATGACCGAACGCGGCTTGCTCATATCAACGGATACCCCAGCGAAAAGGATCGGCCGCGTCGAGCAACAACACGCCCTCCCCGCTCACGTGCGCGGTGCCCGTGATGGTCGGCACGATGCGCTCGCCGTCGCGGCGATAGCGTCCGCGGAAGATGCTGCCGACGATGCTCTCCTGCACCCACTCGGTGCCCTCGGCCAGTTTGCCCGCGGCGGCGAGGCACGCGAGCTTGGCGCTCGTGCCCGTGCCGCACGGCGAGCGGTCGTAGGCCTTGCCGGGGCAAAGCACGAAGTTGCGGCTGTGCACGCCCGGTGTGAGTGACGGCGCAAACAATTCCACATGGTCGACCGCGGGAAAACCCTGCGCGTTGACCGCCTGCCGCACGCGCCAGGCGTAGTCGGTCAACACCTCGACGTTGGCCAGCTCGAGCCGCTGGCCGTGCTCTTCGACGAGGAAAAACCAGTTGCCGCCCCACGCCACGTCACCGCGCACCGCGCCGAGGCCCGGCACCGTCACGGTCACGCCCGCGGCCTGGCGCCAGCTGGGGACGTTGGCGACGGAGACGCTGCCATCGGCGTGCAGCTCCGCCTCGACCGGCCCGACCGGCGTGTCGATGCGCACGGCGCCGGGTACCACGCGCCCGAGGCGCGCCAGCGCGACGACGAGCCCGATGGTGCCGTGTCCGCACATGCCGAGGTAGCCGACGTTGTTGAAAAAGATCACGCCGAACGCGCAGCCCGGCTCGTGTGGCTCGACCAGCAGCGCGCCGACCATTACGTTGGAGCCGCGCGGCTCGTTCACGACGGCCGAGCGGAACCGGTCGAATTTTTCCCGAAAAACCTGCACGCGCCCGCTGAGCGGCCCGCGGCCGAGGTCGGGGCCGCCTTCGAGCACCAATCGCGTCGGCTCGCCCCCGGTGTGGGAGTCGACCACGCGGATGCGCTGGGCCGGAGCCGGCATGGCGCGTCAAAATTCGGTGGTGAGCTGCTCGCCGTTGCGGATGCGCACCATCTCGTCGACCGGCACCACGAACACGCGGCCGTCGCCGGTCTTGCCCGTCTGCGCGGCGGCCACGACGGCCTTGACCACGGCGTCCTTCTGCTCGTCGGTGACCATGAACTCGACCTTCAGCTTCGCCTGGTAGTCCACCGTGTATTCGCTGCCGCGGTAGACCTCGGTGTTGTCGCGCTGACGGCCGAAACTCTTGACCTCGAGCACGGTCAACCCGGTGATCCCGAGGCGGGCCAGCGTTTCCTTGACCTCCTCGAGCTTGAACGGGCGGATGACGGCGACGACGAGCTTCATGCCGCATAAGACACTCCAGCGGCTCGCCCGCGGCAAGATTATCCTCAACGTCCGTGTTTTGCCCGTTGCCATGCGGCGAACCGGTTTCGCATGCTGGCGGGCCACCGTCACCATGTCATCGCCCCAGGAACTCAACATCGACTACGTCGCCCGCCTCGCCCGGCTCGCGCTGACGCCCGAGGAGAAGGCGAAGTTCGCGCACCAGCTGGGCGACGTGCTCCACCACATCGAGCAGCTCGGCAAGGTGGACGTAAGCGGCGTCGAGCCCACGGCGCATGCCTTCCCGGTCGAGAACGTCTGGGCCGACGACGTGGCGTGCCCTGGCCTGCCGGTCGAACTGGCGCTGAAGAACGCCCCCGCCCAGCGCGAACACATGATCAGCGTGCCGAAGGTCGTGGAATGAAAACCCTCTTTGTCATCGCGAGGCGGGCAAGGCCCGCCGTGGCGATCCAGTCAGATGGATTGCTTCGTCGTCCGGTGGACTCCTCGCAATGACACGTCACTGATGTCCGAACTGTTTTATCAACCGCTCGCCACCCTCGCCGCGCTGCTCGCGTCCGGAAAGCTCTCGGCCGTCGAGCTGATGCAGGCCGTGCTGGCCCGCACGCAGGCGGTCGAGCCGCGTGTGCGAGCTTTCAATTCCTACGACACCGCCGACGCGCTCGCGCAGGCCGCCGCCTCCGACGCCCGGCGCGCCGCCGGCCAGGCGCGCGGCCCGCTCGATGGCATTCCTGTCGGCCTGAAGGACATCATTGCCGTCGCCGGCCAGCCGCTCACGGCCTCGAGCAAGATGCTGGCGAACTACGTCTCACCCTACGACGCCACCGTCACGCGCAAGCTGAAGGACGCCGGCGCGGTCGTCTGGGGCCGGTTGAACATGGACGAGTTCGCCATGGGCTCGTCGACGGAGAACTCCGCTTCCCATCCGACCGCCAACCCGTGGGATCTCGCGCGCGTGCCCGGCGGCTCGTCGGGCGGCAGCGCGGCGGCGCTCGCAGCCGGCGCGGCCATCGCCACGCTCGGCTCCGACACCGGCGGCTCGATCCGCCAGCCCGCGGCGCTCTGCGGCGTAGTCGGCCTCAAGCCCACCTACGGCCTCGTCTCGCGCTACGGCTTGGCGGCGTTCGCGTCGTCGCTCGACCAGATCGGGCCCTTCGGCCGCACGGTCGAGGACACGGCGCTCGTGCTTCAGGCCATCGCCGGCCACGACCCGCTCGACTCGACGTCGTTCAAGACCGACTTGCCCGACTACCGCGGCGAGCTCGCGCAGCGCCGGGGCCCGTGGAAGCTCGGCATCCCAAAGGAATATTTTGGCGAAGGCCTCGATCCCGAGGTCGGCGCCGCCGTGGAGGCCGCGGTGAAGTTCTACCGCGACCGCGGCTGCGAGGTGAAGGAGGTGTCGCTGCCGCACACCCGCTACTGCCTCGACACCTACTACATCATCGCCACCGCCGAGGCGTCGTCGAACCTCGCGCGCTACGACGGCGTGCGCTACGGCCACCGCTCCAAGGCCGCGACCGACGCCATCGACCTTTACTCGCTGTCGCGTGCCGAGGGTTTCGGCCCCGAGGTGAAGCGCCGCATCATCCTCGGCACCTACGTGCTCAGCAGCGGTTACTACGACGCCTATTACCTGCGCGCCCAGAAGGTCCGCACGCTCATCCGGCAGGATTTCCTCCATGCCTTCCGCGAGATCGACGCGCTGCTCACGCCCACGTCCCCCGTGCCAGCGTTCAAGCTCGGCGAGAAATCCGACCCGCTCGCGCTCTACCTCTGCGACATCTACACCATCGGCGTGAACCTCGCCGGCCTGCCCGCGCTGAGCGTGCCCTGCGGCTTCACGACCGGCGGCCTGCCCATCGGCCTGCAGCTCATCGGCCAACCGTTCCAGGAAGCCAGCCTCCTCGCCGCCGCCCACGCCTACGAGCAGGCGCACGAGTGGACCACACGGCATCCAGCGCTTTGAATTTGGTCACAGAGAAAACCAGAGGGCCACAGAGGACACGGAGATGAACCCAGAGATCAACACATTGACGGAGCAGATCATCGGTGCCGCAATAGAAGTGCATCGCGAGTTGGGGCCCGGTTTGCTGGAATCGGCCTACCAGCGGGCGCTAGCGCATGAATTGAAACTCAGAGGCATGACATTCGAAGAACAGATATCGTGCCCTGTGCGCTACAAGGATCTGCTGATCGACGACGCCTACCGCTTCGACTTTCTGGTAAACGGTCTCGTCGTTGTCGAACTCAAGACTGTTGATGCACTGCTTGACGTGCATGACGCGCAAGTCTTGACCTACCTGAAGTTCACCGGCTGCCACATCGGGTTGCTCATGAATTTCCGCTCCACGGTATTAACCCGCGGTCTACGTCGCCTCGCTCTGTGACCTCCGTGCCCCCTCCTTCCGTCTCTGTGTCCCACTCCGATCACTCCGTTTACGAAGCAGTCATCGGCCTCGAGGTGCACGTCCAGATCAGGACGGCGTCGAAGATGTTCACGCGCGTCGCCGCGGGCTACGGCCAGCCGGAGAATACCCTCACCGATCCCGTCGTGCTCGCCCTGCCCGGCGCCCTGCCCGTGCTCAACAAGGCGGCGCTCGACGCCATCATCAAGACCGGCCTGATGCTCGGCTGCGAGATCGCGCAGGTCACGCGCTGGGATCGGAAGAACTATTTCTATCCCGACAGCCCGAAGAACTACCAGCTCTCGCAATACGACCAGCCCGTCTGCCGCCACGGCGCCGTCGAGATCGAGCTGCCGGGCGCATCGCTCGCCGTCATGGGCGAACACCAGAAGATCGAGCTCACCCGCATCCACCTCGAGGAGGACGTCGGCAAGCTCACGCACGGCGCCAACGACTCGCTCGTCGACTACAACCGCGCCGGCACGCCGCTGATGGAGATCGTCACCGAGCCGGTCATCCGCTCGCCGGAGGAGGCGTTCGCCTTCCTCACCTCGCTCCGCACCTCGCTCATCTACGCCGGCATCTCCGACTGCGACATGGAAAAGGGCCAGATGCGCTGCGACGCCAACATCTCCATCCGCCCCGTCGGCGAGACGAAGCTCGGCACCAAGGTCGAGTTGAAGAACCTCAACTCCATCTCCTACGTGCGCGACGGCATCGCCACGGAGATCAAGCGCCAGATCAACGTGGTCACCTCCGGTGGCACGATCACGCAGGAGACGCGCCTCTACGACGGCGAGACCGGCCGCTCCGCCGCGATGCGTTCGAAGGAGATGGCGCACGACTACCGCTACTTCCCCGACCCCGACCTGATGCCCGTGCGCATCGACGCGGAGTGGAAAGCCCGCCTCGCCGCCGAGCTGCCGGAAGCCCCCTTTGCGAAGCAGCGTCGCTTCATCGAAGCGTTTGCGCTGCCCTACTCCGCCGCGTCGGTGCTGATCCGCGACCGCGCGTTCAGCGATTTCTTCGAGGAAGCGGTAAAGCTCGGTGCCAAGCCCGGCGCCGCCGCCAACTGGATCACGAACGACCTGCTGCGCGACCTCGCCGCCGCCGGACACGAGCTCGCCGACAGCAAGGTCACGCCCGCGCACATCGCCGGGCTCGTGGCGTTGCTCGATCAGGGCGTCGTCTCCAGCACGCAGGCCAAGGTGGTCTTTGCCGAGATGTTCCAATCCGGCGAGACGCCCGCCGCCGTCGTCGACCGCAAGGGCCTGAGGCAGTCCACCGACACCGGCCAGCTCGAAGGCTGGTGCGACACCGCCATCGCCAACGACCCGAAGTCCGCCGAGCAGGTGCGCGCCGGCAACGCCAAGGCGATCAACGCCCTCAAGGGCTCCGTGATGAAACTCTCCGCCGGCAAAGCCAACCCGAAGCTGGTCGACGAGATTCTGAAGCAGCGGCTGGGGGTTTGAGCAACGGTCCTTTGCCTTGCGCTGGTGGAGCGCGTTGACCCCAACGCGCTTCGGCTTGAACGCATTGAGGTCAATGCGTTCCACCTTCATCGAGAGCACCGCTCCACCACCACGGCCAATCGCCTTCACGAGCGCACAGCCCCTTCGCCGCCGGATTGCGGCGTATGTAGCGCCACTTCTCTTCGCCTGATTTTTTGGTCCTGATGCGATGGTCGAAAAAATTCTCCTGCCAAAGCACGCCTTGGAAGCGGGCGGTTCCCCGCTTCCAATCGCGCATCGTCGACGCCATACCCTGCTCACGCGGAAACAGGAGCAAGGCGTGCCAATGGTCCGGCATAAGCAGGAACAGCTCACACCACCAGCGACTCAACTCGTGGTAGCGTTGCGCGGCGGCCAGCAGTTCACGGCCAAGCGCGGCATCAATCAGCGACCGCTTCTGTTCCTCGGACGCCCGAACCCGGATGTGAAACAAGGCCCCGTCCTTCACCCACGCGGGTGTGTTATGCTGCAGCCGGCGAGGATACTCTTGCATACGCAATGCACGCCGCCGGCCCGCTGGAGTGCGGTGATCTCATTGCACGCAGCACACGTTGCGGTCAATCCTTGGTGGAGCGCGTTGCTCCCAACGCGCTGCCTCGAACGCATTGAGGTCAATGCGTTCCACCCAAAACAAAAAGCCCGCCGGTCGGCGGGCTGGGCGGCCCACGGGGACGTGGGCCCTTCAACGAAATTCCCGCGCGGGTGGCGCGGTTACTTCGCCTCGTCGACGATCTTGATGTGCAGGTCGCGGAGCTGCTTTTCGGTGACCGGCGTCGGGCTCTGGGCCATGAGGTCCTGCGCCTTCTGCGTCTTGGGGAACGCGATGACGTCGCGGATGCTCGTGGTGCCGCAGAGGAGCGCGCACATGCGGTCGAGGCCGAAGGCGATGCCGCCGTGCGGGGGCGCGCCGTAGGTGAAGGCCTTGAGCATGTAGCCGAAGCGGCTCTCGACGACGTCGGCCGGGATCTTGAGCACGTCCTCGAAAACCTTTTTCTGCAGCGCGGGCTGGTGGATGCGGATCGAGCCGCCGCCGAGTTCCATGCCGTTCAGGACGACGTCGTAGTGCTGGCCGCGGACGGCCTTCGGGTCGGAGTCGAGCAGCGCGGCGTCCTCCGCCACGGGCGCGGTGAACGGGTGGTGCGTGGCCGCGTAGCCGCCGCGCTCCTCGTCGTAGGACATGAGCGGGAAATCGACGACCCAGAGGAAATTCCACTGGTCGGCGCGCAACGTGAGCTTGCCGCGCTTGACGAGCAGTTGGGCGGCGTCGAGGCGGATGCGGCCGAGGATGGCGCAGGCGCGCTCCCACGGGGCGGCGGCGAAGAAGATGATGTCGCCGTCGGCGATGGCGAGTTTCTGCGTGAGCTCAGCCTTCTCGGCGTCGGTGAAGAATTTCACGATGGGCGACTTCCACTCGCCCTTCTCGACCTTAATGAAAGCGAGGCCCTTCGCGCCGAGCGATTTGGCGGTGTCCTCGAGGCCGGCGATCTCGCCCTGCGTGATGTCGGCGAGGCCCTTCGCGTTGAAGGCCTTGATCGAGCCGCCGGCGGCCACGGTGGAGGCGAAGACCTTGAAACCGGAATTCTTGAACGTGGCGCTGAAGTCGACGAGCTCCATCGCGAAGCGCGTGTCGGGCTTGTCGACGCCGTAGCGGTTCATGGCGTCCTTGTAGGCGAGGCGCGGGAACGGCGTGGGCAGGTCGTGGTTGAGCACGTCCTTCCAGACTTTCTTCAGCATGCCCTCGAAGAGCGCGTAGATGCCCTCGCGATCGATGAAGGACACCTCGACGTCGATCTGGGTGAACTCCATCTGGCGGTCGGCGCGCAGGTCCTCGTCGCGGAAGCAGCGGGCGATCTGAAAATATTTCTCCACACCCGCGACCATGAGGATCTGCTTGAACTGCTGGGGCGACTGCGAGAGCGCGTAGAACTGGCCGGCGTGGATGCGCGACGGCACGAGGTATTCGCGCGCGCCCTCCGGCGTGCTCTTGAAGAGCGCGGGCGTCTCGACCTCGTAGAAGCCCTGGGAGTCGAAGTAGTCGCGCACGGACTTCGTGGCGCGGTGGCGCACGGCGAGGTTCCGGCGCATCTTCGGGCGGCGCAGGTCGAGGTAACGGTAGGTCAGGCGCAGGTCCTCGTTGACCTTGTCGCCGCCGGCGTCGTCGAGCGGGAACGGCGGGGTCTCGGAAATGTTGTGGATGACGAGCTCGGTCGCATCGACCTCGATCTCGCCGGTCGGCAGGTTCTTGTTCACCATGTCGGCCGGTCGCAGCTCGACCTTGCCCAGAATGCCGATGACGGACTCGTCCTTGAGCTTCGCCGCCTGCTCGCGGATCGACGAGTCGAACTTCACCTGGGTGACGCCCTGGCGGTCGCGCAGGTCGACGAAGATGATGCCGCCGTGGTCGCGGACGGAATCGACCCAACCGGCGAGCGAGACGGTCGCGTGCAGGTCAGCCTTGGTGAGTTGGGCGCAATGGTGGGTGCGTTTCATGGGACGGAACGCCCAACCAAACGGCCCGCGCCCCCGGGGAGCAAACAGAATTTGGGTGGCTATGACAGAGGAGAAAGCGGACCGCGGTATGATCGTCGGAGAGAGGCGACAGTTGTGGGAGGGGCTTTATGCCCCGACAGGATACCCGCGAGAAGTCGGGGCATAAAGCCCCCCACACCCGGACCGCCGGGCGTGACCCTCGGAGACGTGGGGTCGCAAAAATGCTTACCCGAGAACCAAACTCTCGCCGGTCATCTCGGCGGGCTTGGGCAGGCCCATGAGGTGGAGGACCGTCGGCGCGAGGTCGGCCAGGCGGCCGCCGGTGCGCATCTTGGACTTTCCGGCGACGAGCCCCTCGCCCACCACGAAGACCTCGACGAGGTTCAGCGTGTGCGCGGTGTGCGGGCCGTTGACGGTCGGGTCCCACATCTGCTCGGCATTGCCGTGGTCGGCGCAGACGAGGGCCTTGCCGCCCTTCTGCGCAAGAGCCGCGAGCAGCTCGCCCACGCCCGCATCGGTGGCCTCGACGGCCTTGATCGTCGCGGGCAGCGAGCCGGTGTGCCCGACCATGTCGGGGTTGGCGTAGTTGACGATGATGAGGCCGTATTTGCCAGAGAGGATGGCTTCCTTCGCCTTGGCGGTGACCTCGGCGGCGGACATCTCGGGCTGCAGGTCATAGGTCGGCACCTTCGGGCTGGCCGGGCAGGCGCGGTCTTCGCCGGGGAACGGGTCCTTGCGATAGTTGTTGAAGAAGAAAGTCACGTGCGGGTTCTTCTCCGTTTCGGCACAGCGGAACTGCGCGATGCCGGCGTCGGCGACGACCTGGCCGAGGATGTTCTTCAGCTTCTCGGGCTTCGGCGAGACGACGTGCACCGGCAGGCCGGACTCGTATTCCGTCATCGTGGCGTAGTAGAGATCGAGCTTCGCGCCGCGGTCGAAGCCGTCGAATTGGTCGAGCACGAAGGCCTTGGTGATCTCGCGCGGACGGTCGCCGCGGTAATTGTAGAACAGCACGGCGTCGCCGTTGGCGATGGTCGCGACGGGCTTGCCGTCGGCGCCTAGAATCCACGTGGCGGGCACGAACTCGTCACCCTTCTGGGTCTCGCTGAGCGGCTGGTCGTAATAGGCCTGCACGGCGGCCTCGGCGCTCTTGGCCGTGGCGGCGGCGCGGCCGGTGAGCATGTCGTAGGCTTTCTGCACGCGCTCCCAGCGGTTGTCGCGGTCCATGGCCCAGAAGCGGCCGCAGACGGTCGCGATCTGGCCGACGCCGATGGTCTTCATCTGCGCCTCGACCTGGCGGATGTAGCCGAGGCCGCTCGACGGCGGCGTGTCGCGGCCGTCGGTGAAGGCGTGCAGGTAAACCTGCGTGACGCCGTCCTCCCTGGCTTGGCGGAGGATGCCGTAAAGGTGCTCGAGCATGCCGTGCACGCCGGCGTCGGAGACGATGCCGAAGAGGTGGAGCTTAGAACCCTTCGACTTCACGCGCGCGACGAGTTCGTGCCAGACGGCGTTGGTCGCGAGGCGTTTTTCGGAGAACAACTTGTTCAGGCGGACGAGTTCCTGGTCGACGATGCGGCCGGCGCCGATGTTCTCGTGGCCAACCTCGCTGTTGCCCATCACGCCGTCGGGCAGGCCGACGTCGAGGCCGGAGGCCTTGACCAGCGTGCAGGGATATTTCGCGTGCAGGGCGTCGTCACAGGCCTTCTTGGCGAGGAAGACGGCATTGGTCTTATCCTGCGAAGGATCGGGATTCTTGCCCCAGCCATCGCGGATGACCAGGAGGACGGGAGGACGCAGTGAACTCATGGGAAAATGTGACGATAAAGAGTGTCAATTGAACTGATCGCCCCACCACAACGCCAGAAGAAACACCATCATAAGCCATAGGAAGGCACGCACCCTGCAGAATGGAGTCTGCCATGACCCTCGTCATCCGCGATCAGCTGGTTTGTCCGCCCACGTGGTTCGCCTCGTATCGGGACCTGACGCTTTACTGCCATGTGCTGCTGCACCTGGACATCGTGCTGGAATCGGCCGACGCCGACCTTTACTACCGCTGGATCAAGCCGAAGGGCGGCATGGATTTCATCGCCGACATCGTCCGCCCCGGCAGCGAGCTCGGCACCCGGCTCGATGTCACCCGCGCGACGCCGCGCACCATCGTGACCGACCGCATCGCGCCCGAGAACGTCCACCGCCTGATCACCGCCATCCGCTCGCTGGCGGCGTGAGAGGCGCGATGGCCCGACGGTAGGGCGAACCGTCCCGGTGAGCCGGGGTAACGATCACGGCTCGGCGCCCTGCTGGACATCAGAGTCGCCCTGCCTCGGCGCGGCCGTCTGGCCGCGCTCCCCGCCGGTTGACTTTGCCGGGAGTTACGGCACCTCTGGGAGCGACACCCTCCCATGGCCAAATCCGCCGTCCTGCTGCTCAACCTCGGCTCGCCCGACTCCACTTCCGTCCCGGACGTCCGGCGCTACCTCAGCGAATTCCTCGGCGACGAGCGCGTGATCGACCGGCCCGCGAGCGCCTTCCTGCGCGGCCTGCTCGTCAACCAGATCATCTGCCGGTTCCGCGCGCCGAAGTCCGCCCACGCCTACGCGAGCATCTGGACGCCCGAGGGCTCGCCGCTGATCGTCACGAGCCAGCGCACCCAGGCCGCCCTGCAACAGCGCACCGACCTGCCCGTCGCGCTGGCGATGAATTACGGCAACCCGTCCATCCCCGACGTGCTGCACGCACTCGCCAACCAAGGCATCGACCGCCTCCTGCTTTTCCCGCAATACCCGCACTACGCCATGTCGAGCTGGGAGACCGTCGTGGTGAAGGTCCAGCGCGAGGCCGCCCACATCGCGCCGGACCTGAAGATCGAGTGCGTGCAACCCTACTACGGCGACGCCGACTACATCGACGCGCTCGTCGCCAGCGCGCGTCCCTACCTCGACCAGCCGCACGATCACCTGCTGTTCAGCTACCACGGCATCCCCGTACGCCACCTGACCAAGGCCGACAGCTCGCGCGCGCACTGCCAGGTCGTGCCCGGTTGCTGCACCACCTGCTCGCCCGTCCACGGCACCTGCTACAAGGCGCAGGTCACGCGCACCACGCAGCTGTTTGCCCAGCGCGCCGGGCTCGATCCCGCCAAGTGGTCGATCACCTTCCAGTCCCGCCTCGTCGGCGAGCCGTGGCTTGCGCCCTACACCGACCACGCGTTGGCGGAGCTGCCCGCGGCCGGCAAGAAACGTCTGCTCGTCATCACACCGGCCTTCGTCACCGACTGCCTCGAGACGCTCGAGGAGATCCGCGTCGCGGGCGCCGAGACCTTCAAGACCGCGGGCGGCGAGTCGTTCACGCACATTCCGTGCCTCAACGACCAGCCGGTATGGATCGATTTTCTGCATAAACGCGTGCAGCGCTGGCAGCAAACGGGGGCGGTGGCGGCATGACACGCCCGCGGCTCGCTCGCGAAGTAATGCGCCCGGTAAAAGTTTCTTGAAACCCGCGGCCTAGGCTGAATGTCCCTGCTTCTGCGCTCGGCTTTCCCCCCGGGCCGTTTAGTGTGTTTACGTAGGTCACCTTGAACCAGGCCAACACTTCATCCGTCTCGCTCAACGCCACAGCCCTCACCGGCGGGCAGGCGGTGCTCGTGCTCGACGCCCACGGCCGCATCGAGCTGGCCAGCCCCGGCGCGGCCAGCCTCTGGCAGGCGAAACCCGCCGAACTCGCGGGCGATCACCTGCCGAACCTCTTCGCGTTTGACGTCACTTCGCGCGACGCCGACTGGCTGCAGGCCCAGTGGGAAGTGTTGCTCGCCGCGGCGCTGCCGCAATCCATCCCGCTAAAACTGCAACCGAAGGAGGCCGCGGCGTTCGACGCGCTGCTGCGGCTCGAGCCTGCCTCGGCGGAGCCCGCGCGCTACTTCGCCTTCCTCTCGCGTCCGGCGCCCGCGGCCGCTCCGGCCGCGGTGCCCGGCACCGCCAGCGCCGAGGAATCCTCGCTCATCGCCGCTCTCAACGACCGCAGCCCGCTCGGTTTCTTCGACCTGAACTTCGTCAAGCAGGAGGTCTACTACTCGCCCGCGTGGAAGCGCATGCTCGGCTACACGGACTCGAGCCTCGCCAACACCTACGACACCTGGCTCGCGCTCATCCATCCCGAGGACTCCGCCGCCGCGCCCGACAAGCTCGCCAGCCGCGCCGGCGCCACGACCGGCAGCCGCTCCTTCTCCGTCGAATACCGGATGAAGCACGCCCGCGGCCACTACGTCTGGGTGCAGGGCGTCGGCGTCCAGTTGCACGGCCCCAACGGCGCGCTGCAGCGCGTGGTCGGCGCGCATCTCGACATCCACGACCGCAAGGAATTCGAGGAAACCTCGCTGCACGCCGAGGAGCGCATGCTGCTGTTGAGCGAGCGCGGCCGCGTCGCGGTGTTCGACCTCGACTTCACCGACAACCATTCGTGGCTCTCGCCCGCCTTCAAGGCCATGCTCGGCTACGCCGAGACGGAGCTGCCCGACTCGCCCGACTCGTTCCTGCGCGCGCTGCCGGCCACGGAGACCACCGGCGGGCTCGCCGCGTATTTCCTCAAACCGTTTCCCGGACAGGCCGTCTATTACGACACGCTGCAACTCACCCACCGCAACGGCTCCAGCCTCTGGGTCTACGCGGGCGTCGTGCGCGTCATCTCACGCAAGCGCGAGCTGCAGCGCGTGATCGGCTTCGCCGCCCCGATGCCCGAGGGCCTGGCCGCCGCCTCCGGCCTGCCGGCCGACCAGCTCGCCATCGCCCTCGACGAGCTGCACGAGGGCGTGCTGCTGGCCGATTCCCACGCCAACGTCATCCACGCCAACACCGTCGCCCAGCGCCTGCTCGGCCGCGAGGCCGGCCAGCTCGTCGGCCAGTCCGTGGTCGATGTCTTCCGGCTCGTGCACCGGCTGAGCCACGCCGCGGGCGAAAATCCCTTCGACCGCGCCCTCGCGTTCGGCGAGGCCACGCCGCTGAACAACGAGTTCGCCCTCGACTGCGGCCCCGACCAGAAGCCCGTCCCCGTCGTCTACAGCTGCCGCGCCATCGCCGACCCGAGCGGCACGCCCCTGGGTGCCGTGGTGGTGTTCCGCAACCCCGACGAGATGAGCCTGACGCCCGAGGAACTCATCCGCGCCAACCGCTTCGATTCGCTCGGCCAGCTCGCCGGCGGCATCGCCCACGATTTCAACAATCTCCTCACGACCATCCTCGGCGGCGTCTCGCTGGCCAAGGACAACCGCGACTACTCGGGCCTCGAAAACAGCGAGCGCGCCTGCCTCGCGGCCAAGGGTCTCAGCAAGCAGCTCCTCGCCTTCGCGAAGGGCGGCACCGCCACCCGCCAGGTCGTCAAACCGGGCGAACTCCTCACCGACGCCGTGCGGCTCTCCGCCGCGGGCTCGGCGGTGAAGGTCGAGCTCAACTCCCCCGCCGACCTTGGCACCGTCGAAGTCGACCGCGCGCAGATGCTGCAGGTTTTCCAAAACCTCGTCATCAACGCCATCCAGGCCATGCCCACGGGACAGGGCAACATCTGGGTCACCGCCGGCAACGTCGCGCTCACCGAAGGCCAGATCCCGCCGCTCGCCGCCGGACAATACATGGCCGTCGAGGTCCGCGACAACGGCTGCGGCATCAAGGCCGAGCACCTGCAGAGGATCTTCGACCCGTTTTTCACGACCAAGAAAACCGGCACCGGCCTCGGGCTCGCGACCGTCCTTTCCATCATCAAGCGCCACGGCGGCCAGCTGGGCGTCGACTCGGAGGTGGGCGTCGGCACGACGTTCACCGTCTTCCTCCCGCGCGTCGATCAGGAGGCCGAGGTCGAGGCGCGCCGCGCACCGTCGTTCCACTACGCCAACCGCACCGGCCGCGTGCTGTTCATGGACGACGACCCCGAGATCAGCTACCTCACCGGCACGATGCTCGAGGGCCTCGGCTACAAATACGACCTCGCGAAAAACGGCGAGGAGGCGCTCCAATTCTACAAGCGCTACCTCAACATCGGCCGCCCCTACGACGCCGTCATCATGGACCTCACCGTCATCGGCGGCATGGGCGGCGAGCAGTGCTTCAAGCACCTGCGCGACCTCGATCCCAACGTGCGCGCCATCGTGGCCAGCGGCTACGACAACGACGACATGGCCCGCCAGTTCCTCGACATGGGCTTCTGCGGCTACCTGACCAAACCCTATCGCATCGGCGACCTCGGCCGTGTCATCAAAAAGGTCCTGGGAAACTGAATCCGACTCCGGATTGAAATTGCCGCCACGCCGCTAACTCGCCGTCGACCCCGTTTTTCGCTCCTCCAGCCGGTCGAGCAACCGCAGCAGTCCGTCGAGGATCGTCAGCGGATGCGGCGGGCAGCCGGGAATGAAAAGATCGACCGGCACGACCGCCGCCGCGCCGTTCCGCACCTCCGGGTTGCCGACGAACGGTCCGCCCGCGATCGCGCAGGCGCCGACCGCGATGACGATCTTCGGCTCCGGCACGGCTTCCCACGTCTTGCGCAGCGCCAGCTCCATGTTGCATGACACCGGCCCGGTGATGAGCAGGCCGTCCGCATGGCGCGGCGAGGCGACGAACTGCACGCCGAAGCGGCCGAGGTCCCAGCCGATGGTGCCGAGCACGTTCGTGTCGGCCTCGCAGGCGGCGCAGCCGCCGGCGCTCACCTGCCGCAGCCGCAGCGAGCGGCCGAAAAGCTTGCGCAATTTCTCGTCGAGCGCCGCGGCGAGCCGCACCTGCTCCGCGCCGGACGCGCCGAGCACCAGGTCCTCGCGGCGGCGCGCCGCCATCCGGTGGTCGCCGGTCTGAGTGATCGCCTGCGTCGGGCACGTCTCGACGCACGCCGCGCAGAAAATGCAGCGTCCCAGGTCGAGCGCCACCGGCCGGCCGGGCACGCGGGTGATCGCCTCGGTCGGACAGACAGACACGCACGCCGTGCAACCTTCCGCGCATTTCGCGCCGTCGACGCGCAACGCGCCGCCGTGGCGGTCGGGCAGCGCCGGCGGCGGCCCCTTGGGATAGGCCATCGTTTCGCAACCGCGCTTCAGGCGATGAGTGAGGGTGTCGAAGACGAACATGGCGGCGGGTGCGGCGTCAGAGATCGAAGCCGCAGTAGGAAAGGTTGAAGCTCTTGTTGCAGACCGGGAAATCCGAGATGGCCTGGCCGCGCAACGCCAGCGCGAGCCCGGTCCAGTTGTGGAAGGATGGATCGACGATCTTGTAGCGGCGGAAACGCCCGCCCGCGTCGGTCAGCGCCACGTGGCAGACCTCGCCGCGCCAGCCTTCCACCAGCGCGACCGCCAGCGTGTCGCTCGCCGCGACCGCGGGCGCGGCGTGGATTTCGCCCTCGGGCGGTGCGGCGAGCTGCTCGAGCAGGAATTGTCCGGAACGCTGGATTTCGAGCCAGCGCACGCGCGCGCGGGAGAGCACGTCGCCGCCCGGCCACACGGCCACCGGCGTCTGCGCGAAACGATGCCAGCCCGCCGGATGGTCGAAACGCACGTCGCGCACAAGCCCGCAGGCCCGCGCCGCCGGGCCGACGAGCCCGATCTCGGCCGCCTGCTCGGTGAACACCGTGCCGGTGTTCTCGAAGCGCGCGCGCGCCGACGCGGCGTCCCACAACCAGACCGCCGCCTGCTCCACCTCGGCCAGCGCCGCGGTCAGCAGCGGGCGCATCCGCTCGATGCGCGCCGGTTCGAGGTCGTGCCGGCAGCCGCCGGGGCGCACCTGCCCGCGGCCGAAGCGGTTGCCGCAGAGCAGCGCGGTGAGGTTGAGAAAATCGCCGCGGATCTTGCCGCAGGCCGACGCGGTGGGCAGGAACGCCACGTCGTTGGCCAGCGCGCCGAGGTCGCCGGTGTGGTTGGCCAGCCGCTCCAGTTCGAGTGCGATCGCGCGCAGCCATTGCGCGCGCAACGGAGCCTCGGCGCCGCCCAGCGTCTCGATCAGCGTCGCGTGCGCGGTGGCGTGCGCAATGGTCGTGTCGCCCGACACCGTCTCCAGCTGGCTGAGCGTCGCGCGATGCGGGCCGCCGGCCAGCGCCGTCTCGACGCCGCGGTGCTGGTAGCCGAGCGCGATCTCCAGATGCAGCACCTCCTCGCCTGCACACTGGAAGCGGAAATGCCCGGGCTCGATGATGCCGGCGTGCACCGGACCGACGGCCACCTCGTGCACTTCGCTGCCGCCCACGCGGAAAAATTCGCCGTTGGCCGGCGCCGTGCCGGCGCTCCGCCGCACGGGTTTGAGCCACGGATGGCCCTCCGGCACGAGGCCGTGCTGCTCCCAGACCTCGCGCTCGAACAGATGCGCCTGCGCATGCGTCAACGTGAGCGACGGGTAACTGCCGCCTACGGGCAGGCTGCGGCCGACCGCCAGCGTGTTGTCGGCGTCGAACGCCAGCACCGCCACGAGCCGCGTGCCGCCGGAGCCGGGCACGCCGAACCACGCGCAAAGCCGCCCGCCGCGCTGCAGCTCGCCCGCGGTCAGGCGGACGAACTCCGCCGCCGGCCACGCCGGCACCTCGGCCCACGGGAGCGACGTGGCGTTGGCCAGCAGGGCAAAGGGAGTGAGCGAACTCATGGCGTGGGGAAAAGTTGGCTGACCGCGTCGGTCCACGCGTCGGTCAGCACCGTGGGTGTCGCCAGGCCGAGCCAGAGCGAGCAGCCGAGCAGGAGCAGCGGCGGCAGGATGAGCCCGGCGGTTTCGCGGAAGCGCCGGCTGCCGGCTCGCGCCGCGGTGCGCGGGCGCCCGTCGACGATGCCGAACACCACACGGGTCAGGCCGAAAAACGCGAAGAGCAGGCAGCCCAGGAACATCGCGGCCGGGCCGGCCCGGTCCGCGGCGAAGGCCGTGCGCACGACCAGCAGTTCGCTGAAGAACGGCCCGAACGGCGGACACGCCGTCACGGCGAACAGGCCCGCCACGAAAATCGCCGCCGACTGCGGGGTGACGATGGACATGCCGCGCACCTCGTCCATCGTGCTCGCGCCGGCCGCGCGCCGGATGTTGCCCGCGCTCAGGAACAGCGCGCCCTTGGTCAGGCTGTTGTTCCAGACGTGGAAGAGCGCCGCCCACACGCCCGCGCTGCCCAGGGCCGCGCCGACCGTGAGGATGCCCATGTGCTCGACGCTCGAGTAGGCGAGCATGCGCTTGTAGTCGCGCGTACCGAGGAGAAACAGCGCCGCCACGAGCATGGAAAACAATCCGATGGCCATCAGCGTGCGGTCGGCCACCGCGCCCTCCCCCGCCGCGGCCACCACGGCGCGCACGCGCAGCACCGCGGTGAACGCCACGGTCGTGACGCCGCCGGCGAGCATCGCGCCGACGATGCCGGGCGCCTCGCCGTAGGCATCGGGTTTCCACGTGTGCATCGGCGCCAGGCCCATCTTGGTGCCGTAGCCCGCGAGCAGCAGCACCCACGCGGTCAGCACCCACGGACGAGAGAGATCGGAGCCCCGCTCCATCAACGCGGCAAAAGTCAGATCGCCCCCGCCGCCGCCGTGCAGCGACGCGTAGCCGAGGCAGAACGAGCCGAGCAGCGACAACGCGATACCCGTGCCGCCGACGAGCAGGTATTTCCACGTCGCCTCGAAGGCGCGGGCCGTGCCGTTGAAGTGCAGGAGCGGCACCGCCGCGAGCGTCAGGCCCTCGGTCGCGATCCAGAGCAGGCCGAGATGCCGCGCCTGATGGGCCGCGCTCAACAGGCCCAGCATGGCCAGCATCAGCGCGACGAACGTCCGGTTCGGCCGCTCCGGCCGCACTTCGAGGTAGGAGACGCCGTAAGCCGCGCAAAAGGTGAACAGCAGCGACACCATCGGCAGCACCGCGCGCGCCAGCGGATCGAAAGCCAGCCACGCTCCCGGCGCCACGGGCGGCGGGGCGAACAGCAGCCAGAGCGACAACGCCGTGTGCACGACGCCGACCGCCGGCATCAGCCACGCCCGGGTGCGCTCGACCGGCCAGACCGCCGCGAGCGCCGCCCCGGCAAAAGGCACGATGATGAGCAGGTATTCTTTCATTCGCGCAGCACGGTGAGTTTGCGGGTGTCGAGCGAGTCGAACGCGCGTTGGATGCGGTCCACGATGATGCCGATCACGAACACGCCGACGGTGAGGTCGAGCAGGATGCCCGCCTCCACCAGCAGCGGCGTGGCATGGATGAGCAGCAGGCCGAAGAGATAGATGCCGTTTTCGAGAATGAGATAGCCGCAGACCTGCGAAATGGCCTTCGCCCGGCCGATCAGCAGCACGAAGCCGGTCAGCACCGACGCCAGCGAGCCCGGCACCAGCAGCGTGCCGGCGTGCTCGGGCAGCAGCGGCAGCGCGCGCGCCAGCGCCACGGCGGCGATCGTGCCGCCCGCGCCGAGCAGCAGCGAAGGCACGAAGCCGATGAACGGCTCATTCTCGCGTTCGATGTTCGCCGTCCGCATGGCGCGTCGCAGCAGGCCGGGAATCACGAAGCCTTTCACCGCCACCGTCGCCAGCGCAACGAGCGCGACGAGCCAGTCGAATTGGTGTTCCATCAGCAGCGGCATCACGCCGAGCACGACGCCTTGCACCGACATCGCGCGGATGACGGCCGGCAGTCGGCCACTGCCGAGCGCGAGCAGGTTGAGCCCCATCGCGACGCCGACGAGCAGGTTCAGGGTGCCGTTCATACCGCGCCTCCCTTCCACGCCGCGAGCAGCGCGAACAGGCAGAGCAGGAACGCCGTCGTCAGCAGCAGCGGCACGCGCCGGAAGGCAAGGCGCGCCATCAGCGATTCGGCCAGCCCCACGCCGACCGTCACCCCCAGCACCGCGACCGCCAGCACTCCGGCGGCCGGCAGCGGCGCCAGCCGGCCGAGCGGCAGCACCGCCTCGCACAACAGCAGCGCGAACAGCAGGAGTTTCATCGCCGCGCCGTGCAGGATCACCGCCAGCGGCGGTCCGCTGTGGTCGAGCACCATCACCTCGTGGATCATCGTGAGTTCAAGATGGGTGTTCGGATCGTCGAATGGCACGCGGCAGTTCTCCGCCAGCAGCACGGCAAACAGGCCCGCCGCGAGCAGCGCCGCACCCGCCCCCGCCGACGGCGCGAGCATGGTGGTCAGCGTCACGCTGCCGGTCAGCACGCTGAGCGACAACACCGCGGTCATGACGGCCGCCTCGGTCAGCACCGCGTAGCTCACCTCGCGCGCCGCGCCCATGCCCTCGAAGGCCGAGCCGGTCTCCAGTGCGGCCCACGCCGTGCAGAACCGCGCCACGGCGAGCAGATAGACGAGCAGCAGCACGTCGCCGCGGAAACTCAGCGCGCCGCCCGCCGGCCCCAGCGGCAGCAGCAGCGCCGCGCCCGCCACGGCCACCCACGCCACGGCCGGACCGGCCACGAAACCCGGCGAAGCCAGCGTGCTCAGCACGACGCCCTTCTGCCACAGCCGCGCGAGATCGTAGTAAAGCTGCAGCACCGGCGGCCCGCGCCGGCCCGCCACCCACGCCTTCACCTTGTTGATGATGCCCGGCAGCAGCGGCGCCAGGATCACCCAGCCGGCCAGCCGCAGGAAAATCTCCAAGATCAGGCTCATGACGTGCCCCCCATTAAAACCAACACGCCCAGCGCGACAAGGCCGCCGAGCAGGTAGAGAATGTAGAATTGCAACCGCCCGTGCTGCAGCCGCCGCACCAGGGTGGACGCGCGCAGGACGCCGTCGCCCGCCGGGCCGATGACCTGCTCCAGCACCGTCTCGGGGATACGCTCCACGCGGCGCGCCTCCGCCGGCATCAGCCCGCGCGGCCGCCGCAGTTTGCGCTCGGGACGGAGAATCCAGAAAAACCAGCCGGCCGCGATGCCCGCGAAGGAGCCGCCCGTGTATTGCATGCGCGCCGTCGGCGCCGCGTAGCCGCAATCCCACGTCAGCGCCCGGCGCAGGCCGTTGCCCAGCGCCCGCCGCCAAAGCCACGCGGCGGCGACGATGAACAGCCCCGCCAGCGTGGCGTTGACCACGCCGAGCGTGAAGAGCGGCGCCGGCAATTCGAGCCCGCCCCAACCCGGGCGCCACGCGCCCGCCGCCCGCGCCACCGCCGGCCAGACGGCACCCGGTGCCAGCGCGATGACCACGCACGCCGCCGCGAGCACCCACATCGGCCCGCGCATCCACGGTCCGCACTCGTGCACGTGCTTCGCCGCCTCCGAGCGCGGCGCACCGAGGAAGATCAGCGCGCCCGCTTTCACGAAGGTCGCCAGCGCCAGCGCCCCCGAAGTCGCCAGGAGGATCGTCGCCGGCACGGCGGCCCACGCCGCGGGACCGCGGCTGGTTGCCGTATCAAAAAGCCCGAGGTAAACCAGCCACTCGCTCACGAAGCCGTTGAGCGGCGGCAGGCCGGAGATCGCCACGGCGCCGAGCGCGAACAGCCCGGCCGTCCACGGCATCGCCCGCCACAGTCCGCCGAGCCGGCTCATCTCGCGCGTGCCGGTGGCATGCAGCACCGAGCCCGCGCCGAAGAACAGCAGCGACTTGAACAGGCCGTGATTCCACACATGCAGCAGTCCGCCCACGAGAGCCAGCCGGCCCCACGCCGCGCCGCCCTGCCCGGCCGCCACCAGCGCGAAGCCGAGCCCGGTGAGGATGATGCCGATGTTCTCGACGGAGCAGTAAGCCAGCAGGCGCTTGAAATCGTTTTGCGCGAACGCGAACGCGATGCCGAGCAGCGCGCTCGCGACGCCCACGCCGACCAGCACCCAGCCGGCGGCCGGCGGCACCGGCAGCCAGCCGCTGAAACGCACGATGCCGTACACACCGACCTTGAGCGCCACGCCGGACAACATCGCCGACACGTGGCTCGGCGCGCTCGCATGCGCCGACGGCAGCCAGATGTGCAGCGGGAACAGGCCGGCCTTGATGCCGAACCCCGCCAGCGCCAGCCAGAACAGCGGCGCCAGGGCCGCGTTATCGCGCAGTGCCGGACCGAGCTCCCAGCTGCCCGTGCGCGCCGCCAGCGTGGAGAAAAAGGCAAACAGCGCCAGCGTGCCGGCGTGCGACGCCGCCAGGTACAGCCAGCCCGCCGCGCGCACGTCGGCCCGGCGCCGGTCGAGCGTGATGAGGAAAAACGCGCTGAGCGCGAAGAGTTCCCACGCAATGAGGAAATGCAGGCCGTTGGACAGCACCAGCACGAGCGCCAGGCTGAGCACGAGGCCGCTCCACCACATCCGCCCGCGCGGCGCCGACGCGGGCTGCTCCTGGTCGCTCCAATATTCGTGCGCGTAGGCCGAGCCGGTGCCGGCGACCACGGCCAGCAGGGCGAGGAAGAACGCGCTCACGCCATCGAGCCGCAGGTGCAGCAGCTCACCCGCCAGCGGAAAATCGCTGTGCCAATCCCAGTCCGGCGCACCCGCCAGCACCGAGCCGGCCGCAACGAGCGCCGCCGCCGAACCGGCGAGCATCAGGGCGAGCCACACGCGTGGCCACCGCGGGCCGGTGACGATGCCCGTCGCGAGGCCCAGCAAGGCGACGGGCAGCAGCATTCCCGCCATCATGGCGCGCCCTCCCGTCCGGCCGTGGCGGGCGTGGTGTCCGCCGCCGCAGCCGCTTGATAAACTTCCTCGTCGTCCGCGCCGCGCTCGAGCAGGGCGCGCAGCGGGCCGCGCGAAATCAGCCGGCTGAGCCGCCCGAGCAGGTCGAGGTGCGCCCGGGGCGAAGGCGCGATGAAGAACAGCAGCCGCGTGACCGGCACATCGTCCACCTGCGGCTCGGTCAGCGGCAGCGGATCGCGCAACAGCACCAGCGCGACCGTGCCGGAATCGCGCCCGAGCGCGATGCGCGTGCTCGGGTGCGGCAAAGCGTACCCGCCGCCGACCGGCGCGATGGTCACACCGCCTTTGGCGCGGAGCCGTTGCGCCAGCATCTGCCGGACCGGTGGAGTCGCGCCCGGCAGGGCCGCGACGACGCGGTCGATCACCCCCGGCAGTTCCGCGGCGGAAATGTCGCGCCAGACGCCGCCGGCCCGGAGCAGCGGTTCCAGCCGGCAGCCGGTCGCGAACGCCGAACTTTCCGGCGCCAGAAAGCCCGCCTGCGCCGCCAGCCCGCGCGTCGCCGCCCACGCCGCCACCTGCGCGCGGTCGAACAGCAGCCGGCCGCGGTCGGGGACATGCGGCAGCCCCTCGGCGCGGATCCAGTCCTCCACCACCCTTTCCGACACGCCGAACGACTCGGCAATCTGGACGAGGTTCAAATACATGGCGGTGCTGGATGTCTGTCCGTTAAGGGCGTTCGTGGCACGCACAATCTTACGCCCGCGGCGCGGAATGTCTGCGCATTCATTGGCCACCTCCGCTCAGCACCAACGCGCCCAGTGCGGCGACGCCGATCAAAAGATAAAGCAGGTAGGCCTGCAGCCGGCCGTGCTGCAACCGCCGCACCAGCCCCGACACGCGCATGACCGCGCCGCCCGCCGGCTCGACCACGTGCTCCAGCACCGTCTCCGGCGTGTGCTCCGAAAGTTCCGCGACCGCGGGCAGCGCTCCCTCCGGCCGGAGCTCGTGCCGCACCGGACGGAGAATCCACGCAAACCACTCCGTGATGATGCCGGCGAAGGAGCCCGCGGTGTATTGCATGCGCGCCGTCGGCGCCGCGTAGGCGCAGTCCCACGTCACCGCCCGACGCTGGCCGTTGAGCCGCACCCGTCGCCGGAGCACCAGCACCGCGACGATCGCCAGCAGCACCAAGGTCACGTGGCAGGCGCCGATGATCGAGAGCGATACGGGGCTGCCGAGTCCGCTCCACGTCGGATTCCACTCGCCGGCCGCGCGCGCCACCGCCGGCCAGAACACCACGGGCGCCAGGCCGATGACGACGCACGCACCCGCCAGCACGAACATCGGCGCGCGCATCCACGGCCCGCTCTCATGCGCCCGCTCCGCCACCGCCGAGCGCGGCGCGCCGAGGAAGACCACGCCGCACACCTTGATGAAGCACGCCAGCGCCAGCGCGCCGGTCATCGCCAGCAGCACCACGGCCGGGATCGCCGCGAGCACCGTGCCGCCTTGCGCGCCCACCGCCTCGAAGAGACCGAGATAAACCAGCCATTCGCTCACGAAGCCGTTGAGCGGCGGCAGGCCCGAGATCGCCGCCGCGCCGAGCGCGAACAGCCCCGCCGTCCACGGCATCGCCCGCCAGAGTCCGCCGAGCCGGCTCATCTCGCGCGTGCCCGTGGCGTGCAGCACCGAGCCGGCACCGAGGAACAGCAGCGCCTTGAACAGGCCGTGATTCCACACATGCAGCAACCCGCCCGCCAACGCGAGCCGGCCCCAGGCCGGGTTGCCCCGCCCGGCCGCCACGAGCGCGAAGCCGAGCCCGATCAGGATGATGCCGATGTTCTCGACGCTGTGATAGGCGAGCAGGCGCTTGAGGTCGTGCTGGCCGAGCGCGAAGGCCACGCCGAGCAACGCGCTGGCGACACCGAGCGCCGCCACCACCCAACCCGCCTCCACCGGCACGGGCAGCCAGCCGGTGAAACGCACGAGGCCGTAGATGCCGAGCTTGATGGTCACACCCGAAAGGATGGCCGAGACGTGGCTCGGGGCGTTGGCGTGCGCCGCGGGCAGCCAGATGTGCAGCGGAAACAGTCCCGCCTTCAGGCCGAAGCCGAACAGCGCCAGCCAGAACAGCGGCGCCAGCTCCGGATAGCCGCGCAGCGGGCCGAGTTCCCAACTGCCGGTGCGCGCCGCGAGGAGCGTGAAGAAAGCGAAGAGCGCCAGCACCGCCGCGTGCGAGGCGCCGAGATACAGCCAGCCCGCCGCGCGCACCTCGCTCCGGCGCCGGTCGAGCGTGATCAGGAAAAACGCGCTGAGCGTGAACAGTTCCCAGCCGACGAGAAATTGCAGGCCGTGTGTCGACACGAGCACGAGCACGATGCTCGCCAGCAGCACGCTCCACCACACGCGGCCGCGCGGCGCCGAATGCGGATGGACCCGGTCGCTCCAATACTCCCGCGCATACACCGCGCCCGCTCCGCCGACGACGGCGAGCAGCGCGAGAAAGAGCGCGCTCACGGCGTCGAGCCGCAGGCACAACGGTTCGCCGGCCACCGGGAAAGCGCTCCGCCATTCCCACGCCGGCGCCAGACCGCCCAATACCACGCCCGCGGCGGTCAGCGCGGCCAGCAATCCCGCCAGGGTCAGCGCCAGCCACACGCGCGGCAGCCAGTGTCCGGCCAGCAACCCGGCGACAAGGCCGAGAGCAGCGGCGAGGAGCAACGGACCGGGGCTCATGCGCGCAGACGATGAGCCAAAGCGCGCGGCATGGCCAGCTTTCATCAGCGGCTGCGGATGCGGGGCGCGGGTGAACGATGCAGGCCTGACGCAAGGTCAGGCCCTACCGTCCGCCGCCACGCTCGTCTTGTCGGCCGCGTGTTGGCGTGCGCCTCGTGCCTGCGCGCAGGCGCGACCAAGGTCGCTGCTTATATGATCCGACATCATCCGGGCCTTCCGCCACGGAGCTCCGCCCGTCCCTCCCTTACGCGGCGGGCGGCGGCGTCTCGCCGAGGATGCGGTTGGCGCGGGCGAGCGCGTCGGAGAGTTCACGGCGCGCGGACTCGAGCTGCTGTTTCTCGGCGCGCAGGCCGGCGGCGGAATCCGGCGGCTCAGCCACGGGCGGCAGGCCGAGGATTTCGCGCGAGCGCGCGAGCGCGGCGTCGATGTGCGGGCAGACGTTCTCGCGGCCGATGCGGTCGAGGAAACCGGCCTTCTCCATGACGAAAAGCGGCTGGGTGTGCGGCGCGCTGAGGATGAGGTGTTTGCCCTTGGCGCGGAGCTTGGCGTGCAAATCCTCCAGCGCCTGTAGCCCGGTGGCGTCCATCGCGAGGACCTTGCGGATGCGCAGGATCAGGACGTCGGGCTCCTGCGTCGCGCGCTTCAGTTCGTCGTCGAGCTTGTCGACCACGCCGAAGAAGAACGCGCCGAACACGCGGAACACGAGGACGCCGTCGGGGATTTCCTTGCCGATGAGCGAATGGTGCGAGCCCTCGGTGTCGGAGCTCTCGTCGACCGCGGTGATCTGGGAGGTTTCGGAGATGCGCTTGACCATCAGCAGTGCGGCGAGGACGACGCCCACCTCCACCGCCACGGTCAGGTCGGTCAGGACCGTGAGCGCGAAGGTGGCGACGAACACCGACGAGTCGCTGAACGGCCAGCGGCGCAGCCGGAGAAACTGTTTCCACGCCACCATGCGGTAGGCGGCCACGACGAGGATGGCGCTCAGCGTCGCCAGCGGGATGTGCGCGGCGAGCGGCGCCGCCACCAGCAACACCAGCAGCAGCAGACCCGAATGCACCAGCCCGGCCACGGGCGTGCGGGCGCCGGCGCGGACGTTGGCGATGGAGCGCGCGACGCCGCCCGTCACCGGGATGCACCCGAAGAGCGGTCCGACGACATTCGCCACGCCCTGCCCGATCAGCTCCTGGTTGGAATCGTGTTTCTCATCCAGCATGCCGTCGGTCACGACCGCGCACAGCAGCGCCTGCATGGAAACGAGCAACGCGATGGTGAAGGCCGGCTGCACGAGGGCGCGCAGGACGGGCAGGTCCGCCACCGGCAGGTGCAGCGCCGGCAGGCCGGAGCCGATGCCGCCGAATTGCGAGCCGATGGTCGCGAGGTGCCACTTCTCCCCCAGTCCGAACACGCCCACGGCCACGGTCGCGCAGACCAGCCCGACCATCGAGCCCGGCACGTAGCGCGCGAGCCGCGTCGGCCACAGGCCGATGACCAGCAGCGACGCCACCGCCAGCCCGACCGTGGGCCAGTGCACGGCGTCGGCGTGCGCCGCGAGCAGTTTCATTTTGCCGAGGAAATCCACCGGCAGCTTGTCGACCTGCAGGCCGAGGAAATTCTTGATCTGCGAGCTGAGGATGAGGATGGCGATGCCCTTGGTGAAGGCGCGCGACACCGGATACGGGATGAAGCGGATCACCGAGCCCATGCGCGCGAAGCCCATCACGCAAAGCATGACGCCGGCCAGCATCGTGCACAGCAGCAGGCCATCGAGGCCGAATTGCTGCACCACGCCGTAGGTGATGACGACGAACGCACCGGTCGGACCGCCGATCTGCACCCGCGAGCCGCCGAGCGCCGCGATGAGGCCGCCGCCGATGATGGCCGTGAACAGGCCCTGCTCGGGCTTCACCCCCGACGCGATGGCGAACGCGATCGAGAGCGGGAACGCCATGATCATGACGTTCAGGCCGGCCCCGAAATCACCCCGGAAGCGCTCCCGCGTGTAGTCCTTCAGCGTGTCGAACAACCGCGGACGGAAACTGAAGATAGGTGCGCTCATGTCACAAAGTGGAAATTAATGCGGGGTCCGGGCCGGGCCACACAAGCCCCTCATATGGCCAAACACTGGGTATAAGCAAACGGGCACCCGTCGATTAACCGCCGTCCCGCCACGTAAAGGCATGGCAGAGCGCCACGCCCGCGGCGTCGGCTTCGTCGAAGGCCAGCGGCCGGCCGTGCCCGAGCAGGCCCATGACCGTGCGCGCCATCTGCTCCTTGCTGGCCCGGCCGTGGCCGACCACCGCCTGCTTCACGCGCAACGGCGGGTATTCGTAGATGTCCTTGCCGCGCAGCGCCGCCGCCGCGATGGCCGCCCCGCGGGCTGCGCCGAGGATCTGCGCCGTCTGGAAATTCTGCACGTAGATCGTCTGCTCCAGCGCCACGTGCCGCGCATCGAACTCCGCCAGCAACGCCTCCACCGCCCGGTGAATTTCCGCGAGGCAGTACGGCATGGGGAACTTCGGCGCGACCCGCACCGTGCGGCAGCTGAGCAAGACCGGCGAGCGGCCCGCCGCGAACTCGATCAACGCCAGACCCGTGCCGCGCAAACTCGGATCGATGCCCAGCACCCGACCGCGAAACGCCGGCCGGTGCAGCGTGGGCGCGTCGGGCCACGTCGCGGGGGCGAGCGTGCCCTCGAGCTTGGCCTTCCAGAGTTGCCGGACGGATTTCCGCGCCATGGCTTCGTTGTGACGGTGCCGCCGGGCGACTCCAACTCAAAACACGAGCAGCTTCACCGTCGCCGCGGCGGTGAGCGCCAGCGCGGTGTTCTCAAAGTGCTTCTGCTCGATGCGGCCGATGACCCAGCGTCCGAGCAGCGCGCCGCCGATCACGGCCGGCGCCAGCCAGAGGTTCAGCGCCAGGCTGTCGGTATTGATCAAGCCGAGTTGCAGCACGAACGGCACCTTCGTCCAGTTGAGCAGAAGGAAGAACGCCGCACTCGTGCCGAGGAATTCCATTTTGCCAAGCCGCATCGAGAGGAGATAGAGCACCATCACCGGGCCGGCGGCGTTGGCGACGAGCGTGGTGAAGCCCGCCAGCACGCCGCACGTCGCGGCCAGAACCGGCGTGGCGTGGAGCGACAGCGCGTCCTGCCCGCCGCCCTCGACACTGCTCGCCCGGCGCCAGACGTGCAGGCCGAGCATGAACGCCAGGATGCCGCCCACGAGGCGCGTCGTCTGCGCATCGTTGATCCGCCCGAGCGCCAGCCAGCCGAGCACGACGCCCGCGAAGGTCCACGGGAAGAGCCGCCAAACCTGCCGCCACTCGAGATGGCGTCGGTAAAGCACCACGGAAAACAAATCGCCAAACATCAGCAGCGGCAGCACGACACCCGTGGCCTGGCGCGCGGGCATGACGTTGGCAAAAACCGCCACGAACAGGATGCCGAAGCCGGGAATGCCGGTCTTCGAAAAACCGACGATCCCCGCACCGAGCGCGAGCAGGGTCCATTGCCACCAGTCGTAATGCATGTCCGTTACTCCGGCGTCACCGCACCCGCGGCAACCTTAAACCTCTGCCACGCACCGTCGCCCTCCGGCGGCTCCGTGCCCGTGGCGATGACCTGCGGCTCGCCGTCGAGCGCCGCCCAGAAGCGCGCGCGGCGCACGGGATCGAGTTCGCCGAGCACGTCGTCGCACAGCAGCACCGGCTCGACGCCGCCCTGCGCCTTGAAATACGCCGCCTGCGCCAGCCGCAGGGCGATGACGAGGCAGCGCTGCTGTCCCTCCGAGGCGAAGAGCTTGGCCGGGCGGCCTTCGAGCAAAAACTCCAGGTCGTCACGATGCGGGCCGCGCTCGGTGGACTTCAGCAGGGCGTCGCGCGGCCGGCACTTGGCCAACAGCGCGGCGAACTCCTCGCGCGTGGCGGCCGCAGTGTCGGGCGCGTAGACGAGCCCCGCCGCTTCGCCCGAAGGAACAAGTCGTGCATGCGCCGTGCGGAAAAGCGCGCTTAGTTCGTCCAGGCCGGCGCTACGCTTGGTCAGCAGCTGCACCGCGTGGCCCGCGGCCTCGTGCTCGAAGGCCTCGAGCTGGCCGGCGTCGCGCGCGCCGTGCTTGAGCAGGATATTCCGCTCGGCCACGGCGCGGGTGTAGCCCTGCAATGCCGCGAGGTAGGCGCCGTCCATGGCGGCCAGCGTCAGGTCGAGCCAGCGGCGGCGCAGCGAGGGCGAGCCGCGCAGGAACTGGTTGTCCTGCGAGGAAAAGACGACGGTCGGAAACTTGCCGATGAAGTCGGCGAGCCGCGCGATCTTGTTCTGCTCCCACATCACCTCGCGGCCGGCGGCGCCGAAGGTGACGGTCACGCGGCTCTCGCCGAACGTCTCATGCTCCAGCACGAACGCCAGGCCGGCCTGCGGCTGCCCGAGCCCGACGAGTGCGCGCGGCTCGGCGCCGCGGAACGAGCGCAGCGCCGTCACGTAGCCGAGCGCCTCGAGGTAGTTGGTCTTCCCCTGCCCGTTCGCCCCGCACAGGAAGGTGCGCCGGCCCTGCAGCTCCGTCCGCACGAGCGGCAGGTTGCGGAAGGTTTGGAGGGTGACCGAGGTGAATCGCATGGAGTCGGCAACGGATGAAGAATGGGGGATTCCTTTTGGCCACAAAAAACACCTGGCATCCGTTGACGAGGCAGACTTCAAGGCGCCTATAGGCGCACGGAAATCTTCCGCCGCGCGCGCGCCGTTTGTGCTTTTTGCGGCAATCACTTCCCCATTTCTCCGTTGCCTCCGTTGTCTCCTGTGCAAGCGTTCCGCCCATGAATTTCAAGGCCGCCCAGCAGGAAACCATCCAAGCGCTTCAGGCGCTCGACCCACTCCAGCCGCAGATCGCGCAGGCCGGGGACATGATCCTGCGCGCGCTCAAGGCCAGCAAAAAAATCATCGTCTGCGGCAACGGCGGCAGCGCGGCCGAGGCGCAGCATTTCACCACCGAGCTCGTCGGCCGGTTTTTCAAGAACCGCCGCTCCCTGCCCGCCGTCGCGCTGACGGCCGACGGCACGCTGCTCACCTGCATCGGCAACGACTACGGCTACGACGCGATCTTCGCCCGGCAGATCGAGGGCCTGGCCCAGCCGGGCGACGTCGTCGTCGTGCTCTCCTCGAGCGGCAATTCGAAGAACATCCTCGCCGCGCTCGACGCCGCGAAGCGGCACGGCATCGAGACCATCGCGCTGCTCGGCCGCGGCGGCGGCAAAACAAAGGGCATCGCCACGTGCGAGATCATCGTCCCCGGCCAGAGCGGCGCCGCGGCGCAGGAATGTCACCTCTTCCTCGTCCACCACTTCTGCCAGCGCGTGGACGCGGAGTTCAGCTGAGTTTTCTCACGGACCCCAACCACCAACCCCGACTATTGTCCGTCAAATCAGGGTAGTCCGATCAAAACTTCGGCAAAGAATGAACCTCTGGACCATCTTACTTCCTGTTGCGATTGCGGGCCTCATTACCGCACTCGGATGGCTAGCGGTCCATCGTCTCACTCTGCAACGCGAAAAGAAAAACAAAGCAAGAGAGCTTCGCGTCCAATACCTAGCAAAGGCTTGTCGGACGTTTGCACGTACTGTGCTCGACGGTGAAGTCACACCGATGGCCAAAGAAGTAGAGGAGGCAGTGGCCGACGTTTATCTTTTCGGCACGCAAGAGCAGATTAGTTTGGTCCGAAAGTTCACTGAAGAATTTGCTGCTAGGCAGACCGCAGATTTAGATGAACTGATGAAAAGCCTCCGGAATGATTTAAGATCGGAATTGGAGCTGCCGCCGCTTCTCGAAAAGCCGACTTGGCTTAAGTTCACTTTGAAGAAGAAAACGGACCACTCGCCAGAGCCAACGGCCTTCGGCCGTGGCTCATCTTGAGCGTTCGGCAACATGCTAGCACACATCGACTTTAGTCTGATCGTTTTGTTTTGGACTGCACTGCCGCTGTCGATGATCCTCGGTGCAGTTGCTTGCGTGGGTGCAATGAGACGAGAAGTGAAGAAATGGGTTTGGGTTGCAGCCTGTAGTTCCACCCTCATCGGAGGCTGGGTCGCGTACGAGGCCGTTCAGGACGGCTCATTCCGGCATCCAAGCTGGTTTACATTTGTATCGCTGCTCCCAGTTTTCGTCAGCGCAGTCGCCCTGCTTTCCCTAGCTTTTCGAAAGTTGATGAAAAAGAGGAATCGTTTCAGCTTTGAAGAGCGCCATGAAGCTCGCCGGCCTCACGCGAGGTGAGGCCCTACGCGCGTTCTCCGCGACAGGAGGTTCACCGAGCCTTCAGCCCATGTGGCTGCGGCCGCGCATGCGCTGCAGGCGGGCGCCGGCGGACACGATCTGCCGCTGGTCGGCCTGAGCGCAGCGCGCATGGAACCGGTGCCGGGGATCGCGTTCGTGCTCCGACAGCGTGTGCGCAATGGTCTGGAACGACTGCAGCTGGGAAACGTTGTGGATTTTTCTGGGCATGGGATCAGTTGGGTTCGCCGACGAGTTCGACTTCGCGTTCGCGCTGCTGACGGTGGGCCTGGGCCTCGTCGATCCGGTGCTGGACGATTTCCTTGGCGGCCAGCCAGTGGTCGAGCTCGTGGCCTGCCGGGCAACCCGATTGCTGCCACAGAAAATAGGCCTGGCGGCGGACTTTCTCCTCGGCGCGATTGGCGCCGGTTCTCTCACGGTGTTCGCGAGTTTTCATAAGGCCTCCTTGGTTGGCGGTATTCTACCACCGTTCCGGGCAGGGACTACGCATTTCGTGGCTTATCGAAAACCCGGACTTCACGCATATCTTGTGACCGGGCAAAGGACGGTGCCCCGGGGATTTTGGTTCTTGCGGCGGGACGCCGGCCGGGCCTTTTTGGCCAACCATGAGCAACGAAACCGCCACCCCCAACGAAGTCGCCGTGATCAAGACCAGCTACGGCGAGATGACCCTCGCCTTCTGGCCCGACGTGGCGCCGAAGACCGTCGAGAATTTCAAGAAGCTCGCGCGCGAGGGCTTTTATGACGGCACGGCCTTCCACCGCATCATCAAGGGTTTCATGGTCCAGGGCGGCTGCCCCAACACCAAGGCCGGTCAGACCGGCATGCCCGGCACGGGCGGCCCCGGCTGGAAGGTGAAGGCGGAGTTCAACGCCAAGCCGCACGTGCGCGGCGTCATCTCGATGGCGCGCTCGCAGCACCCGGACAGCGCCGGCTCGCAATTTTTTATCTGCCACGGCGACGCCCGCTTCCTCGACCGCCAGTACACGGCGTTCGGCCAGCTGACCGCTGGCGACGACGTGCTCGAGCGCATCGCCACGGTCCCGACCAAGGGCGGCGGTGGCGGCGAGAAGAGCACCCCGATCGACCGCATCGAGATCGAGAGCGTGAAGATCGTGGGGGTCTGACCTGCTACAGCGAAAACCAGCCCCACTCCTCTCAAGGCCGGCCTCGCGCCGGCCTTTTTTCAGTCGGAGAGGTCAGGCGGACATAGCCTGCTCAACGCGGCGCGTCCTGGGGTCGATCGGCGGCCGGCGACGCCAGATCGTCCTCGCGTTCCATGATCAGCTGGATGCTTTTGACGACCTCGGCGATGTCCTTGCCGGGTGACGCGCGGTCGATCTCGGCGAGCAGATTCTTCGCGGCGACCCGGTCGCCGACGCGCGCACGGATCAGAGCCAGAGGCACCAGGGTGCGCGCCGGGTTCGACAGGGAGGGGAATTTCACCTGCACCAGGTTCACGTTCGGAATGAACGGCTCCGGCGCAGCGGATTCGATCCAGGCCAGCATCTCGTAGTATTCAAGGTGGTCGGGAGCCTGCGCGATGCACCGCGCCAGCAATTCGCGCAGCTCCGCCGTCTTGTTCGCAGACAGGCGGAAGTAGTAGTCAAAGTTCGCGAACCAGCGGGCGAACTCCATCCGTGCAACAAGACTCAGCACGGCGCTGTTGGTCGTGCCAGCGTCGATGGCCCGCATCCAGTAGTCTTGCGCAAGACGGTCGTCCCGGTCTCCCGCGGCCTCGTTCCCCAGCGCTTCCGCGGCGCGGGCTGCACGCGGGCCGTGCATGGCGTCGAGCAGCACGAATTTCGCCGCGGGATCACGGCGCGTGCGCAGGAGCAGCTCAGCGAGCCGCTCGCGCATCTCGGTCGGATCGAGCGCCCGCACGGGATAGGTGTCCGCGGCGGCGACGGTGGGAAACGGCAGGCGCTTGGCGGTGAAACGGCCCTTGCGCATGTAGCGCGCGACGCGGCGGTTCATCTCCGCGTAATCCATCTTGAACGCGTCCTGGAACGCCGCCCGGACCTGCGCGGGGTCGTCGGCATGGCGCGGATCGAGTACAAAGCGCACGAAGCGGTTGACCGCCGTCAGCGGCACCTCCGTCTGGCCGCAATACCAGTAGTGGAGCAGTACCCACGATTTCGCGTGAAAGAGGTTGGTCGCATCTTGAGCCGGGACGGCCGACAGGCCCTCCTCCACCACAAAGAGCTGTTCGACGTCCATCGTGGGATTCTCGCTCACCAAGCGCCGGCGCAGCGCGTCGGGTTCGCCCAACAACACGCGATCGCCGGAACAATCGAACGTGCCGAAGAACATCCCGAGTCCTTGGCGGAGCCAGGAGGGTCCGCGACCACCCGTCGTCAGCAGGAGGCTCCGGGCGAGATTCGAGTAAACGATCCAGCGCGAGGCCTCCAGCCCCTCCTCCGGTGACAGGGTTATCACGTCGCGATCCGGAAACTTACGGTATTCGCCAATCAAGTAATAGTCCTTGCCGAGGTGGTAGTCGGGCGAGGCATACGCCTGAAAGTGGCTGCCCGACTTGAAAAAGTAGATGGAAACCTCCGTCGGATCGCGCGGCGACAGTTCGAGGAACTGGAAAAACACGGCGCGCATCACCTCGAGGTTGCGGAGAAGATTGCGCGAGCCGCCTTCGGAGGCCCGGCTGAAGAGCTCGAAATCCGGCGTGCGATACACCCGCCACTTGGCGTCGAGCCCCGGAAATTGCTCAGCCGGACTCATGCAGTTGAAAGGGAATCTGATTCGCAGGTCGTCTGAACCATCCAGTTCAACTGCATAGCAGTAGGCGTTTCGACAAAATTGAACCTGCGTGTGAACGACTTGCACGAAACTTCACCCGATTTTCAACGACCTCACTGAATGAGTCCGGCTCAGGGGCGGCAAGGCTGCGTGGCGCGGACAACTGCGCCACGCACAACGCGATGAAAAGGGCCGCCCAGCCGGTCGGCAGGAAGAGCAAACGATGCATGGAACGAAGAGGAGGTTGGCGGCCCGCGCCGGCGAACATGCCGGGCCCGACCAAATCCCGGCAAACAAAAAAGCCCGGCGCGGTGAGGCGCCGGGCGGAGGATTTTTCGAAGTGCGGAAGCCGGCAAGGCGACCCGCGCCCACTCAGACGCGGTCGAAGCCGACGGCTTTGGCGACCTCGTCGTAGACGATGCGGCCGGCGCGGGTGTTGACGCCGCGAGCGAGGCCCTTGTGCTCTGCGAGCGCGCGCTCGACGCCCTTCTGCACGATCATGGCGACGTAGGGCTCAGTGGCCTGCGTGAGGCCCATCGTGGAAGTGCGGCCGACCAGCGCAGGCATGTTGGGCACCGCGTAGTGGTTGACGCCGAACTCCTGGTAGACGGGCTTCTCGTGCGAAGTGTACTTGATGCCCTCGACGCACCCGCCCTGGTCGATGGCGATGTCGACGATGACGGAGCCGGGGCGCATCTGTTTGACCATTTTCTTGGTGACGACGGTCGGGGCCTTGGCGGCGGGGATGAGCACGGCGCCGATGACGAGGTCCGCGTCGGCGACCTCCGCCTCGATGTTGGCGGGGTTGGCCACGAGGGTGACGACCTTGCCGCGATATTCCTGGTCCATGACCTCGAGCTTGCGGGTGTCGAGGTCGAGCACGGTGACGCGCGCGCCCATGCCGGCGGCCATGCGCACGGCGTGCGCGCCGGAGTTGCCGGCGCCGACGACGACCACGTGGCCGGGCATCGTGCCGGGGATGCCGCCGAGCAGCACGCCGGAGCCGCCGACCTGCGACTGGAGGAAATACGCGCCGACCTGGATCGAGAGGCGGCCGGCGATGTGCGACATGGGCTTGAGCAGCGGGAAGGAGCCGTCGTTGCCCTCGACCGTTTCGTAGGCGATGCCGAGGATGCCTTTCTTGCAGAGCTCGGTGGCGAGCTTGGGGCCGGCGGCGAGGTGCAGGTAGGTGAAGATCGTCTGGCCCTGCTGCATGAGGGCGTATTCGGCCTCGAGCGGCTCCTTGACCTTGAGAATCATGTCGGCGCTCTTCCAGACCTTGGCGGCGGAGGCGGCGAAGGTCGCGCCCGCGGCCTTGTATTCAGCGTCGATGAAGCCGGCCGTCAGGCCCGCGTTCTTTTCCATGAGCACCTTGGCGCCGAGCGCGGTGACGCGGCGGCAAAGGCTGGGGGTCATGGAAACGCGCTTCTCACCGATCTTAATTTCTTTGGGGACTCCGATAATCATGCGCCTGAGATACCCACCGGGCCGTTTATGACAAGAGGACTCGGGCCGGCTCCCGGGGTAGTGCCCCGGCTTTTCGGGCGCCAAGTGAGCCTTATTTCCCCGCGGGATTGCGCTTGCCGCCGGGGAGGCCCGGGGGAAGCTCGGCTGTCCCAAGGTCCTGATGGCCAAGCCGCTCAACCTCATCGTCGCCTGCGCCGAGAACCGCGTCATCGGCCGCGCCGGCCAGCTGCCGTGGCACATCGCCGAGGACGTGGCGTGGTTTCACGAGCGGACGGCGGGGCACGTCTGCGTGCTCGGCCGCATCTGTTTCGAGAGCTGGCCGGGAGTGCTGCGCGAGGGTCGGCGGGCGGTCGTCATCAGCTCGCAACCGGAGCGGATCCGGGCGGGTGCGCTCGAGCGTTTTGGTCCGGACGCCGCGCAGTGGGTGCAAGTGGCGGGCAACGTGCCCGCGGCGCTGGCTCTCGCCCAGCGTCTGCCGGGCGACATCATGATCTGCGGCGGGCAGAGGGTTTTCGAGGAGACCCTGCCGCTGGCCGACCGCCTGCTGTTGACACTGGTGCACGCCGAGGTGGCCGGCGACGTCCATTTCCCCGAATGGCGGCACCTGCCGTGGCGCGAAGCCTGGCGGCGGGAGGGCCGCGACGCGAATTACCGGTTCACGATAGCTCAGTTGGAATCGTCGCGGTGAGCGTGGTCGTAGGCGGTCGTGTCCAAGTGGAGCGGCAGATAGAGCGGACAGAATCCGATGATCGCCGTCAGCAACGGCACCAGGCCGAGCAGGCCCCACCAGGTTTCCTGATGCACGCCCCAGAACAGGATCGCGCAGCCGAGGACGTAACGGATTCCCACATCGATCGAGCCGAGATTTGTTTTCATACGAGCTCCTTGGTTGCCCGCAGGATACTGCCGCCGCCCGGGGGCGCGCTCCGCATTTCTTGGCCGAAACCCCGCGCGGCCGGACGCAGCCGGCTCAGCGGGCCAGGGCCGCGTGGGCCTGGGCGACCTCGATGTATTTCTCCGCCCAGCGGCGGAGGCCCGCCTGCTCCTCGGCGGTGAGCGCGCGCACGACTTTCGCCGGCGAACCGAGGATCATCGAACCGGGCGGCGCGGTGAATTTCTGCGTGACCAGGGAGTTGGCGCCAACGATGCAGCGGTCGCCGATCTTCGCCCCATCGAGAATGGTCGCGCCCATGCCGATGAGGCATTCGTCGCCGATCTCGCAGGCATGGATGATGGCACCGTGTCCGACCGTGGTGTAGCGCCCGACCCGCACGCCGTAATCATCGGCCAGGTGGACCATCGTGAGATCCTGAATGTTGGTCCCCTCCCCGATCTCGATGGAGTTGATGTCGCCGCGCAGCACGCAGCCATACCACACACTGCTGCGCGGACCGAGCGTCACGTCGCCGAGCACCGTCGCGTTGGGCGCCACGAAGGTCGCGTCCGCCGTGCGCGGCTTTTTGCCGAGAAAACGCGCCAGTCTTTGCTGAACGTCCATCCCGTCAGCCTACGCCGGAGCAGCGGTGCGCCAAGCCCGAAGCTGGCAGTCAGCCGTGGGGGGTACGAATCCGCGGCGGTCGGCCGGAGAGCCAGACAATCAGGCCCACGCAGCAGACGGCGCCCACCGCCAAGGCGGCGAGGATCGCACCGGCAGCCAGCAATATGTCGTAAGTGGTCATGTCAGGAATCGGCCCGTGTTCCTGAGATGACGGTGGTGCGCGAAAAGAGTTACCCGCAGAACGCCTCGCGCACCGACCGCGAAACCTCCCTTGCGGCAGAACGGCGCCGCCCGCTCAGATGACGATGCCGGCGATAGTAGCCGAGAGATACGAGGCCAACGTGCCGCACAAGAGCGCCTTCAGGCCGAGTTTGGCGAGGTCGGTGCGGCGCTCGGGCACGAGCGCGCCGATGCCGCCGATCTGCATGCCGACGCTGCTGAAGTTGGCGAAGCCGCAGATGGCGATGCTCAGGATGAGCAGGCCCTTGTCGGTGACGATCGGCACGGCCTTCGTGGTCAGGCTCTGGAAGGCGACGAATTCGTTGATCGTGAGCTTCTGGCCGAGCAGTGTCGCGACGTTGCTGATGTCCGCGCCCGGCACGCCCATGGCCCATGCCATCGGGTAGAAAATGCGGCCGAAGATCCAGTTGAGCGTCAGGTCGAAGTTGGGATTGAAGAGGTGCCCGATGCCGACCAGCACCCAGTCGATGCAGGCGATGACCGCGATGAAGCCGATGAGCATGGCGATGACGTTCATCGCGATCTTGAAGCCGTCGCCCGCTCCGTGGGAGATGGCGTCGATGACGTTGCTGTAGTCGCTCTTCACGGCGAGCTTCACGGTGCCCATGGTCTGGCTTTCCTGCGTCTCCGGGAAAACGATCTTCGCGATGACGAGCGCACCCGGCGCGGCCATGAGCGAGGCGGTGATGAGCTTCGGGGCAAGGTCCATGCCGGCCTGCGCGCCCATGTTGGCGTAAACCACCATGATGCCGCCCGCGATGCAGGCGAGCGAGCCGCTCATCGAGGCGAGGAGCTCGCTGTTGGTCATGCCGTTGAGGTAGGGCCGGATCATGACCTGCGCCTCGACCTGGCCGACGAAGACGCTGGCGACGTTGCTCAACGCCTCAGCGCCGCTCACGCGCATGACGACGTTCATCGCGCGCGCGATGAGGGCGACGACGCGCTGCATGATGCCGAAATGGTAGAGCACCGCCACGAGCGCACAGACGAGGATGATGGTCGCGGTGACGTTGAAAGCGAAGACGAAGCCGCCGGCGAAGTAGTTGCCGATCTTGTCGCCCTGCTGCACGCCGATGCCGCCGTAGACGAAGGCCGCGCCCTGCCGGGCGAACTCCTCGAGCTTGCCCATCGCGTGGCCGAGCACCTGGAAGAACCGCGCCACCGGGCCGACCTTGAAGATCAGGAGCGCGATCACCACCTGCAGCGTGATGCCGCTGAGCACGAGGCGGAGGTTGATCTTGCGGCGGTTGTTCGAGAAGAGGACGGCGATGCCGAGGATGAGCGCGATGCCAAACAGGCCTTGAAGACGGTCCATGGTGTGGTGATCAGGGTTGGGGTGTGCGCGAACGCTGCGGAAATCCGCGCGGGAGTTCAATCACGGAGAAGCACGCGGGCGCGCCCGCGGCTCACGCCTGCAGCAGGCCGATCTGCCGCAACGCCTCGTAGCAGGCGATGCCGGCCGCCGTGGAAAGGTTCAGCGAACGCAGCCCGGTGTTGGCGTGCGGGATCTTCACGCGTCGCTCCACGCCGAATTCCGCGTGCAACCAGTCCGGTGCGCCCGCCTCCTCGTTGCCGAAGACCAGGCCGTCGCCGTCCGCATAACGCACGTCCCAGAAAGTCTGCTGCGCGTGCGTCGTGAGCAGCCACAGGCGCTGCGGCGCATACGGGCTGGCCTTGAATGCCGCCCAATCCGCGTGCTCGTGCACATCGAGCGAATACCAATAATCCATGCCGGCGCGCCGCAGGTGCTTGTCGGTGATCTCGAAGCCCAGCGGATGGATCAGGTGCAGCCGCGTGCGCGTGACCGCGCACATCCGGCCGACATTGCCGGTGTTGGGGGCGATTTGCGGCTGAAACAGCACGAGATGCAGCATGCGGCCGGGAGCGTGGGGGCTCCTTGTAAAAGGGCAATCCCGCGAAGGATTTTACTCGCCCCGGCACCCTCAATAGTGAAGCTTTCCTGCCGGGCCGCCTCCCCTATCTTTCCACGTCCCGATACTTCGAAAGGCTGCCAATGGCTACCAGCGTTTTTCCCGCCGAAACCCTGCAACCCTTCCCGTCCGACGATTCGGGCAAATGCGTCATGCTGGTGGACGACGAAGTCGCCTACATCGACCTGCTTGAGCAACTGCTCACCCAGCATCTCGCCTGCCCGGTGCACAGCTTCACGAACCCCACCGAGGCGTTGCGCGCCCTGCCCGGACTCGATGTCGGACTCATCGTCACCGACTATCAGATGCCGGACCTGGATGGCCTGCAATTCGTCGCCGCCGCCCAGCGCCTCCGGCCCGGCGTGCCCGCGGTCATGATCACGGCCTACCAGACGAATTTCACCGACGAGCAGCTCGCCCGCGTGCCCACGTTGAAGATCGTCGTGAAAAAACCCTTCAAATGGAGCACGCTGGCCGCGCATATCGCATGGCACTGGAGCGGCTCCACCCCGCCCTTCCCGACTAACGGCGACGCGCCGTGACGCGCAGGCCGGAGTTGTCGGCCCGCAGCACGAAGACCCGGCTCTTCAGCTTGTGCGCGGCAAACGCCGCCGCCATCGCGCGGCCAACCTTCGCGGCCTGCCCCGGCTCGGCCACGCACAGCACGCTCGAGCCGCTGCCACTCAGCCAGCCGGTCAGCGCACCCGTCGTCACGCCGGCACGGATGGCATCCTGGGCGCCAGGGATCAGCGGCAGACGGTAAGGCTCGTGCAGGTAGTCCCGCACGGCGTGGCGCAGCCGGTGGTATTCGCCGGACAAGATCGCCGCCACCACGTAGGCCGCGCTGTTCACGCTCTTCACCGCGTCGAAATACGGCAGCTCCTTCGGCAGGATGCCGCGCGCCTTCTTGGTCTCGAGTTCCTGCGCGGGCGACACGACCACGAAGCGCAGCTCGGGGCCGATGGCCTTGCGGACGACGCCCGCCAGCTCGCCCGTGTGCGGATCGCAGCGCGCCACGCAGAAACCGCCGATGACGGCGGGCGTGGCGTTGTCGGGATGGCCCTCGAGCTGCGTGACGAGCGAGCAGAGCACGTCCTTCTTCAGGCGCGCACCGGACAACTCGTTGAGCGCGGCGACGACGCCCGCGCGCAGCGTCACGCTGGAGCCGAGGCCGCGCGACATCGGCACGTCGCCTTCGATGTGGAAGGTGAAACCGAACTCCTCGACGCCCGCGCGCACGAAGAAAAGCTGCGCCGCCTCGTCGACCATGTCCAATCCGACGGCGTCACTCTGCTCCCGGGCGCGGGCACCGCGCCAGTCGCCGCGCACGAGCGTGACGCGGTTGTAGACGTCGAGCGCGAGGCCGAGCGTGTCGAAGCCGGCGCCGCAGTTCGACGTGCTGCCGGGCACGCGCACGGTGACGGCGGAAAGGGAGCAATGGGCGGAGCGGGTGATCTTTTTCTTCATCGGCGGGATTTCAGGGCGCGGCGGGCTTCGAGGTTTTGCTCGCGCTTCTTCACGTCCTCGCGCTTGTCGAACTGCTTCTTGCCGCTGGCGGTGGCGATCTCGACCTTCACGAGGGCGTCCTTGAAATACATGCGCAGCGCCACGATCGAGCGGCCGCCGGTCTCGACCTGCTGCTGGAGCTTGCGGATCTCGCTGGCCTTGAGGAGGAGCTTGCGCGGGCGACGCGGCGCATGCTGGGAGAGGCCGCCGTGCGAATACTCCTCAATGTAGGCGCCGTAGAGCCAGACCTCGTCCTTCTCGATGCGGGCGAAGGCGTCGCTCAACTGCGCCTTGCCCGCGCGGATGGATTTCACCTCGGTGCCGACCAGCTTGATGCCCGCCTCGAACTTGTCGTGGATAAAGTAGTCCCGCAGCGCCTTGGGGTTGCGCATCTCGGAGTAGCGGGTCGGGTCATGGGGCTTGGCGGCCATGGGCGGAACTCCAGCAATGCGGCGCAGAGGCGCGGCTGACAAACAAAAGAAGCGCGGCCGGGATGCCGCGCTTCGTCATAGAAATCGGGATGCGCCGCGGCTCAGGCGGTGTGCAGCTCGTAGCTGATCTTGCCCTCGACGATCTCGCGCAGGGCGATGTCCTCGGGGCTGAGCTTCTCGAGCGATTCCACGAGCGGACGGCTGCCCCGGCGGAGCTGCTTGACGCGGCGCGACACCACGTTGATCAGCACGTTCGGGTCCTGAATGACTTTTTGGGCTTCCTTGATGTATTCGTCTCTCATGGTTCGGAAAATGGAAGGTTTACCCCTACGGTGGGCGGGAGGTGCGTCAAGGGTGAAATCTCCCCGGCCGTTTTGCTTTGCCGCCGGCCGCCAAATGCCGAAAATCCCGGCATGCTCGTCGCCTGGACCACCGCCGGAAACCGCGCCGACGCCGACCGCCTCGCCCGGGGTGCGGTCGAGCACCACTTGGCCGTCTGCGCGCAGGTCGACGGCCCCCTCACTTCGCATTACCACTGGCAGGGCAAGCTGACGCAGGCGCAGGAATTCCGGGTGTGGTTTAAGTGCCTGCCGGCCAATGCCTCCGCCCTGAGCAATTGGGTGCATCGTCACCACCCTTACGAGACGCCGGAGTGGATCGAGGTCAGCGCCGAGTCCGTGGGAGAAAAATACTTGTCATGGGCAATCGCGAACTCTACATCCGCCCCCTTCCCAACGTCGAACCAACCTTAATCGAGATACCTTTTATGTCCCAGCACAACAGCCTCAAGTCTTCCGGCGGCCTCGTCGTGAAGCGCAATGTCCTCAAGCGCTTCGAGCGCGTCGCCCTGCTCAAGAAGCGCGGCCAGTGGAAGGAAGGCGACCGCGTCCAGGGTCTGCGCAAGACCAAGGCCGACGTCTGATCCGCCGTTTGATCTCCGCCTTTGGGGCAGGCTCGCACGCGACCTGCCCTTTTTCTTACCCATGCACGACCTTCTGAAGGAACTGATCGACTGGTACACGAAGTCGCTCGAGACGGGCGGCTACCCGCTCATCGCGCTGCTCATGTTCATCGAGAGCACGTTTCTGCCCCTGCCGAGCGAGCTGGTCATCCCGCCCGCCGCGCACCTCGCCTACACCAAGGGCAACATGAGCCTCACCGGCATCATCATCGCCGGCGCGCTCGGCTCGTGGCTCGGCGCCACCGCGATGTACTGGGTCTCCCGCTGGGCCGGCCGGCCACTGGTGTTGAAGTTCGGCAAGTACTTCCTCGTCTCGCCGGAGAAGGTCGAAAAGGCCGAGCGCTGGTCCGCCGCCTACGGCAACTACGGCATCTTCGCCTCGCGCATGCTCCCCGTCGTGCGCCACCTCATCGGCATCCCCGCCGGCATCGTGCGGATGGATTACTGGAAATTTTCCCTCTGGACGCTGCTCGGCTCGGGCATCTGGTGCGGCGTGCTCTGCTGGCTCGGCGTCAAGGCCGGCCAGGACGAGGCGCTCATGCGCGGCGAGCTGCGCTCGATCACGGTCTGGGCCGCCGGTATCCTCGCGGTGCTCGGCGCCATCTACTGGCTTTTCGTCCACCGCCACATGCAGGCGGAGAAGAAATGAGGCGTGGCGCCCGCGCCGTTTTAAATCCAGCTTGAAAACGCGCGACGCCGGCGAATGCTGGCGCCGTTGTTTTTTGCGAGTGTAGCACAATGGATAGTGTAGTGGCCTCCGAAGCCATTGATCCGGGTTCGACTCCCGGCACTCGCACCATGCCTTCCCCCGCTCGCGGAGCGCAGCCGGCCCCGCACCGGTGAAAAACCTAGATAAGGCGTAGTGCCCTTAGACTGACACGGAGCCGGCTTGCCGTCACTCGGGGAATAGCCTGTTTTTCCGGCTACCCAACAACCCCTGTTCGCGCCTTGGCCGACTGCTTCGTCAGGATTTTGCTTCGTCACCGCCCGGTCAGCACCCCGTCCGCTGACCCGGCGGCCACCGGTCAAGGCCGCCAATTTTCCCCGATATGAAGCGTTTCGTTCGTCTCAGCCTGCTCCTGGTCTGCCTGCTCGCGCCGGCTCTGCTGCGCGCCCAATTCGTCGACAAGGCCGCCGCCTCCGGCGTGGACCTGAATTTCCCCACCTCCCCCAGCGGCCACTCCCAGCCCGGGCTCGACCCCTACAGCGTCGGCGGCGCCAATTGCGCGTGCGACATCGATGGCGACGGCTGGACCGACCTGATCGTGGTGCGCACCGGCGCGCCCTGTCTCGTCTTCATCAATAACCGCGACGGCACCTTCCGTGAGGAGTCCGCCCAGCGAGGGCTCGACACTGTCTCGGACATCGGCGGTGTCGCCGCGGGCGATTTGGACAACGACGGCAAGGTGGACATCTTCATGGCCCCGGTTTCCGGATCTCGCTATTTTCTGTTCATGAACGACGGCACCGGCCGCTTCCACGAAGCCGCGGTCGAGCGCGGTGCCGATGCGACCGTCACCGTCGAATCGCACCGCAGCCAGTCGGTCTCCCTCGTCGACTACGACAAGGACGGCTACCTCGACATCGTGGTTTCCGAGTGGAATGTCCTGAGCACAGGCGAGAATGACCGGCACTCGGCGCTTTTGCATAATCGCGGCCGCTCGGCCCCGGCATTTTTCGAGAACAAGACCGCCGCCTCCGGCAGGACACAGCCCCAGTTCATCAACATGATCGCCGGTTATGCGACGGCTTGGGCCGACTTCGACGGCGATGGTTACCCCGACTCGTTCCTCGCCGGCGATTTCGGCACCAGCCAGATGTGGTGGAACAACGGCGACGGCACCTTTTTCCACGGCAGCGCCACCAGCAACATCCAGAACGGCTCCGACAGCATGGGCGTGACCCTGCTCGACTACGACGGCGACGGCAGAATCGACATCTTCGTCTCCGCGATCACCCTCACCAACGAATCCTCCGTCGACCAGAGGGGTTTCATCTCCGACAACCGCCTCTTCCGCAACCTGGGCGGCCGGCGGTTCACGGATGTCTCCTCCTCCGTCGGCGTAAAACTCTCCGGCTGGGGCTGGGGCGCGCAGGCCCTCGACGTCAACAACGACGGCTGGCCCGACCTCGTCGTCACCAACGGCTATGTCGCCCCGGGCCCCAATTTCGCCGTCTCCAAGACCGACCCGAGCGTGCTCTTCCTCAACAATGCCGGCACCTTCGCCGACCGCAGCGCGCAATACGGCATCACCGACACCGGCCTCGGCCGCGGCCTCGCGATCCTCGACTACGATAACGACGGCCGGGAGGACATCTTCATCACCCAGACCGAGGGCCATCGCATCCTTTACCACAACGAGAGCAGCACGGCCAACGCCCACTGGCTGAACCTGCGCTTCGTCGGCACCGCCTCCAATCGCGACGGCTACGGCTGCGAAGTGACCGTCACCGCCGGCGGCCGCAACCAGGTCTCCGTCTACAACCCGACCAATTCCTACATCGGCCAGCGCGAACCGCGCCTCCACTTCGGCCTCGGTGCCAGCACCTCTGTCACCAAGGTCAGCATCAAGTGGCCCAGCGGCACCATTCAGGAGCTCACCAACGTCAACGCCGACCAGACACTCACCGTCACGGAGTCCGGCACCACCGACAGTCCGCCTTCCGCACCCATCATCCTCTCCGATCCCGCCAGCACCAGCATCAACAAGGACGGCTTCGTCACCTTCACCGTCGCCGCACAGGGCAACCCCGCACCCGTCTACAACTGGTTCAAGGACGGCGAGCGCATCAACGGCGCGAGCAGCTCCACCCTGACCATCGCCCACGCCCTGCCCATCGATGAGGGCATCTACACCGTCACCGTCTCCAACACGAACGGCACCATGACCAGCCGGGGCGCCACACTCACCGTCACCGCCGACCTCGCCGCCAAATCGGTCGCCCGTTGGTGGGACGAAGCGTTGCTCGACGGCATCCGCACGGACACGCCCAATCCGCCCGTCCACGCCCGCAATCTCTACCATATCTCCGCCACGCTTTGGGACAGCTTCTGGGCTTACGAGACCAACGGCTGGGCGAATCACCATGAGATTTTCGTGAAGGAGACGCCCGCCCTGCCCGCCGGCGAGGCCGACCGCGTCGCCGCGCAGCGCGAGGCCATGAGCTACGCCGCCTACACCGTCATCCGGCAGCGTTTCGCCAACAGCCCCGGTTCCGCGGCCACCACCGCCGGCATCCGCTGGCTCATGCGGCAATTCGGCCTCAATCCCGATTTCACCGACGCCACCGGCAGCTCCCCCGCCTCGGTCGGTGTCCGCATCGGCCAGCAGATCCTCGCCCTCAATCTCAACGACGGCGCCAACGAGGCCGGCCGCTACGCCGATGCCTCAGGCTTCCAGACGCCCAACCCCCCGCTCATCGTGCGCAACCCGGGTGTCGGCTCCAACGTGAACCCCGATTTCTGGCAGCCTCTCGACCTGGTCAACACCATCACCCAAAACGGCATCGTGCTCGGCGCGTCCGTCCAGCCCTTCGTCGGCGCGAATGCGAAGAACACCCGGACCTTCGCCCTCGTGCGCGGCGCGAACAATTTCGTGGCGGATGACCCCGGCCCGCCGCCGATGTTCGCCTCCGCCTCCTCCCGGGCCCAATACATCCGCGAAGCGCGCGAGGTCATCACATTCTCCTCCCAGCTCACGACCGCCGACGGCGCCACCGTCGACATCTCGCCCGGCCAGCTGTTCAACAATCCGCTCGGCACCAACGACGGCCACGGCCACACCACCAACCCTGTCACCGGCCGCGCATACGACAGCAACGTCGTGCCCCGCGGCGACTACGCACGCGTGCTGGCCGAGTTCTGGGCCGACGGCCCGAGTTCCGAGACCCCGCCCGGCCACTGGAACGTGCTCTTCAACCAAGCCAGCGATCACTCGCTGGCGACCCACCGCTTCCTCGGCACCGGCACCGCGCTCCGGCGCATCGAATGGGACGTGGCCGGTTACCTCGCGCTGAACGGCGGCCTGCACGACGCCGCCAGCGCCGCGTGGACGCTCAAATGGGAATACAACTCGGCCCGCCCGATCACGATGATCCGCTATCTGGCCTCGCTCGGCCAATCGTCCGATTCCAGCCAACCCAGCTACAACGCGGACGGACTGCCGCTCGTGCCCGGTGTCGTCGAGCTCATCTCCACCGCGTCCTCCGCCCCCGGCCAGCGGCACGAGCACCTCGCCGGCTCCGTCGGCAAGATCGCCATGAAAACCTGGCTCGGTGTCCCGCCGAGCGCGAATCTGGTCTCGGGCGTGGGTTGGATCCTCGGCGTGAACTGGATCCCCTATCAGCGCGACACCTTCGTCACGCCGGCCTTCCCGGGCTACATCTCCGGCCACAGCACGTTCAGCCGCGCCGGGGCCGAGGTGCTGACGCGGTTCACGGGCAGCGAATTCTTCCCCGGCGGCCTCGCCACCTACGACTACACGCCCGGCACGCTCGGATTTGAATCCGGTCCGTCGCAGCGCGTCCAGTTGCAATGGGCGACCTATTACGATGCAGCCGACCAAGCCGGCCTCTCGCGCCTCTTCGGCGGCATTCACATCTCCACGGACGACTTCGCCGGCCGCCGCATGGGCTCCAAGGTCGGCATCGACGCCTTCAACCACTTCATGCAGCTCTACAACCCGGGCTCGGTGGCGCCGATCATCTCCGCGCAGCCCGCCTCTGCCACCGCCGCACCCAGCCAGAGCGTCTCGTTCCGCGTCGCCGCCGCGGCCGCGGGCAACATCACCTACCAATGGCAGCGCCGCGCCTCCGGCCAGAGCAGCTGGGCCGACGTGCAGAACAACGACACCTACAACGGCGCCCTAGCGTCGAATCTCATCCTCTCCTCGGTCAGCAGCGCGATGTCCGGAGACTCCTACCGCGCGGTCGTCATCGCCGGCGGCACGTCCGTCACCACCGATACCGCCACGCTCACCGTGGGCAGCAACACCGGCGGCGGCACGCCCGCGCCCGCGCCTGCGCCTTCCGGCGGCGGGGGGGGTGGTGGCGGCGGTGGTGCGCCCAGCACATGGTTCTTCGGCCTGCTGCTCGCGCTCGGTGCGGCCCGCCGGCTGACGCGGCGTCGAGCCGTCTGATTCCGGCGGCTTGTCTCCCTGAGCGAAGCGTAGAACCCAGAGCACCCGTCGCGGACGCGAAAGGCTCCCCCGCTTGGCCTAGGCGGGGCAGCCGGGCCGTAAGACCGCGCGCGGCCGCCTACTCCGCCGGATCGCGGGCAACCTCGGGCAGCGTGCTGCGCTGCACTTCCTCGAGCGTGGTCCAGCCGAGCAGGGCTTTCTTCAGGCCGTCGTAGCGCATGCTCCGGAAACCAAAACGTTTCGCCTCCTCGAGCAGCTCGGCCTGGCTGGCGCGCCGCAAGATCAGCTCGCGCATGCCTTCCGTCATCTCGACGATTTCGTAGATGCCCACGCGCCCGACAAAGCCGGTGTTGTAGCACTGCGGGCAGCCCCGGCCGCGAAACAACCGGACAGGCGCGGCGTCGGGGTTGTGGAAGAAGGGTGCCAGCTCCTGGGGCGAGGCTTCGTAGGTTTCCTTGCACGCCGGGCAGATGCGGCGGACCAGCCGCTGCGACATCACGCCGGTGATGGTGGGTGCCACCAAATGCGGCTCGATGCCCATCTCGGTGAGCCGGACTAGCGCCTGCAGGGAATCGTTCGTGTGCAGCGTGCTCAGCACGAGGTGCCCGGTGAGAGCGGCCTCCGCCGCGATGCCGGCGGTCTCGCGATCACGAATCTCGCCGACGAGGATGACATCAGGGTCCTGCCGCAGGATGCCGCGCAGGATGTTGGCGAAATTCAGGCCGATCTGGCTGTTGACCTGGTGCTGGTTGGCGCCGCGCATGCGGTATTCGACCGGGTCCTCGATGGTCACGAGGTTGAGGTCGGCGCGGTTGAGCTCGTTCAGGCAGGCGTAGAGCGTCGTGGTCTTGCCGCTGCCCGTGGGACCGCAGACGAGCAGGATACCGTTGGGATTCAGAACGACCCGCTTGAGCGCGTTGCGGGTCGAATCAGCCATGCCGAGGCCGCCGAGCCGCGGGAGGGATTGGTCCGAAAGCGTGCCGAGGATGCGCAGCACGCCCTTTTCGCCGTAAAGGCTCGGCATCGTGGAAGCACGGAAGGCCGGGCGCTTGCCGCCAAACTGGATCTCGAAGGCTCCGTCCTGCGGCAGTCGGTTCTGCGCCACGTCGAGTCCGCACAGCACCTTGATGCGCACGATGAGCGCTTCGTGCACCGCCCGGGGTAGCGTGAGAATCGTCGTCATGTCGCCGTCGATGCGCATGCGCACCAGGCACTCATCCGCCGCACTCTCCAGATGGATGTCCGAGGCGCGCCGGCGGAACGCCGTCAGGACGATGCTGTTGAACAGCTCCACGAAAGCTTGGGAGCTGACCAGCTCAGCGGCGTCCTGCGTATGGCGGATTTCGCGGCCGCCCTCGAGCGTCGGCCAGTTGTCGCAGACGCGCTGGAGCGAGCCGGCGAGCTGCTCGTCGGCGCCGAAGTGCAGGTCGAGGATCGAGGCGATCTCGTTGGGATGCGAGAAGACGGGACTGACGACGCGCCCGAGCACCTTGCCGATGGAGTCGATCAGGCGCTTGTCGGTCGGATCGGCCATCGCGATCGTCGCCGTGTCGACGAGGGTGTTGAGCACGATGGCCTGCGCGCGCCGGGCGGTGTCCGCCGGCAGCTGCAGGGCCGGATCGGCCGGCAGCTCGACATTGAAGGGATTGACATAGGCGACGCCGAGTGAATCGGCCCACAGCTGACAGACGCGCGCGTGGCTGAGCAGGGAGCGGTCGACCAGCTCCTTCATCACCTTCATCGGCTCGCCGCCATGCAGCTCGGCCAGTGAATCGAGAAAAGCCTTCTGCCCGGGCAGCAGTTTGCGCACCGACTCGATGAACTGGATGAAGGCGCTCACCCTTTGGTGGGTTTCGATTTGAGCCGCTTGCGGAAACGGGCGGAAATCTCGCTCTGCTTCAGCAGCCGTTGCGAACCGATCTCCGGACTGAAGTCCAGGCGCACTTCCTCCTGCATCCGCAGCAAATCATAGCGCACGACGGCATCCGCCGCCGAGGGCAACCGGCCTCTGCGCGCACTCTCGCTCATGGCGAGGACTCCGGTTGGTCGAGGGACTCGGCCAGCACCTCCCGCAGCTCCGCCGAGAGTTCGTTCGCCGGGACGTCCTTGCGGATGAAAAACGTGGCGCCCTGCCCCACGCATTCCTCCACGACCATCTCGTCGGCCACCGAGGTCAGCATGATGATCGGCAGGCCGGGCGCGAGCGGCCGCATGGTCTTCAGCACTTCCAAACCGTCCATGTGCGGCATGTTGATGTCGAGAATCACGAAATCCGGCCGGCGCACACTGAACAGCTCGATGGCCTCGCGTCCATCGCGTGCCTCGACCACCGCGCCGATCCCCTCCTGTTTGAGAACGCCTCCGACAAATCGGCGGAAATAGGCTTCATCGTCGATGAGCAGGCCGGTCAGCTGGGCGTATTTGGGGTTCATGAACTTGGGCGAAAAACCTCGGCCACTAAATAGTCCGGATGGACGGCACACAAGTCCCCAATCTCAGATTGACACAAGTTGGCCTCATCCTGCCCCCGATCCCTGCGACCGGGGCAGCCAACGAGCCGACCCTGTCCTGGCAGAAGCCGGCAAGCGGCGGATCGCTGTCCTCCATCCTGCGCATCAGATGTGGATCGCCTGGCCGATGGTCGCGAGTGCGGCCTCGCCGAGCGCCTCGGAGAGCGTCGGGTGCGCGTGGATCGAGTGGTGGATTTCCTCGATCGTGGCCTCGAGGTTCATCGCGAGCCCGTATTCGGTGATGAGCTCGGTGGCCTCGTGGCCGATGATGTGCACGCCGTAGATCTCGCCGGTCTTGGCGTCGGCGATGACCTTGACGAAACCCTCGGTGTCGCCCGCCGCCACGGCCTTGCCGACCGCGGTGAAGGGGAACTTGCCGACCTTGTAGTTGAGGCCCTTTTCCTTGGCGGCCTTCTCGGTCAGGCCGGTGCTGGCGACCTGCGGCTGGCAGTAGGTGCAGCCCGGGAAGATGCCGACCTGCTTCGGCTTGCTGTGGCCGAACATGCCCTCGACGGCGTTGATCGCGCGGAACATGGCGACGTGCGCGAGCCACGGCGGACCCTGGATGTCGCCCGCAGCGTAGATGCCGGACACGCTGGTCTGGTAATGGGCGTCGACCTTCACGAAGCCGCGATCGAGCTCGAGCTTCACCTTCGGCGACGTGAGGCCGTCGAGGTTCGATGTGATGCCGATGGCGACAAGGATCGTCTCGACCTCGAGCTCGGTCTTGGCGCCGTCCTTCACGAGGTCGAGCTTCACGCTCTGGCCGCCGACGCGGATGTTCTCGCTCTTGGTGCCCACGTGCACGGCGATGCCCTGTTTCTCGAAGCTGCGGTGGAGGACCTTGGCGACCTCCTCGTCCTCGACGGGCAGGATCTGCGGCAGCATCTCGACGAGCGTGACTTTCGTGCCGAAGGCGTTGAAGAAATACGCGAACTCCACGCCGATGGCGCCGGCGCCGATGATCGCCATCGACTTCGGCGGAGCCTTGGCCACGAGCGCCTCGCGCGACGTCATCACGCGCACACCGTCGGCGGTGAGGCCGGGTAGCAGGCGCGGCTTCTGGCCGGTGGCGAGGAGGATGTTCTTCGTCTTGAGGAATTTTCCCTTCGCGGGACCGTCGACGATCTCGACCATGCCCGGCACGCTGACCGAGGCCTTGCCGACGAAGTGGTCGACCTTGTTCTTCTTGAAGAGGAACTCGACGCCGCCGGCCATCTTGGCCGCCACGCCGCGCGAGCGCTCGACGACCTTCGGGAAGTCGAAGCCCACGCCGGTGACGCTCAGGCCGTAGCTGTCGGCCTTTTGGAAGGCGCGATACATTTCGGCGCTCTTGAGCAGGGCCTTGGTCGGGATGCAGCCCCAGTTGAGGCAGGTGCCGCCCGGGCGTTCCATTTCGATGCACGCGACCTTCTTGCCGAGCTGCCCGGCGCGAATCGCGCCCACATAGCCCGCCGGACCGCCGCCGATGACCACCAAGTCGTATATTGCGTCTGACATAGGGAAAATTGTGAGCGGCGAAAGTCGCCCCCCGGACCGGCAGCGTCAAATGGAAATCACGCCCGCGCCACCCCGGCCGCACGGCCGGCCCTCGCCTACCCCTCTCCGTCCCGCCGCCTGACCGGCCGGCCGGCTTTCCTGTTGACAATCTAAAGGAGAAGGTGCCTACTCCTCCTTCAGAACATCTGAACAACACCATGCCCAAAGAAAAATCCGACCTGCTGCAAGGCACCCTCGACATGCTCATCCTCAAGGCGCTGCAGCGCGAGGCGATCCACGGCTTCGGCCTGTCCCAGCGCCTGCGGGAAATGTCGCAGGGCGTGTTCCGGGTGGAAATGGGCTCGCTCTACCCCGCGCTCTGCCGGCTGGAGGCGCGCGGCTGGATCAAGGGCGAATGGAGCGTCTCCGAGGCCAACCGGAAGGCCCGCTTCTATGCGCTGACCCCGGCCGGCCGCAGGCAGCTCACCGAAGAGACGACCGAGTGGGAAAAGCTCTCGGCCACCATCAACCTGATGCTCAAGACGACTTGAGGTGCCTTCCCATGACGTGGCTCCGTCAGTTTCTTTTCCGGCTGCAATCGCTCTTCCGTCGGCGAAAAATCGAGGAGGAATTGGACGCCGAAGTCAGCACCCACCTCGAGATGGCGACCGAGGCCAATCTCGCCGCCGGCATGCCGCTGGAGGAGGCGCGCTTCGCCGCCCGCCGCCAGTTCGGCGGCGTCGATCAGATCAAGGAGTCCTATCGCGACGCACGGGGCTTCCCTTGGGTTGACCAGCTGCGTCAGGACCTGGGTCTCACGCTCCGCCTGCTGCGGAAAAGTCCCGGCTTCACCGCCGTCGCCATCCTCACCCTCGCGCTGGGCATCGGCGTCAACACGACCACCTTCAGTTTTCTCAACGCGATCCTGTTCCGGACGCTGCCCTTCACCGAGCCGGCAAGGCTCGTCCAGTTGCACCGCACTTCTCCGCAAGCGGCCTTCGGTCCGCATGCGCCGGCCGATCTGCTCGACGCGCAGGCACAGAACGAGGTTTTTTCGCACTTCGCGATTATCGACCTGCCCTCCTACAGTCTCGCGGCGCCGGGCGAGCCGCCCGAGCGGGTGAGTGCCTTCGCCGTGAGCGGCGACTTCTTCCCGATGATGGGCGTCCCGCCGCTGCACGGCCGCGTTTTCGGCCCGGCCGAGGACAAACCCGGACACAGCCAAGTAGTCGTGCTGAGCCATCATTTCTGGATGCGCCGATTTGGCGGCGACCCGGCAATCGTCGGCCGCCGTCTGCGCCTCGACGGCGAGCCGGTGGAAGTCATCGGCGTCATGCCCGAGCAATTCTACTTTCCCCAACTCTGGGGCCCCCGCGATCTCTGGAAACCGCTGGCCCTCGCCGCGCCGCTGGCCAATGCCCGCGACGGCTATTGGCTGAACGCTGCGGCCCGCCTCAAGCCCGGCGTCACGCTCGTCCAGGCCCAGGCCAACCTCAATGCCATCGCCGGGCGCCTCGGCCGGGAGTATCCGCTCACCAACGCGCAAAGCGGCTATTTCCTCGGCCTGCTGGGACAGCAGACGCGCAGCGAGAGCGGCCCATTCTTCGGCATGCTCATGGGACTGGCGCTTTCCGTCCTGCTCATCGCCTGCGCCAATCTCGCCAACCTGCAGCTCGCCCGCAGCTCGAGCCGCGTCCACGAATACGCCGTGCGCATCGCGCTCGGATCCGGCCGGTGGCGGCTGGTGCGGCTGCTGCTGACGGAAAGCCTCGCGATCTCGCTGCTCGGCGGCGCTTGCGGCGTGCTGGCGGCGTGGGGCACGAGCCAACTGCTCGCCGGCCAGCTGGCCCGGTTGATGGGGGATCCGAACTTCAGCCTGCCGCTCGATCTGCGCGTGCTCGGCTTTGCTTTGCTCACCGCATTGGCGACCGGCGTGCTCTTCGGCATCGCCCCGGCCTGGTTGGCCTCGAAGGTCGACGTCAACGCCGGCCTGAAACAGGCCGGACGCGGCATGACCGGCGACCGCTCGCGCTACCGGCTGCGTCAGCTGCTCGTCGTGGGCGAGCTGTCCCTGACGCTGATGCTGCTCGCCGGTGTGGGATATTTTATCCACGGCTTCTATGTGCTGGCGCAGCGCGACCTCGGGTGGCGGCAGAACCATCTGCTGACCGCGCGCATCGCCCTCCCGTCCTCGCGCTACGGGGATATTGAGAAATGCCGCGCCTTCTATGAGCGCGTGAACGAGGAATTGGCCGCGACACCCGGCGTCAAACGGACGTTCACCTGCGACATCATCCCCTTGTTCGGTTTCTACAACCAGCGTCCCGTCGTGACCGAGGCGGCGACCGCCACCACCAAGGGGCAGGAAGCCGTGGCTTTCGTGAACACGACCACGCCGGGTTATTTCGATGCGCTCGGCATGAAGCTGCTGCAAGGCCGGGACTTCACCTCCGGCGACCGGCCCGGGGCGCCGGCCGTGGTCATCGTCAACCAGACGCTCGCCCAACAGCTCTGGCCGGGAGAGAATCCGCTCGGCAAACGCCTCGGCGGACCCGACCCCGCCAAGCGCGAGTGGCTCGAGGTGGTCGGCGTCGTCAACGAGGTGAGTTACAGCCTCAATCCCAATCCACCGACCCACCTGCAAATCTACCGCCCCATGGCCCAGACGGGCGGAAACTATTTCGCCCTCGCCGCGTACACTTCGGTCGCACCCGAGACCTTGGCCGACGAACTCCGCCGCGCCGTCAGCCGCGTCGATCCGGACCTGGCTGCCTATGAGGTGACCTCCCTCGAGCAGCAGCTCGAGCAAAGCGGCGCGGGCACGGCGGTCATTCTCAATGGCCTGCTGGTCATGGCGGGCACGGGGTTGCTCCTGTCGGCGATCGGGATTTACGGCGTGATCGCCAACCTCGTGATCGAACGCACCAACGAGATCGGCATCCGCATCGCCCTCGGCGCCCAGTTGCGCGACGCCGTCTGGCTGGTGTTGCGCCAAGGGCTCCGGCTCGCGGTCGTGGGCGTCCTGCTGGGCGCGGCGGGCGCCACCGCGCTGGCCGGCGTGCTCGGCCGCTTTATCCCCGGAATGCAACAGGACCCGCTGGTCGTGGCCGGCGGTGCCTTGCTGCTGGTCAGCGTCATGCTCCTCGCCTGCTGGCTGCCCGCGCGGCGGGCCGCCAGAGTCGATCCGATCGTCGCGCTGAAGGCCGAGTAGCGGCGAAAGTCGGCTGTTGCGCGCCGCCACCAAACCCTTGGCCGCTCAGATATCGATCACGTCGTCCGGCTTCGGCGCGCGGGGGGTTCCCGGCGGCGGGCCGGGTGGACGCGGCGGCGTCAACAGGCGCGTGAGCAGCATGTTCGTCACGCTCACGATGAGCGCGCCCCACAGCGCCGAGCCGAAACCGGCCACATGGAAGCCGTCGACCAGCTTGCCGACGAAATAAAACAGCAGCGCGTTGATGATCCACACGCCGATGCCGAGCGAGAGGACGATGAACGGCAGCGTGAACAGCACCATGAGCGGCTTCAGCACCGTGTTGCACAGGCTCAGCAGGATCGCGACCACGACCAGCGTGAAGCCGTCGTCGTAGCTGATGCCGGGCACGAGTTTGGCGCTGAGTCCCACGCCCAGCGCCAGCACCAGCCAGCGCACGAGCAGGTTGACGAACGCGTTGTTCATATGATGATGACTTTCACCGCGACCTTTCGTGGAGCAATGAAAATCCTGATCGTCCAAGACTACCTGCGCAGCGGCGGCACCGAGCGCCACGCCGTGTTCCTCGGCGCGGCCGCCGCCAAGGCCGGCCATGAGGTCACGCTCCTCACCTTCCGCCCGCGCGGCGCGCTGGGCGACGATGCCGAGAACCAGCCCTTCGCGTTCAAATCGCTCCAGCCCTTCGACTGCCATCTCGACTGGTTCGCGCCCGGCCTGCTCCGCACCGCCGAGGAAGCCGCGCCCGACCTCGTGCTCTGCATGGGCCGCATGGCGAACTGTTACGCGGGTTTCATCCAGTCGCGCCTGCCGCGTGCCGCGGTCATCTGCACGATGCGCACGGGCAAGGCGCTCCCCTACCTCTTCCTGCGCTCGCTGCGCCGCTGCCGGCACATCATCGCCAACAGCCACGTCGCCAAGCGCGTGCTGACCGACCAGCACAACCTGCCCTCGCACAAGATCACCGTCATCCACAACCCCGTGCTCCGCTCGCACGACCCGGATGGCGCGCGCAACCTCGCGCTCCGCCGCTTCTACGGCGCCAACCCCGCCACGGTGGTGATGCTCAACGTCGCCATGTTCCGCCCGGAGAAAAACCAGCGCGAGCTCATCGAGCTGGGCGCCAAGCTCCCCGGCTACCTCGACTGGCAGCTCTGGCTCGCCGGCGACGGTCCGGCCCGCAAGTCCTGCGAGCGCCTCGCCCACGACCTCGGCGTCGGCGGCCGCGTGCGTTTCCTCGGCTACCAGCCCGACCCGACCGCGCTCTACCTCGCCTCCGACCTCGCCGTGCTGGCCTCGCAGAGCGAGTCGCTCTCGAACTTCCTCATCGAGGCGCAGCTCCACGGCCTGCCGGCCGTCGCCTACGACATCGTCGGCGTCGGCGAGTGCTTCCTGCCCGGCCGCTCCGGATTTTTGCTCAAGAACAAGGACCAGGCCGGCTTCCTCGACGCGCTCGACCGGCTCATCCGCGAGCCGGGCCAGCGCAAGCGTTTCAGCGACGCCGCCCGCCGCCACGCGCAGGAACACTTCACCGCCGAGCGCCAGACCCAGGCGCATCTCGCGCTTTTCAGCCAGCTGACGGCGTCTTAAACCCGCCGCTCCTGACAACCCTATGTCAGGAGACCGCGCCGGCGGCGCGTGCCGGGTTGCATTTCCGCACACCTTGCGCCTTCGTGCCAGCGTGGCCAGCTTTCCGCCCGAATCCATCCGCCTCCGCGGCGTCCGCCAGAACAACCTCAAGGGGTTCGACCTCGATCTCCCGCTCGGGAAATACATCGTCGTCACCGGCCTGAGCGGCGCCGGCAAGTCGTCGCTGGTGTTCGACACGCTCCACGCCGAGGGCCAGCGGCGCTACGTCGAGACCTTCAGCGCCTACACCCGCCAGTTCCTCGACCTGCTCGACAAGCCCAAGGTCGATTCCGTCGAGAACATCCGCCCGTCCATCGCCATCGAGCAGACCAACACGGTCAAGACCTCGCGCTCCACCGTCGGCACGATGACCGAGCTGACCGACTTCGCGAAGGTCTGGTTCAGCCACGTCGCCGAGTGCTTCGACCCGGCGACCGGCGAAAAGGTCGAGGACGACACGCCCGCCACCATCTGGGCCAAGACCGTCGCCGCCCACCCGGCCGCCACGCTGCTGCTGGGTTTCCGCATCGCCAAGCCCGACAACCTGAAGTGGAGCGAAATGCTCACGAGCATCAAGGGCCAGGGCTACACGCGCGTGCTGGCACCCACGCAACTCCCTACATCCCACAAACAACATCCGGCGAGCAGCACCGCCCCGCTGGCTCTGCACCGGATCGAGGAGCTGTTGCAGGTCCTTTCCGACGGCTCGAAAGCTGAACGTTCGAAGTTGGGCGTTGAGCGCTGGACGTTTCTCTACGTCATCCAGGACCGCCTGCGCATCGCCGCGGAGAACAAATCGCGCTTCCTCGAGGCGACCGAGACCGCGCTGCATTTCGGCAAGGGCGAGGTGCACCTCTTCGCCGCCGAGACGCTGACCCCCGCTGGACATTACTCGCGCGGCCTGCACTCGCCGAAGACCGGCCGCACGTTCCGGCCGGCGTCGCCGGGCCTGTTCTCCTTCAACTCGCCGCTTGGCGCCTGCCCGAAGTGCCGCGGCTTCGGCCGCGTCATCGACATCGACTACCGCCTCGCCATCCCCGACCACTCCCTCTCGATCGAGGACGGCGCCGTCAAGGCGTGGGAAGGCGAGATCTACGGCGAGTCGAAGAAGGACCTGATCCAGTTCGCCAAGAAGGTCGGCCTGCCGACCAACATCCCGTTCGCCGACCTCACGCCCGCCCAGAAGGCCTTCGTGATCGACGGCTCGCCGGGTTACGACGGCGAGACCAACCACTGGCCGAAGTACTGGTATGGGTTGAAGGGCTTCTTCCGCTACCTCGAGAAGACGACCTATAAGATGCACGTGCGCGTCTTCCTCTCGCGCTTCCGGGCCTACAACCCCTGCCCCGATTGCCGCGGCACGCGGCTCCAGCCCGAGGCGCTCTGCTGGAAATGGCGCGGCTACACCCTGCCCGAGCTCTACCAACTGCCCGTCGGCGAACTGCTCCGCCTCGTGCAGGCGCACGGGAATTCGTCTGGGAGCGCGACGCCCTCGCCGCGCTCGGAGCACCACCAAAGCGACCTCGCCTACGACTCCATCGTCACGCGCCTGCGTTACCTCGAGCAGGTCGGCCTCGCCTATCTCACGCTCGACCGCTCGTCGCGCACGCTCTCCGGCGGTGAGGTCGAGCGCGTCAACCTCACCTCCTGCCTCGGCACCTCGCTGGTCGACACGCTCTTCGTCCTCGACGAGCCCTCCGTCGGCCTGCACCCGCGCGACATCGACCGGCTCATCGGTATCATCCGCACGCTCACCGACGCCGGCAACACCGTCGTCGTCGTCGAGCACGACGAGGCAATGATCCGCGCCGCCGATCACGTCGTCGAGGTCGGCCCCGAGCCCGGCGCCCGCGGCGGCGAGATCGTTTTCCAGGGCAACGTCGACGCCCTGCTGCGTTCGCCCAAAAGCATCACCGGCACCTATCTCTCCGGCCGGCAGCGCGTCGAGGTGCCTGCGCAACGCCGGCCCGTGGAGGGCCCGGCTCCCGCTGGGCCGAATTTGAAGACGCCGTGGCTCCGCTTCACCAAGGCCACGAAGCACAACCTGCGCGACCTGACGTTCCGCCTGCCGCTGCAGCGCCTCGTCTGCCTCTCGGGCGTGTCCGGCTCGGGCAAGTCCACCCTGCTCGACAACGTCATCCACCAAGGCCTGCTCACGCAGCGCAACCAGATGACCGAGGACCCGGCGACCATCGCGGGCATCAAGTCCGACGCCGAGTTCGCCGAGATCGTGCTGGTCGACCAGTCGCCGCTCAGCCGCACGCCGCGCTCCAACCCCGCCCTCTACAGCGAGGCGTGGGACCTCATCCGCGAACTCTACGCCGCCACGCCGACCGCGCAGGAGGCCGGCTTCAGCGCCTCGAGCTTCTCGTTCAACAGCGGCGAGGGCCGCTGCGACCATTGCCAGGGCCTCGGCAGCGAGCGCGTCGAGATGCAGTTCCTCTCCGACGTGTTCGTGCCCTGCCCCATCTGCGAGGGCCGCCGTTTCAAACCCGAGGTCCTCGCCATCCGGTGGAACGGCAAGTCCGTCTCCGACCTGCTCGCCACGACCATCGCCGACGCGCTCGTCCTCTTCGCCGACCACGCCAGCATCCGCACCCGCCTCGCCGCGCTCGACGCCGTCGGCCTCGGCTACCTCCCGCTCGGCCAGCCGCTCAACACCCTCTCCGGCGGCGAGTCCCAGCGCCTCAAGCTCGTCCGCTACCTCAGCGGGTATGCCGGCGCAGAGGGAGGAGCGGACTCCCGCGAAACCTTTTCTGGCCCTCAGCAATCAGCACTCAGCGATCAGCGTCCAGCAGCAGCCTTGCTGCTGCTGGACGAACCCACCACCGGCCTGCACCGCCACGATGTGAAGCGCCTGCTCGCCGTGCTGCAGCGCATCGTCGACGCCGGCCACAGCGTGATCGTCATCGAGCACAACCTCGACGTGCTGAAGTCCGCCGACTGGATCCTCGAGGTCGGCCCGGAGGCCGGGGCCAACGGCGGCCGCATCGTCGCCGAGGGCCCACCAGAGGACATCGCCCGCACCGACACCGCCACCTCGCCCTTCCTGCGCGAAGTGCTGGCTTGTAGGGCGGGGTCGCCTGACCCCGCCGCGTTTGCCGAAAAGAGCTCAAACCAAGGCGGGATCGGCGATCCCGCCCTACAGCTCGCCGCGGCCGAGGACGCGGCGCCTTACCAGACTGCGCTGCCAGTCGCCGGCCATGAACTCGTGGTCATCGGCGCGAGAGAGAACAATCTCAAGAACATCTCCGTCTCCATCCCGCACCGCCAGCTCTCGGTCGTCACCGGCGTGTCCGGCTCGGGCAAGTCGACGCTGGCGTTCGACATCGTGTTCGCCGAGGGCCAGCGCCGCTTCATGGAGTCGATGTCGCCCTACGCCCGGCAGTTCGTCGAGCAATTGCCGCGGCCCGACATCGACCGGCTCACCGGCATCCCGCCGACCGTCGCCATCGAGCAGCGCGTCACGCGCGGCACCCGCAAGTCCACCGTCGCCACCATCACCGAGGTCGCGCAATACCTGCGCCTGCTCTACGCCCGGCTCGGCGTGCAGCACCACCCGGAGACCGGCCGGCCGGTCACGCCGCTCTCGCCCGGCCAGCTGCGCCGGCTGCTCGAGCAGACCCTCGCCACGCCCGCCGCGAAAAAGGCGAAGCATCTCTACCTCTGCGCCCCGCTCATCCGCGGCCGCAAGGGCCACCACGAACCCATCGCCAAGTGGATCGGCAAGCAGGGCTACGAGCTCATGCGCGCCGACGGCCGGCTGCTGCGCGTCGACACCTTCGCCAAACTCGACCGCTACAAGGAGCACGACATTGAAGTCGTCGTCGGCGATCTGAAGCAGGTAGGGCGAGGCGTCCCCGACGAGCCGAAGCGCAAGCAACCCCGCTCTCAGCCCTCGACTCTCAACGCTCAGCTCGACCGTGCGCTTCATCTCGGCAAAGGCGCCTGCTTCCTGCTGACACCCGACGGAAAAGTCCTCAGCTGGTTCTCCACCACGCGCACCGACATCGAGACGGGCGAATCCTTCCCCGAGCTCGATCCGAAACATTTCTCGTTCAACTCGCCGCGCGGCTGGTGCCCCACCTGCCGCGGCCATGGCCGCATCTACGACTGGATGCTCAAGCCCGACGAGGACGAGCAGAGGTCCGACGAGGTCGCCGACGCCCTGCGCAGTTTCGACCCCGATGATCCGTCGTCGCACGGCAAAACCTGCCCGACCTGCCACGGCGAGCGCCTCAACCGCATCGCCCGCGCGGTCAAACTACCGTTGAAAGGTAGGGCGAGTCGTCCCCGACGAGCCGCGGCTCATCCGGAGGATTCGCCCTACCATTCGGCCATCTCCCTGCCCGAACTCAGCCGCCTCACGCCCGACGAACTGCTCGCCACGCTGCGCGACCTCAAGCTCGAGGCACGCGGCCGGCTCATCACGCAGGACATCGTGCCGCAGATCGAGGAGCGCCTGCGCTTCCTCGCGCACGTCGGTCTCGATTATTTGTCGCTCGACCGCCCCACCGAAACGCTGTCCGGTGGCGAGGCCCAGCGCATCCGCCTCGCCGCGCAGCTCGGCTCCAACCTCTCCGGCGTGCTCTACGTGCTCGATGAGCCGTCTATCGGCCTGCATGCGCGCGACAACGACCGCCTGATCGACACGCTCCTCTCGCTCCGCGACAAGGGCAACACTCTGCTCGTCGTCGAGCACGACGACGTCGTGATGGAGCGCGCCGATCGCATCATCGACCTCGGCCCCGGCGCCGGCATCCACGGCGGCAGCGTGCTCGCCAACGAGTCTCCCGCCGCCATCAAGCAGAACGCCGCCTCGCTCACCGGCCTCTTCCTCGCCAAGGGCATCGCCCATCCGTTGCGCGGCAGTTACCGCGACTTGCCGGGGTGGAACGGGTTGACCCCAACCCGTTCGCCGCGCGTTGCGGTCAACGCGCTCCACCCATCCTGGCTCGTGCTCGACGGCGCGCGCTACCGCAACCTCCAGAATCTCACGCTGCGCCTGCCGCTCGGCCGGCTGACGATGGTCTGCGGCCCCAGCGGCGCGGGCAAATCCACGCTTTTCCGCGACCTGCTCCACCCCGCGGTCAGCTGCGCCATCAAGCAGCGCAAGGCCCGGCTCACCGGCAAGGATTTCCTCAAGCACGGCATCTTCGAGTCTGACGGCGCTCAACTCTCGGCACTCAACTCTCAGCCGCCATTTGCGGAGCTCCGCGGAGCAAACGGTTTTAGATCCGTCATCGAGGTCGACCAGTCGCCCATCGGCAAGACGCCGCGCTCCACGCCGGCGACCTACCTCGGCATCTTCGACCTCATCCGCCAGTTCTTCGCCTCGCTGCCCGAGGCCAAGATGCGCGGCTACACCGCCAGCCGTTTCTCCTTCAACACCGCCGGCGGACGCTGCGAGACCTGCTCCGGCGCCGGCCGCATCAAGCTCGAGATGGCCTTCATGGCCGACTCCTACCTGCCGTGCGACGCGTGCGGCGGCTCGCGCTTCGGCCCCGACCTCAACGACATCACCTGGAAGGGCAAGACCATCGGCCAGGTGCTCCAGCTCTCGTTCGACGAAGCGGCGGTGTTCTTCGACTTCCACTCGCAGCTCTCGCAGGTGTGCCAGCTCATGGTCGACTGCGGCCTCGGCTACCTCACGCTCGGCCAGAGCAGCCCGACCCTCTCCGGCGGCGAGGCCCAGCGCCTCAAGCTCGTGACCGAGCTGACCAAGGGCCTGCAAAGCTACACCGAGCGCTCGCGCGGCATCGCCGTGCGCAACCTCTACCTCCTCGAGGAACCGACCATCGGCCTGCACCTCAGTGACTGCGAGAAGCTCATCAAGGTGCTGCACAACCTCGTCGACCACGGCCACACCGTCGTCGTCATCGAGCACCACCTCGACCTGCTCGCCGAGGCCGACTGGCTCGTCGAACTCGGGCCCGGCGGCGGCCCGCACGGCGGCGAACTGCTCTACCAAGGCCCGCTCGCCGGGATCCAGAAGGTGAAGCGCAGCCCGACGGCTCCGTATCTCCGCGAGAAACTAAAACGGTAAATGGAGGGCCCACTCTGCTGTCCAGCAGAGTGGGCCGCGGCTCGTCGCGACGACTCGCCCCACCCACGCGCCCCAATGCCGGCACTTCCGGCTTTCCCGGGCAGGACATCTGTGCGAACAATCAGCGCGCAACCCTTACCCCCATGAATAACCTGCCTTCCCTCTGGCTGCCGATCCTGCTCAGCGCAGTGGTCGTGTTCGTGATCAGTTCCCTCATCCACATGGTCCTCAAGTGGCATGCGTCCGATTACGGCCGGTTGGCCAACGAGGACGCCGTGCGCGACGCCATCCGCACCGGCAATCCGACGCCCGGCCACTATGTCGTGCCGTATTGCGCCGACATGAAGGACATGGGCAGCGAGGCCATGATGAAGAAATATACGGAGGGTCCCGTGGGACACTTCACACTCGGGCCGACCGGTGCGCTGAATATGGGCAAGTACCTCGGGCAATGGTTTTCTTGGAGCTTGGTCATCGCCGCGGTGGCCGGCTACCTCGCTTGGCGGGTCTCCGGCCTTGGCCATGAGCACGCCGCCCGCGCAGCCAAATGGGCGGCGTCGATCACCTTCATCGCCCACGGCTTCGGCACGGTCACGGAATCGATCTGGATGATGCGTCCTTGGTCATCGAGTGCGAAGTACCTCCTCGACTCCGTCCTCTATGCCGTCGGCACCGCCGCCGTGTTCTACTGGCTCTGGCCCTGAGCAACGCATCGGGGCGGCTCGTTCGGAGAACTCGCCCCACCTGCTCAACCCAGCGCGAGGCTCGGCGCGATCTCGAGGTCGAAGCCAGCCTCGCTGACACCGTCAGCGCCGTCGCCCTTGACGCCACCCGGCTCGCGCTCGGCCCAGGCCGCAAAGGCGATCATGCCGGCGTTGTCGCCGGTGTGCTGCGGACGCGCGCGGAAGAAGGGCACGCCGTGGCGCAGGGCGAGCTTCTCCAGCTCGCCTTGCAGCAACTGATTGTTCGCGACGCCGCCTGAGAGTCCGACGCTGCGATAAGCGACCCTCTCCGCTGATTCGCCATTGCAGGGCGGGATCGCTGATCCCGCCTTTTCGGAGGGCGGGGTCAGGCGACCCCGCTCTGCAAATCCGCGCTCCAAGGCGAGCTTCGTCTTGCGCACGAGCGCGTCCATCACGGCGTGCTGGTAGCTGGCGCAGAGGTCGGCCTTCCGCGCCTCGATGTCGGCCGGCTGCATCTTTTCCAGCTGGTAGCGCAGGCTGGTCTTCAGGCCGGAGAAACTGAAATCGAGCGTGGCGCGCTGCGCGATGGCCTTGGGGAACTCGAAGGCCTTCACGCTGCCGGCCTTCGCCAGCTTCTCGACCTGCGGACCGCCGGGATAACCGAGGCCGAGCAGCTTCGCGCCCTTGTCGAGCGCCTCGCCCGCGGCGTCGTCGAGCGTCGAGGCCAGCAGCCGGATGCGCCGGGATTCATCGATGGAAAACAGCGCCGTGTTGCCGCCCGAGACGAGCAGGCCGAGATGCGGCAGGACCTTTCCCAGCTCGGCATCGAACATCGCCGGCGCCGACTCGTGCAGCGCGATGAACGGCGAGAAGGCGTGCGCCCGCAGGTGGTTGACGCCGACCAGCGGCACGCGCCAATTCAGCGCCAGGCTCTTGGCCGCCGACAGACCCATCGCGAGGCACGCGGCCAGACCCGGGCCGTGCGTCACCGCGATCTTGGTTATCCGCTCGGCCGGCGCTCTGGTGGCCAGCAGAGCGAGCGCCCGCTGGATGAGCGGACCGAAATGCTGCAGGTGCTCGCGGCTGGCGAGGTCGGGCACGACGCCGCCGTAGGCCTCGTGCAGCGCGATCTGGCTGTGCACCCACTCGCCGGCAAAACCTTGCGCGGGGTCGAACAGCGCGACCGCCGTCTCGTCACAGGAACTTTCGAGCGCGAGAATCATGGGGTCGGGTCTTGCCGGGCTCGACCGGGCGTCGAGCCCGGGCCTGACGCGAGGTCAGGCCCTACGCTCCGCCCGGAATGACAATCGCGCGAAGCCAATCCCTGTAGCGGCGGTCTGTGATCGCCGGTGTTGGCCGAATCCCGCTCCTGTCGGCGGTCACAGACCACAGACATCCCACAGCGCACCCGACTTCCGGCGCCAACTTCGTATCCTGTCATTCTGAGCGCAGCGAAGAATCCACGCATGCGAATCCTGCATCGCGCCCGAGCACGTGGATCCTTCGCTTCGCTCAGGATGACATGCAAAAGAGGACCGAAACGAGTTCTTGTGGGACGGCTGTGGTCACAGACCGCCGCTACAGAAGGCTGAAAGGCTGATGCGCGGGTGAGCATGTGGCCCGGTCACTTCTTCACCGGCCGCGCGGCGAGCACGCCGGTGAGCACTTCTTCGGCGGCGGCGAGCTGCACGTCCTCGACGGGCTTGAAACCAAAGCGGTCGGCGAATTCGGTCGGCGCCGCGAGATCGACGCGCGACTGTTGCAGGCGCAGCTTGGCCTCGTCGTCCGCGTTGATCTCGACCTCGACCTGGGGCGCGATGCCTTTCTCGTGGATGGTGATGCCGCTGGGCGTGTAGTAACGCGCGGTGGTGAGGCGGAGGCCCTCGCCGTTCTGAAGGTCGATGACGCTCTGCACGGAGCCCTTGCCGAAGGTGCGCTCGCCGACGATGACGGCGCGCTTGGTGTCCTTCATCGCGCCGGAGACGATCTCGGCTGCGCTGGCGGTGCCGCCGTTGACGAGGATGGCGATGGGATAGGTGCGCTTCGGGTGCTTGCCGTCGGCGTTGTAGTTCTGGCGCGACTCGGGCGTGCGGCCCTGCGTGTAGACGACGAGTTCGTCCTTGTCGAAGAACTCGCTGCAGACCTCCATCGCGGCATCGACGAGGCCGCCGGGGTTGTTGCGCAGGTCGATGACGAGTGCGGTGAGGCCTTTCTTCTCCATCTCCTCGAGCGTGCCGGCGAACTCCTCGCCCGTGTGCTCGCTGAACTGTGTGATCTGCAGGTAGCCGAGGCCGTCGTTGCGCAGGTTGGCGTTGCGCACGCTGCGCAGGAGGATGCGCTCGCGCTTGATCTTGAAATCCATCTCCTTGTTCTGCGCGGTGCGCAGCATGGTGAGCGTCACCTCGGAGCCCGGCTTGCCGCGGATGAGGCGCACGGTCCGCTCCAGCGTCGGATTTTCGAGGGGCTTGCCGTCGACCTTGATCAGCTGGTCGCCGCGGCGGATGCCGGCGCGCTCGGCCGGCGTGCCGGCGATGGGCGAGATGACGATGATATGGCCGTCGCGCTGCTCGACCTGGATGCCGACGCCGTTGAATTCGTTGCTGAGTTCCTCCTCGGTCTCGGCGAACTCCTCGCGGGTGAGGAACTCGGAGTGCGGGTCGAGCTGGCCGAGCATGCCCTTGAGCGCGGTGCGGGTCAGGTCGTCGTAATTGGCCTTCGGGGCCTCGACGTAGTTTTCCTTCACCGTCTGCAGCACGTCGCGAAAGATGCGCACATTCCGGTCGCGCTCACGGTCCGGCCACCAGCTCGGTGCGCCCAGCTGCCGGGCGGCGTACTGGGCTGTCAGAAAGCCTCCGGCCACCGCGAGGGTGATGGCGAGAAAACGTTTAAGCATGGCCATGACTGTGGGCAAATGCCTTCCTTTGTAAATGGGTTCCTCTTCGCCGTTCCTCGAAATCTTCTCTGCAGAGCCGGGCGCAGCCGCCGGCGTGCCGTTTGCCCGGTTCATGGAACTGGCCATGTATCACCCGCAGGTGGGTTATTACACGAGCGACCGGCGGCGGGTCGGCAAGGACAAGGGCGCGGATTTCTTCACCGCCACGACGTTCAGCCCCGTCTTTGGCGAGCTGGTGGTGGCCGCGGCGGTCGGACTGCTCGCACCGGCCAACCCGGCGGACTACATCTTCGTCGAGATCGGCGCCGAGCCGGGAGTCGGCGCGTTGAAGGGCATCGCCCATCCCTTTGCCGGCTACCAGACCATCTCCTACGGCCAGCCCTACGTGCTGCCGCCGCGTTGCGTCGTGTTCTCCAACGAATTGTTCGACGCCCAGCCGTTCCACTCGGTGGTGCGGCGCGGCGGCGCCTGGCGCGAAATCGGCGTCAGGGTGAAGGACGGCCAGCTGGCCTACACCGACCTGCCGGATGTCTCGCCTGAGCTTGCGGCAGCAATCGACCGGCTGCCGCGCGAGGCGCCGGAAGGTTACACCATCGACCTGCCGCTGCGTACCGTGCCGCTGCTGGAGAAGATCATCGCGCTGCCCTGGTCGGGGCTGTTCCTCGCCTTCGACTACGGCAAGACCTGGGCCGAGCTGGCCGAGCATACGCCGCAGGGGACCGGCCGGACCTACTCGCACCAGAAAATGGGCACCGACCTCCTCGAAAGTCCCGGCGAGGTGGACCTGACCTGCCACATCTGCTGGGATTGGCTCGTTGATTCGCTGCAAATGAGCGGATTTGGCCAGGCCTTGGTCGAGTCACAGGAGGCCTTTTTCACCAAGCGCGCCTCCGCCCGGCTCGCCGAGCTCATGGCCGCCGAGGCCCGCACTTTCAGCAAACGCAAGCAGGCGCTCCTCACGCTGCTCCACCCCGGCAACATGGGTCAGAAGTTTCAGGCCCTCCATGCTTTGCGCAAGTAAGTCCGCCCCGCCGAGAGTTTTTCAAATTTCCCTTGCCTAGCGGGAGAGCCGCCCTTTACTCCGACCCTTTCACCAACCGAAACATCATGGCACGAATTTGCGCAATCACTGGCAGACGCCCCGTCAAGGGCAGCATCATCAACCGCAAGGGTCAGTCGAAGAAGAGCGGCGGCATCGGCACGCACACGACGAGCAAGACCCCCCGCAAGTTCCGCCCGAACCTGCAGAAGATCCGCGTCAAGCTGCCCAACGGCGGCACCAAGCGCGTCTGGGTCGCGGTCAAGGCCATCAAGGCCGGCCTCGTCACCAAGGCCTGAGCCCCCGCTCCCTCCCCTTTCGAACCCGCGGCCGCAAGCCGCGGGTTTTTTTGCGCGCTACGCCTGCAAGCTCGCGTACTCGTCGTGGCGTTCGATGAACTTGGCGACGTAGGAACACGCCGGCACGATTTTGCGTCCGGCCGCCTGGGCATCGTTCAACGCCCGGCGGACGAGCGCCTCGGCCAGGCCGCGCCCACGCAGAGCCTCCGGCACCAGCGTGTGCGTGAACACCTGCTTGCCGTCCTGCATCTCGTATTCGGCCACGGCCAGATGACCGTCGATCTCGATCTCGTAGCGGCGGGCCGCGACGTTGTGCCGGACCGGGAATGAATCTGACATGAAAGCAAGGTAGACGCACCCGCGGCGCACTGCAACCCATGGTTGCCCCGGTCATCATCACTCTGGAGAACCGAGCGGTCCGGTGGTATCATGCTAAAAAGTGAAAGGCGGTTCCCAAGCCGGAGCCGCCAAACGAACCGGAGGGAAATCTCATGAGCTTACACACCTACCTCGACCAAGGCCTCACGATTCTGCGCACCCAGCTCTCCAACCGGCCGCTGACCCGTCCGGCCTCCGAGCAGGCCGTCAAACCCTTCATCACGCTCTCCCGCGAAACCTGCGCGGGCGCCGCCACGCTCGGCCGCACCCTGCTGCCGATGCTCAACCGCGACTTCGGCGAAGAAGGCCGCAGCTGGATGTTCCTCGACAAGGACCTGCTCACCCGCGCCCTGTCCCAGGGCCGGCTCCCCGAGCATCTGGCCGACTATCTGCCTGAAGACCGCGTGTCCGAAACCAAGGCGCTGATCGGCGAACTCGTCGGACTTCACCCGCCGATCTGGCAGTTGGAACAACAGGTGTTCGAGGCCATCGTGCAACTCGCCCGCCTCGGACGGGTCATTCTCGCCGGACGCGGCGGACACCTCCTCACCCGTGACCTGACCGGCGGGCTGCACGTGCGCCTCGTGGCTTCCTTCGAGACGCGCGTCCACCGGCACATGGCGGTAGAACACTGCGACAAGACCCAGGCCGAATCCGCCGTGCGCAAGTCGGACATCGCCCGGCGGCGCTTCGTCCGCACCAACTTCGAACAAGACATCGACGACCCCCATGCCTACGACTTGGTCATCAACACCGATCGCATCGGTCCCGAGACCGCCGCTCGCCTGGTGATCACGGCGCTGCATGAGAGCCTGGCCACGCCCCAGACGGCGTCCGCCGCGAAGGCTTGAGCGCGACAGTTGGGAAATTTCGGTCGGCCCCGGCCGGACGTTTCACCCGGATCGGGCGGACCGCTACTCCTCGATCGCCCCGCGGATTCCCCGCAGGTGTTGCCGGAAGGTCAGGCTCGGATTTGCCGTCCGTTTCTCCAAGTAATCCGCCAGCCGCAGCTGTTCGCGGAGCATCCAGCCCGTCCGCACCGCCAGCGCCTGCCGGCGCTCCGTGTCCCACAGCAGACGGGCCGTGCGCACGATGTCGTCCAGCTTCGCCTTGGGCACGAAGATCGCTCCGTCGTCATCTGCGAAAACAAAATCCTCCGCCGTCACCTGCCACCCGCCGAATCGCGCGGAAACGAACGCCTCGGGTTCGCGCGTATCCAGCCGTTGCGGTCCGGCCGGAGTCGTGCCGTGGCTGAAAACCGGCAAGCCGATCTCCCGCAGCTCGGGCGTGTCGCGGTGCAGACCCCAGAGCACGACACCCGCCAGGCCACCGGCCCGGACCTCCAGCACGGTCAGATCGCCGATGCAGGCCTCGTCGGTGCGGCCGCCGTTGTCGATCACCAGCACTTCGCCGGGCGCCGCGGCCATGACCGCCTCCAGGAACACGTCCACGCTGCCGTAATGCCGCACCGGCCGCACGCCACCGCACACGCGCATGCCCGGCATGAGCGGCCGCAGCCCGTCCGCCGCCACGCGTAACGGCACAGTCAGCCGCAGACAGGCGTCAGCGATCAGGGGTGTCGACCAGCCGGGAAAATCGGCGGCGGGGTTCATGTCAGTCGCGATCGCCGCTGGGGTCAGCGGCGGGGGGCTCGCTGGACGAAGCCAAAACGCATTCAATCTCCCAAGAGAACCGAAAAAACAAACTATGCCACTGTTTGCCCCGATTCATGGTACGCTGTGCTGCGCGACTGCGACGCTCACCAGCTGAACTTCGCCCGCACTTTGGTTAACAGCGCCTCCAACTCCTCCCGGCCCTCGATCTTCATCGCCCACAACAGGCCGCCGTAGAGCGCCGCCGCCAGCGGGATGACTCCGACGACCACCACCAGGTCGGCCGTCTTCCGCCCCAGCGGCAACAGAGCCGCACCGCGCGCTCCCGCCCAGACGGCCACGCCCATGACCAGCGTGGCGAAAATGATTTTGCCCAGGCTCGGCAGCAGCGGGGTCAGGGCAAACCCCTCCCGTTTGCGCACCAGCCGGGATTGCAGATACCACGCCTGCACGATGACCGCCAGATTGCTGGCCAGCGCCAGGCCCACCGTGGAGAGCCATTGCATCAGCACGAGACTCAGGCCGATGTTCGCCACGAAGCTGAGTCCCGCCGCCCGCACCGGCGTGGCCGTGTCGCGCAAAGCATAGAACCCGCGCAGCGCGAGGCTCGTGAAGGACAGGAACGGCAGGCCGAGCGCGTAGACGGCGAGGATGGGCGTCATCAGCGCCGTGTCGCTGGCGTGAAAAGCGCCGCGCTGAAACAGCAACCGGACGATCGGCTCGCTCAACAATGCCAGGCCCGCCGCCGCGGGGATGTTGATGAGCAGGACCAGGCGCATGCCCTTGTGGTAGTCCGCCGACAGGGCGCCCCACTCCTCGCGCGCCGCGTGCCGGGCGATCATCGGGAAAACCACCGTGGCGATCGCCGCGGTGAACACGCCGATGGGCAGCTCCATCACGCGTGTCGCGAGGTTGAGCACGGTGGCGGCGTTGTCGTTCAGCGACAGGCCGACGAAGCGCGACATGGAAATGTTGATCAGATAGACGGCCGACCCGATGACGGTCGGCGCCATCAGACGGACGATCTCGCGCACCCGTTCGTCGGGCCGCAGATCGAACGCCGGCCGCCAGCCCTCGCCCCACAGCACCGCGGCCGGCACCGCCATCTGCAGGAAGCCGCCGAGCAGCACGCCGAGGCACAACAGGTTCATGCGCTCCGGCGCGCCCCAGGCCCACCAGCCGCCCAGTGCCAGCGCGCCGATGATGCTGAGATTGAGCCACACGGGCGAGAGCGCCGGCTCGCTGAAGCGGCCCAGCACCTGACAGGCGGCGGAGAACGCCGCCGCGAGGCAGACGAACACCATGTAGGGAAACAAAATCACCGCCAGGCGCGCGCCGAGTTCGAGCCGCTCGGCGGTGGCCGGCGCGACGCCCCAGCGTTGCACCGTGGCCAGCCACAGATCGGCGCGGGAGAAAACGATCATCGCCACCGCCACCAGCACGGCGGTCACCAGCGCCAGCCAGCTGGCCACCTTGCTCAGCAGCTGGAAGGCGCCCTCGCGCTGCTTGTGCTCGAGCTCGTGGGTCAGGGTCGGCACGAAGGCCGCGGTCAACGCGCCCTCGCCGAGCAGCCGGCGGAAGAGATTCGGCAGGGTAAAGGCCGTGACGTAGGCCGAGTTCAACGCGCTCGTGCCGAACACCGCTGCGGTGCAGATTTCCCGCACCAACCCCAGCACGCGCGAGAGCACCGTGGCGCCGGCCACGATGCCGATATTCTTCAGGTTTTTCGACACGGCCGCGGTCGGTGCCGGCTCACGGCGCCGTCACGATCTTCACCTGGCCGCCTCCGATGGAGGCGCTGGTGATCTTGGCCCACATCGAATGGGTCTCGTCGGGTATCTTCTGCGCCGCCAGGATCCGCGCGACAATCAGGGCGGTGGCCGCGGGCAGCTTGTGCAACGGGCAGGAGCCGAGGTAAAACGAGTCCGGCTTGAAGGTCATGCCGTCGCCGCCCTTGGCAAAATCACCCACGGCGAGCACGATGACTTCTTGGGAAAAGAGTCCGTAGACGTTGAGCGTGCACTTGAGGCCGATCTGGAGCTTGTCGCCCACGATGCGGAAATTCGGCGCGGAGGCGGTGAGGAAGGCCGGCGACGACGCGGAGGCGGCGGGAGCGGCGGGCTTGGCGCCCGGCTTGGCCGGGGCGGGCGCCGGAGCGGCCGGCGTGCCGAGCGTGGCCGACCAGGCATTGAGCTCCTCCTCGAGCAGGAGCACTTCGCCGCCGGCGGCGAGCACCTTCTGCTTGGACGTCCAGTTGCGGCCCTTCGTCGAGTTCTCCGCGCCGGGCAGGTAATAGACGACGCCGGGCACGATCTTGTCGGCCTTCGGCATCTCCTTCACCTGCTGCACGGGCTTGAGGAACACGAGGAAGAGGCACGCGGCCACGACACCGACGAGGAAACCCAACAGCGCCCCGAGGGCGACCTCGACCGTGCTGGGACCGTAGAGCGCTTTTTCGATTTTTTTGTCAGCCATGGTGGGAATCAGTTGGCCGCAGCCTTGGCCGCGGCGGGTTTCGACTCGGTGGACTTGGAAGAGGATTTGCCCTCGCCGCCCTCGAACTTGCCGCCGGACTTCTGCTTGTAGTCGGTGATGTAGAAGCCGCTGCCCTTGAAGATCAGGCCGGCCCCGCTCCCGATCTTGCGCCGCAGCGCCGGGCGCCCGCAGGCGGGGCATTTCTTCAGCGGGGCGTCCTTCATCGACTGGAAGGCCTCCAGTTCGTGGCCGCATTTCGTGCACGCGTATTCGTAGGTAGGCATAATGACGACCAAGGGGATAAAAACCGGGCGTCCGGCGTTGGCGAGCCTGATGTTGGCCGGCCGCGCGCAACAAAGCGTTGCCAACCACGCCACCCGCGGGGACATTGCCGCCGCCCGCATGGAATTTACCGCCCAGTTACAGGCCTACCGCGAGCGCGTGGAGCGCGGACTCGACGAGCTGATCCCGCCCGCCGACACCCGCCCGGCCCGCCTGCACGAGGCCATGCGCTACACGCTCCAGGCGGGAGGCAAGCGCCTCCGCCCCGTCCTCGTGCTGGCCACGGCTGACGCCTTCGGCCGGCGCGCCAATCCGCTCCCGGCCGCCGTCGCTCTCGAGTGCCTGCACACCTACTCGCTCGTCCACGACGACCTGCCGTGCATGGACAACGACGACCTGCGCCGTGGCCGGCCGACCGCGCACAAGCAGTTTGACGAGGCCACCGCCCTGCTCGCGGGTGACGCCCTCCTCACCTATTCCTTCCAACTTCTCGCCCGCCATTACGACGGCGAGCTCGCCCACGCACTCACGCGCGAGCTGGCCGAGGCCGCGAGCAGCGAACACCTGATCGGCGGCCAGATGGAGGACTTGCTGGCCGAAAAGAAAACCGATGCCACCGCGGACGAACTCGACTTCATTCATCTCAACAAGACTGCGGCCATGCTCACCGCCGCGCTCCTGATCGGCGGACTCTGCGGCGGCGCCACCGACAGCCAGCTCGGCCTGCTGCGCGACACCGGCCGGCACCTCGGCCTCGCGTTCCAGATCATCGACGACATCCTCGACGCCACCGCCGACACCGCCACGCTCGGCAAGACCGCCGGCAAGGACGCCCAGGCCGGCAAGACCACCTACGTGAAGCTCCACGGTCTCGAGTCCGCGCGGAAACACGCCGCCACCCAGACCGACGCCGCGCTCGCCGCCCTCGCCCGCCTGCCGGGCGGCGCGCCGTTCCTCACCCGCCTCGCGAGCGAGATGCTCGGCCGGAAAAGCTGATCACCGGCCCGCGGCCGTCGCCGTCGGACCAGCGGCGGTTTTGATCGCGAGACCGTCGAGCAGTTCCGTGATGTCGCCGGCGACGCCGGCGTAGGTCTTGTCGGGCGACCAGGCGCGCAGCTGCAACGTTCCCGCGGGGCCGGTGTAGAAATAACCGTGGTTCACATAGCTCACCCCGTCGACCCGGGCGGTGAACTCGAGCTCTTCCAAGCTGACGCCGTTGCGGGTTTTCCGGCCGCGTTTCTTGAGCGCGACGCTCTCGGCCGTTTCGCGCGCCGAGGCCAGCACCACGGTTTCCATGCTGTCGGTCGGCACGGGCGTATCCTCCGCGATCAGCTGGGCCTCCGCGAGGCGGTCGACCCGCAGGAGGTTGAAGACGCCGGACTCGTTGTCGGTCGGGTCGCGATACCAGCGCGTGCCGTCGTAGCGCAGCTTGAAATTGCCGTGCTCCAGTTCACGCCAACGCCCGGCGTCCTCGATGACGCGGGCATCGGCGTACTCCGGCCGCACCGCCACGCTGCGCAGGAACTGCCCGCACTCGGCCGCCATCCCGCCCGGGTCCCCGGCGGGCCACTCGGCGCTGACGACGTAGAGCGATGCCCCGATGAGGACGAGCCGCACTTCGCGCAGGGTTTTCTCGCGCTTCTGCTCGATCAGCAGTCGCGCGCCCTGGTAGGGGCCGAGGGCAAAATCCCCCTTCCCCTTCACCTCGCCCGGACGAGATTTCATCAACTCCTCGAACGAGGATTGGTAGAGACTCGTCTGCGCGCGCGCCAGCGGCACGACCGGGTAGGTGAAGCGCGCGACCATGAAGCGCAGGCCGCCCTGCTCGAGGTAATAGCGCAGCGTCAGCTGGTCGCCGAACTCCGTGGGCTTGCGAAAGACATCCGGCTTCGGTGCGGCGGGAAAATCCGCCTGCAACGCCCAGTCCGCCTCGGCGAAATGGGACTGCGCCATCGCCTGCGCCGGAATGGCGGCCAGGAGCAGAAAGGCGGCGCGGACGGGATTCATCGGCCCTCCTACAAGAACCCCGCCCCGCCGGCATCGCAAGCGCGCAGCTGGCCGGGCCGTTGCCCGGGAAATCTCCCCAGCGACCCCGCACCCGCGTCAGCTCACGGCCATGGCGGCCTTGACCAGCTCGACGAACGACTTGGCCTCGAGCGAGGCGCCGCCGATGAGGCCGCCGTCGATGTCCTTTTGCGCGAGCAGCTCGGGCGCGTTGGACGGCTTCATCGAGCCGCCGTAAAGGATGCGGATCTTCTGCGCGAGCGGCGCGCCGTAGAGCTTGGTGAGCAGCTCGCGGATGAACGCGTGCACCTCCTGCGCCTGCGCGGTGGTGGCGACCTTGCCGGTGCCGATGGCCCAGACGGGCTCGTAGGCGATGACGACGGAGGTCAGCTGCTCGGGCTTCACGCCGGCGAGCGCGCCTTCGAGCTGGCGCTGCACGACGGCCAGCGTCGAGCCGCCCTCGCGCTCGGCGAGCGTCTCGCCGATGCAGAGGATGGGCTTCAGCTCGTTGGCCAGCGCGGCCAGCACCTTCTTGTTGATGAAGGCATCGGTCTCGCCGAAATACGTGCGGCGCTCACTGTGGCCGAGGATGACGTGCGTGACGTAGAGCGTGCGGAGCATCTCGGCGGAAACCTCGCCGGTGTACGCGCCGTTCTTTTCCGGGTGCATGTTCTGCGCGCCAAGCTTGACGGCCTGGCCCTCGAGGACATGGGCGACGCTCTCCAGCGCCGTGAACGGCGGACAGAGCACGGCATCGACCGCGGTCTCGCGACCGATCGCGTCGACGATCTCCTTGGCGAGGGTGACGCCCTCGCCGGCGGTCTTGTTCATCTTCCAGTTACCGGCGATGAGTTTCTTGCGGATGATGGGCATGATGGGGAAAAGTAGTGAGTAGCGGGTAGTGGGTAGCGAGTAGAAATTCAGTGGACGCAGGAGGCAGGCAGGGGCGGCTGCCACCAACCGCCCGCGCAGGGGAAGGACCGTTGAGGGCAACGGCCCCTACCCGATTGCATCACGCCTCCAGGAACGCGACGCCGGGGAGCACCTTGCCTTCGAGGAACTCGAGGCTGGCGCCGCCGCCGGTGGAACAGTGGCTGACCTTGTCGGCGATCTTGGCTTTCTTGGCCGCGGTGGCGGTGTCGCCGCCGCCCACGACCGTCAGGGCGCCGGCCGCCGTGGCCTTGGCGATGGCGTCGGCCATGGCCTTGGTGCCCTCGGCGAACTTCGGAAACTCGAACACACCCGGAGGCCCGTTCCAGATGATGGTCTGGCAGCGGCCGATCGCCTGCGCGAAAAGCTCGCGCGACTTCGGGCCGGCATCGAGACCCATCCAACCGGCGGGGATGCCCTGCTGGTCCGTAACGACCTGCGTGGCCGCCTCGGCGTCGAACTTGTCGGCGGCGACGAAGTCGACCGGCAGGTGGATCCTCACGCCCTTGGCCGCGGCCTTGGTGAAGAGTTCCTTGGCGATCTTGGCGCCCTCGGGATCGTAGAGGCTGTGGGCGATCTCCATGCCCTCGAGTTCCTTCTTGAAGGTGAAGGCCATGCCGCCGCCGATGATGATTTCGTTGGCCTTCTCGAGGAGATTGTTGATGAGGGGAATCTTGTCGGCGATCTTCGCGCCGCCGAGGATGGCGAGCAACGGACGCTTCGGGTGGTCGAGCACGGCGGCGAAGGCCTTGAGCTCCGCCTCCATGAGGAAACCGGCGGCCTTGTCCTTGAGCGCGACGCCGACCATCGACGAGTGCGCGCGGTGCGCGGTGCCGAAGGCGTCGTTGACGAACACGTCGCCGAGCTTCGAGAGCGAGGCGCGGAAGGCGGCTTCCTGGGCGGGATCGGCCTTGAGCTTGGTCTCGGTGCCGTCGGCGTTCTTCACCTTCACCTTGCCCTCCTCCTCGATGTGGAAACGGAGGTTCTCGAGCAGGACGACCTCGCCGGGGGCGAGCTTGGCGCAGGCGGCCTCGACGGCCGGGCCGACGCAGTCGTCGAGGAACTTCACGGGCCGGCCGAGGAGCTTCTCGAGTTCAACCGCGACGGGCTTCAGGGAGAACTTGGCGATCTTCTGGCCGTCCGGGCGGCCGAGGTGCGACATGAGGACGACCGCGGCGCCCTGCTCGAGGGCGAACTTGATGGTCGGGAGCGCGGCGACGATGCGCTGGTTGTTGGTGATGGCGCCGGTGGCCTTGTCCTGCGGGACATTGAAGTCGACGCGCATGAGGACGCGTTTGCCGGAGAGAGCCAGGTCGCGGATGGATTTGAATTTAGCCATGGGAGAAAGAGTCGGGGGTGGAGAAAAAGAAGGGCGGAAGGACATCGGGAGATGCCGCTTCCGCCCAAAGTTGAACAGAACCGTAGATTCTGTGCGGTGCGCTCAGAGCTGGGCGGCGATCTTCTTGGTCAGATCGACGACGCGGTTGGAATAGCCCCACTCGTTGTCGTACCAGCTGACGAGCTTGAAGAACTTCGGATTCAGCTCGATGCCGGAGCCGGCGTCGAAGATCGACGAGGCCTTGCAGTGGATGAAGTCCGTGGAGACGACCTCGTCGCTGGTGTATTCAAGGATGCCCTTCAGGTAGGTCTCGCTGGCCTTCTTCATGGCGGCGCAGATGTCCTTGTAGGAGGTTTGCTTGGTGGTCTTGACCGTGAGGTCGACGACGGAGACGGTCGGGGTCGGCACGCGGAAGGACATGCCGGTGAGCTTGCCCTTGACCTCGGGGCACACGAGCGCGGTGGCCTTGGCGGCGCCGGTGCTGGCCGGGATGATGTTCTGCGCGGCGGTGCGGCCGCCCTTCCAGTCTTTCTTGGAGGGGCCGTCGACGGTCTTCTGCGTGGCGGTGTAGGAGTGGATGGTCGTCATGAGGCCTTCCTCGATGCCGAAGCCTTCCTTGAGGAGCACGGAGACGACCGGCGCGAGGCAGTTCGTGGTGCAGGAGGCGTTGGAGATGATGTTGTGCTTCGCGACGTCGAGCTTGTCGTCGTTGACGCCCATGACGACGGTGATGTCCTCGCCCTTGGCCGGGGCGGAGATGATGACCTTCTTGGCGCCGGCGGCGAGGTGGCCCTTGGCCTTCTCGGCGTCGGTGAACAGGCCGGTGGACTCGATGACGAGCTGGACACCCAGCTTGGCCCAGGGCAGCTCGGCGGGCGACTTGGCGCTGACGACGAGGATCTCCTTGCCGTTGACGATGAGCACGTCGTCCTCGGCCTTGTCGGCGGCGGACTTCTTGGAGCCCACGGTGCCGGCGAAACGGCCCTGCGTGGAGTCATACTTCAGCAGGTAGGCCAGGTTGTCGGCCGGGACGATGTCGCCGACGGCGACGACGTCGAAGGTCGTGCCGAGCAGACCCTGCTCGACAAGCGCGCGGAAAACGAGGCGGCCGATGCGGCCGAAACCATTGATTGCTACTTTGACTGCCATGGTAGTGATGGGTTGAGAACGTGAGAAACGTTAGAGGGTAAAATCCAAGCTCCGCGCCTCCGCTTTGGCAAGAGCGATACCCTCCCAGGGCTATTGCATAAGCTCAACTCGCCTCCCCGCCCAGCTCCGCTCATCGCTCCGCCAACCACAGTCCGCACCCGAGAGCGGGCACAAAGAGCTCCGCCTCGACCGTGCCGGCCGGCGCGGGCCTTTGTGCGTCATAGAACTGCTCGTGGTCGGCCACCGGCTGCCAATTCCACCCGGCGACCTCCGCGTCGAGCGGGATGGTGACGTCGTCCGGCAACGGATTGACGGCCAAAAGCAATCGCTGCGGCCCCTCGCTGCCGTCGGCGTTGTAAAGCAGCGCCAGCGCGGCCTGCTCCTTGCCAGGAAACGCCTTGAAAAATCCCTCGCCCGGCCGCGACCACAACCGCAGCAACCGGCCCGCCGCCGAGCGCCGGAACGCGATCCAGCCCGCGAAATACGCGTGCGTCGCCGGGAACTTGCGCAGCCGCCGGTAATCGAGCGCGTTCAGGTCGCCGCGCAGGTAGGTGTTGTTCACGCCGTGCTTCGAGCGCAGGAAATCCTGCCCTGCCGCGATCATCGGGATGCCAACCGAGGCGAACAGGATGGCCGCCATCAGGTGCGTGCGCTGCACGTCGGCGAGCGTGGGACGGAAACCGTTGTTGCCGCCGTTCTCCGTGATCGTGTCGAGCCACGTGCGGTCGTCGTGTGACTCGGTGTAGTTGACGGTCTGGGCCGGCCAGAACGCGAAGTGCCACGGCGATCCCTTGAGGAAATACTCGAGCTTGTCCGCCGCGCCCGCGCCGTGCACGTATTCGCGCAGGAAGTTCCGGTAGCCGTCGTTCCACGACGCCCAGCCGGTCGGACGCAGCGCGCCGGCGATGTGCCCGCGGAAACTCCATGGCTCTGCGATCAGGATCACGTCGGGCTTCGCGCGCTTCAGCGCCGCCTCGACATCGCGCAGCACGTCCACACCGAGCAGCTCGGCGAGGTCGAACCGGAAGCCGTCGACGCCGTACGCCTCGATCAGGTGGAGGCAGCTGTCGATGATGAGCCGCTTCGCCATCGCGGAGCGGGCGCGCAGGTCGTTGCCGCAGCCGGACCAGTTGGCCAGCGCGCCGTCGTCGCCGAGTTCGAAGTAATAGAGCTTGTCGACCAGCAGCAGGTGCGCGGGCTCGCCGGCGTGGTTGTAAACCATGTCGAGGACCACCGCCATGCCCTGCCGGTGAAACGCCGCCACCAGCTCCTGCAGCTCACGCACCCCGGAGGCCCGCGCCGGATCCGCCGAGTAGGCGCTGGCCGGGGCGAACCAGTTCACCGTCATGTAGCCCCAATGGTATTCTTCGCGCGTGCGGTTGTCGAATTCCTGCACCGGCTGCAGCTCGACGCAGTTCACCCCGAGTTTCTTCAGATAGCAATCCGGGCGCTCGACCCACTTGCGCAGGCCGGCGAAACCCAGCCGCTCGTCGGCGGTGAGCGGCGCCGGTGCGTGGGCAATCAGGTCGCGCACGTGCGCCTCGGCGATCACGAGATCCTGCCACGGCGGCGTGCGGAAGCCGCGATCACCCTTCCCCACCCACGAGGAGTCGAGGATGATGCCGGGACCTTCGCGCCCGACAGCGGCGAGGGCGTACGGGTCGAGGATTTTCTGGTTCGGGGAAAAATGCCCGAAGACGTTCTGCGGGCCGCTGACCGTGTACCAATAGAACCAGCCGTGGAGGTGCCGGTCGAGCCGCGCCTCCCAGACACCGCGCCACTCGCCGTCCTCCAGCCGCTTGTCCAGCTCGTAGCCGAACGCCGCATCGGGCGGCGCGTCGAGCTGGTCGGTGATGAACACCCGCACGTGTTTCGCGCGCGGGGCGAACAGCCGGAAAATCGTCTCCTCCCGCCGCGCGAGGGCGCCGAGCGGCAGCGTGCTCGCGAGGTTGTGAAAGTATTTGCCGAGGCGCAGGCGCACCTTCGGCGCCTGCTGGCCGTCGCGCAGGTGGATGACCGTGTAGCTGCGGCTGGGCTCGAGTGGCTCGGAGGTGGTGAACTGGAAAAGGTTCCGGCCCGTGCGGTGCCGGTGGAGCGCGCGGTTGTAGTGGTTCTTGCCGTCGGGGACGACGTTCGTGGCGTCGGGCGAGAAGCCGAGCCAGAGCAGGTCGCCGGTCACGAACTTGAAATGCGGAGACTTCTCCGCGAGCAGGTGCGCCGCGTCGGTGCGCAGCAGCCACATCTCGCGGCCGAGCAGCTCCCCGCGCTCCAGCCGCCACTCCGGCCGGCCGACGGCTTCCTGCCAGCCGTTGAAGTCGCCCGCCACGTACACCGGCGTCCGCTCGAAATCGATCCAGCTGTGTTCCAGCGGGTCGACGACGAACACCAGCCGCCCCTCGGCATCGACGAAATACGCCGCCTCGTCCGCGTAGAGCTCCGGGCTCGCGGGCTCGAGCGTGGCGAGCGTGAAGGCCTTGTCCCCCGCCTGCAGGATCGGCAGCAGCGGCCGATGCCAGTCCGCGTCGAGTTCGATGACGCCGGACGTCGCCGACGTCAGCCACGCGCGCAGTATGCGATGATCAGGCTGGAACACGCCTTAGCTTTTCGGCGGATTCACGAACGCGGGCAAGACTGGCTTTCCGTCGAAATAATCCGGCACCGGCAGGCCGAGCACCCAGCAGGCCGTGGCGCAGGTGTCCTCCGTCCGCACCGTCAGGCCGCCCTGCTGGGTCAGATCGAAGCCGGCCTTGATGCCCGGGCCGGCGGCGATCCACGGGATGTTGCGGCTGCGCGCATCCTCCGGCCCGTGCGTCAGCCCCGCCCCACCGTGGTCGGAGGTGACGATGACCAGCGTCGAACGCCGCAGACCCGCCGCGTCGAGCGCAGCCAGTATCCGCCCCACGCAGGCATCGGCCCGGCCGATCGTCGCCAGCTGCTCGGGCGAACCCCAGCCGTACTTGTGGCCCACCTTGTCGTTCGCCGGCAGGTGGACGAAAAGCACCTCGGGCTTGAGCTGGCCGATGGTGCGCACCGCCTCGTCGGCCACCGGCTCGTCGGATTCGTAGTCAACGTCCTTCGGCAGGAACACCGAGTCGAGCGTGCCGGGTTTGGCCAGGAACCTGAACTTCACCTTGCCGGAAATCAGCGCCGTGGCGTAGCCGGCCTGCTTCGCGGACTCGAAGAGCGTCGGATGATTCGGATAGACCATCGGCTGCACCGACAGATTCGTGTTCCACATGATGCCGTGCTTCAGGGGATTCACCCCCGTGAGCATGCTGACGTGCGAAGGCAGCGTGATGGCAACCACCGTCGTCTGCGCCCACATCGTATAGGCGCCCTGCCTGATCAATCCATGCAGGACGGGCGTGTCGGCGAGCAGCAGCCGGTCGGGCCGCAGGCCGTCGATGCTGATGATCAGCACGCGCTCGATGGCCGGAACGGGCCGGGCGGGCTTTCCCGCCCGCAGGCCGATCGCCGCTGCGCTGCACACCACCACCACGAGACAAAGCCATCGTTTCATTCCGGTAAACCTACCACCCGGCTCCGCCCTGTCCAGCCCGCGGCCGTGAAAACCGCGTGACGCCCGCCGCCCCGCGCGCGCCAGCCGCCATCCACAGTCGCGGGTCAGGAGGGGGGCCGCTCTTGAAAATTAGTGTTCATTCGTGCCGATTAGTGGTTTCTCTCCGTTTTTCGACCATGTCCCGCGAACGCATCCTCGTCGCCCTCTCCGGCGGAGTCGACAGCTCCGTCGCCGCCCTGCTGCTCCAGCAGCAGGGGCACGTGATCGTGTGCGCCTACATGAAGAACTGGATCAACGAGGACAACGTCATCGGCCACTGCCCGTGGCTGCAGGACATCGAGGACGCGCGCGCCGTGGCGGACCGGATCGGCGTCGAGTTCCGTGTCGTGAACCTCATGCGCGATTACCGCCGCCTCGTCGTCGACTACCTGCTCGACGGCTACCAGCGCGGGCTCACGCCGAACCCCGACGTGATGTGCAACAGCCGGGTGAAGTTCGGCGTGCTCGCCGCCTACGCGCGCGCCGAGGGCTTCGCCGCCGTCGCCACCGGCCACTACGCGCGGCGGGTGGAAACAGGGAGGGCGGGCCCGCTTGGCCCGCCGTCCACAACCGGACGCGGCGGGCCCAGCGGGCCCGCCCTACCCCAATACGCCCTCCTCGAGGGCGTCGACAAGAACAAGGACCAGTCCTATTTCCTCGCCCTGCTCTCGCAGGCACAGCTGCGCGACGCCCGTTTCCCCATCGGCCACCTGACCAAGCCCGAGCTGCGCGCGCTCGCCGCCGTCGCCCAGCTGCCCACCGCGCAGAAAAAGGACAGCCAGGGCATCTGCTTCATCGGCGAGGTGAAGATGGCCGACTTCCTCAAGGCCTACGTGCCCGAGCACCCCGGCCCGATCGTCCGTGCCGCGGACGGCAAGATCCTCGGCGAGCACCGCGGACTGCATTACTACACCATCGGCCAGCGCCGCGGCATCCGCATCCCGTCCAACACGGACAATCAGGCCTATGTCGTCGTCGGCAAGCGCGCGGGCGACCACGCCCTGCTCGTCGCCTTCGATGGACCCGCGGCCCCCGGTCTGTGGACCAACGAATGCCGCGTGCACAGCCTCAGCTTCATCGGCGAGCCGATCACCACCGCCTGCTCGATCGAGGCCCGCGTCCGCTACCGCGACCCGCGCGTGGCCATCGAGTTCACGCCGGTCGGGCTAGCCGTCCCCGGTGAACCGCCCGTCGAAGCCCACATCAAGTTTGCCCAACCCCAACGCGCGCTCGCCAGCGGCCAGATCATGGCCCTGTATCGCGGCGAGCAACTGCTCGGCGGCGCAGTCTTCGCGTAAGCCGCTTGAGAAATTGCGGGAGCGACTTTACGTCGCGACGCATCGCCCCGTGGCCCAAACCGTCGGGGCGTTACGCCCCCCTCCCACCTCTCCTCGCACACTTCTCCCATGCCATCCCACTCGTCCGACCCGGCCGTCGTCGTGCAACGCCAGCTCGACGCCTACAACGCGCGCGACCTCGACACTCTGCTCGCGATCTACGCGGACGACGCCCAGACCTTCGAGCATCCGGCCAAGCTGCTCGCCCGCGGCACGACGGAACTGCGCGAGCGTTTCGCGCTCCGGTTTCAGGAGCCGAATCTCCACGCCGCACTCCTCCAACGCACGGTCATGGGACATATCGTGGTCGACCACGAGCGCGTGACCCGCACCTTCCCCGAAGGCCCCGGCACGGTCGAGCTGATGATGATCTACGAGGTGCGCGACGGCCGCATCACCCAAGCTTGGAGCATCCCCGGCCCGAAGGTGCTGCTCGCGAAAAACTGAGCGAGGGCCGCACTTGCCAAACCCAAGGCCTCTCCTACATTGCCCACATGAGTGACAAGGAAATCCTCAGTGCCGCGCTGAAGCTGCCGGCCCGCAAAAGGGAAAAAATTGCGGAAGCCATCCTCGGCAGCATCAAGTCACCCAGCCAGCGGCACATCGAGGCGCTCTGGGCGCAGGAAGCCGAGTCACGCGTGGATGGTTTGCTCAAGGGCCGCATCAGGTCGGTGCCCGGCGAGGATGTCCTCGCTCACCGCCGCGGCCCGCGATGAGGTTTGAATTCCTTCTCCCGGCCGCCGCCGAGTTCCAAGAGGCCATCGGGTGGTATGAGCGCCGTTCAATCCGGGCAGCCGAGGGATTTCGCTCCCGTGTCCGTGCCGCGATTCTGACCGCACTCGCTCGCCCCACCTCGGCAGGTTATCCGATCAGTGCCCGGGTGCGGAAAATCCGGCTCAGACCTTACGATTACGGCCTGCTCTATTTCGTGCAGGCCGAAGTGCTCTACGTCGTGGCGATAGCCCATAACAAGCGCCGTCCGCACTACTGGCAAAGTCGTTTGGAGTAGAACGGGCCCGTCGGTCGCCGTCCTACTTCTTCGCCCAGTTGCCGCGTTCGTCCTGCACCCAGACGCCGGAGCGGCTGTTGGCGGCGATCTGCTTGGCGCGGGCGCGGCCGACGGCGTCGGCGGACGCCCCCGTCTCGCGGGCGATGAGGGCGTAAACCTGTTCGCGGTCGCGGTTCTCGTCGGACACGAGCGTGCTGGCGGCGGCATCGGCGGCGGCGCGCGTCTCGACGAAGCCGCGGTTGTTCTCGCCGACGAGCTCCTTGGCCTTGAGCGCATCGAGCGCCGGCAGCCGCTGCGCCATGCGCCGCTGGATCTCGGCGCCGGACTCGGCGAACGCGGTGACGGTGAGCGCGCAGAGCGCGAGGCAGAGCGTGAAAAGACGGGTGATCATGGCTTGGTCTCCGGTTTCGGGGTGGCGAGGGTAGACGATTGCTTGTCGAGGTCGCCGAAGAAGTCGCTGAGCGCCTTCTCGACCTTCACGTTCACGTCGACGGTGATGTGGATGGGCTTCACCTCGATCGGCTCGGTCTTGACGTTGAGGCAGCCGCTCAGGGCCAGAAGTGGCAGGCAGGCGGCCAGGGAAAGGCGTCGGTTCATGGGAGGGAGGATTAAGCTTAGTCCAGCCGGACGGCAAAAGGTTTCATGCAGGGGTAGCCACAAAGAGGCACGAAAACCCACAAAAACAGAGTCGCGGGGAAACCCCGAACGATGGCGAACCATACGGTCCGGGAAACTCTGCTTCTTTGCGCCTCTTCGTGCCTTTTCGTGCTCCAAGCGCTCACGGCTTGGTCCCGAAGTTCAGGCGGCGATCGAGGCCGAAGTTGATGAGCTGCTCGAGCGGACCGTTGACATTGAGGTCGAGCGTGACGGGCGCCTTCACCTTGGGATCGGCGGGCTCGCCGGCGAGGTGCAGTGTCGCGGTGCGTCCCGGCGGAGCGTTGGGCGGACGGACCTCGAGCCGCAACTCGGTGAGGCGCAGCCGCAGCAGGCCGGTCTCGACCTGCTGCAGCACGTTGTAACTCGGATTCGACGCTGCCATGCCGCCGGTCAGCAGACCCGCAGCCTGCAATTGCACCTCGGCGTAGACGCCGGGCTTCAACTGCAGCCAGCCGGTGCCGAGCCGCAGCCCGCTCTCGTCGATCCGGATGGGCAGCCGGCCGTCGACGCGTCCGCTGGCCTTGGCGGGCACGTCCCGGGCCAGCGCCATGATTTTTTCCACGTCGAGCCCGTCGGCCACGACGGTCGCTTCGAGTTCCTGCTGGTTCGGGAAAACCTTGAACGGCTCCGCCGACACGCGCCCGCCGAGGGTTTGCAGCGTCGCGCGGCTGATGGCCATGCGCTCCGGGCCCTCGAGCGCCAGAGTGACCGCGAGGTCCGTCGCCACGAGCCCGCCCTTGCGCAGCTCACGCACGCGCAGCGCGCCGGGCTTGGTCTGGAGCTGATTGAAGTCGGTAAACTCCAGCTCGGCCTCGACGCCCTCGGCGGTGAAACCGCGCGCCGGATTCGCCAGGCGCACGTCGTGCAGCTGCACCGTGCCGCCGGCCGTGAGCTTCTTCGCCGCGTAGGTGCCGTCGGCCGTGGCGGTGAGCCGGCCGGAGATTTCCCATGCGCCCCCCGGCAGCACAACGAGCCGCTGGATGAAATCCTGCCACGGTTGCAATTCGAGCGAGACCTGCGCGACGCGGAAGGCCAGCCGCTGGTCGTCGAAGCCGTAGCTGCCCTCGGCCTGGACGCTGATGCCCGGGCCGGTGGCGTGCACGGAGCCGCTCCAGGTGTTGCCGCTTCCCGGTTCCGCCTCGAACTTCACCGTGAGCGCCTGGTCGTTGAGGACGGCGGCATGGATGATCAACTGGCCGTCGATGCTGATTTTCTCCGCCGGCACCGCCTTCATCGACGCGGCGACGGCGGCGGGCTTGCCCGTGCCGGAGTAACTGGCCCACGCCCACGGGTTGGTGTCGGAGCCGTCGATCGTCACCGGCACGCGCGCGCCCTCGACGCGCACGGCGCCGAGCGTCGGCTGCCACCAGTGCGACCGCTCCATGCTCACGCGCCGCGCTGCGAACTGCTGCGTCCGGTAGCTGAAACCGACATCCTCCAGCACGAGTTGCCAAGGCGAGGCGTTGGCGACGGAGAGCCGCACATCCCCCGCCCCCGCCAGGCGCAGGCTGGCGGCCACGGCGGCGCCGGTCAGCGGCACGCGCAGGAGATACAGCGCGAGCAGGCTCAGGAACACAAACGCACCCAACCAGACGAGCCAGCGGCGAAGAACGGCAGAGCGGGTGTCCATGTTGTTACAGTTTCGCGCTAGGAAATCAGCGTTCCGTGGCTAGAGTGCAAGCCGTCGCTTTTTTCCACCCCTGCCCACGCATGAAAAAACTGCTGCTCCTCCCCGCGGCCCTGGCCGCTGCCGTTATTCTCTCCGCCTCGCCCAGCGGCCCGTCCTCGCCTCCGCCCAGCGGCGGCGACGTGCCCCGGGGCGAAAGCCACCGCACCCACGACGCACCCGAGCTGTCGTTCTACAACGACGGCGTGAAGATGCTCTTCAAGAAGGAGTGGGCCGACGCCCAGAAGCAGTTCGAGGCCGCGGTCGCCATCAACGAGAAGATGCCCGAGGCGCACAACAATCTCGCCTACGTCCTGCGCAAGCAGGGCGAGCAGAACTACGCCGCTTCGCTCGCACACTACAACCGCGCCATCGAGCTCAAGCCGAAGATGCAGGAAGCCTACATGTATCGCGGCGCGCTTTACTTTTTCATGGGCCGCAAGGATCTCGCGCAAACCGACTACGAGGCGCTCGTGAAACTGCGCTCCAAGCTCGCCCCGCATCTCAAGAAGATCTTCGACACCGGCAAGGAAGAGGACCCCGAGCAGTTCTACGGCGTTTCGAAAAAGAAGTGACGGTCGCCGGCGGGCGACACCGCCTCGCCGCGCCTGCCCTGTAGCGGCGGTCGGTGACCGCAGACATCCCACAGCGCACCCGACTTCCGGCGCCAACTTCGTATCCTGTCATTCTGAGCGCAGCGAAGAATCCACGCGTGCGAATCCTGCATCGCGCCCGAGCACGTGGATGCTTCGCTGCGCTCAGCATGACAAGCATCGTCGGGCGCGGGTTGCGGGGAGGGCGTGATGCAGACCATCTCGGCGCTCATAGAGCGCCGAGACAGTTGATCCAGCCCGTATGGCTCGACCTTGCGTCGAGCCTTCGGAGCCGGCGCCAGGCGACGTCTCCCGTCTCGCCTGCCTGAGCCCCGCGTCAGAGCTTCGCGGGCTTGAGCTTCCAGATGTCCTCGGCGTATTCGCGGATGGTGCGGTCGCTGGAGAACTTGCCGGTGCGGGCCGTGTTGAGGATGGCCATGCGCGCCCAGTGCCGCTGGTTGCGGTAGGCGGCGTCGACCTTGGCCTGCGCGTCGCAGTAGGCGCGGAAATCGGCCAGCACCATGAACGGGTCGCCGCCCTCGAGCAGGCTCGACTTGACGGACGCCAGCACGTTGGGCGACTCGCCGGGCACGAAATAATCCGAGCCGAGCCAGTCGAGCACGCCGCGGATCTCCTCGTCGCGCTCGTAGTAGTGCCACGGGTTGTAGCCGCGGGCGCGCAGCGCCTCGACCTCCTCGACCGTGTGGCCGAAGATGAAGATGTTCTCGTCGCCGACCTCCTCCTTGATCTCGACGTTGGCGCCGTCGAGCGTGCCGATGGTCAGTGCGCCGTTGAGGGCGAGCTTCATGTTGCCGGTGCCGGAGGCCTCCTTGCCGGCGGTGGAGATCTGCTCGGAGAGGTCGGCCGCGGGGATGATGCGCGCGGCGAGCGACACGCGGTAGTTGGGCAGGAAGGCGACCTTGATCTTGCCGTTGACGCGCGGATCGGTGTTCACGCGGGCGGCGACGGCGTTGATCGCCTTGATGATGGACTTCGCGATGTCGTAGCCCGGCGCGGCCTTGGCGGCGAAGAGGAACACGCGCGGCACGATGTCGAGCGCCGGGTCCTGCACGAGCCGGCGGTAAAGCGCGAGGATGTGGAGCAGGTTCAGGTGCTGGCGCTTGTACTCGTGCAGGCGCTTGATCTGCACGTCGAAGAGCGCATCGGGCGACACCTCGACGCCGCATTCCTGGGCGATGACCGCCGCCAGGTCGACCTTGTTGGCGCGCTTGATCGCCATGAACTCGTCCTGAAACGCCGGCGAGTCGGCGAGCTTCTCGAGCCGGCGGAGCTGGTCGAGGTCGCGCACCCAGCCGGTACCGATCTTCTTCGTGATGAGGGCGGAGAGGCGCGGGTTGCAGGCGCGGAGCCAGCGGCGCGGCGTGATGCCGTTGGTCTTGTTGTTGAACTTGCCCGGGTAGAGCGCGTCGAACTCCGGAAAGAGCTGCGCGCGCAGCAGGCGCGTGTGCAGGGCGGCGACGCCGTTGACCGAGAACGAGCCCGTGACGGCGAGGTTGGCCATGCGCACCTGCTTGTGGCCGTTCTCCTCGATGAGCGAGACGGCGGCCTTCTTGGCGTTGTCGCCGGGCCAGCGGGTCTCGCACTGCTCCATCAGCCGGTGGTTGATGTCGTAGATGATGAGCAGGTGGCGCGGAAGCACGCGCTGGAAGAGCGGCACGCCCCACTTCTCGAGCGCCTCGGGCAGCAAGGTGTGGTTCGTGTAGGCGAACACCCGGGTGACGATCGACCACGCGCGCTCGAAGTCCATGCCCTCGTCGTCGAGCAGGATGCGCATGAGCTCGACGACCGCGACGGCCGGGTGCGTGTCGTTGAGCTGGATGACGGTCTTCTCGTAGAAATTGTCCCAGCTGTTGCCGGCGATGGAGAAGTGCCGGCGGATGATGTCGCGCAGCGAGCAGGTGACGAAGAAATACTGCTGCACGAGGCGGAGCTCCTTGCCGCTCTCGGTCTTGTCGTTCGGGTAAAGGACCTTCGAGATGGTCTCGCTCTCGACCTTCTCCTTCACGGCCTCGATGTAGCCGCCGGCGTTGAAGGTATGCAGGTCGAACTCCTCGGTGGCCTTCGAGGTCCAGAGCCGGAGGATGTTCACGGTCTTGGTGCCGTAGCCCGCAATCGGGATGTCGTAGGGGAAGCCGAGGATGGTGCGCCCGGGCAACCAGCGCCAGGTGAAGTTGCCCTGGTCGTCGAAGACCTGCTCGCATTGCCCGTAAAGCTGCACCTTCTGGGTGAGCTCGGGGCGGACCAGCTCCCACGGCGCGCCGTAGATGATCCAGTTGTCCGGGTGCTCGATCTGGTGGCCGTTGACGAACTCCTGCTTGAACAGGCCGAACTCGTAATGGATGCCGTAGCCGACGGCGGGCAGGTCGAGCGTGGCGAGCGAGTCGAGGAAGCACGCCGCGAGCCGGCCGAGGCCGCCGTTGCCGAGGCCCATGTCCTCCTCCATCGCGCGCACGCCGTTGAAATCCTGCTTGAGGCTCGCGAGCGCCGCGACCGTCGCGTCGTGCAGGCCGAGGTTGACGAGGTTGTCGAGGAGCAGCCGCCCCATGAGGTATTCCATCGACAGGTAATAGACGCGCCGGACGTTGTTTTTCCGGTGCAGCTTGTAGGTGTCGAGGCCGCGGTCGATCATGCGGTCGCGCACGGCGATGGCCGTGGCGATCCACCAGTCGCGGGCGCCGGCGGACTCCGGGTCGCGCCCGAGCTTGAAGCGCAGGTAATGCAGGATCGCGCCCTTCATCCGGGCCGTCTCGTTCGCCAGATTGGTCGGGGCCGAGGCCGGCGCGGACTTGGCGGCCTTCGCCACCTTGGCGGGCTTGGACTTGTTGCGGGAAGAGCTCGGACGGCGCGTTTGGACGGGCATGGGAAGAGGGAAATGAAAAGTCGGGCGGTGGGTCAGGCAAGGCGCGATTGGGCGCGCGCGGGCTCGGGGGCGGAATTGTCGGCTATATCTATGATTTTTCCTCCCGGCGGGTTCAGGTGCGGATATGGCCGGTGCCGCGACCGATGTATTTGTAGCTCGTGAGCTCCTCCAGGCCCATCGGACCGCGGGCATGGATCTTGTCGGTGCTGATGCCCACTTCCGCGCCGAAGCCGAACTCCGCCCCGTCGGTGAAACGCGTCGAGGCGTTCCAGTAGACGGTGGCGCTGTCGACCTCGCGCAGGAAACGCTCCGCCGCCGCGGCATCCGCCGTGACGATGGCGTCGCTGTGGTGTGAGCCGTTCTCCGCGATGTGCGTGATCGCCTCATCGAGACTGTCCACCACGCGCACGGCCAGCACCAGTTCGAGGAACTCCGTGCGGAAATCCTCCGGAGCCGCATGCACCACCTTCGGCGAGCCGAGCGGGGCCAACAGCGCGAAAGCCTTGTCCTCGGCGCGCAGTTCCACGCCGCGCTCGAGCAGCGCGCGGCCGGCGGCCGGCAGGAACTTCTCCGCGACGGCGCGGTGCACGAGCAGCGTCTCGGCGGCGTTGCACACGCCGGGGCGCTGGCACTTGGCGTTCACGATGATGCTCTCCGCCATGGCGAGGTCCGCCGCGACATCGACGTAGACGGCGCAGATGCCGTCGAAATGCTTGATCACCGGCACGCGTGCGTGGCTGACGACGGTCTCGATCAGGCCGCGCCCGCCGCGCGGGATGAGCAGGTCGAGGTACTGGCCCGCCGCGCAGAGCAGGCGCACGGCCTCGCGATCGGTGGACGGCACCAGCTGCACCGCATCGGCCGGCAGACCGGCGCGCACCAGGCCGCGCCCGAGCGCGGCGGCGACGGCGGTGTTCGAGCGAAAAGCTTCCGAACCGCCGCGCAGGATGACGGCGTTGCCGGACTTGAGACAGAGCGCCGCGGCGTCCGCGGTGACGTTCGGCCGCGCCTCGTAGATGAAACCGATGACGCCGAGCGGCACGCGCACCTTGGCGAGACGCACGCCGCCGGGTGCCGTCCACTCGCGCAGCACCTCGCCCACCGGGTCGGGCAGAGTGGCAACTTGGCGAAGTCCCGCGGCCATCTTCTCCAAGCGCTCCGGCGTGAGCGTCAGCCGGTCGAGCAACGCGGAGGAAACCCCGGCCGCGCGGCCCGCGGCGACATCCTCGCGGTTCGCCGTCAGAATCGTCTCCGCCGACGCCGTCAGCTCGTCCGCCATCGCGTGCAGCGCGGCGTCCTTGCGGGCGCGGTCGAGCATCGCGAGTGCGCGCGCCGCGGCGCGGGCGCGGCGCCCGAGATCGTTGATCAGACTGGCCAGATCGCTCATGGCTCAGCGGCGTTTCTTCGCCGGAAAATGCGTGCCGACGGCCTTGCCGGCCACGATGGCGGCCAACTGGCCCGGGCGCCGGCCGCTGGCGATGCGCACGGGAATGCCCGCGGCGACCGCCAGGCGGGCGGCCTGCAGCTTGGTGACCATGCCGCCGGTCGAAACGCGCCCGACGTCGCTGCGCACGAGCGTGGAGACGGACGCGACGTCCTTCACCACCGGCACGACCTTGCCGTCGGCGTCGAGCAGGCCGTCGACACTGGTGAGGATGATCAGCTCGTCGGCGCCGACGAGCATGGCGACCTCGGCGGAGAGCCGGTCGTTGTCGCCGAAATTCAGTTCCTCCACCGCCACCGAGTCGTTCTCGTTGATGATGGGCACCACGCGCCGCGCGAAGAGACGTTCGAGGGTGTTGCCGGCGTTGTCGTGGCGCACCCGGCTGTCGAGGTCGCTGTGCGTGAGCAACAGCTGCGCCACGGTCAGCTTGTGCCGGCCGAAGACCGTCGCGTAACGGTGCATGAGCTGCGACTGGCCCACGGCCGCGCAGGCCTGGCGGGCCGGCAGGCCGGACGGACGTTCGCGCAACCCGAGCGCCGCCATGCCCGCGGCCACCGCGCCGCTCGACACGATGAGGCACTCGTGCCCCGCGCGCATCAGCGCCGCGACCTCGCGCCCCAACCGGTCAAACTGGCGCCGGTCCAGCGTGTTGCCCTGCGGATTCGACAGGATGCCGGAACCGAACTTCAGGACGAGACGGAGGGTGCGACGGGACATGGAAGCGGCAAGGCTACACCGCCGCCGTGCCACTGCGACAAGGTTTATTTGCGTCAAAACCACCCCGGCCGGACCGGAGTCCGAGGGACTGCCTCGACTGATAATCTCTCAGCGCAGGAAGCGCTTGGCCAACTCGCCGCGGCTCAGCTCGAAGTGCGTCGGCCGGCCCGACGGGCTCGTGTGCGGCTGCGAGCAGGCAAACAACTGTCCGGCCAGCGCGAGCGCATCGGTCTCGGTGGTCGTCTCGGGCAGGCGCACGGCCTTGGCCGCCGCCAGCCGCGCCAGCTCCTCCTCGGCGAGCCGCGGATTCTTCTCATCGAGCCGGCCTTCGCGGGCCAGCGCGAGCACATCGCGCAGGAAAGTCTCGGCCGCCTCGGGTTCGAGCCAGGTGGGCACGGCCTCGATGCGGAAGAAGTTCCGGCCAAACTCCCCCACTTCGAGGCCGTGGGCGGAGAGGAATTTCAAGCGGTCGGTCAGCAGCACACTGGCGATGGCGTCGAGCTCCACCGGCAACGCGAACAGCAGCCGCTGGCTGGCGACCTCGTGCTGCGCGAACTGCGCCTGCAAACGCTCGAACCACACGCGCTCGTGCGCCGCGCGGCGGTCGAGCACGACCACGCCCGCGGGCGACTCGAACAGCGCGTAGTCGCCGTGCGCCGTGCCGAGGAAGCGCCAGCCGAGGAGCCGCGGCGTGTCCGCCGAGCCGCGCGGAACGCGGAGGGCGGAGGGCGGAGCGCCGGATGAACTTTCGATTTCGGATTTTGGATTTTCGACCGGCGGCGGGGCGAGCGCGGGCTGAGGCGCGCCCGCCGGCGGATTCGGTACGGGCGGTTGCGGCGGGAACGTGCTCGCGCGCTGCCACTCGACAAGCCGTTCCGCACTCCGCGCCCCGCGCTCCGCGGTCCGCGTCGCATCCGCCACCGGCGCGGGCGCACCGAGTTCGCGCAGCTGTTGCAGCACGGCGCGGATGACGAAACCGCGCACCTGGCCCTCGCTGCGGAAGCGCACCTCGCGCTTGGCGGGATGGACGTTCACGTCGACCGCGGCGGCGTCGAGATCGAGGAAGAGCACAGCCACCGGGTAGCGGCCCTTCGGCAGCGTGGTGGCGTAGGACTCGATGAGCGCGTAGTTGAGCGTGCGGCTGTCGACCGGGCGGCGGTTGACGAAGGTGATCATCTCGTGCCGCGCCGCGCGGCTGACGCCGGGCCGGCCGATGAGCCCGCTCAGCTTCACGCCCTCCTCGGCCGCCGCGACGGGCAGCAGGTCGGCGGCGAGCTGGCGGCCGAAGATCTCCGCGACGCGCTCCTCCAGCGTCGCGCACACCGGCGACTGGAACAGCACGCGGCCGTCCTCGATCAGCGTGAACGCGGTCTGCGGGCACGCGAGGGCGTAGAGCCGCACGGTCTGGATGATGTGCGCCGACTCGGTGGCGTCGCTCTTGAGAAACTTGCGGCGCGCCGGCACGGCGTTGAAGAGGTGCGTGACGGTGATGCGCGTGCCCGGCGCGAGGCCGCACTCGCGCACGTGCACGAGCTTGCCGCCGTTGACCACGATCTCGTGGCCCGCGGCCGCGGCCGCCGGGCGCGTCTGCAGCTCGAAGCGCGCGACGCTGGCGATGGACGGCAGGGCCTCGCCGCGGAAACCGAACGTGCCGAGCCGGTCGAGGTCGGCGGTCTCGACGATCTTGCTCGTGGCGTGGCGCTCGAGCGCGAGCAGCGCGTCGTCCTTCGACATGCCGCAGCCGTTGTCCTCGACGCGCATGTAGCTGCGCCCGCCGTGGCGGAACTCGACCTCGATGCGCGTGGCGCCGGCGTCGAGGGCGTTTTCGACCAGCTCCTTCACCACCGCCGCCGGCCGCTCGATGACCTCGCCCGCGGCGATCTGGTTCGCCACGCGGTCGGAGAGGATGCGGATGGTCGGCATGGTGGGACGAGGCGGGGTAACCACTAATTCACACTTAGGAGCACTGATGGGTGCAGCATGTCATCCTGAGCGAAGCGAAGGATCCACAGTGAGACACGCGAGCGGGCATGGAGCTGGATTCTTGTATGTTCAACCTGATGTTAAAACTGGATGAGCGCAAAGCCAAAGCCGGCTGCCGAGAATGGGCCCAAAGCTCGTCGGAGGCAGCCGGCTTGGGCGGGATTGCCAGCCGGGGCCGAGAGGTCTTAGCTGCGCAAACCG
>JACPIS010000020.1 GCA_016187925.1 Opitutia bacterium | reverse complement strand
GCATTGACGCCCACCCACCGAGTGCGTATGGAAGCCTGACCATCCGGAACCGCCGAGGGCCAACGGCACCGACCAGCAAAATGGTGAACCATTTTAAACATTACCCTCGACACGCCTTCTCATGGAGGGCGTCAGAGTGCCGAGGTCGAAGGCGAACGATCCGGCGGTGCCATCGGCCGGGGTCGAACCGACGGATCCGACCGTCGTGGCCGCGGGCACCGTGTCCTGATACGTGGTGAAGCTCGGCGTGGCGTCGTTCACCGCGACGGACAGCGCGTTCTGCGAGCCGGTGTTGGTGACGGTGATGCGGTAGCGGATGCTCGTGCCGGGCGTGGCGCCGGTGGTGATGGACTCGGTGGTGAAGGCGGTGTCGGCCACGCCGTCGCCGTTCGCGTCGAGGGCGTGCTCCTTCACGAGCCTGAGGTCGCTCAGGATGATGGTGCTGGCGTCGGTGGCGCTGACAGCAGCGGGGACGGCGGTGGTGGAGCTGCCGTTGGCCGTGGTCGCGCTGAGCGTCGTGGTGCTGCTGGTGCCGAGCGCGGCGCCGGCGGGAGCGAAGACCTTGACGAGCAGCCGCACGCTCTCGCCTGGCGCGAGACCGGCGGCGCCGTTGCTGGTGAAGCTGGTGTTGGTGACCGCGCTCTCGCCGGCGTCGATCTGGCCGTTGCCGTTGGCGTCGTAATACGTCACGGAACTCCAGCCGCCGAGGCTGTCGCTGGTGGCGAGCGCGACGGTGCTGGCGATGTTGTCGCCCTCGAGGACGTTGCCGTTGTTGGTCAGCGTGTGGCTGTAAACCACGGTGCCGCCGGGGAAGACCTGGCCGCTGTTGTTGGGCGTGAGGCTGAGGCGGCGCACGGCGTTGACCGTGACGGCGTCGTGCTTGCGGTCGCCCGCGCCGGTGGTGGGCGAGAGAGCGCGGAAATAGACGGACTGCTCGCCCGGCGCCTGGCCGGCGGGCACGGTCACGTCGGCATAGACGAGCTGGCTAGCGCCGGCGTTGATGACGGCGGTGCGCGAGACGACCGCCTCGGCGGCGTCGCGAAACACGACGCTCCAGCCGGCGGGCAGGCCGGTGGCGAAGCTTTCCCCGGCGTTGGCGGCAAGATCGTAGGTGTCGGCCACGGCGCTGCTGTTCGCGACCTTCAGCGTGAAGCGCACGGTCGCGCCGGGATTGGCGGCGAGCGTGGTGACGGCGGCAGCCTCGGGGCCCGCGCCGGCGCCGAGCGTGCCGGCGGCATCGTTGGTGAGGTCCACCGTGCTGACGGTGATGGCGGTCAGCGTGTCGGCCGCGGTGGCGGAAATCGCCGGATCGGAGGCGGCCGTGGCGGTCTTGTTGATCGAGAACGGACCACCGGTCGCGCCCGTGGGCAGTGTGGCGCGCAGGACCACGGTGTAGCTGGCACCGGCGGCGAGCGGGCCGGTGTCGGCCTTGCCGTTGCCGTTGCTGTCGAGCAGGGGCGTGAGGCCGTCGGGTTGCATCAGCTGGAACGAGGTGCCGGCGGGAAAGGTGCTGCCGGCGGTGCTGAGGTCGAAGGTCTCGGTGCCGTAGCCGGTGTTTTTGACGACGTTGTTGAAGCTGACCGTGCCGCCCTGCGATGCGTTGGCGACCGTGCTGCCGGTGATGGTGACGGCGGCCGGCTGCTGCACGGTGAAGAGCGCGGTGTTGGTCGTGAAGGGTCCGACCACGGCCGCGCCGTCGTTGTAGGTGTAGGTGGCGGCGTTGGCGATGTCGCCCGGGGCGACGCCGGCGGCGACATCAACCTGGAAGGTCAGCGTGCCGGACTGGCCGGCGGCGAGCGTGGCGACAACCGCGGTGATCCTGCCGGGGGTGGTCACGCCGTAATCGTAGGCGATGCCGGCGGGATCGCCCGCGGCCTCGTCGGTCAGCGCGGTCGGACCGGAAACGCTCCAACGGCCGCTGCCGGCAACATAGGTCATGCCGGCGGGAATCGCGTCGGCGAGGGTCAGCGCGGTGGCGGCGGCGTTGCCGGTGTTGCTGAAGGTGAGCGTGTAGGTGTGGGGACCGCTGGGCGAGGCGCCGGAGTTGGACGAGACGGCCTTGGTCACGCGCACGACAGCGTTGCTGTTAACCGTCACCGTGTCGGTGTTGGTCACGGTGCGGGTGGAGTCGTAGGTGCTGGTGGCGGTGACGGTCATCTGCCCGGCCTGGCCGGAGCCGGCGGCGCCCGGGGCGGTGCCGACCGCGACGAACTGGAACCGGCCGCCGGCGGGCAGCAGGCCGGTGGAGGTGATCGCCGTAATGTTGTCGACCACACCGTCGCCGTTGGCGTCGGCGTAGAGCGCGACCCCGGCGAGGTCGAAGTTGTCGCCGCCGAGCTGCGCGGCAGTGAGGGTGAACGTGTCGGCGCCGTTGCCGGTGTTGGTCAGCGTGTGCGGGAATGACACCTGGCCGCCGGGCGCGGCGGCGCGGGTCTGGTCGGCGGTGAGCGTGAGGCTGGCGACCTGCTGGACGACGGTCAGCGTGACGTTCGACGTCGCGGTGTAGGCGGTGTTGGTTGCGTCGGTGTAGGTGGCGGAGGCCTGGTTGCCGATGGTGTTGCCGGCCAGCGGCGTGGCGGCGCGGGCGGCGACGGTCATGAGCAGCATGAAGGCCACGACGGCCAACAGCACAAGGAGGAGCCCGTAGGGTTGGTGCGGGCGGCACGCGGTGGCGGTTTTGGCCACGGGCGCGGGCTGCTCGTGGTGATGATGATGGTGAACTTCGTTGGACATGGGAGGGAGCGGAGGTTGGGTGGAGGAGGCGGGGCTCATGGGGTGCCGGTCACCCGGGCGCGGGCTGTGACGATGTGGGTTTCGCCGGGGGCGAGTTCGGTGGCCGGCCAGCGCAGGGCGCGGTAGGCGGTCGGGGGAACCTCGATCAGCAGCTCGACGCCCCGCTCGAGCTTGCGCTCGAGGATCAGCGGGACGGGGGCGAATTTCTTGCCGTCGAGACTCGCCATCGACGGTGCGGGCAGGGACGCGACGGGCAGGTATTCCATCCCGTCCGGGATCGGCAGAGTGGGCTCGAGGTGGCGCAGCGGCTTGGTGCCACCGTTGATAAAGAGGGCCCGGTATTCGACGATGTCGCCCGGAGCGGCGTCGGCCTCGACGAGGGTTTCACGGCCATCGCCGGCGACCAGGACCTTGCGGGCGGAGAGGACGATATCGAGGTCCTGCTTCTCGCGCGCCTGGAGCGAGGCGGTCGAGCCGAGGAGGAGGCCCAGCGCGAGCGCGAGGACGGACAGGTGGCGCCGGCGGGAGAGCAGGCGCACGGAATTGAAGCGGTCGAAGCGCGTGATGTGCAGCGCGTCGCGGCAGACGGAGAGTTGGAGGTTCATGCCGTCCACTCTACCGGAGCGGCCCGCGCCAACCCATCGGCGCGACTATTCAAAACCGGCTGAGTAGTTTCATTCAAACCGCCGGCCCACCTTCCCAACACAAACGCCCATTACGGGCAGAAGACCAAGGGAGCTCTAATTCCCCTCGCCGATTAGAAAACTGATTCCAAATCTCAACGAATGATCTGCCTGACCGGTATCGAAATACCACCTACTCGACACCGGCGATTAGGAGCGAATCTTCGATCACTATGAAGGATCATAACTTCGGCGATCTTCCTCCTCTGACGATTTTGGTTCGCCAGCATTTCCCGGGTGCTGGTGCCCCCGCCGTGACTCGAACACGGATCAGTCGTTTAGGAAACGACTGCTCTATCCACTTGAGCTACGGGGACTAATCCGGTTTCCACACAGGCCCGAGGGACGAGATTGGCAAACTAAAAAATGCCCGTTGACAGGGGCATCCCCACCAGCAACATCTCGAACCCTTTTCCAATCATGAGCAGCACCGAACAAAAGCAGCAGACCCTCAAGCCGGAGGAAATCCCCTTCACCAGCCCCCAGCTGATGTCCCGCTACATCACCGATACCGGCAAGATTCTGCCGCGCAAATACACCGGCATGTCCGCCAAGCAGCAGCGCAACGTCACGAAGAAGATCAAGCGCGCCCGCACGCTGCTGACGATGCAGTAAGCCCCGGAGCCCACCTCCTTTCGCATTGAGCCGGAGCAAGCGCTCCGGCTTTTTGTTTTGGCCGATGCCCGCCCGCACCTACCGCCCCTCCCCCCGCAACCTCCGCCTGCTGGCGGCGGCGCTGCGCCGTGGCGAACTCGTGGCGATGCCGACCGAGACGGTCTACGGCTTGGCGGCCAACGCGCTCGACGCTCGGGCCTGCCGGAAAATTTTCGCCGCCAAACGCCGCCCGGCGAACGATCCGCTGATCGTGCATGTGCCCGATTTGCGCGCGGCGGAGAAACTGGCGGTGTTCAACGAAGCCGCGCGCGTTCTCGCCAAAAAATTCTGGCCGGGGCCGCTGACCCTCGTGCTGCCGAAGCGGGCCGTCGTGCCTGGCATCGTCACGTCCGGCCAGGACACGGTCGCGCTGCGCTCGCCGGCGCATCCGCTCGCGCGCCGGCTGCTCCAGCTGGCGGGCATCCCACTCGCCGCGCCGAGCGCGAATCCTTTCGGCTACGTCAGTCCCACCACCGCGGAACACGTGCACGCGGGGCTCGGCCGGCGCATCAAACACATCCTCGATGGCGGCGCGTGCCCCGTGGGCGTCGAGTCGACCATCGTGGACGTCAGCGACCCGCACCGGTTGCGCGTGCTGCGTCCCGGCGCGATCTCCGCCCGGCAACTGAGTGACGTTTTGCGCGCCGCGGGCTTACGCGCCACCGTCAGTCAACCCCAGCGGAAGCCCCAGGTGCTCGCGCCCGGCTTGCTCGACCAGCATTACAGCCCGCACACGCCGCTCTCGCTCTGCACCCGCATCGCCTCCGCGTTGCGACATGAGCCGGGTTCGAAGACCGCGTTGATTTTCTGGCGCAAACCGGCGGGCCACGCCCGGAAAAACTGGCACTGGCTGAGCGACGCAGGCTCACCCGAACAAGCCGCCCGCAATTTCTATTCCTTGTTGCGCCGGACCGACGCCACCGGACACACGCGCATCGTCGCCGAAAAAGCGCCGGCGTCCGCCGGCCACCTCGGCGTGGCGATCAACGACCGGCTGACCCGTGCGGCCGGCAAACGCCGCGCGCCCGGTTCGCGCTAAGCCGCCTGCAGCACGGCCGCGAGCGTCCGGAGCAGGCGTTCGTTCTGCTCGCGCGTGCCGACGGTCACCCGCAGCCACTCGGGCAAGCCGTACGGCTTCACCGGCCGCGTGATGACGCCCTGTTTCTGCAGGCCGGCGAACACCGCGGCGCCGTCGCCCACCCTCACGAGCAGGAAATTTCCCTGCCCCGGCACGAACTCGAGCCCGAGCTGCTTGAACCCGTCACCGAGTTGCGCCAGCCCCGCCCGGTTCTCGCGGCGGCAGCGTTCGACGAACTCCGTATCGTCCAGCGCCGCGATCGCCGCCGCCGCCGCCACGCCGCTGACGTTGAACGGCTGGCGCGCCCGCTGCACGATGGCGATGAGCTCCGGCGCGGCGTAGCCGTAACCGACGCGCAGGGAGGCGAGGCCGTAGATTTTAGAAAATGTCCGCAGGCAAATCACCTTGCGCCCCTCGGCGATGAGCGGCCGCAAATCGGGCGGGTTGTCCAGAAACTCCGAGTAGGCCTCGTCGAACACGAGGATTACGTGCGGCGGTAGCGCGCGCACGAGCTCGATGAGCTCCGCGGCGGTGTTCGTCGCGCCGACCGGATTGGCCGGGCTGGCGAGGAAGACCAGCCGCGTGCGCGGCGTGATCGCCGCCAGCAGCGACTTCAGGTCCTGCCGCAGGCCGGGCGCCAGCGGCACCTCGACGGGCGTCGCGCCGAACATCACCGTGACCAGCTTGTAGACGACGAACGCGGCCTGGTGCATCACCGTCTCGACGCCCGGCGCGAGGAACGCGTGGCCGAGCAGCTCGATGATCTCGTTCGAGCCGTCGCCGATGATGAACTGATCCATGCCCAGCCCGAGCTTGGCGGACAATTTCTGGCGCAGCGCGTAGTAGCCGCCGTCGGGATAGAGCTGCGCCTCGCGCAACGCCTTTTCACCGGCGGCCACGGCCTTGGGCGAGGGCCCGTGGGGATTCTCGTTCGAGGCCAGCTTGATGATGCCGGCCGGATCGAGCCCGAGTTCGCGCGCGACCGTCTCGATCGGCTTGCCCGGCTCGTAGACCGGTTGCGTGAGGATGCCCTTGTTCGCCAGCTCCGCGTAAGTCATGCCCCAGCCTCAGCCCGGCGCGTCCCGCGGTTCAAACCAAAACACAAGCCTGACACGCGGGCGCCGCTCAGCGCCGCATCGTCCGGCTCGGCACATGCACCCAGCGCATGCCGGCCGCCTCGGCGGCCTGGATGCCCGGCTCGGCGTCCTCGAAGACGAGGCAGGCGCCCGGCGACACACCCATTTTTTCCGCCGCGAGCAGGAACATGTCCGGCGCGGGCTTGCCGCGCTTCACATCTTCCGGCGTCACCAAAATCGGAAACAGCGGCGACAGCCCCATCAGGTCGAGCGTGCGCCGCACAATCGGCTTCGGGCCGCCCGAGGCCACGCTCACGGGCGAGCGGCCGGCCGCTTCGCGCGCGAAATCCACCACCGGTGCGATGACCTCCAGCTCGGACTCCATTTCGAGAAACAGCGCTTCCTTCTCGTGAAACACCCGGTCGGCGTCCAACGACAGGCCGTAGTGCTGGCCGAGCAGCTCCGCCACGCGCCGCGTCGGCACGCCGCCGAACGAGTAGAACAGGTCCTCGTTCAACTGCTCCTGCAAACCCGCGCGCCGCATCGCCTCGGCCCACGCCCGGTAGTGCAACGGCATGGTGTCGACGAGCGTGCCGTCGCAATCGAAGATGTAGCCGGCAAAGTCACCGGGCGGGATGTCGAGTTTCATGGGAAACGCCGAGCGAAGCACCCACCAGGCCACCCGCAACGCCTAATTCCGGCCCCGGGAAAGTGTCATATAATAGGAGACACTTTCTGGACCACGTGCCGTCCGCCGCGCGTGCGCCGCAACTCCGGACGGCACGGCACGGACACGCGCTCAATCCTGGCAGCAGAGCAGCTGGCGGCGCTCGTAGCCGATGACCTGCCCCAGCCGGTCGAATTCGAAGCGGCAGCACGCCTGCAGCTTTTTCTTCAGCATCGCCCGGCCGCGCTGCACGCGCGACTTCACCGCCGTGAGCGACAGGTCGAGCCGCAGCGCGATGCGCGCGAGCGGCAACCCCTCGATCTCGGCCAGCCGCACCGGCTCGCGGTAGGCCTCCGGCAGCTCCTCGAGAAACCGCTTCATCGAGGCCACGACCCGGGCGCGCATGGCCGCGATCTCATCCGGGCTCTCGCCGGCCAGCGATTCGGGCAACTCGTCCTGCGGGCGCTGCCGCCGGTAATGGTCGATGATGGTGCCGCGCGCGATCTGGTAGAGCCACGCCTCGAGCTTCGCGTCGTCCAGCAGCGTGGCGCGCGAGCGATAGACTTTCAGCAGCGTTTCCTGCGCGAGGTCGTCCGCCAGCGTATCATCGCGCACGCGCCGGCGGATGAACGCCCGCAGGCGCGGCGCGAAGTCGAGCACCCCGGCATCGAAACGCGGCGAGGTCATGCGGGCACGTCCTTGGTCAGGCACACCGCGCTGGCCGGACAAAGGCTCAGGAACTCCGGCGTGACGGCCACGGCGGCGGGTACGTGTTCGCGCGCGATCCTTTTGAAACCGCGCCGGGCGAAAAAATTTTCCGCTGTTGTCGTGAGCAGGTAAAGCCGCGCCACACACGCGCGGCGGGCGGCGGTGATGAGTTCGTGTACAAGCCGGTCGCCCAATCCGGCACCGCGCCGGACCGGAGCGACCACGAGCGAGCGCAGCAGGGCGTCACGGTCGTGCAACTCGAAGCCGACCGCGCCGACGACCGTGCCGTCTTGGCGAGCGACAAGGAAGTACGCGAGGTGCGCCGCAAAATCCTCGTGCGGCAAGTCGGCGGCTTGCAGGAGCGCGCGAATCGCGGGTTCGTCCGCCGGACGGGCCGGCGTGATCGTGATCGTGTCGCGGGCGGTTTCCATGCTCAGGCCTTGTAGGCGGTGATGTTGGCCGAAACCAGATAATCCGCAATCGTGGGATCATCACCCCACTGTCCGATGAATTGCCGCGAGCCCTCCTTCAGCCGGATTTCCACCCGGGTGAAGCCGGCGGCGGTCAGCAGGGCCTTCATTTCGTCGACCAGGATTGCGCCGCCGATGCACGCGCCGATGAGCGGCAGCTTCGCGCGCATCGCCTCGGGCAGCGAGCGGGTGGCGACGACATCCGAGATGGCCAGCCGGCCGCCGGACTTCAGCACGCGGAACGCCTCGGCGAACACGCGGGTCTTCTCGGGCGAGAGGTTGATGACGCAGTTGGAGATGATGAGGTCGACGCTCGCGTCGGCGACGGGCAACGCCTCGATCTCGCCGAGCCGGAACTCGACGTGGGCGAAGCCGGCCTGCGTGGCGTTGCGGCGGGCCTTCGCGATCATGGCCGGCGTCATGTCGACGCCGATGACGCGCCCGGTGCCGGCGAGCTGACGCGCGGCCAGCAAGGCGTCGAAGCCCGCACCGCTGCCGAGGTCGAGCACGGTCTCGCCCGGGCGGATGGACGCGAGGGCCAGCGGATTGCCACAGCCGAGGCCGAGGTCGGCGCCCGCGGGCACCGCCGCGAGTTCGGCGGCGCTGTAACCGAGCTGCTCACCGTAGCTCTGGCCGGGTGCGCCGCTGCAGCAACCCGTCGCGGTCTCGGTCGCGCTCCCGCAGCCGCAATCGGACTGGCCGGCGGTCTTGGCCTGCTCATCGGCCACGCAACAGGCGGTGGCGTCTTGTTTCGGCGCACCACCGCAACAACCGGACGGCGCAGCGGCGTCGGACTGCTCGGCAATGGCGCCGTAGCGCTGGCGGACGTAATCTTTGACGGTTTCGGAGGAAGGAAGGCTCATGGATGTGATTGGATTCACCCAAGGCAGACGCACGGGCCGCCGAAAGGACGCAGAAAATCTCGGCGGACGTCGCAACCCGCTGCCGCCACCACCGTTCTTCCCAACAAAAAGCGGCGGTCATCGACCGCAGGCATCCCACAGCGCACCCGACTTCCGGCGCCAACTTCGTATCCTGTCATTCTGAGCGCAGCGAAGAATCCACGCGTGCGAATCCTGCATCGCGCCCGAGCACGTGGATCCTTCGCTTCGCTCAGGATGACATCCAAAGGAGGACCGAAACGAGTTCTTGTGGGACGGCGGCGGTCATCGACCGCCGCTGCAGGAATCGTTAACTCGACCAGCCGGCTCAGCGCCGGCCGCCGCGGGTGAGGCGGCTCTTCGGCTTTTCCGGCGCGGCCTGCGGCATGCCGCCGCCGTCGAAGATGCCGGAGTAGGTGTAGTTGAAGCCGTCGACTTTCTTCCACTCGATGGTCTGGCCGATGAAGCGCTCGATGCTGCGCGCGTCGCGCCAGGTCTCCTCGGTGACGAGGGTGAAAGCGTCGCCGGTCTTCTGCGCGCGGCCGGTGCGGCCGATGCGGTGGACGTAGTCCTCGGGGTTCTCCGGGACGTCGAAGTTGATGACGTGCGACACGTCGGCGATGTCGAGGCCGCGCGCCACGAGATCGGTCGCGACGAGCACCTCGTATTTGCCGGACTTGAAGCCTTTAAGCGCGTCCATGCGCTCCTGCTGGCTGCGGTCGGCGTGCATGACGGCGCAGGTGTGGCCGGCGTGCTTGAGGCGGCTGGCTACGTAGTCGGCGCCGCTCTTGGTGCGCGAGAAGATGATGACGCTGTGATACTGCGTCTGCTCGAGCAGGTGCGCGAGCAGGTCGAATTTCTGCGCCTGCACCACCGGGTAGAACGCGTGCGTGATCGTCTCGGCGGTCGAGCGCTCGCGGCTGACGGAAATCTTGAACGGGTCGCGCAGCGCCCAGGCGGCGAGCTGCTCGATCTCGGGCGGCAGCGTGGCGGTGAAGAACAGCGTCTGGCGGTCCCTCGGCACCTTCGCGACGATGCGTTTCACGTCGGGCAGGAAGCCCATGTCGAGCATGCG
>JACPIS010000019.1 GCA_016187925.1 Opitutia bacterium | reverse complement strand
GAGGAAATCCTCAACCGCAACCTGCCCTATGCCTCCGGGCCGCAATGGCTCGCGCAGAACATCCTGCACGACAAGTGGGTGCTGGGTGTCGCGGGCACACACGGCAAGACCACGACCTCCTCGATGCTCGCGTGGATACTCGAATACGCCGGACTAAATCCCGGCTTCCTGGTCGGCGGCGTACCGCAAAACTTCGGCATCTCGGCGCGGCTGACCGATTCGCCCTTCTTCGTCATCGAGGCGGACGAGTACGACACCGCCTTCTTCGACAAGCGCTCCAAGTTCGTGCACTACCACCCGCGCACCGCGATCCTCAACAACCTGGAATTCGACCACGCCGACATCTTCGCCGACCTCGCCGCGATCGAGACGCAGTTCCACCACCTGGTGCGCACCGTGCCCGGCAACGGCCTGATCGTGTGCAACGGCCGCGAGGAATCGCTCGCGCGCGTGCTCAAGCGCGGCTGCTGGACGCCGGTGGAAACCTTCGGCTCCCCTCTCCCCAACCCTCTCCCGCAAGCGGGAGAGGGGGGCGGACAGGGCTGGCAGATCGACGCAAACGACCGCGTGACGCTCAACGGCGAGCCGCAGGGCACGCTCGCATGGGACCTGCTTGGCGAGCACAACCGCATGAACGCGCTGGCCGCGCTCGCCGCCGCGCGCCATGCCGGCGTACCGATCGCGCAGGGCCTGGCGGCGCTCGCCGGATTCAGGAACGTGAAGCGGCGCATGGAGGTGCGCGGCACGGTCAACGGCATCACCGTCTACGACGACTTCGCGCACCACCCCACCGCGATCGACACCACCATCGCCGGGCTGCGCCGCAAGGCCGGGAACTCGCGTATCCTCGCGGTGCTGGAGCCGCGCTCCAACACGATGAAGCTCGGCGTGATGAAGGATGCGCTGCCCGGCAGCCTGAAGGACGCCGACCTGGTGTTCTGCTACGGCGCAAACCTCGGCTGGGACGCCGCTGCGTCACTTGCGCCGCTGGGCGAAAAGGCCGTGGTGAAGGACGACCTCAACGAACTGATCGAGGCCATCGCCGCCGCCGCACGATCAGGCGACCAGGTGCTGGTGATGAGCAACGGCGGGTTTGGCGGGATACACGAGAAACTGCTGAAGCGACTGGAACGTTGATCTCTAAAACCTTGAACCACGAAGGTCACGAAGAGCACGAAGAACGAAAGCCAAGGACACAGCAAACTACTTCGTGACCTTCGTGTTCTTCGTGGTGAAATGATTTTTCCGGCTTGATTACCCGCCCTGATCTTCCAGCCCCAGTTCCTGTATCTTGCGCGTGAGAGTGTTGCGCCCGATGCCGAGCAGCGTCGCGGCCTCGATGCGACGGCCGCCGGTGTGGTGCAGCGCCTGCAGGATCAGGGTGCGCTCGAATTCGGCAGCCAGCCTGCCCATGATCTGGTTCTCGCCGCGCTGCAGGGCGAGCCCCGCCTGTTGCGCGAGCGCGGTGCTCCAGTCGCCCCCAGGTGCCGCGGCCGCTTCGCCGCGCCACTCGGGCGGCAGGTCGGCGATCTCGATGCGCTGCGAGGGTGTCATCACGGCCAGCCAGTGGCACAGATTTTCCAGTTGCCGCACGTTGCCGGGGAAGTCCTGTGCGGCGAGGAAGCGCAGGACTTCATCGCTCAGTTGCTTCGGCTCCACACCGAGTTCGCGCGCGCTCTTCTGCAGAAAATGCTTCGCCAGCAGCGGAATATCCTCGCGGCGTTCTCTCAATGGCGGCAGGCGCAGCCGGATCACGTTCAGCCGGTGGAACAGGTCTTCGCGGAACAGGCCCTGCCGAACGCGCTCGTCGAGATTCTGGTGCGTCGCGGCGATGATGCGCACGTTGGCCCGGACCGGCTGCTGGCCGCCGACGCGGTAGAAGCTGCCGTCCGACAGCACTCGCAGCAATCGGGTCTGCAGGTCGGCGGGCATGTCGCCGATCTCGTCGAGGAACAGCGTGCCGCCCTCGGCCTGCTCGAAGCGCCCCTGGCGCGCCGCCGCCGCGCCGGTGAACGCGCCGCGCTCGTGGCCGAACAGCTCCGATTC